>NZ_PGFC01000001.1 GCF_002797875.1 Pseudoscardovia suis
CCATGAAGACACGGGAACCAAGTTCGACACCACGACACGCCTACGGCCACAACGCCTGCGGGGATTATAAGCAATAACTTTGGTTCCTATATGCCACCAAGTTCGACACCCCGACACGCTTACGGCCACAACGCCTGCGGGGATTATAAGCAATAACTTTGGTTCCTATATGTCGGAGATTCTACAGGAATCGTGGTAGGGTTCCTATCAGGCGAAGGCCACTGCTACGCCCCGGTCTCGGGGTCGGGCCGACGTCCGTTTGGAATGAGATTCGTCCTAATTCGAAGGGCCGGGGTCCGCGAGGGTCCCGGCCCTTTACCGTCTTCGTGGTGGAATCTTCACGCTTCCTCCACATGGCGCGCTTGCGCCACGCGGCCGGGCGCCGGATGATGGTGGGTGGCGGCCGCACGAGGCGGCCGGGAAAGGGAGACGACATGGGCGACACCACCACGACAGGCGAATACGACGCATTCCCGCAGGACGGCCACCCGCTGCTCGACGGGGCCGCGCTGTACGACGTGTTCTACGAGGCCGGCACCAGGCTTGGTGGACGGTACATGGCCCTGGCCAACAAGGCCGAGGCCGCCGGCGACACGGAGGCCGAGAAGAAATGGATGGACGCGGCAATCGCGCTCGACAGGGAACGCGAGGAGGTCGACCCGTTCGACCGCGCCCAGCAGATCGAGACCATGGACCGGTGGAACGCCAGGCGCAAGGAACTGGGGGCGCTGCTGTGACCGAACCCGACTACGAGGCGCTGTGGAGGAAACGCATCCTGCCGCGCATCAGGTCCCAGGCGGTGCGCTCCCTGCCGTCCACGACGGTGTTCCTGGGCGCGCAGCCGGGCGCGGGCAAGACACGCGGCCAGGAGCTCGTCAAAAAGCTGTACGGCGGCAGAATCCTGCCGGTCGTGGGCGACGACTTCCGCCAGTACCACCCCGACTTCGACGCGCTCGTCGAGAACGACCCGCTCGCCATGCCCGGCATCACAGCGAAGGCCGCCGGCATATGGACCGGCATGGCGGTGAAATACGCGGACGACCACGGCGTCTCTTGCGTGATCGAGGGCACATGGCGCAACGCGCCCACCGTGCTCGACGAAGCAGGGAAGGCCATCGCCCTGGGACGGGGCACGCACGCCGTGCTCCTCGCCGTGCCGCCCGCCTTGAGCCGCCTGGGCACGCTCGCACGCTTCTACGACGACCTCGCGGCCATGGGCGTCGCCCGGTGGACGCCGCCCGCGGCGCACGAGACCACCATCGCGAACCTTGAGAAAAACGTGCCCCTGATCGCGGACAGCGGGCTGATGGACCGGCTCACCGTCATCAGCCGGGACGGCACCGTCCTCTACGACGGGCACGACCCCCAGGCGTTCGCCGCCGCATGGAGCCAGGAATTCCACCGCGACCTCACGCCACAGGAAGCCCGGCAGGCACTCAGCGAGACAGCGAGCCTGCGCACGCTCGCGGAACGCCACACGCCCGGCAACCAGGAAGCCACGCGCCAGCTCGACCTCATCGAGCGCGACGCCCACCGCTCCCTCGCACACGCCGAGAACCGCGACACGCCCGGGGCTCCGGCCGCACCGGAACGCACAGGCCGGGGCGCGCACCCAGGGCAGGAACCCGTCGGCGACACCACCAGGCAGGCCGGCACGCCCGCAGCCAGGCAAACGAAAGGGCGCGGCCACCATCGGTGAACCGCGCCTCCGCACACGCCACATGCCAGAACAAGCCGGCGTCAGGCGTTCACGCCATGAGCTGGAAACCCTTGAAAACAAGCCAATCCCCACCATGCGAACCGCATCCGGGGGCGACGTAATTTTGTATCAAACGGAAAGTCTGTTATTCCACCGGGCACTTTGAGCCCGGCCGACACTGTCAGACGTTCCGTTTTCTTTTTGTCCGCGAACAGGACGATGCCGTCCCGCGCGCAACTGTCGAGCTATGCAGTCTTTCTTCAGGTTTCTGGCACGGATGGCAAACCCATGGCCCTTGCCGTACACGCTCGCCATCACGTTCGTCTCCACCATCTCGAAGCCGCAGCGCACGGGCAGGGCGAGCAGGTCATCGCGCCCCAGGCCGTGCATGTGCGTGTCACCGGGCGTCATGCTCTCCATCCCCTTCCATCCATCATGATGGTCTGACGATGCGGAACGCCTTGGTCCTCACCCGAGGGTGCGCGATGGTGCGCCCTCGGTGGCAGTTAGGTCCCATCGGGTGGCCTTATTGCGGTCTATCTGCGGTCGAGGGTGCATAATAATGCATCCTCGACCGCGGATTATGGTGTGGGTGGCGGTCGGCGCGGGGGTAATCCGGGTTGAGGGTGCACAATAATGCATCTTCGGCCGCGGATTATGGTGTGGGTGGCGGTCGGCGCGGGGGTAATCCAGGTTGAGGGTGCACAATAATGCATCCTCGGCAGCAGATTAGGGTGTGGGTGGCGGTCGGCGCGGGGGTAATCCAGGTTGAGGGTGCACAATAATGCATCCTCGGCCGCGGATGGAATTCGGTGAACGGCGCGAAGCCGGACGCTAGCGCTTCGGCTGAAATCCGCGCTGCGCTCGCTGCCAGCTGTGTTTATCACGGTCCCACATGACCAGCAGAATCGCCACCAGTGCAACCGTGTACAGCACCGCCAGAATCGGCATCAGGGCAGCGTAGCGATGCGCCGGATCCGAAGCATGCGAAACCACGAACGATGCAAGCTGGTTGCCGGATAGCCCTGCGAACGCCCATGCGCTCAACGCAAGTCCGTGCACGGTCGATACGGACGCCATGCCGAAATGTTGTTCCAGCAGCACTGGCAGCGTGGAGAAGCCCCCGCCGTAGCCTGCGTTCACAAGGAACAGCATGATGAGAATCATCCACATGGTCGCGTTGTCAATCGAATGGAACGCCACCTGCATGGCGCACACGGCGATCGACATGACGAAAATCACCACATAACTGGTTTCGCGCCGGCGGCAATGGTCCGAGAGGGTAGAGAACCCCAGACGTCCGGCGGCGTTGAACACTGCGTCCACCGCCAGCACCATGCTGATGAAACCTGCCGTGGCAGCTGCGAACGCCGTGGCATCAAGCCCTGCGAATCGCGGCATTGCGGCGAGTGCATCATGGAGGATGTCTTTCTCTTGCGAAATCAGCGCCAGACCGCACGTGATGTTGAGGTAGAACGCCACCCAGATGGCCCAGAAGACCGGGCGCCGCATCACTGTGCGCCTGCGTACGCGCGCCGCCGCGGAATATGCGTAGCCGGCGGGGCGGCGAATGAGCAGGAATCCCAGGAACATCATGACCGCATACACGGCAGCCAGCACATAGAACATGTTGGTGAGGCCAACGGAAGAAATAAGCCAGGTCATGACGGGGCTTGCGATGGCCTTCGCCAATCCGAAGCCTGCGACGGCGATGCCCGTGGCGAGACCCTTGTTGTCGGAGAACCATAGCATGAGGTTCTTCACCGGCGTGAGATAGCCTACGCCCAGGCCGACTCCCATGATCGCGCCGTAGCAGATGAACACGCCGGGCAGCCATCCGGCTGCGATGCTCGCGCCCGTTCCGGCGAATCCTGCGACGAAGCATACAAGGCTGATGAGCGCGGATCGGCGGATGTCCTTCTCCACCACGGGGCCGAGGAACGCGGCGGACATGCCAAGGAAGAAAATCGCCAGGGAGAACGCCCACTCGATGGTGCCGGGTGCCGTGTGCATCTGGTCGGCGATGAGCTGCTTGAACACGCTCCAGCAGTACACGGTGCCGATGGAGACGTGAATGAGCAGCGCGGGGACGACGGCACGCATCCAGCGGTTGTTGAGCGGGTCGCGTGTCGGCTGCTGGGGTTGGTGGGGAGCTTGGGGTTGTTGGTCTGCTTGGGCTGCTTGTTGAGCTTGTTGAGCTTGTTGGGGAGATTGTTGAAAGACCAGGGTCTGTGCTTGTTGGGGGGGCGGATGGTGACGTGTGCTGACGTGTATTGCGCGCCATGTATTCCTCTCCGCAGCGATGGCGGAGATGTCGGGGCTAACACCTGCGCATCTCTGCGGGCACGACACTATCAGCTAGCAGGCTTTCGCGCAGAATTGTGAGTGGCGTCACACTGCGGGGTTGATTGCTGTGCGTGGCGTGGGTGGGGTTCTGTTGAGCGACCTAGCGTTGGGCTACTTTGCTGTTGAGGGTGCACTTCCTTGCGCCCTCGGTGGTGGTTGTGCTGCCGTGCAAGTGGGTTGGGCCGTGCAATTGCTATTGAGTGCGCACAATGCTGCACCTTCGGCGGCAGTTGGATGGTGGGACGGCGGCCGGAGTGGGGACAAACCCGGTCGAGGGTGCACTGTTGTGCACCCTCGGGGCAGATTGGTGTTGCTGGGCTGGGTGCTCGGGGTGCTAATCGCGGTCGAGGGTGCACTTCCTTGCGCCCTCGGCGGTGGTTGTGCGGTTGAGGCGGCGGTAGGGGCGGGGTATTCTTGGTTGAGAGTGCATTTCTGTGTGCCCTCGGGGCGTTTTGCTGTTGCTGGACTTGGTGTCTGGAGCCCTAATCGGTGTTGAGGGTGCGGTGTTGTGCGCCCTCGGTGGCGGTTGTGCTGCCGTGCGGGTGGGTTGGGTCGTGCAATTGCTGTTGAGGGTGCATAATGCTGCACCTTCGGCGGCAGTTGGGTGACGGAGTAGCGGCAGGAGTGGGGCAGACCCGGTCGAGGATGCACTGTTGTGCACCCTCGGCGTCGGTTGTGCGGTTGAGTTGAAGGTTGGGGACAGGGTGTTCTTGGTTGAGGGTGCACTCCTGTGCACCCTCCGTGGTGGTGGGATTCTGTTGAGCGGCCTAGCGTTGGGTTATCTGCGGTCGAGGGTGCGCTTCCTTGTGCCCTCGGTGGCGGTTGTGCTGCCGTGCAGGTGGGTTGGGTCGTGTAATTGCTGTCGAGTGTGCGCAATGCTGCACCCTCGGTGGCAGTTGGGTGACAGAGTAGCGGCAGGAGTGGGGGTGAATCCGGTTGAGGGTGTATTCCTGTGCACCTTCGGTGGTGGTTGGATTCTGCTGGGTGGTCTGGTGCGGGTCTATCTGCTGTCGAGGGTGCACTTCTGTGCGCCCTCAGGGTGGGTTGCCGTTGCGGGGCTGGGTGCTTGGGGTGTTAATCGTGGTTGAGGGTGCATTCCTGTGCACCCTCGGTGGTGGTTGGGCTCCATTGAGTGGCCTGGTGCAGAGGTATCTGCTGTCGAGGGTGCGCTTCCTTGCGCCCTCGGCGGTGGTTGTGCTGCCGTGCGGGTGGGGTGGGACGTGTAGTTGCTGTTGAGGGTGCGCTCCCGTGATCCCTCGGTGGCGGTTGCGCCGCCTCGCGGTAATTCCGGCGCCCCGGCACCGTCCGGGACGCCCCGGAGCGCCGGCATATGCTGTATCAATGGCTCCCGACTACCCCGCGTTGCGTCCTATCGCCGCCCAAACGTAATATGAAGAGGTTCAAGAGTCATGGCGCTGTTGAAGATTCGCAAGGCGCCAGCGGCCTACTACAAGGCATACACCGAGCAGCGAGGATATTGTGGCTAACACTAACGAAAACGATAAGAATCAGCCTGCATCAACCGCGGCGGCATCGGCAACCGCGGGAACCCCTACCACCGAGGAAACCAAGGAGCAGCAGACTCGCAGCAGCATCGACCATGCGCAGCTGCTGCTCGACCAGGACGCCGCCATCGCCCAGCGCATTGATGCCGGAGCAGAACTCGATGACGCCATCAACGCATCCGACCCTGAAGGTCATTCCGAGCAGGTGCAGATGCGCGTGGCCAAGCGTGCACTCATGCTTAAGGAAGGCATCCAGCCTTACCCGGTCACCCTTGATGTGACCGCCACGATTCCGCAGGTGCGCGCCAAGTACGAGAACGCATTGCAGGCGGGTGACGAAACTGAGGACGTTGTGGGAATCGCTGGCCGTGTGATGTTCCTGCGCAACACGGGCGGCCTGTGCTTCGTGCAGCTCGCGTCGGGCGACGGCACCACGATCCAGGGCATGATTTCCAAGAAGGAGGTCGGTCCGGATTCCCTCAAGCGTTTCAAGCAGCTCGTTGATTTGGGCGACCACCTGTATGTGCGTGGTCGTGTGATTTCCTCCAAGACCGGCGAGCTGTCGGTGTTCGCTACCGAGTGGGCCATTGCCGCGAAGGCGCTGCAGCCGCTTCCGGCCCTGCACAAGGAGCTCAATGAAGACACCCGCACGCGCAAGCCTTACATCGGCATGATCGCCGACCCGAAGATCCGCGACATGGTGCGCAATCGTTCGAAGGCAGTTTCGTCGCTGCGTCACACTTTCGAAAGCCATGACTTCCTTGAGGTCGAGACGCCGATGCTGCAGACCATTCATGGTGGCGCTGCGGCGCGCCCGTTCACGACGCACATGAATGCGTTCGACCTTGACCTGTACCTGCGCATCGCGCCGGAACTGTTCCTCAAGCGCTGCCTCGTAGGCGGCATCGAGCGCGTGTTCGAGATCAACCGTGACTTCCGCAACGAGGGCGTGGATGCCACGCATGCGCCGGAGTTCACGATGGTCGAGGCTTACCAGGCCTACGGCAATTACGATACGATTGCTGCGCTCACCAAGGAGCTCATCCAGACGACCGCAATGGATGTGTTCGGTAGCCACAAGGTGACTTTGCTCGACGGCACGGAATACGATTTCGGTGGCGAATGGAAGCAGATGAGCATGTATGATTCCCTCTCCGAGGCGCTCGGGGAAGAGATCACGCCTGAAACGCCGCAAGAGAAGCTGGCGCAGATTGCCGACAAGCTCGATGTGGAGCGCGATGAGGTCGAGAACCGTGGCAAGCTCGTGGAGCACCTGTGGGAGCATTTCTACGAGGACAAGCTTTACGAACCGACCTTCGTGCGCGATTTCCCGGTCGAGACGTCGCCGCTGGTTAAGGGTCACCGTTCCAAGCCGGGCGTGGTTGAGAAGTGGGATCTGTATGTGCGCGGCTTCGAGCTGGCGACCGGCTATTCCGAGCTCAACGATCCGGTGGTGCAGCGTGAACGCTTCCTCGACCAGGCGAAGGATTCGCTGGCGGGCGATGAGGAGGCTGGCGACATCGATGAGGACTTCCTCGAGGCGCTGGGCGTGGGCATGCCGCCGGCAGGTGGCATGGGCATGGGCATCGACCGACTGCTCATCGCGTTGACGGGTGCCACGATCCGCGAGACGATCACGTTCCCGCTGGTCAAGCCGCTGCGCTGACATCGTGCCGGCTGGTCTGATGGGCTGGCTGCGGTGTTGTGCTGTTGGGGTCGCTTCCCAGTTGGGAGCCTTGACAGTATTTGTATTGGGGGTGTCGCTTGTTGCGGCGCCCCACTGCGTTTGGTGCTGTGGCGTTTGGTTTTGTGGGGTTGTGGTGCTGTGTGATGCTGCAGGGCTGTGGTTCTGCTGCTTTGAGTCTGTCGTTTGTGGGACGTTGTGTGTAGGGCTGATCGTCATGTCTGTTGAGGCGAGTGCCGTGAGTCGCCGATGAGGGAGGTTTGGTGGGGCATGGGTGGGTAAGAATTTGATGATTTTGGAATGAATATTGTGCAAATTGTGTTGAAACGTATGCAAATGGAGAAATGCATGCTGCAACGCATACAATTTTGCAATTGCGCAATTTTGCAACACGCTAAAAAGCGTTGTGGCTGTAGCCCATTTGAGCAAGTAGTCGTGCACCTTTGCATTGTGCAAAATAACTGGTTAACTTGAGAGAAAACAGCGATTGGCAAGGCCGGCGGCAAACGGAACCCGCACGATGCAGATGGGTGACGAGGCAATGTTCGTTCGCTGAAGATACGGCTGCAGATTTGGGAATGCGGATAGTCCAAGGGAGACGGAAATGATCAAGGTATTGCATACATCTGACTGGCATTTGGGGCGCAAGCTCAATGGCTATGATCAGTGTGATGCCCAAGAGCGGGCATTGCAGTGGATCATCGACACCGTGCGCGATGAGCATATCGATGTAGTGCTCATCTGCGGTGATGTCTACGACACCAAACGTCCCGGGGACCAGCAGATGACCATGCTCGACAACGTACTGACCAAGCTTGTCAGCATCGAGCGCGATGGCAAACCTGCCGTGGATGTCATCCTTATCCCAGGCAATCATGACTCCGCTCCCATGCTGGGGTATCTTTCCCGACTGGTGACGCCGAACCTCCACATCTGCGCGTCGGTCGAAGATGTGGCTCAGCCAGTGATGATCGAACGAGGCGATGAAAGGCTTGCCGTATACGCTTTCCCCTACCTGTACCCCAGCTCAGCGCGTAATCCTATCAACAGACTTATGCATGAGTCTAACCCGGATCTGCCTGAGGAATCGACTGTGGACGAGACCACCCAGTCCGTCACTGGTGCCGCCATTCAGCTGGCGGCACGGGATCTTGCCATGCGTCGCGCGCAGGACTCTCACCTCGCGGCCATTCTCATGATGCATGCGAATGTGGCAAGTCGCATGCGTGGAAAGATCGGGGAGAGACTTGATAATTATTCCGGCGGTGAGACGGAGCATGCCGCATCAGAGTCACCGTTTGTTATCGGGACTGCGGACGCAATCCCCAGCGAATACTTCGCGGGCACGGGTTTTGACTACCTTGCCCTCGGACATATCCACAAACCGCAGATTGTCACCATCGTAGGGGATGGGCGTCTTCCTCAGGCGCGTTACTGCGGGTCGCTGCTTGCCTATGACGCCGATGACGTCAAGCAATCCGAGCCGCAGGAAGGCAACTACCGTGTCGTGGACATCGTCACGGTCGAAAACGGCAAGGTGACTGACATCGCTGAGCGTTCCGTCCAATCCGGCCAGCGTCGCATCGTCAATATTCGAGGCGACCTCAATGAGATTCTCGGTCCTGACAATGCTCAATACCGGGAGGATTTCGTCAACATCAAAGGCACCTATGACCCCGAGGAACACAAGGATCCGTGGGGTGAGGTGCATGCCGCATTCAGCAGTGTGCTGTCCTACTCGGTCATGCCCTACGGTGAAGAAGACCAGGCTGCAGCTGACGGCGATGCCATCCGCCGCAATGTT
The DNA here is from genome assembly GCF_002797875.1 of Pseudoscardovia suis. Taxonomy (GTDB): domain Bacteria; phylum Actinomycetota; class Actinomycetes; order Actinomycetales; family Bifidobacteriaceae; genus Pseudoscardovia; species Pseudoscardovia suis. The sequence goes on from NZ_PGFC01000001.1 coordinate 9,039, forward strand.
GACGATCCGATGGACATCATGCTCTCCTTTGTGCATGACGTCACCAATGGGCATCGTGATGCGAATGAAAGCGAAAGGGATGTCTTGGGCGAAGCGCTTCGTCGAGCACAGGGCATCCCACAAGGGGAGACGTCGGATGCACGGGTATCCGATGCAGAAGATAAGCACACGGAGCGGTCACGCAAAAACACGAATGCAGCAGAGTAGCTGGCAGTAGATAAAAGGAACGAGAGAAGGAATTGCCATGAGGATTCAAGCACTTGCCATCAAAGGCATCGGGCCATATAAAGATGAGTTCTTCATTGATTTCGGCAAACTGTCAAAGAACGGCCTGTTTCTCATCGACGGCGACACCGGTGCCGGCAAAAGCACAATCATTGACGCAATCTGCTTCGCGCTATTCAGCACAATAACAAGAAATGATGGGAGTGCAGGCAAAGAGCGTATGCGTTCGCGCTTTCTGCCTTTGGGCGCGAACAAAGAGGCGAGCTGCGTTGAACTGATTTTCAGTGAGAACGGCAAAACGTACTACATCAAGCGCAATCCGGGCTACTCCCATCCTAAGAAGGGCCATCTCGACGATCCGCAATCTGCATGGGTGCCAGTGACTGAGGCGGTGACCGTCAAGAGACTCGATTCGGATGGTTATAAGGCGGCACAGGAAAAGGCAGAGCATGCTCCTGATGTGCGCGGCGCGGGCAAAGTTCTTATCGGATTCGCTCGCGATGATGAGGGCGCCACAGTGGTGGCGAACGGCAGCAGACAGGCTAACAGTGCCATTCAGGAAATCGTCGGTCTGAACGCCAGTCAGTTCCGCACTGTCATCTGTCTGCCGCAAGGGCAGTTCGAATCGTTTCTCCATGCCAAGCCGGAGGAACGCAGCGGTATGCTCATCGATATCTTTCGCTTGGGAGTCTATGACCGCATTCAACACGCCCTGCAGGAGATGGAAAAGGAAAAGGACACGGATATCGCGCATTCCAGCGCTCTTTTGCACGGCAAAGTCTCCGAACTGCAAGGCGCGTTGCCGGACCTCCCATTCGAAGAGGATGAACCTGATCGTGATGCCGTCGATGGCGCTGAGACCGCGTCGGCCATAGCGGCGACCACAGAAGAGCATGCTGATGGTGCGGGTGCTGCTGATGACCATGATGATGCCAGTGGTTTCAACGATGCTGCGTCTTCCGATGACATCACATCTGATGACGCTGATGACATTGATGACGCTGATGATGACGATACCCATGAGTCTTCCATCAGCCTGGGGGAGCGACTGGAGAGGTGGAATAGCCAGTCCATTAATGGGTCTCAAGCCGATCAGCTGGTGGAGTTGCCCATCGATAACATCGCCGATAAGCGGAATGAACTTGACGCTATTCTCGACAGAATAGATATCGAGCTTTCCACTGTGGTGATGCAAGGCGCCGACGTGCGAGAGGCAGCTCAACACAGACGGGACGAAGCCCAAGTCGATCTCACCTTGGTGGGTAAACTCACCGAAGATTTGCGCAAGCAGCAGGGGCTTGTTGAAAGGCAGGCCATGCTCATGGCAGACAAAGATCGGATCGGTAAGATTTGTGCCCGCGTAGAGGAAGCACGCAATGCCATTCCGGTGTCTGACGCCAATGATGCCGTCAAGGATGCCGAGAAAGCGGTAGCTGACAGAGAACATGCGTTGAAGGACGCCACCGACAAGCTCGCTGCCATGGAGTCGAAGGAGACGCTGATAGAACGCCAATCCGAGGCGCAGAAGGCGCAGATTGCAGTAACCAAGGAGCGGGCTGAGCGCGACCGTTGCACTGCCGACCTCGACCAGCTCAATCAACTCGACCGTGCGCAAAAGGAACTTGCCGACTTGCAGGACGGTGTAGCGTCGGCAAAGAAAACCTTGGATGAAGCCGAGGCAAAACTCGCATCCTGCGGCGATCCCGAGAAGATCAACGCCGACTATGAAAGCGCCAAAGACGTTGTTGCAACAAAACCCGTCGTACAGAGCGCACTCGATGCCGCTGCCAAGACGCTTGCTGACTTCGAAACCCTCGACAGGTTGCTCAAAGAGCGGACTGAGCTTGAGAACGACGAGAAAGAGGCCAAGGCGACCCATGATGCTGCGCAGGAACGCAACGAACAAGTGAAGCTGGAGCAGCGCATCGCTGAGCTCGGCATTGCCCTCGAAGACGGCAAACCGTGCCCGGTCTGCGGTTCGACCATGCATCCTCATGTCATTGCTGTATCCAATGCCGACGAGATAGACGATACAGGCAGAAAGTTCAAGGAAGCGAAGGCTGCATGGGAGGATGCGAAAAGCAAACTCAACCAGTGCCAAGGCAAGATTTCAAGCCTGACCGAAAGCCTCAAAGGTGTGACGCCTAACGAGGCGCAGACAAACCATGACATCGCCGTGAAGAATCTGAAGGCGGTTGAAAAGGTCGAGGAGGAACTGCAGTCGCTCAAAGCTGCCTCGGACGCCCTCGCCGTTGCGCAGAAGGCTCGTGACAAAGCGGCGAATGACCTCCGTGTTCAACAAGGAAAAGCAACGACCAAGCAAGAGGATGTCGACAAGAGACGTGAAGCGTGTGTGGGCAAAGACAAAGACGCGTTGTCCGCGCGCATTGCTGATCTCAATGAGCAGATTGAATCTAACGATAAGATCGCTTCCGGTATTAACGCCATAGCGGACAAGATCGCCAAGCGTAATGAAGCCGAGAAAACGCAACGCTCCTGCAGTGATGTTCTCGCCCAGAAGAAAAAGGATCTTGAAGCGGCTCGGGACAAGCTTGCAAGAGTCATTTCGGAGCGTGGGTTCGCTTCCTTGGATGTGGCGCTCGCGGCAATCCTCGACGCGAAGGATCTTGATCACTTGGATGGACAGGTACGTCAGTACGAGCAGGATGTGCGTTCGACAGACGACCAATTGAAGGCGGCGCTCGATGATCTGCGGGACCATCTGACTGAAGACAGCAACCGTACTCTGCGACTGCTTGACATCGACGCGTTGCCTGAATGCATCGATTTGTGGAAGGTCAAGGAGACCGGTGCCGTTGGTCTTGGCGCCGCTGCTCCTGATGCGGTTGCTCTTGGCAATGCCGTTCTTGGCGCCGCTGCTCCTGATGCCGCTGCTCCTGCCGCCGCAGATTTTGACATTGCAGGTTTTAGTGCCGCAGATACCGACACAGGCCTATCCGATGCTGACAAAACCACCGAATTGGCATCCGGGGAATCCGCTCCCGTCATGTTGACGCATCTGGGGGCCCTCATCGATGCTGTTGATGAGAAGGCGTTGCGTGAGTGTTTTGATGATGCGTCCCACGCATATGATGATGCGAACAGCAAGTATGAGTCCGCCAAATCGTCGTATGAGGGTTTCGGAACCAAGCGCAAGGCGATCGATAAGGCAGCCGACGAATGGGAGGAGACCCGTTCACAAGCATGGCCATACCAATGCATGAGTCAGCTTCTGTGTGGCAAGAACTACAGAGGAGAAAATCCCAATAGATTGACGATTTCGGCCTACGCGGTGCAGCAGATCTTCACAGCAGTGCTTGACGAGACCAACATCATCCTCAAAGGCATCCATGATGGCATCTTCCGCCTGAGCTTGGGAAACAAATCAAAAGGCGGTGCCAAGCAGGGTCTTCCGATTAGCGTCTATGATGCGCGCACAAACAGGAACAGCGATGTAGAAACCCTGTCAGGAGGCGAAACATTTTTCATCTCGCTTGCACTGTCGCTAGGATTGGCGCGTGTTGTGCAGACGCGCGCCGCTGGCATCGAGATGGGGGTCTTCTTCATTGACGAGGGTTTCGGCACGTTGGACGAGAATTGTCGCGCAGACGTGGTCCTGGAACTGCAAAAGCTGGCGGAGCAGGGACGTTCCATTGGCATCATCTCGCATGTCAGTCAGCTTCAGGAGGCCATCGGTACCCAGATCAAGGTTATGCGCGGCAAATCCGCAGGCGGCAAGGACGGTGACGGTCCCAGCATGATTGACTTCCAGACCGCGTAGACCACGATTGATGATGTCGGTGCATCGGCAACCACTGGCCTCACCTGGCTTTCACACCGAGTATTGCGGTTATGCTGCTGTGGCGCAGTGGTGTTTGCGTGTTCGCGCGGGCTTACGCGTGGCACCCGTTGGCATGCCAGCGGGCGTGTCAACGGGCGCAGAGTGAGCAGTCATGGCACGCGCGCGATCTAAGATGAACAGGTTGCGCTGTGCCCATCATCGCTGACTGCGTCGCGTGATAGTGTGAACGTGTTTGGCGGGGGTGACGGCGCATGTGGTTGCGGCTCTCGTGACCGCGCCAACGCTGCGCGGCTCTCGTCATTCGCATTCATCAATCACCAGTGATTGCCTTCAGATCCATCACAAGGAGAGCCATAGCACATGGAGAAGTTCTTCCATCTCAAGGAGAACGGCACCACGGTATCCACCGAGATAACCGCAGGCCTCACCACATTCTTCGCGATGTCATACATCATCGTCGTCAACCCGCAGGTCCTGAGCAAGACCGGAATGCCGTGGGGAGGCGTGTTCCTCGCCACCATCATCGCCGCCGTCATCGGCACGCTCATCATGGGCTTGTTCGCCAACGTGCCGTACGCGCAGGCAGCCGGCATGGGCCTCAACGCCTTCTTCACCTACACCGTGTGCTTCGGCCTGGGCTTCACGTGGCAGGAAGCGCTGTGCATGGTGTTCCTGTGCGGTTTGATCAACATCTTCATCACGGTCACCAAGATCCGCAAGATGATTATCAAGTCCATCCCGCCGGTGCTCCAGCATGCCATTGGTGCTGGCATCGGCCTGTTCGTCGCCTATGTGGGCATGCTCAACGTCGGGTTCATCAAGTTCACCCCCAGTGACCCGAGCGAAGCCGCCAACGGCGGCGCCATCAGCGCAACGCCTGGCCTGGCAACCCTGAACACCCCCACGTTGTGGCTGTTCCTCATCGGCTTGGTTCTCGCCATCGTGTTCACTGTCACGAAGGTGAAGGCGGGCCTGCTGCTCACCATCGTTATCACCGCAATCATCGGTGTGCCGATGGGGCTGACCTCCATGTCTAACTCCGTGTCGATCGGCGAGGCATTCTCGCAGCTGCCCACTACCTTCGGCGCCATTTTCTCGGCGCAGGGATTCCCGGCGCTGTTCTCGAACCCGGCCCGCATCCCGCTCGTGCTCGTCACGATCTTCGCATTCTCGATGTCCGATACCTTCGACACCATCGGCACGTTCATCGGCACCGGTCGCCGCACTGGCATCTTCTCTGAGGAAGACGAGAAGTCGATTGAGAATGGCTCCGGTTTCAGTTCCAAGATGGATCGCGCGCTGTTCGCCGACTCCATCGCCACGTCCATCGGCTCTATCTTCGGTACCTCGAACACCACGACCTATGTGGAATCCGCCGCGGGCATCGGCGCAGGCGGCCGTACAGGCCTGACCTCCGTGGTCGTCTCGATCTGCTTTATCCTGTCGATCTTCCTGTCGCCGCTCATCTCGGCCGTGCCGAGCGCCGCAACCGCAGGCGTTCTCGTTATCGTCGGCTGCATGATGGCATCCAGCCTCAAGGAAATCGCCTGGGACAACATCGACGAGGCCATCCCGGCGTTTTTTGCCGCCGTGTTCATGGCGTACTCGTACTCGATTTCCTACGGCATCGCAGGCGGCTTCATCACGTACTGCATCGTGATGACCTGCAAGAAGAAGGCCAAGGAGGTTTCCGCCGTCATCTGGGTCGTCGCCGCTTTGTTCATTCTCGACTTCGTGTGCATGGCATTGCTGTGATGCATCGCGTTGCTTGAACAGTGGCCCGTGCCTTGTGGCGCGGGCCATTGTTGTATTGATGCTATCGGTGTGCGGTGTGCGGTGTGCGGCGTGCGGTGTGTGGCGTGTGGCGTGTGTGGTGTGCGGTGTGTGCTGTGTATGGCGTGTCGTGTGGGCGGCGTGTCGCCATGCCGGATTTGGGATTGACGTCGCGGAACATGGAACGTTTCCGTGATGTCTCGTGGCATCTTCGTGGCGCCATTTCATTGCAGATTCACTCCACTATCACAATTTTTGCGGATTGCCGTTGTACTCTCTCGAATCGAACAGATTCCGTGAGATACCATGATGTTGATTGCGAAATTCCGAGAACTCGAAAGGGAGCTTTTATGTTCTGTCCTCAATGTGGCGCGCCTTTGGTGCAGGGTGCGCGCTTCTGCAATAACTGCGGATTCCAGGTTGCCGCAGTGCAGAATGCGCAGCCTGCCGCTGCACAGCCGGAAACGTCTCAGTCCACGCCGCAACCGCAGTATGCTGCTCAGCCTGTCGCGCAGCCTGCTCAGCCTGTCGCGCAGCCTGCTGCCTCACAGCAACCGTTTGTTCAGCAGCCTGTTGCACAGCCTGCTCAGCCGCAGCCCACGCAGCCGTTCGCACAGCAGCCGTTCGCACAGCAGCCGTTCGCGCAGCAGTCTGCCGCGGCTCAGCCCACGCAGCAGCCGGTTACTTCCCAGGCGGCGTCCAACCCGCAGGTCGCTGAGCTGAAGAACGATCTGAGCCGCCCGGAGGTGTGGCAGGTTGCTTTCAAGGGTGTGGGAATCGGACTTGCAGCCGCTCTTGTTGTGAACCTCATCGTGCTGTTGCTATGCATGGTCTTCCGTCCCAGTGCCATGAGCGGATTCGCGTCATCGGTATTGGGGGACGCGGGGGATGATATCAACCCGTTCAAGGCTTTCGTAGGCTTGCTGTTGATTGCGCTCGGAGGCTCGGCAAAGCTATCCCTTGAATATGACGGCGCACTCTCCGACTCCGATTTGGTGTCATCCATGATGTCCACGATCGCCGATCAGATATCAATGTCGATTTGCGTGCTTGGATTCGCAGGCATTGCACTCGTCGTGGGCAGCGCGTTCGGCGTGTATATGCTGTCGCGGAAGAGCGCCATCCGGTTCCGTTGGGCTGGCGTTGTGTCGTCTGCGGTGGCTGGACTTGCCGTGGGTGTCGTGAGCCTCATCCTTGCTGCCGTTAGCGTTGTCAAGTCGTCTTCCGGCTTCGGCGCCAGCGCCAGCATGACCTTTGTGACAGCCCGCACATTCTTCCTGCCTTTCATCCTTGCTGCGCTTGGCGCTCTGGCGGGATCCGCGCTTGCCTCTGCCACGTCTGCGGGGCGTAACAACGTGTTCCTCGCGTACTCGTGGTGGAAGTCCCATACGCGTGGCTGGTTGCGCACGCTTGTCGAATTCTTCGAAATCGTGTTCGCCTTCTGCGCAGCCGTTGTGTTCATCGCGATGCTGGTGATGTTTATCGCTGGCAAGGTGGGCCACTCCTCCTCCGCATCCTCCCAGTATCTTCTTGCCAGCGTGTGTTCCGTGGGATTTGGCACCGCGGTGATTGCACTGCTTTCGATACTGACCTTCGGTGGCGTCGAAATGGCTAGCTCGTCGAGCAGCAGTTCAACCACGAGCCTCAATTTTGCCAATCTCATCAAGAAGAACTCCGCGTTCTCAGGAATGCATTCGTATGCATGGGTGTGGTGGGTTCTGCTCGTGCTGTTCGTGCTCGTGCTGCTGTATCTGGTGATGCGCGAGGCGTTGCGCAACCAGTATGATCCGGCGAAAGCCGGCTGGGACCAGGCATGGCAAGCCCCTGTTGCTTCCTTCGGCGTGATGCTGGTGATGTGGGTGCTGTTCCAAGGTATCGAGATGACAGTATCGGATGAGCGCTCCGCTTTCAGGGTGGAACCGAGCATTCTGCTGCTGGTGCCGGTGTGCGTGTTCATCGTCGAAGCGCTGTCGCGCCTCATCGGTCAGCAGCTTGTCACTGCGTTGCCAGCGCTTTACAAGTTCGTGCTGCCCGGCACGGTAGCGGTCGATGCGCCTGCCGCACCGGCTCCTGCTGCGGCTGCGCAGTCTGAAACGCCTGGCGTTGACTCGTTCGCTGCACAGCCGGGTTCCGATGCTCCTACCATTGCCATGCCGGTTCATAATGCGGCACCGCAGACCCAGGCTACTGATGCCGCAACCCAGCTGAGCGGATTCGCTAATGGCGCGGCATCCACCAGCGCTGCAGATTCCACCACCAGCACAGTGGAATCGACCGAAGTGGCGCAGTCCGCCGCTGTTGCTTCCGAGCAGCAAGAGTCCGACGTCAATCAGGCGCAGTTTGAAAGCTGATGATGAGCTGGTCGGCCCTTTATCAGATGCGGCTCCCATGAACCGCGCGGTGTGTTGATACATCGCGTGACGCATGGGGCCGCAACGCTCCAAGTAATTATGCTTGGAGCGTTTTTTCGTATTGCTGGCACGGCGGTATAGCATGTGGAAAGTAGCGATAGCGCGGGGAGGCTTGTGTGTCTGAGAGGGATTCTGAATACGGCGATGGCCGCGGTTGGCGACGCGGCTCGATGCACGCGAGCATGAACGCCGCTGATTCTGCTGAACGAATCGCAATACAACAGCAGATTCGTGCAGGCATCAGACCGCAGTTGTGGCAGGATTGCTTGCGCGCCCAGTCAGAATCCGACGATTACATCAGCGGCGCCAGGCTGTCGCTGTATTCCACGGACATTCGCGCCACCGGCATAGACATTGGCGACGTAATGGATTTCGGCGGCCGTGTGGTGAGGATTCATGGTGAGGTGAATCTTGCTGCGGCGCCCCGAAGCGATAATTCCGAGCCGACGGGTGGGGCGACGGCTGGAGCCGTGCGCGCTCGCGGCAAGCGTGGTGATGATTGGAGGCCGGTGGCGCTCACCATCACCCCTTGTGCTGACGGCTCGATGGAAGTGAGCGGTGCCAGATGCGATTGCCCGGTCGGATTGCTTAACAGGTCGGGAATCTGGCTGGATTCGCAAGGCAGGCCGCATGATGTGAGCGAAGGCGGTCGTGACGATTATGCCGCTCAGAGGGCTGAACTCGGCGGCATCGGCGGCATCGGCAGCGTCGGTGATGATGGCGGTTGGCGGCGGGAATCCGAGGACGATTATGACGATTTTGCGGATTTCGGCGATCGTGACGACATCATAGGTTACGACGATGCAGATGCGTCGGATGGGGTGAGCTTTGGTAGCAGGGGAGGCCGCATGTCGCGGTCATCGATGCCGTCCGCTGCGTCATCGCCACGCCCATCGCGGATACGCTCCGTCGGAAGTCACTCCGTCGGAAAACAACCCGAGCGCAGCGCCAATGCCACGCAGAATTCCCATGAAATGCTGTGTGCGCATGAGGTCGCCCTGTGCGAATTGTTCATCATCGCGCCGCAGTTGTTTTCGACCGCATCACTGCGCTGGGGACTTCACACGGACGAACCGGAAGGAGCCATGCGCATGTCGCTGCCTGAGCTGTCGGCGCAACCGGCGGCAGCGAAACCCCGGTCAACAAGGGCATCTGCCCGCCGCACATCATCGGCATTGCAAGAGGTGATGGAACGGGCGAATTCGAGAAAAACCGGCGTGCGTCGGCAAAATCGGCGGAGTGCGTTGGAATCCTTGCGCGAATTGGAAGACAACGCTGCCGGTTCGTCGAAAGGCCGTGGACGCAGAAAGGCAACAATAGCATCATCCGCAGTCGTGCCGACCATAGGAAGCGTGCATCTGCAGCCGCATCTGGAATACGGTTCGGGCGGATGGGAGCTCTCACTGCGCATCAACTGCGGGCAGCTTTCATACGTGGTGCAGGATCTATCCAGACTCATCCGGGATTTTCGCGATTGCAAATACGATGCCTATGGCAAGAAGCTCGCATTCGTGCATGCACCGCAGCTGCTTGATGCGTATTCTCGGCGGATTTATGCGTATCTGCTGCGTCTGGAAGACACCCGGCTCACGGTCAGCACCATGAGTTTTCGGTATTATGCGTCCGGCGATTATGCGCCAGAACTTGGCAAGAAACTGCGCATCAGTGAGCCTGAAGTGTGTGAGCTGCTTGATCTCCATGGGTCGCATGTGCAAAGCGAGGCGCCTGGCGACGAATGGTATGCGCCGGCGTTTTTGACGAACCGCAGGAGTCCGCTGGCCATTGCGCGCCTTCACGCGGCGGCGAATCTCGAGGCGATACAAGCGCAAACGGCCGGGGAGGAACGACGGAGGGGCGTGGCGCGCCGTGAAGGTGAGGCGATTGCCGATGCTGCTGCCTCTGATTCCGCTGCCTCTGATTCTGTTGCTCCTGATTCTGTCGCGCTTGATTCTGTCACTCCTAGCTCCGCCATTGCTGGTCCCGCCATCCCGAGCTCACTCATGTTCCAGTGCCACAGCGGCACGCCTTACTCGGATCCGAGCACCATGCACAATGCTCCGATTTTCGAAGGAGACCCCGCCGTTTTTGTCACGGTTGAGGCGGAACTTCCGGGCAATCCCACTGTCATCCAGCAAACGAGCGAACCATACAGCGCCGAGGATTTCAGCACGGCGCGGGGTGTGACGTTCATGTCCGCCACGCATATCAAAGCGTTCGTACATGGTGTGCATCATTCGTATGCGGTGGTGGAATCTCCCCAGACCAACGGCATCGTGGCGTTCTTCCGTCTCTCCCAAGGTTTCATCGGCGCTGAGTCGTCGTTGAATGCCTTGTGCGGGGACTCGGGCGAGCAGTACGTCTCGGCGTCGGACTGGGCGATGTTCGAGGATTCCGTTGTGCCGGCTCTGGAATCCGCGGGGGTGAGGCTCACCCTTCCCACAATCGAGGGAAGCGAATCAAGTCATATGATCGACCCGGACCTCGCGTTCTACCTCGACCGCGACGACAATGGCGTCACTTGTGAGCTCGTCGCCGGATATCCCGGCACATCCGTGCAGCTCATTCCCGGGCAGGGCGTGGTCCATGCGCGGATGAGCCAGCAGAGGGCCATGACGAAGTTGTTCCGGAACACTACGGAAGAGGGCATCGGCATCGACATGGTGCGCCAGCTTTTCCCTGCGGTCAGTGACCAGGGGCTGGCGTTGATCGAAGACGATGATGCCGACGCCATCATGTTCCTCATGCATCATGGCCTCAATGCGCTGCGCCAGGCGGGCACCGTGTATGCGACGGATGCATTCAATGCGATCAAGCCCCGTGCGATTAAACACTTGCGTTTCGGCGTGTCCATGAAGTCCCACTTGCTGGAGGTCTCGCCGATGGCTGATGAGATTTCCGCAAGCGAGGTCGCTGCACTGCTTGCCAGCTACCGCAGGCGCCGCCGCTACCACCGCTTGAGCAATGGAGAATTCATCGACCTTGAAGATTCCCATACGAGCGACGAGCTCATGAAATTCGGCGACGCCGCCGAGGCCTTGGGGCTGACGGATGATGACATCGCCAACGGTGGCGCGCAACTGCCGGCCTCCCGTGCGTTCGTGGCGCAGGCGCTGGACGATGACGAGGTGGTCGAAGACGAGTCGTTCCGCGACTATGTGCACGACATGGAGGTCATAGACCCTGAGCGCTACAGCGCGCCGGCAAGCCTGAATGCGACGATGCGCCCCTATCAACTGGATGGATTCCGGTGGCTTTCGACACTGTATGACAAGGGCTTCGGCGGCATTCTTGCCGATGAGATGGGCTTGGGCAAAACAGTGCAGACCATTGCGCTTCTTCTCGCGCGGCGCCATGACGGTACGGCGCTTGTCGTGTGCCCGGCGTCCTTGGTGTATAACTGGGCGTCCGAATGCGCGAAGTTCGCGCCTGATCTTCGCGTGGAGGTCGCCGCCGGCAACAAGGCCCAGCGTCGGGCGGTTGTGCGCAAAGTGGCGAGGGTGTCGGAAGGCAGTGTGACGCCAGGGGCGGATGGCAACGCAGAAAACGCCGTGGCTGGCGATGATGTAACGCAGTCCGCGCAACCTGTGGAATCTGTGCAATCCACGCAATCGGACGACGCGCCGCAGCGGCCGGAACTGATCATCACGTCCTACGACCTGCTGCGTCGCGACATCGATGATTACAAGGATGCGATGTTTTCCACTGTCGTGCTTGACGAGGCGCAATACATCAAGAATCCGCAAGCACAGATGACGCACGCGGCCAAGAGCCTCAATGCGCAGCATCGTTTTGCGCTTACCGGCACGCCCATCGAAAACAAGCTGAGCGAACTGTGGAGCATTTTCGACTTTCTGATGCCTGGCTTGTTGCGCAACTACCATTGGTTCCGCTCCTATTTCGAAGGGCCGATTGTGCGGGCCATCGAGGATGGTCGCACGGATGTGCCCGCGGCGCTGCGGCTGCGTGCCATCACGCAGGTGTTTATCAAACGACGCTTGAAGTCTCAGGTGCTGCATGATCTGCCGGAACGGTTGGAAACGACGGTCAAAGTGCAGCTTGAAGGCGCGCAACGCAAGTTTTATGCAGCGCAGGAGCATCGCTTGCGCGCAATGCTTGACGGCGACCCTGATGAATCGCTGTCGAGCATGACGCTGCCTGTGCTCGCTGAACTGACGCGTCTGCGTGAAATCTGCTGTGATCCGCGCCTTGTCTATAACAATGCAACGGCATCATCGGCCAAACTCGACGCCATTGTGGACATCGTGAGCACCGCCATCGATTCGGGCAGGCGGGTGCTCGTGTTTTCGCAATTCACCATGTTCCTTGACATCATTAGCAGGAGCTTGGATAAAGCAGGCATAGACAACGTGCAGTTCGTGGGCTCCACCCCGAAGAAACGTCGCATCGAACTCGCCAATGATTTCAATGCCGGGGTAGGGGCTCCCGTCATGCTTATCTCTCTGAAAGCGGGCAATACGGGGCTCAACCTCGTTGGTGCCTCCGTGGTGGTGCACGCAGACCCATGGTGGAATGCTGCGGCGCAGGATCAGGCGACCGGCAGGGCGCATCGCATCGGCCAGACGCATGACGTGGATGTCTACCAGATCATTGCCGCTGACACGGTGGAAGAGCGCGTGCATGACCTGCAGGAAAGCAAGAGCCGCCTCGCCCATGCGTTCACGACGGTGGATCGCAGTGCCGGCGCGATGAGCGATGCAGATGCAAAAATCGCTGACGCCGCTCTGTTCGACGGTTTCGACGGAGATGGGGATGCTTCTGCGCCACCCTCAATTGGTCGCATGACGCGTGGCGATATCCTGCGGTTGCTGTCATGACGGCCGTCTGCGGTTTTCTCCGCTTGCGGTGTATTGCCTGCGATGCAATCCGCTTAGGGTACGATGGTATGACAATGCGCGTGGTGAATGTGCATGGTGAATGTGCACGTTCAATGTGCACGGCGCCGTCGCAATGCGCCGGTGACATGGAGTGAGAGGGGAATATATGCAATGCTCGGTATGTGGCGCGATGGTGCCAGAAGGGCAGCTGTATTGCGCGGTATGCGGGGCGCCCATACAGCCGCAGCTGCAACAGCCGCAACAGCCGCAACAGACGCAGGGACCCCAGCAGCCACAGCAGTTCCAGCAAGTGCCGCAGTGGAGTCAGCAGTTCTCGCAGCCACCGCAACAGTCACCACAGCAACCGCAGCAGGCGCAATTCACGCAACTGGCGCCGCAGCAGCCGCAGTTTCGCATGACGCTGCATTCGGAATCCGCTGGACGTGGCGCTCGCCATGGCTGGGGAGACCTGAACCGTGCGGCGATTTTTGCTGCGCTGCTCGCAGTGGCTGCGGCGATTGCATTCACTCTCGTGACGCTTCTGCTGGAGCTGGTGCCTTTCAGCTCATTGGCATCCGCAATGCAGAGCGCCGGCATGGGCTCTGGCGGATTGGGGTCAGGTGGACTGGGCACAGGCGGATTGGATGATTCCTCAGGGCTTTCAGGCATGATCCAAAACGTCATTGACAGCTTGAAACCGGGCATGTTCACGATGTTTGCGCTCGCCTTGGGGCTAGGCATCGGCGGAAGCGTTCACTGCGACTTGACGATGGACGTCGGCAGCAGTATGCAGATGTTTCTTTCTGACTCGGGAGACAGCTCGACGGTGTCGTATGAAGCGACGCTTCGCGGCGGAATAGGCATCGCAGGAGTGGCGATGTTGCTGGGGGCAGCGTTCGGAGCCTACATCATCGCCAAGTCCGGTGCCTTGCGTCGCGTCAAAAGGTCCGCTCTCTATGGCGGTATCCAAACGGCTATCTGGGCGTCGGCAATCATCTCGGTGCTGCTGGCTGTAGGCAGGCATAATGAATCCGCGAGTTTTCTTGTGATCACTTTCATGTCGCATTATTCCGCGTTCACGTACATCACCGTCTTCATGGCGTGGATTCTGCCCGGCGTGGGTGCGGCGATTGGCATCAGTCTGGGCAACCGTGCTTCTGGAGCGCCAAGCGTGTTCCACGCCGCTTGGCGTTGGATGCACCGGCAGTCGGGTTATGTGCGCACTGTGGTGGAAACGCTTGTGTTTGGTTCCGGGCTGTTTGCCGTGGCGGCGTTCGTGTATTCGCTGCTGCTGTGCTATTCGATGAGCGATTATGCCGGGGCAAACATGGATGCTTCGAACCCGGCGGCGCAGTGGCTTGCCTCGAACCCTGTGAAGATGTGGGTGGGCATGATTCCGCTGCTGCCAGAATTGGCATTGTATCTGTTCATGTTGTGCTGCTTCGGCACGTACAAGTTGCATCCGCTGGGTCAATCCGACGTAGGCGATGGCAGCCAGCCGGCGAATGGGGAATTGCATGACCTGTTCACCGGTGCGTGGCTGGGGTCATTCCCCACGATGAGCTGTGCGTGGTTCAAATGGGTGGTGTTCGCAGCTTTCGTGCTATTGACGCTGTATTTGGCGCTGCGAGCCGGCAAACGGTATCGCGCCGATGTGCAATCCGGCGAATGGTCTCACGTGTGGAAGGCTCCGGTTGCGATGTTGCTCATAGCGGCCGCGCTGCAGTTCGGCTTCATGGTTCTTTCGCTGCGGTTGCATATATCGGGCACGGGTGGTGATGGCTTCTTCTTGGATGCCGAGGCGGGCAATTCTGCCAATATGGGGGGCGCGATCGCACCTATGCCATGGTGCTTCCTGCTGTCGGGCGTATGGATGCTGCTCGTGGAGGCGCTGGCGCGAGTGGTTGGCGTCAAGCTGGCGCAACGCGTGCCTGTCGGTGATGGCGGGTGCATCTACCCGGAGGCTCCCGGCACACCTTTTGCTGGTCTGCCGCGTGCGCACGAACCCGCGGATCTGCCCGAGGGTTTTGATGCGCAGCATGTGGATGAATCGTGGTACGAGACTACGCTCGCTTACTCCCCGCGTGTTGATTTGGCGGGCGGGATGGTTCCTACCGCCGTTGCAGTCCCGTATCCGGCCCCGTCGTATTCTCAGCCAGATTCCCAGCCGGGCTATCAGCCGCAAGGGTACTACCAGTCGCAACAGGGGTACCAGCCGCAGGGGTATCAGGCAGCGGAGTATCAGCCGCAAGGCTACCAGCCGCAGGGGTATCCATCACAGGGGCATCCGCAGGGGTATCAGCCGCAGGGATATCAGGCGCCGGTATACCAGTCGGCGGAATACCAGCCGCAGGGAAACCAAGATGGCTATCAGCCGCAGGGATACCAATCCCAGGACTATCAGGCACCGGGATACCAGCCGCAGGGAAACCAAGCGCAGGGGTACCAAGAGGGGTATCAGCCGCAGGGATACCAGTCGCAGGAATATCAGCCAGCCTCCTACATTGCGGATGAGTCCACCCTCGACCCTTACGCATACACTCCTGATGATCCCGCAACGCCTGCCGCTGACGGATCGCCTGCGGCGGGGGATCAATACTCGGGTTATGGGCAGCAGACGACGGCCGACTGGCAAGATCCCACTGCATCCCAGAATCCAACGCCAGCGCCCCAATCGCATGAATCCGCCTATTCCCATCAGTATGAGCACAAGAATGGCGATCGCTGACAACGCCATGGGGAGGCGATGAACAATAGACCTATGCACTCGCATGTAAACGCATAGTGCATAGGTCTATTCATATGGGCATATGTCATATGGGCATATGGCAGCCGTGATTCCAAGCCGACACTGGTTTGGAATCACAGCAGGCGGAGTGGGTCACTCGGCCGGGTGAGCGTCGGGGCGCAAAATCGCATCCACTGCAGCTGCGGCAGCGTCTGCGGCATCGAGCACATCGTATTCCTTCGAATCAATGAGCTCAGTGGGCTTCTCGCCGCGTGCCTTCTGCGCAGCCTGCAGCCTGTCGGAGATCTTGCGGGCCTCGTCCGGGGACTTGTCAGCCACGATGTCGAGCATCTCCTTGGAAACAGCACCCGTCACGCGAATGTAATCGAGCGCCGCATCGGCATCGCGATTTTGGATGATAAGCAGCTCGTATGCCGGGTTGCGCAAGGCGACCGGCGGCACGGGATTCTTGCCTTGCTTGCGCAGCTGTTCGTTCACATCCGCAAGCATCGCCCGGCGCTGCACCAGCTGGCGGCCGCACTTGGTCATCAGCTCCGTGTTCTTCGCCGGCCAGGCAGCCTGCCCCACGAGGCGTGCCATGCGCGGCACATACAGGATGCCGATCTTCACCGTGGCATTGAGGATGTTATTGGTATACAGCTCCTCGAGGCCTTCCTTGTCGAGCGCCGCCTGCATCACGGCTTCGGTGACGCCCAGCCAGCCGCTGACGCCCAGCTCGCTACGAGGATTGATGTCGAGCGTCATGAGCAGCGCTTCGTTCGCCGTGCGGGCGGAATCCACGGTCGCTTGGTTCGCCTTATTCACCGAACGCACGATCTGCACCGCCGCGTCATTGTCGCCGCGCAGCACGTCGCTCGCCAGCTTCAAAGTCTGAGCGGTCACGTCGTCGCCCAATTCCTTGCGTGCCTCAGCGAGCGCTATGGAGTCTCCGGCGAGTGCCGCCACGTCATGGCGCAGCGCGATCAGGCGATGGCGGGACCAGCCGATGTCGAAGCCGCGGTTTTCGCACGCCGTCACGCTGGTGTCGGTGCCTAGGGCTTTGTCAGCGGTTTCCATGGCCTCGTACGCCCACATGCTCGTGTCATCCCAGCGGGCGAACGGCAGGGCGCAGCTGAAGACGGGGATGCCGCCGGAGAAGATGTGCATCACCATGTCGTCGGTGCCGGCTTTCATCAGCTCGTTCAGCGCGTTGCCGCTCACGTCGGGCGCTGCTTCTTCGCTCATCCACGTGAAGTAGCGGGTGACGGGCAGCATGAGCGCGTGCGCGTGGGAGCGGGCGATGCCGTCCTTGTCGTTGAAGACGTGCACGATTTGCGCCAGTGTGCGAATGCACAGGCAGATGTTGGCAGTGGCTTTCTCCCAATCCGTGGATTTGATGGCGTTTTCCAGCACGGTGTGCACGCCATTGAACACCGCCGAGCCTCGTGCGATCGGCGTGTTTTCAAGTTCCTTCGCGCGGTCTTCGGCGCTTTGGCCGGGCTTGGGCGCGGTGAAATCCGTCAGCGAGCGGTGAATGATGTCCGTGGCTTCGTCGATGGAGTACAGGTGGGTGAAATCATTGGGTGTTGAATCAGCCGGCATGTCTTGCCAACGCGAGGTCCAGATGAAGGTGAATGATTCGGGACCCAGGCCGCCGACGAAGCTCATGTCGTGCTTGGCGACGATGGCGGCGAGCAGCGCGTCGTACATTTCGTGAGGGATGTCTGCCATGTCCGTGGTGGAGCGGGCGATTGCACGGTCCACTGCATCCTGGTTCAGGTGCGCGGGGGACTTGCCGTCGCGCAGCTCCAGCATGGCTGCGGCGGCATGGCGGCATGGCTGCGGTGCACTGCATGTGCAGGTGGTGGAGGGCTGTGCGTCGGCGATGGTGAGGGTGACGGTGAAATTCGCGCTTCCCACATGCACCGTGGCGCTGGCTTCGGCGTTGCTATCGGTTGTTTCGTTGATGGACACGAGGCCGCGGCGCCAGTAATCGCGTGCCCGTTGCATGACGGATGAGGCAATCGTCTCGTCAAAGTGCGAAAGAGAAGCTTGCAATCCTTCGGGCATTATTATCCTTCCGTTGTTGTGGATGCATGTTGTGGATGCACGATCGCGTGATACGCGATTCCTTCTGAGCGTTGTGCTGCATTCCACTCTATCGTGAATTCGCTGATCCATGAGGCGGCGCGTGGCATGATGGTAGGTGGACTCAATGAGGATTGCGAGGGACAGGAAGCGATATGAACGAAACTCAGCGTGATGGGGCAGTGCGCGGATCCTCCTCTGCCCGTGGAACGGCGGGAAGCAGCGGTAGCGCAGGCAACGCGGGAAGTAGCACGGGAAGTAGCACGGGAAGTAGCACCAATCCCCGTCGTAATTGGACCGAGGATTCTCAGCCGCAGGCGAACGCTGTGGTCACGCCGCAGTCGATCAAGCAGCCGCAGCGCCTATCGCAACCGCAGGTTGTAGATCAGCTGCAAGGCACAAGTCGGTCGCAGGTTGCAGGTCGGTCGCAGGTTGTGCAGCGGGCCGAGCCATCGGTTCCGCAACCCCGAGCCAACAGGACGGGCGGTCAGATGGTGCAGCGCACGCCTGCCGGCAATGATGTGGCGCATGGCGGCGGGGTGTCCGAGGCGCCCGGCAACGGTCCATCGCGCGCGATGCGTGAATACGATGCCGCCACCCGCGAATACAAGCGAGTCAACGGCGAATATCAAAGCCGAGTGAAAAAAGCGGAATCGGCGCTCAATCGTGCGAAGAAGGAACATGCGGATGCCGTGGCGGATGCGCGCAAGCTCGTCGAACGCGAGAAAAACGAGTACGGCCAGCCCGTTGCGCGTTTTGCGCACGCCACGTTGTATGTGGACCGCCTCGAATACAACCATGCGAAGTTGAGATTGGACTCCGGGCAGGCGAGCGTGCGTGTATTGGGTGCCGAAGACGCTGTGCGCGCCAGCATCGACTATCCGCGCACCGAAAGCGGCGGCAGGTCGGCGAAACTCGCAAACAAGGTGATGGGCGAGGAAGACAACGCACAGCAGCTGTTTTTGGAGGTCTGGTCCGGCAACGACGTGATGCTGGTGCAATTCGCCGCCAAGGACGAGCAGGAGGCGCGGTCGTTCGGCTCACGCATCGTGACGGGCGCGCTTAATTATGATTCGGCGCGAGCCAATCATGAGGAGCGACTTGCGAATTTCGAAAGCAACGTGGACCGCGTGAACGCGGACGTCGCCACCATCGAACAGGCACAGGCGCGGCTCGCGGATGCGAAAGCCGACACTCATGAGCTGGAATCCGCCCGTACGCGCGTTGATTTCACGCGCGCCGCAGTGCCGACGCTCGAATTGGAACAACGGCGCCGCGCCGTGCGCAAACGCAACACGATCGCCATCGTGGCGCTGGTGGTCGTCGCGGTCGTGGTGATCGGCGCATTGTGGTGGTTTACATCCCACTGAGTCGGTGCGTCGCGGCGGGTGGCTTGAATCCGTAGGGGTTCCTGCAGGGTCCACTGGGAACTCAATGGGAATTCCCGGGATTCCTGCAGGCAAGGATTCCTGTGGGGTCAACAGAAAACCGCAGGAATCCAACGGGAACTCAACAGTGAAAATCGACGGCGGGATTCAGCGGGATTGCGGCACTTGGTATCCCGCCCAATTGACGACGGCCTCGATATTGTTGCCATCCGGGTCGAGCACGAACGCGGCCCAATAGCCGTCATGGTAGGCGCGGGGACCGGGCTTGCCGTTGTCGGTGCCGCCGGCGGCAAGAGCCGCGGCGTGGAATTCTTCCACGGCTTGCTTGCTGGGCGCGAGGAACGCGATGTGCGTGGGAACAACGGTGCGCCCCGGTTCAATCGGGGAGACGTAGAAATCGGAGTGTGCGGTGCCATCATCCACGCCGAATCCGATGGTGGGTTCGTGGTGTGCCTTGGGCACATAGCCCAGCGGAGCGAGGGCTGCGGTGTAGAAAGCGATGGATTTGTCGATGTTGCTTGCCTTGAGGGTCATGTGGTCGATCATGGTTCCATGCTAAGCACCGTTCGCGGTTGACGATGTCTGATGCGGCGCTTGGCGGTGCCTCATGTTGCTTGGCGGCGCCAAGACTGCGCGCGGTGTCTTTGAACCTGCCATAAAAAGCGGGTATAAGCAATTGCGGCGTTTTCGGTGGCGTCGCTGAATGCCGGTTGATAAGGTGAAAGCACTTTCGCGAAAAGCCGCATCGGTCGTGCGGCATGGCAATGAAACGTTGCGTTGCGAAAGTAGGTCCGTGATTTAGCGGGCTGACGCGTGTTGGGGCGCGTAATCCAGACGTGCCGGGTTGGGGAACGCCGGTACGCGGGGCTGGCTGGGCGAAAGTCCGGTCAGCCCCGTTTTTTATCACCCGCTGTGTGTTTTTCTCGCCCGTTGTGCGGATATGCATAGTCGTATAGGCCCCACAACCTCCGTTTTCGGCGAGTGGATCATGGTTCGCCGATGGTGGAGGTTAGGTCCCCGTTTTGGAGGTGTCTAACTTCCGTCTTCGGCGATTCTCGGATTGTGTCGCCGAAGAGGGAGGTTAGGAGTCTGTTTTGGGAGTGTGTATCTTCCGTCTTCGGCGATTCTCGGATTGTGTCGCCGATGAGGGAGGTTAGGGGTTCGTTTTGAGGGTGTGTAACTTCCGCTTTCGGCGACCCCTTGATGGTTCGCCGATGGTGGAGGTTACGACGGGTTGGGGTGTCGTCTATCTTCCGTTTTCGGCGAGTGGATTATGGTTCGCCGATGGCGGAGGTTTGGGGTCGGTTTCGGGGGTCTGTAACCTCCGTCTTCGGCGATTCTCGGATTGTGTCGCCGATGAGGGAGGTTAGGGATCCGTTTTGAGGGTGTGTAACTTCCGTCTTCGGCGAGTGGTTGATTGGGTCGCCGATGACGGAGGTTAGGGGTTTGTTTTTGGGCTACCGGATACCCGTACCTCAACCCCAGCACGCCCACGGGCGCAGCACCTGCGCGAATCGAGAATCAGAGACGATGACTTTGGTTCCTATGCGCCGCGGGTTACGATTGGTTGCGTCATCGAAGCAGGCAAGGAGAACCATGAGCACAGACACCGTGAGCGGCGAGTCCGCGTCAGCGCAGCAGTCCGAGGAAGCAAGCCTAGATTGGGGTGATGTGGCGCAACTGGATGCGCTGCTTGATCCGCAGACACACATTCCGCTTGATTACGATCCTTCCGTCGGCTATACGCCGGATCAGCTGCGCGCCATCCGCCATTACCTGCACCGTCACCCCGAGCCTGGCTTCCACGAAGTGCACACGACGGCGTATCTCAAGAGCCTCATGAAGCAAATCGGAATTGATATCGTTCCCACCCCTCAGCTGGAAACCGGCCTCATCGCTCGCATCCGCGGCGAGAAGACCCTCGACGGCCAGCCAGGTCCGCGTGTCGCCCTGCGCGCCGACATCGACGGACTGCCGGTCACGGAGCAGGCGGACGTGCCATTCATTTCACAGGAAGACGGATTCATGCACGCCTGCGGGCACGACCTGCACATGACCTATCTGATTGGCGCGGCATCGCGTCTTGCAACGCCTGCCAGCCGTCGCAACCTTGCAGGCACGGTGGACGTATTGTTCCAGCCTGCGGAAGAAACGAGCTTCGGCGCACTGCGCGTCATCAGCAACGCCATTGACACCGGCGACGCCGATAGGGATGATTCCGGCGAAGGAAACTTGCCGAAGCTGTCGGCCATCATCGGCGCCCACAATATGCCCGACTACCAGCCGGATGAAATCGCCGTAGGCAAGGAACCGATGATGGCGTGCTCCATCCGCTTCGGCGTGACGCTTCACGCCCAGGGCTCCCATGGCGCGCGTCCGGAATCCGGCACCGGACCCATTGAAGCGATGGCGACGATGATCACATCGCTGCAAACCATCGTGAGCCGCAATATTTCGCCGCTGCATCCCGCCGTGGTGTCGGTGACGAGCGTCCACGCGGGGTCCGTGTGGAATGTGATTCCGCCCGAGGCGAAGTTCATCGGCACGGCGCGGGTGTTTTCTGATGATGACGCCGAGCTGGTGCGCAAACGCTTCTTCGCAATCGTGCAAGGCGTGGCACAGGCCTACGGCATCACCGCGGACATCGACTGGCCGCACGCGCAGCCCGTCATGCAATCCGACCCGGCGCTTGGCCTTGCCGTCGCCGACGATGTGAAGCAGGGTGGCTATGCCAGGCTTGCGCCGATCGTGCAACAGATGCCGGGTGAGGATTTCGCTGAATTCGGCTCCCGCACGCGCGTCGTGTTCGCTTTCATCGGCTCGAACGGCCGGTCGGACCGTCATTACATCCATTCGCCCAAGTTCATCGGTCTGGATTCCTCCATTCCTACGGGCGTCGCGTTCTACGAGAATGCCGCGCGCCGTGTGCTGCGCGAAATCGCAGCGCAGTGACTAGATAGCACAGTGACTAGGGCGCTGTGACCAGATGGCGCTGTGATGCGGGCAGCGCAGCGATGCAGCGATGCAGTGATGCAGGCAGCGCTGCATCACTCTGGCTGCTCTGTGCTGTTTGGTTGCTCCGCGCTGCCTGGCTGCTCTGCGTCATTGCCATCCGTGATCTGTCGATACAGTTTCTCAAGCCGTTCGGCACGCGCCTGCACTGTTTTCAGCTCGCATTCCCACACGACAATGACCCGCCAGCCTTGCGCGCGAAGCTGCGCATGCTGGCGGGCGTCGCGCGCCTTGTTGCGTTCGAGCTTGTCGGTCCAGAATTCCACGTGAGATTTGGGAATCTTGCAATTGCCGCAGTCATGCATGTGCCAGAAGCATCCGTTGATGAACACCATCGTGTGCCATTTGGGCAGCACGATATCCGGGTGCCCTGGATACCGCTTGTCGTTTTTGCGAAAACGCAGACCGCGTGCAAACAGATACGAGCGCGTCAGGGTTTCAATCGACGTGTCGGTGCCGCGAATCCGACTCATGATGAAACTGCGTGAACCACGTTCGAACCCGGACCGCTTCGCAGCCCTGTTCTGCGCTGCCTCTGCTTTCTGAGCTTTTGTCATCCCGCGTCTGTGCGATGTTTTCCGCTGGGGCTTGTTGCGGGAAGAATCCCGTGGCGATGTCCCCTTCGAAGACGTTGCTGGGGCGTTGATGGGATCTGGGGCGTTAGCGGGAGCTGGGACGTTGATAGAGGTGCGTGGAGCGTTCGCCGTCTGCTGCTCCGATTCTGGAGCTGTTCCCTTGTTGTTCATTGTTGTCGCCAATCCAGCCATTCCATCATCCTAAGCCGGATTGCGGCGGATCGACGGTGAGCGTCTGGCGAATCGTTCGCTTGGGGAATCGTTCGCTTGAGGAAAACATTTACTTGGACTCGACTGTGTGCGCAGGGCGTTTGAAGGCGCCATAAGGAAGTCGTATAGGCGCGCGGCGGTTTTACCGCGAATCGTCACGTATGGTGTGACACACATCAGAAAGTGGTCTGTATCAAGAGCATCCAAACCATACGCATCTGAATCACAGGCATTCACCAACGAGAAAGAAGGACATCATGGCACAGGAACAGGAACCCCAGAAGAATCCGACAAATGCACAATCCGCCGCACCGGAGGAGCCGGTGCGCGTCAACCACACCGCGCGCAACATCATCATTGCTCTCGTCGTGGTTGTGCTCGTCGTCGCAGGTGTGCTTGTGGGCGTGCATGTGAAGAACTCCGGCAAGAACGCAGCCAAGGGCACCAAGGACAACCCGGTGGTCATCGGCGTGATCGGCGCCACCGACAAGCAGTGGCCGGTGCTGCAGCAGAAGGCCGAGGAACAGGGCATCTACGTGACGATCCAGGACTTCCAGGATTACGCTGCTGTTGACAAGGCGCTCGCAGCAGGCCAGATCGACCTCAACGAAATCCAGCACATCCTGTATCTGGCCAACTTCAATGAAAAGAACAACACTGACCTGCAGCCGATCGGCGGCACCGCCGTCTATCCGCTCGGCCTGTATTCCAGCAAGTACAAGTCCGTTGACGACATCCAGGCGGGCGACACGATCGCCATCCCCAACGATGAGACGAACCAGGCCCGTGCCATCGGCGTGCTCAAGTCCGCAGGTCTTATCACCCTGAAGGACGACTGGACCGCATTCTCCACGCCCGCTGACATCGACACCGACAAGTCCAAGGTGAAGGTCACCACGCTCGACGGCAACAAGATCGCCCACTCCCTGAGCGATTCGCAGATCGCCGCAGGCGTCATCAACAACGATTACGTCGAAGACGCCGGCCTCAAGCCCACGGATGCGCTGTATCAGGATTCCGCCGACACGGAGGAAGCCCACCCGTACATCAACATCTGGGCGGCCCGCAAGGAAGACGCCAACAATGAGCTGTACCTGAAGATCGCCAAGCTTTCCGCTGACCCGGACGTCGAGAACGCCCTGCAGGAGCAGTCCGGCGGTTCTGCATCCCTGGCGGACAACTACACGCCTGAGCAGCTCCAGCAGATCCTCGCTGACCTGCAAAAGCAGATCGAAAGCCAGGAGTAAGCCTGAACCCTGTCGGAAACGATACCAGCAGTGGCATTTCCCACCAACGCCGACCGCCAAAGCCGGCATCGCATACCACATGAGGCCGGTAGCCTGCTTGCACAAGCGTGGCGCCGGCCTTGTTCCCCCATGTGAGGAGGCTCAAATTGAGCGAACAAACACAATCGCCTCAAGCTGCATCATCGCAGCCTGAGGGGGCGCCGGCCGATGCCGGCGTGAAGCAGTCGCACGAGACAATAATCCGGCTCAGTCACGTCACCAAGGTCTTCGCCGATCCGCGCACTGCGCGCAAGGCAGCAAAACAAGGCAAGCCGCTGCCCAAAGCGGTCGATGACGTGAGCGTCGACATTGCCGAAGGAGAAATCTTCGGCATCATCGGATACTCCGGCGCCGGTAAATCCACATTGGTGCGCATGATCAACGCGCTGGAACGCCCCACGAGCGGCACCGTGGAAGTCATGGGACAGGACATCACGAACCTGAGCGAAGGCAAGCTGCGCCCCATCCGGCAGAAAATCGGCATGGTATTCCAACAGTTCAACCTTTTTGAATCCCGCACGGTCGCCGGCAACATCGCCTACCCGCTGGTGCGCGACCACTGGCGTGCGGACTATCGCGACCGCCGAGTCGCCGAGTTGCTTGAATTCGTGGGGCTCACCGAGCACGCGAACAAGTATCCCAGCCAGCTTTCCGGCGGGCAGAAGCAGCGTGTCGGCATCGCTCGCGCGCTCGCCACGCATCCGCGCATACTTCTCGCCGACGAGGCGACGAGCGCACTTGACCCCGAGACCACGAAGGATGTGCTCGACCTGCTGCGTCGCGTCAACCGCCAGCTGAGCGTCACCGTCGTACTCATCACGCATCAAATGGACGTGATCAAGCGCATCGCCGACCGCGTGCTCGTCATGAGCCATGGCAAGGCGGTCGAAGAGAACGACCTGTTCTCTCTGTTCGCCAACCCCCAGAGCCCCGTCACATCGCATTTCATCTCAACGGTGCTCGACGGCGCCCCGTCGCGCGAAACGGTCGCCGACTTGCATCGCCATTACGACGGGCGCATCATCACCGTCGTGCTGCGCGAACCCGTGCCGGAACGTGGCATCACGCCATCGGGCCAGCATATTTCCAAGCTCATCGCCAGCAGTCCGGTTACCACCTCGCTGCTCAACGGCGGCGTCAACGATGTGGCCGGGCACGCGCTGGGCGCCATCACCTATGAGATCACGGGGGAGAGCGCCAACGTGGAGAATTTCATCACCGCGTTGCGTTCCGACAGCGACATCGTGGATTTTGGCACCGCCTCTGCTCCCGTTGATTATGAGAAGGCGTTGCGTGCCTCGGTGTTCAGCAATGTGCTGGACGATCCGCTCGCATCCCGGTCGGGGAGCGGCGACGCTCCCAATGAAACGGACACCGAAACGAGCGCCGAAACGAGCAAGACGACGGATGCCAATGGCGATGACAAGGAGGCACAGGCATGAGCGCGTTCATA
Source organism: Pseudoscardovia suis (assembly GCF_002797875.1). Lineage (GTDB taxonomy): Bacteria > Actinomycetota > Actinomycetes > Actinomycetales > Bifidobacteriaceae > Pseudoscardovia > Pseudoscardovia suis. The sequence continues at coordinate 34,825 of NZ_PGFC01000001.1, forward strand.
CAAGTGGCAGCCGCATCCCACTTCGCGGCAGCTTCGGCGACATCATTCGCGGCAGCGTCGGCGACGCATCATACGGCGGCTTTTGGCTCTGATGCAACGACGTTGGCAATCCATCAGGATTGGGCGGTATTGAAGCCGCTGTTCGTCTCCGCCATTTGGCAGACGCTCATCATGGTGGTCATCACGCTGCTCATCGGCGGTCTGCTGGGCCTGGTGGTGGGCGTCGTGCTGTGGGGCACCCGCCCGGGCGGACTGTTCGCCAATCGCATCGTCTATCGCATTCTCGATGTGATCATCAACATCATCCGACCCATCCCGTTCATCATCTTTCTGGCGGCCATGCAGCCGCTCACCACGCTCGTCATCGGAACCTCCATCGGCACGACGGCCGCCATCTTCCCGATGGTCATCATGTGCACGATGGCCACGGCGCGCTTGGTGGAGCAGAACCTCGTCACGACTGACCCGGGCATCATCGAGGCCGCGCGTTCGATGGGCGTGCCGCGCCTGCAGATCATCACGACGGTGCTCATTCCCGAGTCCCTCGCGCCGCTGATCTTGGCCTACGCGTTCCTGTTCATCGGAGTGCTCGACATGTCGGCGATGGCCGGCTACATCGGTGGCGGCGGTTTGGGTAACTTCGCCATCTGCTACGGCTACCAGAAGTTCGACGAAACCGCCACATGGGCTGCGGTCATCGTGATGATCGTGCTGGTGCAGGTCGTCCAATACGTAGCCAATGCCATCTCGAGGCGGCTTCTGCACCGCGGCTGAGGGCATCGCGGCATGAATCCCGGCTGCGTCCGCACATGCCGGGATTCCCTGTTTATTGTGGCGGTCGGTTGCGCTCATGGTGCAACCGACTGCCAAATGTTAGGGGTCGTGGCATAATAAAAACGCATTTTTCCGCTATACGCACATTTGATAGGTGAATAACGTGGCACAGACATCTAATGACATCAAGAACGGTTCCGTCATCAACCTCGATGGCAAGCTGTGGCAGGTGATCAAGTTCCAGCATGTGAAGCCGGGCAAGGGCCCCGCCTTCGTGCGCACCACCATCAAGGACGTCATCTCCGGCAAGATCGTGGACAAGACGTTCAATGCGGGCATCAAGATGGAGTTCGAGACCGTCGACAACAGCACTCTGCAGTATTCTTACCGCGACGGCGACAACCTCGTGTTCATGGATATGACCACCTACGACCAGATTATGATTCCGGCCTCCCTGCTGGGCGACCAGGAGAAGTACCTGCTCGAGGGCACCGACTGCATCGTCTCCTCCCACAACGGCACTCCAATCGCTGTGGAACTGCCCGCCTCCGTGGTCCTGACCATCACGCACACCGAGCCTGGCCTGCAGGGCAACCGCTCCAACGCCGGCACGAAGCCCGCTACCGTTGAGACCGGCGCCGAGATCCAGGTTCCGCTGTTCATCAACGAAGGCGACCGCGTCAAGGTTGATACCCGCGACGGCTCCTACCTGGGCCGCGAGAACTGATTTCCCGGAATTCCATTACGTCGAATCCCATCACGCATCATCGTCACGAAGGTAGGTTGCTGTAAGGCATGGCTCGGTCAACCGCACGCAAAAGGGCTCTCAACACCCTGTACGAAGCAGATGAGAAGAATCAGGACATCGCGTCCCTTCTCGAAGAACGCATCGCCTACCCGGGAGCGCAGACGCCGCTGCCGGAATACGCGATTGAAATCTGCCGTGGCATAGCCGACCATCGCAAGGTCGTCGACCGCATGCTCAACCGTTATTCCACAAAGTGGAAGGTCGGTCGCATGCCGGTCATCGACCGCAACATCCTGCGCATCGGCGCTTGGGAAATCCTCTTCAACGAAGAGGTGCCGGATGGCGTCGCTATCGACGAGGCAATCGCTCTTGCCAAGACGATGAGCGATGCCGGATCCCCGTCGTTCATCCACGGGCTGCTGTCTGCGATTGCAGCCCACAAGGATGACGTTGATTCCGAGGGCCGTCTCGTGAGCGATGCTGGTGAGGGCGCCGCGGAATCCGAGCAGTCCCAGGCTGACAGGCACAACGCCGACGGTCATGGGGACGCCGATGATTCTTCGACGGAGGGTTCCGACTCCGAATCCCCGTCCTCCGATGACTGGGACGATTGGGATGCCGATCTTTCCGACCCTGCAGACCAGTCCGGTCCGCACGACGGCGGCGATCATATCGCAGCTGATGGTTCCACCGATCCGATTGCGGAACCGTCAGCTGATTCGACCGACAAACCGTCCGACGATCCCTCCGATGAATCGCAGGGATGACCATTGATTGTGAAGACCCGTTGCTTGTGCTTCGGGTCTTTATTTTTGCCTGATTCCTCCGCACGCCATTGTGGGGGACAGGCGCGCGGCGGCGCATAAATCCGCGTCGCTGCGTATAGTTGTAAAGAATGATTCCATAACGACGAGGGGCCATGGTGAGTGTGAACGACTCTGTTGAAGCCGCTACTGCAGATTCCTATTCCGTAAATGACGCTGTTCTTGTTTTGGAAGACGGCCAGGTCTATGTGGGTGATCCCTACGGCGCGACCGGTCAGACGCTGGGCGAAATCGTGTTCGCCACCGGCATGACCGGCTACCAGGAGACGCTGACCGACCCAAGCTACGACCGTCAGATTGTCGTGCAGACCTTCCCGCACATCGGCGACACCGGAGTCAATGACGAAGACCCGGAGTCCTCCCGCATCTGGGTCGCCGGCTACATCGTGCGCGTGCCCAGCCCGAATGTGAGCAACTGGCGCGCCGACGGCAGCCTTGACGATGATCTGGTCCGCAATGGCATCGTGGGCATGTCCGGCATCGACACCCGAAAGCTCGTGCGCCATCTGCGCTCCGCAGGCGTGATGCGCGCCGGCATCTTCTCGGGCGATGCTTTGACGAACGCCGACGGCAGCCTCAAGACCATCGATGAACTTCTCTCGCAAGTCAAGGCGTCCCCGCTCATGAGCGGCGCCCATCTGGGTCAGGAAGTCAGCACGCCCGAGGAATACATCGTCGAACCGTGCGGCGAATTTGAAGGCAAGCGCCCGCTGTACGAAGTGGTGGCGTTCGACATGGGCATCAAGTCCATGACGCCCCATCGCATGGCGGAGCGCGGCTGCCGCGTGCACATCGTGCCGGAAGACACCACGTTCGAACAAGTGCAGGCCATCAACCCCGATGGCGTGTTCTATTCCAACGGTCCGGGCGACCCCAGCACCGCGGACAAGGAAGTCGAATTGCTGCGTCGCATCCTTGACGCCGGCTATCCGTTCTTCGGCATCTGCTTCGGCAACCAGCTGCTGGGCCGTGCCCTCGGATTCGGAACTTACAAGCTCAAGTTCGGTCATCGCGGCATCAACCAGCCGGTCATGGACCTGACCACTCGCAAGGTCGAGGTCACCGCCCACAACCATGGTTTCGCCGTGGATGCCCCCATCGGCGACCCGGTTCCCAGCCCGTTCGGCGACGGACACTACGGTCGTGTGCGCGTAAGCCACATCGATCTGAACGACAACGTGGTCGAAGGCCTGCAATGCCTCGACATCCCTGCGTTCTCCGTGCAATATCACCCCGAAGCCGCCGCAGGCCCGCATGACGCCGCGTACCTGTTCGATCGTTTCTGCGACTTGATGAAGAACAACAAGAAGGAAGGTAACGCCAATGCCTAAGCGCTCCGACATCCATTCCGTGATGGTCATCGGCTCCGGCCCGATCCAGATCGGTCAGGCCGCGGAGTTCGACTACTCGGGAACCCAGGCTTGCCGAGTCCTTCGCGAGGAAGGCATCCGCGTCATCCTCGTCAACTCCAACCCGGCCACGATCATGACCGACCCCGAGATGGCCGACGCCACGTACATCGAGCCCATCGACGTGCCGATCCTCGAGAAGATCATCGCCAAGGAACGTCCCGACGCGCTGCTGCCGACGCTCGGCGGCCAGACCGCGCTCAACGCTGCAATGGCATTGGGCAAGGCTGGTGTGCTCGATAAATACAACGTCGAGCTGATCGGCGCCTCCCTCGAGGCAATCGACCGTGGCGAAGATCGCGAGCTGTTCAAGAAGGTCGTCGAAGAAGCGGGTGCTGAATCCGCCCGTTCCGAAATCGCTCACACGATGGAAGAAGTCGACAAGTGCGCCGACGACCTGGGATACCCGCTGGTCGTGCGCCCCTCGTTCACCATGGGCGGCCTGGGATCGGGCATCGCCCACAATCCCGAGGAGCTCCACCGCATCGCCGGAGCCGGCCTGCATTACTCCCCGACGAGCGAAGTGCTGCTCGAAGAGGGCATCGAAGGCTGGAAGGAATTCGAGCTCGAACTCATGCGCGACCGCAAGGACAATGTGGTCGTCGTGTGCCCGATTGAAAACGTTGACCCGGTGGGCGTGCACACCGGCGACTCCATCACCGTCGCCCCGGCGTTCACACTGACCGACCGCGAATACCAGAAGCTGCGTGACATCGGCATCGCCATCATCCGCGGCGTGGGCGTCGATACCGGCGGCTGCAACATCCAGTTCGCGGTGAACCCCAAGACCGGGCGCATCATCGTCATCGAGATGAACCCGCGCGTCTCCCGTTCTTCCGCGCTGGCATCCAAGGCGACCGGCTTCCCGATTGCGAAGATTGCCACGAAGCTCGCCTTGGGCTACACCCTGGATGAGATTCAGAACGACATCACCAAGTCCACGCCCGCCAGCTTCGAGCCGACGATCGATTACGTGGTCACCAAGGTGCCGCGCTTCGCGTTCGAGAAATTCCCTGGCGCCGACACGACGCTCACCACGTCCATGAAGTCCGTGGGCGAGGCAATGGCGCTCGGCGGCAACTTCCAGGAATCCCTCGGCAAGGCCATGCGCTCCATCGACAAGCGCCACATGTCGTTCAGCTGGGACGGCGACAAGCCCACGCCGGAGGAGACCAAGCAGCTGCTCGAGGCCGCGCACACCCCGACGGAGCATCGCTACCAGCAGTTGCAGCGCGCCATTTGGGGCGGCGCCACGCTTGAGCAGATCTTCGACGCCACGAAGGTCGACCCGTGGTTCATCGAACAGCTCATCGGCATCAACAAGACAGCCCTCGACGTGCGCGATGCCGCCGAGCTCACGCCGCGCCTGTTGAAGAAGGCAAAGCAGGCTGGCCTTTCCGACCTCCAGATTGCGCATCTGCGCCATCTGGGTGATGCCGGCGAGAACGTGATCCGCGAGCAGCGCTGGAAGCTGGGCATGCACCCGGTTTACAAGACCGTGGACACGTGCGCCGCCGAGTTCGACGCGGCAACGCCGTATTACTACAGCTGCTACGCAGACGAAAGCGAGCTGCGTCCGCGCAAGCGCGAGGCCGTGATCATCCTCGGCTCTGGCCCCAACCGTATCGGCCAAGGCATCGAGTTCGATTACACCTGCGTGCATGCGGTGCAGGAGTTGGGCAAGGACTATGACACGATCATGGTCAACTGCAACCCCGAGACCGTTTCCACTGACTACGACATCTCCGACCGCCTGTACTTCGAGCCGCTCACGTTCGAAGATGTGATCGAAATCTACGAAGCGGAAAAGAAGATGGGCCCCGTCAAGGGTGTCATCGTGCAGCTGGGCGGTCAGACGCCTCTGTCTCTGGCGGCCCGACTCAAGGCGGCAGGCGTGCCGATCCTGGGCACCACACCTGAATCCATCGACTTGGCGGAGAACCGTGAGCTTTTCGGCAAGGTGCTGGCCGAGAAGGGCCTCAACGCGCCGCGCTACGGCACTGCGCTGTCGCTGGATGAGGCGCTCGACGCCGCACATTCCATCGGATACCCGGTGCTCGTGCGCCCGTCCTACGTGCTTGGCGGCCGTGGCATGGAGATTGTCTATGACGACGCGCAGCTGAAGACCTACGTCAACCGCGCACTCGCCGAAGCCAAGGCCGATACGGTCGTCTCCGGACGTCTCGCATCCCCGCTGCTCATCGACAAATTCCTGTCGGACGCCATCGAAATCGATGTCGACGCGCTGTTCGACGGCAAGGAACTGTATATCGGTGGCATCATGGAGCATATCGAGGAAGCCGGCGTGCATTCCGGCGACGCCGCATGCTCGCTCCCGCCGAACACACTGTCCGCCGATCAGATTCGCCGCTTGCGTGAAGCCACCTATGCCATCGCCGATGGCGTGGGCGTGCAAGGCCTCATCAACGTGCAGTACGCTTACATGAGCAACACGCTGTATGTCATCGAAGCCAATCCGCGCGCGTCCCGCACTGTGCCGTTCGCTTCCAAGGCAACCGGCACGGCAATCGCCAAGGCCGCCGCCCGCATCATGGCCGGCGAAACCATCCAGCAGCAGCGCGACCGCGGTCTGTTGCTTGCACACGGCGATGGCGGCGACATGCGCCCTGGCCAGCCGATCGCAGTCAAGGAATCCGTGCTGCCGTTCAAGCGCTTCCGCACGGAAGCCGGCAAGACCGTCGATGTGCTGCTCGGACCGGAAATGCGCTCCACCGGCGAAGTCATGGGCTTCGACCGCGACTTCCCGCACGCATTCGCCAAGAGCCAGCTCGCCGCATACGAAGGCGGCCTGCCCAAGAGCGGCAATGTGTTCCTCTCCGTCAACGACACCGATAAGCGCCATCTGCCGCTCATCGCCCGCCGTCTGCAGGAACTCGGCTTCGACCTTTATGCCACCGAAGGCTCCGCATCCGTGCTGCGCCGTTACGGCATCAAGTCCAAGATCGTCGACAAGATTCGCGGCCGCATGGATACTCCGACCGGCAGCGCCCCTGTGACGCGCGCCGAAGGCTCCGTGGGCAAGAACGTCGTGCAGCTTATCGAGGAAGGCAAGATCGACCTGATCCTCAATACGCCGAACTCTCGTGGTTCGCGTGCCGACGGTTACTCGATCCGCGCCGCTGCAATCGCCGCCGATGTGCCGCAGTTCACCACGATCACGGAATTCTCCGCAGCGTTGCTCGCCATCGAGGCCGTTAAGGCCGGAGACTACGAGGTCATGAGCATCCAGGAGCATGCCAAGCAGCTCTTCGATCTCGAGGCCAAGGCGGCGAAGGCTGAGGCTGAGCAGGCCGCTGCCAGCACCGAAGGTGCGACCGAGGCGTAAGCGCTGACGACAGGCGGCTGACGGCTACGGGCTGATGGCTGGCGGCTGACGGGCGGATGACAGTGCTGTGCTAATTGCGCTGGAAGTCACCGCAGAAGCTGCATCGGAAGCCCCATCAAAAGTCGTCTCAGAAGTCACCTCAAAAGCAAGGGTGTCATCAACATCGTTGGTGGCACCCTTTCATTAATCCATTAAGTCGTCAGCCCCTTTTATGGCGCGCTGTGCCGCGTTGGAATCAGGTACCGTCGGTGCGTCAGACCGCTTGATGCGGTACAGTGAAGGAACGGTTGACTTGAATTAACAAGCCCTGATAATGAACACTGCCAGTGGGGCTTCCACTGGATATTGCTGGCCATTGCGGCAACATCGCTGCAATACTGGGAGGCATCATGATTGAAAGCGCACAGGCATTCGGCATCGACGTTGGCGGATCGGGCATCAAGGGTGCACCGGTGAATCTCGAGGAGGGCAAGTTCGCGGACGAACGCCTGCGCATCCCCACTCCGGAAGTGTCCACTCCAGAAGCGGTGGCCGACATCATCAAGCAGATTCTCGATCATTTCGATGTGCCGGACGGTGTTCCGATTGGCATTTCGTTCCCCGCTCCCATCAAGCCTGGCAAGCCGCTCGATTACATGGCGAACCTCGACCAGTCGTGGGTGGGCGTTGACATTCATGCGCTGTTGAAGGAACGCACCGGTCGCACCGTTGTCGTCGTCAATGACGCGGATGCCGCAGGTGTCGGCGAGGCGCAGTACGGCGCCGCCAAGGGCCGCAAGGGCTTGGTCTTCATGACCACCCTCGGCACCGGCATCGGCACCGCCATCATCATGGATGGCGTGCTCGTGCCCAACACCGAGCTGGGTCATTTGCCGCTGCGTGGCATGGAAGCGGAGCAGTATGCCTCCGATGCCGCCCGCACGCGCGAGGACCTCAGCTGGAAGAAGTGGGGCAAGCGCCTCACCAAGTACTATCAGATGCTCGAGCACCTGTTCAGCCCGGATGTGTTTGTCGTCGGCGGCGGCGTGAGCAAGAAGAGCGATAAGTACTTCCCCTACATCGAGATCAACACGCCGATTGTGCCCGCTGACTTGCTTAACGATGCCGGCATCATCGGCGCCGCCTACTACGCTTCCACCAAGCAGGCGTAGCACAAGCAGGCGCAACAGAGACGGTTCACAACCGTCGTGGGTTCCTCTTGCGAAACCGCAACTGTGGAACATAAAGGAACATAAAAGGCACGGAGCCTTGCAGGGATTTACTTGCAAGGCCCCGCGCCTTTTCGCTATTGGGCGGTATCGGCAATGCGCACACTGCTGCAATCACTCAGGCCAGTTCCCGATGCACCGCTTCGAGGATAATCCGCACATTGCGTTCGAACTGCGTGGGTTCGGGCAGCAGGGAAATGGAGAGGAATCCATTGGACTGCATGTCGAAGTAGTAGCCTGGCTGGCAATTCATGTGGAAGTCATGGGCGAGACGCAGCCCCAGTGCGTTCTCATCGATGGAGGAGGGGAAGCGCAGGAGCACATTCCAGCCGCCTTCGCTGCGCAGCACGTCTACCACGCCGTCGCCTGATTGCTTGTCGGCGTCGAGCAGACGGTGCAGCGCCGCCATGTTGCCTCGCACACGGGCAGCGACACGCTCGGTTTGCGTTGCCGCCTCCTGAAGCATGGTGGGGATGCGATCGGCGATGAGGTTGCTCATGGGCAGAAAGTCATCGGAGATCATATCGAGGTGGCGTTCGGCCTGCGCCACATCCTCTGCGGGACCAGAGACCTCGATCCAGCCGACCTTGGCGTGCGGTGCGGCGAGCATCTTGGAGAATCCGTCGAGCGAGAACGTGAGCACGCCCTGTTCACCCGCCCAGCGGGCATTGCCGTCAAAGGGCTCGAGCGTGAAGTCATAGAAGACTTCATCGGCAATGATTGCGGCATCGTAGCGTTTCGCCAACTCTACGAGGCGCTGGCGTTCCCCCGGCTTCGTGTAGGCGCCGGTCGGGTTGTTGGGGTTGATGACAGCGATGGCCTTGACGCTGCCGTTGCCTTCGCGCAGCGCGTTCTCGATGGACGCCAGGTCGAGCGCCCACGAGCCGTCGAAGAACTGCTGGTAGGGGATGGCACGCGTGGCGGTGAGATTGCAAATGGATTCGATGAGCGGGTATCCGGGCTTGGGCATGAGAATCGCCTCTCCCGGATCGCACAGCAGCATCGCAAGCCACGCATATGCCTCGGACGTGGAACTGAGCACATACAGGTTCGACGGGTCCACGGCAGGGGCGGCAGAGAAGGAAGGGGAGGCATCGTCGTCAGGGGCGGCAGGGGCGTTGGCGGGATCGACGCCACGCCCGCGTGAGGCATTGATGAAATCTGCAATCGCTTGGCGCGCGCCCAGGGGTCCGCGGGGATCAGCGGTATACGTCTCCGGCAGGAATTGCGGTGCCAAGCCATGGTGCGTGGGGTTCGAGTCATTGAGCTGGCCTAGCGGATGCCCCGCGGCTTTGGCTGCCGCTGCCTGCGCGGCAATGGGATTCATGGCACCTGCGTTGACCCTCGACGAAAATCTCATGGGAACACCATAGGTCCGCGGCTGTACCGGGCATATCAGTGCGTGGAGCCGAGCGCTGTCAGATGAGCAACTGGAACCAGCTGCGCACGGTGTGGAAGATGCCGGGCTGATCGGTCACCAGAGGGTACGACACATTGCGCACGAACACGGACTGCAGACACAGGATGCCGCTTGCCACAGTGGCGACAAGCACAATCACCAGCACCGCCTTCGCCCAGCCACGGTATTCACGGCTGCGTGCCCATTGCAGCACGAGTGCGAGCACGAACATCGCGATGATGCACATGTAGATGGCGAAATCAATCTTGTAACGCCACAGCAGGCCGCCCTTGTAGCTGATGAACAGGAGCATCAGAACACCGGTCACCGCGCACAGCCAGCACGTGAGCCAGCCATTATGCTCGCGCAGCTTCTTGCGCAGGAACGGGAAAGCGAATCCCAACACCAGCAGCGGGGTCATGAAGAACATGCCGCCGATGATCGGTTCGTAGCATTGCCACGAGCTCAATGCCGTCTGTGGTGAGGTGAGGAACGGGAATTCCTTCGTGAAGCTTAGCGGCAGGAACAGGTAGTAGAACACAATCTCAACCAGCACGTTGAGCGGCTCGTGGTAATTCTTGAGGTCCACGACGGTCAGCTGGTAATCGTTACCGAAGTCCAGCGGGCTGCCGAAACGGATTGCGTTCCAATACCCCAGCCCTGCGAGCACCAAACACACGGGGATGGCGCAGACCAGAGCTGCGATGATCACGTCCTTCGTGCCGGCGGGGAGATGGCGTCGCGTTGTGGATTGCGTGGCCGAGGATTTCATGGCGGCGGCGCGACGGTTGAGTTGCGTGGCGATCTGGATGATCATCGGTACGAGCAGGATGCACAACGCAGCCAGCGGCGGGCGGCATCCCAGCGTGGCAATCATGAAGAACGAGCCGAAGAACAAGCGCAGCAGCGACACCTTGATGGTGGTTGCATCGCAGTCGCGATCGGCGACGGTCCACACGCGGGTGCGCGTGTGACCTCTGCGCGTCAGTCCCAAGGCGGGGTCGGCCACGCGCAGTGCGCTTTGCCACAGATACAGGCCGATGGCCGCCGTGCACAGGCCGGCGCAGAAGGGGATTGTGTAGAAGTCCACGCGGCAGATGGGAGCCATGATCGTGGAACCGGAAAACAGCAGCACGAAGCACAGCATCGCCGTGGCAATGCTCGCGTCAGGGAAATGGCGTTCCACGAAGCGCACCGTTGCAAGCGCGCCGAACAGCACCGCCAGGCACAGCATGAACGCGCCTGCGGTGATGGTGCTGAGCATGAGGCCGCCATCCGTCCACAGGCTGGTGAGCGCTTGGAACGGCAGGAACAGCAGAATCACCGGCACCACGCCGAAGTACGAGTAATAATGCCCGTTATACAACACATGGTCCCAGAAAATCGGGTAGGCGCCGCGGCTGAGCAGTGTCTCGCGCGTGCCGGCGTCATAGGGGTTGTCCGCCTGGAGCAATTGCGGCGAGACATACAGGTCAAGGTAGGTGTGCCCGTTGAGTATTGCGTTCGCCGTCTGCTGGAACTGGTTGAAATCGTAGGCGTACGAATTCGAATAATGGAAGAACGCCGGTGTCTGCACCAAGCCGTTGCCTACCAACGCCCAGGTGAACGCGGCGGCGCATGGCACGCCAATGATCGCCCAGAAGCCGACGCGTTGTTTCGTATCGTGCGTGTTCAGGCTCACTCGGTGAAGTCGCGAACGGGGGCGAAGCGCGATGAGCAGGAACATGACAGCCAGCATGAACAGCACCCGCTGGATGCTGATGCGGAATGGCACGCGGGCATTGACGGTGACGCTGGTGACGGGGATGCGCGATCCCTTGGCTTCTTGGAACCACACGCGCACTTTGCTCACCGGCCCCGAGTAGCCGGTGCGGTTCTTCAAATACGTGCTCGAATCCACACGGTAACAGAACGAATCCACGGTGCCGGTGATCCACTCGTCGGACCCGGTGGGAAGCACGTCGATGCGTGTCGCCGTGTCGTTGGACACCGTGTAGGCGTAACGGGTGGAGGATGAGGGCTCGAGGCGTATGTACTCCACGCTGTGGTCGTCGGCATCCGCGTCGAAATAGGCCTCGGATGTGTCTTCGATGCGGGCGGTGCCGTCATCGAGCCGTTGCAATCCTGTGCTCATGTCTTGGGACGCGGCGCTGGGCGCGGGTTTGGTCAGGCTGATCCAATGAGGCAGGTTGAACACGAAGACCTCGAGGAGCAGCACAATCGCCGCGGCCGCCATGAGCAACGTTCTGGTCCGCAATGTGGGCAAGGGTGTCCTGTTCTTCACACCAACATTCTAGGGGTGCCGCACGATACCCGGCGATGTGTGGTGGGAAGAGGGTGCGGGTTGGGCGGTGGCATGGGCAACGGGAGTGTGACGGCGGGGTTGGGACAGGTGTCGCCGAAGACGGAGGTTAGGGGGTTCGTTTTCATGATCTGTATCCTCCGTCTTCGGCGAGTGGTTGTTGGGTCGCCGATGGCGGAGGATAGGTCGGTTTGAGGAATCGGTCTGTCCTCCGTGTTCGGCGAGTGGTTGGTGGTATCGCCGATGGTGGAGGTTTGGGACTTGTTTTCGGGGTGTGTAACTTCCGTGTTCGGCGACTCTCGGATTTGTCGCCGAAGAGGGAGGTTAGGTTCCCTTTTTAAGGGTCTGTATCCTCCGTGTTCGGCGACCCTTGATTTTGTCGCCGATGGCGGAGGGTAGGGGTGGATTGGGGGACCGCGGAGGTATCTGTTCCGCGGCCGTTCCGGTAATTCCAATGGTCAGGGTTCGCTGTGCGCCATGAGCTGATTCGCCAACGGATGTCGGCGAAAAAAGAGACAATGGTAGGCATGGCTAGTTCTCCCCGTTCTTCGCAAGGAAACCACGCACCCCGGCGCTTTGGAAAGGCCGCTTCGGCAGGTGACGCGGTTGGCCGCGCCATGCGCACGGCAGCTCGGGGAGCACAGACGGCGAAGGCAATGGCCGAGGCGGTGGCGGATGCAGCCGCCGGCGGCAATCATGGGGAGCCGGGCGGTGTGCTCAAGCGCATGAACCGGATTGCACAGTGGCGCAAGGAATATCCGGACATGATCACCCTCACGCCGCTCATCAAAAGCAAGGTCATCGCTGGCATTCCGAGCGGTTCTTTCAAACCGTCATACGACTACGGGTGGGCCCAGCTTCCCTCGGCGAAAAGCAGGGGATTTTGCATCGGCATGTTCCTCGACCGCACGCATTTCGTGCCGTTGGCGTTTGCCGATGCGCAAGGCAGGGTGTTTGTCGGTTCGTCCGCGGCCACTGGTCCCTCTCGTCTCGATCCCAGCTTGCTGTTCGAGAAAGAGCACGACCAAAACGTGCCCGTCAGCTGGCTCAATGGCACGCCACAGGCGGACGACGACATGATCGCGCAGGCTGTTGTGGGCGGCATATACACCATGCCGATGGATTCGTCCTCGCCTGTGCGAGTGGGCACATGGATCAAATGGCATGACCGCTACACCATCACGGATATCAGGCCGGGCATTCGCGTGCAAAACCGGTGCAGGCTGGAATACCGCGATGCGCTCACCGTGGCGTTCGTCGAATTGAGCGGTTTGTATTCCCATGGCGCCCCCAAGCCTTTCGGTGCCGACAACATCGTGGCGCATCTGGCGCAGGAGGCCCCGTTGGCGGCCATTCGCGCAGCAGCCGCCGACATTCGCGACACCCGTTCCGACGCCGGCAATGTGTCCGGTCTCGACGAGTATTTCGTGGACATCATGAACGACGTGGGCGCCCTCCAGCCCATGTCCGGCCTTGAAGCCCGGCATGGGCGCGAGCCCCTCGAAACCATGCAGTCGAGCAACTCCGGCAGGGTGTACTTCCTGTGGCATGACGACCTGACCCCAGCGCAATGCCTGTCCGCGCTGCGCGTCGAAGGGACCGTGAACCGCTTCCTCGCCATTGACGAAGCGCTCAAGATCAACGAGCAGTATGGGTTCCTTCCCACGGAATCCACAATCACGAAGCAGCAGGCGGCGCAACTGGATTTTGCATTGCTTGAAAATCCGGCGCTGTCGATTCTGAGCGACCCCATGCGGGAAGCCGCCCGCCCCGGGGAAATTCACAGCGACCCCGTGGTCTCGCTGGCTCCCCGGGCGCGGGTCAAGGCGGTGCGGGAATACATGCTTCACCCATTCCCGTCAACGGATCATGAAGCGCAGCAAGACCAGGACCCGGACCTCGACTCCCTGCAGACAACCGGTTCGGAATGGGTGTATCGCAAGGTGCTCGTGTCGCTGTTGCATGGCATCCGCACGCCTTTCCGCCATGACTTGGACTTCCGCTCCAACCTCAGGAACGGTTGCGTCGCCATCGAGATGACGGCGGCGGGCGACGCGCTCATGCCTACGAAACGCTTCGACACCGGCAGCGACTCGTGGGTGGAGACGTCACAAGGCGAACGCATCGCCATGGCGGTCGATTACAACCTGCGGATGGGCATGATTATTGCCGCGATGGCATTCGGCGTCGACCCCACGGTCACGAGCGTGTCGGTGAGGCTTGATTCCTTGGGCCTCGAGGAGGCGGTGCGTGAACAATCCGAGGCGATGACCACGCTGATAGCCCAGTTGCTCGGACCTTTGGGCGACCAAGGCAATGCGGCGCACACGCCGACAGGATCGCGTTCCGACCCCAAGGACATGGATTCCCATGCATCGCTGCGGATTGATTCCGACGCAGCCGGCGTCGCATCCCAAGGTGCGTCGCAGGCGCCGCTTTCCGCAGCGGCAGCCGATTCCTCCCCATCGCAATCCGCCACGGCATCGGCATCCGCTGGAGCGGAATCCTCATCGGAGACCGCTGCATCCGCTATGGCTGAAGCAGACACCCATTCCGGCGGCGCCACAGATTCCCCGTCGATGGGCTACGCGCTGTCCGTGCGCTCGCAGGACCCTGCGGAAGGAACGGACGCCAATGCTGACGGCGGCGCGGAGCAAATGGACTCGTTCTCATTGCTCAAACCACTCGTCACCGTCACGTTCACCCGCGAGAAATTCCTCGATGCGTTGAAAACGCGGGGTCTTTCTGACCCCTTGGACCTGTACCGTTCGTTCAATGCGCGCATGGCATTTGACGACAACGGCAGGTTGGTGCCCATCGAACCGTCGTTCGACATCCACAGCACCAAGTTCGCCCCGGCCGGCGCCCAAGAGGTGCCGGAGATGAGCGATATGCCTTTCACCGAGGATGTTGCGAAGATTCTGGGATGCCATGATGTCACCGGCCTAGCCATTCAACGCGCCGACCTGCTGCAGCGTGCAGTGACGGACTTCCATCGCATCGCTTCGGATGATTCGACAACCTCCGCCGACAAGGCGCGCCACGTCATGCGCATCGTTGACGCATTGGGGGACCCCGAGCTCACGCAGATGGCGCCGCAGGTCACCTCGGCGATCATCGACGGACATGACCTGCCGGATTTGCCGTTCCATGCGACGCGGAACTTGGAGGCCGCCGATGAGGAAGCGCGCTCGCATCTTGAAATGGGCGATGCTGAAGGCGCCATTGCGGTAGCCGAGGAAGCCGTCGCTCGCATGGATGCTTTCTTCGCGACAGCGGACGGCGTGCCGCGCTACTTCAACTCGTATGCGGAACGTGTGGTGTATAACAGGCTTTTCGCCATGCATGGCGAAAAGGTCGTGCTGATTCCCGACAAGCTGTTCGGACTGCATATGGCATTGGCGAACTTCATCGCGCAGGTCAAAAGCCCCAAGGACGCACTGCCGCACATGAACATGCTCGTCAAATACGCCCCCGCGTATTCCACCGCGCATATGCTGCTCGCCACCCAGATGGCGGTGGCGCAGGATTGGGATTCCGTGTATGCGGCTTCCCTCAACGCTTTGCGGGTATCCCTCGCGAGGGATGACGCATCCTATGCCTACTACAGGCTCGCCTATGCCGAATGGATGCGCGACAGGTTCGATGTGGCTGCGGCATGCTATCTGCTCAGCCTTCAGATAAATCCCGGTCAGATGCCGCCCGCCCAGCAGGAGCTGCAGCAGCTCGTTGCCAACGCGGTGTCGCAGAACATCCCCGTGCCCCGCTCCGTGGACCAAGCGGTGCAGGTGCTGCGTAGCGAGGGCATCCCCGTGTGGCCTCATATGGAACTGACCG
Organism: Pseudoscardovia suis; assembly: GCF_002797875.1. Lineage (GTDB taxonomy): Bacteria > Actinomycetota > Actinomycetes > Actinomycetales > Bifidobacteriaceae > Pseudoscardovia > Pseudoscardovia suis. The sequence goes on from NZ_PGFC01000001.1 coordinate 50,672, forward strand.
ACATTGTGCGTGACGCGGAGCGCGTGTGCGTGGACATGGGATTGTTCATCCCCGGAGCCAATCTCGCCACCGCGTCGTCGCGCATGAACGACACTTCCGTGACGCGCATGGGCGCCGAGGACTGGCAGTTCCGTCAATCGTTGGGTGCATGAGAAGACACGCTTGGTAAGACGCGCCCGGTGAGGCGCTTGGCACGTGCCGGCGGTGACGGTATACGCTGATACTGCTGGCGAAACAGGGAGGCACACATGTCTGATGAGCAACTTGCATGGGATTTCGACGCCCTCACCGAAGACGGGAAGGTGACAGACCCGGTGGTGCAGAAGTCGCGGAATGCCTCGCGTGGCCAGGCGGCTGCGCCGTCGGAATCCACAGAACACACGGATTCCGCAGCGCACACGGATTCCACAAACCATGAGGAATCCGCGGAATCCACGAAACACACAGCGCAGGATGCGCCTGCAGCACAACCGGGCAGCGATGAATGGATCAGCGCCCTCAAGCCCACGGATTCCGATGCCGAACGTCTCACGTTGCTGGACGTCACCACTCTCACTCCGGCGCGGGCGGCTCGCTTGTGGGCGCGAGTGAGCGCCTGGGTCGAATCCGATCAGATCGCCTACTATGTCAATGACGCCCCCACGTCATCCGACGCGGCGTACGATAACCGCATGAACACGCTGAAAAGGCTCGAGGCGGCATTCCCCGAACTCGACGATCCCCAGTCTCCCACCCATCGTGTGGGCGGGCAGGTGTCCTCGGATTTCGCCTCGGTGCGCCACCCCTCGCGCATGCTGTCGCTCGACGACGTGTTTTCATACGACGAAATCAGGGGTTGGTACGACGGCGTGCGGCAGGACCTCGACTGGCCTCAGGGCAAGCCACTTCCCATGACCTGCGAAGTGAAGATCGACGGTCTGGCGCTCAACCTCATTTACCGCAACGGAGTGCTCGAGCAGGGCCTGACGCGAGGCGACGGGGTGATCGGAGAAGACATCACACCCAATGTGCGCACCATCGCCACCATCCCGCAGAACCTGCAGGGTTCCGCGGAAGACATTCCCGAGCTTGTGGAGATTCGCGGCGAAGTGTTCATGAGATTCGACACATTCCGTGCGCTCAACGAACAGCAGGAGCAGATGGGGCATGTGCCGTTCGCCAATCCGCGCAACGCGGCGGCGGGTTCATTGCGCCAGAAAGACCCTCGAGTGACGGCATCGCGCCACTTGAGTTTCTATGCGCATGGCATCGGCCGCCTCGTGTGGGGTGCCGACGCCAGTCCCTCCCATGAGGAAATCAAGGACCAATCCCAGGCCTATGATTTGTATACGACGTGGGGAGTGCCTGTGTCCCCGCACAACCGCAAGGTCAGCACCTTCGATGAGATCATCGACATGGTGGAGTATTACGGCGAGCACCGCGACGACATCGAACACGCGCTTGACGGCATCGTCATCAAGGTCGACGACTTGGCGCTCCAGCGGCGTCTGGGCGCCACATCCCGTGCGCCGCGATGGGGCATCGCCTACAAGTATCCACCTGAGGATGTCAACACGAAGCTGCTCGACATCATCGTGCAAGTGGGGCGCACCGGCCGCGTGACGCCCGTGGCGGTGCTCGACCCCGTTTACGTGGCGGGTTCCACGGTCTCCCATGCCACGCTTCATAACGCCGAGGTCGTCAAGATGAAGAACCTGCTCATCGGCGACACCGTGATCGTGCACAAGGCAGGCGATGTGATTCCTGAAATCGTGGGACCCGTGCTCGCCCTGCGCGAGTCGAACCCGGACCTTCGCGAATTCATCATGCCCACCACATGCCCCAGCTGCGGCGCCACGCTGGCTCCCGAGAGGGAAGGCGACGTGGACATTCGCTGTCCCAACATCGAATCGTGCCCTGCGCAGTTGACCCAACGCGTCATCAATCTGGCCTCGCGCAAGGCCCTCGACATCGAGCACTTGGGGGAGCAGGCGGCCATCGCTTTGACGAATCCCGAGGAGGATCGCCCGATTTCCGTGGCGGCATATTGCCCCGATACCAAGGAAATCAAAGTCGCCCCCGGTGAGGAACCCAAGCCGTACGTGCCTGAGGCGGGGCTGGAACTGCCTGCGATGCAGACGCCGGTGATGAGCAGCGAAGCGGATTTGTTTGCCCTCACCGCCGAGCAACTGCGCGATGTGCGCGTGTGGCGTGAGATTCCCATCGTCGAAGTGCGCACCGTGATCGATCCCACGACGGGCAAGAAACGCGAGGTGCGCCGCAAGCGCGGCATGTCAGGCCTGTGGAGACAGGTGAGGGCGTTTTACAACGCGCCGTCCAAGGGGCAGACGGAATCTGATGCCGAGCCAAGCAAAAACACGCTCGCCATGCTTGATGAAATCAAAGCCGCTCGCAGCGCCGAACTGTGGAGGGTGCTCGTGGCGCTATCCATCCGCAGCGTGGGTCCGCCCACCGCTCGCATCCTCGCATCGGCATTCGGTTCGCTTGATGCGCTGGCGAATGCGACGGTCGAGGAACTCGCCGAAGTCGACACCATCGGTGACCAAAAGGCGACGGTCATCCACGAATGGTTCGAACACGCCAAGGATCCACAGGATTGGCGCGGGCGCATCCTCGCCGCATGGCGCTTGGCGGGCGTGGGCACTGCTGCGGTCGAAGCATCGACGCTGCCTCAGACGCTGGAAGGCAAGATCATTGTCGTCACTGGCACGGTCGACGGCTATTCGCGTGAGGAAGTCAAAGAAGCCATCCAGAATCGTGGTGGGAAGGCCACCGGCTCGGTGAGCAAGAAGACGACCGTCGTTGTCACTGGCACCGCGCCGGGAGCGGCGAAAGTGACAAAAGCGGAAGCATTGGGCATCCCCATGATTGACCAAAGCCAGTTCGCCCATCTGCTGGAAACAGGGGAGTTCACCGCAACCGCACAGTGAACCGCGCAGCGGTGAACCCTATATACACAGTGAACCGCGTAGCAGCGAACCGCCGCAACATAGCAAAACGCCGTCGCACAGCAAACCGTGCGACGGCGTTGTTTATCCCGAACTGCATCACTTCGATGAGCCGCAGGTGAGGGATGTCAGCGTCTTCGTGTGAGGAAGGTACGAAATCGTTGCGGAGCGGTACTTCGTGTCCACTCCGCTAAGACCCGTGTTGCACGCATAGTATTCGTCCTGGGTCAGCGAAAACGTCATTGTGTTGCCGCTCGGTGCCTTGCCGGTGAGGGTGTAAGGCCCGTTGCCGGTGCTGTTGCCCTGCACCTGCAGCGCCGACAGCTGCACGCTGGTGGGGTTGAACACCCCGGGCACGTCGAGGGCATAGTAGACGAGGCCTGCCGCGGAAGCAACGCCGAGCAGCGTGAGGATGATGATGACGGCGCGGCGCAGACCGGTCACGAATGCCAGATCGTACTTGAAGCAGGTGCGGACGAGGCTGAAGAGCAACACCACGAATGCCGCGTTCATGATCGTCGCCGTGATGACACCGGCGGCTCCTGTGCGCATTGCGTTATGCACGAAAATCATGGCGATGGACACCACAAGCGAAACGATGAGCTCCACGCGGCGTCCGTTCGTCAGCTTTTCGTTGAGCAGGCTGCGGCGCTTCACATCGACGGCATTGTCACCATCGGTCGTATACGAGTCTGCCGAGCTTGGCTGGGAATCCATGATGGACTCGAAATCCATGCCACGCGGTGCTTTGGTGGGGGTGCCGGCATTCGCGTTGAAGATGGCATTGGCGTTGAACGGCACGCTGACGCCGGTGTATGAGGATTGGGGATTCGCAGGATTCGCAGAGTTCCCAGCGCCTGCGAAATCCATGGCGCCTGATGGGCTGGACGGAGTCGCAGAGGCGCCAGAATAGGCGGCGGAAGGCGAACCCTGCCATGCGGAATTCGTGGACGATGCGTTTGGATCGTGATATCCGTATCCGTTGGGCGCCTCAGTGCCGGGGACATATCCAGCGGTGCCGTTCGAACCGTAATCGCGCTCGTCGCTCATTGCAATGCTCCTTCGCCTGGGCCCAATGCATGGTTGCGGGAGGGCCTTTTCCGCACTAATAATACGGCAGCCAGCCTGAAAAGATACGAAAAATTCGCGTCAATTGTGATGGAATCGTGGAGATTGAGATTCGCGCTGCATCCGCGCCCTTGTGTGGCGCGTGGTGAAACGGTTACAGTAACGGTGGCGTGCGGTGATCGGACGCGCGGCGCATTCGGTCGCTTCGCATTGTCGCATCGCATTGTCGTATTGAACGATGGCGTATCGCATGATGTCGTATCACATCATGTCGTATAACACTTTGGCGCATCACCTGATGGCGCATCACCTATGGAAGGACTTGGCACATGGCTTCTTGCATGGCTTCACACGATGGTGTTCACGACGGTGCTGGTGACGGTGCCGGTGCTGGTGCCGGTGCTGAAGACTATTCCGATGCATCCGCGCGAGGCATAACCCCGCAGAAGGTGCATGATGACATCCTGGAGGCGTTGCGACATGTCATCGACCCAGAACTGGGTCGCACCATCACGGACCTGGGCATGGTCGGCGGCGTGGATGTCGCGCCGGCAGCGCACACTGCGGATGCTGACGATGGCACACCCGCATGGGACGTGACCGTGCACTTGGAGCTCACGGTGCCCGGCTGCCCGCTGTCGGAGACGATACGCCGCCGCATCCGTGCCGCTGTGGTGAATTATCCGCATGGGAGGATTCGCCTCACTATTGAAACCGGCGTCATGGAATCTGCCAAGCTCAAGGCGCTTGTGGCGAGGCTCAAAGCGGAACGTCGGGCGAATCCATTCACCCGCAAAGGCGCCAAGACCCGCATTTTCGCCATCGCCTCAGGCAAAGGCGGGGTGGGCAAAAGCTCGGTGACTGCCAACCTGGCCGCCACGTTCGCCGCGCTTGGATACGACACGGCCGCCATCGACGCAGACATCTACGGTTTCTCACTGCCACGCCTGTTCGGGGTCAAGGATCAGCCAACCGATCTGGACGGCATGCTCGTGCCACCCGAAGCGTGGGGAGTGAGGCTCATGTCGATTGGCGTGTTCGCCGGCTCCGACCGCGCGATATTGTGGCGCGGCCCCAGGCTGCAGCGCTCGCTCGAACAGTTCCTGTCGGACGTGTGGTGGGGAGACCCGGACGTATTGCTTCTCGACTTGGCGCCTGGTACCGGCGACATGGCGATTTCCGTGGCTCAAGCGCTGCCCAACGCCGAGCTTGTGGTAGTCACCACGCCGCAGCCATCCGCATCCGAGGTGGCGGTGCGCGCCGGGCTTGTGTCGTTGCAAATGCCAATGCAAGTCGACGGCGTCATCGAAAACATGAGCTATTTCGAACACAAGGGTGAGAAGCTGCGCATATTTGGCGAAGGCGGCGGACAACGGGTGAGCGACCAGCTCACGCATGCGTTGGGCTATGACGTGCCGCTGCTTGGCCAGCTGCCCTTGGTGCCCGAGCTACGCGAGACCGCGGAATCAGGCAGGCCGGCGGTGCTTGATGAGAACGGCGAGCTGGCGCAATCCTCTGTGGCGAAGACCTTTGAAAATGTGGCGCGCGCCCTTATGCAGCGCGAACGCCCGTCGCTTGGCTGAGCCGTTGGCCACCACCTGTGAGTGGGCGGCGGCCAACGGCCCAGAGTGACCGATGTCTGAGTTTGCTGACTGCAGTTGCCAGTGACTGGATAGTAGATCGATAGCGGCTAGATGAATAACGGCTAGATGATCTTGCCGTCGAGGTGGTCCACCTCGTGCTGGATTATCTGCGCGGTGTAGCCGGAGAATCCACGCATATGGCGCGTGAAGTCAGCATCCTGCCACACGACCGTCACGTTTTCGAAGCGCGTGGCGCGATGCACATCCGTCAGCGACAGGCACCCTTCCTTCGTCATATAGATGCCGGTGCGCTTGGTGATCGTGGGATTGACCATCACCACATCGCCTTTTTCCGTCGAGACGATGATGATGCGGGTGAGCGAACCGATCATATTGGCCGCGAGTCCCACACATTCATCATGATGCGCTGCGAGCGTGTCGCGCAGGTCCTCGATGATCTGCGAATCAGCGGGAGTCGCTGGGCGCGAGATCTTGCTCAGCAGTTCGATGTCCGTCACAATGGGCTGTTCCATGGGAACTCCTTTCTTTGGCGACTCCATTGTAGTGTGATTGCGGATTGTCTGTGGCTGCAGCATGAATTGCGATTCTGTGATGCAGCAGCAGGGGCTGCCGCAGATAAAGAAAGGACCCGGTTGGAATCATCTGGATTCCAACCGGGTCCTAGGCTTCCGCGATTCATGCCGCCGAACCAAGCACCAAGCTCAGTTCACACGGCAGGCGATCAGATGTGGAAGTACAGCTCGTAATCGAGCGGCGTCGGCTGCAGGCGAGCCTTGTCGATCTCAGCATGCTTGATGTCGAGCCAGGTCTCGATGAGGTCGTCGGTGAAGACGTTGCCGGCGGTGAGGAAGTCGTGATCTTCTTCCAGAGCCTTCAGCGCTTCGTCGAGGGAGCCCGGAGCCTGCTTGATGTTGGCGTACTCTGCCGGAGGAAGCTCATAGAGATCCTTGTCGATAGGTGCCGGAGGCTCGATGTGGTTGATGATGCCGTCGAGGCCAGCCATGAGCTGTGCGGAGAAGGCGAGGTACGGGTTGCAGGACGGATCCGGCGCGCGGAACTCGATACGCTTTGCAGCCGGGGACTTGCCAGCGAGCGGGATGCGGATGGCGGCGGAGCGGTTGCGTGCGGAGTAAACCATGCACACAGGGGCTTCGAAGCCAGGCACCAGACGGTGGTAAGAGTTCAGGGACGGGTTCGTGAAGGCAAGCACGGAGGAGGAGTGCTTGATCAGACCGCCGACGTACCACTGTGCGATCTTGGACAGGCCGCCGTATTCCTTCTCGTCGAAGAACAGCGGCTTGCCGTCCTTCCACAGGGACTGATGGCAGTGCATGCCGGTGCCGTTGTCGCCAGCGATCGGCTTCGGCATGAACGTTGCGGCCTTGCCGGCCTGTGCAGCGGTCTCATGCACGATGTACTTGTACTTCATCAGGTCATCGCCTGCGTGTTGCAGGGAGTTGAAGCGGTAGTTGATCTCCTGCTGGCCAGCGCCGCCCACCTCGTGGTGAGAACGCTCGAGCTCAAGGCCGACGGCCTGCAGGTTGTGCACCATGTCGTCGCGCAGATCCTGGGAGTGGTCGATCGGCGGAATCGGGAAGTAGCCGCCCTTGACCTTGTTCTTGAACGCGATGTTCGGGGTGCCGTCGTCTTCGTAATCCTTGCCGGAGTTCCACGGAGCCTCGATGGAGTCGACCTCGTAGAAGGAGCGAGCCATGGAGTTCTCGAAACGAACCTTGTCGAAGATGAAGAATTCAGCCTCAGGAGCGAAGTATGCGGTGTCGGCGATGCCGGTGGACTTGAGGAATGCCTCAGCCTTTGCGGCGACCTGACGCGGGTCACGGCTGTAAGGCTCATCGGTGATCGGGTCGACGATGGAGAAGGCGACATCAAGCGTCTTGTGCTTACGGAACGGGTCGATGTAAGCGGTGGTCACGTCCGGCTTGAGGTTCATGTCGGACTCGTTGATCGCCTGGAAACCGGTCACCGAGGAACCGTCGAACGGCATGCCGTCGGTGAAAGCGTCGTGCAGGAACGCCGCAGCCGGCACAGTGAAGTGCTGCTGAACGCCGATGAGGTCGGTAAAGCGCACGGAGACATACTCGATGCCTTCCTTATTGATAAGGGCCTCGGCGTCTTCCTTGGTCTTGATGTCAGTCATCTGACAATCCTTTCGTCTTGAGGAATACAAGGTAAAGTGTAGGGTTCCGAGTTTCGCAAAGTCGCTCGTTACGTTACGAACATGTTTCGGGACGCGTTTAAGTATTGAAAACAGTGGCGAGTTGATGTATTGCGATGTGGTCATTGGCTTGCGCTGCCGTTGCGAAATCAATAAAGAAAGCGCCCCATCAAGGAGCGCTTTCGAATTTCGAAAAGAAGCACGGGCCGCGTCCCTTACGCGATGCATGGTCGGGACGGTTGGTCGATTGCGACGGTTGCGACAGCGAGTCGCCGCGTCAGTTCTTTCCGCGCATTGCGCGAGGGCTGACGTGCACGCGGGAGGGATCCATGCCCTTGGGCATGTTCATCGTGTTGTTGCGCAGACGCAGGGAGCGCAGGCGGTTGTTGAGGCTTTCGAGTTCGTCGCGGCGCAGCTTGATCTTGTGGCCGCGCACGATCTTGCTGCGCAGCTTGCGCAGCGGCACCTGCTTGGGTCCATTGCCCACGCTGATGCGGTAGATCGGGATGTCGGAGCCCTGGGTGATCTTGCGGATGGTCTTCTCCTGACGGTCCATGGCGCGCTGCACGCGGCCATAGTCTCCTTCGCCGATGAGGAAGATGCCGCTGAAGCTCGTGCCCAGCCAGATCATGTCCTTTGAACGGGGGTCAGCCCAGATGGGCTCTTCATTGAACGTGTATGCCTTGTTGTTGATGTTCTTGATCACCATCGCGGTGGCGCCCGGCCTGCCTTCGGCCATCGCATACATCGCAGTGTTCGAACGGTTGGTGAGCACGTACACGGCCACCGTGAAGCCGATCATGATGCCCAGAAGCACGGTGAGGATCCAACCGGGGATGCTGGTGCGGTACCACACGAGCGGCACGATGATCGAGATGATCACGGGGATTCCGAAGCTCAACGCCATCAGCAGCGGAAGGTGGGAGTCCTGCTGGCGTGTGAAATCGTAGACGGCGCTGAGCTGCTTGATGGTTCCGCGCAGGCGGCCTTCCTTCTTGGGCTTCTTGCCGTCGTTCTTCCTGGCGTTCGTGTCGTTCGTGGCCATGCGCTTCCTTTTGCTCGTGGGTGGATTCAACTGTTTTGCATATTAGCGAGGTGGCTGTATAGGGCGGCGCTGTGGCCTTCCTTGCGCTGTTCGCTGCGTTTGCGTTCTCTGAGCCTGTGTAGCGCCGCCTGCGTTCACGCCGCCTCGTTCACATCGTGTGCAAGGGGGAGCCGTCCGCCTTGAGCAATGCCTCGCCCAATGCTTCGCTGAAAGTGGGGTGTGCATGTATCGCCAGCGCAGCCTCGGTGAGGTGGATTCGATTGCGCACGATTTGCTGCGCTTCACCGATGAATTCCGAGACATGCGGGCCGGCCATGTGCACGCCGAGCACCAGACGCGGCGAATCGGGGGCGCTGCCATCAACGCCCGTCACGATGTCAATGACGCCTGTGTCCCCGGCGATTGCGGTGCGTGCGTTGCCATCCATGGGAATCGCTGTTTCGCGCACGTCGCTGAAGGTTCCGAATGCACCGGACTTCGCCTGGTCGGCGTCCAGTCCCACGCTTGCAGCCTCGGGAAGGCTGAAGACGACGCGTGGCACGAGCTCGTCGCGCACCGGGGCGGGTGAAAGCCCTGCCATCGTCTCGGCGACCACGCGTCCTTGTGCGAAAGCGCGGTGCGCGAGCTGTCGGCCGGCGGTCACGTCGCCCACCGCCCATATGCCCGTCGCCATGCCCGACGCCATGTCCGACGACGTGGTGCGCCCCCACGGGTCCGTGACGATGAATCCGCGGGAATCGCGCTCCACTCCCGCTTGTTCGATCCACGGAGCGTCGGTTGAAGGCGTGCGTCCGATGGCGACGAGGCAGTAGTCAGCGCAGAGGGCGGCGGTGCCTTTGCGCGTGGAGACGGTGACCGTCGTGGTGCCGTCGTCGGTAGTGCAAGATTCGACGGCGGTGTAGTCCATGAATGTCACGCCATGCGCCGTCATGCCGCGTTTGAGCGACGCCCCCACGCGGCGCGGCCAATCCGACAGCGGCCGGCCATGGCGCACCAGCACCGTGACGCTGCTGCCCATCGCGGCCCAGAAGCTGGCGAATTCTAATCCCACGGCTCCCGATCCGATGACGATGACGGAGCGGGGGATGACGGGCAGTTCCAATGCGGCGTCGGAATCGAGCACGCGGCCACCGAAGGGCGCTTCGGCGAGTGGACGGGGAGTGGCGCCGGTTGCGATCACCACATGACGTGCGCTGATGCGATGCCGCGTTCCATCGGCAGAGTCGATCGTTACGGTGCGCATGGGTTGCGCGTCTCCTGCCGCAGGCTCCGTGGCGCTCGCAGCGGTGGTGGCTGTGTCGATGGCGGATTGCCCGTGCACGAATGCGATGCGCCGTGCCTTGATGAGGGATTCGAGTCCATCGACCATCGTGCGCACGGCATTGTGCTGGAAGTCGAGCAAGCGCTCGCGATCGGGCTGCTGTGCGCGCGTGCCGAAACCGAGGCGTTCGCCGCGGCGTGCCTCCCATGCTGCGTGGGCGGCGTCTAGCAGTGCCTTCGTGGGAATGCATCCGCGGTTCAGGCATGTGCCGCCGGCATGTTCGTCTCGTTCGATGAGCGTCACATGCAGGCCGAGTTGGGCGGCGCGCAAGGCGCATGAGTAACCGCCGGGGCCTGAGCCGATGATCGCCACATCGGTGCGCGTCGGTATGTCATTGGTGAACGCGGGGGAGGGAGTTATGATCGCACTCTCGGTTGCTTCCTGTGTGGTTGATGTGGCCGGTGTAGTGGGGTTGGATGCGGTCTGATGATGCGTGGTCGGTGCAGCCTGCGCAGCCTGTGCAGTCGGTGCTGCCGACTGGGGTGCGCTGTGTGACGGTTCGTAGTGGTCCGGGTCTGCCATGAGCCCTCCTTGCGGCTTGGTGACACGGTGAGGATTCGCCATGCCATGGGTGCGTGTGCTGTGCCGTATGGGCGTATTTTATCGAATCGTGGCAGGGCACGGTGGCGCAGATGCTGCGTTTACCCTCATGGCGAAATGAAATGAGCGAAATGAAAGCACGATGTTGCACATGTGCTCTGCACTGTGCTCTGCGCGGGGCTGCCAGACACGGGTGGGGCTGTCGTAGCTGCATGAAATGCGACTGGAATTTGATTTTGCTTGCGAATGGGAATGTTTAATTATGGGATAAAATAAAAAATGTTGAGGGGCAATGACACTGAGGTGGGCAATGACGATGAAATGTCACTGAGGCTCAAAGAATACAAAAAACAAACAGAGCGAACACAATGCCCAATGAAAAACGCCGCAATGGAACGAATGAACCATTGCGGCGTCGACGGGTGCGGGCATCAGTCCGGCCAGTGTCCGCGCTTCTTGTAACGAGGCTTGGGCATGCGCCAAGCGCGGATCTGCAGAGCGCGGCTCCACGAGTAGAAGCCAGTGCGCTGGCCCTTGGCGACGGCTCTGTCGCCGAACTTCGCGATGAGCTTCTTTTTCAGTCCATGCCACATGACGGCAGCATCGATGATGGCGATAAGCATGTAAACGTATATCGCCACCATGAGCACAAACGCCACGACCTGGGACCATTGCTGCACGATGATGGAGGCGATGAGCGCCACAAGAATCACCGGCAGGAACCATTCGCCCAAGTTCCAGCGGGCGTCCACATAATCACGTGCGTAGACACGCCATGGAATGCGCTCGGCGGCTGGCATGTGCTGCACGTCGCCGGTCTCCATGGCCTCGTATTCGCGGTCCTGACGGGCACGATACTTCGCCTTCTCTGCCTTCTTGGCGGCCTTGCGGTCCTTGGGCACGAGCGGGCGCAAGCCAGCCTGCTGCGCCTGCTTGCGCTTGGGGGTGGGGCGGCCTTTGCCGGCGATGGAGGAGTCCGTGGTCTGTGAGGCTTCGGCGGTGTCCGAATGCGGCGGCACCTGCGCGGAGTCGGAGGAATCCTTGTCGCTCGATTTCCTGAAGAGTGTCATGCGAACAGGTTACGTTTATACCTAGACGCTTCAACGCCATCCCGTAGGCTTTCCCAATGGTGTGATTGGCGGCGTTGCAGCCATCCCAGCCATCCCCATCCCAGCCATTCGTAGAATAGATAAAAGTAAAAGCACAACAGACGTCGGTGAAACAACAGAGGTGAATGACATGACGGGTGAAGCGATGAACGTGGAAACCATCCGAGAACGGGTGAACGACGATTGGAATCGCATCGTGGCGATGTTGTCGGACAAGATTGCCTTGGCGAGCGTTTCGGCGCAAGGCATCACCGGCGAGCATATGAAGCGTTCGGCGCAATTCGTGGCCGATCAGATGAAGCTCGTGGGCATCGACGATGCGCACGTCGTGCAGTCCGAGAACCCTGACGGAACCCCTGGGGCATGGGAGGTCGTGGGCTCAAAGGTAGTCGACCCTCAGGCTCCCACCGTGCTGCTCTACGCTCACCATGACGTGCAGCCGGTGCCTGACCGCGCGGCATGGCGCACCGATCCCTTCACGGCGACCACAGTGGGAGACCGCCTGTATGGGCGGGGTGCCGCAGACGACGGCGGTGGCATCGCCATCCATTCCGGGGCGCTTCATGCGCTGGGCGGCGATCTGCCGTGCAACATCAAGCTGTTTTTCGAAGGCGAGGAAGAAATGGGCTCTCCGAGCTTCATCCCCTTCCTCAAAGCTCATCGCGATGAATTCGAATCCGACGTAATCATCGTGGCGGATTCGGGCAACTGGTCGGCGTCCATCCCCAGCCTCACCACGTCCTTGCGCGGCAACACCGACGTGGATGTAACGGTGAAGGTGCTCGAGCACCCCGTGCATTCGGGGCAGTTCGGCGGTCCGATCCTTGACGCGGTGACGCTCTCGGCGATGCTCATCTCCTCGATGTATGACTCCAACGGCGACCTTGCGGTGCCCGGTCTGGAATCGCAGGAGCCGGTCGGAGGCCTGCAACGCGACCTTGACGAAGCCACGTTCCGCGCGGATTCCTCCACGGTGCCCGGCTACCGGCTCGCCGGCACCGGCTCCTTGGCGCAGCGTGTGTGGACCAAGCCGTCCGTGAGCGTCATCGGCTTCGACGCCCACCCCGTCGACGGCTCGTTCAACGTCATCGCCAACACCGCACGATTCCGTCTGTCACTGCGCACTGCACCTGCGCAGGACCCCGCTGAGGCGCAGAAGGCGCTCGCGGACTTCTTGGTGTCGCACGCCCCCTTTGGCGCTCAGGTGAGCGTTGCCAATGGTGAGAACGGCATGGGGTGGGCGATGGACCCGGATTGCAAGGCAGTGGGCGTCGCAGAGCAGGCGATGAGCGACGCTTTCGGCGTCACGCCCGTGAACAAGGGCGAAGGCGGTTCCATCCCGTTCATTCCCGAATTGCAGCGTCTTTTCCCGCAAGCGCAGGTCATCGTGACCGGTCCCGAGGATCCGCAGGCCAATGCGCACAGCCCTAATGAATCCATCTCCCTGAGCGGATTGCGCAACAACATCGTCACGGAGGCGCTGTTCCTCTCCCGCTACGCGCAGTGACGGGCGGGTGACGGCTTCGGGGCGCGTAGTTTCATTGCGCTTGCGTAGGTTGTTCCGTTTTGGTCCCCTCGTGATCTTCTTCGACTAATTCGGTGTTTTCATTAATCCATTCCTGGATTGCCTGTTCCGTGCTTTGCGTTCCCATGGCTTTGCGAAGCAGCATGGTGTATTTGCGTCCGGTCGTAGCAGTAATGCCCATTTCTTTCGCAACTTGCGTTGCTGTGCGATGGTTGCAGACCATCTTAAGAATGAACTCCTCGACGCGAGGCGGAAGGCTGGTTGGGTGCATGCGTGTTGCAAGATCGATGTGCGCTTCTTGGCAAGTGCGGAAACCGTCCTGTGCCTGCCTTTCATGTGTCAGCATTTTGTGCAGGACGGCAAGTACCTGTTGCGGGGTCGTCTTTTCTACGACCCCTTGAGCGCCATTGCGTTTGAGTTCACAGGTATGGTATTCGGACATCTTCATAACCATGCCTAGAATCGGGGTCTTCGCCGACGCGAGTCGAAGCCTGTTGCAGATGAACGGCACATGGAAATCGTCAAAAGGCTGTGCCAGAAGAATGCAGTCAGGTAAAGGTTCCTTGGGGTGGTCGATAAGGCGATCTAAGGCGCTCATTCCGTCGAATGAGTGGAATGCCAGTTCGAAAGGGGTGTTATGTGTCGAAAGGTAATCCTTCAGGTAAGTGAGAGCGAACTGATCATTATCAAGAACTGCGAGTTTGTACGTGGCCGTTGGGCATTCGGTCGCATTGCGAACTGTATTTTGGCCGGTTTGCCGTGCATAGCCTGTTAGGAATTTTTGGGGTATCATCGACGGTCTCTCCTCCACGTCGTTGTGGGTGCACTCTCGTCACACCACTGCGGTTATGATAAATCGCCGGAACCCCGTTATGCAAGCTTCTGCGTCTTGATGGACAGTGACACAGAGAGAAGGCATTGATGGGTTGTTACAAGGATGCGTGTCGGATGGTGCTAGTCCGCGTAACGTTTTGTTGCCTCGGTCGGCGTGTGTTGTTTGTCTCTGAGTGCTGTAATGGAAGTGGGGAGAGCAAAGATGACTCGCCCTCTCATCAGATTCCATGGCGGGGATGCCATGGGGAGGAAGGATGTGGTTCGCGATGCTGCGAAACATTCGTAAGGCTGCGGCGTGTGTATCGTCGTTGCTTCTGTCTGCCGGCCTGTGTCTTGGCGGCGTGACAGTTGCAAATGCGACGACACGGTACGCGGTGAGCTCTGGTTCATGGTCGGAAGGTGATTACACAGGTACATGGGAGGTGTCGCCGACACACTCCCATGTGCATAGTACGGCTCTTGGCACGTATAGCTATTGCGAAGTTGGACAAGACGGAATTTTCAAGGAATATATGACAGTTCCGCCAGGGCGTCAATGCCGTGTCGATGTCTACGGCAGTTCAGATGCTCGATTCGATTATGCAATTTATCACCGAATTTAGCTGTGACCAGAGTGATGATTGATCTGCTCAGCTCTCCGCTGACATACTCTGTAGCTAACTGCGGCAGTGGCAGTCGGCTAGAGCTGAGCAGGCTATCTTGGAAAGTGCCGAGAGAGGAGAGAACCTTATGGAATGGTGCGGGATGTCAACTAGCCGACACCTGTTCCTTCGTGGCGCATGGAGATGGTTGCTGTGTCTGTTGTGTGCGGTGGTGGTGTTGTCGGGAGGCGCTTGCGGGCGTGGTGGCGCTGCCCCTGGGACGGGCGCGGGTGATGCCGGCTCCACTGCCTCCTCCTCGTCATCTGGGAAGCTGGCTGCTTCGCTGAAGGATTACATCGTCAACGTGAACAATCGTGTGCAGGGTGAAGCGTCGATAAGCGATTCCGAGAAGCAAATCCTTGCTCGTTCAGCGAAGAACGGCAAGGTGTCGGCTGCCGATTATCAATCAGCATGGAATGATTTCAGCAATTGCATTGTGGATCGCGGGTATTCCGCCCCGGTGCTGCATAAATTCCCCAATGGCATGTATCAGCTCGCAGGTGAGAACACAACCGGCGGTACCCAGGAACAGATGGGTCGATTGGGATCCGATGTTAGCGACTGCATGCTCAAGTATGTTTCGGATGTCGATAGCGTGTATCAAGTCCAGATCGGGAATCCGGGGCTGCTGAGTGATTCGGAGGAGGCGTTGGTGGACTGCTTCCACAAGACGGGGATGGTGCCTGCGAGCTATACGAAGGAGCAATGGTTGAAAGAACAGGCTGCGTCGCAGAAAGCGAGTAGCCCTACTTCGTCGTATTCGGTTGATATGAAGGATCCTCAGATTCGCGGATGCCTTGCCACATACGGTTACGGATTTCTGGATGGCACTGATCCGACTGAGACGGTTTGGTATCCATTCCAGAAGTGAGGTGGGTTTCGGCGGCGGGTCGTCTTCCTCCGGTTCGGGCTCGCCATCCGGTTCCTCATCTTCTCAGGGCGCGGGTCAGAAGGATTGCGCCGTCTTTGAATGGATATATCTCCTTGAGCGGCTTTCATGAGAACTCGTGGTCATGGCAGCATCTGTACTTTCCTTGACGTCGGTGACGTATCATCGGGCTACCGCTTATATGTTATTGGTGCTTCTGCTTCTCGGTCTGAGCCTCGTTGTGCGTAAGACCCAGGACTCTGATTGAAAGCTAGTGCAGGGAGGGATTTATTAATGGAGAATAGAGAATTCATAGTGAAGAATTTGTGATGATTCTAGTAGTTCAGGTCTTGGCGCAAGACACATCTGATACACTGACGTCTAAGGGAATTCATCAGGTAACGAAGAAGTTGCCGGTTCTCTCAGAGGGAGCACGATACATATGTGGAGTATTAATCATTCGGATGTAACGGTTACACGGTCGATGGCGGATGCACGCGGCGTACGCCGCAGGGCATCGCTTGCGATGGTTGCAGGTCTTTTCGCCTTGTTAATTGGGTTCAGTGGTACGGGCGTGGCTAATGCGGGCGCGTATTACGAGACTCAGATTCCTGAGTCGTCAGGCACGATAGAGCGTGGATATTGGCATGGCGCATGGCAGGTGACGACGACAAATTCCGAGGTGCATATCTATTCGCTGCAGGACACTGAATTCTGCGAAGCGTCGCAGAACGGGTCCAGGAATTGGACGAGGACGTCCTCGAGGCAATGGTGCCGAGCGAATAAACAAGGCGGAAAGTCCGTGGCGGGCGATTACGTCAAGTATGGTCTCGAAAATTGAATGCTTTGATCTGCGGGAGGAATCTTAAGATGATGAGGAGTCCGCGTGTTGTTGCTGGAGCCGTCGCGGTAATGCTTGCGCTTGCGTGTTCGGCTTGTGGCGCTGGTGCCAGCGGTGGGTCGTCTTCCTCCGGTCCGGGTTCGCCATCTGCTTCCTCGTCTTCTCAGGGGGAGGAGAAGATCGCTTCCTCGTTGGAGGAGCGTGCTAAGTTCCTGTTGGATTATAAGGACAAGGAGTACGCCCGGTCGGATGAGGAGACGGCGATGTTGCAGCGTGCCGTGGACAATGGCGGGGTGGTGAGCCGCGCGGATTATGAGGCTGCGTGGAACAATTACAAGCAGTGCCTGGTCGACAAAGGCTACGTGGCGCCGCAATTGTACAAGTACCCGCATGGCTTGTATGACTTGCCGTCGACCAACAGCAATGGGATCACGCAGGAGCAGGGCGAAAAGGCGCAGGCTGACGCCGTGTATTGCTATTCGACATACACCATGCAGGTGAATGACCAGTATAGTCTCCAGTTTGGAAACGAGACGCTGACCTCGGATAATGACCAGGCAATTGTTGACTGCCTTCATAAGCAAGGGGTGGCTCCTGCGAGCTATACGAAGGAGCAGTTCAAAAACGACGTCGAGGAGCGGAGAGATCGTCTTGCGTCTGGAGATGACTCAGCTTCACCGCAGGACGCATCAGCTTCTGCGAATGAAGAGTCTGCGTACCACATAGATTTCGATGATCCGAATGCGTCCGAGTGTCTGGTGGCAAATGGTTGGAGTTACGATAATGGGCTGAAGACTGAATGGAGGCCACTCGGCTGACGGGAGGAGAGGCTATCACGGTTGGAGGATTCATCGTTGAATCGGAGCATGGAGAGGTAGAGATGATGGTGAGGGGGATGTTTCGTGTGGTTGCAGGTGCCGTGGCCTGTGTGTGCCTGGTGACGTGCGGGGGTTGCGGCGGCGCGTCGGGCGGGGCTTCCCCTTCGTTGTCCTCCGCGGGCGCTTCGCAGCAATCCTCTTCGCGGCAGGGGGAGGAGAAGATCGCTTCCTCGTTGGAGGAGCGTGCTAAGTTCCTGTTGGATTATAAGGACAAGGAGTACGCCCGGTCGGATGAGGAGACGGCGATGTTGCAGCGTGCCGTGGACAATGGCGGGGTGGTGAGCCGCGCGGATTATGAGGCTGCGTGGAACAATTACAAGCAGTGCCTGGTCGACAAAGGCTATGTGGCGCCGCAGCTGGTGACCTATCCTAACGGGATACACGATCTGCCGAGGGGAGATCCCAGTGCGCGTCTTTCGACGGAGCAGAGCAAGAAACTAACACAGGATGAGGTGTATTGCTACTCGGTCTACACTATCAACGTCAACGATTTGTACAATCTGGCTTTCGCCAATGATGCGCTTCTTACGGATTCCCAGCAGGCGATAGTCGACTGCTTCCATAAGCAGGGGCTGATGCCGGTCAGCTATACCAAGGAGCAGTATCTCAAGGAATGGGATGAGTATGGCGAAACCGGGGACATGACTGTGTTCAGCTTCGACCCGTTGGACATGGGAATCCGCGAATGCCAGACTGCAAACGGAATGGGCGTGGATTATGGTCCTAATGACAACCTGCCCACATGGAAGCCCTTCGGCTGATGGGATAGGCGAGCTGTGAGGTAGGCGACGGCGCTGTCGCACAAAGACATGGATAGAAAGGGACACCCATGGGAAAATCAACAAAGAGCCAGAAGCCTTCCCGTGCAAGGCACGGAGTCTCGATGGCTTGGGTGTGTGTGCTCGTGGTTGCAGCAGTATGCATTACCGCAGGAGTGTGTGCCGTGTATCTGCCTGATCGCACGCCGGCGCTGCTTCAGCAGGCGAAGGAGGTCACTTTGGCTCCAGTGGAGACCCAGGAATGGAGTGAAACCCGGCAGATCACTCTCACACCTACGTTTTCAGCCGAGCGCACACTTACTTCGAACAGCAGCGGCATGGTTACCGCGGATTGGAGTGCGTCCGGGCTGGAGTCCGGTAAAGCTGCATTTGCGGTTGACGGACGACCGGTGATGGCGCTCGCCACGAGCCAGCCGTTATGGCGAGACTTGCATTATTACGACACGGGTGAGGATGTGCGTGCCCTCAACGATGAATTGGTGAGGCTTGGCTACCCTGCAGACGCGAACAGCGCCACCTACAGCTGGAACACTGGGAACGCTTGGGGCAAGCTTTTGGCGTCCGCTGGAGCTGCAGGCGCAGCGGACGGCAGCCTGTCGATCGCTGACGTGTTGTGGATACCTGAAGGGTCCGTGAGCGTGTCGGGTTGGTCTGCCAGCCTCGGTGCTCAAGTGATGGCGGGTTCCCAGCTTGCAACGGTTCCCGGCGTGTTGCAGAAGCTCACCATTGGAGGCGCCTCGGTGGGGAATGCTGACCGCACCGTGACGCTGTATGGCCTGAGCGCCACGCTGCCCGCAGGACAAACGGAAATCACCGACCGGGCATTTCTCGATGCTCTTTCTGCTTCTCAATCATGGAAGTCGCAGAGCGCTGATTCTTTGCTTGCGGGAGTCTCCGGCAGTATTTCGACGGGAGACTCCACTCATGTGTTGCGTGTGCCTGCCGCCGCGGTGTATGGCATGGATGAAACAGGCACGAACGGGTGCATCATCGTGGATGGCAAGACCGTGCATGTTTCGATTGCGGGAGCTCAGATGGGCGTGAGTCTGGTGACTGCCACCGATGGCAGCGACATCGATGCGATGCACAACGTCACGGTCGGGTCGGCTTTGAGGAGCGCGACATGCGAGTGACAGCGGTGGATGTGGCCCACCGGTTCCCTGGAACTGACATCCTCTTCGAACACCTGAGCTTCACGGTGGAGCCTGGGCAGGTGGTGGCGCTGTGCGGTCCGTCCGGCTGCGGCAAATCAACGCTTCTCTCCATCCTTGCCGGGTGGGAGAAGCCGTGGGCGGGCCACATCGAGCGCGAAGGAATCGGCCGCGTGGGCTGGGTGTTCCAAAACCCCTACGGCGTGGCAAACCGCAGTGCTCTTGACCACGTCGCCTTCCCGCTGCTTGCCAAAGGACTCAGTCGCAAGGAGGCTGAGGCGCAGGCACGGGAGGCATTGGCGCTGTTCTCTCTTGAAGACGTCGCCGATCGGCGTTTTGCCGAACTTTCCGGCGGCGAGGCACAGCGTCTCATGCTTGCCCGTGCCGTATGCTCTCACCCTGACATGCTCCTCGTGGACGAACCGACCGCTCAGCTTGACACCCGCACCGCCGAATCCGTGAGCCGTGTGCTGGGCAACCTTGCAGGGCAGGGCATGATCGTATTCGTTGCCACCCATGACCCACACACGCGCGATGCGTGTGATCGTGTAATCGACCTTGCGGATTATGCGCCTGCGGAGGATGAGACCGAAGAGGAGTCCGAGAGTCCCGATAAAGCGGCTGAGGAACTTGCGCCTGCATTGCAAGAACCCGCATTGCAAGAAACTGAAGTAAACAATCAGACAACAGCAGATCGGTCTGCCGAAGACAGTGCGCCGATGCGTATGGCGGCGAACCATCCGAACAGGCGGATGCGTTTGCGCTGCGTGTGCTCCGAAGCCCACCGTAACCTGTCGCTGGGCGTCACCCACGCGTTAGTGTTTCTGCTGATCATGCTTGTGGCGGCACTGCTGCTTGGCGGTTATGATGCGCTCAGCATTGTTGCGCTGCAGAACCAAGCGGTGACGCGAGTCTCTACCATGGCCGATGTGCGCGACGTGCTGGGCGGCGCGGTGGACGGTGTGGCATGCGACGGACTGAGCCTTGATTCTGATGCCGTGCGTGAATCCGGCGCGTTGCGGTCCGGTGATTCCGTGATCCCCACGGCAACTCCGCGTCAAGAAGTGCCGGTGTATGAGGTGAGCCCCGGCATGATTCAGTTGATTGCTGACTCCGAGCGATCCTCATCCGTTACCGCGGATGCCAGCAAGGTGTGGGTTTCTGACGAACTCGCTGACCTCTTCGGCATCACCGACGGATCGGTGGTGCCTACCAACAAGGGCACGATGACGGTGGGCGGCGTATTCGACTGGCCCAACGATGGGCGAGACACACGCTTCTCGTTCGCATTCCTTGTGCCCGCAAGTGCATCCGATGGCCAGTTCCAGGAATGCTGGGCGCAGCAATGGCCGGTGGATGACCAGCTCGACGCATTGTTGTATACGACAGTGGTGGCTGACCAATCATCCCAGAACGTGGGTGTGCTCAGCGTGAACAACAGCTATTCCGCTTGGGATGCCGAAGCCTCTTACCAATCGCGTGCCACGCGCATCGCGCCGTGGATTGGCCTTGGCGTTGGCGTGGCATGCGGTGCCATTGCCGTCATACGGCGGCGCCTGGAATACGCAGGCGCGCTTCATGCCGGGCAGTCGCGCGGATCATTGCTGTTGGGCATCACGTTGGAAACGCTGACGTGGGCGGGGCTCGCGGCCTTGTCGGCCGGCATGCTGCTTGCAGGTCTTTGCGTGAGGCTGTGCCCCGCCGACACGGCGACTGTGATGCAGCAGTGTGTGCGGGTGCCGGTGGCGATGTTCGCCGGTGCCGTGGTGATGGCGCTGTTCATCGGCTTGTGCATTCGCGAGTCCCGACTGCTCAAGTACTTCAAGAGCCGGTAGCGGCCCTATGATGGGGTGCATGCCCATTAGTTCTGCAGTGCTCGAGAATCCCAAATCCGACCGCATCCGTCATGTTGCCGATCTTGCGTCCCGCCATACGCGGCGCAAGATCGGCAAGTTTTTGGTGGAAGGGCCGCAAAGTGTGCGGGAAGCGGTGCGGTTCATGCCATCCGCCGTGCATGACCTGTATGTGAGCGCTTCGCTTATGCATAATTCGCACAGCGCCGCGGAGGCGATTGCCTTCGAAGCGGACCGTGAAGGAATCTACGTGCACCCTTGCAGCGGCGCCGTGATGGATCGGATCAGCGCCGATTGCCAAGGCATCGCCGCGGTCATGGACTGTGAAGCGGTTGAGCATGTTGCCACTAAGCCTATCGATGAACGGCTTGCTGCCGACGGTGACGGGCGCGGCGGTCTCGTCGCCGCTTGCTGGCAGGTGCGCGATCCAGGCAATGCCGGCACCATCGTTCGCGTGGCAGATGCCGCGGGATGCTCCGGGGTCATCCTTGTGGATGATTGCGTGGACGTGACCAACCCCAAGGTCGTGCGAGCCACGGCAGGGTCTCTCTTCCACATTCCCGTGGTGAGGCTCGGCGTCGACGGTTTCTTCGGGTGGGCCGCCGAACGCAACGTGCATGTAACCGCAGCCGATGTCTACGGCACGTCCCAGCGTCCGCCGATCGGCCTGCCCGACATGCTTGCTGCCACCGATGGCGCGCAGACATCCCAGACCCGCGCTGTGCTCTTCGGCAACGAGGCGCGTGGCCTTGAGGAGGGCACCGTCAACCGGTGTGATGACGTGGTGACCATACCTATATATGGGAAGGCTGAATCGCTCAACGTCGCCACAAGTGCAGCCGTGCTGCTTTATGCGTTCGCCATGCGGAGCGCGGCGCGCTGAACGCTTGTCGCTCGGCTACAGTTGGTCGGTGGAACCCGCCGCGACAGCGTGCAGGGCCGCGCCATTCGTGAATGCGTGGCGCGGCTGCGGCCTGCTTGCGGTGCGCTCATGGTGCTCATGGCGCGTTTCACCGTGTGTTTCACCGTGCGTTCGCAGTGCATGTAGTGGTGCACTCGCGATGCGCTCGTGATGCAATTGCAGCACGTTCACAGGACGCCTGGCCATGTCGAGTCTGACCATGACAATGTTTTTCATGGACGCCGCGCCCGCCCGTGTCGGCGGCAGCGCCCGAAACCAGGGAACCAGAAAGGTAATCCAGTGGTAGATAGCTCAACGTTTGACGCCGCCGCGCTGACGGCGGCCATCAACGAAGGAATCTCCAAGGTCAACGCCGCGACGACGCTTGACGAACTCCACGCGGTGCGCACGCAATACGCTGGCGCTGATTCCGCACTCGCGGCGGCCTCCAAGGCCATCGGCGGCCTGCCCAAGGACCAGAAGAAGGACGCCGGCAAGACGCTCGGCAAGCTTCGCGCCGACTTTGGTCGCGCCTACGGCCCCAAGGAAGAGCAACTCAAGCAGGAAGCCGAGGCAGCGGCGCTCACAGCTGAGCGCGTCGATATGACCCAGCCGGTGGAACGCAAGCCGCTGGGCGCACGCCATCCGCTGCCCAAGCTGCTGGAGGATGTGGAAGACTTCTTCGTCTCCATGGGCTGGCAGATTGCCGACGGCCCCGAGGTCGAAACGGAATGGTACAACTTCGACGCCCTGAACTTCGGCCCCGACCATCCGGCGCGTCAGATGCAGGACACCTTCTACGTCAAGGGCAACCAGGCGAAGGATGCCGCCGGCTTTGTGGGCTCCAACATCGTGGTGCGCACGCAGACGTCGTCCGACCAAGTGCGTTCGCTCATCGAACGCGGCGTGCCGCTGTACATCGCCTGCACCGGCCGCGTCTACCGCACCGACGAGCTGGATGCCACGCACACCCCGGTCTTCCACCAATGCGAAGCGCTCGCCATCGACAAACACCTGACGATGGCTGACCTCAAGGGCGTGCTCAACAAGCTCGCCGTCGCGATGTTCGGACCGGACGCCAAGGCACGCCTGCGCCCCAGCTACTTCCCGTTCACCGAGCCGAGCGCCGAGATGGATCTGTGGTTCCCCGACAAGAAGGGCGGCCCCGGCTGGATTGAATGGGGCGGCTGCGGCATGGTGAACCCCAATGTGCTCAAGTCCGCCGGCATCGACCCCGATGTGTATTCCGGTTTTGCATTCGGCGTCGGCATGGAGCGCACGCTCCTGCTGCGCCACGACATCAACGACATGCACGACCTCGTGGAAGGCGACGTGCGTTTCAGCAAGCAATTCGTGATGGGGGAGTGAGCAATGCCTTTCATTGACATCGACTGGTTGCGTGAGCATGTGGCGGTTCCGCAGGACGAATCCTACGAGCAGCTCGCCAAGGACCTCGTGCGCGTCGGCCTCGAGGAAGAGGAAATCCACAAGTCGTCGGTCACCGGCCCCATCGTCGTGGGCTACGTGGTGGACGCCACGCCTGAGCCGCAGAAGAACGGCAAGGTCATCAACTGGTGCCATGTGGACGTGGGCGACGCCTACAACGAGACCGATGAGAACGGCAACAAGGTGCCACGTGGCATCGTGTGCGGTGCACCGAACATGCGTGCCGGCGAAAAGGTCGTCGTGACCCTTCCTGGCGCCGTGCTGCCTGGGGACTTCCAGATTCAGCCGCGCAAGACCTACGGTCACATTTCCAACGGCATGTGCGCTTCCGAGCGGGAACTTGGCTTGGGAAGCGACCACAACGGAATCATTCTGCTGTCGGAGCGCGGTTACACGCAGGAGGAATACGACGCCATCAAGCCCGGTGACGACGCCATCAAGCTGCTGCACATGGATGAGCCTCTTCTTGAGATCAACATCACCCCTGATCGCGGCTATGCGTTCTCGTATCGCGGCGTTGCCCGTGAATTCCACAATTCCACCGGCGCACAATTCACCGATCCGGTGGACGCTCTCAATGCGGCAGCCCCCGTGCTGGCGGCAGACAGCCCTACGGACGTGGACGTGATTGTGAACGACACCAATCCGATTCACGGCGTGCCCGGATGCGACCGCTACTATGCGCGCATCGTGCGCGGGTTCGATTCGACCGCAAAATCCCCGTCATGGTTGCAGCATCGCCTGCTGCGCGCCGGGATGCGCCCGATTTCGCTCGCCGTGGATGTGACCAACTACGTGATGCTTGACCTGGGCCAGCCGATGCACGCCTACGACCTCGACAAGCTGTGCCCGCCAATCGTGGTGCGCCGCGCCGAGGAAGGTGAGAAGCTCACGACCCTCGATGGCAAGACGCATGAACTGTCCACCGAAGACCTGCTTATCACCGATTCACCGGACGGCAAGCAGGGAAGCCGCATTATCGGCCTTGCCGGCGTCATGGGCGGCCTCTATGGCGAGGTGACGAGCGAAACGAAGAACATTCTGCTCGAATCCGCGCACTTCGACCCGGTGACCATCGCGCGTTCCGCACGCCGCCACAAGACGCCGTCGGAGGCGTCGCGTCGTTTCGAACGTGGCGTCGACACCGAACTGCAGCCCGCCGCTTCCCAGATGGCGGCGCAGCTGCTCACTCAGGTCGCCGGCGGCGAGGCGAGCAACACGCCCACCGACTACAACACGGTGCCCCACCGCCAGACCATTCGCTTTAAGACAAGCGAAGTGGAGCGTCTGACCGGCCTTGACCTGAGCATCGACCGCATCTCCGAGATCCTCACCGACATCGGCTGCCGCTTGGGCGGCGGTGGCAATGGCGAACTCACTGTTGCCGCTCCCAGCTGGAGGCCGGATCTCACCGAGCCGTGCGACTTGGTCGAGGAAGTCGCCCGCATCGAAGGCTACGACACCATCCCCACGACCGTTCCGCCGGTGCCTGCTGGCAACGTGGGGCTCACCGCCGACCAGCAGCGTAAGCGCATGGTGGCCGACACTTTGGCGGAATACGGGCTTGTCGAAACGCTGACCTACCCGTTCGTGGGCGATGCCGACTTCAAGGCATTCGCGTTCGACCCCGCCACTGAGAAGCCCTACAGCGTGGAGATCGCCAATCCTCTCGCCGGCGACAGGCCGTTCCTACGCCGCAACATCCTCATCACGCTGGCCCTTACCGTGCAGCGCAACATTCGCCGCGGCATCGACAACGTGAGCCTGTATGAACTGGGGCATGTGTTCCTCGCTGATCCGAACGCGCCCGCAGTGCCTGCCCTGCCCGGTGGCGTCAAGCCCACCGACGAGCAGCTCGCGGCGCTTGACGCAGGCCTGCCCCAGCAGCCGCTGCATGTGGCCGGCATCTTCACCGGCCTGGCGCAGGACGACGGCTGGCTGGGCGACAAGCGTCCCGTGGATTGGAGCGACGCGGTGGAAGCCGTGCGCCGTATCTCCGACCGCCTGGGCGCCGGTCTGCGTCTCGTGCAGCCTGCTGTAGGCGTGGCAGTGCCGGAACAGTGGCATCCCGGTCGTTATGCTGCGGTGCAGCTTGCCGACGGCACGATGGTGGGTCGCGTGGGTGAATTCCACCCGCGCGTCAACGAAGCGCTGGGCTTCCCGCAGCATTCCGCTGCGTTCGAGCTTGACCTTTCCGACATCTTCGCCGGCGTGGCGTACGCTCCGCTGCAGGCCAAGCCGGTTTCGACCTTCCCGCCCGTCAAGCAGGACTTCGCGTTCACCGTGGATGATGCCGTGAGCTCCGATCAGGTCGAGGCCGCGATTCGTGCGGCAGCTGGTGATGATCTGGAAGACGTGCGGCTGTTCGACGTATTCAACGGCGGCCAGCTGGGCGAAGGCAAGAAGTCGCTGGCATACGCCGTGACGTTCCGCTCGCCCACGAAGACGCTTTCCAGCGATGATTCCGACGCGCTGCGTGCCGCGATCGTCGATGAATGCGCGAAGCTGGGAGCACAGTTGCGCGCATAGCGGCAGATGCGGCTGTGAATGCAGGGAAGGCCGGTCATGTGAAGGCATGGCCGGCCTTCGCCATGCTGGGGTTGTGCGGGGCTTGGGCAGCGAACCAACGGATAGCGATTTGGCGGGAGATTCGGCTGTGAGCATGATGCATTCAGGTGGTTTTCAGGAAGATTCCTATAATTGCTGACACAGTGAACGGTGAACCGATGAGGAAGGCACGGCCATGACAAACGCCAACGGGAATGACGCCTACGGGAACGTTTACGAAAACGTACAGGATCATGCACAGGATCAAGCGCAGGGTCAAGCGTGGGATCAAGCGCAGGGCAATGTCCCTGGTGCGGCGGGCGATGCACAGACTCCTGCAGGTGGTGCACAGGCCGCGGGCGATGCACAGGGGTCGCGGCCGGCATATGGCGCCATGCAAAGCGATTATCCGGGATGGAACCCGTATGTCTATGGTGCGCCTGATTCCGGCTCCAAGGGGTCGGGATCTTCTGCGAATTCCCCTGCCGCCAATACGCCTCAGGCGTTTCCGTTGAACGGATACGGTCGGCAGGGCGCCGGCAATGGAGGTAACGCTGGCGCGGGCAACGGACGTCAAGACAGCCTTGGCAACGCTCCCGCGTTCCCAGGACAGTTCTCAGGGCAGCAGACGGATGGTCGCAATGGTGCGCGCCAAGGCAATGGCGATGGCACTGGCAACGGCAACATCATGTGGACCCCGTATGGATCGGTGAACCTTGACGATCCTGCGCAGAACCCATGGTATGGCAGGTGGGATTCGCTGTCCGTGATCGCGTTCATCACCACGTTCTTCATGCCATTCGTGGGATTGGTGCTCGGATGCTTCGCCATGCACCGCACGCGTGTGTTTCACATGAAGGGGCGCGGCCTTGCGATAGCCTCCATCGTGCTCAGCGTGGTGCTGCTCGTGTTCCAGTTCTATCTGGTGCGCAGCGGCATGTACACGCAGCTGCTGGAGTCCATCAGCGGCACTTCTGGCTCGGGGTCGGGTTCGGCTCCGGCACCCAGCACAAGCGCCAGCAGCTCATCCAGCGCCTCCGCAAGCGTGTATTCGGCGTAGTACGGCGGGGCAGACGGTGGACGCGGCGGACAGCCGCGTCATTGTCTTGCCGCTGTGGACGCTGTGACAGTGCGCACAGCCTCATGTCACAGCGTCGCTTTTCATATGGCTTCGAACAGCATGGCTTCGAACGGCATGGTCTGTTCGAAGCCACTTTCATAACGGGCGGTCACATCCGCACGGCTTCGAACAACACAGCCTGGGCGGGGTGCAGGCTCGGCGGTCGAAGGCCGTATGTTTCCAAGGCGACCGCAGGCAGGAGCACTCCGTGGGACGTCCACCAACCAAGTGACGATTGCCCGTTGCCGATGCCGGTGGCGTCGAGGTCCGCGCTGACAGGCAGCGGCTTGATTTGGTAAACGGCATCGCGGGCAAGCCCTGGAAGATTGACCGGTGCGGCAGGGTATGTCTGCGATGTGGTGAGCTGGGTGAAGCGGTACACGGCGTATGACCGGTCGGCGCTGACGATGCCATCCAACCGCACCGCTGGATCGGCGGTGTCGGCATGCACAACCGTTCCCGTAGCAAACGTGCGGCGGCGCTTCTTGTAAGCCTCCACCCATGTGGCGAGCCTATGCAGATTCTCGGGCGGCTCCTTGAGCAAATTCCATTCGATGCCCAGGTGGCCGAAGAACGCCATTGCCATGCGCAGGTCCTGGCTTGTCGCACGATGCGTCGAATGCGCCGGGCTTGCCCCCACATGCTCGCCCATCATCTCGGGCGGCACCAGAAGCGACGTGTAGCGCTGAATGTCGGCGCGCTCCACCGGATCGACGCAATCGGAGGTCCAGATGCGGTCGGCGTAGCGCAGGATTCCCAAATCCACGCGAGCCCCGCCGGACGCGCAGCTTTCAATCTCGAGCCGTGGGTGCGCGAATTTCAGGTCATGGAAGATTCGATACACGGCAAGCGTCTGCCCGTGCACCGCGGGACGGCCGGTGCGCGGCGACACAGCTTCGGTGACCAGCCTGTTATGGTCCCATTTGATGTAGTCGATGCCCAGTTCGCCAACCAAGCGGTCCATGGCGCCGAACACATAGTCGTAGGCATCCGGATTCGTCAGGTCGACGACCTGCTGGGAGCGCCCTTGCAACGGCAGGCGTGCGGGGGTGGGGCGCAGCACCCAATCCGGATGCTTTCGAAACATTTCGGAATCCGGATTCACCATCTCCGGCTCGAACCACAGGCCGAACTCCATGCCCTTGCGATGCACGTAATCCGCCAGCGACTTGAGACTGTTGGGGCCGTCAGGCCAGACGTCCTGCGAAACCCACCAGTCGCCCAAGCCCGAAGTGTCGTCTCGCCTTGAACCGAACCATCCGTCATCCACGACGAACCGTTCCACGCCGCTGTCCGCTGCCTTGTCGGCAAGTCGGGCGAGCGTGTCGTAATCATGCTGGAAGTACACGGCCTCCCACGTATTGAGGATGACCGGACGCGGCTTGCGTGTCAGATTCGGGTGCTGTGCGCGCACGAATCCATGGAAGCGGTGCGCGACCTCATCCAGCCCGGTGCCGAACGCTCCATACACCCACGGCGTGGTGTAATGCTCGCCGCGCGCGAGCGTGATTTCGCCGCCGAACAGCTTCTCGCCTCCGCCAATCACGCCTTGGGCGTAGGGCAGGCGTTCCGCGGACAGCACGCTGTTGCCGCTCCAGCCGACATGCACTGAATACACGTCGCCGCGTTCGAAACCGAATCCGGGCGTGCCGGCGGTCAGCAGCAGGGATGCGTCGAAGTCGGGGCGCCCGGCCATCGACAGTCTTTCGAAGCGGCCGATGGTGAGCGGCTGGCGCTGGGGTGAGCGTTCGTGCAAATGGTGGCCTGTGGTGGTGAGTATCTCGGTTGCCTGCTGGGGCAGCGGGTAGCCCAGCTCGATGCCATTGACGTCAAGCGCGCCTTCGCCGAGGTTGGTGATGGTGGCGCGTTGACGAATCAGGCCCGAGTCGGTCAGTTCGCAGTCCCAGTGCAGGCCGATGTGCTGCTCGCTGTCTTCGGCGTCGACGCTGAGGGATGGGGATGCGGACGCTGAGGGAACGGATGTGCGGACGGGGCTGTCGGAGGGGCGGATGGTGTCGGTGTCGGACGGGCGGATGGTGTCGGTGTCGGACGGGTGGATGTCGGTGTTGGACGGGCGGATGGCGGTGACGCTGAAGTTGCAGAATGCTTCGGTGCCGTCTCGGCGGATGTCGATGCGAGGGGCGCCGATCCATGATTCCGATTGCGTGGGGATAATGCTTGGCCATGCGGTGTTGTCCAAAGCCCCGGACACGCGTTGCGGATGCAGCGCGTCATAGAGGGCCGCGACGGTTTCCGGGTGGGGCAATGGGCGTCCCCAGTGAACGAAACGCGGAAGGTCATGCCCGGGGAAGACGAGTGCGAATGCAACGTTGGCGGAGGTGTTCTCGGCGTATGCTGCGGTGAGTGCGGTGCCGTCGGCGGCGTGCGCGTGGGTGATGGTCATGTGCGTCATTGCCGTGCTCTCCTTTGAGATCGGTTGGTCGGGTCGGTTGGTTGGGTTGGTTGCGGTTGATTGTGATCGGCTGCGGCCGGCTGCGGTTGACTGTGGTCAGTTGCGGTTGGCTGCGGCCGGCTGCGGGGCTGTATTTGGCTGCAGTTGGCTGGGCATCGGGTGCTGCGGGCGTCTGACTGCCGGTGGTCGCAGCGTCTCGATGATGTTGGCAGGGTGGCTTGCAGCATGGCGCTGTTGCCAGATGCCGATTGCTTCTTCGTTGAGGTTTTTGAGGTTTTTTAACCCCATCGTATGTGCGTGGGTGTGACACGATGGCGTGTCGCGATTTTGAATTCACGCAAATCATATGCATAATTATGCATATATTCACATATTCTTTATGCGATGCGGTGGCCGGCGAGCGGCATGCACGGTGCCGCAGCCAGATGGAACGGAAGGGGGGAGTCTGCGGGAAAGCTCACGATAACAGTGGCTGGCGCTACAGGGTACGCAGGTGGAGAGGCCTTGCGCATCCTTACGCGGCACCCTTATTTTTGCGCAGCATCCTTATTTTGGAGTGCGGAACCGCGCATCGGGAATGCGTTCCGCGGCCAGGCTCGTCGTCGCTGTCCTCGCTGTCGTCTGCTGCGCTGTCGTGACATCATTGCCTGCGAATGCGACCGGGGCGAAAGGGTGAGAGGCGTGGTATTGACATGGTATTGACGGCGAATGTCATATGGCTGGTGGCGGCGGTTGTGTTGACGCACTGGTCCCGTCGGTTGAACGACACGGGTTTCGGACCGTACGTCCGGTGCCCATGGTGCCGCAAGTGGTATCAGGCGTGCGAGCTCGCCTGCCCGTCATGCTGTTTTGACGACCATCCTCCGGTGCGGACGGGTGCGTCACTGCCGTGGAACACAGCCGTCCGTGACGGTGATGTCGCTGATCAAGCGGTGATCGAATGCCGTCGGGTGGGCGAGTCGTTGAAGACCGCCAAGACGCTGCGCGCCCTGGTCTACGCCCGGTTCGTGATTATCGTGGTGGCGTGCGCGCTTGCCGGGTGGTGTATCGAGCTCAATTGCGAGGGTTTCGATGCCGGCGGGATCAACACAGTGAGGAGCGGGCGTGAGATGTTCTGGCCGCTGATTGGCTGGAACTTTTACGAGCTTACGGCATCCTTCTACCTGCTGGGTGACGGGGGTACCACGTGTCAAGGGCCGTCGGGCCCCCTGCAGCCCCTGGCCGCGTGCGTGCTGTGCCGGGGCAGATACACTGGCATAGCTGGCAGAGGATGGCGGTATTCGGACTGCCGGCGGCATGCGGGTCTTGCCGCGGTGCTCTCGTATACGGGGTGCGGTGTTGCGAGCCTCGCCCTGCTGACGATAGAGCTGTACTGCGGCATCTTCCCGTCGCACCCCGTCACGGCCGATATCGGCCCCTCTGGCGTCACGGTGCGTGTCCTTGGTATCGCCGTCGCCATTTACGCAGTGAACATCATGCTGGTGGGCGTGGCGTCGCGCGCTGGATCCTTGGTCGAACGGCCGCAATCCGACATCCCCGACGGCGGATGGCCGGAACTCCCCTCGAATGCCTTGCCCGATAAGGTGAAGCAGTCCAACCTGATCATCGACCCTGATGGCGCCCTAGTCGGCGGCGTATGGTTCCCCGTCGTTCTCGAACCAGTCCAACCTGATTATCGACCCTGATGGCGCGGCGGGCGAAAGGGCCGTGACCATCACGCCGTCCGGGGCATTGCGAAAGCATGATCGGATACCAGCCCCTGTGCTGCAGGCAGCAGTAACGCTACAAGACCCATGGGGCAGTGGCCTGACCGGTTACCGTATCGGACAGGCCACTGCCCCCATCGTTTCGTTGGGAGTCGCCGTGTCAGCCGCCCGCCGCACCTGTGGACGGTATCGGTGCGGCTGCGCCAGGAGGCGCGGGCCATACGCGCCGTGGCGCGCACCAGCCTCATGTGTCAGCTGCCTCCATCGTATGTGCGTGTGTGTGGCACGATGGCGTGTCGCGATTTTGAATTCACGCAAATCATATGCATAATTATGCATATATTCACATATTCTTTATGCGATGCGGTGGCCGGCGAGCGGCACGCACGGTGCCGCAGCCAGATGGAATGGAAGGAGCGGCTGTGGGAAAGCTCACGGTAGCAGTGGCTGGCGCTACAGGGTACGCAGGTGGAGAGGCCTTGCGCATCCTTGCGCAGCACCCTAATTTTGAAGTGACATGCGTGGCGGGGCATTCCTCCGCGGGGCAGAGCTTTGCCCCGTTCGCGCCGTATATCCCGCAGCTTGCTGGCCTTACGGTGCAGGATTCCACGCCGGAGAATCTCAATGGGCACGATGTCATCATCCTCGCCCTTCCGCATGGGGCATCGGGTGCGCTCGCTGCGCAGCTCGACCCTGACAGCATTGTCATCGACCTCGGGGCTGATCACCGCCTTGAGGAAAAGAGCGCGTGGGATGCCTTCTACGGTGGCGATTTCTACGAGCACTGGACGTATGGCATGCCCGAGCTCATCATCGGCAAGAACCCCGATGGCTCCTACAAGCGTCAGCGCGAGTGCATTCCCGGTGTCAAGCGCATTGCGGGGCCTGGTTGCAACGTGACGGCGACCACGCTCGCCATGCAGCCGGGTATCGCTGAAGGGCTTGTGGACCCCAAAGGCATCGTCGCGGATCTGGTCGTCGGCTACTCCGGCGCCGGCAAGAGTCTCAAGAAGCCGTATCTTCTGGCGTCCGAAGCATTGCAATCCGCTCTGCCATATTCCGTGGCAGGCAAGCACCGCCACATTCCCGAGATCTTGCAGAACTTCGCGCACGCCGCAGGGCTTTCCGCAGCCGACGCGGATCGCTTCACGCTTGGTTTCACACCAATCCTCGCACCCATGTCGCGTGGCATCCTGGCAACGGTCAGCGCACCGCTGACCGACAAGGCCAAGGATCTGTCGGACGCACAGATCCGCGACGTGTGGCTCCACGCCTATGAAGGCCAGCAGTTCATCTGCGTACTGCCCGAAGGCATGCTGCCTGCCTCGGCGAATGTACTCGGCTCGAACGCCGCGCACATCCAAGTGGCGGTCGATCGCAATTCCCAGAGGCTCTATGCGTTCAGCGCCATCGACAACCTCAACCGTGGCACTGCTGGTCAAGCAATCGAATCACTCAACATCGCCCTTGGGCTCGACGAGTCCACCGGCCTCACCAAGATTGGAGTAGCACCGTGAGCGTCGTATTCCCCAAAGGTTTCAGCACTGCATCCATCGCAGCGGGCATCTCTGCCGTCAAAGGCAAGAAAGACCTCGCGCTGGTCGTCAACAATGGACCGCTTGATGCTGCCGCTGGCGTCTTCACATCGAACCGTTTCTGCGCTGCTCCCGTGCAGTGGTCCCGCAAGGCCATCGCTGATGGGCATCTGCGCGGCGTCGTCATCAACTCCGGCTGCGCAAACGCATGCACCGGGCAGGCAGGTTACGACCAGGCGGCCAAGGAAGCCGAGACCCTCGCATCCTTGGCTGGATTCCCGAAGTCTTCTGACGTCGCGGTGTGCTCCACAGGCATGATCGGTGACCTGCTGCCGCTCGACAATCTGCTCAACGGCATGAAGGCTGCATACCCTACGCTTGCCAGCACGCCTGAGGCAGGCCATGAATCATCCGTCGCCATCCTCACGACCGACACTCATCCCAAGACCGTCGAGATCGAAGCCGCAGGGTATCGCATCGGCGGCATGGTCAAGGGCTCGGGCATGATTGCGCCGCAGCTGGCGACGATGATCTGCGTCATCACCACCGATGCTGTCGTGACACCGGAACAGATGCATGCGGCATTGGAGCATGGCGCCGAATACAGCTTCAACCGCATCGACGTGGACGGTTGCATGTCCACGAACGACACTGTGCTGCTCCTCGCATCCGGCGCCTCCGGAGTCACCCCCGACCCCGAGGAGTTCGCACAGAACATCGCCAAGGCCACCGCAAGCCTCGCCCGTCAGATCGTGGGCGATGGCGAAGGATCGTCGCATGACATCCGAGTGAAGGTCACCGGCGCCACAAGCGAAGACGCGGCGCTCGCATGTGCACGCGCAGTGGCGGCAAGCAACCTGCTCAAGTGCGCCATCTGCGGCAATGACCCGAACTGGGGCC
Source organism: Pseudoscardovia suis (assembly GCF_002797875.1). Lineage (GTDB taxonomy): Bacteria > Actinomycetota > Actinomycetes > Actinomycetales > Bifidobacteriaceae > Pseudoscardovia > Pseudoscardovia suis. The sequence goes on from NZ_PGFC01000001.1 coordinate 84,421, forward strand.
GCGTCGTCAGCTCACTGGGCATCGTGCCAGAAGACGTGGCGCCTTATGACCCCAACGATGTGACCGTGGACGTCAATGGCGTGCGGGTGTGCGACGGCGGCAAGCCGGGGCAGCCCCGCGACCTCGTCCACATGGAGGAACGCGAAGTGCACATCGACATCGACCTCAACACCGGTTCCACCGGCGAGGCCACGGTGTGGACGGACGACCTCACGCACGAGTACGTTCACATCAACGCGGATTACGAATCCTGAGCCGGGCGCACAGCGGACGATTGCCGGATTGGCAGTCAGTCCGCTTGCGTCGGTACAGCCAAACAAACGAAAAGAAGTTACATGAGCGAATTGAAAGGCCCGGGATACCACATCGACGTCCACGCCGATCTGACGGCCGACCAGAAGGCAGAGGTCCTCATCGAGGCGTTGCCATGGCTTGAGGAATTCTCCGGACAAAGGGTCGTCATCAAGTACGGCGGCAATGCAATGGTCAACGAACGCCTCAAGCAGGCGTTCGCCGAAGACATGGTGTTTCTTCACCAAGTCGGCATGCATCCCATCGTCGTGCATGGAGGCGGCCCCCAGATTTCCAAGATGCTTGCGGCATTGGGCATCAAGTCGGAGTTCAAGGGTGGTCTGCGCGTGACCACGCCCGAGGCCATGGACGTCGTGCGCATGGTGCTTACCGGCAAAGTGTCGCGTGAACTCGTCGACCTGATCAATTCCCATCGCCCCCTTGCCATCGGCATGAGCGGCGAAGACGGCGGATTGTTCACCGCTGTCAAGCGCAAGCCCGTCATCGACGGCAAGCCCACTGACATCGGCTTGGTGGGTGACGTGATCAGTGTGGATGCATCCGCGGTGGAAGATCTCATCGCAGCAGGACGTATTCCTGTGGTGAGCTCCGTGGCGCCGGACGAGGAGGACGTCACGCAGGTGCTTAACGTGAACGCCGATTCTGCGGCAGCCGCATTGGCAACAGCCGTGGGCGCTCGCAAACTCGTCATTCTTACGGATGTCGAAGGCCTGTACGCGGACTGGCCTGACAAGGATTCCCTCGTTGGCCGCATCGGTTCTTCCACACTGCAAGACATGATGGGCGAATTGGAGAGCGGCATGCGTCCCAAGATGGAGGCGTGCATCCGCGCAGTCGACGGCGGAGTGGAGGAAGCCCACGTGATTGATGGGCGACGCCCGCATTCGCTGCTGAACGAAATCTTCACACGGGATGGCATCGGCACAATGGTCGTGCCTGGAGAAGGAATGGAAATGAGGAGCCAATATGGCACAATCTGACGACACCACGTTGGAGCAGCTCGGTCCTAAAGACGCCGCATTGCTTCAGCAATACAGCGATGTTCACATGAACGTGTTTGGCACGCCGCTGCGCGTCATGGACCACGCGCAAGGCACCCGCATCTGGGATGTTGACGGTAACGAATACCTCGACTTCCTTGGCGGTATCGCAGTGAACTCGCTGGGCTATGGGCATCCTGCATGGATCAAGGCGCTCACCGAGCAGGCCAACAAGGTTGCGCACACGTCGAACTATTTCGCCACCGTGCCTCAGATCACCTTGGCCTCCAAGCTGATTGAGAAGGCGGGCGCACCCGAAGGCTCCCTCGTGTATTTCGGCAATTCCGGCGCCGAGGCGAACGAAGCCGCGATGAAACTCGCTAAGCTGCATGGCAATACGCTTCCCAACAATACAGGCAAACCAGCGCGCATCATCGCCCTGACCCATGCGTTCCATGGCCGCACCCTCGGCGCATTGTCCATCACGTGGAAACCGGTGATTCGCGAACAGTTCGAGCCGCTCGTGCCTGGCGCACAGTTCGTCGAGGCCGGCAACGTGCAGGCGCTGCAGGATGCTTTTGACGCCAGCGATGAGCAGGGGCCCGTCGCCGCGGTCATCATGGAACTCATCCAAGGCGAAGCGGGCGTGCTCCCGGTGGGCGCCGAGTTTGTGAAGGCCGCACGCCAGCTGTGCACCGAACACGGCGCACTGCTCATCATCGACGAAGTGCAGACCGGCATCGGACGCACCGGCAAATGGTTCGCTTTCCAGCGCGAAGACCTCTCCGGCGGCATCATCCCTGACGCCGTGACATTCGCCAAGGGCGTCGCTGGTGGCTTCCCCATGGGCGGGCTTATCGCATTCGGCAAGCGCAATTCATCCCTGTTCACTCCCGGTTCCCATGGGTCGACTTTCGCAGGCAACCCCTTGGGCTGTGCATGCGGCGTGGCGACCATCGACACAATCGAATCCGAGGGATTGCTCGCCAACGCAGAGGAACGTGGCAAGCAGTTGCGTGACGGTCTCGCCTCATGCGGCAACCCGTTGTTCACGCAGTCTCGCGGCAGGGGATTGCTCAATGCTGTCGTGCTCGCGCATCCGTGCGCGCATGCGGCTGCGAATTGGGCGTTGGAACACGGTCTTATCGTCAATCCGGTGGCGCCTCACGCCCTTCGCATGGCACCGCCGCTCGTCGTGTCGGAAAGCGATGTGGACGAGGCCGTGAGCATTCTGGCCAAGGTCCCCTCTGATCTGCCGGATGACTGAATCCGCTGGATGACTGAGCCGAAGCACAGAGCCCGTCACACAACTATTAATCTTGGTACGTAACATCCGCGCCTCTCTGCTGGGTAACTGCAGCCGCATTGCCGGCGCCACCCCGCAGAGGCGCGGAATCATCGGAAGAAGGAAGACTCATGACACATCAGCTGCGTCACATGCTTCGCGATGACGACATCACCCATGAAGAGCAGAAGCAAATCCTCAAACTGGGCATGAAGTTCCGCGAAAACCGTTTCTATTCCCAGCCGTTTGCCGGCCCGCAGGCTGTGGCTGTGCTTTTCGACAAAAACAGCACTCGCACTCGCTCCAGCTTCTCCATCGGCGTTGCCGAGCTGGGCGGCTACCCGCTGGTCATCGACAAGTCCAGCTCCCAGCTGGGCCGTGGCGAGCCGGTCGCTGACACCGCACGAGTGCTCACGCGCATGGCATACACCATCGTGTGGCGCACTTACGGACAGGACCGTGTCGAAGAAATGGCGAAGTATTCCACGGTGCCGGTCATCAATGCTCTGACCGATGATTTCCATCCCTGCCAGGTGCTCGCCGACTTCCTCACCATCGCGCAGTTCCGCGGCGGTGTGGACGAGCTGCACAACAAGACCATCGCCTACGTCGGAGATGCAGCCAACAACATGTCCAACTCATACCTTCTCGCAGGTGCTGTGGCTGGCATGGATGTGCGCGTGGCGGGGCCGCAAGGCTTCCTGCCCCGCAAGGACATCGTCGACGATGCCAAGCGCATCGCTGAGCAGAATGGCGGTAGCATCCTCGTCACCACTGATCCGCGTGAAGCGGTTGATGGCGCTGACTGCGTGTTCACCGATACGTGGGTGTCGATGGGCGAGGAAGCCGAATATGCGATTCGTTCCAAGCCGTTCTGGGATTATCAGGTCAACGACAAGCTCATGAGCTATGCCAAGCCGGATGCATTGTTCCAGCACTGCCTGCCCGCATATCGCGGCAAGGAAGTGACGCCATCCGTCATCGACGGGCCGCAGTCCGTCGTGTGGGACGAGGCGGAGAACCGACTGCACGCGCAGAAAGCCCTCATGACCTGGCTCATCGCTTGGCAACGTGAGGATCCGTCGCTGTTGGGGGAGTGCGCATGAGCGAAAGGCCTGTACTCAACATGAAACGTCCCATGACCAAGGCCGCACGCCTGAGCGTCATCGAGGATGTTTTGCTCAAGCACATCGTCACGTCCCAGCAGCAGTTGCTGATCATGCTCGCCGAGCAGGGACTCGATGTAACGCAGAGCACGTTGAGCCGCGATCTTGATGAGCTCCATGCCGTCAAGACGCGGAAGGCCGATGGCAGCGTGGCATATGAGCTCCCGCTGCCACCGCACACGCATACTTCCTCCGCTACCGATGCATCCGGCAGCGATACCCTGTTTGCACCTGCAAAAGAAGATCCGCTGCTGTCGAAAACACTCACCGGCATGGTGCTCTCCGTCGCAGCGGCGGGAAACATCGTCGTCCTGCACACTCCTTCCGGGGCTGCGCAATACCTGGGCAGTGTGCTGGACAGGGCGAACTTGGATTCTGTGCTCGGTACAATCGCTGGGGACGATACAGTCATGATCGTGACCAGCGACGCCGATGGCGCCCAGCGCACGGCGCAACGCTTGCTCAGCCTCGCGGTTGACCAACGCAGCGCTGGCGCATCAGACGCTCCGACCGACCGTTGAGGCAAATAAGGCATACCATTAACTTCAGCGCATAGCACGCATAACACAATAAACAACACATTCCTTCGGGAATGAGAACCGAAAGGCACAACATGGCAGACAAGAACCGCATTGTCCTGGCGTATTCGGGAGGTCTCGACACCTCCGTCGCCATCCCCTACCTCAAGGAGCGCACCGGCAAGGATGTCGTGGCTGTCTCCCTTGATGTGGGCCAGGGTGGCGAAAGCCTTGAAACGGTGAAGGAACGCGCCCTCGCGTGCGGTGCCGTCGAAGCATACGTCGTGGATGCTCGCAACGAGTTCGCCGACGAGTACTGCATGCTCGCGCTCAAGGCGAACGCCATGTATGAAGGCGTGTACCCGCTCGTCTCCGCCATCTCCCGTCCGCTTATCACCAAGCATCTGGTGCGTGCTGCCCATCAGTTCGGCGCCGACACCATCGCACACGGTTGCACCGGCAAGGGCAACGACCAGGTGCGTTTCGAAGTGTCGATTCAGTCCATCGACCCGACGCTCAAGGCCATCAGCCCGATTCGCGATCTGCAGCTGACTCGCGACATCGAGATCAAGTACGCGCAGGATCACAAGCTTCCGATCGAGCAGACCGAGAAGTCGCCGTACTCCATCGACCAGAATGTGTGGGGCCGTGCCATTGAGACCGGTTACCTCGAGGATCCGTGGAATGCTCCGACCAAGGACGTCTATTCCTACACGGATGATCCTTCCTTCCCGCCGGTCGAAGATGAAGTCACCATCGAATTCAAGCGGGGCGTTCCGGTCAAGATCGACGGCAAGGACGTCACGCCTCTCCAGGCCATCGAAGAGATGAACCGTCGTGCTGGCGCACAGGGCATCGGCCGCATCGATCTCATCGAAGACCGTCTCGTGGGCATCAAGTCCCGTGAGCTTTATGAAGCTCCGGGCGCCGTGGCGCTTATCACCGCCCATCAGGAGCTCGAGAACTGCTGCTTGGAGCGCGAGCAGCACCGCATCAAGCGCGACATCGACAAGCGTTGGGGCGAGCTTGTGTACGATGCGCAGTGGTATTCGCCCGCCGTGCATTCGCTCAATGCCTTCATCGAAGACACGCAGCGTTACGTCTCCGGCGAGATTCGCATGACGCTCCATGGCGGCCGCGCCGTCGTGACGGGTCGTCGTTCCGACGCCTCCCTGTACGACTACAAGCTCGCCACCTATGATTCTGGTGACACCTTCGACCAGCATGCATCCGTGGGCTTCATCGAGATCTACGGCCTGCCGAGCAAGGTCGCCGCGGCACGCGACGTGAAGTTCGGCAACGCCATCGAAGTTCCCGAAAACACTGTCGAATAAACACATGCTGATGAGTTGCCCTGCGGCGTGGATTCCTCACGCCGCAGGGCAACATAGCAAATGCCGAGCACAACCGATCTGGAGGAAGAATGACACTGACCAATGCCAGCGGGACCACTGATGCGTCCCGTTCCGAAGGCAATGAGCCCCATGAGGGAATCGCGCTGTGGGGAGGGCGTTTCAGCTCTGGTCCGTCCCCGGCCCTTGCACGATTGAGCAAATCAACCCAGTTCGATTGGATTCTTGCGGATGATGACATTGCCGGGTCACGTGCCCATGCGCGTGCTCTGGGCAGGGCGGGATTGCTCTCCGACGATGAGTTGAAGCATATGGAAGAAGCGTTGGACGAATTGCAGCGTCGCGTGGATTCCGGTGAATTCGCTCCCATTGAAGAAGACGAGGACGAAGCCACGGCATTGGAACGTGGTCTCCTTGAAATCGCCGGTGACGAACTCGGCGGCAAGCTGCGTGCAGGACGTTCCCGCAACGACCAGATTGCCTGCTTGATTCGCATGTGGCTGCGCCGTCACTCCCGCACGATTGCTTCGCTGCTTATCGGCCTCATCCAGGCCCTTATCGATCAGGCGAAGGCAGCCGGTCACACCGCCATGCCTGGCCGCACGCACATGCAGCATGCTCAGCCCGTGCTGCTTGCCCATCAGCTCATGGCCCATGCCTGGCCGTTGCTGCGCGACATCCAGCGTCTGTCAGACTGGGACAAGCGTGCCGACGCCAGCCCCTACGGTTCTGGAGCGCTTGCAGGCAACACCCTTGGTTTGGATCCCGAGGCGGTCGCCAAGGAACTTGGCTTCTCCCGTGTGACCGACAACTCCATCGACGGCACATCATCGCGTGACGTCGTGGCGGAATTCGCCTTCATCGCCGCCATGATCGGCGTAGACCTGTCTCGGCTCTCGGAAGAAATCATCATCTGGAATACCCAGGAGTTCGCTTTCGTCAAGCTCGATGACGCGTATTCCACTGGGTCCTCCATCATGCCTCAGAAGAAGAACCCGGATATCGCCGAGCTTACCCGCGGCAAGGCCGGTCGTTTGATTGGCGACCTTACCGGTCTGCTCGCCACGCTCAAGGGGCTTCCCACCGCTTATGCGCGCGACTTGCAGGAAGACAAGGAGGCCGTGTTCGATCAGGTTGGTCAGCTTGAAGTTATCCTTCCGGCTTTCACTGGCATGGTCGCCACGATGCGTTTCGATAAGGATCGCTTGGAAGAAGAAGCGCCGACCGGTTTCGCACTTGCCACCGATATCGCCGAATGGCTCGTCAAGAACGGTGTGCCGTTCCGCCATGCGCATGAACTCTCCGGCGCCTGCGTCAAAATCGCTGAAAGCAGGGGAGTGGAATTGTGGGATCTTGCCGATGATGATTTCGCCAAGGTCTTCGCCGACTTCCTGCCGGCCGACAAGGCGCCACAGGTGCGCGAGGTCCTCAGCACCCAAGGTTCCGTCGATTCCCGCCGGGGCAAGGGCGGCACGGCATTCGACCGTGTCAGTGAGCAGATTGCCGAGGCCAGCAAGCAGCTGGAGCCTGCGAAGGAGTTCGCCGCATCGGTCTCTGACGGCACGGCATACAAGCCCGAAGGTTCATTGAACTGACAAACTGCTCGGATGGAGCGGTTCCATCCACATGACGCCCGGTTGACGATGGCTTTTCGCGAATCACATGTTTGCAGTGATTCGTCGAGGTGTCCGTCCACCGGGCGTCATGCTATGGGTGTACAGCCAGGATGTTAGTCAGGGACAGCCAGGGTGGGTGTGCCGGAGTGGGCATGCCATCGGTGGGCATGCCATGGGGGCGTGCTCCACGGTAACACCCTGCACACATGCGTAACCCAATGCGCGGTAGATTGGTCAGCATGAATACAGGCACACGACGAAACGACGAACGCACCATTGCAGGATCCCACAGGCGCATGCGACGTGCCGACAGGGAAGTGACGGATCTACAAGAGATTCACAGCATTATCGATGCAGCCCATGTTGCCAATGTCGCTTATAGCGATGCCGAGGGGTTGACAGTGGTGCCTGTCGATTTCGGCTATGAATGGTCGGAGCCTGCGCGCCTCGCTGATGCTAACGCTGCATCAATCGCCCAGCCCCGGCTGGTGATGTATCTGCATTCGTCGCCGATTGGGCGCAAGGCGGATGCTTTGCGCGCTGCTGGCGAACGCGGCCTAGACGTGAGTTTCGACCTCATTGCGGATGGTTCGCAAACCATTCCCGGCAGGACGCTGTGCAATTGGGGCAGGGCATACGCATCCGTGGTCGGCACGGGCACGGCGACGATCGTAAATGATGTGCGCGAGGCGGCGCATGGGCTTTCGCTGCTCATGGCGCATGAGGCTGGCATGGCCGATGGGGCGGGCGCACCTACGGCGACCTTCACCGACCAGCAGGTGCGTTCGGTCATGGTGTGGCGCATCGACGTAGATGTGTTCACTGCCAAGCGGCGTCCTATACCTCCCGAACGGCGCCATGTCCCCATGCCGGACAGTGACTGATACGATGCTTGGTGTGGGCGCGACACGCACAGTGAAAAAATAACTGTGCATTTTTCTGCGTGTCGCGCATTACGCGTGGGTAAGTTACCCGCGCGGATTGGTATCGAACAATGTTCGACATTCAGCAAGATTCGATAGGCATCTCTGGCGGAACATGGGCATGTGTTTTCCGTGGAGCCAATCGTGGACTATTATTTCTCATAGGTGTAGGGATGCGGGAGTGTTCCTGAAGCTACAAGGCTAAGATGCCTGGATTCATGTGCTTCCAATTCTCTATGCGCAACCGAAGGTGAGATTTCCTGCCAAGACTGCGCAAAGGTGAGATTGACAGACGTGGATGTTTCGAGCGTTCGAGGCTGAGTGCTGTTGTGCTGGATTCCTGATGGGATTCGATTTCGACAGTGCGATGGGCAGCGTTCGCTTCATGACGTATGGGCGGCAGAGAACGCAGGGGGTTCCCTTGGGCTTGCGCAGCAGAAGCGTCTGTGATCGTGTCCGTATTGGCAGGCGGGCAGAGTGCAGGCGACTCCAGAAGAGGTAACCACGGGAGGGAGAAGTGATGCGACACTCGTACGTGTTGTTTGGATGCTTTGTGGTGGCGATGGCTTCGTTGGTCCTTCTGTGCTCATCACTATTCGTCGTTCCCGCTCAGGCACAACCGCTGGACGAGGGGACGGTGATGTCGGCCGCTGGTGGTTCAGACTCGCAGTCTCCGCTTCAGTCAATCGTCGCCTCTTTTGAATCGATTCCGGTGCCCGGTCTGAGCAAAGTTCCTTCCCAATCCGCGTTCAACGATGTCATGGCGGACAATGGCTATACCGTGCAGTCAAACGCCGATACGTCCGGAATGAAAGGGGTCCGTTCCTCCGCAATGGCCATACAGGCGAATGGCGGGAATGCGGCGGTTTTCTTGCAATTTGATTCGAAGTCCGATTTGACTGCGTCCCAGTCGGGGGCTAATGCACTTCTTACTACATGGGCTTCCAAGGGTTCCGCGAACATCAAGTCAGAGAAGCGTTCAGGCTCCGCGACAATCACCGAATACTCGGGAAGCGGAATCGTCGTGTATGTGGCGGTGGAAGACACCACGATGGTGATTGGCGCTGTCACTGGCAGTTCCGATCAGGTTGATACGTTGCTGAGCAGCATGGGATTCGAACAGTCCGTTGCTGAACGTGCAGCCAGGGCAGTGCTCGCGGTAGTGCTTGTGGCATTGCTCGTGGTGGTCGTGCTGAAGATTGTGCGTCGTGCCAGCGCAAGCGGTGCTCAGCGTGCGGATATCTATCAGGCTCGCGCTGTGAATACCTTCGAAGACACGGGGGATTTCGTTGGCAATCGTCAGTTCGCCCCCGAAGTGAACGATTCCACTGCTGTGCAGCGCCAACAATACATGGCGACTCAGGGGTTGCGCCCCCTGTCGGATTCTCCGTTGATGACCGTAGGCGAAGAGTTCCTTCCCGATCCTGTGTTGCTTGAGCAAGGCACCGATCTTGCTCGAAAGCGGGCGGAAGGCAAGGACAGCTACACGTTGAGCAATGCCGCCACCGGTATCTCTGTGGATTCCGCGGAATTGGCACAAGCGCATACCAATGCCAGTGCCAATGCCTTTGCTCCCTCGCGGGAATTCCTGCCGGCCTCCTATGCGGCTGCCGCTCCTGTTGCTGCTGCACAACCTGCACCGATGCAGACAATGCCAGCGCCGGTTGTTCAGCCGCAGGCTGCTACCGTTCAGGCCGTTCCTGCACAGGCTGCCCCAGTGCAGGTCACTCCGGTACAGCCTGCTCCTGCACAGGCCGCTCCAGTACAGGTCACTCCGACACAGCCTGCTCCTGCACAGGTTGCCCCGGTACAGGTCAATCCAGCGCAGACTGCTCCTACACATGTGATTGCGGCACAGGAAGCTCCTATCCACGCCATTCAGGATCAGGCTCAGTCTTCGGTACAGTCCGCCCAGACGTCGGCAGTTCCTGCACAGTCCGCTCCTGCACAGTTGGCTCCAGCACAAGTCGTTGCTGGTGATGCCGCTGCGATGGAGACCGCAGCTCATGCAGTGCCTGCTGCAGCTGGTCCTGCCCCAACAGCGCATGCTGAAACCGCAGCGGCACAGGCCGTTCCCGCGCATTCCGCACCGATTGAGGTTCCTGCCCCAATCTCTATTTCTGCCCCAGTCTCTTCACAGAGTGTCCCTGTTGCTGCAGCTCCGGTTGCTTCTTCTGCACCCAGCTTGGCTTCCGCGCCTAGCTTGGCTTCCGCGCCGGTTTTTGCGCAGGCCCCCGTGGTTTCCACACAGCATCAGGCCACGATGCCCGCGCAAGCATTTGGTGGATCTCAGACATTCTCTGCGCCGCAAGCGCAGGCACCTGTATTGTCAGCGCCCATTCTGACAATGCAGGCGGCTCCAGCTCCAATTGCGGTTCCCGCAGTCCCGTCGCACCCTGTCGCGCAGGCGCATCCCGCTGCGCCCGCAGTTGCACAACCCAGCGCTTCCGCGGCACAGGCATCTGCATCTGCGGTTGCGACACCTCCGGTCCTTTCGTCTCCAGTTGCGACGCCTCCGGTCCCAGTACCCCCGGCAACATTCTCCCAAGCAGCGGCTCCATCTGTTGCGCACACGTCCGATTCACCATCTGCGCCAGTGCTGTCTGCCTCGCAACAGCCTGCCGCTGAGCCCGTGTTTGCTGTTGCGGCGTCGTCACCTGCGTCTGCTGCTCAACCCGTGACTGTTGCGGTGTCGTCGCCTGTGCCTGCCCCCCAACCCGTGACTGCTGTGACGCCTTCACCTGCGTCTGCTGCTCAGCCCATGCAGATCGCTGCGCCTTCTTCTGAGTCTGCGGCTGCTCAAGCCACTCCGTTGATGAGCGAGGCATCAGCAATGTGGGGGCGGGAGGAACAGCATCTCGTGCAGCATGGCGAGGAGTTTGGAAAACTTCCTGTCAATGCATCTGGTGCCAATGCGTCTGGTGCTGGCAACGCGGTTCCAACACCTGCATTCTCCACATCTCCCATGTCGGTCCGGACACCAATCTTGCAGACGGCGGAAGTCGTGTCACCGATGCCCGCAGCATCAGCAGCAGTGTCGTCAACATCTGTGCCTTCGGTTCCTGATGCCTCTGCGTTTGCTACACCTAATCCTCAGGAATCCTCGGTACAACCAATCGCCGAGAAAGAACCTGCCCCGGTTGTCTCTGATCCGTTGTTCGGCACGGCGCCTGGCCAAGTATTCATCCCGCCGGCATTGCGTGGCAAGGTTGATGCCATGCACTCGGCATTTGTAACGCCACTGCCGAAGCCTGCGACTCCAGTCGTCGCCAACGCCGCCAAGAGTGATCAATCCGAGAGCGCAGAGGATCCTTCATCTAACGACGCGCACGTCGAAGACGGCGAATTCGGCACATCTCGCAAGGATCGCAAGACTCTTGTGGAAATCGCCAAGAAGAAGTCCACCAAGAAGAGCATCTACAAGCTCAAGGGCGTGTACTTCCCCGGCATGGCGTGACCTGAGAGCGTATCTCTAGAGCCCATTGCACGATTGGCTTCGTGCAATGGGCTCTTTGCTATTGGCGGCCTGTGGTGGGCGGCTTGTGATGGGCTGCCCATACAGGACTGTCTGTTGTGTGGTGGCTGCTGACGCATTGTGGGGCTTGTGCCGGTTTTGGGCGCTGTGTGTGAGTGACTGCTGGCGCATCGCGGTGTGATTTCCGGTTGGTGGGCGTTGTGTGCGAGTGGTGACTCACACATTGTGGGGCTGTTGCCGGCTTGGGGCACTATGTGCGAGCGGCGGCTGGCACATATGGTGGGTGACGGGGTGCGTGTTGCCGGTGGTGTATCAGGGATTGGCTGTTTTGTGCGGTTGTTGTGTTGTGGGAGTGTTGGCTGGCGCGTTATGTGACAGTGGTGGCTGGCACATTGTGGTGCTGGTGCTGGCCCGGGCGGTTGTATGTGAGCGGCGGCTGGCACATATGGTGGGTGGCGGGGTGCGTGTTGCCGGTGGTGTATCAGGGATTGGCTGTTTTGTGCGGTTGTTGTGTTGTGGGAGTGCTGGTTGGCTCGTTATGTGTGAGTGGTGACTGGCACATATGGCGGGTGGCGGGGTGTGTTGTCGGTGGTGTATCAGGGATTGGCTGTTTTCTGCGGTTGCTGTGTCATGGGAGTGCTGGTTGGCTCGTTATGTGTGAGTGGTGGCTCACGCATTGTGGGGCTGGTGCTGGCCCGGGCGGTTGTGTGCGGCTGGCGGCTGGCACATAACGGTGCGACTGTGTGCCTGTTGTTACATGACCCTCTGGCGTCACCCGGTCAGCAATGGGGCATCAGCCCAGATTGCATGCCGCGCCGCTGTCGGCATGAGCTGGCACAATAATGAAGATTGAGTATGTCTGTGCGACGGCATCGCGGTACGTGCCGGCACGGCATTGCATGACAACAACAGAGGGAGCATCATGGCCCAGGTAAGGAATTACAGGGACGCCGGCTTCTCCACACCTATGGAGGAGCTGGAGTGGCGCGGACTCATCAACCAGTCCACCGACAAGGAGCAGCTTGCAGCCGCTCTCAACGGGAATCCCATTTCTTACTATTGCGGCTTTGACCCCACGGCGCCATCGCTCCACATCGGCAATCTCGTGCAGCTCATCGTCATGCGCCACCTTCAGGCGGACGGTCACCAGCCATACGCGCTGGTCGGCGGCGCGACGGGCCTTATCGGCGATCCGCGCCAAAGCGGTGAGCGAACCCTCAACCCCAAGGAGATCGTCGCTGGATGGGTTGAGCGTCTGCGCACGCAGATCTCGCGTTTCCTCGACACCGAGGGCGACAATGCCGTGCGTTTCGTCAACAACTACGACTGGACCGCGAACATGTCGGTGATTGACTTCCTTCGCGATGTGGGCAAGAACTTCCGTATGGGCACCATGCTCAGCAAGGAGACCGTCGCCCGCCGACTCAACTCCGAGGAAGGCATCTCGTTCACCGAGTTCAGCTACCAGGTGCTGCAAGGCAACGACTTCCTGCACCTGTACGACGAATACGGCGTGGTGCTGGAGACCGGCGGTGCTGACCAGTGGGGCAACCTCACGTCCGGCCTCGACCTGATCCGCAAGGTGAGGGGAGCGTCCGTGAACGTGATGACCAGCCCCATCATCACTGATTCCCAAGGCAAGAAATTCGGCAAGTCCGAAGGCAATGCCATGTGGCTTGATCCGACGATGCTGAGCCCCTACAAGTTCTACCAGTTCTGGTTCAACCAGCCCGATGACCAGGTCGTGAAGCTGCTCAAGGTCTTCACGTTCCTGCCCAAGGATGAGATTGAACGCCTTGCCGGCGAAGTCGAGACGAACCCGGGCGCTCGCGAGGCGCAGCGCACGCTGGCGTGGGAAGTCACCAGCTTCGTGCATGGCGAGGACGCAACGCAGCAGGCAATCGACGCTGCAGGCGCGTTGTTCGGCCATGGTGACCTTTCCAAGATTGGTGCTTCCACTTTGGAAAGCGCACTTGAAGGCGTCAAGGTCAAGGATTCCGATGGCAATGCGGTGTTCGCCACCGCGAAGCCTGGCATCCGTGTCGCCGAGGCCGGTATGCGCGCTGGCCTGTTCAAGTCGATTTCCGACGCCCGCAAGACCATCAAGGCAGGCGGAGTGTATGTGAACAACGAGCGCGTCGAAGACATCGACGCTGAGCTGAAAGAGGAGGATTTCCTGTCAGGCCGCTTTGCGGTCGTGCGTCGCGGTAAGCGAGCCCTCGGCGCAGTGGAACTCGACAACGATTGAGATCCACGCCTGCCAGCCGGCAACGATCGGCCGGCAGGTACTGATTCATTTTGATACCGATCCGTTAGCACGATTCGCGCTCCGTTCTCGTGTGGACTGTGGAGCCACTTCATCATGGTGTGTAATCATGGTGTGGTCGCCACAGTCCGCGCTCGAGCAAGACGGAGCCCGAGAAACATCGAAACATCGCGATATGCATCACGGCATATCGAAAGACTGCCAGATACTTTCCAGATGCCTTTGGGTTTCAGAAGCCCTGGGTGTCCAGACAACCGGGCTTCCTCACGTTCCACGATGGGGACGGGCACAGCCCGGTGCAGCAACAATTCATACATAACGAACAAGCAATTTGACGACAAGACAAGAGGATTTTATGAGCGAAAACAGCAATGATCGCGGCAATGGTGAATACGGTCACAGCGGGGCAGGCCGCGGTGGATTCCATAAGGGCGGACGCGGCGGTGGCCGCGGTGGTTTCAACCGCGGTGGCCGTGGAGGCTTCGATCGCGGCGGTCGTGGAGATCGCGGTGGCCGCGGCGGTTTCCATAAGTCCTATGGCGATCGCAAGAATGGTGCGCGCCGCTTCGATGATGCCCGTTCCGATGGCGCACGCGAAGGCCAAGGCGAAGGTTCCGAGCGTCGCGAACGCAGGGACTTCCATTCCGGTCGCGACTTCCACAAGGATGGGTTCCGCGGTGGCCGCGGCAAGTTCGGTGGCCGTTCCGACCGTGGCGATCGTGGCGGGCGTGGTTTCCGCCGTGATGACGACAGGCGTGATTTCCATCGCGATGACCGTTCCGAAGGCTTCCGCGGCGACCGTAGGGATGATCGCCGGGACGGCGAGGGGCGTCGCGACTTCCACCGTGACGATCGCCGTGGTTTCGACCGCAATGATCGTGGCGGCCGCGGTGGTCGTGATTTCGATCGCCGTCGCTCGTTCCGCGACCGTGATGATCGCAGGGATGATCGCCGTGGTGGTTTCCGCCGTGATGACCGTCGCGACAATCAGCGCGGCGACCGTGGAGAGGGCGGCAATCCGCGGTATTCGCAGGATTCCCGTCGTGACTTCCGCCGTGATGATCGCCGGGATGACCGTCGCGGTGGTTTCCGCCGTGACGACCGCGGTGACCGTCGCGATTTCCACAAGGGTGGCCGTGACTTCCATCGCGATGACCGCCGTGGTGGTTTCCGCCGCGATGACCGTGGCGAGCGTTCGAACGGTGATTCCTACGAGAAGGGACGCGGTGACAGCCGTGACTTCCAGCGCGAGCACCGCTATCGTCGCGATTCGGATTCCAACTACCGTTTCGGCCGTCGCAATTCCGATGGCAGCGTGTCGTATCCTTCGCAGAACCCGTACAAGGCTCCTCGTCCCGGTGAGCCGAAGATGCCGGAAGGCATGATGTGGAACATGCTGTCGGAGGACGAGCGCGAGCGTCTGCGCGGCCTGTCGAAGGAGCATGCCGAGAACATCGGCCTGCACATCCTCGCTGCGGATTCCCTCGTGGAATCCGATCCCAAGCTCGCTCTCGAACACGCCAAGTGGGCTGCCCACCAGGCATCCCGAGTGGATTTCGCCCGTGAAACGTATGCCTTGGTGGCATACCGCGTGGGTGAGTATGAGACGGCGTTGCGCGAATTCCGCACTGCCTACCGCATGAACCGTTACCCCGACTATCTGCCGTTCATGGCTGATTGCGAACGTGCCTTGGGCCATCCGGAGAAGGCCATCGAACTGGCGATGAGCGAGGACGCCAAGAACCTCGTCGCCGATTCGAAGGCGGAGATGTTCATCGTGTATGCCGGTGCGTTGGGCGATCTCGGCCAGTGGGACAAGGCCATCGAGGTCATCCGCCGTCTGTCTCGTTCTCGCGGACTTCCTGGCCCGTACCGCATGCGTGCTCTGCAGGCTGAGCAGAACCTGTTGGAGCAAGCTGGTCGCGAGCAGGAAGCCCAGGACCTGGAAGACACGGTCGAGACGTTCGAGGATGAGTACGCGGATGCCGATGATGAGGAAATTGCCGACGACACGTTCATCGACAATGATCTGCAGATCCTGAACGATGAGGAGATGCAGCGCACGGGCATTGTGACCGCCGAGGACATCCTCGAGGCGCAGGAGGAAGAGGAGCGCGAGGCTGAGGAGCGTCGTGCACAGCGCGAAGCTGAATATGCTGCGCGCAATTCCGAAGATTCCGAAGACACCGAAGATGCCGAGGGCTCAGATGATTCTGATGCCTCAGAGACTGGCGCTGATCAGTTCCCGGCGGCTGATGACGCTGAGGACGCCGATGCCGATGCAGACGCCGACGAATTCCCGGCGGCCAACGGCGACGCGGACACCACCGTTGACGAATCCGCATCCCAGATGCCTCAGCCGACCGATGATGACGTGACGGATGCCGACGAATCGCAGGAAGCTGCTGCCGACGTGGAAGATCCCGCCGCTGCCCAAGTTGCAGCCGAGGATGCTGCTGTCGCTGCAGATGAGGATCCCGCTGCGGAGGACGCGGCCGAACCGGCGCCCGAGGCAGGTGCCTCCGATACCGCAGACTCCACCGCGGCACAGGACAATGATTCTGCCGATTCGGATGATTCTGGCTCTGATGATTCCGCCTCTGACGCTTCCGATTCGAACGATTCTGAAGACTCCCATGAGTGACATTCGCGCAAACCGGTCAACTGAACCGGTGCTTGGCGGTCCCGGCGCGCTCAAATCCACGAGCGCGCCGCTCAGCCAGCTATACAAACTCGCGCTGCTTGACCTCGACGGTGTGGTGTACCGGGGCAAGGACCCCGTGGAACACGCTGCTGAGGGCATTCGCAATGCCGAGCGGCTGGGGATGAAAATCTCATACACGACGAACAACCCATCCCGTTATCCCCACACCGTTGCCGAGCAGCTCGAGGGCTTCGGCCTCACGGTTGCCGACAATCAGGTCATCACATCCGCGATTGTGGCGGCACGCATGCTGGCGGCCGCATTGCCACAGGGGTCGAAGGTTCTTGTGGTGGGCCGCGAGCATCTGTGTGAGGAAATCGAAAAGAACGGCCTGCGCGTCGTGCACAAGGCGGCTGACAAACCGGATGCCGTCATCCAATCGTGGCATCAGGATCTCAGCTGGGCGGAATTGGCCGAGGCATCGTATGCCATCCATGCGGGTGCACGGTATTTCGTGACCAACAAGGACCTGACGATTCCACGCGAAGGCGGCATCGCTCCGGGGAACGGCGCCATGCAGATTCCAGTCACTGTCGCCACGGGCGTGACACCCGAAGCCAGCGCTGGCAAGCCGGAAGCCGCGATGTATGACGAATCCCGCATGCTGTTTTCGCTTACCGACGATCTGGTGCCTGTGGAGCTGTCGCTGCCTTGCGGCGACCGTTTGGACACTGACATCGAGGCGGCGAACAGGGGAGGATACGACTCCTTGGTGGTGCTCACCGGCGTTGCGACGCCGCAGCAGATCATATGCGCTGACCCGATTCACCGGCCGACATATGTGACGACGGATTTGCGCGGCCTCAACATGCCTCAACCTGCTGTCACGCGCCGTGCCGACGGAACGTACCAGTGCAATGCGGCTGTTGCCACGCTCACCATGCGCGGCGATGGCACGGGCGAACTGACCGTGGCAATCGACGGCGTGGACACCCCCGCGCCTGACACGCTGGACGCATTGCGCGCCGCATGCACCTGCATGTGGCATGCGGTGGATGTCGAGGGAGTGGACGCCTCACAGGTGTCGCTTCCTGATTTCCCTCAGCAATTGCGCGGCTGCGACACCGCAGCCGGGAACACGGCGGCTGGGGATGTCACGGACGGGGACAGCGTCAAGTGAACGACGAGGCAGCGGAGCCAACCGCACAGGAGTCCTTGGATTCACGCTTTCCCCATCTTGCTGCAGCGGATGAGGGAACCTACGACCAGCAGATCGAGGCATACCGGGATGTGCTCGCGCAGCTCACCGCGCAGCTCGACCAGCTGAAAGACGATTCCGAAACCCATACAGCCCCGCAATCAGACTGGAACCAATCCCCACGCGACCAATACGCTCAGCACGGCAACCACAACAAGCACGGGAAGAAGCATCATTGATGAACGATGGGCTGCGCAGACATCGGATTTCCGATGCCATGAAATCTTCGCAGGTCGCGTCGCGTCGTTGCGACATGGCTCTCGTGGAGCGCGGTCTGGCCTCGTCTCGCACGCGCGCGCAGGCGCTCATCGATGCCGGAAGCGTGCTGCTCAATGGTGCGGTGGTGGGCAAGCCGTCCGTCAAAGTCACCGCTGAAGATGATCTGCGCGTGGTCAATGACGACGGATATGTGTCACGCGGGGCATGGAAACTCGTTGGCGCGTTCGACACATTCGACTTGCCGTCCGTTGATGGCGCCCCGTGCCTTGACATCGGCGCATCCACCGGCGGTTTCACCCAAGTGCTGCTGCAGCGGGGAGCCAGCCAGGTCATAGCGCTTGACGTCGGGCACGGGCAACTCGCGCCGAGCGTCGCACATGACCCGCGTGTCATCGACATGAGTGGCACCAACATCCGCGACGTCACCGCAGACGACCTGCCATACATTCCCTCGTGGATCGTTTCCGACGTGTCCTTCATTTCGCTGACATACGTCATACCCGTCATTGCAAGGATTCTGGCGCCTTCCCGCCAACCGGCGACGGTCATACTGCTCATCAAGCCGCAATTCGAAGTCGGCAAGGGCAACCTTGGCAAGAATGGCATCGTTCACAATCCGCAGCTGCGACGCAAGGCCATCGACACGGTGTGCGAATGCGCACGCCGACACGGCTTTTCGCAACGTGGCCTCGCACCATCGCCCATCGAAGGCACGCACGGCAATGAGGAATTCCTACTGTGGCTCCAATGGCCGGGCGTGCTCGATCGCTCCGATCCGCAGCCTGAAGGTCGAGTTTAAGATGGCATCAGGAACCAACAACCACCGGTGTGCAATCCGAAGCGCATGAGCTGCGGGTCACGCCGGTGATTGTGCATAGGCTGGGCATAGGCGCGGATGAACGTAGAAGGAGAACGCATGGATTCGTATAGCGACGCAAACGGCACCACTGCGAACGATGCCGGCCGGCGCAGTGCGTTGGATGGCACCGGCATTCGCAAAGCCGTGGTCGTCACACACCCCGGATTGGCTTCAGGCTCTCCTGTCGTGGCGCAAACCATCAACGCACTGCAGCAACGCGGCTTCGACGTGCGTCTCATCGATAAGATCGATTCCATCCCCGTGGGAAAATCCACCGCCACCGTCGATCCTGACACGGAAATCGTCGTCGTGCTGGGCGGCGACGGCACGATATTGCGGGCTGCCGAGCTTGTCAAAGGCACGCGCGTGCCTGTGCTGGGCGTGAACCTGGGGCATGTGGGGTTCCTCGCAGAATTCGAAAGTTTTGAACTCCACGAAGCCGTCAAGCGTATTGCAAGCCGCGATTACACGATTGACGAACGCATGATTGCCGACGTGCAGATCTGGCAGCCGCACGCATCCGAGCCTTTGCATGATTGGGCGCTCAACGACGTGGTGCTGGAACACACCGACCGCGGCAGCATGATCGAAGTGGGAATCGACGTGGATGGCGTTGCCATGAGCTCGTTTGGTTGCGATGGCGTCATCGTATCCACGCCCACGGGCTCCACCGCATACGCATTCTCCGCCGGTGGCCCCGTCGTGTGGCCGGGTGTGGAGGCGCTGGAACTGACACCTCTTGCAGCGCATGCGCTGTTCGCCCGACCGCTCATCATCGGGTCTGATTCCACCTTCGGCATCGAAGTGCTGCGATCATCGGCCGATTCATCAGGCGCGTGGATTTGCTGCGACGGGCGCCGCCAAGGCATGGTGCCCAATGGCACGCGCATCGTTGTGCACGCAGCACAGGAGCGCCTGCGCCTGGCTCGATTGGAAAACGTGCCGTTCACCCGGCGACTCGTGAGCAAATTCAACCTTCCTGTCATCGGCTGGCGAGAGCAAGGCAAACGCGCCGCCCACAACCGGTGGAACGAAGCCGGTCCCAAGAAACCATCGTGCGACGAAAAAATCCTGCTCGCGCAATCTGACGCTCATGCCGCGCCCCAATCCCCATCCCGTGAATCCCCAACCCACGAACTGTCCGTGTCCGAACCGTCCACGTCCGAGCCTTCGGCGCTGCGTGACCCGTCCCTGAAGGAGCGCCATGCTTGAGGAACTCGAAATACGCAACCTCGGCCCCATTCGCCACGCGCTCGTGACCCCGGCGGCAGGCATGACGGCAATCACCGGCGAGACCGGCGCCGGCAAATCCATGCTGCTCAATGCCTTGCGGCTTGTGTCCGGAGGCGCTGCGAGAAGCGAAGCGGTGTCCGCAGGAGCGGATGCGACGTGGGCTCAGGCGGTGTTCACCGTGCTTGACAATCCCGCCGCTCGCGCCATCGCGCAGGACGCAGGCTGCGACGTGCAGGACGGGGAATTGTTCATCTCGCGGTCCGTTCCCGCCTCAGGGCGTTCCCGGTGCGTGCTCTCCGGGCACGGGGTGCCGCGCAGCGTGCTCTCTGCGCTCGCCGGCGAGCTCATCACCATCCATGGTCAGGCGGACCAGCTGCGCATTGCATCGGCAGCCCGGCAGCGTGAATTCCTCGACGCCTACGCCGGCGATGGCGAGCAGCTGGCAGCATACGAACAGGCATGGGATGCCTATCGCACCGCCCAAGACCGCCTCGACGCCGTGGGTAACCAGCAGGCACAGGCTCGCGCCCGTGCTGATTACCTGCGTGAATCCATCGCCCGCATCGATGGTGTCGCGCCCGTGGATGGCGAATACGACCAGCTTCGTCAGCAGCGCGACCGTCTGGAGCACGCCGCCGACATCGCCCGGGGGATAGGCGTCGCCCTGTCAGCTCTTGACCCATCGCAGCTGGTGGACGCCACGGATGCCAGTGGCGCTCAGGAAGCCCTTCGCCAGGCGGTGGACGCGCTGCGTGCCGTGCGGGGTGTCGACGTGTTCGACGACATCATTTCCCGTCTGGAATCAACCGCGGCGGAAGTCGATGACATCGTGTTCCAACTGTCGTCGATGGTTGATGACGACGGTGAGGAAGCGGACCTTGACGCAATCAACAGCCGCATCCACGACTTGGAAGACCTGATGAGCCGTTGGGGGCCATCTCTCGCGGATGTCATCGAATGGCGCCGCACAGCGGGGCTGGAACTTGAAGACCTTGATGATTCCCCCGAGCGCATCAAGAGATTGGAAGCCGACCGCGACGAAGCCCTGCAGGCTACCCACGACGCGGCTGACGCATTGCATGACGTTCGGCAGGAACAAGCGCGGCACCTGACGGAGCAGGTCAACGGCGAATTGTCGTCGCTGGCCATGCCGGACGCTCGTTTCGAAGCCGAGGTGAAGGCGTGCGAAGAGCTTGCCGCGCATGGTGGGGATGCCGTGGAGTTCCTTTTCACGCCGTTCCCAGGCGCGGGCAGGCTGCCATTGGGCAAATCGGCATCCGGTGGCGAACTGAGCCGGCTCATGCTTTCCATGGAATTGGCGGCGGCGGATGCGCGCGCTGAGCGTGGCCAGGGCGCCGGCAAGGGTACCAAAGGCACTAACGGCACCGAGCAAGCGCTGCCCACGTTCGTGTTCGATGAAGTGGATGCGGGTGTGGGCGGCAAATCCGCCGCCGAACTGGGCAAACGCCTCGCCCGCCTGGCACAGGGCGCCCAAGTGATTGTGGTCACTCATTTGGCGCAGGTCGCCTCGTGGGCGTCGGCGCAATACGTGGTCGCGAAATCCAAGGACGCGGACGGACAGGTCACCACCGGGGTCGCGAAGGTCACCGGCGACGACAGGGTACGTGAAATCGCTCGCATGCTGTCGGGAAGTGAGTCCGCGGCATCGCTGAAACACGCCAAGGAATTGTTGAAATCCAGCGAATTGTGATGACTGTCCGACCACTCGTTCGGTCGGTCAGTTAACCGTGCGTTCACCTAGCGATCAGGGAATGGTGGTCGGCTTTTTCGAGGCCGCCGTAGGGCTCATGCGCCCTCCACAGTGGTCGGACCCACTGCGGAGGGCGCGATATCATAGTGCCTATTGGCCTGCAAAAAGGAGAGGAATGCGACGCAAGATTGCCGACTGGCTCAAGGACGAGACGGTGTTCGCCGTCGCCCTCGTGCTTGCACTAGCCTCATGCTTCATCGTGCACCCGGACGCCCAGTACGCCACGTACATTCACATGAACACCATCGTGCAGCTGCTGGCTCTCATGATCGTCGTGTGCGGATGGCAGCGCGTGGGGCTGTTCCACATCATCGGTTCCAAGCTCCTGGGGCGTTCGCACACCGAGCGCGGCCTCGTGCTCACCCTCATTTCGCTCACGTTTTTCTCGGCGATGCTCATCACCAACGACGTGGCGCTCGTCACCTTCGTGCCGTTTGCCATCTCCGTTCTGACAATGGCGAACATGCGCCAGCACACCTGCCTTGTGGTGACGCTCATGACCATCGGCGCCAACGTCGGATCCATGCTCACCCCGGTTGGCAATGCCCACAACCTGTATCTGCATCAGCTGTCCGGATTGTCAACGGCGGCGTTCATGGGCATCATGCTGCCGTATTCCTTCACCGCCGCCGTGCTTCTCACCCTCATCGTGTGCGTGGTGTTCGGCAATCGCAAGCTGACGAATTTCGATACCGTGGACTCCAATGACATCGAACGCTCGGTGCTCGCTCCTAGCGCCGACATGCAGCCGGACGAAGTGCGCACCATGGGCTTTGGCGGTTGGCGCACATGGGTGTACGGCGTGCTGTTCGTGATCTGCCTCCTCGGCGTGGACGGCATCGTCGACAAATGGCTCATGCTGGCCCTGGTGATCGTCGTAATGATCGTCTGCGACCACCGTACGCTGCGCCATGTCGATTACTTCCTGCCGCTGACGTTCTCGGCGTTCTTCGTGTTCATCGGCAACATGCGCCGCGTGCCGCAGTTCTACACCATCGCGGCATCCCTCGTGGGCAGCCATCCGATCAGCCTCGGTGTGGGCTTCAGCCAACTTATCTCGAACGTGCCCACGACGCTGCTGTTGTCCGGCTTCTCTGACGCGTGGCGTCCTCTCATCATCGGCACGAACCTTGGTGGCATGGGAACGCTCATCGCGTCAATGGCGTCGCTGATCTCATACAAGTCCGTGACACGCACTTACAGGCGTGAAAAAGGCAAGTACTTGCTCACATACACGGGGGTGAACGTTCTGTTCCTCGTCGTGCTGTTGGGATTGGCAGCGATCATCGAACCCACAGGCATCTGAGACGGAACCCGAACGCATTACCCTGATGAATACGCATCAACCTGATGAATGAGACAACCGGCAATCGTGCGCACCACAGGAGGCATACAGGCCATGAGTAGCAACACACCCAACGCAGGCAAAGGAGCCATATTCGATCTCGACGGCACGCTGCTCGACTCGTTGGGCGTGTGGGATGATGTGGATGAGATTTTCTTCAGCCGACGAGGCATCGATGTGCCCGACGATTACCAACAGGCTGTCAGCCCCATGGCGTTCCCTGACATCGCGGATTACACGATCCGTCGTTTCAACCTCAACGAAACCCCTCAAGCGATCATGCAGGAGTGGAATGACCTCGCCTTCGAGGAATACACGACGAAAGTGCGCTTGAAGCCCGGTGCTCGCGACTACCTTGAGCATTTGCACGCCACTGGCGCCAAACTCGGCGTGGCAAGCACGCTCATGCCCAGCCTGCGCGATCCCACGCTCGCTCATCTCGGTGTCGATGGCTTGTTCGATGCGGTGTGCGGCATCGAGGAGGTCGGCGGTCTTAACAAAGACCATCCGGACCTGTATATGCTCGTCGCTGACCGCATGGGCGTGGAGCCGGGGGAGTGCACGGTGTTCGAAGACATTGTGATCGGCGTGCGCACCGCCAAACGCATTGGCATGAAAGCGCTCGCCATGCTCGACGATTCCTCGCGTTCGCAGTGGGAGGGGCTTGCCGCTGCCGCCGATGGTACGCTGCGTGATTTCACCACCGCCCCGCAGATTCTGTAGCGATTCTGTAGAGCTTCTGTAGCCGCGCCCTGTGCCATGACGCAGAGGTGTGGAGCCGCAGAGGTGTGGAGCCGCAGAGGTGCAGAAGTATGAAATTGTCCCCGGTGTCAGTCACGGCACCGGGGACAATTAGTTGCGCACATTAGTTGAGCAAAACAGATTGCAGGGCTGGTAGGGTCAACAGATATTAATTGGCCCTACCAGCCCTGCCGTGCATCTAGTGCGCTTCTGCCTTGGCTTTCGCTACTGAGCCAAGCGGGTGGCGGTGGTGCGCACGTAATTGGTCATGTCGGGCACGTCAATCACATCGGTGAAGCGCACCTGCGCCTTTTCCAAGCCGCGCAGAGCTTCGGGGGCCGGAGTGCCGGAAAGCGTGGCGAGGGCATCCATGCAGGCGAAATCGCTGGCGGGAGCCGGCTCGCCCAGCGCCTCAAGCACAGCGCGCGGGAACTTGTAGGGGCTTGCGGTGCTCAGCAGCACGCGCGGCACGCCGGGCGTGCGCGGGGTGTTGGCCAGCGTGTGGTAACCGCATGCCGTGTGCGGGTCGATCACATAGTGGTTCTTGTCCCAGCAATCCTTGATGGATGCGCGGATCTGATCCTCATCCGCCCAGCCGGCGCCGAAGACCGCCTGGATTTTTGCCAGCAGGTCGGCCGGCACGTCATAGCGGCCGTTGTTGGCGAGGGAATCCATGAGAGACGCGATGAGCTTCGTGTCGCCGTCGGCGAAGTAGTAGAGCATGCGCTCGAGGTTGGAGCTGATGAGTATGTCCATGCTTGGCGAAATCGTCGTGAAGAACGGGCGGTTGCGGTCATACGTGCCGGTGGTGAGGAAGTCGTAGAGCACGTTGTTTTTGTCGGATGCGACGATGAGCTTGGCGACGGGAAGGCCCAGGCGCTTGGCGTAGTATCCGGCGAGGATGTCGCCGAAGTTGCCGGTGGGCACGCAGAACTCCACTTCGTCGCCCGCATTGATCTCCTGGCGTTCCAGCAGCTGGGCGTATGCAGCGAAGTAGTAGACGACCTGCGGCACGAGGCGGCCGACGTTGATGGAGTTGGCCGAAGACAGCACCGTGTGTGCGTTGTTCGCCAGATCCCAGGCGAGCTCGCCGTCGCCGAAGATGGCCTTCACGGCGCTCTGCGCGTCATCGAAATTGCCGCGCACCGCGCACACCTGCACGTTCTGGCCCTTCTGCGTGGCCATCTGCAGGTGCTGCACCTCCGAAACCTTGCCATCGGGGTAGAACACGGTGATGCCGGTTCCCGGCACGTCTGCGAAACCGGCCAGCGCCGCCTTGCCCGTGTCGCCGGAGGTGGCGGTGAGAATCATGATGCGTTCGTTCGCGGCATTCGGATCCGTTGCGGCCGCCGTGGTCTTGGCCATGAAGCGGGGGAGGATTTGCAGTGCAACGTCCTTGAACGCGCTCGTGGGGCCGTGGAACAGTTCGAGGATGAAATCATCGCCCAGCGGCTTGAGCGGGGTGATCGCGGCATCGTCCCACTGGTCGCCGTAAGCGCCGGCAACGCAGTCGGCAAGCTCGGCGTCCGTGTAATCAGGCAGCAGCGAGGCAAGCACGGTGCGGGCAATCTGCTGGTAGGACTTGCCTGCGAGCGCAGCAACGTCCACGGGCTTGTCTCCGAGGGAATCAGTGACGAACAGCCCTCCGTCGGATGCGATTCCCTTGCGGATCGCTTGCTTGCTCGTTACCTGGCTTGCGGTGCTTCGGGTGCTGTGAAAGAGTTCCACGACGAATCCTTGTCTCGGAGGAATGGAGAATCAACGCATCTCAGTTTATATGCGACCATGTATATACCCGTCGTATATGCCTGTTGGCGGTAGCGCTGCCGCGACGCCGGTTCGTCGTTGCCGGATTCGCATGAGGTTGGGTGGTGGTGGCATGATGTGGTAGATACACGTAGCGGGTGCGTGGCGTGTGCCGCCTTGCGTTCCTGTGTTTTCTTCAACGTCGTGTGATGTCGCGCGAATGCGTGGCGTCAGGGCGCCGACATGCGAAATTTTGGATCCGGGAGGTTCGATATGGATGATAGCAATGCCGTGGCCGATGCCTTGGTGACCGTGCGGCGCATGGCTGCCCAGGCGAAGGACGCCCAGCATGACCTTGCGCGTGCCTCGACGGACAGGAAGAACGCGCTGTTGCTGGCCATCGCCGATGCCTTGGTGGCCAATGCCACTGCCATCCGTGAGGCCAATGATGCGGATTATGCCGCGGCGCAGGAATCCGGCATGTCGCAAGGGTTGCTCGACAGGCTTCGCTTCGATGAGGCGCGTGTGGAATCCACGGCGCAGGGGGTGCGCAATGTCGCGGCGCTGCCGGACCCGGTGGGACGCGTCGTGCGCGGCAACAACCTTCCCAATGGCATCCGGCTCACGCAGGTGCGCGTGCCGATGGGCGTCGTGGGCATGATCTACGAGGCGCGTCCGAACGTCACGATTGACGTTGCCGCTCTGTGCCTCAAGTCCGGCAATGCGGTGATTCTGCGTGGAGGCCATGCGGCGCTGCATACGAACGAAGCCACCCTCGACGTGATTGGCAGGACGCTTGCGGAACAGGGCTTCGACCCGGCGCTTGTGCAAAGCGTCGACCACATCGGCCGTCCCGGCGCCACCGCGATGATGCAGGCGCGCGGTTCCATCGACGTGCTGGTGCCCCGTGGCGGCGCGGGCCTCATCAAGGCGGTCGTGGAGAACTCCAAGGTGCCCACGATCGAAACCGGTTCGGGCAACTGCCATATCTACGTCGACAAGGCGGCGGACCTCGGTAAGACCATCCCGATTCTCATCAACGCCAAGACGCAACGCGTGGGCGTGTGCAATGCGGCGGAGAAGCTGCTCGTGCACAAGGACGTGGCGTCCGAGGAGCTGCCGCTCGCGGCCACTGCATTGCGCGAACACCATGTGCTCATGCATGCCGATGACGAGACCCGCCGCATTCTTGGCGACGCCGGCCTCATGGGCGACGACGTGGTGCCTGCCACCGACGAGGACTGGGACACGGAATACTTGGATTACCAGATCGGCATCAAGGTCGTCGGCAGCCTCGACGAGGCGATACGCCACATCACGGCGCATTCCACCGGGCATACGGAGGCCATCATCTCCGAGGATTACGCCGCCATCGAAGAGTTCACGGCGCGCGTGGATTCCGCGGTCGTCATGGTCAATGCCTCGACGCGCTTCACGGACGGTGGCATGTTCGGCCTGGGCGCAGAACTGGGAATCTCCACGCAGAAGTTGCACGCGCGCGGCCCGATGGGACTTGAGGAGCTCACGACCACGAAGTGGATTGCCTACGGCAACGGACAGGTGAGAAAGTAATGACATACACGATCGGCGATATGCGCCACATGATGGATGACGACCCCAAGGCGCCCCTGAGGCTGTCGTCGGCCCGGTTGAGCACG
The DNA here is from genome assembly GCF_002797875.1 of Pseudoscardovia suis. Lineage (GTDB taxonomy): Bacteria > Actinomycetota > Actinomycetes > Actinomycetales > Bifidobacteriaceae > Pseudoscardovia > Pseudoscardovia suis. The sequence goes on from NZ_PGFC01000001.1 coordinate 111,788, forward strand.
GTGCGCTACGTGTTCCTGGTGCACATCGAAGACGGCATTCCCTCGGCCATCGAACGCGCCGCCTTGGAATACGCCGACGCCATCCTCATCGGATGGCCGGAGGAGGACGCGCCGGATGTCGTCACCCCGCCGGAACGGCAATACGACTACATCAGCCAGCAGTTCGACTGGGGCGAGGAACGCATCGCGCAATTTCGCAAGTGGGAGCACGACGACAAAACCTCTGACATGGCCGACAGCCTCGTGTCGATAGCCGATTGCATCGCCGCCATTCGCAAGGCATACCAGCCCGAGTTCCTGCTGCCCACCTTCGCCGAGATCCGACGCGTGGTCGAAGACGAGTGGAACGAAGACATGGACCGCATCGAGGCCGAGAACAAAGAGGCGCATCCGCATGTCGCTTCGGATGACGCCGCGGACGACGATGCGGATTCCGACATCCGCAGCCACGAGGATCCGTCGCATGACGCAGACCCCGCCAAGGGCGGAGCGGAGCGCTGAGCCGCATGGAGGCACCCGTGCGCAAAGGCGCTCAGATTCACTTGGCGCGCCGCCGTTCGGCGCGAGGCAACTACCATGACGTGCCGCGCATCGGCATCATGGGCGGCACCTTCGACCCCATCCACAACGGCCATCTGGTCGCTGCGTCGGAAGTCGCCTGGGTCTATGACCTCGACAAGGTCATCTTCGTGCCCACCGGCAGGCCGGTGTTCAAGCTCGACCGCGACGTGACGAACGCCGAGGACCGCTATCTGATGACCGTCATCGCCACGGCGTCGAACCCGAACTTCGTCGTCTCCCGTGCTGACATCGACCGCCCCGGCATCACCTACACGATCGACACGCTGCGTGACTTCCGGGCGTTGTATCCGGACGCCGAACTGTTCTTCATCACCGGCGCCGACGTGATACCCCAGCTCATGCGGTGGAAGGATGCCGACGAAATGTGGGACATCGCGCATTTCGTCGGCGTTTCGCGCCCCGGTTATGAGGTGAACCTGCGCAAGGCGGGTGTGCCGCTGCGCAGCGTGGACGTCATCGAGATCCCTGCACTGGCCATTTCGTCCACCGACGTGCGGCGGCGTGCCCAAGCGGGCGAACCCGTGTGGTACCTCGTGCCGGACGGCGTTGTGCAATACATCTCGAAGCATGGTCTGTACCACCCCCGCGGAACCGACGAATCCCGGGAGATCGTGGCCGTGTGAACGGCGGTATTGGCGGGTGTCGGTGTGCTGTCAGCGAGGCTCGCTACTATGAATTAGGTCAGCTTCAATCTACAAGTTTGGAGATACGGTGAGCGCAGTCCTCGCAGGAAAACCTGATAAAAACCTCATACTCGTAACCGGCAGGTGCCATCCGAAGCTTGCCGCCGATGTGGCGAAACAATTGGGAATCGACGTACTGGAGACCACGGAATACGATTTCGCCAATGGCGAGATGTATGTGCGTTACACGGAGTCGGTGCGAGGCGCGGACGTGTTCGTGCTGCAGACCCATGCAGGTGAGACGATCAACAAGTTCATCATGGAGCAGCTCATCATGATTGACGCCGCCAAGCGTGCGTCCGCCCGCTCCATCACCGCCGTGTGCCCTCTGCTGGGATACTCCCGCCAGGACAAGAAGCACCGCGGCCGCGAGCCAATCTCCTGCCGCCTCATGTTCGACCTTCTCAAGGCCGCTGGCGCGGACCGCATCATGTCCGTCGACCTGCACGCCGCGCAGTCCCAGGGCTTCTTCGATGGTCCGGTCGACCATCTCATCGCCATGCCGGTGCTCGTTGACTATGTGCGCGATCGCCTCGACCTGTCGAATGTCGCGGTTGTCTCCCCGGATGCCGGTCGTATTCGCGTCGCCGAGCAGTGGGCGCAGCGCCTGGGTGGCGGCCCGCTCGCATTCGTGCACAAGACGCGCGACATCACCCGCCCGAACAAGGCGGTCGCCAACCGCGTCGTCGGCGAGGTGGAAGGCAAGGACTGCGTGCTGGTTGATGACCTCATCGATACCGGCGGCACGATCGCCGAGGCATGCAAGGTGCTGCGCGCAGCTGGCGCCAAGTCCATCACCGTTGTCGCCACGCACGGCGTGTTCTCCGGCCCGGCCGTCGAGCGCCTCAAGAATTGCGGCGCCCGCGAGGTCGTCGTCACCGACACCGTGCCGATTCCGCAGGAGAAGCGTTGGGACGGCCTCACCGTTCTGTCCATCGCTCCGTTGTTGGCAAGCGCCATCCAGGCGGTGTTCAACGACGGTTCTGTCGCGGAACTGTTCGACACCTATCCGACGCATCACGGCCAGGGTTTCCTCTTCGCCTGATGTTTCTTCTCCGTCTGATGGCGGTGCGTTCTTTACGGTGAACGTGCCATCCCGTGGCCTGCCCTGTGTGGTATGCGGTAGGGCACGGGATGGTGTACAATATAAAAATTGTGTGCTCGGAGATTTACCGAGCGCTCTTCCCCCATGGTGTAATGGCAGCACACGGGTCTTTGGAACCCTTTGTCTTGGTTCGAGTCCAGGTGGGGGAACTTCGAAACGGGTCTCGCGAGTCAATTGCGAGACCCGTACTCATATCTGGCGGCTTGCCGAAGTTGGCTGGTGACGCTTATTGTCTGGACGAGATTGGGGAAGGTGGCCGATTCGCACACGGATATGACACAGGCTGCCATGTCCGGCTCCCGCTGTTACAATTTCTAGCAGAGAACGACTTCAATCCGTCCGACCTGACTCAATCAGTCCGCTGAATCCCAGCCTTGCGGTCCGCCGTGATCACAGGGTAGGGCGAGCGTGAGTGATGCGAGTCGGCTGGAGGAATTGCCGCGGCCCGCGCGGTCGATTCCGGCTATCGCCGGAGCCGGTCGCACGGGCCGCTTTTGTGCTCAGACCCGGTCGCATCAGACAACGTGATACCGACGATGGGCCGCTGCAGACAATGTCATATTCGAATCCTCGCGGATTCGGGGAAGAACCGAAACGATGAGCGAAATCTCACAAGCGCAATCTCAAGAATCAACATCCTCGGTGGCGTCCCGCCTTGATGTCGCCATCATCCTTGCCGCCGGCGAAGGCACGCGCATGAAATCCTCCACGCCTAAGGTGCTTCACGATTTCGCGGGAAAGACGTTCCTCCAGCGTGTCATGGCATCCGTCGATGCCTTGGAACCCGCCACGACCGCCGTCGTCGTGCACTACCAGGCGGATCGTGTCGCCGCGGCGGCGCGCGACTATGACGAATCCGTGGTCGTCATCAACCAGGATGACAAGCCCGGCACCGGTCGCGCCGTGCAATGCGCGGTGCAGCAGTTGCGCGCGCAGGGGCGTTTCGAGGGAAGCGTGCTTATCGCGGCGTCTGACATGCCGTTGCTGGACGCCGCGACGTTGCGCGGACTTGCCGCGTACCATGCCCAGCAGCACAATGCTGCCACCGTGCTCACCACGAAACTCGCCGAACCCTTCGGCTATGGCCGTGTGATCCGCGACGAAAACGGACAGGTGTTGCGCATCGTCGAACAGAAGGACGCCAATGCCGCCGAGCAGGCCGTCGATGAAGTGAACACCTCCGTGTATGTGTTCGATTCCCGGGTGCTTGAGCGTGCCATCGCCGACTTGGACAGCGACAATGCGCAAGGCGAGTTCTATCTGACGGATGCCCTTGAGAAGGCGCGTGAATTCGGCAAGGTGGGTGCATGGCAGGCCCCCGATAGCCTCGCAGTGGAAGGCGTGAACGACCGCGTGCAGCTCGCCCGTCTGGCGAAGGCCCACAATGTGCGCGTGTGCGAGAACTGGATGCGCGAAGGCGTCACGATCCTTGACCCCGAGACCACGTGGATTGAGGATGATGTGACCATCGCCCGCGATGCCCAGATTCTGCCCGGCAGCTTCCTGCAAGGCACCACCACGATCGGTGAAGGCGCCGTGGTCGGCCCCTACACGACGCTCATCGATGCGACAATCGACGCCGGCGCCCACGTGGAACGCAGCCGCGTGCAGGGCACGCATATCGGTGAACGCGCCAACATCGGGCCGTGGACCTATCTGCGTCCGGGCAACGACCTGGCCGCGGACACGAAGGCTGGCGCATTCGTTGAAATGAAGAAAGCCCACATCGACGAAGGCTCCAAGGTACCACACTTGAGCTACATCGGCGACACTCACATCGGCACGCACACGAACGTGGGCGGTGGCACGATCACGGCGAATTACGACGGCGTGCATAAGAACCATACGGAGATTGGCTCGAATGTGCACGTGGGTGCAGGCAACATGTTCGTGGCTCCGGTGACCGTGGGCGACAATGTGACGACCGGCTCCGGTTCCGTCGTGCGCCATGACGTGGAGTCTGACGCGATGGTCTACTCGGAAAACACGCAGCATGTGGTGCCCGGTTGGAAGCCCAAGTGGGAGCGTGACGCGCAGGACGACGCACGCTGAGACGGATGCCGGCACGGATCGGGGTGGTTTCGCCCTGCGGCAAACGAAGGCCAGGCCAACCCGGTCCATTGCGTCAGCAACAAACGGAACGTCACAAACGAAAGTTCCTCGGGGTCCCAAGACCTTAGGGACTTCAAGAAATCCTAGAGAACACTAGAAACCGGAAAACAACAGAGAGGACACAACACATGGCAGCAGTTCAGGATTCCATCGATGCGGTGCGCATCGCGGCAGCGGCGGCGGACAGCCAGAAGGCAGAGGACATGGTGGCGTTCGACGTTTCCGAACCCCTTGCCATCACCGACATCTTCTTCCTTGCATCCGGCACCACGCCGCGCCACGTGCTTTCCATCGCCGAGGAAGTCGAGAAGCAGCTGTATCTGCAGACGAAACGCGACCCTCGCCATCGCGAAGGCGTTGAGGAAGGCGAATGGGTGTTGCTGGACTACGGCGACTTCGTGGTGCATGTGATGGATTCCCAGACCCGCGCTTTCTACAATCTCGAAAGGCTGTGGAAGGATTGCCCGTGCATCGACCTGCAGCTGCCCGAAGGCGCGTCCGTGCTGGAAGAAGGGGAGGGGTCACAGGCGGACAGCGGTGAGGATTCCGCCGATTCCTCCACGGCTGGCACGGATTCCGACGAGGCCTGATATGCCTGGCGCTGATTCCCATGGGCAGACCGTTTACGCGGTCACGCTCGTGCGCCACGGTCGCACGGCATACAATGCCGCCGGCAAGCTGCAAGGCCAAGTGGACATTCCACTCAACGACACCGGATTGTGGCAGGCCGACCGCACTGCGCAAGCGCTGTATGAGCGTTATGTGAAGGGCAGCGGTCGCACGCCCATCGTCGTGAGCTCCCCGTTGGAGCGTGCCTGCCAGACGGCTGAGCGCTTCGCGCAGCTTGCAGGCGTGCAGGTGGCCGTGGATGAGCGCGTCAAGGAACGCAGCTTCGGCGAATGGGAAGGCTGCCGCTGGTCCGATCTCGAGCAGAATTATCCGCGTGACTTCGGCATGTGGAAACGCTTCCAGGATGGTGAGATGCGCCATGGCGCCGAAGCGAAGGCGTCGGTGGGGCGTCGTGGTGCGCTCGCCGTGGAGGATTGGGCGAGCCGTGCCGGACAGGACCATGAGCTGTTCGTGTTTTCGCACGGCGCATGGATTTCGCAAACCGCCCAAAAGCTCATGCATCTGGACGTCGTAGACCCCACCTATGCCTCAATCAGTGGCCCTGACAACGGCCATTGGGTGCGCTTCCGTGTGTTGCGCACGCTCGATGGCGCGCTGCTGTGGCGCATGACGGAATTCAATCGCGGTCCCAGCGTGGAGCCGGGTGTCGATTGGAACGATCCGTTCGCCGCGAATGGCTCCGGCGAGGATTCGGCGCATGACACGGCGGCAGCTGTGCCACCTGTGCTGTGACCGGCGCCGGACGCTGCCATCAGTGCTGTCATCAGCGCCGTCAGCATCATCCGCCATCCACCTATTCAGCCGATGAAGTAACGCCGTTAACGTATTGAGCCTTTGCGGTAGAGTATGTGCAGAAGCGGGTGGCGAAGAAACCGGTTTGGCAATATCATCGGACGTCGCTATCGGATGTTGGTATCGGTTCCTCGGTTGGCAAACGGTTGGGAGGGCTCATGAAGAATTTCTTCGGCAACATCAAGTGGTCACAGATTCTCGCGGGTGCGCTTGCAGCCGTGACATCCTTCCTGTTCATGAACAAGATTGGCATTGCCGGATCGGTGATTGGCGCTGCCGTGGCATCCATCGTCACGGCGCTCGCTACGCAGATTTACCAAGACGTGCTCAAAGCGTCGCACGACACCATGCAGAAGATCACTGGCGCTGACGGTGATTCCACAGATTCTGAATCCGACGACAGTCAAGGCGATGGGAAGGCCCAGCGCAAGCCCCGTGCCGCCGTGGCTGTCGTAGACCCCTATGGCAAACAGATGCAGGACCGCCTGGCGCAGGATGACGATCTTGCGGACGGACTGGGAGCAGCCGCCGTTGCGTCGTCGGTTGGCGGGGCAGCGGCAGACGACGCGACCAGTGGTACAACCGGAGCAGGTGCAGACCAGTCCGCAGGCGATAGCAGTGGCATCAAGGATGAGGATTTCGCTGGATTCACATCCATCACCGAGACTGCACCCACCCAGATTTTGCCGGATGCCGTGCGCGACGCCGCCGTCAAGGCGACGTTGGACGCGAAGCCGAGCCCGATGCAGCTGCGCCGTGAAATCAGCAGCGGTCAGGGAGCAGACTCCGCCAAGTCCGGCAAGGGTGGCACAGCTGGCAGGAAGCAGTTGAGCCCCAAGGCGCGCATGTTCATCGTGGCGCTTGTATGCTCGCTCATCGCGGTGGTCATCACCGTCGTCATCATCAGTGCCGTGACCGGCGGCGAAGGCCTGGGCACCAAGCCCGCGGATATGCAGCAGCAGATACAGACGCCATATCAGGATTCGCCGAGCACAGACGAGCAACAGAGCAATACGCCGCTTGACGACGAGACCTCCATCGATGATTCCCAGGACGACACGGATTCCACCGACGATGTGGACTCCTATCCGACGCAGGACCAGTCGCCGAGCGAGACGGCGAGCAAGTCCGCCACCGCGTCGCCATCCGTCACGGCTTCGTCGTCCGCAACACAGGAGGAGACGAAGAATCCGGAGGCTTCGACATCGGCTTCGCCGTCACAATCCTCCAGTCCTTCGGCATCCGCGTCAAGCTCGGCATCCGCTCCGGCAAGCAGCAGTGCCACGGCCAGCAGCACCACGGGCACCAGCACGAACTGACCGCAGGGACTGACCGCAGGGATCGCTTTCTTCGGGATTATTCCCAGCCTGTTCCCATAGTCTTCTCATGGCTTTCCATGGTCCCCTCATGAAGTTCTCTCATGAGGTTTTTCACCATGGGGTTTCCGTTGTGTTTCGCAATCGATAGTTGGGGTTACGACAAATCACATTGCGCAATATCCGGGATATCTGAAGGCAATCCTCATGGCGGTTTTCTCGCTTAGCTTGTGAACCAACAAGTTAAGAAGAGAGGAAACCAATGACAGCCATAGTGTTTTCCAAACGGCATTGTCGATTGGCAATCGCAATGCCTTGCGTGATCTGTGCCGCTCTCTCCGTGTTCTTCGCATTCGCCCTTGTCAGCGCCCCCACGGCGCAGGCAGCCCCATCCGCTGCACAGGCCGTGGCAACGTGCAATCCAACGTCTTCCAACGGGTGTGTCAATGGCATCTTGCAGGATGCCGGCAAATCCCCGATTGCTGGCGCAACCGTCACCCTTTCCGGTGCAGAAACCGGCACGACCACGACCGCGGCAGACGGCACCTGGGCGTTTTCCGTCGCCGATGATGGCGATTACACCGTCACCATCGACGCGACGGTCGCCAGCCAGCATGGGCTCGCGGCAAGCAGCGCGACAGTCACGATAAAAAAATCCAGTTTTGGCAAACAGCGCGCCGTCGTGCGCTTCGACCAAGCGAATTCCGCCGCCGGCGCATCGAGCGCAAGCGGATCGGCAAGCGCCGCCTCCGGCACCGCGTCGGATTCAGGCTCGACGGTACAGGCATCCGGCAAGCCGTCCGGTTCGAACACCGCCATGCGCATCTGGCAGCAGCTGTATTCCGGCATCGTCTTCGGCCTCATGCTCGGCCTTATGTCGGTGGGCATGAACCTCGTGTACGGCACCACCGGTTTGCAGTCGTTCTCCCATGGTGAGCAGGTCACGCTCGGCGGACTCATGGCATACGTCGGCACCCAGCTGATGCATATGCCGCTCATCGTTTCAGCGGTCTTCGCCATCGCGGTCGGCGCGCTCACCGGCCTCATCCAGAACCAGATCGTGTGGAGCCCTCTGAGACGCCGCCACGTGGGCACCATGCAGCAGATGATCGTCACCATCGGCTTGTCGATGGCGCTGCAATACACGTTCCAGTTCTTCTTCGGCGGCAACATCGTGGGCATCGTCAAATCCGTGCCGGCGAGCTTCCAACTGGGGCCGGTCACCACAAACGCGCCGACCATCGTCTCCGCGCTCATCGCGCTCGCTGTCATCATTGCCGTCACGCTGTTCCTGTACAAGACGCGTTTCGGGCGCGCCACGCGGGCGGTGTGCGACAATCCGGCGCTCGCCGCGGCAAGCGGCATCAACGTGGACCAGGTCGTGCGCATCGTATGGATCCTCTCGTGCGCGATGGCGGCGCTGTCCGGTGTGCTGCTGGGAATTTACCTCAACGGAATCTCGTGGAACACCGGCGCCACGCTCATCCTGCTCATGTTCGCCGCGGTCACGCTTGGCGGCTTGGGCACCGCCAACGGTGCGCTGATCGGATCCCTCGTCATCGGCATCGTGTCGGACATGAGCTCGCTCGTCATCCCCAACGACATGCGTTACGCCAGCGCGCTGGCAATTCTCATCATCGTTCTGCTGGTGCGCCCGCAGGGCATCTTCGGCAAGCAGCAAAGGGTGGGCTGAGACATGAACACCTTGACAATAATCACCAACGCAGCCGGCGAGTTCATCGCCCCGACCACGGCGGCATACGCGCTCGCAGCCATCGGGCTCAACATCCATTTCGGCATGACCGGCCTGATGAACATGGGGCAGGCGGGCTTCATGCTCTTGGGAGCCTACGGCTTCGCCATCACCCAGTCGATGGGCGCCAACCTGTTCACCTCGGTGTGCACGGCATTGCTGCTCGCCGTCATCTATGCGCTCCTGCTGGGAATCCCGACCCTGCGGCTGGGGCCTGACTACCTGGCGATGGTCACGCTCGCCGCCGCCGAGATCATCCGCATCATCGGCCGCTCCACCGCCATGACGCACGTCACCGGAGGCTCCGGTGGCATTTCGCCGCAGAACTTCACCGAGAAGTTCGAGGAGCTTTCGCCACTGCCGGACGGCACGACGAAAGTGCTGCTGTGGACATATAGCAACAACATCGCGAACTCTTGGTGGCTGCGCATCGTCGCCTGGGCGCTGGTGGCGATCGCCGCGCTGCTGTGCTGGCGCTGGTTTCATTCCCCGTGGGGCCGCATGCTCAAAGGCATCCGCGAGGATGAGAACGCCATCCGTTCCTTGGGCAAGCCGGTGACACGCTACAAGATGGAGTCCCTCATCCTCGGCGGCGTGTTCGGCGCGCTCGCTGGCATCATCTTCGTGCTGCCCCGGTCCGTGCAGCCGGATTCCCTGGGCCGCACGGTGACGTTCTATACGTGGACGATCCTGCTGCTGGGCGGCGCCGCCACGATCCTTGGTCCGATCCTCGGGTCCTGTCTGCTGTGGGTGCTGCTGACGTTCGTCAAGGAGCTCATGCGCGGCACGATCCCCGCCACGTTCATCACCTCCAATCAGATCGAAGCCCTCGGCTGGGTCATCGTCGGCATCGCGCTGATGTGCCTGGTCATTTTCAGACCACAAGGCCTGCTGGGAGACCGAAAGGAGTTGGCTTTCCATGCGTAACACCATGCGTAACACAACGAATCCATCAGTCGCGCCCGCCGGCATCGAACCCGGCGTGCCGTTCCACGACCTGGCGCAATGGGCGACGAAAGCCCCGGAAGGGGAGAAGCTCATCTCCACCGCGTACCGCGACAAAGTGACCGAGGATCTCAGATTCGTGGAAAACGTGCCAGGCGTGCACAAGCCCGACCCGATTCTCGTTGCCGACAACGTGACCCGTCGATTCGGCGGCATGACCGCCGTGGACGTGACGCATTTCGAAATCGAACGCCACGGCATCACCGCCTTGATCGGGCCCAACGGCGCCGGCAAGACGACGTTCTTCAACCTGTTGACCGGTTTCGATACGCCGGACACCGGCTCCTGGCAGTTCGACGGCAAGGACATGGCGCATGCGCAGCCCGAGAAGGCGGCGCGCATGGGAATGGTGCGCACGTTCCAGCTCACCAAGGTGATGAGTCGGCTCACGGTGCTCGACAACATGCTGCTCGGCGCCCCGGTGCAGCCGGGCGAGGGCATGTTCCGCGCACTGTTTCCCGCCACGTGGCGCAAGCAGGAGAAAGCGAACGTCGAGAAAGCCGAAGCCTTGCTCGAACGCTTCCTGCTCATCAAGAAGAAGGATGATTACGCCGGCTCCCTCTCCGGCGGCCAGCGCAAGCTGCTGGAGATGGCGAGGGCGTTGATGAGCGACCCACAGCTCGTCATGCTCGACGAGCCGATGGCGGGTGTGAACCCCGCCCTCAAGCAGTCGTTGCTCGATCACATCCTCGCGTTGCGCGAGGAAGGCACCACGGTGCTGTTCGTCGAGCATGACATGAACATGGTGCGCCACATCGCCGACTGGGTCACTGTGATGGCGGAAGGCGCGATCGTCGCCGAAGGCCAGCCCAAGACGGTGATGGACGACCCTGCGGTCGTCGATGCCTACTTGGGGGCGCATGCGAACATCGATCTGGGCGACGATTCAGTGCTCGACGATCCTGGGGAAACCGCAGAAACCACAGAAACCGCTGGAACTCCGGAAATTGAGGGACCTTCGGGAACTGCGGCAGTCGCAGAAACCGCAAAAATCGCAAAAACCTCGGGAATCGACGCAAAGGAGGCATCACGATGAGTGCCATCGCAACCATGGAAGGCACGGCCGTGCAAGCCCCGGCCGCTGACCGGACGGCGGAAGGCGAGGCCGCGGCTCCCGCGCCCCTTGCCCGCGAGCAGATTCACGTGGGGGAGCCTGAAGGCGAGCCGTTGCTCGACGCGCAGAACCTCGTCGCCGGCTACATACCAGGCGTGAATATCCTCAACGGCGCATCACTCACGCTGCACGAAGGCGAGATCGTGGGCATCATCGGTCCCAATGGCGCCGGCAAGTCGACGCTGCTCAAATCCCTTTTCGGCCTCGTGCGCATCCACTCGGGCACGCTCATGCTCAAGGGGGAGGACATCACGAACATGCGCGCCGACCGGCTTGTGGCACGCGGCGTGGGCTTCGTGCCCCAGACCGAAAACGTCTTTCCCAGCCTGACCGTCGCTGAGAACCTGCGCATGGGCGCGTTCCAAGCGCCGAAACTGTTCAATGAGCGCTTCGACTACGTGTGCTCGATCTTTCCCAAACTCGGCCAGCGCCGCGGCCAGCTCGCCGGTCAGCTGTCAGGCGGCGAACGCCAGATGGTGGCGATGGCGCGCGCCCTCATGATGATGCCGTCCGTCCTGCTGCTTGATGAGCCGTCCGCAGGCCTGTCTCCGATGCTTCAGGACGAGACATTCATCAGGGTGCGCAAGATCAACAAAGCGGGTGTATCCGTGGTCATAGTCGAGCAGAACGCACGGCGCTGCCTGCAGATCTGCGACCGCGGTTATGTGCTCGACCAAGGCCGCAACGCCTACTCCGGCAAGGGCCGCGATCTCATGACCGACCCCAAGGTCATTGCCTTGTATCTGGGCAACTTGGAAGAGAAGGTGAGCGAGGAAGGCCGCTAACGGTCTTCTGATATGCCGCCGGCGGGCATCGCTCTCCGGCGGCTTCATCATGCAATTTTTCAGCAAAGGGCCATGTGTTTCCTGATTTTTTCACATGTCACGTTCAGTTAATCTGCGCCATACAAAGCCTGCGAGGCAGCCGCATATATTGCGAATCAATGATTCCCGAACACATGGTTCGAATGCCTGCCCGGGATCGTTTCCGATGTGGCGCTCTGCCACCCATGAGAAGGAATGGTGATCGCAATGAAGACAATCAGTCGTACACGCATCAATGGCATTACCCACCGCAATTTGCGCAGCAACGCGTCCCATCGCGTGAGGAAGGCAGCCATGACCGTCATCGCCGCCTCGACCGCAGCGGTCCTGGCGCTCGCCGGATGTGGGTCGTCCAGTTCCAGCGGTTCGGGCTCGAGCTCCGCCGCCACGACTTCGAATTTCGTGCTGGGCGGTCTATGGCCCGAGACCGGATCCTTGGCGAGCCTGGCGCCGCCCGAACTCGCCGCGGAGAAGCTGGCGGTGCAGGACATCAATGACGCAGGCGGCGTGCTGGGCAACTCAATCACCACCGTGGACGCGGACACCTCCGACGCTGACCACGCCGACCAAAACACATCCGCCGCCCAGTCCGTGCTCAGCAAGAACCCGTCATTCATCATCGGCCCGGCGTCCAGCTCCGTGGTCAAGAACACGTACAAGACGATCACCGCGCAGAACGTCCCGATGTTGTCGATGGGCGCCACGTCCACGAGCCTGTCCGGCGTTTCCGATTACTTCTTCCGCACGGTCGCGCCGGATTCGGTGCAGGGCGCGGTCATGGGCAACCTCATCGCACAGGACGGCGTGCAGAAGCTCGCCATCGCGACGTTCAACGACGAGTACGGCACCGGCCTGCGTGACACCATCGTCAAGACCGCCACTGCGGCAGGCGTGAGCGTCGTCTATGGCGAGACCGACACGTTCGACCCGACCGAGACGAACTTCTCGTCCATCGCCACCGCCATCAAGGCATCCAACCCGGACGCGACGCTCGTCATCGCCTTCGACCAGACTGTGCCGCTGCTCAAGGCTCTTGTTTCCGCAGGCGTCAATACGAAGAAGCTGTATTTCGTCGATGGCAACACGCAGGACTATTCCGATGACGTGGACGCGGGCGTGCTGGAAGGCTCGAAGGGCACGATCCCTGGCGTGAACCCGTCCGAGGATTTCGTCAAGCGTCTGGAGTCCACCGGCGTCGATCTGAAGAACGTCACGACGTATGGTGCCGAAACATATGACGGCATCATCCTCGCCGCCCTCGCCGCGCAGAAGGGTGGCAGCGCTGACGGCAAGACGATTCAGGCGAACATGGCGGCGGTCTCCGGCTCCACCAACGGCGAGAAGTGCGATTCCTACAAGGCGTGCGTTGCGCTGCTCAAGGATGGCAAGGAGATCCAGTACCAAGGGCAGACTGGCATCGGGGCATTCAACACGAACAACGACCCGAGCTCGGCGAACATTGGCGTCTATACCTTCGACGCCTCTAACAAGCCGGTCTTCGACCACACCCAGTCCGGTGATGTGCCGACGGAGTGACGCAACCGGTGCATAGTCACAAAGCCGGTTAACCACAACGCAAACAACAACAAAAGGGTCGCAGCCAATGAGCTGCGACCCTTGATTTGTGGAGCTAAGGGGATTCGAACCCCTGACCCCCTCCATGCCATGGAGGTGCGCTACCAGCTGCGCTATAGCCCCGTTCTTGCGAACCTCGACTACTATACATAGCGTTTTTGCTCACGCAAAACTCGGCGTGTCGCGCACGGTAGACGGGGCGCACATCCCTGTAGCCAGACCGCTTCCATCCACGCGCGACGCTCACATGCGATGCTCGATTCTCAATGCAATCCTGATGGCGGCTCTAGGCAATCCTTGGGACTGGCGACAGGATTATTCGTGCAAAATTCACTTAGTGGCGTTCCCACGCCCCAGGGTCGGAGTATTCTTCTATAGGTTGATCCCTTGGTCGGGGTCATGAAGGCAGGAAGACGGCTCACGAGGGGCAGGTGATCGGAATGTTGAGAATATTCAGCACGGTGAACTCACATACGAAGCCGATTGAGAAACCCGAGCAAGGCTCCTGGCTGTGCCTGACCGACCCCACCGATGTGGAGCTCACCTCCGTCGCCACCGCATGCGACATCGACCTCGCCGATTTGCGCGCACCATTGGATGACGAGGAGCGCTCGCGAGTGGATGTCGAGGAAGGCTACACGATGATCATCGTGGACATCCCCACCGTCGAGGAACGAGGTGGCCGCGATTGGTATGAGACGATCCCGTTGTCGGTCATCGTCACCGAGGATTACATCGTCACCGTGTGCATGAAGGACACTCCGCTGCTGCATCCGTTCATGGAAGGCACAATCCGTGGGTTCAACACCTTCATGAAATCCCGGTTCATCCTTCAGATCCTGTATCGCAACGCCACGATGTACCTGCGTTACCTGCGCATCATCGACCGAGAAAGTGACAAGCTGGAATTCCGCTTGCGCGATTCCATGCGCAACGAAGAAATCATCCAGCTCATGGAACTGAGCAAGACCTTGGTCTACTTCGCCACATCCCTTAAATCGAACGAAATCGTGCTCGAGAAGATGACGAGCCTCGACCGCATCCGGCAGTATCCGGATGACGCCGACCTGCTTGACGACGTCATCACCGAAAACAAGCAGGCTATCGAGATGGCCAACATTTACAGCGGCGTTCTTGCCAGCATGACGGAGACATTCGGGTCCATTGTGTCGAACAACCTCAACAACGTGATGCGAGTGTTCACGATCATCTCCATCGTCATTTCCGTGCCCACGCTCATCTTCTCGATGTTCGGCATGAACTTCCAGGACGGCGGCATGCTCGGCATGCCTTTGACAGGCGATCCGTGGGGCTTTGCGGTTGTTGTCATCCTTTCGATTGCGCTGGCCGCCATTGTGGCATGGGTGCTCACGCGCACGAAGATGTTCAAGTGAGACGTCGGTTCGCATGAGTGGGCGCAGCAGGTGCAGCACTGTCTGCACTGCTGCACTGGCTGCGCTGCGTCATCGCATCATCGCGATCGTCCCACCCACAGCAATCTGCCATCCGGATTATTCACGCGTGGCATAATCCCCATCGATTGCGCCCCAGGGGTGTCGGTAATATGAGACGTATGTCGATTCTCCACGTGTTGCACAGCAAGACTTCGCGCCGGCAGCGCACGGCGGCGCTCCTGGCGTTCGTCGTTGCGGCGGTCGCGCCGCTTGCCGGTTGCGCCGAATCCATGAACGCCAGCGAAGTCACGGGACCCATCATCACCATCGGGATTGCCTATGACAGGCCGGGGGTCGCGATGGAGCTGTCGGGCAACCTCACCGGTCTGGACGTGGACGTGGCGCAGTATGTGGCACACCGGCTGGGATATGCCAAGAACCAAATCAGCTGGCGTGAGGCAAGCAACGCCGATCGCGACGAACTGCTGAAAAAGGGCGACGTCAACATGATCGTGGGCGTGCACGCGGACCTGGACGGCACGACCGATGATGTCGAATTCTCCCAGCCATACGTCAATTCCGCGCAAGACCTGATGGTCCGCACGTCCGATTCCGATACGATTACGGAGCTTTCCGACCTGAAAGGCAAGTCCATCTGCACGGTGGACGGCTCCGTGGCTCCCGGCGTGGCGGAGGCCATAAAGAAGGCCGGGGCGACCACCATCACCACATCCAGCTATTCCGAATGCGTCACCGCGTTGCTGTCAGGCACCACGGACGCCGTGGAAGGCGACGACCTGGTGCTTGCCGGCATCGTGGAAAACAGTGGTTCGGGAACGATGCATCTTCTCAACACGCCTTTGACGACAGTGGGATATGGCATCGCGCTTCCCGCTGGTGATGCAAAGCTGCGGGACAACGTGGATGACGCGCTGCAACGCATGGTGGATGATGGCAGCTGGGACGCCAGCGTGAAGGCGAACATCAACCTCGAAGGCTTCGCGCTCAACTCCGCGATTGCGAAATCCTGACCGCCGCGTGCGCCCCTCTCACGCCGCTTCCGCCGGCAGGTGTGGCATCTGCCGATGATGGCCGCTACCGATCCCGCCGCCGCGCGGTTCGCATGGTGAACGGTTCGAAGCGGCTCGTGTCCACATGATTCACGATAATTTTTAATCAGTGCGTGCCGTCTCAACCTGCCAATGCGTCGCATGGGATTGTGCGGGTTCGGACGACGCGGTTTTCATAATTCGGCGCAGGAGCGCCACGTCACGTGAGGAGAACAATGGCCGAGTCCGGTGTTTCCGAAGACCGCGAGCCCGAGTACCGCTATAACGCGGCGCTGGCCCAGAAGATCGAAGAAAAGTGGCAGAACAAGTGGGACAAGGAAGGCACCTTCTGGGCAGCCAACGTCAAGGGTGGCCTGACGGATGGCAAGGGCCGCAACGCTGAGGGGCGCTCGCCGTACTTCGTCATCGACATGTTCCCGTATCCCTCCGGCAAGGGCCTGCACGTGGGCCATCCGCTGGGCTACATCGCCACGGACGTCGTCAGCCGCTACCATCGCATGAAGGGCGAGAACGTGCTGCACGCACTGGGCTATGATGCCTTCGGCCTCCCCGCGGAGCAGTACGCCGTGCAGACCGGCCAGCATCCGCGCATCACCACCGAGCAGAACATCGCCAACATGCACCGTCAGCTTCACCGCCTCGGCCTGAGCCTTGACGAACGCCGCAGCTTCGCCACCACCGACATGAACTACGTGCGCTGGACGCAGTGGATCTTCTCGCGCATCTACGATTCGTGGTACGACCCCGAATTTGTGCGCAAGGATGGCGGCAAGGGTTCCGCACGCCCCATCAGCGAACTCGTCGAGCAGCTCCGTTCCGGCAAGCGCGCCATCCCCGGCTTCGACTGCGCATCCTGGGATTCCCTCACCGAAGCACAGCAGGCCGACGTGCTCAACGACTTCCGCCTCGCTTACATCTCCAAGTCGCCTGTCAACTGGTGCCCGGGTCTGGGCACTGTGCTCGCCAATGAGGAAGTCACCGCAGACGGTCGTTCCGAGCGTGGCAACTACCCGGTGTTCCAGCGTGAGCTGCGCCAGTGGTCCATGCGCATCACCGCTTACGGTCATCGCCTCATCGAAGACCTTGACATGATCGACTGGCCTGAGAAGGTGCGCCTCATGCAGCGCAACTGGATCGGCGAGTCCCATGGCGCTTCCGTGCATTTCGCAGTGCCCACCGCGGCAGGCGAGCGCGACATGGAGGTCTACACCACCCGTCCTGACACGCTGTTCGGCACGACGTTCGCCGTCGTCTCCCCGGAGCATCCGCTGCTCGCTGACGCCCCCGACCAGTGGGAGGATGGCGTGCCGGATTCCTGGAAGGGCGGATACGCCACCCCCAAGGAGGCGGTGCACGCCTACAGGCTGCAGGCCGAAGCCAAGACCGCCAAGGATCGTGTCGCTGAGGAAGGCGACAAGACCGGCGTGTTCACTGGCCTGTATGCGATCAACCCGATCACCGGCGCCAAGCTGCCGATTTTCGCGGCGGATTACGTGCTCATGGATTACGGCACCGGCGCCATCATGGCTGTGCCTGGCGGCGATGACCGCGATTACGCTTTCGCAGCGAAGTTCGGCCTGCCTGTCATCTACACGGTGGCCCCCACGAAGGAATCCGGCGAGACCCTCGCCGATTACGAAGGCAAGGCGGCATACGTCTCCCACGACGGCACGATCATCAACTCCCGCGTCGAAGCCACACATGTGGGCGGCGACACGCTCGACATCAACGGCCTGACCGTCGACGAGGGCAAGGACCGCACGATTGCATGGCTCGAGGCCCATGGCGTGGGCAAGGGCACCGTGTCGTACCGTCTGCGCGATTGGCTCTTCTCCCGCCAGCGTTACTGGGGCGAGCCGTTCCCGATTGTGTACGACGAGAACGAGGTGCCTCACCTGGTGCCGGATGACCAGCTGCCCATCAACCTGCCTGACGTGCCCGACTACAAGCCGCGCACCTTCGACCCGATGGACGCCGAGAGCAATCCGGAGGCTCCGCTGAGCCGCAACCCCGAATGGGTCAACGTGACCCTCGACTTGGGCGACGGCCCCAAGAAGTACCATCGTGAGACGAACACGATGCCGAACTGGGCTGGTTCCTGCTGGTACTACATGCGCTACATCGACCCGAAGAACGCACAGTATGCCGTCGATCCCGAGGAATTCCAGTACTGGCTCGGACCTGACCACAACGCCACAGCCGGCAAGTCCGGTGGCGTGGACCTGTATGTGGGCGGCGTGGAGCACGCGGTGCTGCACCTGCTGTATGCCCGCTTCTGGCACAAGGTGCTCTTCGACCTGGGCTTCGTCGATTCCCCCGAACCCTTCCACAAGCTGTTCAACCAGGGTTACATCCAGGCCTATGCCTACACGGATGCTCGCGGTCAGTACGTGCCCGCCGCAGAGGTGGAGGAACACGCCGACGGCACGTTCTGGTATGACGGCGAGCAGGTGAACCGCGAGTTCGGCAAGATGGGCAAGAGCCTCAAGAACATCGTGACGCCTGACTACATGTATGACACGTATGGTGCCGACACGTTCCGCGTCTACGAGATGAGCATGGGTCCGCTCGACGAGTCCCGCCCGTGGAACACGCGCAACGTCGTGGGCGCCCAGCGTTTCCTCGCCCGCCTGTGGCGCAATGTGGTAGACGAGAACTCCGGCACCGTCACGGTGACTGACGACGAGCTCGATGCCAAGACCGCCAAGCTGCTCAACAACACGATCGCTGACGTGACGGTGGAGATGGAGAACATGCGTCCCAACACCGCCATCGCCAAGCTCATCGTGCTCAACAACCACCTGACGTCCCTTAAGGCAGTGCCGCGCAAGGCCGTGGAGCCGCTCGTGCTCATGCTTTCGCCGATCGCCCCGCACGTGTGCGAGGAACTGTGGCAGCGCCTGGGCCACGAGGAATCGCTGGCACATGCGCCGTGGCCGGTCGCCGACAAGCGTTTCGTGGGCGCCGACAGCGTGACCGCCGTCGTGCAGATCAAGGGCAAGGTGCGCGCCAAGCTGGAGGTTTCGCCGGACATTTCCGGTGAGGACCTGCAGGCACAGGCGCTTGCACACCCCAAGATCGTGGAGCTGCTGGGCGGTAAGGAGCCGCGCAAGGTCATCGTCAAGGCTCCGAAGATCGTGTCGATCGTGCTGTGATCGGCTGATTTGGCTTGTGAAGCCGATTGGCGCTGATTGGCACTGGCGATAAATGGTGCCGGTGCTAATCGGCGCCAGCGCTTTGGAACGGTCCCCGTTCGTCTGTGGCATATGCCAGGACGAATGGGGACCGTTGCGTTTAAGGGGTGGACGAGGCAGGTGGATGGGAGGCTGGGCCGGTGGGGAAACTGATGCTGGTGGAAAACTGGCGCCGATAAGGCTTGGCGGATTTAACGTTCGTTCCAAGGATTGGACGTCTGCTGAACGAATCTATGGGAAACCCTGTGAATGCTGAGGTTATCCACAGGCTTCATTTGTAGGAGTGCAAACGGTCCACATTGGTCTCAAAGGCGTCGGTCGAGCACGAGAGTGTGCTTCGATGGGCGCATGAGTATGAGTAACTCGGGGATTGCTAGGACAGCGCTGACAGCCCGGCCGGCGCTGACAGCCCGGCCGGCGCTGACAGCACAGGTAGCGTCGGCTGATGGCCTCATCGTGGATTGGATGGATGACGATGACACCGTGGACACAGGTGGCGCGAATGGTGGCGCCGAGCCCATGCATCCTTTGCAATCATTGGGCGGCGTCCTTCCGCAGGATTTACAAGGGTCGCTCTTCGCGGGTCTGAAGGCGGGAACTGCTGCAGAGGGCGTCGGCGACACAGAGAACATGGACGACGCGGGAAGGGCGTACGGTGCGCGGAATGCCGATCACGACATTTCGACTGAGTGCAAACGGGAGGCGCCACGGTTCATTCTCACGCCGGGAGCGTGCGCGGTCATTGTCCTTGTGCTCACCGTCGCATTGTGCGCTTGCCTGGTGTTGCTCATCAAGCAGGGGACTGCTCTGGCACAGTTCGCACAAGGGGAGGAATCCTCATACTCCCGGTCGTCAACGCATGCGGATGCGGGAAACGGGGGAACGGCACATTCCGGTGCGGCGACGCAATCGTCGTCCGCACAGTCAGGCATTGAGCATCCGTCCATGCAACCGTCGGCGCAGCCATCTGGGCAATCACCTGGGCAATCATCTGGGCAGCCATCCGTTGATTCATCCATTAATTCATCCACGGAACCATCGGCGCAACAAACGCAGCCGCCCGATTCCGGGGCATCGATTGATGGCTCATCTGCGGGAGGGGGACTCGTCAACATCAACACCGCCACAAGCGAACAGCTGCAGACCGTGAAGGGAATCGGACCTGCTACCGCGCGGAAAATCATCGAATACCGCGACGCCCATGGTCCGTTTGCCAGCGTGGACGAACTGCTGAACATCGACGGCATCGGTGCCAAGACCGTGCAGAAACTTCGTGGAAAGGTGACGGTATGAGGCGGGCGGGTGGTGCATGGAGGATTGTCGCCTCATGGCCGGCGGATGGTGTGGCTGCTCTGGAACAGGAGGATGCTGCGGTCCCGCAGATGACCGCGGTGCACGCTTTTCGACGCGCCGGTCGGAGAGAGCCGCTGGGATATCGGTTTGCGGAAAGCGGGGCGAAGGATTGCCGCATGGTCGTGCCGGCGATGGTGGCGTGGTCGGCTTCCGCTGTCTGTCAATCGTGCATGGAATCAGTGGGAGGGACATCCGGTGTGGCGTTCGGCGATGCGCTGGGCTCAGTGGTGAAAGGGGCGTTGACAGGCGGTGCATGTTGCGTAGCGGCGGTCGTGTGCTTGTGCGTGGCGGCGATGGCGAACGGCTACGGTTTGCGTTCTGTGTCGCATGGTTCGGTGTCGCACGGTGTTCAGACGGATGGAATCCAGACATATGGAGCCCAGACACATGGAATCCAGACGCATGCCCGGGCATGGGCAGGAGAGAGCAGGGCGGTTCGGCGCGCCATGCGTTGTCTTGTTGCGGTGTGCGGCGTTGCCATGCTGTGCGCGTTGGTGAGTGCCACGGCTGTGCGGATGGTCGCGTCCCATGATGCGGTGGCGCGCGTTGCCGCTGAGGGTGCTCCGGCAGGTGTGGATGGTGTGAGGCTCGTGGTGCGGGTGACGGCGCCGGCACAGGCATCTGTGCGACGGGGATTCACCTGCAGTGTGATGGCGACGGCTCTGGGCGTGACATCGTCGGAAGTGAGCGAAGGCAGCATGGCGCATGTGACGCTGTGGGCGGATTCTCGTGGATGCCTGGCGCAGTCTGGTGCGCGTTACGTGGCGGTGGGGAAAGTCACGCCGCCTCAATGGGGGAATGATGCCGCGTGGATGGAAGTCGCGCAGGATGATGATGCATGGGCGATGATTCGCGCCCCGGATGCCCTTGGGCGCATGATTGCGCGGATGCAGGACGCGTTCCTGCGCGTTGCAGGGCGGTTGTCTGACCAAGGCCGCGTGTTGGTGCCGGGCCTCACCCTGGGCGTCATGGGGCAGCGCAGTGCGGTGAACGCCCTCGCGGGGCAGAACGCGGTGGACGCCGTGTATGCCGCAGGACTGACCGATCGGTTTTGCAATGCCGGCATCATGCACCTGATGGCGGTTTCCGGTGGGCATTTTGCGCTGGTGGCGGCGATGGTGTCGGCGGTATCGCGCCGATGGTTGGCGTCCCGGCGCGTTACGGCGTTCGTCACTGTTGTGGCTTATGCAGGGCTTGCCGCGGTGCTGTATCCCTCGGATTCCGTGACTCGTGCGGCGGCGATGGGATGCATGGGCGCCGCATGCCTGGCGTTGGGCAGAAGGACCCAAGCGTGGAGCGCCTTGAGCTGGACCGTGTTGATTGCCGTCGTGGCATGCCCCGGGCTTGCGGTGAGCTATGGGTTTGCGCTGTCGGTGACGGCTGTGGCGGGAATCGTGGCGTTCACCCCCATGCTTACGCGAGCCGCCAGGTGTGTGATGCCGCGCGCGCTGGCACAGGCGTGCGCCGTCACGATCGCAGCCCAGACATTGTCTCTGCCGGTGCAGGTGATGATGGGGACGGGTGTGCCGTTGTGGTCGGTTGCCGCGAATGCGATTGTGGCGCCGTGTGTGAGCGCGGCCACCATATGCGGTCTGGCGTCGTTCGCGGTCAGCTGGTGCGCGCCGTCCGTTGGGTTCGCGTTGGCATGGCTGGCGTCCGGCGGAACGGCGCTCATGGAGCGCAGCGCCGCATGGATGGGAGGGGCGAGTGGTGTGCTCGCATGGCCGGACGGCGTGGCAGGAGGCTTCCTTGCGGCGGCATGCGAAGTGATCACCGTGGCGTTGACGCTTATTGCGCGGCGGATGGTGCGCATGAGGCGCATCCATCGCACGGGCAGCGAGGAGGGCACGCCGGTGGGGCCGATCATGATGATGCGCCACGCCATGCGGCAATGGTGGCGTGACACGCGCCGCGAGGTACTGGATGCGCGATGGGACGAACCATGGGAGGGTCGGCATGGAGGCGTGTAGATTAGCAAGTATGCAGATTTCGCAGGTCAATATTGTCTTCGGCGGCAACGAATTCCTGGCTTCCCAAGCAGTGCGTGACATTCGCCATGCCGCTCGCGAAGCGATGCCTGACGCCGAGCAGACGGATCTTGATGCGCGAACCGCCACCAACGCCGATCTGGTTCAGGCGGTAAGCCCGAGTCTGCTCGCGCCGCGCAGCATCGTCGTCATCGACAACCTGCAGGAAGCCGATCCTGTTGTCGCGCAAAGCCTTGTGGACATCACGAAACGCATGATGGCGAACCCACAGCAGGCCGACGCCATCATCATCTGCCGGCATGACGGCGGGCAGAAAGGCAAAGGCATCGTGGACGCGCTCGTCAAGGCGGGTGCGTGGCGGGATGAGGTCCCCAAACTCGACAAACCGCAGGCGAAGGTCAACTTCGTGCGTCAGCGCTTCGAATCCCTCGGCCGGCACATCGATGGGCGCGCCGCGCAGCTCTTGGTGGGCGTGATGGGCGAGAACCCCGGCGAACTCTATGCGATGTGCGAGCAGCTGTGTGCGGATTTCGATGACGATCCCATCATGCTCGAACGCGTCAGGCAATACATGACGGCAAATCCGCAGGCCAAAGGCTACGAGATCGCCGATGTTGCCATCAGCGGCGACGCCCCGCGGTCCATCGTGATGATGCGCTCCGTGGTGGAACAAGGCGTCGCCCCGGTTTCCATCGTCGGTTCGATCGCCACGGAGATGCGCAAACTCGCCAAGGCGGCGGCTGTGAGCGCCGGCTCAATCAGCGTGCAACAAGCAGGCATCCCCGAGTGGCAGCTCAACCGTGCGCGCGGTCATCTGCGTGGGTGGACGGGACCGGGGATGGCGGCGTGCTTCGAAGCGTTGGCCAAGGCGGATGAACAATGCAAGACGAACGGCGGCGACCCTGTTTACGCACTGGAACGTGCCATCGAATGCGTGGCAGCGAAAGGCGTGCCACAGCAGGGGTTTGCGCCAGGGGACTACGGCATGTTCGGCAATGCAGGAAGGATTCGTTGATGAACGGGAGCATGTCTCAGGATTATTCAACGCGGTCGCAGGCGGATTCCTACACGGTGACGGCGCCTCGCGCCGTCGACATGCGCGCGGCGGGCGCCGCTGCGGCTTCCGTGGCGCGCGGCGGGGATGTCATTGTGCTTTCCGGGCCATTGGGCGCCGGCAAAACCACGTTCGCCCAAGGGTTTGGCGCCGGTCTCCATGTGGAGGGCCAGATGGTTTCTCCCACGTTCACCATTGCGCGAAGCCTCGCCGGCCGTTTCGCTGACGGCTCTCCCGCCAATCTCGTGCACGTGGACGCTTACCGCTTGCCAGGGTCGGATGACCAGCCGCAGGTCGCCGCAAGCCGGCTCATGGACGAACTCGAATCCTTGGGATTGGACGAAGAGCTCGAGGATCCAGGCCCCGGCACCGTCGTGCTCATCGAATGGGGCAGCGCGATGGCCAGCGAATTGGCAAGCACGCGATGGGAAGTGACAATCGACCGTTCCGTCGCGGATTCGTCGAAAGACGGCGGGTCGGTGGACGACGCGCCATTGACAAGCGACGGGGCGCGCACCGTGACATTCCACGCAATCGGATGCGCCGACCGCATGCCGGCGCTTATCGCAGCACTGCAGGCGGCACACGGAGCGATGACGGAGCGATGAAAGAGTAAGGCGTGATGAAAGAGTGATGAAAGAGTGATGGCTATGAATGATGCAATGAACGCAACAAACAGCACGGCTGATGGCACGACGCAGGCGGCAGGCAGCGCGACACGGGAGTCCCAGGACATTCCCACACTGGTGATCGACACGTCTTTCGGCGCGACGGTGGCGGTCGTGGGGCACGAACCCCATTACGAGCCGGATTCGCGCTCGCATGTCGAGAAACTCGAGCCGGCGATCAGCCACGTCGTGGAGCAGGCCGGACTTACGCCTTCCGACATCCGTCGCATCGTCGTGGGCACCGGCCCGGCTCCGTTCACCGGGCTGCGCGCAGGAATCGTCGCTGCGAGGGCAATGGCGTTCGCCACGGGCGCCGAACTGCTGGGACAGAACGTGCTCGAACCCCAGGCGGCGTGGCTGGCTCAAGGGCAGTTGCCGGACGGCAGGCGTCACGTGACACTCGCCGTCAACGACGCACGCCGCAAGCAGCTGTATTACGCGCTGTATGAAATGGTGCCGGGCGACCCGGTGCCGCACGTGCTGATCGACATGGACATCGCGTCGGCAGGTACCATCGCGCACAAGGTCAATGAATGGCTGCGCAGCCGTGACACGCCTGAAGGCGGCGAAATCGTGGTGGATGTGTGCGGCACGGGCGCCAAACGCTATTTCTCGTCGTTCCAAGGCATTGTGGCGTTGGGCGATCTGCATGATGATTCCTGCCTGCATGTGGCGGGCGTGCAGGGGCCGCGCATATTTGCGCAGCTCGCCGCAGCGCATCACGCCGCCGGCGACCCCTGCTCCAGCGAACCGCTGTACCTTCGCCGTCCCGATGTCTCGGAACCGGCGCCGTTCAAGCATGTGACGGAGGAACCCAACCATGCCGCCCGCATGGAACGCATCGCACAGGCGGAGGCAGCCGGTGCCGCGCATGAAAGTGCCTCCCAGAATGCATCCCAGGGTGCATCTCACGGGGAAGTGCGGCGATGATACGCCCGATGACCGAAGCGGACCTTGATGTCGTGGCGGCTCTCGAAAGCGAACTGTTCGGTTCCGGCGCGTGGAGCCGCGGGGCGCTTGATGAGGAATTCCATGCGCCACACCGACGGTACATAGTGGACGTGCAAGAGGCAGCCACGGCATCGCAAGAGACGGGCGACAGTGCAGAAGCGGCGAACCAGACGGATGCTGCGCCATCAGCAGTGCGCGGATACGCAGGCTACTGGTTCGACGGCGACGACGCGGAACTCATGACCATCGGCGTGGCGACCGGCCAGCAAGGAAAAGGAATCGCCACTCGCATGCTCTCCACACTCATCGACGACGCCAAACGCACCACACACGCCCGCCGCATGCTTCTCGAAGTGCGCACCGACAACGAGCCGGCGCTCGCGGTATACCGCAAGCTTGGCTTCTACCGCATTGGGCTGCGACGACGCTACTACCAGCCCGAAAACAAGGACGCCTACACGATGGCCCTGGACTTACAGCCGCGCGTCGTCGGGTTCATGCCCGCCGGCGATGTGGATTCCAGCGGATCCGCAGGCGCAGGTGCCAACGAACGATCATGAAACGAACGATCATGAAACGAACGATCATGAAGACAGCACAACAAGATCGGAAGACTTCAAAGGAATGACCATGACACAACAATCCCAATCGCAGATGGACGCGCCGATGGTGGAGACGGAGGCGAAGCCCGGCGACGGCCCGGTGATACTGGGGATCGAATCCACGTGTGACGAAACAGCCGCCGCGGTGGTGCGCGGCAAACAGCTGCTGAGCAACGTCGTGGCGTCGTCGATGGACGAGCACGCCCGGTATGGTGGCGTGATTCCCGAGATTGCCAGCCGTGCGCACGCCGAAAGCTTCGTGCCGGTCGTGTCAAAAGCCTTGGCGGACGCCAACATGGACATCAGCGACGTGGATGCCATCGCGGTCTCCGCAGGGCCGGGCCTCGCCGGATGCCTCGCAGTGGGCGTCTCCGGCGCGAAATCCCTCGCATGGTCCGCCGGCAAGCCGATCTACGGCATCAACCATGTGATCGGCCATGTGGGTGTCACGCAGCTTCAGTTCGGTGACCTGCCCGAGGACACCCTTGCGCTCATCGTCTCGGGCGGCCACACGTCGCTGCTGCGGGTGCGCAACATTGCCACGGACGTGCAGGTCGTCGGCTCCACGCTCGATGACGCGGCGGGGGAGTGCTTCGACAAGGTCGCTCGATTGTTGGGATTCCCCTATCCGGGCGGCCCCTACATCGACCGTCACGGTCAGCAGGGCGACCCCACGGCTCTCAAGGTGCCGATGGGTCTGACCCAAGGGCGTGCCGGCGCCGAGCATCCCTATGATTTCAGCTTCTCCGGCGTGAAGACCGCCGTCGCCCGCTGGGTGGAGGCGCGCCGTGCGCAAGGCCTTGACGTGCCGGTGGACGATGTGTGCGCATCGCTGGCGCATTCCGTCGCCACGGTGCTCAGCCGCAAGGCGATCGATGCGTGCAAACGCTTCGATTCCCATACCCTCATTGTGGGCGGAGGATTCTCGGCGAACTCGCAGCTGCGCGAAGCCCTCGCACAGGCCGGACGCACGGCGGGGATCGACGTGCGCATACCGCGCATCGCGCTGTGCACCGACAACGGCGCCATGGTCGCCATGCTGGGGTCGAACCTGATGCAGGCGGGCGTGGCACCATCCGCGTTGGATTTTCCCATCGATTCGGCCATGCCGCTCAATCGCGTCAGCATGAGCTGAACCTGAGGCGTTGCGCCTCGTGTATCCTAGAGAGGGAAGGTGAATCAGAGGAGTTTGCCGGACGGATGCTTGCAAGGCAGTGAGTCTGCAAGGCAGCGGCATCTGCAGGGCAGCCAAGGCAGTGAAATGGAGCAGCTAAGGCGGCTGAACCGGCTCAAGAGATGAGGAGTCGTCATGACTGATGGAATCCCAGACAACGGGGATAACGGATTCACTGGGTATCCTCCGTCCCAGTATGCCCAGCAATATTCTCAGCAAACGTACTCGCAGTATAGCGATGCGCAGCCCGACGCCTCTGGCAGCGCAGGGTATGTGCAGCCAGATACCTCTAACGCGGGATATACGCAGCCTGGGTATGCGCAATCGGAATACACGCAGACTGAGTATTCGCAATCCACATATTCGCCATCTGCATATGCGCAGGCCAATGCCGGTGGCAATCAACAGTATCAATCACAGGGGCCGGATTCGTATTCGGCGGCATACGGTCAACAGTCGTCGTACCAGCAGCCGTACCGGCAGCCGTATGGTATGACGAATGGCGGAACAGTCCCATCTGCCGCTCCGATGATCGGCGTTCCGGGGCAAGGAACCCCTGGACAGGGCGCTCCGATGTCGGGAACCCCCATGTACCAGGTGAATCCGGGCTCATTGTTTGATTCCGTGCTGTCTTCCGATGACCTGCCGCAGTCGTTGCGGCCTCTGTCGGTGCTCGACTACGTGGGTTATCTGATCCTCTTCTCGCTTCCCGTCGTCGGCACCATCATGATTATCTTTTACTCCATCAAGGCAAAGAACGAGAACCTGAAGAATTTCTCCCGAGCCATCCTCCTTCTTGGAGTAATCGCTGCCGTGCTGTACATCATCGTGCTGCTGCTGCTCGGTGATTCACTCGGCAATCTGTCTTCCGGTTCTTCCCTCACCTCGGTGTGAATCCCGCTCGGGTGTGAATTCCGCTCGTTTGTGCGTGAACGTTCCGTTGGCATGAATCCAACCGATACGAATCGCCCTGCCGGGCGGTGCAATCATCCAACCCTCGCTGGAATCCTGTGACGAGATGCAGGGAAGCGAGGATATTCGGGTGATGGGGCGCTGATGATGAAGATACTAGTGATGAAGATGCTGGAGAATTGAAAAACCCGGGACCATTCGGTCCCGGGCTTTCCTTGTGCGCCAGACAGGATTCGAACCTGCAACCTGCTGATCCGTAGTCAGCTGCTCTAATCCATTGGGCTACTGGCGCAACGCTGCTTGCTTGGATAACGGTGGATTTACCATCTGTTTTCCTTGCGGCAACTCGAACATACTAACCACGTTACGGAGAATTCACCAAAAACGGCGTGTCTTATTGTTTTGAGATGCGACGCATTGGATGGCGGGCTACATCTGAGCCGCATTGCGTGCAGTTTTATGGTGTGGTGCAGGGCATGGCGCATGGTGTGGTGTGCGGTGTATTATGGCGTGTATCGCGGCATGTGGGGAAGAGCAACGTGGTTTGCACAACGGCATGAGAGACATACAGAAAAACAAAAAACCGCGACAAAATCGCGGTTTTCGCTTGTGCGCCAGACAGGATTCGAACCTGCAACCTGCTGATCCGTAGTCAGCTGCTCTAATCCATTGGGCTACTGGCGCAACGCTGTGATTGCTCACAACGGTTCTATAGAATAGGTCTGTGCGGTCTGCATGGCAATATCGGCGTGTCGTGATGATCCGCGGCGCTGGCGTTGCTCATCGGATGCGTCTATCTCACGAGCCGGGCAAATTCTCACATTCGTTATGCGCAAGACACACTCGCCGCATACCATGGAATCGTTCCTTAACACGGCAAGCGGTGCGTTATCCGTCATCATGTGCTGTGACCGCAACGGTAACACGCCAGCAACAGGCCGAAACACCAATCGACACGACAAGCATGCGCTGCAGCCGGGCACACAGTGCCTGACATGCACGCAGGCGGGAAGGGCAGCATGAGCAGCAGTGAGAAAATGAGCATCGGCGCACGGCTTCACCGATTGGCATCCTCCGACAGATCGAGCGGCGTCATCATGCTCGTTTTCGCCTTCGTCGGATTGCTGCTCGCCAACCTGCCTTTCACGACGGAAGCGTTCATGCACTTCTCCGAAATCCACATCGGAATCGCCAACACCGATTTCGACCTCTCCATCTCCGAATGGGCGCAGGATGGTTTGCTCACGCTGTTCTTCCTGTGCGTGGGACTTGACCTCAAGCAGGAGCTGACCACGGGATCCCTGTCGAACCCCAAGGCTGCCGCCGTGCCGATGCTGGCGGCAGTGGGAGGCATGCTCGTGCCGCCTATCGTGTATATCTGCGTGTCCAAGCTGTTTTCGCAGTTCGGCCCCGGCGGCGTGGGCAACGAAGTGATCGGCGACCACACGACGCATCCGTTCAGCGAAGTCGCGCAAGGCTGGGCGGTGCCGACCGCCACGGACATCGCATTCTCGCTGGCGATCCTTGCGCTGTTCGCCAAGGCGCTGCCGGGTGCCATCCGCGCGTTCCTGATGACGCTCGCCACCGTCGATGACCTCCTGGGCATCATCCTCATCGCCGTGTTCTTCTCTTCCGTCAACCAGTGGTATTGGTTCGTGGGCGTCGCCGTGTGCGCCGTCATCTGGGCGTTCCTCGTGCGCATGAGCAAGGTGCCGTGGATCTTGGTGGCGGCCGATGGCATACTCGCATGGATCATGATGTACAAGGCCGGCATCCATCCCACGCTCGCCGGCGTGCTGGTCGGTCTGCTCACGCCCGCCAACACCATCCACGGGGAAGACACTCCGCGCGCTGAACGCTACCATGACAAGCTCAACACGTTCTCCGCTCTGCTCGCGCTGCCGATCTTCGCGCTTTTCGCCACTGGCATCCACATCGATGCAAGCGGCCCGGCGATCTTGCTGTCGCCGGTGGTCATGGGCATCGCCCTGGCGCTCATCATCGGCAAGCCCGCCGGCGTCATGCTCGTCACATGGATATCGACGCACCTGTGCGGACTCAAGCTCGCCAAGGGCTTGCGGGTGCGCGACCTGTTCCCCATGGCGACCGCCTGCGGCATCGGTTTCACCGTGTCGTTCCTTATCGCCACGCTTGCGTTCAGGAATTCCGAGCTTTCTGGCGAGGCCCGTCTGGGCGTGCTCATCGGATCGATCATATCCGCCGTCATCTCCAGCGTCCTGCTGTCCGTGCAATCGCGCCGCTACGTTGCGGCTGAGGCCACGCGGCGCACCAAGGCCGCCACGCCGTCCGAGGAGGATGCTGTCGAGCTGCGTGACATGTCCCACGTGGATGGCGACGCGGCGTTCCCCTACGTCGAGACTTCCGCAGCCGCCGTCGGCAAGGAAATCGCGGATGAGGGTGAATCGGAGGATGACGCTGACTGACGTGTCGGTCGCGCCGGCTATGCCAGTTGCTGCCGGCGGTTGCCTGAGGCCGCCTGATGCGTTGGCCTCGCGTGGATTGACAAACAATCCGTTGCCGTTGCGTGAAGAAAAAACCAACAATTCACTGTGGTGCGTGCTGTCATTCATATTTCGCCCTACGATGAGTAGGGAAAGAGATAATCAAAAGACAGAAAGCACAAGTGATAATGAATAGATTCGTTCGACGCTACACCGCAGATGACGAGCACAATGGCGGTGTGTGGGCAGGAACGGCGGATGCGAACGCACTGGGAGGGATCCAGAGCGGAGGAATCCAGAGCGAAGGAATCCAGAGCGAAGGAATCCAGGGCGACGCGGATTCCAACACGCAGGACGGCAAGGCAGAGGAACAGGCGCAGTCCGCACAGCTTTCGCAAGAGCAATCCGCAGATGAAGGAACGCAGGCCGGACGCGGCGGCGACAACCAGCAAGACGGGCACAAGGAAGCAACAGACGACCGCCCGTGGGCGCAGGACGCGAACATCACGCCCGCCACGCTGGAAGACCCCAGCGTTCTCGACCATGACAAGGCCCGGCAGGGCGCCGACTCGCCGCTGGGAACCACGTACCAACGCGGCCCGGTGATGTTCCGCGGACAGATGATCCCCACCGACGGCACGACGAGCGGCCACCTGCTCAGCGGCGAAGACTCCACGGATTGGCTTCACATGGACCCGTGGCGCGTGCTGCGCATTCAAGCTGAGTTCGTCGACGGCTTCGGTGCGCTCGCCGAACTCGGCCCCGCGATCTCCATCTTCGGTTCGGCAAGGGTCAAGCGCAATACGCCTGACTACATCGCAGCCGAGAAGATGGGCGGCATGGCCGCCAGAAAGAATGTTGCCGTCATCACCGGCGGCGGCCCCGGCATCATGGAAGCCGCCAACAGGGGAGCGGCGCTCGCAGACGGAGTGTCCGTAGGATTGGGCATCGAACTGCCGCACGAGCAGGGCATCAACCCGTATGTGAACCTCGGCATGAGCTTCCGCTACTTCTTCGTGCGCAAGACGATGTTCGTCAAGTATTCGTCCGGCATCATCGTGTGCCCCGGCGGGTTCGGCACGATGGACGAACTGTTCGAATGCCTGACCCTCGTGCAGACGCACAAGACCGCGAAGATGCCGGTGGTGCTTTACGATTCCGAGTATTGGAGCGGCCTGCTTGACTGGATCACCGGCACGTTGCAAAGCCGCGGCATGATCTCAGCCCTCGACCCGCAGTTGTTCAAGGTCACGGATGACCCCACGGAGGCCGTGGAGTACGCGTGCAGGATGATTCCTGGAATTGCAGGGAATGGTGACGCGTCCCGCACGCGTTGAGATTGAATTAGTGGAGTGCGTCCCAGGGCGTTGAGCTAATGGGACGCACTGTTTGGGACGCACTATGCACTGGAGCACGGGACTACTGAAGCGCTGGGCTACTGAAGTACGTTGAGCGACAGGCCGGTGCCGATGGAGACGAGCGTGGATGAGAAACGGTCGTCGTCGCGCAGCTGCTTGTCCAATTCGCGCAGATACGTGGCTTTGTCGCTGCGGTCCGCGGGATTCGTCACACCGCCTTTGGAATCGGCGTTGAGGAATCCCAGGGCATCGGAGAACACGAGCTCGCCGCCTCGGCGCAGCAGCCTTTCCGCGCTGTTGTAAGCCGTGCGGTAATTGGCGGGGTCGCCCGCCGCTACGATCATGTCGTAGTCCATGCTGTTGAGGCGTGGCAGGTAGCTGTCGCCGCTGGCGTTGACGATGCGCACGCGGACGGTGGATTCCTCTTCCACTGACTTGAAGATGGTAGTGGCAAGCGCCGTCGCTTGTGCGGATGTATCGATGATCGTGACCTGGCCTTCGCTGCCCAGGGTATGTGTCAGATGCATGGCTTCGATGATCTGTGCGCCGCCCAGCAGAATGACGGATTGTGCGCGCACAGCCAGCGCCATGTGGGCGATGAATTCCGCTTGTGCTGCAAAACCGGGGCGGAAGCCTGCATCCTTGAGGCGTTGCCGCGCGTTTTTCTCGCCAGCGGTTTCTTGTCTAATCGCTTGGTTTTCCACATAATCCCACGCATGTGCGATGTTGTCATACACATTCAAGCTCATGGCTGCAAGCGTATACCGCAGATGCCGCGATTGCTGGGAACGTCTCAGCAATCGCGGCAAAGCGCGCAATCAGTGCCCTCAGCCCTCTTGCTTGCGGGTTTGCACGCCTTGGATGAACTGCCAGATGACCTCGCCTACATCGATTCCCTGCGGGCAGTTGAGGCCGCAGGCGCGCACCGACTGGCATGCGGGCAGGCCGTCGGATTCGCTGATTGCGGCAAGGCGCTCGCTGGCCGCTCCATCGCGTGAATCATCGATGAAACGTATCTGGTTGACGAGCGCGGCAGGTCCCACGAATGCGTCGCCGCCGACGAACACCGGGCAGCTCGCCTCGCACACCCCGCAGGCGATGCATGTGGTCAGTTGCTCGAATTTTGCGAGTTGCTCGGGCGACTGCAGATATTCGAACACATTGACCTTGCCGTCGGCGGTCATGGCGAGGTCGCCGCGCGCCTGCAGGTATGGTTGCAGTGCGCGAATCTGGTCGAGCATCGGGTCGATGTCGGCGATGAGGTCGCGCTGCACCGAGAATGCCGCGATGGGGGCGAGATCGATGACCGGGGCATTCATGGTGCCTGCGGAAGCTGCGGAGGTTGTCGAGGCTGCCGAGGCCGAGGCTGGGGTAGTTGTGGGGGTTGTGGCAGCTGTTGATGGCGTGGCAGTGGCAGTGGGCTGTGCACCTGCGGTGCGGCGGAAAGCAGGGGTGACTGGTTTGGCGGTCTGCGCCGCCTGACCGACGGTCGTTTTGCACAGCAGCGATGGCGTGCCATTGATGGCGACGGCATCGGACCCGCACATGCCATGCCCGCAGGAGTAGCGGAAGGCGAGCGTCGGATCCTGTGTGCGCTTGATGAGCAGCAGGCAGTCAAGCACCGTGGTGCGTGGATCGACGGTGAGCGTGTAATCCTGCGTCCAGCTGCGACCTGCGTCGCTGGCTCCGAAGCCGCCTGCCACCGGTGCTCCGCCCAGGGTCGAGGCGGCACGGCGTGTTGGGCGCATCGTGCGGCGCATGCGAGAGGCGGACGGGGCGGTCGTTGGTTCTGTGCCCTGAGAGGCATCGCGGGATGAGGTGGCGCGTCGGGCGTCAATTCTGGCGAACGGGCTGGAATGGCCATGGGAGCGAGCCTTGGGCCCGCGTCGTGGGACACCGTCGTCTGTGGTGTTCGCTGTGTCGGTGCTTGTGATGCCCGTGGTACGTGCGGTGCCTGCGGTGGATTCACGTTCCCGTTGTGCATCGATTTTTGCGAAAGGACTCGTGTGCGTGCGGCGGGGTGGACGGGCCGTAGCGCGCGGAGCGGATGGCGTGGCGGCCGCTGAAGAAGCCCTGCCTGCGACTGCGGAAGCTCCAGCGGCATTGGTTCCGTCAGCGGCGCCGGCAGCGTTTTCGTCGCCGTGCTCCCGCTTGGCGTCGATCTTGGCGAAGGGGCTGGAATGATGGCGTCGCGGGCGTGCGGCGTCGGCTCCATGTGATGCCGACGGCTGCGCGGTGGCGGAATCAGGACGGTTCTGCGCGGAGGTGTTCTGCGCAGGGGCGCTCTGCGTTCCGTTGCGTTGGTCGAAGGGCTCGAACCGGTGCACGCGGAACGTGACGGTCATGAGCGTGGGGGAGTCAGTGCCGTGGACTGCGGACGTTTGGTCGAATGTCATGCGAACCTCTGTTATGCGAACCTCTATGGCTGGTGAGCCTGTTTGCAAAGGGAAGCGATGGTGTATGGAAACGATGAATGCGGCGGGGCTTGCGGCGTCGCGGCGCAAACCCCGCCGCACCACACGGGTGTCAGTTGCGTCAGTATGTGCGGGCCTGCGGTTGGAAGTCGACGATCGCCACGGGTTCCCACGTGAGTTCGCCATGGGAATTGACGAACGAATGCTTGAGGAAGCCGCTGTCATCGCGTTGCGGGAAGTCGTCGCGGTGCAGCGATCCACGCGATTCGTGACGGGCGAGCGTGGCGGTTGCCATTGCGGTGGCGACGAGGGCCAGGTTGCGCGATTCCATGATTGCCACAAGCTCTTGGTTGAAGGCGGCGGATGCGCTGTGGGCGGTGAGGCGCTGCACACGCGGTGCAATGCTGGATTCGATGGATTCCAGGGCGTGCGTGATGGTCCTCTCGGAGCAATGGATGGCGAGGTCGCGTTCCATGAGGCCGCCCAGGTCTGACATCACGGCATACGGATTGTCACCATGGTCGCTGCTGTCGGCGCTGTCGTTGCTGTCGGCGGTATCGGCGGTACCATGCGGGGCATTGCCGCTCAATGCGTTGCCGTGGACTGAAGCGTCGCTGGTAGCCGCGGGATGCAGAAGGGAGTCGATTGCCGCCGTGCGTTGCGTCAGAGCCTGCGTCAAGGCCGGCGGAAGGGCAGCGGAAACGTCGGAGGTGGCATCCGAATCGGCCTGTGCCGCGGATTCCAACACCGATGAGCAGACGGCAAGTCCTGCGCGGTGCCCGAACAGGCAGGCATCGAGCAGGGAATTGGCGCCCAAACGATTGGCGCCATGCACACTTCCGCACGAGCATTCGCCGGCGGCGTACAGGCCGGACACGAACTTGCGCTCGCCATCGGCGCCCACCGTGTAGACGCGACCGTCCTTGTCAATGGGGATTCCGCCCATCGTGTAGTGGGCGGTCGGCTTGACCGGCACCAGATCCGTGGCGGCGTCGATGCCCGCGTATGTGCGGATCGTCGAATACACTTCGGGAAGTTTCGATTCCAGCGTCTGCCTGCCAAGGGACCTCAAATCGAGCCACACGCAATCCTTGGGGCCGTCCGGCTGCATGGGGTCGGCCACTCCGCGTCCCGCCTCGACTTCGGAAGCGATGGACCGCGTCACTACGTCGCGCGCAGCAAGGTCCTTGTGGTCAGGCGCATAACGCTCCATGAAAGCCTCGCCGTTCGCGTTGCGCAGCACACCGCCTTCGCCGCGGGCGGCTTCCGACAACAGTATGCCGGTGTGTGCCAGACCGGTGGGGTGGAACTGCACGAACTCGCTGTCTTCGAGCTGCAGTCCGGCGCGCAAGGCAAGGGCCATGCCGTCTCCGGTGAGATCCCATGAATTCGACGTCGTGTGGAACAGTCTGCCGGCGCCGCCCGTCGCCAGAATCACGTTTGCGGCGGCAAGCGCGTGAAGCTCGCCCGTATGGGTGTCGAGCACGACAATTCCCCGGCATGCGGCGCCGTCAGGATCATCATGGTCCACGACCAAGTCGGTCACATACCATTCCTCGGCGAAGTCCACGTTTTGCTTCACGCATTGCTGCCAGAGCGAATGCAGTATCTGATGGCCGATGCGGTCCGCGGCGTAGGCGGTGCGGTGCACCGATGCCTTGCCGAAATCGCTGGTATGGCCGCCGAAGAGACGCTGGGCGATGTGACCGTCCTGCAGACGGGAGAATGCAACGCCGTCATGTTCCAGCGCGATCACCGTGGCAGGGGCGTCATGGGCGAGGATTTTCGCCATGTCTTGGTCTACCAGGAAGTCGCCGCCCTTGACGGTATCGAAGTAATGCCAGTGCCAGTCATCATGCTCGACATTGCCCAAGGAAGCGGCGATGCCGCCTTCCGCCGACCCCGTGTGGGATCGCAGGGGCTGCAGCTTCGAGACGACGAGCACCCGAGGGTCGCGTCCGGCGGCTTCGGTGTCGAACGAGCGCAGGAAGCCGAGCGCCGCCGAAAGGCCTGCTGCGCCGGCTCCCACGATGATCAGGTCATAGGGGAGTGTCGGAAGCTGTGGATTCATGCCTCTGATTGTGTCACGACCCCCCGCCACGTATCGCCGCACCCGTGCCTCCCGGTGCGATGGGCATTGACGCCGCGCGCTGCCGGCATGGCGGTCGGGGCTGCACGCGTGGAGATTGGGGCTGTGCGCGCGACGGTCAGGGACTGCATGCTGTGACGCGCCTCGATCTCGGCGACCAGACGCTGTGCGCGCGACGGTCGGGGGCTGCATGGCGTCTCATTCCAATGCGGCGAATGTGCCGTCGGCATGACGCAGCACCCTTCCGTCCATCTCCAAGGCGCCGAGTCGCACGGCTAGGCGGCGGCATGTGACGGCGATTCCATGGCGTTGCAGCCTCGCCTGTATGGAACCGATGTCGGTGGTGCGGTGCGACGAGCGCAGGGTGCGCACGGAGCGGATGATTTCATCGTCCAGTGTCCTCTCGCCGCTGTCAGATGGCGAGACGGAATCGGCAGGTCGTATGGAATGCGTGGCGGTGTTGGCATTGGCGCCGGCATTGGAGCCGGTATTGGAACGGACACTGGCATTGGCGCTGGCGTTGGGAATCTGATCTTCGTCAGGGTCGGGGAACAGGCCGGGCAGCGGTTCGTCATCGGCAGTCCGGGAGGGCAGGGGAAAGCCGTCGGGTGTGCTTGACGCACCTTGGCCCATTTCTGGATGAGGATCCGTGCGTCGGTTCGGATTCGTGGATTGGCTGGGGGTCTTGTGATGCTCATGGGAGTCAGGGAGCATGTCGAGCACATTGCGCGGATCGGGCAGCAGGATCGCCTTGCCTTGATAGATGAGGTCGTTGCATCCGGCGTTGCCTGCGCGGTCGGCGTCTCCTGGCATCGCCAGTACCACGCGGTTGAGGCGCGCGGCGTGGGATGCGGTGTTGAGTGCGCCGGAACGGTAGCGCGCCTGCGCCACGAGCACCGTATGGGAGAGGGCTGCGATGAGCCTGTTGCGGATGAGGAACCTCCATGACATGGGTGGCGTGTCGGGCGCGACCTCGCTGATGAGCGCTCCGCCGCTGGCGATGATGTCGTCGAACAACCCTAGGTTGCGTGCAGGGCCGGTGTGGTTGAGGCCGCCTGCCATCACGGCGATTGTGCTGGCAGGTGCGGTTTCGACGGCGGCGCGATGGGCTGCGGCGTCAATGCCCATCGCCCCGCCGGAGATGATCGTATGGCCTGCCTTGGCGGCGGCGATGGCGGCTTGGCGCGCCATGCTCAGCCCATAGGCATCCGCTTCGCGCGAGCCGACGATCGCTAAAGGAGCCGCGCAGGCAGTGAGGCATGCGGGGTCGCCGCGCACCCAAAGGCAGGTGGGGTCGGGGAATTCTTGCGACAGGCCTAGGTCCTCCACACGTTGCGGCCATAGCCGGTCGGAGGGGATGACGATATGCAGCGCACCCGAATCCGTCAAGCGTTCCCACAGGTCGTCGAGGCTGCGCGGAAGACCTGCGGCGCGGTTCACCCAACCGCGTATATGGGTGCGCCACGCCACAGTGCGTCGCGGATCGGATTCGAACTCTTTGCGCTGTCGCGCGTTTGGCAAGGCGAGCGCCAGGATGCCGTCCACTGACCGGTCTGGGTCGCACTGCAATGTCTCCCACACCTGTTCGGCAGGGCAGACGCATAGCACGGCGTTCATCACCGGATCGGCGCCGTCACAGACGAGGGCAAGGGCGCCGTGTGCAAGATGCTCGTCGTCGACGATGGGTGCGACGGATGCCGGCTTGTGGGGGCTGGGTGCGGTGGTTGTGTCGGTTGCGATCATGGCATGTGCCGTGGTGGTCATTGCTGTGGTTGTTGATGGCGCTGATGGCATCGATGGAGCTGATGCAGAGGTCATCAATGGCGTTGAGGGCGCTGGCGCCACAGGCGTTGTCGATGTTGCGGGTGTTGGCGCCGCGGGTGATGCTGATGCTGCGGGTGATGCGAGTGCGGGGATGAGTGGGAGCGTGACCAGTGTCATGGCGTGCCTTTCGCAGAGGTGAGATGTGCGGATGTCGGGGTTGTGAGGGTATCGGGGTTGTGTGTAACAAGAACCCGGGGTGAGGGGATAAAGGATTCAGGAATCGGGCGGGCAAGGAGCGGAATGATCGAGGTCAGCAGAGGCCTGCGGGCGGTCATTGTCGAAGCCGCGTGCGCAGCATGATTCCCGCCGCGGTGTCGTCGGAATCAGGCACTGTCCTGCCGCCAAGGTCGGCAAGCGTCCATGCCAGTCGGAGCGCGCGGTCCGCGCCTCGCAGCGACAGCAGTTCGCCCTCCAACGCCTTGTCCACGGCTTTCCGTGCCTGCCGCGGCGTGTTGTCGCGCAGCCATTCGCCGCTCGCCGCCGCATTGCAGCCCCAGCCTTGGTGTGCGAACCTTTCGCGTGCCGCACCTCGCGCCGCCTCCACTCTGGTGCGTATGACAGCGCTGGATTCCGATGGCCGGCCGGCGGCGCTCGCCATGGAAGTGATGGGAGGCACGTCCACCTGTATGTCGATGCGGTCGAGAATGGGTCCGGACAGTCGATTCCAGTACCTCATGCGTTCCTGCGGCCGGCATGTGCAGTTGGTGGCCCGTCCCCAGCCATGCCCGCACGGGCAGGGGTTCGCCGCCATCACTAGTTGGAAGCGCGCCGGATACAGTGTGGTGCCGCGGGCGCGTGACAGCGACACCAGTCCCGTCTCCAACGGTTCGCGCAATGATTGCAGCGCCCGTGGAGAGAATTCCGGTGCCTCGTCAAGAAACAGCACGCCGTCATGGGAGCGGGTGATGGCTCCCGGCATGGCGATTCCCGATCCGCCGCCTGCAAGCGACGCCACCGACGCCGTGTGATGCGGAGCCTCGAACGGCGGCACCGGCGTGATCCCGTATGCCCCCAGTGTGCCGCACAGCGAACGAATCTGGGCGACCTCAAGCTGTTCGCTGTCGCTCAGCTGAGGCAGGATGCTGGGAAGCCGCGAAGCGAGCATTGTCTTGCCGGCACCGGGAGGCCCGATCATGAGCACATGGTGGCCTCCGGCTGCAGCGACCTCCAACGCCCATTTCGTTTCCTCCTGGCCGATGACTTGGTTCATGTCAAGCGTCGGCGACTGCGGGGCGGTCGCGTCCTGCGACGCGCCTGTGCCTTCCGCCAGCACCTGTTCGTTCATGCTCCATGTTGCCGTGCCGCCGCACAGTTCCATGAACTCGCCCAGATGCCGCACGCCTATCACGTCGACGCCGTCCACGAGCTTGGCCTCATCCACGTTCGCGCATGGCACGAACGCGCGACGGATGCCCTGCGCCTGCGCATGCATGAGGATCGGCAGCACGCCGTTGACCGGCAGCACCGTGCCGTCAAGATTGAGTTCTCCCAACGCCAAGGTGTTGACGGTCGCATCCGGGTCTATCGCATGCGCCGCCTCCAACACCGCGGCGGCGATGGCAAGGTCGTGAAGAGAGCCACGCTTGGGCAGCGATGCGGGGGAGAGATTCACCGTCACACGAGTGTCCGGCCACGTGAAGCCGCACGCCGTGCACGCGGATTTGACCCGTTCCCGCGCTTCGCTCAGCGAGGTGTCCGGCAGACCGATGATGGAGAAATACGGCAGCCCGGGGGATATGAACGCCTGCACTTGGATGGTGAACGCCTTGAGTCCGAGCAAGCCGATGGACAATGCGGAGCCAATGCGCATCACAGCGCCCCTTCCACGTGAGTGATGACGGGCAAGCGTGACGTGTCCCGGTCCTGAAGGCGCACGTCGATGGCGACCACGTCATAGCGCAGGCGGCGCATGCCGGGCTTGCGCTCGCGCATCCACAGGCAGGAAGTGCGCCGCATGGCGATCTGCTTGTGCAACGTCACGGCTTCCTGCGGCGTGCCATGCGCATGGCCGCGGCGCGTCTTCACCTCGACGAACACCAGCACGTCGTCGGTGTCAAGCGCCACGATGTCGAGTTCGCCGTAGCGCGACCTCCAGTTGCGGTCGAGTATGCGCCAGCCCCGTTTGGTGAGCTCATGGCAGGCGAAGTCCTCGCCCACCTGCCCCAAGGCATGGGAGGCGAGCCCGGAAGCGTTGAGGGTGCGCGCCAGGCGCGCCGAGATGTCATCGGGCTCATTGCAAGCGGCAGTGTCAGGTGCCGTGGCATTGGATACTGCGATGCCGGGTGCCGTGGCGCTGTGTGTTGCGGCATTGGGTGCCGTGACACTGGATAATGCGATGCTGGATGTTGCGGTGCTGTGTGCTGGGGAAGATGTCATGGCGCCAAGTCAAGCATCGCGGCGCTCGCCACCCCACCCATTTTGGCAAATGTGGACCGTCTTGAGGCAAAAAACATCCTGCGGGGACGTCTGTGGATGAACGTCGCGGCAGGATGTGGACAACTTCACGTCCTGTGGACAACTGCTGCTGCGTCACGTGCACGCACAGTCCGGCGCCACATGCAGCCCAGTGCCGCGTCAGCCCAGTGCCGCGTCAGCCCAGTGCCGCGTCAGCCCAGCAGCGCGGTCATCTCGTGCAGTTCGAGCTCGAAGTTCACGCCACGCTCGTCGTGGTGAGGCTGGCGCTGGGTGTCCACCATCGCATCATGCACGAAGCGTCCTGCAATCTGCGCCGCTTGGGAAAGCGTGCGGCCGGCCATGATTGCTCCGCACAGCGACGACGCGAACGCATCTCCCGTGCCGTGCGCCATGAAAGGCAGCTTCTCATGTGCGATCTGCATGGCGTTGCCGGCGCCATCATGCGCATTCGCCACGAAGTTGCGCAACGCCCCGTCACCTCGGTCTATGCCCTTGAGCACCACGGATTGCGCGCCCAGCGCCAGCAGCGCCTCAATCAGCTCATGCACCTGCCCGTCCGCCAGATCCTGGCCATGGTAGGGGGTGCTGGTGAGGATTGCAGCCTCGGTGAGGTTCGGAGTGAGCACCTGCGCGCCGTCCGCCAGCTCGCCCATCGCCGCGCACAGCGCGTCGTCATAGGTCGCATACAGCACGCCGCCGTCTCCCATCACCGGGTCCACGATGCGCAGGGCGGTGGGGTAGTCGCGCCAGATGCGCTGGATTATCTGCACTTGGCGGGCATTGCCGAGGAATCCGGAATACACGGCGTCCAGTTCCACGCCCTCGGCCTGCCAGGCGTCCAGATACCCGGTGAGCATGTCTGTCGTGTCTTCGAACGTGAACGTCTGGTAATGCGTGTGCGCGGAAAACAGGCCGGTGGGTACCGGGCACACGTCGCATCCGGCTGCCGACAGAATCGGAATCGCGGCTGTGAGGGAGCACTTTCCGTAACCGCACATGTCATGCACCGCCGCGACACGCGGGATGTATCCGGGTGTGCGTTCGTACAGCACGCCCTCCGTCGCGACGGGGTGACCGGCGGGGCCTGCATAGCGGGCGGATTGAGCGGAATCGGTGCTGATAGCGGCAGCGGAGGTGTCAGAGGCAGCAGAAGGAACAGCAGCAGAGGCAGCAGCGAAATGAGAGGGCATCATGTCTTCCTAAATCCAATATCCAAGCCAATAATCCAAAGCGTGCGGGCAAGGGCATGCAAGACATACAAGTTATCCGCTGCCATCCCCGACGTCGGTCTCGCACGGCGGCAAGCAGAATGGAACGGTGTTTTTTCCCTTGCATTTGCAACGATTTTTGCAGTTATGGCAGGTCATAAGCATTGGGTATAGCAACCCCGTTGTGTCGAGCGTGCAGCCGTCATATTGTTCAAATCAACAAGCACGGAAGCGCGGTGCACACCAAGGCAACACGCACCGGGCGTCAGATGGAAAACAACGAGGCTCCGCAAGGAGCGCAAGGAGCGCCACCATGGCAGAAAAGAACAACCACTACCGTTTCGAGACCCTGCAGCTGCATGTCGGACAGGAGCAGGCGGACCCCGCGACCGATTCCCGCGCGGTCCCGATCTACGCCACCACCAGCTACGTCTTCCATGACTTTGACCACGCCGAGGCCCGCTTCGGCCTCCAGGATCCGGGCAACATCTACGGCCGCCTGACCAACACGACCGAGGGTGTGTTCGAGGACCGCATCGCCGCCCTCGAAGGTGGCACCGCAGGCCTGGCGGTTGCATCGGGCGCCGCCGCAGTCGAATACGCAGTGCGCAACATCACCCAGACCGGTGACCACATCGTCGCTTCCAAGCACATCTACGGCGGCACGTTCAACCTGCTGCGCCACACCCTTCCCCGCGACGGCGTGAACACGACCTTCGTCGAGCCGTCCGATCCGAAGAACTTCGAGGACGCCATCCAGGACAACACGAAGCTGCTCTACATCGAGACCTTCGGCAATCCGAACGCTGACCTGGCCGACATCGAGGCCGTCGCCGAAATCGCCCACAAGCACAACCTGCCGCTGTTCGTCGACAACACCTTCGCAACCCCGTACCTGTTCCGCCCGCTGGAGCACGGCGCGGACGTCGTGATCGAATCCGCCACCAAGTTCATCGGCGGTCACGGCACCACCCTCGGCGGCGTGATCGTGGAAGGCGGCAAGTTCGACTGGGCAGCGGTGCCGGGCAAGTTCCCGACCCTGACCGAGCCGGATCCGTCCTACCACAACCTCAACTTCTATGAGGCCCTCGGCCCCGTGGCATTCGTCACCCGCGCACGCGCCATCCTGCTGCGCGACACCGGTGCCACACTGTCCCCGTTCGCAGCCTTCCTGCTGCTGCAGGGCACCGAGACGCTCTCCCTGCGCGTCGAGCGCCACGTGCAGAACGCCCTCAAGGTCGTCGAATACCTGCAGACCGTGCCGGAAGTCGAGTCCGTCAGCCACCCGGCTGTTCCGGGACGCCCGGACCACGACCTGTATGCCAAGTACTTCCCGAACGGCGGCGGCTCCATCTTCACCTTCGACATCAAGGGCGGCAAGGACGCGGCACGCGTGTTCATCAACAACCTGCACCTGTTCTCGCTGCTGGCGAACGTCGGTGACGCCAAGTCCCTCGTCGTGCACCCGGCTTCCACCACACACTCCCAGGAATCCCCGGAGGAGCTGGAGGACCAGGGCATCCACCAGGGCACGATCCGCCTGTCCATCGGCCTCGAGAACATCGATGACATCATCGAGGACCTCGAGGGTGGATTCAAGGCCCTGCGCGAATCCGGACTCGCTAAGTAAGAGCCGGACGCACTGCCGATTCATTACTTATAAATCGCCATAGCGATGTCTCCTGTTTTGCCGCCAAGCCTATGCTGGGCTTGGCGGTTTTTCTGTGCCCTGCGTGTGCCCTGCGTGTGCCCTGCGTGTACCCGGCGTGCCCGACGTGTGCCCGGCGTACGCTCAGGCAGTCGCGGAGCATGAAACGCGCGGCAGCGCAAGGTCACGGCGGCGGAACATAACAGGGACGAAATATCGGCAGGGATATATATTGCTATTGCTTGTGTTTGACACGAGGAGGAACACATGGCGAACAATGCCAATGCTGTAAACGACGAACAGGCCGGCAAGGATTCCGAGCAGGCCGGCAAGGGCTCAGGAGCGCGCGGCGCTCGCGGCGCATGGGGTTCCAAGCCCACGGCGAGCCTCATTCCGCTCATCGCCATCATGACGGCTGTAACGACCGTGTGCACGATGCTTGTGAAAATCCCCACGCTGTCACGCGGCTACCTCAACTTGTCGGATACGATGATCTACTTCTCGTCATATGCGTTCGGCCCGTGGATTGGCGGCATCATCGGCGGCTTGGGTCCGGCGCTTTCCGACCTGATTTCGGGCTACCCGCAGTGGGCGATTTTCACGCTTCTCATCGACGGCATCCAGGCGATCATCGTGGGACTGTCGGTGCGCCGGTTCAAGCCGGTGACCATGATCGTCGGTTCCGTCGTGGCGGGCGTGTGGAAAGTGCTCGGCTACTTCCTTGCCGGAATTGTGCTTTCCGGACTTTCCGCATCGCTGGTGGATGTGCCGGGCAACCTTGCGCAGGCAGGCGTCGGCATCGTGATTGGCATTGCGTTGTTCTCCGCGGTGCGCAAGGCGTATCCGCCGCTGGTGCGGCTGGGCAACCTCGGTGTGAACGCTGCGGCCGATGAAGCGGCTGACAGTACCAAGTGACGGGTTGTTTCAGTGACGGAAGATACCCAATGACAGAGGCTGCCCAGTGATGGAGGATGCTCAGTGACA
Organism: Pseudoscardovia suis; assembly: GCF_002797875.1. Classification (GTDB taxonomy): domain Bacteria; phylum Actinomycetota; class Actinomycetes; order Actinomycetales; family Bifidobacteriaceae; genus Pseudoscardovia; species Pseudoscardovia suis. The sequence continues at coordinate 156,041 of NZ_PGFC01000001.1, forward strand.
CAATTGCCACGCATCGTCATCGAAACACAGGGCCTGGGCTGGCGCTACGACCCCTCGCGTGAGGGGCAGGCGCCGGTGCAGGCCCTGCGTGGCGTTGACCTGCGCATCGCGTCCGGCGAATTCGTGGGGATCGTTGGCGCCACCGGAGCGGGAAAATCCACCATGTGCATGGCACTGACCGGCATCGTTCCCGCGCTCGCGGAGGGACGCATGAGCGGCACCGTGACGGTGATGGGGCAGGACACCCGCGGATGCAGCGTGCCCGAGCTGTCACGACACGTCGGCTACGTGCAGCAGGATCCGGAATCGCAATTGTTTTGCGCCAGCGTGGAGGATGAGATCGCCTTCCCGCTTGAAAGCCGCGGCGTCGATCCTGCGACGATGGACAGTCTCATAGACGAGGCGCTTGACGCGGTCGGCATGAAGGCCTTTCGCAACCGTCAGCCGTCGCAGCTTTCCGGAGGGCAGATGCAGCGAGTCGCCATCGCCGCGGCTCTCGTCAGCCATCCGGATGTGCTGGTGCTGGACGAGCCGACTGCCGCGCTCGACCCGGATGGGCGGCGCGAGGTCATGGAAGCGCTCGATTCCATTCGGCGTCGGTCGGCGCAGCGCGGCACACCGATGACCATCGTCATGGCGGAGCAGCACACCGAATGCTTTCTGGGGCGCGCCGACCGCGTGGTGTTCCTCGACCACGGTCAGGTGCAGACAAGCGGTGGCATGGAGATTTTCGATACGATGCGCGTCCCGCTTGCCCACGCCGGCGTGGCGCAGCCCATCGGAGCGAATCCGCGCATAGAGTTGGAGCAGTCTGCGATGCGCCCGGACGATGCCATCATCACCGCCGATCATGTGACGTATCGGTATCCCAATGCGCTCAAAGGGGCGGCGCCTGCGCTCGACGACGTGACCCTGGCGATTCCCCGCGGGGCGTTCGTGGGGCTTGTGGGGCGCAATGGCTCGGGCAAGACGACACTGGTGCGTCACTTCGATGGGTTGCTACGCCCGCAGAGCGGCACGGTGCGGGTGGACGGAACGGACGTCTCTTCACACAGCGTGGGTGGCATGGCGCGCCATGTGGGATTCGTGTTTCAAAACCCCGATCATCAGATTTTCTGCTCCACCGTGCGCGACGAAATCGGCTACGGACCGCGTGTCCTTGGCGTGCCTGCACACGAGGTGGGGGAGCGGGTGGATTCCCTGCTCGAAGCCTTGTCGTTGCGCGACGTCGCCGCCGCTCCGCCCGCGACGCTGGATTACGGTGCGCGCCGCGCGGTGGCTTTCGCTTCCGTGCTGGCGATGCGCACGCCGGTGCTGGTGCTCGATGAGCCCACCGCATGCCTTGACGCAAACCTGTCGGAACGTTTTCTGCACCTTGTCGACGAGGCGAATTCTCGTGGGGTGACGGTCATCATGATCAGCCATGACATGCGGGCCATCGCGCGGCATTGCACGCATCTGCTGCGCATGGAGCGTGGCCATGTGACGCAGTGGGGCGCTGTCGCTGCGCCGGCTGCTCGAAGGTCACGGGATCCGCAGGATTCACAGGACCCACAGGGGCCACGGAATCCACGGAATCCACGGGCCGACAGGGAAAGGAGACCGCCTGATGGATTCGGACCTGTATGTGCCGGGCGACGGATGGTTGCATCGGCGCGATCCGCGCGCCAAGATGGCGCTCAGCCTCGCGGTGCTCGTGCTGTGCCTGGTGTGGCGGCATTGGTGGCTGATTGCGGCGGCGCTCGTTGCGGAGCATGTGATGCTTGCCACGGATGGCGTGCCGCGACGTAGCGTGACATGGGCGTGGAAGGTGTTCGCGCCGGTCATCGTGCTCATTGTCGTGCTCTCACCAATCACCGATCCCAGCGGCGCGAATGAAATCTGGCATGCGGGGTTCCTTCGCCTCACGCAAGAGAACCTGCTCAGGGCGGTCGTGATGGGGCTGCGCGTCCCGGCATTGGGATTCGCCTGCTTTCTCACGCTGTTCACCACCAGCCAGCCAATGTTCGTGCGGGGTCTTGTCTCGATCGGCGTGCCTTACAAAGCCGGGCTCACGTTGTCGACTGCACTGCGTTACATCCCGGTGTTTTTCTCGATTTTCGGCAGCGTGATGGACGCCCAGAGGGCGCGGGGCCTTGACATCGGCGGCGATGGCGGTGCCGGCGGCAAAAGGCGAGGGCCGCTCGCCCGCATGGTCGCCAGGTTCCGCTCGTACATGCCGGTCATCATCGCCGTGCTCATACGCGCTTACACGATGAGCCGCAACGTGGGGTGGGCGATGGAGACACGCGGATTGGGAATGCCTGGCGTCAGGCGCACTTACCACGTGACGGTGCGAATGAACGCTGGCGACTGGCTGCTGCTTGCCATCACTGCCGGTGGCACCGCCGCGGCGATTGCAGTGATGTTGCTGGCGTAAATGTATGCTGTGCGACAGTGATTCGGCTGGTCTTCAAGAATGGCTTTATTTCAACGGTTTGAAGCCATGTTAGTCAGCGGTTTGAACCGAAGCCTGTCGAAGGTAGCCAAACCCATATATGACAATTGGCTATGGGGATGGAGTGACCCACGGCCTCGGTTTGCATTGCCCTTGCCGTGGGTCGCGGTCGGGCAGGTCAGCGGACGGGCGCACGTCGTCGGGGTCGATTTTCACGAACGATCCCTCGGCCTTCCGGCTCCCGCCCAGCAGCAGGTTGTCCGGTGAGGCGTCCGTCCCCGTCAGCCAGTTCCACGGGCGTTCCGGCCCGCTCCGCCCCACCCACAGTCCGCCGCCCCCGTCGCGCCACAGCGCCACGGTCTCCAGCTCCTTCGACATATGCTTGCCAACCTTTCGTCATTTTTCCTTGTTCATCTAAGGCATGGCGCGGAAAGCGGCCGGACAGCCAAGGGCATGACAGGTTACGCGGTTGAGTTCCATATCCCGACGGAGCATTTCATGTCCTCACTGACCAAGGTGTCCTCCACGACGAGGGCGAGGCACAGGGCTTGGATACGCAGGTACGCACGCGGCGTCTGGCGGGCGGCCGTGGACGCGGGAGGAGCCCTGCGCCGGATTGGAAGCCATGGGCGGGACCGCGGCGGGCATGCCCGTCCTGGACCCCGCCGCGATCGCTGTCCCGTCCGCGTCGAGCGCGCCCGTCACACTGTGGTGACGGGCGAACCCGCCCCGGCACGCCGACATTACAGTGCAATGTCAGTCGAAACGTTTAGAATATTTGCTAAATCTGTAAAAGGTTTACGGAATAGCGGAATTTTATGGTTCCCTGATAGGAAGCATCATGATACGGTTGACCAGAATAGAGCTCGACGGGGTCAAGAACATCCGCCACGGGGCGATCGACCTGTACAAGCCCGACAGAAACGGCGACGGACGCACGGCCGACGAAGTCAGCAGCGTCACCGGCATCTACGGGCAGAACGGTTCGGGTAAAACCAGCGTCATCGAAGCCATACAGGTGCTCCGGCTGCTCATGGTCGGCGAGGGGCTGAAAGGCGAGCGGGCGGGCATCCTCGTGAACCGTGCCGGCGGCGCGGGCTCGTACGCCTCGCTGCACGCGGAAATCCAGGTGGACGACACCCTGGCGGTGTACACCGTGGTCCTCGAAGCATGCGGCACAGGCCTGCACGTGGTGCGCGAGACGCTCGCGGTGAGACCGGACGGCGACCGGCGGCGGATTCTCGTGGACTACAGGATGGCGCGGGACGAGGAGACCGGCCTGCTGACTCCCACCGTATCGCCCACGGGCGCGTGGAACTCGCTCACCGCCCTCCAGCATGCCGACGACCTCCTGCGCCAGGAGGCCGCCCTGGCATACAGTCAGAACCGCAGCCTCCTGTTCTCCAAGGAGTTCTCCACGCAGTTCACACGCATCTCGGGCCGGCTGCACGCGCAGGACGCGCTGCCTGCCGCACGCCGGACGGCGCTGGACAGGACCCTCGACCCGCTGCTGGACGTCATCAGACGGCTCGCACGGTTCGCCGACAACGGCATCCGCGTCGTCACCACGCGGCAGGGCGCCAGTGTGTGCTTCGGATACACGCCGTTCATACATGGCGGACGGTTCGACATCCTCGACATCGGGCGCCCCTGCTTCGTGCCGGCCGCGATCCGCAGGGAGATCGAACAGATGGTGGAACAGGCGAACCTCGTGCTCCCGGTCGTCATTCCCGGCCTTAAGCTGGAATGCGAGATGAAGGAGGACGTCGACGAGGCCGGCGAGGCGGGCGCCCGCGTGTTCCTGTACTCGTCAAGGGGCGGGGTACGGATCCCGTTCTGGGCGGAATCCGAAGGCATCCGGCGAATCGTGGGCATCTTGTCCCTGCTGGTGCGCATGTTCAACGAGACGGACACGTGCATCGCCATCGACGAGATCGACTCCGGCATCTTCGAGGTGCTGCTCGGCGACATCCTCAGGGTCCTCGCCCAGCGGGGCCGCGGGCAACTGGTGTTCACTGCGCACAACCTCAGGGTTCTCGAAGTGCTCGACCACAAATCGATTGTGTTCTCGACCGCCGACCCGGACAACCGGTTCGTTCAGTTCGCCAACGTGCGGGCGGGCAACAACCTGCGGGACATGTACATCCGCTCGGTCAGCCTCGACGCGGAAAACACCAGGCTCGCGCAGAAGGTCAAGACCGCGCACGTTGCCGTGGCGCTGTCCCGCGCGGGACGGGTGGCGGGAGGCCGCGATGAGTAACCGTGTCTTCATCCTCCTGACCGAGGGAGAGAACGACCAGTGCATCGCCGACGCGTTCGACGAATGCCTGTCCCCGCGCTTCCAAGGCGTCCCCGAGCACGGGGACATCACCGTCGAAAAAGTCCGCATCGGCGCCGACGTGCGGTACATGTCCGTGAAGGCCATCCTGGGCAGGATCAGGACCCTCATCCGGGATGAAACCGCGAGGATGCATGAGTTCGCGGTGCGTGACATCATCGCCGTGGCCCAGCTCACCGACCTCGACGGCGCGTACATCCCCGACAGCCACGTCACCGAAGGCGATGGCCTGGCATACCTGGCGGACCGCATCGAAACAGACCACCCGGAATCCATCGTCGAACGCAACAGGCACAAGAGAAACAACATGGAAGCACTGTGCAGACAGACATCGATCAAGCTCACGGGCGGACGGCAAGTCCCCTACCGACTGTTCTACAACTCACGCAACCTCGAACACGCCATGCACGGCGAGACGGGGGACCTGAAACCCGAGGACAAACGGGACCTCTCGCTGCACCTGACCGAACAGGCGGACGACGATCCGGCATGGTTCAAGGACCTGGTCACCTCGGAGCCGGTGCTCCACGGGCTGCATGATTACGCCGCGTCATGGCAATGGGCGCAACAGGGAACCAACTCGCTGGCACGGGGGTCCAACATCGGGCTGCTGCCGCAGGAGTTCGGCCTGGAATGGGGTGTGTGACACCAGAATATCTTCGGGTGTCTCAGTTGATAATACCGGTACTGTGTGAATGATCGATTCGTGGGGGAGAGCATCGCTTCTTCCCTCATTCTGGACGCGAGCTTTCTCGCAACAACTCTCAGCGAAGGCAAACTGGATGCCGGCTTTTGGGACGCTATTATTGTACTTGGTTGTGCTGAAATATGGATGGGATGGTGCTCCCGCAATCCTGAGTGCCGTTGGCCGATGGCCATCTATTTTTTCTTACATGGTCTTGTACCTGCTCTTGTTGATTTGTTGCGATACAGATAAAGATGCTGGAATGGTGCGGGGATTCTGGAAGATAGGTATTGTGATGTCCTTCTTCACTTTGGCACTCATGGTGTATATCTCGCAGAGGGAAGCCGGCAAGAAGGATAACAAGGCAGTGCCGCAAGGATGTATGGAGCGTGTAAAAAGGCGTCTACTTGGAGGGGAAGAGCCGTAAAGCCAAGGAGGTCGGTGTCAAGTTCCTCATCTACCCCTTGTGGTACTGCCGTTCCTGGGAATCCTGATGGCCTTGCCAGATGTGCAAGAAACAATATCACGCGCGGCCGCGAATACTTTCATCGCGTTCAATGTCATTACCTACGCGTCGGATCTCTGGAAGAGCTTCACCGAATACATCCAGCAACAAGCCCCGGAATCTGCGGGCGGCGAGCCACCAATCGCCGCCATTCATTGCCATTGTTGGTCTCCCGTCATGTGAAATGCGTAGCCAAATGCGTAGCCACAACGGCCCCCCAGAGGCATCCACAGTTACCTGTGCGAAATGAAGACCGTTGGAATTAAGCCGTTTCTAAGATTCCGAATAGTTAGCCGATAATGCGAATTACATAACAAAGAGGGCCGGCCCCGCGCACTGCACCGAGATGCGCTCCATCGGGAGCGCACCGTATCGGGAATGCGCAGGGCCGGCCTGTGGCGGCTGCCTGTGTCGGCTGTCTGCCAGCTGCCGCCCGCGAGGGCGGCGGTGCTGTTTGTCAGTCGGCTTCGGTCAGTGCCTCGACGGGCGGCACCTTGATGGCGCGACGTGCCGGGGCGATGCTTGCCAGCAGGGCGGCGACGAGCGAGAGCAGCAGCACGCCCAGGTAAACGGACCAGTTCGGGGCGGCGACCACATCGGTTCCCACAAACAGGGTGATGGATCCCAGCCAGCCGTAGAACGCGCCAACGATGATGCCCACGATGCCTGCGCCGATGGAAATCAGCACAGCCTCCCATGCGAGCGAGGCGCGCAGCTGGCCGGCGGTCATGCCGATGGCGCGAAGCGTGGCGGATTCGCGTTGGCGTTCGATGACGGACAGCGACAGCGTGTTCGCCACGCCGACGAGCGCGATGAGCAGCGCGGCGCTCAGCAGCGCGAAGAGCGTGAACATCGCGATGTTGATCACCCTGTTGAACAGCGTGCGCATGATGAACGAGCCGTCCAGCTGGGCTTGGGGAAGGGCGTCCGCTGCCTTCGTCAAGTTGTCGACGAGATCGCTGGCCGGCTGGTCCGTGTCAAGGTCCAGCCAGATTTCCGATGCCTTGGAGTCAAGCCCCAGGCTCTTGGCGGTGGACTGAGACATGACCATGGGCACGCCCGCGGATGACGTGATGGCAAAGTCGGTCAGTTGCACGGTGAGCGTCTTGTCTGCGGAGGGCAGGGAAGCGTAATCGTCGAGGGCAAGCCCATCCGCGGCGTTCATGCTGTTGTCGTGCGTTTCGGAGCTGGCGGAATCGGAGTCCGTGGAATCGGAGCTTTCGGTTTCGGAGCCATCCTGTGACGGCGATTCCTCCGATTCCTCAGGTTCCTGCGCAGCGCTCGACGATCCCCACGCGGCGGTCCCCTCGTAGACACCCAGGTAGAAGTTCTCCGCCGGTGCCGCCTTGAACGTCAGGTCGATCTGCTGACCGTCCGTCAATGAGGCAGTGGAGGACGACAGATAGTTCGTATAGGTGTTCGACACATAGATCGTGCCGTCCTTGAGCGTCTTCGTGCCGAACACGTCCGCCACTTCGACGCCGATCGCGGAGTCAGGCACGACGTACGCGGTGCCGTAGAACTGTGCGAGTCCATCGGAATTCTTCAAGCCTTGCACGGCATACATCGGTATGCGCGTCGCGTTCTTCACGCCGTCGACCGCCTTGAGCGTGGAGAGTGCGGAATCCGATTGGTCGGTGGTCGTAACGGAGGCATCCACCGTGTAATGGGAATCGAGCATCTTGTTGACGGTGGCGGTGGCGCAGGAGGCGCCGGTGGCGACGGTCGCGACCAGCGTGACGCCGATGAGCAGCGCTGTGCTGGTCGCGGCCACACGGCGCGGATTCTTGCGGATGTTTGCAGCGGCGACCGTGCCGGAGGCGCCGCCGATGAGCGACACGAGCTTGCCTAGGCCGGCGAGCACCCATGGCACCCACACCTGCGACGACAACGCCAGGCCGATGAACGAGAGCATGGCGCCAAGGATGGCGCAGATCAGCGGCGTCACCTGTGCGCTCGATGATGCGGCGGCAAGGTCGGACGGCGACTGAGCGTAATGATTCGCCTGCGTGATGGCCTTCGCGGCCAGACCGATGCCTGCTGCCAGCAGCAGCACGGAGAACACTGCGCGCCCGGCCTTGACAGAGCGCTTCTCCGTCGCGTCGATGGGGCGCAATGCTTCCATCGGGCTCACCATCGTGGCGGCGCGTGCGGCGCCGGTGGATGCGAGCAGTGTGATGAGCGTGGCGAACACGATGGGCACGAGGATGGAGCTTGCCGAGGGGATGAATTCCACTGGCGAGCCGGCGATCTTGACATTCGCAAGGTCAAGGATCCACACCACGAGGCAGGAGAGGGCGGTGCCGATGGCCGAGTACTCCAGGCCGAGCAGCGTGCCTTCGGTGAGCACCGAACGGTGGACCTGCGATTTGCTGGCGCCGATGGTGCGCAGCAGGGCGAGGGTGCGGCGACGCTGCGTGACGAGCACGCGGAACGTGTTGGCGATCACCAGTGCCGCCACGAACATCGCGAGCACGCCGAAGGCGAGGATGGCAGCGGTGATCGGGTTGATGCCGCCGCCGTTCATCTCACGCAGCCTTTCATCGGCGGCTTCGGAACGGCTCTGAACCTTGGCGCCGGTGAGCTTGGAGCTCACGTCGTCGCGCACCTTCGAGGCATCGGCGCCCTTGGCGACCGAATAGTAGATGGTCGATGCCGGCAGGTCGCTGTGGGTGAATTGGTCTGCGGCAGGGTCGTCGCCGACGTTCTGCTGCTTGTACAGCGCCAGCATGTCGTCGGGGGTCACGACGAGTGAACCGCCGGAGAGCGAATACTGGTCGTCCGTGTCATGGGTGATGCCGGTGACGGTGATCGTGATGGCGCTCGGATCGGAAGATTCGGAAGACTTGGAAGATTCGGTATTCGAATAATCGAAGTCGCTGTCTATCGTGAGCGTGTCGCCCGTGGACACGTCCAGTGATTTCGCGGCGTCTTCGTCAATCGCCGCTTCGCCGGCTTTGCCCGGCCATGCCCCTTGCGTGAGCTCGACGGGCATGATCGAATGGTGTGCGCTTACCTCGAATACAGTCAGCGACCGTGTGTTGTTCGCGGAAACAACATGCACATACTGTTCGAGGGAATAACGGGTGTCGTCCACGCCCTGCACTTGGGAGACCTGGTCCATGCCCGTGTTCTTGAGCGTGTGCTCGAGAGAACCGTCGTTGCCGACGTTCATGGCATCGTCAGGGTTGTTGAGCGAGACAGAGTACCCGGCGCCGCCGAAGCGGGCGGTGAAATTCTTCGTGGATGTTGAATCGAGCACGTTGCCCAGCAGCAGCGTTGCGCAGATGAAAAGAGAGCCGATGGCGATGGCGATGCCTGCCGGCACGAGCGTGCGGCGGCTTCGCTTCATCAAGCCTCGTGTTATTGGCCACATGGTGGTGAAGTCCTTACGAATTGAAAAAGAATCGACAATGAAGAATGGTGGGCGCAGCGCCCGGTGCAATGGGGATGGTCAGTCCGCGACCGCAGTATTCCCTAGGACGGCGGTGGCCTGCTGGCGCTGTCGCATGACGAGCTCCGTCATGCCTTCCTCCGTGGGGTTCGCCACGTCAGCCACGATGCGGCCGTCAGCGAACACCAGCGCGCGGTCGGCGTAGGATGCCGCCGCCGCGTCATGCGTGACCATGATCACCGTCTGTCCCATCTCCTTGACGAAACGACGCAGCATCCCCATCACTTCGGCGGAGCTGATGGTGTCGAGGGCGCCGGTCGGTTCATCGGCGAACACGACGCGCGGATGGGCGATGAAAGCGCGGGCGATGGCGACACGCTGCTGCTGGCCGCCCGACAGTTCGGACGGACGGTGCTGCAGGCGGTCGGCGATGCCCAGTTGCGTGGTCAGCGTCTGCAGCCACTGCGTGTCAGGCTTCTTGCCGGCGAGAGTGAGCGGCATGAGGATGTTTTGCTCCGCGGTGAACATCGGCAGCAGGTTGAAGCTTTGGAACACGAACCCGATGTTGGTGCGGCGCAGCAGCGTGAGTTCCTTGTCGTTGAACTGCGTGATGTCCTGACCGCCGAACAGCACGTGGCCGCTCGTCACGGTGTCCAGGCCGGAGAGCGCGTGCATGAGGGTGGATTTGCCGGAGCCGGACGGGCCCATGATCGCGGTGAACTTGCCGCGTTCGAACGCCACGTTCACATGGCGCAGCGCGTGCACCGCATTGTCGCCCTCGCCATAATCCTTCACCAGATCGATGGCCTGCACGGCGATGTCCGGATAGGGCGCCGCGGTTGGCGCCGTTTGCGGCGCAGGCACTCCGATTCCCTGTGGTTGCATTCCTGGTGTTTGAATTCCCTGTGCCGGTGCGGTCGCCGGTGCGGTCGTATTCGTCATTTCTTCCTCCCTTGCAGCGCTGTAGGCGCGTCAGATGCGGTTCGCTGCATCGCGGTTCGATACAGCCGTGCATCGTTTACTTGCATTATTGAATGTATGCGATGCGGGAGGGGAATCCCATCATTCCTCGGTATGAATTGCGGTGGTGTCGGGGTATGAGGCGGGTGCCTGTTCGCGCTGCTGTTGCGCGACGACGCGGTCGTGCAGGCGGTCGGCGATGCGGTACCAATGCTGCACGGTGTTTTCAAGCACGAAGTAGTGATACATGTAGCAGGCGAGCAGTATGAGCAGTCCTATGAGCACGATGGCGGCGATGGCGGCGCCGGTGGCGGAGGGGAGGAACAGCACGAGGGCGAAATCGAACATCACCGCCAGCACCGTGAGGAACGTGACGAGAAAATGCACCAGACGCTCATGCTGCAGTTCGCGGGTCTTCGCCATGTGCCAGCGCAGCAGCGCCTCCGGGTCGGGGTCATCCTCATGCTGCTTCATGTAGGCTTCGTGCTCCCACGCCCACTTCTTGATGTCTATTCCGTAACGGTCTTCATCGCGAATATACAGTTTCATGGCTGTCCCTTTCTCCAAGCATTCCCATCCATCGTGCACGGCGTGGTGCGTCCCATCGCCACGCCCTGACGCGGCCGACTCTGCATGGCCGAATCTGCGCGAGGCGGCTTCACACCAGGTGGTTCTCGTATGCGAACACCGCGGCCTGCACACGGTCATGCGCGTGCGTCTTTTGCAGGATGTGCGTGACATGCGTCTTGACGGTGGGCATGCTGATAAACAGTTTCGCAGCGATCTCTTGGTTCGACAACCCATGGGCGATTTCAATGAGGATCTCGCGCTCGCGGGCGGTGAGCGAGTCCAGCTCGGCGTCATGGTAGCCGTCCGCCGCCTGCGCGGGTTGCCTTTCGGCAGCTGGGGTGACTGCTGGGGTGATTGCTGGGGTGCCTGTGGGGACGGCAGTGGGGACGGCGCTTGGGATGTGTTGCCGCCCGGCATCCAGCGTCGGGGTAGCGGGGGTGTGGGAATTGGCGACCATATGTTCAAGCAGCCGCTTTGTTGCGGTCGGGGCAATGATGGCATTGCCTTCGTGGACGGTGCGTATCGAGCTCAGCAGCGATTCGGGTTCCGTGTCTTTGAGCAGAAAGCCGCTGGCGCCAGCGAGAATGGCCGACATCACATACTCGTCCAGATCGAATGTTGTGAGGATTATCACTCGAGGGGACGAGTGAGGGGACGAGTGAGGGGAGGGGCTGTCGGTTTCCGCGCTGCAGATGCGCCGCGTCGCCTCGATGCCATCCATGACGGGCATGCGCACGTCCATCAAGATCACGTCGGGTCTGAGCGTCGCCGCGAGTTCCACCGCTTCCTTGCCGGTGGCCGCTGTGCCCACTGCCTGCATGTCGGCTTGGGTGTTGATGATCGATGCAAAGCCGCTGCACACCAGCGCCTGGTCGTCCGCTACAAGCACACGTATGGGTCGCACGCGTATCGGCCGGGTGTCCGTGGCGTCCGCCATGTGCGTTGTCGGACTGTCTGTCGTCGTCCTCTCCATCCATGCTCCTTCGGGCTATGCAGGCTCTGGCACGCGAGTGCGCCTCCCAGCATGCAGCGGTGCCGCGGCGCGCTGCCGCTGCATGGCGCCGCTGTGTGGCGCCCGTCACCATTGTAAACAAGTCATTGCGCGGCAACGCGGAATTGAGTGCCGGCGGGTCGTTGGCGAATTTCTGGCTTCTGATAAGTCGCGGGCGGGTCATTGGCAGATTGCGGACTGGTCAGTGACCGGTCGCGGACGGAGCGCCGGCAGGTCAGGGGCGGGGCACAGGTCACTGATGGGACTGGTCTTGGTTTGATTGATCCAGGCCGGATTCATGCAATTGCTCGGGCAGTGGCGCCGCGGGGCGAAGCTCCCGCTGGGGCAGTGTGGCGGTATCGGCCGCTTCCGCCATTTGCTCGGTCTGGCCGCTGGTGCCCCTCAGCACGCCCAGAAGCTCACGCATGCGGCGTAGCGCGCGTCTGCCCTCCGAGGCGATGGCATGGAAGGATTCGCTGATTTGCTGCGGTGTGGGATTGCTGTCGAAACCGGCGCGCCCCTCGCGTGCCATGACGGCGATGTGAGCGAGCGTGCCCGATACCTCTTGCTGGATGCTGGCTGATATCCGGGTGCGCTCCTCGGCTGCGGCGGCTTGCTCCTGCGCTTCCCGTTCACGGGTGAGCGCTTCCTGCCGCGCCTTGAGCAGCATGTAGTTGTCGGCGTTGCCACGCTCATGCGACCCGGCGAAGATGAACGTGAGACATGCGAGGAAGCTCACAATCACACAAATCAGGCAGACGAGCGCCTGGCCGCGCCATACATCGTCCGATGCCAAGGCGATCGGGGCACCGGTGAGCAAGCCGAATGGCGAGACCGGCGTGTGGATGGTCTCGATGCCATCGGCTGTCTCGGCAATCGACGCCACCCACAGGTTCACGCCCAGCCACAGGCTGCCGATTGCGCTGCACGCCACGAGGCGCTTTGTGCGCGTGGCCGTGCCGTACAGGGCACCGGAATACAGCGCCAGGCTTACGGGGAGGATATCCACAAGAGGCTCGCCGCTGATGAACGTGAGCTCAAGCATGCATGCGGCGAACACGAGCATGCACGACAGATCCGGTTTCGTGCGTCGCACACACAGCGGCAGGCATGGCAGGATGGCCAGGATGATGGCCAGTGCGGTAACGGAGAGGCTGCTGGGCATTCCCCACAGCCGTATTCTGATGTGCGTCGATCCATCGGAGGACCATGTGGTCTCGACTGAACTGGTGATGGCCGCCAGTTTGATCAATATCACAGGAATCGTCTCCAGTGTGTCGACGGCCAGTGTGTGGTGCATCGTCCAGCGTGCCGCCCGTTCGATGATGGATGGCTTGTGGCGCTTTCGCCGGATGGCTTTGCCAGCCGCGCGTGCAGAAGCCGTGCGGAGACCAGTCTCACAAACGCCGGCGTCGCCGGTGGCGTCCGCGCTTGTGCTGGCGTTGATGCCCGCTGTGTCAGTCGGTTCGCTTAAGGCGCGTGCGCTCCCAGTCGCGTAATCGGCGGTGTCGTCCGGTTCGGAATGGCGGGGGCCAGGCGTTTCGTAGGGAATGAATGCTTCGACGCGGAATCCAGCCGTGTCAGGCTGCTCCAATGCGCTGCGCGGTCCTGCGGACAGCGAGCCGCCGGCGGCGTTCACCCTTTCGCGCATGCCCATGAGGCCGAATCCCGGCTTGTGCCCGTCCAGGCCGGAATCCGCCCCCACGCCGTCGTCGATGATTGTCAGATGAAGGCCGACGGTATCCGTCGTGTCTCCGTCACCGGGATGACTGCCGGGCAATGCATCCCAGGATTCTTCCACCAGCACATGCACGGGCACATGCATTGGCGCAGGAGCGTCGGTGGATGATGAGCCGGTGGGAATGGCAAGGCTGGTGGGTCTAGTGGAATTTGCGGAATTTGTAGGGGCGGGGTCGGTGGAATTTGCGGGGTTGATGGTGTTGCCGGACTGCATCGGGCTGGGCTGTGGTGTGACCAAAGGTCCTGCCGCATACTTGCGCGCGTTCGTCAATGCTTCTTGCACGACGCGGAATGCGCAGATTGATCCATTCGTGCTCAGGCGCGAGGGATTGGGATTTCCTTGCACGGCGTGGGTCACCGCAAGGGTGTTCGGCTCCAGGCATGCTTGTGAAATGAGCTGGGGAATCCGGTCGTAACCAACGTCCTGCCGCTGCTGTGAGCCGCCCGGCACGTCAAGCACGCCGAGCAGCTGGTCCATGTCATGCTGAGCGTGCGTGGTCTCGCGCTGAATGGTCTCCATCGTGCGCCGAGCCAGTGCAAGGTCCTGTGCCCCCGCATAACGTCCCGCATCCGCCTGCACAATGATCGTGGACAGCGTGTGCGCCACCACGTCATGCATGTCGCGTGCAATGCGCGCCCGTTCCCGGATCGCCGCCTCATGCTGCGCCTCGTGTTGTGTGCGCTCCAAAATCTGGTTGTGTTCGCGCAACAGCATCACGGATTCGCGTGTCGTGCGCCGCCACAGTCCCATGGTCGCCGCCGCGGTGATGCACGCGCCGATGAAAACGCCCCATTCCATGCACGCCGACAGGAAGGAGCTGCGCTCATGCATCCAGACCAACGCCGGGGATGGCACGGGCACTTGTTCGCCAGACAGTTGCGCGGTGACCACCATGTTCGTTGCGGTGGTGCCATAGCCGTAAAACACCGTGGCGACGCACGCCATCACCACTGCGACGGTGATGAAATCGCGTGTCTTTGAACGCGAACCATACACGATGGCGGTGAACAGCATCGGGGCGGCAAGCACATCGACTCCCAGCAGCGGCGGTCCGAATGCCAATTGCAGCGCCGCGATAACGGCAAAGGACCACGCCGCCTCATCCGGCGCCAGGCGCCGCATCAGACACGGCATGATCAGCAGCATCGACCACACGATGCGGGGCAGGGGGCCGTCCAGCTCACCCAACAGCGGATTCCACGGCAGCGCCGTGCCTCCAAGGAACATCCACAGGAACGCCAACGGGGCAATCACATCGAAGGCAAGCATCGGCCATGTCATGTCGCGTGGCATGGCCGGGAATGCCGCATGCCATGAGTCAGGCAGCGGGTGGCGGGACTTGGGGTGACGGTATGCGGTTGTGTGCATGGCGGAAGGCTCGGCCCCGGTGTGCTGGGTGTGGTCCATGAGTCCCCCTTGCTTCGTGTCGTCGCGCACCACGATACGCCGGCGGCGCATGACCTGCCATCGTTCTGTGGTCTGATTCGTGCGGATTCACGGCCGTGTGTGCTGTCCGACTTTCGGTTATGTGTTCATGCCCCTACAGGCGCGGTGCGGCGGCGTTGCCATCGCGCGGTATTGTCAAGACAGACGATGGCGACGCCTGGGCAAACGGTTGGCGGACGGCCGACGCAGGCTGGCAAAGGAGGATGGCATGACGCTGCTGGCGCGATATTATCTGCCCGGAATGTACACGGAGGACCATTCGATCCGCGTGCCTTTGGATTGGAACCACCCTGATGATGGGCGGCAGCTGGACCTGTTCTACCGGGTGCTGTGCGCGCCTGGCAACGAACACGCCGACCTGCCGCTCCTCGTGTTCTTGCAAGGGGGACCGGGCGGACCGGGGCCGCGCCCGCTCACGCCAGATTCCGATGGGTGGATTGCCGAGGCGCTTCGGCATTTCCGCATCGTGCTGCCTGATCAGCGTGGTACCGGGCGTTCCAGCCGGGTCACCGCCGCCCTCGCCGCATCCATGCAGCCGCGCGAGCTCGCCGACTATCTGCATCACTTTCTTGCCGATTCGATAATCCGGGATTTCGAACACCTGCGCACCACGTGTTTTGATTCGCGGCGCTGGGTGTCGCTGGGGCAAAGTTACGGCGGGTTCCTTACGCTCAGCTATCTGTCGCTGTTCCCCGGGGCAATCGCCGCGGCGTTCACGACCGGCGGCATCCCGGCCGTGCCGGCGAGCCCGGACGTCACTTATGCGCATACGCTGCCGATGATGAAGCTCAAGACGCGGCGGTATTACGAACGCTACCCGCAGGATGCTCATCGCGTGGGCGCGGTGGCGGATGTGGTGGCGGCCGGTGGCGTGACGTTGCCTGACGGGAGCCCGCTCACCGTGCGTCGCCTGCAGATGCTGGGCGCGGGACTGGGAATGAAGCCATGCCCCGAGCGACTGCACTGGATGTTCGATGAAGCGTTCGCCGCAGGTGACGGAAGCGTGCCGCAATCCGCGGCGATGAATGGCGCGGCGGTAGGCGGACCGCTCAGCGATGCGTTCCTCATGGATGTTTTCGAATCTACCCAGTCCTACTCCCGCCCGCTGTATTGGACGCTGCAGGAATTCATCTACCAGGACGGCGGTGATGACGGCGAATGTGCGCCAGCGCGCTGGGCTGCATCGCGCGCCATCGAAGCCGACCCGCAGATGGCGCAGGACGCACGCCCACTGTGCTTGATCGGCGAGGCGGCGCTGCCGCAGATGTTCGAACAGGATGCATCGCTCAAGCCCTTCGCCGCCGCCGAGGAACTCCTCATGCACGACACCCGTTGGGGCAAAATCTACGATGTGCAGCGGCTCGCGGCGAACGAAACGCCACTGCAGGCCGCCGTGTATGCCGACGACATGTACGTGCCGTTCGACCTATCGCGCGCCACCCTTGAGCATATCGGCGCGTCGCATGCGTGGGTCACCAATGAGTTCGAGCATGACGGCGTGCACGGATCCCAGGTGTTCCGTCACCTTTATAATGAGGCAATGGACCGCGGCGACCTCGCGGGAATCTGACGCAGAGTGCGGCATCCGGAGCATGGCAGCGATGGCAGCATCGCAAGGCTGCAAAGCCGGACGTGCATCGACCCGGCAACTCGAGTCGAGTAAATCAGGTAAATCAAAGGAATCAAAGGAGACATCATGGCAGTGGAGAAGAATACAGCGGCGGTCACCGGAGAAGCCCCGACCATCGGCTTCATCGGTTTCGGTGCGATGGCGCAGGGCATCGCCACCGGCATGGTGCGCCACGGGGGAGTGAACGGCTCCCGCATCAGCGCGTTCGACATCGACTCCACGCGTCTCGCCGCCGCCACGGAGGCATTGGGGGCAAAGGCTGCAACCAGCGCCGCCCAAGTCGTGGGCGATTGCGACATCGTGATCCTCGCCGTCAAGCCCAACGTCATCGCCAAGGTCGTCGAACCGATCCGTCAAGCGCTCGCAGCGGCGGAAACCGCCGTCATCTCCATCGTGTGGGGCTGGGACTTCGAACACTATGAGAGGGTGCTCGCAACCGGCACGCACCACCTGTCCATCGTGCCCAATACCCCCATTGCCGCCGGCAAGGGCGTCGTGGTCGCCGAAAACACTCACAGCCTCACCGATGCGCAGGTCAAGGACTTCCACAGCCTGTTCGACCCCATCGCGCTCGTCGAATCCCTCGACACCACGACGCTGTATCAGGCGGGAACCGTCACCAGCTGCGCGCCGGCGTACGCGGCGATGTTCATCGAAGCTCTCTCCGATGCGGCCGTCAAGCATGGCATCCCGCGTGTCGCCGCCTACCGTCTGGTCTCCGCGATGGTGGAGGGCACCGGCGCCCTGCAGATTGAGACAGGGCAGATTCCCGCTGCGATGAAAGACACCGTGTGCTCTCCTGGCGGCGCCACGATCAAAGGCGTTGAAGCCCTTGAACTGCGCGGCTTCCGCGGCGACGTCATGAGCGCCGTCGATGCGGTCATGGGTGATTAAGGCTTGGGTGATTAAGGCTTGGGTGATTAAGGCTTGGAAAGACTGGGCTGTTAGAAAGGCAAACGCCTCTAACAGCCCAGAACGCTTTTGACGGGTCAGAACTCGCCAAGGGCTTTGGAGATGCTTTAGAAGGTGGGGCGCCCTGGCGTGCCGTTCGCCCAGCGGCAGATGGCGTGGGTGACACGGCGCGGCAGGATGCGCGCGGCAAAGAACCCTGCCTTGGTAATGGGACCGGCATACACGGCGGTGCGACCGGTCATCATTGCGCGATAGCCGCGTTGCGCCACGGCCTTGGGGCTCATCGGGGGCGCCATCGTGAAGAAGTTGCGCCCGCTCATGTGTGCGTTCGCGCCGAACGCCGTGCCTGTGGGGCCCGGGCACAATGCGGTGACCGTCAGCCCCGTGCCGCGCACCTCGTCGGCGACGGCCTCGGTGAAGCTGAGCACGAATGCCTTCGACGCGTAATACAGCGCCATGTTGGGGCCGGCGAATGCCGCCGCCACCGACGACACGTTGAGGATCCGTCCGAAATGATGCTCGCGCATCTCGCGTCCATACAAGTAGGTGAGGTGGGTGAGCGTGATCATGTTGAGCTCCATCAGGTCTCGGCTGCGATGCCAGTTGGAGTCCAAGAAGCCCGTGAGATCGCCAAAGCCTGCGTTGTTGACAAGAGTGTCGACGAAATAGCCGGCGTCCTGCGTCAGCGAAAACAGTTCGCCGGCGGCATCCTCGTCCGTCAGGTCGATCGCCACCGCCACGGCGTGCACTCCGTATTGCTGGTGCAATTGTGTCGCCAAGGTTTTCAAGGCGTTTTCTTTGCGCGCCACCAGTATCACGTCTTTGCCGTGCTGCGCCAAGATTTGCGTGAATTCCTTGCCGATTCCGCTGGTCGCTCCGGTTACCAATGCGTATCCCATGAGAACTCCTCTCTGAGTTCGAAACGCTTTTTACTATTATGCCGCTGTTGCGCTGTGTCGCGTGACGCAGGCATGGCGGGGTGATGCGACGGTGGTGGTGCGACGGTGGTGGTAGGGTTCGACGGTGCATGAGGGGCGCGTCTGCCTCCTGTATGTTCTATCTGGTGCGGATTGTCAATCGCGGCTCTAGACTGGGAGTCATGTCTCTTACTATCGGAATCGTCGGTCTGCCGAACGTCGGCAAGTCCACCATGTTCAACGCACTGACCCGCAACAATGTGCTGGCGGAGAACTATCCGTTCGCCACCATCGAACCCAACACCGGCATCGTGCCGCTGCCTGACAAGCGCCTTCCCGTGCTTGCCAAGCTCGTGCACACAGAGAAGATCGTGCCCGCAACCGTCACGTTCGTTGACATCGCCGGCATCGTCAAGGGCGCTTCCGAAGGCGAAGGCCTGGGCAACAAGTTCCTCGCCAACATCCGCGAGGCGGACGCCATTTGCGAAGTCGTGCGCGCGTTTGAAGACGACGACATCGTGCACGTCAACGGCAAGGTCGATCCCGCTGATGACATCGAAACCATCAACACCGAGCTGATTCTCGCAGATCTGCAGACGATCGAAAACGCGCTGCCCAAGCTGGAGAAGGACCTGCGCGGTCGCAAGATCGAGCCCGCCTACATGGACGCGGTCAAGAAGGCCCAGAAGATTCTCGAGGATGGCGAGACCATCGACCATGCCGCATCCGCGGGCAAGATCAACAAGGATGACATCTACGACCTGCATCTGATGACCGCCAAGCCGTTCATCTATGTGTTCAACGTGGATGACAACGAGCTGCAGAACGACGAGCTTAAGTCCAAGCTCGCCGCAAGCGTCGCACCGGCGCCTGCTGTGTTCCTCAATGCGCAGTTCGAATCCGACCTCACCGAGCTCGACGAGGACGATGCCCGTGAAATGCTCGCCGACGCCGGCCTCAAGGAATCCGGCCTCGATCAGCTGGCGCGCGTGGGCTTCGACATCCTCGGCCTGCAGACGTTCCTCACCGCTGGCGTCAAGGAAGTGCGCGCTTGGCAGATTCACAAGGGTTGGACCGCGCCGCAGGCCGCGGGCGTCATCCACTCTGACTTCGAGAAGGGCTTCATCAAGGCCGACATCGTCTCGTATGACGATTTCGTGGCGGCGAACGGATCCCTCAACGAAATCAAGGAGGAAGGCAAGCTGCGTCAGGAAGGCCGCGACTACGTGATGCAGGATGGCGACATCGTCGAGTTCAAGTTCAACGTGAGCAAGTAGCCGCCGGCACGCTGCGACGGCGGCATGCGCTGTTGCGACGGCTCGTGCTGATGCTACGGCGCGCACTGCTGCATGCTGCTAGAACGGCGCGATTACAACGATTCCAAGCCCGGAACGTTGCAATCGCGCCGTTTTTCAATGCGCGCGAAAAGGCTGTTGCGGTCACGTACGTGGCGGTTGTTGACTTGGGGCGTTGACTGATTGGCTATGTGTGAGCGTCGGCTGGCACATTGTGGGGCGGGTGGTGGTTCACGCGGTTATGTGTGAGTGACAGCTGGCACATAGCGGGGTAGATGAGGCGCTTGGCTGCAGGTGGTGTCATGGGAATGGCTGTTTTCTGCGGTTGTTGTCGTTTGGGAGTGCCGGCTGGGTGGTTATGTGCGAGTGGCGGCTGGCACGTAGCGGTTTTGTATAGGTGGGTGGTGTTCTGGATGGTGGTTTTGGCGGTTATGTGCCAGTGATGGCTGGCACATTGTGGGGCAGGTGGTGATTCGCGCGGTTATGTGCGAGCGGCGGCTGTCACATTGCGGGGTAGATGATGTGCTTGGCTGCAGGTGGTGTCATGGGAATGGCTGTTTTCTGCGGTTGTTGTCGTTTGGGAGTGTCGGCTGGGTGGTTATGTGCCAGTGGCGGCTGGCACATTGTGGGGCGGGTGGGATTCTTGGCCGGTGGTGGGGTCGCGGGAGTGGCTGTTTTCGGTGTTGCTGCCATCTGGGAGTGTTTGCTGGTTGGCAATGTGCGAGTGATTGGTTGCACATTGCGGGCGGTTCAGGGTGCATGGCGCTTGAGTCTGCTGTTCGGTTGGCTATGTGCGAGCGCTGGTTGGCACATAGCCGGTGATTTTGGGCGGACGGCGGGATCATCGAGCCGTCGGCAGGCGAGTTGGCTGTGCTTGGTCGACAAGTGGACGGCAAATACGCGGCGAACCGGAAGGCCTGTGCGTTGAGAGCATGGGCCGGAGCATATTTCCGCAGTCTCCAAGATTGGCTCTATAAGAAGGGCGAGAAGCTCGACTTGGTGCACGGTACGACCGTTGCTGAGCTTGACGAGGCCTTGACGGACAATCATGTCAAGGAGTGGTGTGCGAATGACAGTGAGTGATGGACTGGAGAAGTACACGTGGCGCGTCGGTGAGCTCACGTTTGACAGTGAAGATCCTGACGATCCGCCACACCTACCGGATGCGGAATGCGAATGGATTTTCAATGAGATCCAACGTCGCAACAAGGAGCGCATCCCATGGAGTGAGAGCGAGCTTGAAGACGAATATGAGCGTCTTCATGCTGAAGGCAAAGCATAAAGTCTTGCCGTTTTATTCTATAAGCCGCCTTCGGGCGGCTTTTCTTTTACCGTGCCCCGGCAGATTCTGCTGGGGTTTCGTATTTTTGGCCGGGGCTAGTGCCATACGCGCGGGATCCTTCTCCACGCATATCGCCACTCCGCGCGCCATGGTGCGATTCCATGGCCGGCCACGAGACCAGTCCGCCGCACGGCGGGCGGGACAGTCGCCCGCACGGGCCAACCAAACAAGCAGGAAGGGGCATCGGAATGCCTGACAACACCAACGGCACGCCTCAAAACGAACCCACGCAGGAACCCACGCAGGCTGCCGCGCAACAGCCGACGCAATCGTAGCCGCCTGTTGATGCGGGGCGCACGGCGACCCGGCACCGCTTACTGCGAAATCATGGAATCACATTCTTTATGGATACGATGATGGCGGCGGTCACATGCATGGCTATGGGTGGATCCGCGGCAAGCCCGAGTTCCCAGATGACTGGGACGAGAAAAAGATACTCGACGCGTGCATCGAGATAATGAAGGCCAAGGCGCCGGACATCGCGGCGAGGCCCGGCGGCAGGGAGGACGCCGACCTGGTCGTGGATGGCAAACCGATACGAGTCGCGATAACATGGAGTACGAACAAGAAACAAGGGAGGCACATCACGTCGTTCTTCCCAGCCGTCGAAGGGAGATGACACGGCATGTGCACCATAAAGGAGACGGACGAGATGGCGCGTCAGCTGACGCTGGCATTGTGCGACATCATCGCGCGAAGCAAATTCGCTGACGCCCAATACACC
The DNA here is from genome assembly GCF_002797875.1 of Pseudoscardovia suis. Lineage (GTDB taxonomy): Bacteria > Actinomycetota > Actinomycetes > Actinomycetales > Bifidobacteriaceae > Pseudoscardovia > Pseudoscardovia suis. The sequence goes on from NZ_PGFC01000001.1 coordinate 177,928, forward strand.
GTCGATATTTGCCGTGGCCTCGTGGACGAGGACGAGGGGGCCGCATTGGAAGCTGCCTCGGATTACATGGAGATGCATGATATCGATCCGTCGCCGGCCATGGAACTGGCACGCCGACATGACAGGGCGCTTGGATACGATCATGATGTCATCGAGCAGCTGGAAGGAATTCTCGAGAGAATCGGCAAGGCCTGAACCCGAGTCCTTCCTTCACGAGTCCTTCCTTCATGAGAATAGATGACAAGGAAATGAACATCCCTGTCATCCGCAGGATGTGTGAGGAGGCGACATAGATGGTCACATACGAGCAGGCATGCGACATCGCCGCATCTGTATTCCCTGGGTCGCCGCTCTCCGATGCCTTTGAGTATTCAGGTGGCTGGGTGTACAACACGCAGGCGCAGGGTTGGACGGAAGGCCAGCCGAGGTATGAGTTCGGCGTGTCAATCATCGTACACAAGGCCGACGGCGGGTGGAAGTACTTCAACGTCGGTAATCCCGAGTTCCTCGACGTGCTCGACGTATTGGAGCCGGTTGCGCTTCCGGAGAAGTACGCGGCCCTGATTCGTCCCAAGGGCGATGCCGGCCAGACCGCTTAGCCGTCTCATATTCCTCTTATGTATTCCAGCCGCCTTCGGGCGGTTTTTCTATTATCAACCCCGCAGCTTCTGCGGGGTTTTCTCGTATCCGGGAGGCTGGTGATAGTGAAGTCGCGGTCCTATGAGGAGTTCGTCGACAAATTCAAACCGGAGAAGACTACTGACGATTGTTATACGCCGCCTGAGGTATATGATGCGGTGCTCGCATGGGTGCGTGACGAGTATGTATGGTGTCGGCGATGATGTCCCGATTGTTCGTCCATTCTGGCCGGGCGCGGATTACGGACGCGTGGAGTATCCGGGTGGCTGTGTCGTCGTGGATAATCCGCCGTTCAGCATCCTGAGTAAGATCATCCGGTTCTATCAGGCGCATGGTGTTCGTTTTTTCCTGTTCGCTCCTCGTCCGGGTATCGTGGTCAGGGAAGGTCGGGAATCGGCATATCACGTCGTTCTTCCCGGTTGACCCGAATTGGAAGGAGAAGCGATGAGGTCGATAGACGAAACGAACCGGCTGGCGGAACAGCTCGGTGCCGCCTTGTGCGATCTTCTCGAGACTGCGGGGCGGCAGCACAGCGCCGAGCAGATCCGGGACATGGTCCTTCCGTTCGATGTGGGAGGCGCGTTGGATATCGCTGTGAATGAGATGGATATTTACGATATTGACCCGACTCCTGTGATGCAGCTGGCGCGGGTCGAAGATGCCGCTGTGGGTTATGCTCATGAACCTCTTGAGATTCTGGAGCGTGTGCAGGCGCGGCATCACCCGAAGAACGATGGCGGCCAGAACGGCTAACCATCTCGTATTCCTCTTATGTATTCCAGCCGCCTTCGGGCGGCTTTTCTTTTACCGACCCCGGCGGATTCTGCTGGGGTTTCGTGTTTTTGGCCGGGGCTAGTGCCCTCGGCGCGGGATCCTTCTCCATACACCACTCCGCGCGCCATGGTGCGATTCCATGGCCGGCCACGAGACCAGTCCGCCGCACGGCGGGCGGGGCAGTCGCCCGCACGGGCCGATCAAACAAGCAGGAGGGGACATCGGAATGCCTGACAACACCAGCAGCACGCCTCAAAACGAACCCACGCAGGAGCAGCAGGGGTGTTGCGCAACAGCACGCGCCACATCGCAGGCGCGCGATGATGCGGGGGAGCCGCACGGCGACCCGGACGCGTCGATGGGCGGCTCCCCCGCATCCGCGGATGCCATCGACGTGCACATCCGGTTTGGGCGGCCGGTAGTCGCCCAGTGCACCGGGCAGCATATCGATGCGTTTGGCAAACCCCTGAACACGAGTGAGCCCTTGAACCCGAGGCGGCGTTCTGCCGTCACTGTCCATATTTTCCTTGGCCCCTGTGCCCACATCTTGTCGGAAGGGGATGACGCTGACAATACGGTGTGATTTCAACGATTCCAATCCGCGGAATATCGGAATTTATGCGCGCTTTGGAATTGATGTGCGCCGTGCAAGCCTGTTGCCGACGTGTTCCGGACGGTCGGTATCTTCGGGCGAGTGCGCTTTGTGTGCATTTTCGTGAGCACCTCACCCCGCATTCGACTTCTTTGGAGTTTGTCGTTATCTATTGATCGTCGTTCACTGCTTGGCGGTTTTTACTGTGACGGTGGTACCCATCGCGGTGGTCTCCCAGCTGACGCCGTCCGTTTCGGTGTAGGTGAAGTCTTTGGTGGCGTCTTGTGACCCGAGCAGCGATGCCTGCATTGCCGCAGTGTCTCCTTGGCTTGTCCACTTCCAGTCCCCGGCCTTGTCGGGAGCGGTGTAGGTGCCTTTCCAATACAGGCTCTTCGTGTCGCCATTGTCGCTGACCCACTGGATTGTGATGGTGTCGGCTGTGATTTCGGCCTCCATCCACGTGTCGGTGCTGTTGGAATTTGTCTGCTTCCAGGTGCCAATCAAGTTTGCCGGCTGTTCGGCAGATTCCGTCTCTGTGGGTTGTGCCGTCTGCGATTGCGTTGAGCCAGTAGCGCTGGAGGCTGGCGCGCCGCTGGTGTTGCCGCATGCCCCGAGTCCGAGCGCGAGTATTGCTGCGATGACTGTTGCGATTGGCTTCTTGTGCATGTCTTCTTTCTCTCCTGTGTTTGGTTGTGTGCTCAGTCCTGTTGGGGTGCTTGGCTTTTGGGCCTTGGGCTTTGGCTGGGCTTCTTGTACAGCCACATCGTAGTCCTGTGGATGCACAGTGTTTAGAGCGTCTGCTGCTCGGCTATGTGTGAGTGGCTGGCTGCACATTGCGGTTTTGTAGGGGTGGGAGGTGTTCTTGATGGTGGTTTTGGTGGTTATGTGCCAGTGGCGGCTGGCACATTGCGGGGTAGCTGGGGTGCTTGGCTGGTGGTGCGGGTACGGGATTGGCTGTTTTCTGCGGTTGTTGTCGTTTGGGAATATTCGCTGTGCGGCAATGTGTGAGTGGTGGCTGACACATTGTGGGGTAGTTGGTCGTTTTGCGCGGTTATGTGTGAGTGGCTGCTGGCACATTGCGGGCGGTGCAGGGTGGATGGCGCTCAGAGTGGAGGTTCGATCGGTTATGTGTCAGTGGCGGCTGGCACATTGCAGGCGAGATAGGGCGTGTGGTGGGTTGGTCAGTGATGTGTGGACGGTTTTGCGGTGCGTGTGACAGCCGATGCGGTTGCGAACCCGTTCTGCACAACAATGCCGCGCCTGTCGGGAATGACGGGCGCGGCATTGTTTCAGCTGCTATGTGGCCTCAGTTGCTGGATGGGTGGCGGCGCGCCCATCAGCGCTAGTTGCTGGATTCGGCAGTCCCGGATTCAGAATCGGCGTCCGTCGATGCTGATCCTGATGTTGACGCAGTTGCTGAGGATTCCGCTGTCCCCGACGCCGACGCAGCCGCCGAGGATGCCGCCGCGCTTGCCGACGCCTGCAATGACGCGACTGCCTCGGGCGACAGATAGGAGTTGTAGAAATCGGTGAACGCCCAGTACTTCACATTGTTTTCAGTGCCGTCGATGGAGCCGCTTTCCAGCTGTTTCTTGAAGGACTCCCACGCCGCTCCCGAATAGTAGGTGAACGAGGTGTTCGCGATGGAATATTCCGTGCCGATGGTGTCTTGCACCGTGATGGTGAACGCGTATCCGTCACGCTCCCAGCACATCTCGTAGATGCCGCCATTGGCTGCGTTGGTTGGATCGAAATACGACGTGTCGTTCCAATACCAGATGCCGGTGGGCTGTCCGTACGTGTCGACGACTGCATCGAGCGCCGCGCTGGAGGAATCCGAATCCGAAGCAGCGATTCCGACGATTTTTTCCAGGCTTGCGGTGCTGTCAGGCGTGTATGCGAGGTCGAACAGTCCTTTCGAAAACACGTCGCTGATGGGGGTGGTGCTGTTGTCGAGCTCATAATGCAGATTGAGCGTCACTCCGCCGAAGGAATCGTCCATCACGATGGAGTCGCCCGCATCATCGCTAGGCTTCGCTGCGGTGGATGTGAGCAGCTCCTGCTTGTCGGTCATCGCTTTTGTTCCGTCGCCGCTTGCCACCGCCACGGAGATATCCGTCGCATGGTCAAACAGGTCGCTGGCCTTGACCGGCGCATCAATCACTCCGAAGAATTTCAGTGCCACGTCGTTGGCGGGATGGGCGTTCCAATCCGTTTGCGATAGCCATGAGACCGTGTTGTCACGCGACGGCGAGGCGCTGGAGGACGTGTCGGTCGAGGCGGATGAGCCGCAGCCTGCGCTGGCCGCAAGCAGCGGCAGTATGGCGATTGCCGCGAGGAAGCGTCGCAGCATCGGCATGTGCGCATGGGGGCGCCCGTCGGTGAGAGTGTGATGGGAAGCGGTATGCAATGTGGGCAGTGTCATGGTTCCTCGGTTCTTGGGGTATTGCGCAAACCTGGGCGTTTGTTGCGAAAGTCTGATGGGGTTGCGGGGCGCATACGCGAAGCGCGCACCCCGCAATCACGACAATGGAATCAATGAAACGGAAGCGATAGCATTCACAGCTGCCTTCACAGCTGGGAGGCGACGTCGGCGAAGGTCTTGAACTCCACCTTGTTGCCATTGGCATCTTCGAGGCCGGATTGCAGCTGCTCCTTCTCACGCGACCATGCCTTGCCAGGGTAGTAGCCGAAACCGGCGGCATCCGCGACGGTGGAGCCATTGCTCACCACGTCTTGCACCACGACGTCGAACGCGTATCCGTCGCGTTCCCACACCAGGTCGTAGGCACCGCCTTGGGAGGCATTGGCGACATCGAACTGCGAACCGTAATACCAGATGTATGTGGGGGCGCCGTATGCGCGGATTATCGCATTGAGGCGCACGGATCCCTCATCATTGACATTCGTGGAGTCCTGGTCCTCGACTTCGACATTGAGCAGGGAGTCGATGGTGCTCGATGACGTGGAGTCAAGCGACATCTTCCAATAATCGTTGGTGAAGGCATTCTTCACGGTTGACGTTTCGGTCTGATAGAAGGCGAATGACACGCTCATCGACAGCGAGCTCATCGACGAATCCAGCGTGAACGTGTCGTATGTCACGTCGGAATCCAGCTGCAGGTCGCTTGTTGTCAGCTGCGAGGGGTCGGTGATGGAATCACCGGTGGTCGCGATGTTCACGCCTGCCAAGTGCGGAACGAGCGCATCAATCGTGATGGGGGCCGTCAGCTCGCCGAAGAGGGACAACGGCGTGTCGGTGGCCGGATGCGCCGCCCAATCCACCGTGGAGATCCAAGATGTGCCAGAGGTTGAGCTGGTGGAATCCGAAGACGAACCCGTGGCGGAACCCGAACCGCAGCCGGATGCGCACAGCACGAGTAGTAAAGCGGTGAAAGCGGCGAAAAGCGACAGCGAATGTCGGCGGATGCGCTGTGTCATGAGTGTCCTTTCGATGAGTGCCCGCCGGCGCATAACCCTCCGATGGGTCGCACGCCGCGGTGCATCGTGAATAATCGTGAACTGCTGATAGCAATTATGGTGCCTGTGGCTGAAAAACACATGGAAGGGTGTCGTCCACCTGTAAAGCTCTCTCCATCGACTAAGGTTGGTTGCATGACCTTCGAGAAGTGGGAAAAAGCGTCTGAGCCGTTCATGACGGCACTGTCGTTCATATTCCTCGCCATCTACACGTGGGTGGTGCTGGCGCAGCCATATGGACTTGCTGCGACCATCGCCAGCGTGGTGATGGACGCCCTGTGGATCATTTTCGCCATCGATTACATCGTCACGCTCATCTTGGTGCCTAACAAAGGCCGATGGTTCATCACCCACCTGCTTGACCTGCTGGTGGTGACGCTGCCGATGTTCCGTCCGCTGCGAATCGTCTTCGCGCTCACGCCGTTGCGTGCGCTGCGCAAGGCAAATTCGCAAAGCTTCCGCGCGCGCATCATCACCTACACCGTGGCGGTGTCCATCATGGTGTTTTTCGTGGGCTCTCTCGCGCTGCTGGATGCTGAACGCAACGCTCCCGGCTCCACGATCCGCACATATCCCGAGTCCCTGTGGTGCCTGTGGGTGTCCATGACATCCGTCGGATACGGCGACTACGCACCTGTTACCACGATGGGGCGCGTGATAGCAGGTCTCATGATGTTCGCCGGAATCATTCTCAACGGCATCATCTGCGCATTGCTTTCGTCGTGGCTCATTCAGGAGGAATCCATTCGCAAGAACCGTGAGGACCGCCTCACGAAGGAACGCATCGCCAAGATCCATGGTCACATGGACGAGATTTCGAAGGACCTGCGGGAAATCAAACGCGGGCTCGCTGCCATGCAGATGCAGGCTCAGGATGTTCACGAGGCCTCGGATGACGGATTCGACGAGGATGACGACGAGGATGACGACGAATATGTGAGCACCGCAGCCCGGCGCGAACCGACGGGCGACACCACCGTGGTTCTGCATCCCGCCGACATCGCGCGTTACGGGGAACAGGAGCGCCAGCGTGCGGCGGAGAGACGCCGCTTGCAGCAACAGCGTGACCAGGAGGCGGAACACAATGCGTTCATCAGCGACACGCTGAGTGACGAACCCGACCCGGATTCGGGATATTCGCAGATCGCTTCGCCATCCGTGCAGCGTCCCGGGTGGTTCTTCGGGCTTCCGTTCGGCAAGCCGACGCGTGAACCCAAGGCGGATCGCTTGACCGGAGAGAAGCGTCCGGCGTCATACCATACTGGAAAGATCGCCGTATCCCATGTGGAGACCGGCCGGGATGGTGCGCGCCATGATGGTGGGCATGACGGCAACGGTAAATCCGGGAAGTCCGGGTCGGCCGACTGACGGCATCGTGTGCCGTGTGCCATGTGCGGTGTGGTGCGCAGCGTGCTGTGCGCCATGTGCCGTGGTCTCAATGTTGCGCGGTGTCCGATGTGCCGTGTGCAGCACTCCCGTGCATGCCATGCAATGCATCTGACAGAGCCACAATGGAGTGGCTGCGGGGAGTGGCTACAATGGGGTGTGTCAATGGTGATTTCCGTGCATCGGGAACTGTTCGAAGGAGAACAACATGGTGTATCGCATGATTTTCAATCAGACTGCATATTTCGGTCGCGGCGCAATCAAGGAAATCCCTGTTGCTGCGAAGGCGCGCGGATTCACGAAGGCGTTCATCGTCACCGATCCGGTGCTGCTGGAGACCGGCACCGTGGCGAAGGTGACGGCGGTGCTTGATGAAGCCGGCCTGCCATATGAGATCTTCGACAATGTGAAGCCGAATCCGCCGGTCGAATGCATTCAGGACGGTGTGAAGAAATTCGCTTCCGCCGGAGCGGACTTCCTCATCGGTTTGGGCGGCGGCTCACCGCAGGATACCTGCAAAGGCATCGGCATCGTCACTGCGAACCCTGAGTTCACCGATGTGCTTTCGCTCGAGGGCGTGGCGGACACCAAGAACCCGTCCGTCCCGATTTTCGGCGTGCCCACCACCGCAGGCACCGCTTCTGAGACGACCATCAACTATGTGATCACCGATACGGCGAACAAGCGCAAGTTCGTGGCGGTCGATCCGCACGACATCCCTGTCGTCGCTTTCGTCGACCCTGACCTGACCGATTCCATGCCGCGCGGGCTGAAGGTCGCCACCGGTTTGGACGCACTCACCCATGCGATCGAGGGGTTCGTCACGCCAGGCGCGTGGGCGCTGTCCGATTGCCTCTCGATGCAGACCATCCGCATGATTGCGCAGAACCTGGCGAAAAGCGCTGACGGCGATGTCGCGGCGGGCGAGCAGATGGCGTATGCCAGCTACATCACCGGCATGGCGTATTCCAACGTTGGCCTGGGCTTGGTGCATGGCATGGCGCATCCCCTCGGCGGACGGCTGGGTGTCGCCCATGGCGTGGCCAATGGCATCCTGCTCGCCCCGGTCATGGAATACAACAAGGACTACATCGGTGAAAAATACCGTGACATCGCCCAGGCGTTTGGTGTCGCGGATGCAATGAACGGCAATCTGGAGACCGTGCGCGAGGAGGCGGTCCAGGCGGTTCATCGTCTGACCGTTGACTTGGGCAATCCGACGAAGATTTCGCAGGTCGGTGCGACCGAGGCCGATCTCAAGCCGCTCGCGCATGACGCATTCCATGACGTGTGCACACCGGGCAACCCGCGCAAGGCGACCGAAGAGGACATCCTCGCCATCTACACGTCATTGATGTGACGCGATTCGCATGAGACCGCCACGCCGGCGCGGTGTATCAGCGATTCCGCAGCCCGTCCAGCCATTCCTTGGGCATGGCGTCGGTGCAGTGATGCGCCAGCACGCGGTATCCTTCCGCGCTGGGGTGGAACTGGTCGCCGCACCAGAACCAGAAGTCATCGGAATGCAGCTCCTCGTGGATCATGTCGAGGTACACCGCGCCCGCGGCATCGCACACTGCCTGCGATGCCGCTTCCTGTTCATTGCACAGCCTTTCGAGGTCGGCGCGCAGTGCCTTGCCCAGCGAAGGAATGGTGAAGAGCTGTCCGCATGACAGGACCGCCACATGGGAAGCGTGGCGTTTGGCGATGCGAATGCATTCGCCCAGCTCCTCGCTCCATTCCTCCGTTTTGCGGCGAGCCATGATGTCGTTGGATCCAGCGCCGATGACGATGACATCGAAGTCACGGCTTTCGTTGATCGGCGATTGCTCCACCGGTTCGTGTGCCTGTTCGTGTGCCGTGGCACCAGCGGTGGTGTTGGCAGCGGTGGCGTCGGCAGCAGCAGCATCGTCAGCGGGGGATGTGCTTGCGGAGACGGGGTTTTCTGAGGCAGTGTTTTCGCTGGAGGAGCTAGGCTCCAGTTTGGCGAGCTGCCGGTAGCGCACGCGGCGGATGGTCGCGCCCAGCTTCGCGTCGGTGCGCCATTCGACGGGAACCCCGAGACGCTGCGACATGAGACCTGCGATTTGGGGGATGAGCCCCATGCTTTGGTCGCTGGTGCCGCATCCGGCAATCATGGAATCGCCGACAGCGAGCATTCGGATGGGGCGTGCGGTGGGGTCGGCGCCGTCGCCGACTTGTATGCCGTGGCGCATGCCTTGCGGTTCCTCGGCGAGGGTGATGTGCTTCTTGGCCCATCCGGCTTCCGCGCCGATGGCGATTGTATGGAACAGGCCGCGGCGGCGTTGTGATGCGGCACGGCGTCCCTGCGTGTTTTTCGGTGCGTCATGCTGCGCATTCTTCTGTTCGTTTTTACGCGTGCTTTCCTGGGTGTTTTTCGCCATGGGAGATCCTTTCATGCAATGGGATGTGTTAATGGGATGTGTTTGCAGGTTGTGTTCTGTGGATGCGTTTTGCGATGGTCTGCGTTCTGCGACGGCTTGTGCTCGGTGATGGTCTGGGTTATATGACTGTTTGCGTTATGCGACGGTCTGCAATGGCTGCGTCGGGTTGGTGGGCTGGGAGCCGGTGTTTCCCTGTGGGAGTGCCTCGATGTGTGGCCAGAGGAACTCCGCCATGCGGTGCGGCCACTCCTGTGGCACGCCGTCATGCAAGGCTGCGGTCGCCACCATGCCGCCCAGCGTCAGGTCAAGTATGAAGTCGACGTCGAGGTCGGGGCGAAACTTATGCGCCTGCGCTCCGCGCTTGAAATAATCGGCGATGCGGTTGCGCACTGGTTCCAGCACATTGACGACCACGCTGTGAAAGAAACCCGAATCCGACGACATGACCTGACCCACGGCCTTGACGCCGAAAGCCTCGTCGAATTCCTGCACTGCGGCGTGGATTCTCTCTGCGATGCCTTCGACGTCGAATGAGGTGTGCGACATATCCAGCGGTCGCACCATCTCCGTGTGCGCGATGCCGTCCAACAGCTCCTGTCGGTTGTGGAAACGGCGGTAGATTGTGGTTTTCGCAACGCCGCTGATGCGGGATACCTCTTCGATGGTGACGGCATCGACGCCGCGCTGCAAGGCGATGCGCATCGTGGCATCGACGAGCTTGCGGTCGGTGCGACTGCGAACTCGCTGGCGTCCCATCTCCCTGCCTTCCGAAGGCAGGGACTGGTCTGGTGGAGTGGTTGTCATTTTCTTTTCATCTCTTTCTGTTGTGTGCGAATCCTGACACAAGGCTGGCAGCATGGCGACGGGCGTGGCTGCAATCTGATCGCTGTCTCTCAGAACAGCTTGGTCGACTCCAGCTTTTGCGTGAACTTCGCGTTGAAACGTCCCAAAGGCTTGGCAAGCGGCCGGATCACGAGGAACACCAGCATGAACGGCACGAGCCGCAGCAGGTTGAGCCAGTAATCGTTGTTGTAGATGCCGCCGATGGCCGCGCGGAACGCCTTGATGAGGTAAGTCGCCGGCAGGAAGTAGCTGATGCGAGTGAGCAGCGGGTCGAGCATCCTCAACGGATAACCGCCGTCCGAACCTGCGATCTGCATGACCATGATGATGAGGTTGATGGCCTTGCCCACGTTTGCGAACGTGGCGACGTTCGAGTAACAGATGAACGTGAAGACAAGACCTGCCAGCTGAGCACACAGCACATACAGCCAGGGGTGAGCGCATTCCATGCCGAGGAACAGCAACTGACCGCCGGCGAGGAAGGTGGTTTGCGCCAGTGAGATGACGACGAAGATGCCAAAACGACCCCAATAACGCTGCCAGCTGCGTGTGCCCGGAATCTCCTTGAGCGTCGCCTCGTCGGGCACGCATCGCAGCGCCAAGCCCATGAGCATCGCGCCGAGCCACAGGGCGATCGAGGTATACAGCGGCGAGAGCGCCACGCCGAACGCCGACGAAGGATACAACGCGTGACGGTTCACCTTCACCGGGGCGGCGAGGGACGCGGCGAACTGGGATGCGTCGTCGCCCACGAGCTGCGTCAGCTGCGACAGGTCGTTCGACGCCAGCGCCTTCTGCAAAGCTTGGTCGATCGTGTCAAGCGAGCCACTGGCCGTGGACAGTCCCTGCGAGATGTCGCTGATCGTGGATTTGAGATCGGTGAGCTTATCGGTGAGGGAACCGTCGGATTGCGACAGGTCGGCGAAGGCGTTTTGCATGGTGTCGCCCATCGCCGCGAGCGAGTCGGAGGCTTGCTGCGCGCTGCTGCTGATGGATGCGAGGTTCGCCTTGACCTGCGAATCGTAAGCGTCCTTGAGAGAGTTGACGGCGTTCGTGGCATCCGCTGCAGCGGCGAGCACGGAATCCTTCTTGTTATTTGCCGATGCCCCGGCCTGACCGGCGTAGTCCGCAGCGGACTGAATCTTGGAATGCAGGGCATCGAGCTTCGACAGCACGGTGGAATCGATTGAGGAAATCACTTGATCGAGCGCTGACGTGTCCACGGAGATGCCTTGGTTCTGGGCATCCTGCTTGATCTGGTCGCGCACGCTTGTCAGCGAATCGCGCAGCTTTTTGTAGGCGTCGATCTGTTGCTGCACCGCGTCCGCACGCTGTTGCAGCGCCGACTGCATGTCCTGTGCGTCGGCGCCGGCGTCTCCCATCACGGTCGCCAGGTCGTCGCTCACCGTGTCGAAGGCATGCGCGCTGGAATCGATGGATGACGATGCCGTGGCTGATGCCGCATCGAGCGCGGACGTGATGTCATTGACGGAAGAGACGGCCGTGTCTATGTCGGATTTGGCGGAGTCGGCATCCTGTTGGCTCATCGACAGCAGCGTGGACGAACTGTCGAGCAGCGTCTGGGCGGAGTCGACGAGCGTGCCGTATGAGGCGACGACGGTGGAGGCGCTTGTTGCCTGAGAGCTCAGCTGCTGGACGTGATGGTCGAGGTTCGTCACCAGTGCCCGGGTGTCGTCGGAGTTGAGATATCGCGCCAAGGTGTCGATGACGTCAAGGCCGACCGATGTGATGGTCTTGGTGAACACCGTGTTGATCATCGCGCTGATTTCGTTTGCGCCTTGACCGGTGATCTTGGGGGCGATGCCGTTTTTCTTCTCGTTCTGGTAATAGACGAGAGTCGCGTGCTCCATGTTGTCGGAGAAGAACGTCATCATGTCGTCCGAGAAATCCTCGGGGATGATGACGGCGGCGTAATAGTCGCCGGATTTCGTGCCTTCGATCGCCTCATCCTCGTCCATGAACTGCCAATCGAGCTGATGGTTCCCGCGCAGCGTATTGATGACGGTGTCGCCGATGTTGATTGTCAGCGGAGCGATATCGGAATGGTATCCCTTGTCGCTGTTGGCGACCGCGATCTTGAGGTTCTTCGTGTTGCTGAACGGGTCCCAGCTCGCCGAGATGTTGAACCATACAAAGACCGCGGGCAGCATCGTCAGACCGATGACGACGACGAGAGCGGCGGCGTTGGAGACGGCGTGCTTGAGGTCGGTGACGAAGATCTTCCAGACGTTTCTCATTGTGCGCCCTCCCTTCCTTGGTTGTCGTCGGTATCAGCTGCGCCATCGGACGGCGTGGCTGCGCCATCGGCCGGTGTGGTGGGTGAGGTGGTTGTGGCTGGAGTGGCAGGCGCATCCGAAGCTGCAGGCGCGGCCGAAGCTGTGGGCGCAGCGGATGCTGCGGGTGCAGCTGTAGCCATGTGTGTCTCAGGAGTCGAAGCGGCAGGTGCATCCGTTGCGGGTGCCGTGGTTCCGGTGATGGGCGGAAGGGATGCCGTCTGGGCAAGAGAGGGGTCCAGCGACCTGGCGAGTTCCCTGACGGCGGCGCGCTTCTTCATGGCGGTGCGCGCTTCCTCTTCCGTGGTGCTCAGCGGCTTGGGGGATTGCGTTGCTTCGACGTCTGGCTGACCCGTGTGTGTCTGCGGTGCATTCTCATCGTTGGTGTCGATTGGAGGCTCGGTGAAGCGTGCGATGAGATTGTCTTCCCATTCAAGATCCTGCCGCAGCTGCAAGCTGTCTTTGCGCTGGGCGATTGCTTCGCTGAGCTTTTCCAACGGGGCGGCGAGCGATGCCGCCACTGCATCGGCACCAGTCGCGGAATCGCTTCCATGCTTGGGGGCCGTGCCTGCATTGGAGGCGTCGCTTGTGTCGGAGCCGGTGTCTGAATCTTCCGTCTCGGAATCACTGACGGCGATGGGGCGAAGGGGCTGCGTCTGGGCGTCGGAGTCTGCGGACGTCGCGTATGCCGGCACAGCGTTGGTCATGCGAGTGTCGGGCTTGTGAGCGATGTCCGCTTCAGCGCTGTTTGTCGCTGCGTTGCCTATCGTGGCGGTATGTGCCATGGCGTCGTTGTGGGCTGTGCCGGTGCCATGTTCGATGCTGGTGCCGTGTGCCATGCCATCGCCTTGTGCCGTGTCGTCGTCCTGCGTGGATTCGGGGCTTTGCGTCTGCTGCTCTTCGTCTCGCGGCAGCGGGGAAGGCGTGGTGTTGGCGATTTGCAGCTTGCCCAGGATGGTGGAGCGGTGTTCGCGCAGCATACGACGCAATTCATCCGGAGACACCTTGAGCAGCAGCATCTGGCGCTGGAACGAATCGCGGATGAGGTCGATCACCAGCAGGAACACGATGATGATGATCATCCAGCCCACCCACAGGGCGATGACCAGCGGTTTGTTGCCGGTGTTGTAATGCGAAAGGATCGCTAGAATCGCCGGGATGACGAAACCTGCGACGAGCGCACCGCGCTTGAGCTTGGGGTAGCGCAGCTCATAGCGAGTGGCGCTGAGCATCACATCCGTGCGGTATGTCTCGCTCGAACCCAGCGCGCGAATCAGCTGCATGAGACGGTAACGGCGCGCCACTGTGGGCGTCTCGTCCGCCACCACCAGATGGGATTCAAGCGCCTCCCGGTTGAACACGCGGGTGAGGTTCGTCATATACGGGCGGATCATGAGGCCCAGCACGAATGCCACCAGTGCGAACACCGTGAGCTTGGCCAGATCCATCCAATAGGAGTTTCGGTAAAAGCCAGCGATGCATTCGCGGTACATGCTGATGCTGTAGGTGAACGGCAGCAGCGGGTAGATGCGTTGGAAGAAGCTTGGCATCATCTCAATCGGATACAGGCCGGACGACCCAGGGATCTGCAGGAATGCGACCACCATCGCCAATCCGACGCCGATGTGGGCGAAGCATACCGACAGCGAATAGATGAACGCGAGGAAGATGAGCCCCACGATGACGGAGGTGAAGAAGAACAGCGGGACATTCACCATCTGCACTTTCAGCACGACTTCACCGACCGACACCGTGATCGCCTGCAAGACGCTCACGACGGACATCAGCATGAAGCGCCCCATGAAGCCTTGGCGGATTGTCATGCCGGGCACGCCCTCGTCATCGGCGTCCGTGCGCAGGATGATGACGCATGCCAGGCCACCGATCCACATCGTCAGTGACGTGAACAGCGCCGCCATGGCGGAGCCGTATGTTTCCACCGGATACAGTTTCTCGGTCTCTATTTTCGTGGGGGAGGACATGAAATCCGAGATCTTGCCTGAATCGAGATTCATCGCATTCATGATGTTGTGCCATGTCGTCGAATTCGCCAGCAGTCCCACGTCCGTCGCTGCGGTGTCCAGGTCCGTCTTGAGGGTGCCCAGGGCGTTGTTCGTCGTGCTGAGCACGGATTGCATTTGCGTGAGCGTCGCATCCAGCTGGTCGAGGATCGTGTTTATCTGCGCGATTTCCCGCGATTGCGACGTGGCGAGGGCAGACATGGAATTGAGCGCGGAATTGAGGGTGGAGAAGCTTGAATTGATGCTGGGCAGGGTGGTGCCGGTCAGCTGGGACCGCATGGCGTCGAGCGATGTGACCGCGCTTGTCGTGTCGTTCGACAGATTGGTGACGAGAGCGGTCGTGTCGTTCATTGTGTTGGTGGCGTCCTGTTGCATCTGTTTGAGGGCGTCGAGCTGGCTCTGGGTCTTGTCATGCTCGGACTGCAGCCGGGAGATCTGGTCCTTGACCGTTTGGCGCGACGCCAAGGGCGAGTTCGACAGCGTGTCGATGAGGGACTGTTGGGCGTCGGCGAGGCTTTGCGCCGTGTCGATGCCGGTGGATATCTGCCCGTTCATGCGCGCGTATGTGCCGTTGGCGGACTGCATCGTGAGCGAAGCCGTGCCTGCTGCCGTCGTGATGGAGCTCGATGCGGTGTCGAGCGGCGCAGCGAGCCCCAGGGCGAATGATGAGAGCGATAGTCGTGTGGAATCGGCGGTGGAAACAATGGAAGACACCTGTGTGTTGAGGTTCTTCGCCTCGTCGCTCAGCTGCCCGATGGTGGTGCGCACCGTGGCGATCTTGCCATGCTGGGAGTCTATGTCGCTGGAGAGGTCGGTGAGCTTTCCCTGGGCGGTGTCCACTTTGCCGACGGCAGCCCGCAGCGCCGCTGTCGCCGTTTCATCGGCGTCATTGAGCTTGGAATTGGCTTGCGCGAATGCGCCGCTCAGCTTGTCGGACACCACTTTGGCGACGGTTGCCACGAATGTGTCGTTGATTTGTTCGTCCACAGTTGTGGCGCCGGTGTCGGTGACGCGGGGCGCGATGGCGCTGACCTTCTCATTGACGTAGTACTCAAGCTGCGGTTCCTGGAAGTCGGAGGTGAGGATGGTCAGAAGGTCGGCGGTAAAATCCTGCGGGATGATGAATGCGGCGTAGCTGTCGCCGCTTTGCACATCCTGCAGCGCCTCGTCATGGCTGCGGAACCTCCATCCCAGCTGGTCGTTGCCTTTCAAGGCCTCCACGATGTTGTCGCCGGCGTTGAGCTCGCCCGTCATCGGGTTGCTGCCGCCTTTGTCTTCGTTGGCCACCGAGATCGTGATGGCGTTCGTGTGGCCGTAAGGGTCCCAGAAGCCATAGATGTTGACCCAGGAATACAAGGCGGGAAGCACCGTGATGCCGACGATGATGATGAGGGCAGCGGGAGTCGCAAGCAACCGTCGCAGGTCGCGTGTGAAGACCTTGAAGGTATTGTGCATGCGGCTCCTTATTTATCCGTATTTACCGTGTGTATTTATGGTGCGCGTAATGATGGTGCTCTTGTGGATGCGCTGCGCGTTGGCCATGCCTTGTGCGCGCCGGGCGACGGATCGCTGACGCGGGCGTCGGCAGTCGCTTGCAATGCTACGCGGCGAGTATCTATGCTACGCATAGCGTAGCACTATGCGTGCATTCGCCTTCAGGCGTGTGCGGTGATTTCGCTGAGGGACGAGACGCGCGGAGCTCGCATCGTGCATGCTGCGCTTACAATCGTAGGCAACAGGGCTGTGTCGCAACAGCGCCGCGCGCCATCGCTGGCGTCGCTCGAAGAGGAGCGAACGTGCATGGATGCATCGGCGCTGGCGTTCCAAGGAAGGACGGTCGTCATGGATAAGCAAGACAAGATCGGCAAGGCCGACAAGGACAAGCTGGGCAAGGCTGACAAAAAAGCTCTCAAGGCCGAGAAGGCAAAGGTCTCTCGCACGCTTGACTATGTGGCGAAAACCACCGGCGTGGTGGAAGGGGCCGATTCGGAATACTCCGAACTCGAACACCGTCTCGAACTCGCGGCGGAATCCAGCGGCAAGCTGTCTGCGGTATGGAGGCCGTCCATCGACTCCCTGCTCAAGTTCCGCCCCGGAATGCGCCTCACCGATGTGGACGGCGCCTCGCGCCCCGGTTTCGAAGGCACGAAGCAAGACGCCGAACGTTTCATAGAGCTCAGCTCCCACCAGATCGCGTTCTATCAGGAACTCCTGTATGCCAACGGCGTGGACGGTGGCAAACGCCGCATGCTCCTTGTGCTTCAGGGCATGGATGCCAGCGGAAAGGGCGGCATCGTGCGCCATGTGTTCCGCCAAGGCAACCCGATGGGCATCAGCTACCACGGATTCGGCAAGCCCACGGATGAAGAGAAATCGCATGACTACCTGTGGCGCATCCGCCGCGAGCTACCGCAGAACGGATGGATCAAGGTCTTCGACCGGTCGCATTACGAGGACATCGTCATGCCGCACGTCTACGGCACGTATCCCGAACATGTGTGGCGCGCCCGCTATGACGAAATCAACGAGTTCGAGAATTCCCTGATCGACGACGGCTGTTCCATCATCAAGATCTTCCTTGTCGTCAGCCGTGACTGCCAGAAAAGGCACTTCATCGGCCGTCTCGACGACCCGCATAAGTACTGGAAGTTCGACCCATCCGACCTTGATGCGCGCGTACGCTGGGACGAATACATGGACGCCTGGCAGGAAGTGTTCGAGAAAACGAGCACGCGCCGCGCCCCGTGGTACCTCGTGCCGGCCGACCACCGTTGGTATTCGCGCGCCGTGGTTTCCGAACTCCTGCGCGTGGGTTTGCGTGACATGGGCCTCAACTGGCCGCCCGCGCATTTCGACATGGCCGAGGCGCGTCGCCGCCTCGAAGAAGAGGAAGCGTGACCGGCGCGCCGCGTGTCCAAGAAATGACCACTGTGTGGTCGCGTTGCGAAACAATCACCGACGGTTGCTACTGTGTGGGGCATGACGAACCACACAACAACCCCTGATGCCAGCGCAAGCGGGCAGGCGCAAGACGACAACCGTCCGCTTGTAGAGCTGCGGCACGTCGAGAAGCACTTCGGCGACCTTCACGTGCTCAAAGACATCAACCTTTCCGTCCGCAAGGGCGAGGTCCTCGTGGTGCTCGGCCCTTCCGGCTCGGGAAAGTCCACGATGTGCCGCACCATCAACCGTCTGGAGACCATAGACTCGGGCAGCATCCTCATCGATGGCACGCCGCTGCCGCAGGAAGGCCGCGACCTGACCCGTCTGCGCGCCGAGGTCGGTATGGTGTTCCAGCAATTCAACCTGTTTGCCAACAAGACGATCATCGACAACGTCATGCTCGCGCCCATCAAGGTGCGCAAGGTGCCGCGCCAGCAGGCGCATGACGAGGCGATGGAGCTCCTCGCGCGCGTGGGGGTGGACTCGCAGGCGTCCAAGTACCCGGCGCAGCTTTCCGGCGGCCAGCAGCAGCGCGTCGCCATCGCCCGCGCGCTCGCCATGCACCCCAAGGTCATGCTGTTCGACGAGCCGACGAGCGCCCTCGACCCTGAGATGGTCAACGAAGTCCTCGACGTCATGCTCGAATTGGCGTCCGAAGGCATGACGATGATCTGCGTGACGCATGAGATGGGCTTCGCCCGCAAGGCCGCTGACCGCATTGTGTTCATGGCGGACGGGCAGATCCTTGAAACCGGCACGCCGGATGAATTCTTCGACCATCCGCGCACCGACCGCGCCAAGGACTTCCTCTCCAAGATCATCGAACACTGAGATCACTGTGCAGTGAGATCACCGAGCAGTGAAATCACTGTGCACTGAGATCATCGAGCACTGATTTTCAAGTCTTTTTCCCATTACCATCGGAAGGAACCGTTATGAGGGCACGAAGCGGCGCTTGGCGTCGCACGCTAATGCGCCTGATCGCCGCAGTGGCGGCAATCGTATGCGTGGTTCCCGCCGCGGCATGCGGGTCCGCGAACACGGACACGCACATCATCAAGATCGGCATCAAGTTCGACCAGCCGGGCGTGGGCTACAAGAAATCCGGCACGTACGAAGGCTTCGACGTGGACGTGGCGCGTTACATCGCGCACAAACTGGGCTATCGCGACGACGAGATCGTGTGGAAGGAGGCGCCGAGCAAGCAGCGTGAGGCCATGCTGCAAAACGGCGACGTCGACATGATCCTCGCGTCGTATTCCATCACCGACGAACGCAAGAAGGCGGTGAGTTTCGCCGGGCCGTACTTGGTCGCCGGCCAAGACCTTCTCGTGCGTTCCGACAACACCAACATCACCGGTCCGCAGGACCTCAACGGCAAGCGCCTGTGCTCCGTCACCGGCTCGACCTCGGCGAACACGGTGAAGAAGAAATTCTCCACCGAAGTGCAGCTCATGGAGCAGCCCAGCTATGCGGAATGCGCCACGGCACTGTTCTCGGGCATCGTGGACGCTGTGACGACGGATGACATCATCCTCGCCGGCCTCGCCACGAATTCACGCGGCAAGCTCAAGCTCGTCGGCGCCCCGTTCACGCAGGAACGCTACGGCGTGGGCATCAAGAAAGGCAACACGGAACTGGCCAAGCAGATCAACGCCGCGATCAAGGACATGATCGCCGACGGGTCCTGGCAGCGTGCCATCGACGACAACACGTCAGGCACCGGCTTCGAACCCAATGCGCAATACAACCCGCCGGACCCGACCGAAGGGGAGGACGAGTAGCATGAACGACTTCCTCAGCCTCTTCCGGGAATACAACATCCCCGCAGCGTTCTGGGTCAACATCCAGCTCACGTTCTGGGCGGCGATTCTCTCGCTCGTGCTCGGCGTGATCCTTGTGATGATGCGCATCAGCCCCATTTCGTCATTGCGCGGCTTCGCCACCGCCTACGTCGAATTCTTCAAAAACATGCCGCTAACGATCATCATGGTGTTCATGGTGCTCGGCATGTTCGGCCAGCTCAAGCTGTCGTTCTCCGACAACTTCGACATCAACTTCTTCTGGCTTGCCGTCACCGGCCTGGGCCTGTACACGGCGTCGTTCGTGTGCGAGTCCCTGCGAAGCGGCATCAACACCGTGCCGCTGGGGCAGGCGGAGGCGTGCCGTGCGCTCGGCCTGAACTTCTGGCAGTCCGCCTCGCAGGTGATCCTGCCGCAGGCGTTCCGCGGTTCCGTTGCCCCGATGGGCAACACCCTCATCGCCCTCATCAAGAACTCCACCGTCGCGGCCGCCGCATCGGTGACCACCGAGACATCCTCGGTGATGAGCGACATGATCGAGTTCCACGCCAGCCAGATTCTGCAGATTTTCTTCATCTTCGCCTTCGGATACGTGATTTTGATCATCCCCATCGGATTGCTCACCACGTATCTGTCGAACAGATTGGCGGTGCGCCGATGAACACCCAGACCAACAATTCCGAAAGCGCCGTGCTCTTCGATCAGCCCGGTCCGCGCGGCCGCAGGATGATTCGCATCTTCAACTCCGTGGCAGCGGTTCTCATCATCGCGCTCGTCGTGGCGGTGCTCGCGCGTCTGCACAATCCGCCGCAAGGCGAGAACCAGCTCAGCTGGGAGTTGTGGAAGCCTGCGTTCGATTACGAAGCGTGGTCGGACTTCTACCTGCCCGGCCTGTGGATGACGCTCAAAGCCGCCATCGTGGCCATCATCGGCTCCATCGTGTTCGGCGTGGTGTTCGGCATAGGCCGTCTTGTGCCCAGCCGCCTTGTGCGCGCCGTGTCGGCGGTCATCGTCGAATTCTTCCGCGCCGTGCCGGAGCTGCTGCTCATGGTATTCTTCTGGCGGTGGTTCGCTTTCGCCGGCGTCTCGTCGCCCAGCTATTGGGCAGTCGTGGGCGGTCTCGTGCTTTACAACGGTTCCGTCGTCGCCGAGCTCGTGCGTTCCGGCGTGGGCAATCTGCCGCACGGCCAGCGTGAGGCGGCGGTGGCGCTCGGACTGTCGCCGATGCAGTCACTGATGACCGTCGAAGTGCCGCAGGCGTTGTATGCGATGCTCCCCGCCACGATCACCCAGCTCGTGGTCGTGCTCAAGGACACCGCCCTGGGCTCCATCATCATGTACACGGACCTGTTGCAGGAATCCCGCCGCCTGGGAGCCATGTACTTCAACATTTTGCAGACACTGGTCGTCGCCGGAGTCATTTACTTCATCCTCGATTGGCTGCTGTCTCGACTGGCCGAACGCATGCCTGCCGTCATGCAGCGGCGCACATGGGGCAACACCGTTGCCGAACCCACCGCGCCCATCGCGATCATGGACGCCACGAACGCCAACCAGATTGCGGCAGCGCACGAACCGATGCCGTTCGGCGGGGCGGAACGCCGCTTCCACGACCACTATCACGGTTCAAACGCCACGACCGACCATTGGCAGCACGCGCATTACAGCCATGGCCATGATCTGCAGCATCCCGAGGTCCGCGCCCGCAACTGGGACGAGCCGCTGCGAGACTTCGCCCGACCGTTCCAGACGAAGCCCAAGAATCCGGCTGCCAACGGGAATGTTAGCGCTGGGAATGGTGGCAACGGGAATGCTGGCGCTGGCACAGATCACAGCGCCGGCAAGAATCCCGGCACGGAGTGAACGCCCTGTCTCTTCTGCCAATCAAGCCGCCCGGTGGCACGCAGTGCCTGCCCCGGGCGGCTTTTTTATGCCTTCCGCAGCGCCGATCCGCCTCAGTATGAGGTCCCTCGGCTGCTGTGGTGGTCCGGTGCGTTCGTTGATGTGCGTTCGTCAGACGCGAATGTCGTGCGGTTTCATGACTGCCTTGTGTAAGCTGTGCGTATGAGATATAGCGAGCAGTGGGATTCCTTCCTTGACCGAATCGACCCCGAGGGTGCCAGCGCGCGCCGTCGCAAGCGCATCAGCCGCAGCGCCGAGCCATCGGGCAGCCATGGCAAGGGGCACAGAATCGCATGGATCACCCCCATCGTCGTGCTCGCGTTGGTGCTCGTGCTGATGCTGTGCGCGAACTTCATCACTGAAGTCATGTGGTATGCACAAGCCGGCTATGCGTCTGTCATCTGGACGCAACTGGGCATCAAAGTGGGCGTGTGGCTCGCCTACGCCGTGGTGACGTTCGCCATCACGCTGCTGGCCGCATGGCGTGCCATCGCCGTAAGGCCGGACGGCGCCGACGGCAAGCACTTCCACACCACCGACGACGGCGTGCTCGAACAGCGAGGAGGCATCACGACTTCCTTCGCGCGCCGCATCGCGGTCGTGCTCGCCATCATCGTCGCCATCGCGGTCGGCTCCCGGGTCTTCTCGCAATGGGCGCAGATATTGCTGCTGTTCCACAACCAAAGTTTCGGCACACGCGACCCGCAGTTCGGCATCGACAGCGGATTCTATGTGTTCATGCTGCCGGGACTGAGGCTGTTGGCATCCGCCCTCGTGGCGCTCATGCTTCTGGGGCTCGTGGTGAGCGTCGCCATGCACATCGCCGTAGGCGGCATCCGCTTCACGCTGCCCACGCATGGCAGGGGAGTGTTCGACTTCACCGCCAAGGCGCGCCGTCAGGTCGGCGTATGGCTCATCCTGTGCGGCCTGGCGCTTGCCGCCAACCAGACGCTCGCCGGTTTCTCGCATTTCACCGATGCCGGTTCCCGCACCGACGGCGCATCCTACACGACGGTGCACGCCACAATCCCCATGGACTTCATCATGGCGGTCCTCTTCCTTGTCTCCGGCATCGCGCTGGGCGTGTGGGTCATGACGTCCAAGGCGTTCCGCGGCGGCGCCGTTTACACCACGGCAGGCGAGGCGTTGCAATCGTGGCGCATGCCGCTCGTGGTGATTGCCGTGCTCGTGGTCGTCTCCATGATCGGAGGCGCGGCATACCCGGCGGTCCTCTCGCGGTTCCGCGTGGATCCGAATGCGCAGGAGCTTGAATCCCCCTATATCCAGCGCAACATCGATGCCACGCGCTACGCCTACGGCTTGCAAAACATCGAAGTGAACGACTACGACGCCTCCACCCAGGCGAAGACAGGCGCCCTCTCGCAGGATGCCGAGACCACCGCGCAGATCCGCCTGCTCGACCCGCAGGTCGTCTCGCCCACGTTCAAACAGCTGCAGCAGTCCAAGCAGTACTACACGTTCGCCGACACACTGTCCATCGACAAATACACGATCAACGGCACGAGCCAGGACACCGTGATCGCCGCCCGTGAGCTCAATCTCGACGGCAACGACAACCGCAACTGGGTCAACGACCACACCGTCTACACGCATGGTTACGGCGTCGTGGCGGCATACGGCAACAAAATCACCGCCGACGGCCAGCCCAGCTTCTTCGAGTCCAACATTCCCACCACCGGCGCGCTCACCAGCCAGGAAAACTACGAACCGCGCATCTACTTCTCGCCCAACGCACCCGACTATTCCATCGTCGGTTCCGACAGCGCCAACAGTTGGGAGTTCGACTATCCGTCCGGATCCTCCGGCGTCACGACCACCTTCCAGGGCAATGGCGGCCCCAAGGTGAGCAACCCGTTGACGAAGCTGCTGTATTCGATGCGTTTCGGCACCGACCAGATCTTCTTCTCCGACCGTGTCAACTCCGCTTCGCAAATCCTGTATTACCGCGACCCGTCGCAACGCGTACGCAAGGTCGCGCCCTACCTCACGCTGGACGGACGCGTGTATCCGGCGGTCGTGGATGGGCGCGTCAAGTGGATCGTGGACGCCTACACCACCTCCGACGCTTACCCCTACAGCCAGAGCGTGGACCTGGCATCCATCACGAAGGATTCGGTGACGGAGGATTCCAGCACCGTCAAGTCCTTGCAGTCAGAGACCGTCAACTACATGCGCAACTCCGTCAAGGCGGTCGTGGACGCTTACGACGGCCATGTGGACCTGTATGCCTGGGATCCTTCCGACCCGGTGCTCAAGGCATGGGAAGGCATATTCCCCGGCCAATACAAGTCAATCAGCGACATCAGCGGCGATCTGATGAGCCACCTGCGTTACCCCGAGGGCATGTTCAAGGTACAGCGCTCGCTGCTGGCCAAATACCATGTGACCGATGCCAGTGAGTTCTTCTCCGGCGAGGACTTCTGGCAAGTGCCGACCGATCCGACGGAATCCGACGCGCAGAAGTCAGAAGGCGTGCTCCAGCCGCCCTACTACCTCACACTTCAGACCGAAGGCATGAGTGAGCCCACGTTCTCGCTCACCAGCACCTACATTCCTGCAGGCACCTCCACGAGGGAGATCCTCACCGGATTCCTCAGCGTCGACTCCGATGCAGGCGACCAGGCGGGCACCGTGGGTTCGCGTTACGGCACGCTGCGTTTGCTCGAACTGCCCAAGAACTCCAATGTGCCGGGTCCGGGCCAGGCGCAAAACAACTTCAATGCCAACGCCACCGTATCGAAGGAACTCAACCTGCTGCAGCAGGGCGACACCGTGGTGGACCGCGGCAATCTGCTCACCCTGCCCATCGGCGGCGGCCTCGTGTATGTGCAGCCCGTTTATGTGAAGTCGAACGGCACCACCAGCTATCCGCTGCTCAAGAAGGTGCTTGTGGCGTTCGGTGACCAAGTGGGATTCGCCGACACGCTGGATGAGGCGCTTGACCAAGTGTTTGGCGGTGATTCCGGCGCGAAGGCAGGAGATGCCGACAAAGCGACCACAGCGAACAACGGGGCTCTGGGTGGCGATGCGTCGGGTGACTCTACAGGCGGCGATGCCAGCGGCAGTGATTCGTCAGGCAGCGGCAGCGGTTCGGACAGCAGCTCCAGCCCATCTGCCAGTGCCTCTGCTGGGTCATCCGCCAGCCCATCAACCGGTTCCTCCACAGGCGCCGACCAGTCGGACGCCGCGTTGAAGCAGGCTCTCGACGACGCCAACAAGGCTTTGAACGACGCAGACCAAGCGATGAAGAACGGCGACTGGTCGGCTTACGGCGATGCCCAGAAGAAACTCAAGGATGCCTTGGCGAAGGCAACCGAAGAGGAATCGAAGCTCAATGAGCAGCAATGATGGCGATGAGCTGAACCAGACCGAGGGGCGCCGCGCCGATGCGTCTGGCGCCCAGAACAGTGCCGCGCACGATGCTGCACCCAAGGCCGCATCCGAGGCCGCGGGCAACGCCGAACCCAAGGACGTGCGCAACGCCGAACCCGACGCCGCGGGCTCTGGCGCACGTCTGCCGGCAGACACAGCGGCCTATGAAGTGCGCGACGCGCGCGTGGGCGACATGCACTCCATCACGTCCATCTACAACCAGGCGATACGCCAAGGCGACGCCACGAGCGATGTGGACGAGCGCACGTTCGATCAGCGCATCGACTGGATGGGATCGCACCAGCCGCGCTCGCAATACCCAGTGGTGGTCATCACATGCAACGGGGCGGTCATCGGTTTCGGGTCGCTGAGCCGCTACAGGCCGCGCGCCGGCTATGACGGCGTCGTGGAGCTGAGCTACTACATCGGCCAATACTGGAGGGGCAAGGGCGCGGGCACCGTGCTCGTGCACTGGCTGCTCGACGCCGCCCGCAGCCGCGGATATCGCATGGCGGTGAGCGTTGTCTTCACTCGCAACGAAGGTTCCACGGCGCTCATGCGCAAGTTCGGTTTCACCCGCTTTGGGGTTCTTCCCGGTGGCGTGGTGAACGACGGGGTGGCGCTCGACGTGGCGTATTGGTACAAGAACCTCGTCTGATGCTCCCGAGGCGAAGGGGTTCGGGAAACGGCTGTCTGTCGGGAAGCTGGAGGCTGGCAGGCGGACGGTCAGCGGATGGTCGGCGGTCCATCGGCGGCTGGTGGCTGGCGGCCGGCGGCGCATCGGCGGCTGGCGGCGGCCGGCGGGTTATGAAAGGTCGTCGTCTTCTGGATTGCCCAGCAGCGCCAGCTCCACGCCATCCACCAGCAACAGCAGGATTCCCGTGGCGATGATGATGGCGAACGCCGCCACGAAGATGAGCGGCGTGCGGAACGAGTTATAGGCCATCTGCAGCCAGATGCCCAGGCCTTTGCGCGCTCCCAGGTATTCGGCGGTCGTCGCTGTGGAGAGCGTGTAAGCGGCGCTGATGCGAATGCCACCGAAAATCTGCCGTGCGGCGACGCGCAGCTTGACATGCCACAGCGTCCACGCGGGGCTTGCGCCGCAGGTGAGCGCCACGTCCTCGTAGAATCGTGGCACCGAATCCAATCCACGCACCGTCTGCACCGCCACGGGGAACAGGCCGAAGATCGCCACCAGCACCACCTTGCCCGTGGGTTCAAATCCAAACCAGATGAGGAACATCGGGGCGATGGCGATAAGCGGCAGTGTTTGCGCTGCGGTGAGATACGGCAGCAGCGTGGCATGGAGCAGACGCGAGCAGTGGAAGCCCACGCCCAGCGCAATGCCTGCCGCGATGGCGATGATGAAGCCGATGATGCCTTCCGCGCCGGTGATTTGCAGCGCCGGCCACAGCGTGTGCCATGACTTGCCGGCAGCCTGTGCGATGGCGACGGGGGAGGGCATGAGGGTGGACGGCACATGCGCCGCATCCGTCCATATCTGCCAGATGATGAGGATCACGACACCGGTGACGATGGTGGTCGCGGCCCGCATCAGACGCTGCGGAATGCGGCGTGTGCGGCGGGGCGTTGCGGATGCCGTGGATGTCGCGGATGTAGCGGATGCCGTGGATGTCGCGGAAGAATCGGTGGGCGAGACCGCGGATGATGCAGCGGATGACGCCGCAGATGATGCCGCCGAGGAGGAATGGGCGAGAACCGTCACGAAAACACCTTTCCGGGCCGCGTGGCGGGTAAGGTGATGAGTCCCGCTCCGACCGGCCCCAGCAGTGCCGAAGCACCGGATGTCTCCATGATAGCGTGAGGCAGGATGATGACGTGGTGCGGGATTGCGGACATGCCGGCTGCAGTCAAGGACGGCGGGCGGTTGCGCTATAGTGACTGACGGCAACGTGTGGCAAACCGCTGGACGCTTGTAAAGCGAAGGGCTTGACGAGCGTGGCGGGGGCGTTGCCGGCGCTCCCGGTCCCTGCCGCTTTCTCTGACCGGCCTAGGCGCATCCCAGAGGAAGCGAATCCATCAATCAGAGGAACCAGGGAATGCCTTCTTTCATGCCCAGTCACATCGGTCCCACCGACCATCAATCCCATTTCAATCGCCATGCTCGTATCCGTCTGAGCGGCATGGTTCATCGCGCCGCACGTGGACTCGCCGCGGCGCTTGCTGTCACCGCACTTGCCTTGACATCAGGGTGCTCGGGGTCAGGCAACACCGCCGCATCATCGAGCTCATCGGGCTTGCGCAAGGTCACGTTCATGCTGTCGTGGGCGCCCGACACCAACCACATCGGCGTGTACGTCGCCAAGGACCGCGGATATTTCGCCCAGGCCGGCCTCGACGTCGACATCATCGCCGTTTCCCAGGCGGGCGCCGAGCAGGCTGTGCAGAACGGCCAGGCGGATTTCGCGCTGTCGAACCTCACGAACGTCGCCGATTACAGCGTCAAGGGAGCCAACCTCACCGAAGTGCTCCAAGTGCAGCAGAAGCCGAGCGCCATCTGGTGCGCGCTCGCATCCAACACCTCCATCACCCGCCCCAAGGACCTCGACGGCAAGACCTTCGCCACCTTCGGTTCCAATGAGGATGATGCCGTCATCAAGGCCATGATTCGCAATGACGGTGGCCAAGGCACGTTCGACAAAGTGACCGTGGGCACGTCCACATTCCAGACGCTGGGCAGTGGCCAGGCTGATTTCGGCGGGTTCTACGCAACGTGGGAAGGCGTGCAGGCCGAGATGAACGGCCCCCAGCTCACCTGCTTCAAGGAACCTGACTACGGCATCCCCGGCAATGCGGATTCGATCGGCGTGATCACATCGAATTCCACGATCTCGTCCGACCCCGACCTTGTGAAGGCATTCGTGCAGGCCACGCAGCGCGGATACGAATACGCCTATGCCAATCCCGACGACGCGGCGAGCATCCTTGTTGCAGGCGCTGCGGACGCCAACCTTGACGAAGCATTCGTCAAGAAAAGCATGAACACCATCGTCGAAGGGCAGTATTGGGGCGACCATGACGCCATTGTCGCCGGCACCGCCCGCGTCGGCGACATCGATTACGACGGCGTGCAGAAGTACCTCGACTTCCTTTCACAGGCGGGCACCTACACCGACGCGAACGGCGATCCCGTGAGCGCCGACCCGCAGGTCAAGCAACTCGCGACCGACGATTACCTCGCCGATCCGCAGCCGGCAAGCCAGCTATGAGGAACCGGACGACGGACGGCGGCGTGATGCCGGCCGGGCCCATCCTGATGGACACTGACACAGGCGTGGACGACGCGCTGGCATTGGCGTTGCTGCTCGGCGCCGCCCCGGGCCGGTTGATTGGCGTGGTGGCGACCTATGGCAACGTGGCGCAATCCCAGGCTGAGCGCAACACCCGTGATGTGCTGCGGCTGCTGGGTGCGGATGCGGTTCCCGTGTATGCGGGCAGCCGCGCCCCCTCGTGGGCCGATTGCTTCGTGCCCGACGCCGCCTGCGCCCATTTCCATGGATTTAATGGATTGGGCGGCTTGGACGTCGATGATTACCTGCCGGCTGGCGCCCCGGTTGCCGCACAGCGTGCCGCTCACCTGAGCGCCGCCATGAAGCACGCCGCTCAGGCGTTGCCTGACCCGGCGCTGGTGCATTCAGCCGACGCCACGGCACGCGCCACCCGCACCACGGTCATATCGTACGGCGGGTATCTGCCGGCACAGGACGCCCCCACGATTCCCGCCACCGCCGAGCCAGCAGGGGACGGCGGCGGCGTGGACGCCATCATCGCCGCCGCTCGCAGGTGGGGCGGCGACCTCACCCTCGTCACCACCGGGCCGCTCACCGACGCCGCCGAGGCAATCCGCCGCGCCCCCGAGATTGCGCGGAACCTGCGCATCGTCGCCATGGGCGGCGCCTTCCTCCAACAAGGCAATTGCTATGACCTCACGTCCGAGACCAACATCATCCAGGACCCTGAGGCGGCTGACTTCGTGGTACGCTCCGGCGCTGACGTGACGCTCGTCGGGCTCGATGCAACGCATCGGTGCCTGTGCACGCCGGCGATGCGCGACGCCGTGCGCAGCGCCGGCACTGCGCAAACAGACTTCCTTGCCGACATCATGTCGGTGATGATTGAGGCGAACGCGAGTGTCGACCCCCAGTTCGCCCTCGGTGCGCCGTTGCATGACCCGTTGGCGGCGGCGGTCGCGCTCGACCCCACGCTGGTGCGCACGATCGACCTGCCGATGAAAGTGCAGCTGGCCACCGGGGACGGTCATGGTGTGCGCGGGCGCACGGTGGGCGATCCGATGGGATTGGCGCGGCTGGTCGCCGAAGACGACGTTGCGCGGGTGCATGTGGCGGTTGATGCAGATTCGGGACGATTCGCCGAAAATTTCCTCGCGGCGTTGATAAACGTCCCGCGTTGATAACCGTCCATCAATATTGTGCATAGCCACGCCGCCGTTGCCGGCGGCGCGGCGCCTTAGTGTGGAGCCATGCGACGGCACAAGCCGGAGCAGGACAATCGCGCAGCGCGTCGCATGCTGCGCTTTACACCACCGAGGAGGTGCATCATGTCATATTTCGCCACGCAGCTCGTCCACGGGATTCCCGTCAACGACAACAACACGGGTGCCGTGAACCCGCCCATCTACAATTCATCGACATTTGCCTTCGAATCGGTGGAGTCCATGCCCCACTGGGATTATGCACGATCGGGAAACCCCACCCGCGAATTCCTCGAACGGCAGGTGGCGCAGCTCGAGCATGGCGTGCGCGGTTTCGCGTTCGCATCGGGGCTTGCCGCCATCCATGCGGCGCTGTCGATTTTCAAGCCCGGCGAGCGCATCGTCGTGGGTGACAATATATACGGTGGCACCTATTCCCAAGTCAATGAGTTCTTCCGCAGATGGGGGCTGCAGTTCACCGTCGTGAATACGCAAGATCTCGATGCGGTGCGTGAGGCGCTCGCGCAGCCCGACGCGAAGGCCTTGTATTTCGAAACCCTCACGAACCCATTGCTCAAGGTCAATGACGTCGAGGCGTTGTCCCGGCTGGCGCATGAAGCCGGCGCCATTTCGATTGTCGACAACACGTTCGTTTCGCCGTATCTGCAGAACCCCCTCGACTTGGGGGCGGACATCGTGCTGCATTCGGCAACCAAATATCTCGCCGGTCATTCCGACGTGATCGCCGGCGTGGCGGTGACAGGACGCGAGGACCTCGCCAACAGGCTGTATTACGCGCAGAACCGTCTGGGCGGCGTGCTGCCACCGCAGGAATCCGATGCGGTGCGCCGCGGCATCCAGACGCTGGCATTGCGCATCGACCGCCAGCAGGACAACGCGCAGAAGATCGCCGAGCATCTGCAGTCGCATCCCGGCGTGACCGCCGTGCACTACCCAGGCCTTGCGTCCGATCCCGGTCATGAGCTGGCTTCCCGTGAATTGCACGGATTCGGTGGCGTGCTCTCGTTCGAAGTCGATGAATCCCTCATCGATCCGGTGGTCGTGCTCAATGCGTTCCGCCTCTTCCGCCTCGCCGTGTCGCTGGGAGCCGTTGAATCCCTCGCCGAACTGCCCAGCCGCATGACGCATTTTGAACTTCCCCGCGCCGAACGACTCAAGGTGGGCATCACCGACGGTTTGATCCGCCTGTCCATCGGCATTGAGGACGTGCGGGACCTCATCGCGGATCTCGATCGTGCGCTTGCCGCTGGTGCTGCCGGCAGGGGAGAGGACGTGGCAGGCGAGCTCGAAGGGCTTCCTGCCAAGCTGGGCGTGCCCATCGTGGGCGATGCCGAGCCGGTGCGCGTGCCTGTCGCAGGCTGAGCGGATGGCCTTCTCTCCGTGGGGAGCGTTGCCGTTTCACCGTGGGTGAGAAACCGTGCCAAAGTCGAGCCTTCAGAGTTATCTCGAAACGAATGAATGAGTCGATCGAGGCATCATCGGTCCACAGGAGCGAAGGCGGAGTGGCATGGCATCTGATTTCTGGTTGGTGGCTGGACTGGGCAATCCCGGCAAGAAGTACGAAGGAACGCGGCACAACATGGGCTTCATGTGCGCCGACGTGCTCGCGCAACGCTGGGATGTGAGCTTCTCGGACCACAAGGGACTGGCGATGCTGGGCAAGGGCGTGATGAACTTGGGCGGCACTTCGCGCAAGTTCTTCCTCGCCAAGCCGCTCACCTACATGAACGATTCCGGCAACGCGGTCGCATCCATCTGCGCGTATTACAACATCCCTTCCGAGCATGTCATCGTGATCCATGACGACATGGACCTCGAATTCGGCCGCATCAAGGTCAAGACCGGCGGTTCCGCGGGCGGGCATAACGGCATCAAGTCCATAGACCGGTCGCTGGGCACCAACAAGTATTACCGCGTGCGCCTGGGCGTGGGGCATGCAGCCCGCGGCGCGAACGCCCACCAGAACACGATCGACTGGGTGCTTGGCGGTTTCGCGCCATCCCAGCGCAAGCAGCTTGAGGAATTCCTCGCCGATGGCGCGGATGCCGCGGAAACCATCGCCATCGACGGGCTGACCGCCGCGCAGGAGCATTTCAATGGCCGCTGATGCTCCCCACACTTCTGGCCGCTCTCGCGCTTCTGGCACCTCTGGCGCCTCCCGTGTTTCTGGCGCTGCCTCCCGAGGTGGCGCACGGCGGACGGATTCCAAGCGCACGCCGATTCGTCTCGATGGTTCGCTCGCCCCGCTGCTGCCGTTGCTTGACGGCGACGCTGCCTATTCATCCCTTGTCAGTGGAGCTGCCCATTCGTTGAATCAAGGCGTCAGCGACGGCGACAGCATCGTCGTCGACGTTCCCGAAGGTCTGCGCCCTGCAATTGCCGCGGCACGGGCGACGGCAGGCCAGGTCGTGCTCGTCGTGCCGTCCGGACGCGACGCCGAGGACGCCGCCGGAGCCATCCGCTCGTGGTGTGACGGCAATCCGCGCGACGTGGCGGTGCTTGATGCATGGGAGACGCTGCCGCATGAGAGGTTGTCGCCTCGCGCCGACACCGTGGCGCAGCGCATGGCGGTGTTCTACCGTCTGGCGCATCCCCAGGCAGGTGACACGCTGTTCACGCCCATTCGCATCCTCGTGATGCCCGTGCGATCGCTCATCCAGCCGATCGTCGCCGGCATCGAGGACGTGGAGCCGCTCGTATTCCGTCAAGGTGACGAACTCGGCTTCGACGCTGCCGAAAAAAGACTTGTCGAAAACGCCTACACCCGCACCGACCTGGTGATGGACCGCGGTGAATTCGCGGTGCGTGGCGGCATCATCGACGTGTTCCCGCCCACGGCACCTCACCCTGTGCGCATCGAATTCTTCGGCGACGACATCGATTCCATTCGCGAATTCCATGCATCCGACCAGCGCACGTTCGGTGGCGACGTGCCCGTCATCTGGGCCACGCCCTGCCGTGAACTGCCGCTTACCGACGCCGTGCGCACGCGCGCACGCTCCTTGGTGGGCAAGATCGACAACGCTGACGATATGCTCGAATCCATCGCGAACGCCGTGCCCGTGGAAGGCATGGAGTCGCTCATTCCCGCGCTCGTTGACGATCTGCGCCCCGTCAGCCGCCTGTTCAGCGACGATTGCACCGTCATGCTCTCCGACCCCGAACGGTTGCGCCGCGCCGCCGACGACCTCGCCCGCACCTCCGGCGAATTCCTCGCCGCCAGCTGGCATGTGGCTGCCGAGGGAACCGGTGCCGGCGCCCCCATCACCTTCGATGCCGCGAGCTTCCTTGACTACGATGATGCGGTCGCCGGCATCACGACGGCCGATGGCTCCGCTGCGGATACTTCCGCCGAAGGTTCTTCTGCTTCTTCGGATGCGCGGACAGTGACAGGCCGATCCGCTCGCCGCCAGGTGTGGGAACTGTCGGATTTCGGGACATCCGCACCTGCTGCAGCTCTTGACACACCGGGCCACGTGACTCTCGACGCCACGCCTGCCCAGCAGTTCCGCGGGGAGGAGCAGCGTGTCGTCGACGGCGTACGCGCCCTCGTCGATCGCCGCATGAAGGTCGTCGTCACCGCCGCTGCTCAAGGCACGCTGTCACGCCTCAAGCGGGCGCTCACCGAAGCGATCGTGACCGGAGTGGACTACGTGCCGTCGCGTGCCGTCGACGGATTCATCGACGAAGCCGCCGGACTGGCGGTGCTCACCGAACGTGACATCACCGGGCGCAACTCGGCCGCTGGAGTGCAGCGCACCCCGTCGCGCCGTCGCAAGGCAATCGACCTCATGGAACTCAAGGACGGCGATTACGTCGTGCATGAGCAGCATGGCATCGGTCGTTTCAAAGGCCTCATGAAGCGTGCGATCGGAAGCGGAGCTGCAAAATCCGAGCGCGAATACCTCGTGATCGAATACGCCCCGTCGCGTCGCGGCGCCCCGGCCGACAAACTGTACATTCCCACGGACCAGCTCGACCAGATCAGCAAGTACATCGGTTCGGACGAGCCCAAGCTCAACAAACTCGGAGGCTCCGATTGGGCGGCGACGAAAGCGCGCGCCCGCAAGCATGTCAAGGAGATCGCCGACGACTTGGTGAAGCTGTATTCGGCGCGCCAATCCACGCCCGGATTCGCCTTCAGCCCCGACACGCCGTGGCAACGCGAGCTCGAGGACGCGTTCCCTTACCAGGAGACACCCGACCAGCTGCGCACCATCGACGAAGTGAAAGCCGACATGGAAAAGCCCGTGCCGATGGATCGCCTGATCTGCGGCGACGTGGGCTTCGGCAAAACCGAAATCGCCGTGCGCGCCGCGTTCAAGGCCGTGCAGGACGGCAAGCAGGTCGCCGTGCTCGTGCCCACCACGTTGCTCGTGCAGCAGCATTACGAGACGTTCACCCAGCGGTATGAGGGATTCCCGGTGGAAGTGGCGCAGATGAGCCGATTCCAGACCGCCAAGGAGATCAAACAGACCGCGGAAGGCCTTGCCAAAGGCACGGTGGACATCGTCATCGGCACGCACAAGCTGCTCAACCCCGCCATCAAGTTCAAAGACCTGGGGCTCGTCATCATCGACGAGGAGCAGCGCTTCGGCGTCGAACACAAGGAGACCCTCAAGGCGTTGCGCACGAACGTCGACGTGCTGTCGCTGTCCGCCACGCCTATCCCGCGCACGCTGGAAATGGCGGTGACCGGCATCCGGGAAATGTCCACGCTCGCCACGCCGCCCGAGGACCGCCTGCCCGTGCTCACCTATGTGGGCCGGTATGAGGATGCGCAGGTGGCGGCGGCCATCAAGCGCGAGCTGCTGCGCGGCGGACAGGTGTTTTACGTGCACAACCGCGTGCAGGACATTTCGAAGGTCGCCGCCCACATCGCCGAGCTCGTGCCCGACGCGCACATCGGCATCGCGCACGGCAAGATGGGCGAGAAGCAGCTCGATTCCGTGATCCGCGACTTCTGGCATCGCGACATCGACGTGCTCGTGTGCACGACAATCATCGAAACCGGGCTTGATATCTCGAACGCCAACACGCTCATCGTCGATCGCGCCGACCGCTTCGGGCTGTCCCAGCTGCACCAGTTGCGCGGGCGCGTGGGGCGTGGACGCGAGCGCGCCTACGCGTACTTCCTGTATGACCCGGAACGACCCATGACGCAGACGGCGCATGACCGCCTTGCCACCATCGCGCAGAATACATCGCTGGGTTCGGGCTATGACGTGGCGATGAAGGACTTGGAGATCCGCGGCACCGGCAATCTGCTGGGCGGCGAGCAGTCCGGCCACATTGAGGGCGTGGGCTTCGACCTGTATGTGCGCATGGTGTCCGAAGCGGTCGAGAACTACAAGGAGCCGCAGAAGCAGGAAGAGCCGAACGTCACCATCGACCTGCCTGTGGAGGCGTCGATCCCGGTGGATTACATCTCCTCCGACAAGTTGCGCCTGGACGCATACCGTGAGATCGCCGAGGCACGCACCGAGGATGACTTCCGCGAAATCCGCGAGGAACTGCGGGACCGCTACGGCGCGCTGCCCGAATCGCTCGACGGTCTGTTTGCCGTGGCGCAGCTGCGCAATCGTGCGCGCTCGCTTGGCATCACCGACATCATCGCGCAGGGGCGTTCCGTGCGCGTTGTCGGCTTCGATCCGCGCGACTCGGTGCTTATGCGCATGATCCGCATATATCACGGCACGCAATACCGCCCGGTGACGCACACGCTCATCATCCCCGCGCCGTTCCAAGGCTCGCTTGGTTCCAAGCCCATGACCACGCCCGAAGTGCTGGCGTGGGCCGATCAGCTGCTCGACGACCTCACCTGGCGCCCCCAGCCCCGCGCGTAAGCAGGGGAACGTTAGGGCGGGTGGCCACCGCCACCTCCGTCTTCGACGAGTGGTTGATGGGTCGCCGAACATGGAGGTTAAGGGTCTGTTTTCTGGGGCTGTAATCTCCGTTTTCGGCGAATGGTCTGTGGGTCGCCGAACACGGAGTTTAGGAACCCGTTTTCGGGGTCTGTAACCTCCATCATCGGCGAATCCTGAATGTGTCGCCGAAGTCGGAGGTTGGGGCAGGTCCTGGTGACCTCCAAACTTCCGTTTTCGGCGAGTGGTTGATTGTTCGCCGATGACGGAGGTTGGGGTCTCGTTCTAGATGTCTGTAACTTCCGTGTTCGGCGAGTCCATGGGTCGCCGAAGACGGAGGTTGGGGCAGGTCCTGGTGACCTCCAAACTTCCGTGTTCGGCGAGCGAGTTCATGGGTCGTCGAAGGCGGAGGTTGGGGCAGGTCCTGGTGACCTCCAAACTTCCGTCTTCGGCGAGTGGTTGATGGGTCGCCGAACCTGGAGGTTAAGGGTCTGTTTTCTGGGGCTGTAACCTCCGTGTTCGGCGAGCGAGTCCGTGGGTCGCCGATGGCGGAGGTTAGTGATCCGTTTTAGGGGGTGTAACTTCCGTGTTCGGCGAATCCTGAAGGTGTCGCCGATGGTGGAGGTTAGGACCCGTTTTGGGGACCTGTAACTTCCGTGTTCGGCGAATGGTCTGTGGGTCGCCGAACACGGAGTTTAGGAACCCGTTTTCGGGGTCTGTAACCTCCATCATCGGCGAATCCTGAATGTGTCGCCGAAGGCGGAGGTTGGGGCAGGTCCTGGTGACCTCCAAACTTCCGTCTTCGGCGAGTGGTTGATGGGTCGCCGAACCTGGAGGTTAAGGGTCTGTTTTCTGGGGCTGTAACCTCCGTGTTCGGCGAGCGAGTCCGTGGGTCGCCGATGGCGGAGGTTAGTGATCCGTTTTAGGGGGTGTAACTTCCGTGTTCGGCGAATCCTGAATGTGTCGCCGATGACGGAGGTTGGGCGGATTCTGGTGGTGGTCGCAGCGTTCCACGATCAAAGAACTTGCTGGGCGGTGTCGGTGTGTTGCGCGAAGCTGAAAGCAGCATCAAGAAAAGGACACCGCATATGTCAAGTGAACCCAGTGCAAAAGAATCCAGTCGGCCAGCCGCGCCCAGCGCATCGGCGACAGCCGTGCAGACATCCGCAGGCCGTGCCGCCGCCAACAGGCAGTGGAAGAACGTGGTGCCGGCACTCACACCATGGGGCAAGAACATCGTCAAGCCCGAGGCCACCGGCAAGCATGTGCTCATCATGCCGGGCATCGGCTACACGGTCGACCGCCCGTTGCTGTATTGGGCTGCGCAAGCGCTCGCACCGCAAGGTTGGTATGTCGACCGTCTCGACCTCAAGCTCACCGAAAGCGTGGAGTTCCCGGAGATGATCGACTGCATGGAACGCGTCATAGACGTGTGGCGCGCCAAGTCGCTTGACCGGGCGCGCCAAGCGGGGGAGGACCCGAACCTGCTGGTCATCACGAAGTCGCTTTCCACGTTGTCGTTCCCGCATGCCGCTCGCCTTGGCTTGCGTGTCGTGCTTCTCACGCCGGTGCTCAATCCGCCGCCGTTCGACAAGCACAAGTCCATCATCCCCGTGCCGCTTCCCGCTCCTGCGAACGAAGCACCGCAGCCTCTTATCTGCGCCGGCACGGCTGATCCGTACTTCGATGACGCCAAGGCGCATCTGCTCACCGACCATGTGCGCACGTTCGAAGGGGCGAACCATTCCATCGAAGTGCCGGGGGACTGGGAGCGGTCGCTCACGTATCTGCATGATGTCACGAAAGCAATCGTGGAATACGCGGGTTGATTCACAGGCAGGCTGATTCACAGGCGGGTTGATTCACCGGCGGATTGATTCATCGCTGCCCGCCTGCCATCCCGCCTGAACGCCCAATGCCAAGCTGGTGATGCTGTCGGTAAGGTTGCGGAGAAGGGTGCCGAAGAGTCTGCTGAGAAGGGTGCCGAACAGGGGCGCCGATGACGCTGCGGAGACGGTTGTGCAAACGGTATCGAACAGGCTGCCGGCAACGCTGCCAATACAGCCCTGCGCAGGCAGGCGACACGAGGCGCTTGCGCGTTCGAAGACGTTGGACACGCAGGTTTTCGCCGATAGCCAACGTTCTCCCAGCCAACGTCCATTTGAACCATTATCCTAAGAAATGTCCGCACAACAGTACGTAAAAGGAGTAGTTGTGGCAGTTATCGAAAGCGTTTACGCACGCGAAATCCTCGATTCCCGTGGCAACCCTACCGTTGAGGTCATCCTCGAGACCGAGGACGGCGCGCAGGGCCGTGGCCTCGTGCCTTCCGGCGCCTCCACCGGTGCCGCTGAGGCTTGGGAGCGTCGCGATGGCGACAAGTCCCGTTACCAGGGCAAGGGCGTTCTCAACGCCGTCAAGGCTGTCAACGATGTCATCGCTCCGAAGGTCATCGGCATGGACGCCACCGATCAGCGCGCCCTCGACGACCTGATGATTGAGCTCGACGGCACCCCGAACAAGGGCAAGCTCGGCGCCAATGCAATCCTCGGCGTGTCCCTCGCCGCTCTCTACGCTTCCGCGGAATCCGCAGAGCTGCCGCTGTACCGCTACATCGGCGGCACCAACGGCCACATCCTGCCTGTCCCGAACATGAACATCATGAACGGCGGCGCTCACGCTGACTTCGCCACCGACATTCAGGAATACATGATCTCCCCCTACGGCTTCGACACCTATCACGAGGCACTGCGCGCAGGCGTTGAGGTCTACCACACCCTGAAGAACGAGCTGAAGAAGGACGGCCTGGCAACCGGTCTTGGCGACGAAGGCGGCTTCGCTCCCAAGATGAAGTCCAACCGTGACTCCCTCGACTACATCATGAAGGCCATCCAGGATGCCGGCTACGAGCCCGGCAAGCAGATCGGCATCTGCCTCGACGTCGCTTCCTCCGAGTTCTACGGCAAGGGCGAGGCCGGCAAGTACCACTTCGAGGGTGGCGAGCGTGACGCTGAGTACATGCTCAACTTCTACGAGAACCTGATCAACGATTACCCGATCGTCTCCATCGAGGATCCGTTCCAGGAAGAAGGCTGGGACGACTGGGCAATGATCACCAAGAAGCTCGGCGACCGCCTCCAGTTCGTGGGCGACGATCTGCTCGTGACCAACCCGAAGCGCCTGCAGAAGGCTATCGACATGGGTGCCGCGAACTCCCTGCTCGTCAAGCTCAACCAGATCGGCTCCGTGACCGAGACGCTCGACGCCATCGAGCTCGCCACCGCCAACGGCTACACCTCCATGGTGTCCCACCGTTCCGGCGAGACCTCCGACACCACGATCGCTGACCTCGCGGTTGCCAAGAACACCCGCCAGATCAAGACCGGTGCCCCGGCTCGCGGCGAGCGCATCGCCAAGTACAACCGCCTTCTCGAGATCGAGGAGGAGCTCGGCTCCACCGCTGAGTACGCTGGCTACAGCGCATTCAAGGCTTGCAAGAAGTACATGTGATCCATCCGGTGCGCATCCTGTTCATGTGATGTGATGTCATGTGATGTGATGCGCGCTTGATTGCATGATTCCTCGGCTGCCGGCGATTCGCTGGCGGCAGGGGAGCGAGCGTATGCCCGTCCCGCACGACAGGCGCGCGAACCACCATGGTTCGTCGCGTTGAGTCGAGCGGGACGGGTATTTTCATAGATATGCCAACGAAAGCTCCCCGTTCGGGCGTCCGGCCGGGCACCCGCTCAACCCGCAGTACTGCAGCAGGCTCCAGCAAACCGCGTGTAGGCATGACCCGCGGTGGCGGTTCCCGCGCGGAATCATCCCGCAGCGACACGCGACATTCGAACCATTCCAATTCAGCTGAGCACAATTCGGGCGGGCGCAGTAACAGCGTCTGGGGTTCGACGCGCCGATCCGGCACCAATGGTTCCGCTGGCAGCACGAAGAACCGTGATTCTTCCGCTCATGGGAACGGTGGCGGGAACGAATCCACGGGCGACGCGAACAGCGGATCGGTGCTCAGCTTCATTGTCGTGCTTATCATCATCGCCATCGCCTTCTTGCAATTCGCACAAGTGCTCACGTTGTACGTGCAAAATCGCAAGGAATTGGACGCCGCAAAGTCGCAGGAAGCTCAGCTTGCCGCGCAGAAGGCCGACTTGGAAGACGAGATCCAGAGGTGGGGCGACAAGACGTATGTGGAGGCGCAGGCCAGGTCGCGCCTCGGTTTCGTGTATTCCGGCGAAAAACCCGTGTATCTCATCAACACTGGCAGGGATTCGGATTCCGACACGTCAACCGCCAATGGTTCGCAAAAGACGGGTTCGACCATGCCGTGGTACAAGGAACTCATGTATTCGCTGCAAAAGTCGGATGATACATCTGGAAACGCCACGGATGCGACGATCGGCAAGGTGTTGGGAACGCAATCGTCCGATGCTTCCAGTTCGCCTTCCGCTTCGCAGGGTGCTTCCGCTTCGGCGGATGCCTCGGCTTCAGGCGATGCTGCGTCCTCTGATGCAGGGAGTTCAGGTGAGAGCGCCAGTGCGGGCGGGTCTGATTCCAGTTCTTCCGCAGCCCAGTGAGCATCGCTGGGTCTGCCGACGCAGTACCACCCGCCTGTGAACCCTGCCTATGAACTCAGCGCTAATTCACCCGCATCAACCTGCTAGCGCCAATCCATCCGTGTCAATGAACCCAGCTTGAGAGGAAACATGACAGATTCCACGAATTCCATCCGCGACGACCGCCACCACACGCCGCGCGCCGTGGCGGAAACGCCGACGCCCGACGAGGAGGCGTTTGCGGCGCAGCTGTTGGAGCGGATCATGCGAGACGTGCCGTCCGACGACGATATCGCCGCTGTGCAACGCCAGTTGGGAAGGTATCCGCGTGGCATGGTCGCGGTGGGCAGGCGGTGTGACGTGTGCGGAACGCCGCTCGTCACCGTCACCCGTCCGCTGGTG
This sequence comes from Pseudoscardovia suis, assembly GCF_002797875.1. Lineage (GTDB taxonomy): Bacteria > Actinomycetota > Actinomycetes > Actinomycetales > Bifidobacteriaceae > Pseudoscardovia > Pseudoscardovia suis. The sequence goes on from NZ_PGFC01000001.1 coordinate 217,710, forward strand.
GACGGGAAGGTGCCGTTCCCCACGACGTTCTATCTGTGCGGAACGGCGGCGGTGCGTGCGGCGTCGCGTCTCGAAGCGCAGGGCGTGATGGCGCAGTACACGCAGCTTGTGCACGATGACGCCAAGATCAGCGCTGCATACCATCGCGCCCACCGGCTGTATTTGGCATTCCGTCACGCGCTTGCCGTGCGCTTGGGCGACACGGAGGAGCATATCGAATCGGTGAGCGCCGGCGGGCTGCCCACTCGCGTCAAATGTCTGCATGCGCTTATCGGACAAAGCCTTGTGATGGGTCCGGGCGCCAATCCGATCGGAGACATGGCTCTCGAACGCATGAAGGATGAATTCAGCCCGTCGGTATGCCGCTGCCATGCTGACAATGCTGACAATGCTGACAATGCAGGCAGCGTCGTCAACGCAAACAGCACAGGGGAGGAACAATGAGCAAAGCAGTCACTGTTGCAGGAATCGACTGCGGAACCAATTCGATTCGCCTCATGGTGGCGCAGGTCGATGATGCGGGCATGCACGTGGTGGTGCCCCGCATCATGCGCGTCGTGCGCCTGGGGCAGGGCATCGATGAGACGCACCGGTTCGCCGACGAGGCGTTGGAACGCACATACGCTGCGTGCCGTGAGTTCGCCGATGTGCTAGGCAAGCATCCGGTCGATGCACTGCGTTTCGTGGCGACGTCCGCGACGCGCGATGCGCGCAATCGCGAGGATTTTGAAAACACCGTCGAGCAGATTCTCGGAGTGAGGCCCGATGTGATTCCCGGCACCGAGGAGGCGCGGCTGAGTTTCCTTGGTGCCACGTCCGTCGTGGACCAGCAGGCCGGCGGGGTGGCGAAGCCGCCGTATGTGGTCGTCGACTTGGGCGGCGGATCCACCGAGGTGGTGCTTGGCGGCGAAGGCGATGATGCGGACACCGTGCAAGCGGCGTTTTCGATGAACATCGGATCCGTGCGCATGTCGGAACGCCACCTGCACACCGATCCTCCCACTCAGGAAGAAATCGCCGCAGCCACGCGAGACATCGACGAGCGCATCACCGAGGCTTTCCGCACCGTGTCGGCCGGCACGGCGCGCACAATCATCGGCGTCTCCGGCACTGTCACGACGATGACCGGTCTGGCGCTGGGATTGTCCACATACGATAAGAGCGCCGTGGACGGTGCCCGCGTCAGCATCGACGCCGTGTGCGACACCGATGACAGGATCTTGCGCATGAGCCGCGCCGACAGGGCGCAGTACCCGGTCATCCATCCCGGACGCATCGATGTGATTGGCGGCGGCGCGCTCGTGTGGACCCGCGTGCTGCGGCGCATCCAAGAGGCTGCGCGCGAACAGGGGCACGACATCGATTCCTACATGGCATCCGAACATGGCCTGCTCGATGGAATCGTGCGCGACCTGGCGCAGCGGGTGCGCGGGGGCGGCGAAGCCTAGCCTTCGCGGCATCCGGCAGTGTGCGCGGCGGAAGGAATCGCATGACGGTTCGTAGCCGTTCGGCTATCAGCACACCCATGGATGGGGTAGTATGGTGGTTCTGTGCAATGCCTTGGCATGGCACGGCGATGCCCCAGTGGCGAAATCGGTAGCCGCAGCGGACTTAAAATCCGCCTCCGTAAGGATTACGAGTTCGAGTCTCGTCTGGGGTACCAGCGCATTCCGGTGCTGCAAGGAATCGGAATGCCTGCATGCACCGCAAGGTGCTCGTGCAGAACGCAGTAACAGCCCGCATAAGCGAGGAGAATGCAATGGCAGAAGACGTCATGCCCACAGTGAACGCCGAGTTCGGCGCCAAGCCGGTCATCGAATTCCCGGCCACCGAAGCCCCCAAGGGCCTCAAGGTCGTGGAGCTTGTGGAAGGCAATGGCCCGCTGGTGCGTGCCGGCGATACGGTGACCGTGGATTATTACGGCGCTGTCTGGGGCAGCGACACGCCCTTCGACTCCAGCTATGACCGCGGCACGCCGGCGCAATTCGCCATCGGCGTGGGCCAGGTCATCAAGGGATGGGACCTGGCGATCGTCGGCCGCAGCCGCCGTTCCCGCCTCCTCATCTCCATCCCCTCCGACTACGGCTATGGTTCCCGTGGCATCCCCCAGGCGGGCATCAAGGGCGGCGACACCCTCGTGTTCGTTGTCGACATCCACTGAGTGTCGCAGCAGCCGTTCAACCGGTTTCCACATAATCTTTCCGGCATCAGCCGGACGCCCCACGGCGCGAAGCCGTGAGCGGGACGCCTGCGGTTCATGGCCGCAGGCGTTTGCGCACACATACCCATACACCACACGTCCGCACGGGGTTCCCGCGGGCGTGACGCATCCGTCATGGACGACAGGGAGGTCAGCATGGCCGAAGAAAAGACAGTCCTGCTCACGCAGGAGGCATATGACAAGCTGAAGAAGGAACTTGAGTGGCGCGAAGGCCCCAATCGTGAGGAAATCACGCAGAAGATCGCCGCAGCCCGCGCTGAAGGCGACCTTTCCGAAAACGGCGGCTACCAGGCCGCCCGCGAGGCGCAGGGCAAGAACGAGGGCCGCATCAACGAGCTCATCGTCAAGCTGCGCAACGCCCAGATCATGCAGGCCCCCAAGGCAGGCACGGTGGGCAACGGTTCCGTCGTCACCATCGAGATCGCTGGCAACGAGATGACCTACGTGCTCGGCAGCCGTGACATCGCCGTGGCGACCGAATATGACGTCATCAGCCCCGAATCCCCGATCGGCGCCGCCATCGAAGGCCACAAGGCCGGCGACGAAGTGACGTACGAGGCTCCCAACGGCCGCAAGATCACCGTCACGATCAAGGACGCCAAGCCCCTCGCGGCGTAGGCGCGGCTATCAGCTGTATCTTTCAATCGCATCTTCTAAGCACATCTTCATAATCATGTCGATGCGATGGCAATTCGGTGCGGTGGCAGTTGTCACCGCACCGAATTTTTAGTGTCGCACGCAGGTTTTCAGTGCCACACGCCGGGGATTGGCGTATGGCAGGTGGGGCAGGTGCCGTCTCCTGCGGGCGCGGAGAGCAAATCGGATTCAATCATGTACCAGTCGCGTTGGATGAGCGTGGCACCGCACGCAGGGCACAGCGTGGCGTCTCCGGCGCTGTCGTGCACATTGCCCGTATACACGTAGCGCAGGCCCTCGTCCATGGCGATCGAACGCGCCCGTTCCAGTGTCGCGGCAGGAGTGGGCGGCACATCGAGCATGCGGTAGTCAGGGTGGAACGCGGAGAAATGCAACGGCACGTCGCAGCCCACATGTTCGCGAATCCAGATGCATTCGGCGTGCAGCTGCGCATCGTCGTCATTGTGACCGGGGATGAGCAGTGTCGTGAGCTCCACCCAGCAGTCCGTGTCATTGCACGCATAGTCGATGATGCGCAGCACGTCGGCGAGCCGCGAGCCGGTGATGCGCTCGTAGAAGTCCTCGGTGAAGCCCTTGAGGTCGATGTTCGCCGCATCCATGTGCGGGTAGAAGTCGCGTGCGGCGGCAAGCTCCATATTGCCTGCGGTCACGGCGATGGGATGGATTCCGCGGTCACGGCAGGCGTTGGCTGTGTCGATGGCGTATTCGGCAAACACGATGGGGTCATTGTATGTGAACGCCACTGATTCCACGCCGTCGCGCACTGCCGCCGTGGCGATCTGCACTGGCGAAGCCTCGGCGCCCAGGCGGTCCCAGTCCCGTGCTTTGGAAATGTCCCAGTTCTGGCAGAACCGGCATGCGCTGTTGCAGCCCGCCGTGCCGAAGCTGAGCACGCGGCTGCCCGGCAGGAAGTGGTTGAGGGGTTTCTTCTCAACCGGGTCGATGGCGAAGCCGGAACTGCGCCCATAGGTGTCGCAATGTATGAGGCCATCGTCATGGCAGGAGCGCACGAAGCAGAACCCGCGCTGACCGGGGCGCAGCCGGCAGTGCCGTGGGCACACGTCGCATACGACGCGACCATCGGCACCCCGGTGCTGCCACCTGCCGACATCCGGGGAGGTGTCACCCGCATTGGTGCGCTGATCGGAAGCAGAAGCGGCGGAGGCCGGAGAGGCGGAGGCGGAAGCGGTGGAGGCCGGAGAGGCGGAGGCGGAAGCGGTGGAGGCGGAAGCGGTGGATGAGGTTGCCATGTCAGTTCCTTCCGACTTCGTCCGTGCCGGATGCATCGCGGTCGGTCGCCGTGCCGCTGTCGTGGAATGCGGTGACGCGGTAAGTCTGCGCGGTCATCTCGTCACTCCAATAATCACGGGGCAGACCTGCCTTGAGCAGCAGCTGCCCGACGAAATCATGCGGGTTGGGAAGTTGCTCCCACACTTGGGGCAGGTAGGTGGCGCGATGCCTGCCATCGCCCAATATCAGGCCATCCGCGCCAGGCGTGAGCGCCCGCTCCACCGCCTCGCGGCTTGACGCATCGATGGTATGCGGCGAGCCCAGCACCGAGACCTCCACGTCAAGGAACGGGTACTCCCACGGCCTCACGGCAGGGAAGCGAGGGTCGCGGAACGCGGCATCCACCGCGTGCTCGGCGACATCCGCCTCCAATGGTTGATGCGGCGTGAGCGTGCCGATGCATCCGCGCAATCGCCCGTCCTCGGTGAGCGTGACGAACGATGCGCCCGGGGTGTGCAACCAGGCGCGGGACTGCGCGCTGGCGGAATCGGACGCAGCGGGATGAGATGCGTCAGAATCCTGCGCGGCGGGATTGGCGCGGTGCGATTCTGGTTGTGCATCGGTTGCTGTGTCTGTCGAATCGATGCCCAGCGCATCCTCCAATGCACGGCGGGCGATCGAGAGCAGCACGGGACCGGCATCCGCGGGCAGGGCGGACGTGTCCCCACGGGAGGATTCCGAATCAGCGTTTTTAGCGCCAGCAGGTGACTTTCCGCCCGTCCACACGCCGAACGATGCATAGCCGACCACTGCCTCATCGGGGTCAGGCATCGGACCACGCGGTTCGTCAGCGAGCGCCGGCACGCCGCCCTCGTCGCCGGACGTGCAGCGCCCCAGCAGCACCGGCCGGATGCCCAGCTCGTCACATACGTCAAGCAGACCATTGATGGGGAACGCCCCGCATGCCCGTCGCGGGCGTATCGCTGGCGCGCCGCCGGTGATGTCAGCGATCGTGGCGTCGTCAAGCTCGCGTGCGTATTCGTGGGGATGGTAATGCGACAGGTCGGAGCTGATCACAATGGCCGTCTCGTCGCCTCCCCACAGGGCGCGCAGCACGTCACCCGCCTCCTGCGGATAGCAGTCGCCCACGTTGAGCGGCACGATGCGCACGCCGCCGCCCAGCGCACGCTGGATGAACGGCAGCTGCACCTCAACGGCATGTTCCTGCGCATGCGTGGCATCGTTGACAATCATGCACGGCACGCGGCGCTCGGCGTCGCGCTCGGCGTCGCGATCGACAGTGAGCGATCCCAAGGGCGTTTCGAACGCTCGTGCATTGCAACACGCCACGCCCCTCACCGCCACGCGATGCGTGGGGCCGGCAATCACGACACGGCGGATCTGGCCCCTGCCCCGCGCAAGCAGTGCGAACGCCAGCGCCGCCGTGCGCCCGGAGTAGCGATGGCCGGCATGCGGCACGATCACGGCCTTTGGCACGCCCCTGGAGATGATGCCGGTTTCGCTCAAGTGCGCGACCTGTGCCTGCGCCTGCGCCAAGGCGTCGTCGACCCACTGGCGCAAACGCTTCGGGCTCGCGGTGTAGAAGGCTCCAGCCACGGCGGCGGGGCGCACGTAAGCCGAGGCGTCGTCAAGGCCGGAGTGATTGAGAGAATCAGAATGATTGGAATGACCCGAATGGTCGGTGTGCTGGAACGTCATCGTAACCACCTCTGCTTTCCATTGTACGGGGCATGTGCGGGCATGGGGTTTGGGCTGCATGGGGTGTTTGCAGGGCATGCGCTGGCATATGCGTGGTGTGCCATGTGGCGTGGCGAGGCCAGTGAATCGCAGTGCGGGGTCAGGGCATGAAAAATGGCAGGCCGTGAAGCCTGCCATGATCCCGAGCGCCAGCGGCCGTGACCCCGCTGGCAACCGGGAAGAATTGAAAATGACGGGGTGCACATCACCGCATCGCGCATCACCGCATCGCACACACCACCATGAACACCGCGACCATGTGGCATGCGTATCCCAGAACCGTGCCCAGATGGAACAGTTCGTGGAAACCGAACACGCGCGGCCAGGGGTCGGGCTTGCGCTTGGCGTAGATGATGGCGCCGATGATGTAACACGCGCCGCCTGCGAGAATCAGGCACACGACGGCGGGGCCTGCATGCGGCGACTGCCAGAACAGTCCCATGTAGCCGATGCCGGAGATGCCGAAGACGATGTAGACAACCGTGTAGAGCCAACGCGGTGCGTTGATCCACACGACGTGGATGATCATCGCGACCGCCACGCACGCCCAGATCGAGATGAGGATGAGGTCTCGGGTACGGGCCTCGAGGGCGAATGAGACGGGCGTGTAGGTGCCGGCGATGAGCAGGAAGATGTTCATGTGGTCGATGCGACGCAGCACGTCGGTGACCTTAGGCGACCAGTCGCCAAGATGGTAGATCGCCGAGTTGCCGAACAGGATGAGCGAGCACGCCATGTAGACCGCGCACGCCCATTTGAGTCCCGCGCCGTGAGCCAGGCATATGAGCACGATGCCGCCGGCGAGCGCCAGGGGCGTGGCGCATAGGTGGATCCAGCCGCGCATGGCGGGTTTCGGCCGGCCATGCACGTCGAGGCGCACCTTGCGGAAATCGATGCCGCGCGCCTTGAGTTCGATCTTGCGCGCCTTGTATTCGCCTTTGGTGAGGATTTTCTTCGCCTTGCGTTCCGCCTTGGCGCGCTTGGAATCCGCCTTCGCCTGGGCGCGTGCGATGTCTGCGTCGCGCACCCTCTGGCGTGTCTCTTGGGCGGCGAGGCCTGTCATCGCCGCTTCGACTTCAGCGTCTGCCTGGGATGCAAGGCGGCGCGCGTTTTCGTCGATGGCCTGCTTCGACAGCGCTGCGTCCGGGGTGTCCGACGAGCTGTGCTGTGTGCCTGCCATGTGCGTGCCTTTCTGTGGTGTCGACATAACTTTCCGTTCCGTAACTTACTTTATCGTAAGTTCTGTCAAATGCAAACCGGATCGAATGCATGGGTGCACGGATTTGACGCAATCATCGCTTAGGATGAAGTGCATGGCAGATTTTTCGCAGATCATCGCAGGCAAGACAGGGTTCATCGATGCCGATCGCGAATGGCTCCACCGGCTGGTGTCCGATTGGCAGGTCATCGCAGACCTCAGCTTCGCCGACCTCATCCTCGTCATCCGCAATGACGAAGGCGACTATGTGGTCGCCGACCAATGCCGCGCATCCACCGTCGTGTCCGTGCTCATGGAGGACCTCATCGGTCAGCCGGTCGCGGCAGAGATCGTTCCCGCCATCGAAAGCGCGTATTCCAACCGTGTGGTCGCCAGGCTCGACCACTACCGCATGGTGGGCAACAACACCGTATGCGACGTGTTCGCGCCGGTCATTCGCGACGACAGGGTGCTGGGCGTGGTGATTCGAGAGACCAACATGGCCACCCGCGTCGGCAACGGTCGATACGAGCTCGAATGCATCCAGACGGGCAAGCGGCTGTTCGGCATGATTTCCCTGGGACGCTTCCCCTATCAGGAGACACTCATTTCGGAACGGCCCAACGACCTGCGCGTCTCCGACGGATTCTGTGTGCTTTCCGGCGAAGGCATCATAGAATACGCTTCGCCCAACGCCATCAGCTGCTACAGGCGACTGGGGGAGCAAGGGGAGCTCGTGGGGCGTTACCTTGCCGAAGTGACGACCGACCAGATCCATGAACGTGACACGGTGCCCGAATCTCTGTCATACGTGCTGAGCGGCAAAAGCGCCGCCGACAGCGAACTCGATACGAGCCGCGCCAGCCTGGCCATGCGCTCGCTGCCCTTGTACAACGCCCAATCGCAGCGCGATGGGGCGCTCGTGCTGTTCCGTGACGTGACCGAGGTGCGGCGCCGCGAAGTGGAGCTGCAGACGAAGGACGCGACGATTTCCGAGATCCATCATCGCGTCAAGAACAACCTGCAGGCCGTCTCCGCGCTGCTTCGGCTCCAGGCCCGCCGCACCAAGAGCGACGAGGTGCGCGCCGAGCTGCAGGAGGCGCAGCGGCGAATCTCCACGATCGCCGCAGTGCACGAAGGGCTGAGCCAATCGGCGGACGAGACAGTGGACTTTGACACGATCATCCCGAGCCTGCTGCGCATGAGCGTGGACGTGGCCGAGGAACGCGGCCAGAACATCGGCGTGCATTTCGTCGGGGAATTCGGCAGCATGCCCGCCCAAGACGCAACCCCATTGTCGTTGGTGCTCACCGAGCTGGTCACCAACGCCGTGGAACATGGCTTCGAAGGCCGCACGGAAGGCACGATCACCATCTCCGCCGGCAGGGGAGGCAACTCTCTGGACGTGGTCGTCGAAGACGATGGCAACGGCATGGATACTGAGTCCGAAAACGGCATGGCGAAGGCATCCGGCTCCGGGCTGGGCACACAGATCGTGCAGACCTTCGTGACGAACGACTTCGGAGGCACGATCCGCTGGGAGCCCAACCATCCGCATGGCACGCGCGTGGTGCTCAAGATGAAACTGCGCGCGGCGCAGTGATCCGCACCATCTGCTGTTTCCATCCGTTATCCCCGTCCAGCGTCGCCATTCAACGTTCTTTCACGGCGCTGGGCGGGGTTTTCTGTAATGGGATTCACATGCCGGAGATTCCCTGTGAGCGGGGATTCGCATGCGATAGGAATTCACTGGGGATTCAACTGGCAGCCATCATGGGGGCTATGTGTTTCGTTACCCTTAATGTCAGGGATTCACTCAAACAAGGATTTTCTCATTGAGGAGGTTGCATCCATGTACAAGACGTTCACGGTCGGATACCACCCCAAGGCCAAGGACATGGCAGCGGCGGTCGAACGCATGGCGAACGAGATAGCAGAGCAGGGATTCTGCGTCGTTTCGATGTCCATCACGGGCAGCGGCAAGGCGATAATCCTTGCCCAGAGCTCCAGCCTTGCTGAAACCGCCAGCACAGCCGACATTGACGGCGTATCAGCGTCAGACGCAGAAGAGAACGCACAATGAACGACGGTCAGTACAAAGCCTTGCTCATCATAGCCATCATCGGCATCATCGTGTCGGTCCTGGGCTTCATCGCCGTTGCGGTGCGCGGCAATTTCGGCGATTTCATGGCAGGTGCCACGCCTGGCGTGCTGCTGGGGCTGTCCCTGCTCGTGATCATCGTGATCAATGGCAAAGATTCCCGGTAGACAATCGCAGTAACACAGTAAAAAATCCCTTGGCTGCAACGCAACCAAGGGATACAACTCCAGAACCGACGCAATGCCGAATGCTCAGATTTGCATTTGCATCTGCATTGCCTGGGACCGGCGCGCACGCATGGCGCGGCGCTTGAGTGCGCGGCGCTCGTCTTCGGAAAGACCGCCCCACACACCGTAGTCCTGGTTCATTTCGAGAGCGTATTTGAGGCATTGATCGATGACGTCGCAGGTGCGGCACACCTGCTTCGCCTCTTCAATCTGCTGGTAGGCTGCGCCCGTGTTGCCCACGGGGAAGAAAAGCTCGGGATCCTTGTCCCGGCACGCGGCCTTCGAACGCCAATCGCTCGCAGTGCTCATAGAAAGACTCCTGTCTAATCTGGTACTTTTAGCTTTGCACTGTTTGGCGCGAGAATCAAGGTTTTATTAGGATTATTTTTTCCGCTGATTTTTCACAGTGGGCATCCAGAGTGTTCTTTGGTTATTCATGCGCGTTTTTCAAGCGCTTCCATGGGTACGTCGATGACACGGATGCGTTGATGACACGTCTAGCGTTCACGGGGCGCAGTCGGTCCTCCATTGCACGCCCTCCATTGCACGAGGAACGATGCATCCGTCATGGCGACGGCGCGGCCGGGAGTGCGCCAATCCTCCTCGCTCAGCGTCGCGGCTAAGTCCGCAGGGATGCCCATGAGCGTGTTCGTGGACTTGTCCGGTGTAGGAAACACGATGCGTTGCGCGCAATCCTCCGGATACCGCACATGCCGGGCGGAGCGAACTGCGAACACCACGTGTGTCGCCCGGTCATCGAGGGCGCGGCGGAAGTCCATCGCGCCATCGCCCTGCGCCAATGGGTCGAGCAGAGAATCAGCGTCGTCGGCGACGAATGTCATGCGGCCATCGGGCTGTATGAGGCGCGCGGTCCATGGCGGTTTCGCAGGGAGCGCAAGCCAGCCCGACTCTCGCGCGGCTTGCATGATGGCGGCCAATGCCGTCGATTTGCCACAGCCAGGCGCGCCGATGATCGCAAGGTTTCCTTTCAACGTCAGCAGCCACAGGGACACATGGATGCCATCGTCGCGCAGCCCCACTGAAAGCCCGTCCGAAGGTCGGGGACACTGACGGTGGGATTGCGATTCGCCGGCTTTGGCTGCATGACCTGTCGTCCCTGCACCTGTCGTCCCTGCATCCGTCGCCTGTGCACCTGCTGCCCGTGCACTCGTCGCCTGAGCATTGGGGGAGGCGTGGCTGCCGCATTGGCCAGATGGCAGAAGTCGGTCGGACATTCGCATGTCAAGGGAAGCAGCTTGCAGGTCGTTGCCGTCCACGTGGCGTGGCAACGGTGGTGAAAACAGCGGTTCGGGTGTCTCCAAGCCGCAGAACGCGGCGGCACGCTGGCATGCGCGCACCCACGTGGCGGTGCACGAGCATGGGGAGCAACGCACCATCGTGAGATCCGCGCCGTCGCTGAGGAACGCCGTGCCGGGCTGCCGCGGGCTGATATGGGCGGCGTGGGGCGAGCCGATCAGTTCGGAGGATTGCAAGGCGTCCCGCACGCGCAGGCATATGTTGAGGTTGAGGTTCGCCTTCATGTCGGCGCTGACCTGGCCAAGTGGATTCTGCGTGCAGATGATGAGGTTCATGCCCAGTGAGCGTCCCAGCGAAGCCAATGACACGAGACGGTTGACGTAATCGGGCATGCGTTGGCGCAGTGCGGCGAATTCGTCGACCACCACGAGCAGGCGCGGGCACGGATGGCCAAGCTCATGCATCGTGGCGGCGCCTTGCCTGGCGAGCAATTCCTCCCGTCGGCGCAGTTCGCTTTCCAACGCACGCAGCGCACGGGCGGCGTGCGCAAGACTGAGATCCGATACGTCGCCCACGCAGTGCGGCAGTTTGCGCAGCAGGCGGAATGCCGCGCCGCCTTTGAAATCAAGGAACACAAAATGCAGGCGGTCCGAAGGATTGAGGCATGCCAGCGCCAGGCACCATGATTCAAGGAGCACGGACTTGCCTGACCCCGTGGTGCCCGCGACCAAGGCGTGCGGGCCTTGGCGCGTGATGTCGATGGTGACAGTGCGCGCCGATGCGTCTGCTCGCCCTGGCATCCCGTCGGGGACTGGCATCGGAGGCGCAAAACTCGGCACGTCCGTCCCAATGCCTATGGGGGCGCACAGGCCCGAATCATTCCGTCCGTCACGCCGCGCGTCAGGCTGCCCGTCGCATGGGGGAGAACGCCGTGACCACGCATGGCATACCGCGCGCCACGCATGCTGGGGCCGGCAGGATTTCGAAGCGGGAACGGCAGGGAACAGCAATTCCTCCAACGGCGGAGGGGCAGGCAGCTGCAAGGTTGCGAAATCCGCTGTCGCGGGCGCTTGACGCACAGTGTCGGAATCCGTGCCCTCGTACAGTTCGGCGGCGTTCTTGGCTTCGCGCATTTGCACGATCATCGCAGCGCAGGATGCCAGCGAACCGACCGCCGCGGGAATCACGAATCCCAGATACCAGTGGTTGCCCTGCTGCATGACCATGCCCGCCATCGCGAGTTGTCCGAACACCGGAGCCAGAAATGAAGCCACCATGAGGACGGGCAGCAGCGAACTGCGACGCGGCCGGGCATCGCCGCGTCGGCATTCATCACTGTGATATCCGTCGTTTCGTCCGCTACCCTTGGGCGGGCGAAGCGAATGTTTGGGAAAGATCCGTGTCTTGGGCATGCGACCATTGTCACGCCACGAAGGCTTGGACCGGCGGGAATATGACCAATGTGGATGCATGTGGGGCAGAAAAAACCTCTGCGACAATCCTGTGGATAACTTCGGATTGCGTTTATGCGTCCTGCCCTTTGTGCTTGCGCCCTAAGCCCTTGGTGCCTAACCTCCTGCGGCTTACGCCCCTGTGTAGCCTCCCACGGTGCCGGCGGGCTGGGTGCCTCGGCTCAGCGCCTTGAACAGGTCGAGGTTCTTGTCATCGTCCAGCAGCACGCAGGAACCGATGCCTGACGCCGGCTGATAATTCACGCTGGAGTAATACACGCTGCCGGTCACGCCACCCGAACCCGTGGCATCGCGGAATGCAGAAGCCATCTGCAACAGCGTGAACGCATTGGAGTTCTCGTCCACCGTGAGCGCGCCCAACGTGGCATCGCCCACCTTGTGCAGTGTCGAATAGGTGCGCACCGATTTGTCTGTCGTCACCTTCGTCATGATCGCGGAGATGACCTGGCGTTGCCGTGCGGCACGGCCGATGTCGCCCTGCGGATCGGAATAGCGCATGCGGGCGAACGCGAGCGCCGTCGTGCCGTCGGCGGTGTGGCAGCCAGCCGTCCACTGCAGTCCGGAATAGGCGTCGTTGACGTCATAGTCAAGGCACAGGTTCACGCCACCCAAGGCGTCCACGATCCCCATCACGCCGGAGAAACCGATGAGCGCCACGTGGTCCACCGTGACGCCGGTCAGCCCCTCCACGGTCTTGACAAGCTGGGGATATCCGTAGTTTTCGGCGACGGAATTGATCTTCATGTCCTGACCGTCCACGGTCACATAGGAGTCGCGGGGGATGGAGATGAGCGAAGAGGGGCCGGAACTGGGCTTGGTGAGCACGAGGATCGTATCGTTTCTAAAGCCCGGCACTTCCTCCTGCGTGCCACCGACCGTGCCGTCTCGCTGGTCAGAGCCCAGGATCAGCCATGTGGTGCCGGAGGTGTTCGCCGATCCTGACAGCATGTCCTGATGGTTGAGGCTGCGGTTGATCCACATCACTTGGCTTGAAACGAACACGATAATCGCAGCGAGCAGCGCCACGAGCACAATGGCGATGATGCGCCGTGCGCTGTGGCGGTGCCGACGGTGGCGCTGGGGACGTTGAGGGCCGGACTGGGGGAGGTCCGCGGGCTCGGCATTCGGTATGGCGGTGGATTGTCTGCCGCGCAGCCGTGCCGAACCGGCGCTCCCATTGATGCCGCTGCCGTTCATGCCGGGTGTGGGGGCGATGTAGGAGGGCAGACGGTCAGGGGCGGGCGCGGAGCTGTTGCGCGCTGATCCCGTGCGTGCGGTGCCGGATGCGCGAGTGCCGGCAGAGTTCGGGGCGAATGACGCCGGTTGGAATTGTCGGGGTTGCTGAGAGGCCCCGGAGGCGCGCTGGCCGCCAGGGGCGAAGCTCGGCGGCGCTTGGCGGGACTGCTGGTGCCGGGATGACTGTGCTGAGGCGTCGGTGTGTCGCTGCCGTCCGTCGCCATCACGGTTCGATGGCGAGAAGCTGGGCGGAAGTTGGCTGCCCGAATAAGCCATAGCGAAGTCCTTTCTTATCGCAGGTCCTGCTGGGCCGTTCGCGGGGAGTCGTCTGAAGTCCCTGCGAACGGCGCTTGCCGACGCCAGGTCATTGCAACGTCGGGCAGAAGGTCGCCGTCAGATAGCCGTACGAAATGCCTGTCGCGTATCCCGTGTTGGGGTCGCGGATCGTGCCGTCGGAGGGATCGACCGTGCCGCCGGTGCCCGGGTCGATGAGCGTGCCGTCGGCGGTCGTGATGACCTGCGTCGTGGCATCATACGTGCCGCCTTGGGCGGTGTAGTAATCGATGCGCTGCTGTGCGGTCATCGTCGACAGGTCCACCGAGTCCGAGGAGGAATCGTCGCTGGCGCTGGGTTCGCTGGACGTGTCCGGCGAGGTCTCTTCGGCGCTTGAGGAAGCATCGCCGCTGGCTGCACTGGACGTGTCGGAGGAGCTGCTTGAGGTGTCGGAGGACGCGTCGCTTGACGTGGCGTCCGTCTGCAGCGGATTCCCGTCACGCAAAAGCTTCCATACGTCGGCGGCGGAATCATCCCACACGACTCGGTACGGGTCGTCGGGACTCGACGTGATGGGGATCGTGCGCGAGTAGATGCGGTTGACATCCAGATTCGTGAGGGTGGACGCCAATCCCACGAGCGTGCTGGCGCTCGCCAAACCGGAGCTGAGCGACAGGTTGTTGAGCGCGGATAGCGCGAACTGGTACAGCTGGTTTGACTGGGAGACGATGTTCTTTTGCAACGCCGTCCGGATGAGGCGTTTGATGAGATACTGCTGGCGCGTCGTGCGCATGATGTCGGACCCGTCGCCCAGACCGTGACGGGTGCGGGCGTATTGCGTCGCCTGCGTGCCGTCGAGATGCTGCACGCCTGCCGACAGCTTCAGGCCGGAGTAGGCGTCATCCACGTCCGTGGGCAGGCAGATGTCCACGCCACCCAGGGCGTTGACCATCTCGCTCATGCCGGCGAAGTCCACGACGACGAATTGGTTGATGTTGAGCCCCGTCAGATAGTTGACGGAATGCACCGCGCAACTGGCGGCGCTCGCTAGGTCGCCGCCTTGCGAATACGCGGTGGCGAAGATCGAGTTGAACATCACGCCGTCTTCGGCGGCCAGGGTCGAGCCATCCGACATCTTGCACGAGGGTCGGTCGACGATGGAATCGCGGGGAATCGACACGAGGTTGATGTAGGAGCGGTCCGCCGAGATCTGTGCCACGATCGTCGTGTCCGCCTGGTGTTCGTTCGCCAGCTCGCCGCCGCCCAGCGCGGCGTTCGCCGCGCCATCGCGCGTATCCTGCCCCAGGATGAGCATTGTGATCGACTGTCCGTCATAAGGGTCCAGGACGTCGTTCTTCGTGTCACCGGAGCCGCTGTCCTGGTCGATGAATCCCACGCTTGTGCTGCTGATCTTGCCGTTGAGCTGCGCATACACCGAACCGGCGAAGCACAGGATGAATGCGATGATCGCCAGCACGAAACATGTGATGACGGTGCGCAGGGTGTGCGATGTGCGGTAGTGCTTCGCATGCTTGGGGGCGGAATCAGATCGGGTGTTGTTGAGATTGCTCCCCGTCATGGAATCACCGGCTACCTTTCTGCACGGACGCATTGTCGCATCCGTCGCATGCGCCCCACCCGGGGCATAGTGGACAAACGAACCCATTTTATGCGCACATGCCAACAGTTTTCCTGAAAGAAGGCTTGAAAACGCGATATCTACACATAATTATCACCATCTCAGGGGTCTGCGGCATGGTTTTTATGCATCTGTGGCGTGCTGTGGCGATACCGAGATGCGGAACGCCTTTATCTTCTCTGCCGCTTCCTTCTCTCGCTTCCCTTGTTGCCGAGGCGGTCGGCTTGGGGTGCGTCAGGGGGGGGAACGTTCCCCGGGGCAACGTTCCCCTGGGTGGCAAGACGCTGACTCGCGCAAAGCTTGACAATGTCTCGAACAAAGAGTGTAATCGTACGAGATAGACAGCGATGTTCGAGGGAGACTGCATGCGTGGTGACACTCACAGTGAAGTCGGATGCTCGGAATCGGGGATTCAGGCGGAACGACACACGACGGCATCTGGCGGTCGTCTGACCGATGGTGGCCATGACCATTCGACCGGCAAAGCGGTATGGATGCCCTGTGACGGCCATGTTTCGCACACCACGGATGAGGACGGGGCGGAGGCGCTGCTGCGCCGGCTTGTCAAACAGGTGGGGGACCTGTCGTGGCAGCTTGAGGCCAGGTGTGCGCAAACCGATCCCGATGCGTTCTTCCCTGACCGTGGGCGTTCGGCGCAGGATGCCAAAAAAGTGTGCGAGGACTGCGCCGTCAGGGAGAAATGCCTGGACTGGGCCATCGAACACAACGAGCGTTTCGGCATCTGGGGAGGCCTGTCGCAGCAGGAACGCAAAAAGTTGCGTCGCGCGCGTCGGGCGTGAGCTCACCCTTCGGCGCCATCGGGTCTGCAGCGCGGGCAGTCACGGATCCTTGTGGATGGCGGCGGACGGCCATGAACCGTCGTGAATGGTCACGGACGGGCGTTGGCGGAAGCAGCCGGATTCGGACGGAAAGACGGGGAGCCGGCCAATCTGCCGTAGCCTCTACAATGAAAGGGCGGCGCATGCGAACACCGCCATGCCAGACTGTCAGCTGGCTGCGCGCGGTGCAGGCCGCGCGAACGGCGTGCATGCGTGGCATCTTGATTGTTATGGCTATTGCAAGCCTTGAATACGGCAACGGATAAGGCGGCGAAGGATTCCTCATGGACAGTGCGCGCAGCGTAAGACAGGCGATTGATGCGGCGATCATGGCCGCGGGGCCTCTCGAAGGGCGTGTGGTGGACGATGAGGTCGCTGCGATCGTCACCGTGGAATCGGACTTGCGCTATCTGCCCACCACACTCGGCGCGGTGTTTCGCCAGACCGTGCTCCCCGGCACCGTCATCATCGCTGACTGCGCCGATAAATCCTCAACCGTGGACCGTCGCACCGTCATCGTTACGCCGTCGAGGCTTCGTTTCGCGCCTACCGGTGCGGCGGCTCCTGCCGATCCGGTGCCTGCCCCGCCTGCGCCGCCCGCTCCTGCCACGCACGGCGAAGTAAGTGATGCGGCAGGGCAGTCGCGGCTGACCGTGTATATCGCCTCCGTCCAAGGCGCCGCGAGCTTCACCGACGCGGTGGGCCGCGTCCTCGAACGAGTGCCGCTGCCGTTGGGCGCCCACCACATGTGGCTGCTGCACGATGATTCCCGGCCGGCAGACGAACACTGCCTCGAGGAACTCGAGCGGGTGTGCCACAACACGCCCACGGTGTCCGTCATCGGCGCCAAGCAGCTGGACTGGACCGGCTCGAGGCTGCACAACGTGGGGTATTACAAGGCCCCGCACCACCGTCTTGCAAGCCTCGTCGTCGACGGCGAGCCCGACCAAGAGCAATACGACGCCCGCCAGGATGTGTTCGCGGTGTCCCTGGCCGGCGCCCTCGTCTCCGACAACGAATGGGAAAGGGTGTCCGGCGGCGAACCACATGTGGGCACCTTGGGGGATTCCCGCGACTTCTGCCGGCGCATCTGCCTGTCAGGAGGGCGCGTGGTCGTCGCGCCACGCGCGCGCATCGAACACTGCCGCGCGCGCTATGAAGGATTGCGGTCCGCTTCCGGCGCCGCGATGCCCAAGGGCGTATATGCCCGCACGTATCCCGCGCTGCGCCGCAGCCGTGACCTGTATGTGTATTCCGACGTGTCGCGCGGACTGTGGGTGCCGCTGTGGCTATGGAGGCTGCTGGGGGCGTTGGTGAGCTTCGTGAGGCTGCTCATCCGCAAGCGGCCTTTCGCAGCCGTCTGCGAATTCGCCGCGCCGTGGATCAACCTTTTGCATATACGCACCATGTTCCGCGTCAGGCGCAACGTGAGTGCGCAGACCATCGTCTCCGCCAAAGCGGTGTCCATGCTCGCGGCGAACCACGAGCAGATGGAATCGTGGAAGTCTCGACGCCAGGCGTTCGCATCCGAGCGCAGCACCGAGCCCATGGACCAGCTCGTCGAAGGGCATCTGCATGCACAGGCCGCCATCAAACACCGTTGGGCGGCGTGGATGACCATCGCGGCGTTCGTCCTGGGCCTCGCCGTCAACGCCATGGCGGTGCGCGGCGCCATCATGGGCGGGCAGATCGTGTCCGACACACTGCTGCCCACCGGCGCCACGATGCGCCAGCTCGCCCAGGCTGCCACCACATCGTGGACGTACGCTTCCGGCACCGGTCTCGCTGCGGCGCCCACGCCGTTCCTCCTCATACTGCTCGTTGTGAGCGCATTGTGCTGGGGCCATGTGCAGCTCGCCGCCCTCGTCATGCTTGTGCTCGCCGCGCCGTTGGCGGCACTGTCATTCTGGGCGCTCGCTGGTATCGTCACCAGGTCGAACCCCGTGCGCGTGTTCTCCGCCTTGGCATGGGTAGCGTTCGGTGCAATGGCAGGATTCTATGCCCACGCCAACCTGCCGATGCTCACGGTGTGCGTGTTCTTGCCGGCAGGCATCGCATTCGTGTTCAAGGCGGTGGGAATGTACCGCACCGAGGATCGCGCCGTGCCGCGCCCCTCCGCCCAGTCTGCGGCGTTGGCCGCGCTGTGCCTGGCGTTCGTTGTGGCGAGCGAACCCCAATACGTTGTGGCGTTCTTTGTGGCGTTCGTCATGTTCTTCTTTCTCGTGCGGTCCCATCGTTCCGTGCTTGTGCTTGTGCCTGTGCCCGCCGCGTTCATGATCGCGCCGACGCTGGCCAGCTGTGTCCGCGGATGGGACAAGCAGCAGTGGACGCAATTGTTTGGCAGCTCCATGGTGCCCGTGTCCGATTCCGACGCCCAGGGCTCCGCAGTGTTGACTCGCCTCACATCCCTCGTGGGACTGGGGCAAGCGGGTTCGGATGATAGCGCACTCGTCACAGTGCTGGCATGTTTTACGCTCGCCGCTCTCATCATCGTGGTGGGATTCGCGGTGGCAAGCCTGGCCATGCCATCGGTGTTGCGCATCAGCCGCATGATGTGGGTGCTGGCGGTCACCGGCTTCGCTCTCGCGGCGTTCTCGGCGACCACTGCGATTGGCGCGGACGCCTCCGGCACGGTGACAGGCTCCATGCTTCCGGGACTGTCGTTGGCTTTCATGGCATTGCTGTGCTGCATGTGCATGTCGGCGGGAACCGCGGCGTCGCCGTTCGAGAACTACGTCGCCGACGACTCCCGGCCGGCCAAGTCCATCGCCGTCACCGGCCGCGTCTTCCTGTGCGCGCTCATGGCGCTCGTGGCGCTGTCGTGGGGTGCGTGCGGAGCCAGGCTCGCAACTGAATCCAGCACTCGTTCCTCCGATGTGCAGCTGCCCATGGTTGCGACCGAATACCTGTCGAAATCAAATGCGCATCGTGTGATCGCCGTCAAAGCCACGTCGACCACTTCCCTTGACTATGCGGTCATGCGTACGGCGCGCGGCGATCTGATTGACTCGTCCGCGGCTGCGCAGGCGCTCCTCGCGCGCAATGGCATGGACGTCACAGACAAGCGCATCTCCTCGGACCTCGTGCAGCTTCTTGTCGGCGCAGACCCTGCAGCCAGCGCCGACCTCGAATCCATGGGCTTCGGCGGCGTCTACGTGCTTGATTCCGATCAGCAGGGCGGTGCGGCGCTTGTCACGAATCTTCTCTCGAGCGGCAACACGCAATCGGTGATCGACAAGGATTCGTCATCCTACCTGCGGTTCACCACATTCCCTGTCGACCAGCAGGGCATTGACATCAGCGAGGAAGCAAAGGCGGCAGCCAGCCCCCACCGCAAGGCATGGGCAATCGGATCCGCACTGGTGTTCGTGTTCTACTGCTTGGTGGCGATTCCATTCGGCAGGCGCGGCTATGAGGGAGGAGAATTCGATGACTGAGGGAATGCACACATCCGAGGACAACCATTATCACGATGGGTTGCCACAAAATACCGATGGTGCCGAAACCGCGCAGGCGGATTTGGACTTCGATGATGATTCGCGCTACGACTTCACCCAGGCGATGCCTGTGGTGCAAGCACCCATTGGACGCCGCGCCGTCACCAAGCGACGTTTGAAAAAGGCACGCACGGTGACCGTGGCGGTCATCAGCGCTGCGTTGCTCATTGTCGCGACGCTTGGTGCGACGATCGTGCCATGGCGGGGCGCTGACGTCCAGGGGTCGGCGGTTTTCGCGGCCCAGGTCAGCCGCACACAGCAGCAGTCGTATTGTCCGCAGCGCATGGCTCTCGCCGATACTGCAAGCTATGGCGATTCGGCGTTCCAGGTGTCCGAAGGCAATATCACGTCGCAGGCGTTGGTGGCTGCCGCTGGCTCCGTCGAGAGCGCCGCACTGGTCAATCTCGCCGGCACCCAATCCACGCCCTTGCAGTCAGCGTCTCAGCAAGCACAGGGGGATGGTTCGCTTTCAGTGGCTTCGGCGTCCATGAATTCCAATTCCCTTGTGGTGAGCGCGAAACTTGCTGATTCGTCGGACGGGACCGGCATGTTCGGCAGCGTCGCCTCGTGGGCGACGCAGGGTGACCTTTCAGGCCTTTCGGCCACCCAATGCGTGGCGGCGGCCACGCAGCAGCGTTTCGTCGTGCCTTCCACCCAGACTGGATGGACGCAGCAGCTGGTCATCGCCAATCCCGGCTCCACCGCAGCCGCCGTAAGCCTCACCGCGTGGGGAACGTCGCAGCAGGGCGCTTTGAGCTTGGCGACGGCAGCCACCGTCACCGTGCAGGCCCAGAGCGAGACGACGGTGAATCTTTCGGCGGCAGCCAATGCCCAGCGTGGACTGGTGGTCGACGTGGACAGCCACACCGTGCCGGTTGCGGCCGTCGTGCGTTCCGTGTCGATGGATGGGCTTAATCCCAACGGTTCGGATTATGTGACGGCGAGCGCCGCTGCGTCGACGACGCAGGTCATGCCGACGGTGGCGTCCCTTGGCACGGTGACGGTGGCGTTGTTCAGCATGGATGATGCCATGGTGGACGTGTCATGGCTCACGAAGAGCGGTCGCACGCAAGCGCAGCAGGTCAAGGTCTATTCCCAGCAGGTCACTCTCGTTGATCTGGGCGCTGTGCCGGACGGTGCGTACGCGCTCGAAGCCACATCGGACAGTGCCATAACTGCCCAGGCCATAGGCACGCGGGACGGAGGCAAGCAATCGGATTTCGCCGTCAGCGGTTCGCAGGAGTCCGCGCGCGTCTTCGGTATCGCGCTGCCGGGGAACCTGACCGCCACGCTGGTGCTGTCGAATTCCTCCGATGCCGACATCACCACTGCGCTGACCGGGTATGATGCCTCCGGCAAGAAGGTGGGCACCACGACGATGAAGGTGACGGCTGGAGGCGCTGCCGTGCTCGATCCTGCCAAACTGGGCACTGGGGCGGCGATGGTCGTCGTCTCGGACTCGGATGCCGCATCATCCGCTGGGCAGGCTGCTGGAGCAGCTGATACAACTGGCACAGCTGACGAGGCGGGCACCACTGACGCCACCGAGGCAACTGACAAGGCGGAGACAGGACTTCATGTGGCGGCGTCCGTAAGCCAGTCCGATGTTTCGGCAGCGTCTTTGCAAGGCATCGCCGTCATCGAAGGCGCATCCCTGGATGCGGCGACGAGCTTGGTCACCGCATCCCGCGATCAGCGGATCATCAGCTGAGCGGCCATTGGGCTGAATGGCCATCGGGCGGAGCGACAATCTGCTGAATGGCCATGGCTGACCGGCAATCGGTGGGAACCATCCTTGGCCGAGTGATCATCGGTCGGAGTGGTTGTCGTTCGAGCAGTCATCGTTCGAATGGCAGTTGGCTGAGGGGGCCATTAGCTGGAGCGGCATCAGGCGGAGCCGTTATCGGTTGAAGCCGTGCGGCGGGTTCGGGCCGAGGGTGCTCTCGATTCTGGGCTCGGACGGCGTCGCTTACATGCCCCAATCGGGGTCGATGTCTTCTGGATGCATGCCGTTGAGGTTGGCCAGTTGGAACACGATTTCATCACGCACCAGGAATTCCAAGTCACTCCAGCTCGCAGCGCGTGATTGTAACGGCATGCTGTAGAGCACGATGCGTGCTGGAATCCCATTGCCGGCGGGGAATGCCCTGGAGAGCGGGACCTTGTGTTCCTCCCAATCCAACGGATCGGATGGCGGCACATCCTCGACGGCGCATTGGAGGTTCACGAACAGTTCCGGCCACGCGGCGCGCAGGCGCTTGATATGTGAGGCGACCAGATCATCGAACGCGCCGGATTTCGTGCGATATCGTGGCATGCGCACGCCGAACATCGGCTGCCGCTGGCCCCGCCCATGGCGGTTGCGGTAATGCTTGCGTTCCCACGGCGCCACGGGGGTCTTGCGCTGCCATCCCACGGGGTGGCTGTGCGTATGATCCTGTGGGGAACCGGATTCGTTCGAAGGCATGCTCATGCTTTTTACCCTACGCATCCGCGGTGACGTATACAATCAATGCTATTGCTGCGCGGCCAAGCCGGGCATTGACAAGTCTTTGTATGAATGATTGCGCGTGATTGCAAGAAATCGCATGTATGCTGACGCCACACGTGTGCCTGCATGCTGTGTATAGGCAATTCGTAGGAGGACCATGAGCGAACTGAAGCCAACGCAATGGAATGATGTCGATTATGCCGACGTGTGCAGCCGCATCAAGGCGGTGGCGTTTGATTTGGACGGCACATTGGCGCGTTCCAAGCAGCCGATGAAGCCGCCGATCGCTGCGAAATTCGCGGAGCTGACGCATAAGCTTCCCGTTGCGGTCATCTCCGGTGGGCGATGGGAGCTCGTCGACAGCCAGGTCGTGCAGATGGTCCAGGAGGATTCCGACAAGTCCCATCTGCATCTCATGCCCACAAGCGGCACGCAATACATCCGCTGGGATGCAGGCGCGGGGGAGTGGACGAAGGTCTTCGAGCATGATTTGTCCGCTTCCGAGCGTGAACAAGCCATCGCTTCTCTCGAACGACGCGCGAAGGAGCTTGGCGTTTGGGAAGAGCATACATGGGGTGGCCGCATCGAGGACCGTGGCAGCCAAATCACGTATTCGGCATTGGGGCAGAGCGCTCCTGTCGCCGAGAAGGAAGCCTGGGATCCCACCGGTGAGAAACGCCGAATGCTTGCCGAGGCGTGCCAGAAGGATTTGCCCGATTTGGCGGTGCACGCCGGTGGTTCCACAAGCGTGGATATTTCGCTCAAAGGCATTGACAAGGCGTATGCGGTGCGCGAGCTTGCCAAGATCTTGGACATAGATGTGCCGCAAATCTGCTACATCGGCGACCGCATGGGTCCGGAAGGCAATGATTACCCTGCCGTGCAGGCCGGCACGACAAGCATCCATGTGGATGGTCCGGAACAGACCATCGAATGCATCGGACGCATCATCGAGAACCTTCCGCAGTCTGCCTGATGCTCCGTATGCGCCGTTGGATCGCAATGCTCGGCTGGGCTGCAATGGTCGGCTGGGTTGAGATGCTTGGCTGATGCGACCAACATCGTGCCCACAATAAGGCGTAGTTATCCACAGGTGCCGCATGCGTGTGCCGTTGGACTGATACTTTTGCACATTTGCCATTACCGCTGTGTGCGAACAGCGAGGAACCGTTAGCATGTGCGCATGATCGTCAATCGCTGTCACCTGCAGATTCGTTCGCCGAGACCGGTTTCGTCCCATGTTGGGCATGCTGCTCGGCATACTCGCCTGAATGGGGCTCGGCATGAGGCTCGGCATGCTGGTCTGCACGGGGCTCGCCTTGGTACTCGGCATGAAGCCGTGCCCCAAGGCGTGCAAGCGCACGTGTCGTCTGCCTGTGCGTTTGCACAATGCGTCTGGAAGGCTGTGTCTTTCGTTCTGTTTCCCCGGGGATGCGCCGGATGTGATGCTCCGGATGAGGTGCTGTGTCGGCAATGCACGGAAGAATTCCGACAGTACCCTGAGCGACCGGTTTCCGCGCCTGTGCGCAGCGGCGAGGTGTGGGCGTGCGCATGGTATCGGGGATCGGCGCGCCAAGCCGTGCTGCGTTGGAAGGACCATGGAGATGAGGAGGCGGACGCTCCGTTGTGCGCTTTGCTGCGTGAACTTGTGCAGCATCGTGCCACGCTGTTGCGCAGGCTTGTGGCGCGCAGCTACGGTATGGCGCGCGGTGACGGTATGGTCCAGGTCGATGGTGGCGCAAGCGCTGGCAGCCTTGCAAGGGCTGGCGGCTCGGCGAGTGATATTCAGACGAGTGATGTTCGGGCGGGGGATAGGCACGCGGGGGATAGGCACGCGGATATGTACGGAATCCGAGGATTCCCACCGATTCTGGTGGTGCCCGTGCCCTCCTCTGCCGAATCCAAACGCGCCCGGGGACGTTTCCAGACCAAGACATTGGCCAAGGCAGTGGCTGCGCAGCTGCGCGTATGCGTAGGCGAGGCAGTTTACGCGGACGTGCTTGATTTGCATGGCGTCTCCTCCAAATCCGTCGTTGCGTCCGGTCGCGACGACCGTGCGGTGCGCATCCGGGGTCGGGTGAGGGTGAAGCGTGACGCAGATCTGCGTTCGCCGGTCATTCTCGTGGATGACATTGTGACTTCCGGAGCCACGATTCGTGAATGCGCCGAGGTGCTGCACCGGCATGGGGCTGACGTTGTCGCCGTTTTCACATTGGCCTCAGTTCCGCTGCGTACAAGCGGCGACGGTTGCCTGTGAATCGATTGGATGCTGAGCGTTGATTGGATACTGAGCATCGATTGAACGCTGAGCCTTGATTGGACACTGGGAGTCGATTGGATGCCGCGGGCTAGCTGGATGCGTTCAATCGGTGTCATCGCGCTTACGCATGGGGCTGTCATCGCGCTTGCGCATGGGCTGTCACTGCGCTTATGCATGGGCTGCTGGCAGACATGCAGCTGCAGCAGCGGCAGCGTATCGTCATTGTTTGCAAGTCTCATGCGTGAACCACCGCCATCTCGTCCCAGCGGGTCGTGCATCGTGGCGACATCATGGCGCGTTTCATGCTCCATGTGGCGCCAGTGTCTTCATTCCACCTGCCCTTGCCGCGAACCCCGCCGTAACCGATGCCCACATGAGCTGAGCCGAATCGCTTGTTGATGCGTGCCATGGCATCCGACAGGCCGGTGTCTCGTTTGGCTTTGAAGCCGTCCAAGGGTTGATAGTCGTCAGCTTGCATCAATCCTGACAGCATGACGCCTGCCCGCACGTATCTCAGTCCGGGAATCATACAAGAGCGCAATGCCTCATACGCCCCTTGGCATATGAGCAGCGCATCATCCGTGGGGTCGGGCAGTGTTGCGCAACCATGCACCATCATGCGGCCTGTCCCGTCATCGTCCGTGGGGCCGGTGCCGCAAAACACGGAGACTTCGCAGCACAGGCTACGTTGACGCATGAGGCGTTGCGTCGCTTTCTGCGCATAGACCGCCACTGCCTGCCGCATCGTTGCCTCGTCGGTGATCGCATGGGAAAACATGCGCGAGCACATGATTTGGGACGTGCGACGTCCCCGTGCCGCGTCGGGTGCATCGCTGATGCATTTGATGCCGCGCAGTTCCAACACTGTTTGTTCCACGAGCACGGAGTATTGGCGGCGTATCGCGGCGGGGTCGGCGTCACGCAGGTCCGCTGCGGTGAGGATTCCATGGCTCATGAGGCGCGGGGCCAGACGGCGACCGATGCCCCATACATCGGCCACACTGACATCTCGCAAAGGATCGTGATCAAGATGGGCCAAAAGTTCATCCCACGAATCAACGCCATGCCTCGCGTCATGTTTCTTGACCCAATGGTTTGTGATTTTCGCCAGTGTTTTCGTAGGAGCTATGCCGACCGATACGGGAATGCCCACACCTTGCAAAACGGCGGTGCGCATACGCAGACACCGTTGGGTGAGGGACTCGAGACTGGAAGGCGAGGCCGCACGCATGGCCCCGGTCTCATCGAGCGACTCTGTGCCGACCGCTGGCATGTCCGCCTTGCTGTTGCATTCGGATCGTAGGGGTTCCTGCTGGCTGAGGAAGCATTCGTCGATGGAATACACCTCTTGGTGGGCGAAGAAACGTCGCATCACCGACATCATCCTGGCTGATAGGCTCGCATACAGCTCATAGTTCGAACTCCTCGCCACCACACCATGGTCGCAGGCCCATTCTCGTATCTTGAACCACGGCACGCCCTCAGGTATTCCCATCGCCTTGGCCTGGGCACTACGCGCCACCACGCATCCATCGTTGTTAGACAGCACCACCACGGGGCGTTCCGCTAGCGATGGGTCGAATACGCATTCGCACGAGGCAAAGAAGCTATTTGCGTCCGCAAGCACGACGGCAGTCTCGCCGCTGCCCGTTACGGTTTGATGGTCAGCGGTCTGATACGCGGCAGTGCGATGGGCGACGGTCCGGTGTATGGCGGTGCAGCGGATAGCAGCGCGCTCGCGGTCGTCATCGCATCCCATGCCTGTTGTCGTGAGGCTCGTCATCGGCGTCTCCCTCATTTTGCCTCCTTAGCATCGTCTGCGAGTGTGGCGTTGCCTGTGAATGTGGCGTCATTTACGAGTTATCTGTGAGTGCGTTTCGGATTCTGTGCTTTGGATTCCGTATTTTCGATTCCGTGCATCGGCTGCGTGCCTTGGATTCACGCCTTAAATCTTCGCGCTTCGGATGCAATCTTCGGGCTTTGGATTACACCTTGAAATGCGCCCGGCTGCACTGCCAGTGATAATTGCCTATGACCACTCCCCACATGCATGTGCCGTCGGCATCCCCATCGATGTCGTCCGCCCTGGGTAGCGCAATGTCGGGATAGGAGGGGTTCTCTGGATGGAGCACCGACATGCCGTCCGCACGTATGAGAAGGCGCTTGACGGTGAGCTCGCCGTTGACTGCCGCAATGACGACGTCGTGGTTCTGAGGCGTCAGCGATCGGTCCACCAACAGGATGTCGCCGTCGAATATGCCGCATCCCGTCATCGAATCGCCTGCAACTGTGACGGCGAACGTTGTATCCGGATGGGCTATGAGATTCTCATCCAACGAGAAATCCCCATTGAAATAATCCTGCGCCACCGAGGGAAACCCCGCATGCACAGCCTCCAACGCATGCGGAATGGGGCGTGGGGCGGGTGACAGAGGCCGGGGGAGCCCACGCACGCTTCTTGTCTCGGTTGAACTGCCGAGGCAGACCGAACCGTTGCGGTGGGCTGAATCGTTAGAACACGCCGAATCACTCATGATGGTCACTCCTTTCGAACATATGAGCTATTATATAGAACATATGTTCGAAAGGAGTGGAGGTGTGTCGTGTTTCAGTTTTCCATGATTGCCATATGCATTACCTGCAGCATGGTCATTTGCAGCATGTTGGTTTGCGGCAAGGCAGTTTGCGGCAAGGCAGTTTGCACCACTATCATCCGATGTTTCATCTGCCGCAGCGGGTCATTCCGCCACCATCGGGCAGTGCGGTCAGGCTTTGTCCGAATCCGGGTGATGCTTGGGCAAGGTGATTTCAAAATCGGCGCCACGCGGGTCATCGACGACCTTGACATTGCCGCCATGCAGTTGCGCAGCCCACCGGGCGATGGGAAGCCCCAGACCGGTGCCACCGGATTCCGTGCCCGGTCGTCCGCCCTTGTCCTTTACATAGCGGCGGAAGATGTCGTTGCGCGCAGACACGGGAATCTGCGAGCCGAAGTTGACGACGTTCACCACAACGGTGTCATGCTGGCGATCTTCGCGTGTCTCGATGAGCACTTCGGTATTGTCTGCGGAATGCTTGAGAGCGTTCGAGATAATGTTCGTGAAAAGTTGGCGCAGGCGATCAGGGTCACCTTGCATCGTGATGTCATGCCGCATGGAAAGGGTGATGGTGTGGTTATGGCCACCATCGGCGATTTCCAAGGGCTCGATTGTTTCATCAAGGAAGTCCCGCAGGTCGAAATCAATGATTTCCAGACTGGCGGCGCCCGCCTCCATGCGGGACAGGTCAAGCAGAAACGCGATGAGGTCGCTGAGACGCTGGGTCTGGGTCAGTATGCTTTCCAGATTGGCGGGAGTGGGCTTGGTGATGCCATCCGCCATGTTTTCGACCTGGGCTTGCAAAGCGGCGACGGGCGTGCGCAGCTCATGGCTCACATTCGCGATGAGGTCGCGTCGCATCGAGTCGGAATGCTCCAATTCCTCAGCCATGATGTTGAAGGACCTGGCGAGCTGACCTATTTCATCCCGGCTGTGCGTAGCACCATAGACACGCGCCTGATAATCACCGTCAGACACGGATTCGGCCGCATCCCGGATTTCACGCAGCTGTGCGGTGAGCCCTCGCGAAAAAACATAGGTGATTCCCAGAGCCACGAGCATCGTGACGGGGAACGAAATCCATTCGCTCAACCCCCACTTGAGCATGACCCATGAAAGGATGAACACGATGATCGTGTCGATGATGATGAGCACGCTCAGCTCGGCCTTGATGGACGACAGCGAACCGATAAGCACGGAATGACGCTCCGAGCCCCGGCGCGTTGCTCTGGCTTCTTGCTCGATGTGCTGCTGCGTGTCCGCGGTCTGTGAACCGCTGGCGTGCGAGTCGTCAGATGTGGGGGAGGCGCCGCGCACGCCAGCCGGGTCATTCACCTCATGCATGATTCCGCGCCGTTTCACCCTCTGGAGGTTCGAAAGCATAACCCACGCCATGCACTGTGCGGATTGTCTCAGCGCCTAGCTTGTGGCGCAGCGATTTGACATGCGAGTCAACGGTGCGTGTGCCGGAGCCGTCCACCCAGCCCCACACGTCCTTGAGCAGTTGGTCGCGGCTGAGCACTGACCGTGGCTTGCGAGCGAGAGTGAGCAACAAGTCGAACTCCGTAGGGGTCATATGCACATCCTCGCCGTCGACCGTCACGATGCGCTGCGCCGGATCTATCGTGATGTTTCCAAAGCGCAGCACTTGCTCGTCTTCGGGGTTTTCCGCCAGCTGCTTCGCTCGTTCGACGCGTCGCAGCAATGCCTTGCAGCGGGCAACGAGCTCACGCATCGAAAACGGTTTCGTCATGTAATCATCGGCTCCGGCTGCAAGGCCGATGAGTTTGTCGGATTCATCATCGCGGGCGGTGAGCATGAGCACGGGCACGGGGCGTGCAGCGGTGATGCGCCGCGTCGCTTCCAAACCGTCCATGACGGGCAGCATGACGTCCATGATCACCAAGTCGGGGCTGATCTGTGCAGCGGTCTGCACCGCGCTTGCGCCATCGCCGCAGACGCGCGCCGACCATCCTTCCGCCGCCAGCCGTTGCGCAATAGCGGTGGCAAGGGTCGGTTCATCCTCCACCACGAGGATCGTGCTTGCCGTCGTTTGCCCTGCTGCAGAGCTGAAAGTGCACATTATGCGATCGTCTTTCCGACTTTGGGGCAGCCAGCTTCACGCTGACTGCCCCAAAGTCTCATAAATCATGCCATGTGACTGGAACTCGCGTTCAGTCTTCTGGCTTCAACAATATCGCACCGAGCGCCGGAACGGTGAGTTTCGTCGAGTACGGGCGCGAATGGTATTCACCTTGGTCCGCGACGATATTGTCGTTGTGGATGTTCGAGCCGCCGTACGCGAGGTCATCGGTGGTCAGGATTTCCTTCCACTTGCCGCCGCGGGGGAGCGGAACCTGATAGTCGCTCCATGCGGTGCCGGAGAAGTTGACGACCACCACGATCGGGTTCCCATCCTTGTCCAGACGCATGTAGCTGAGCGTGTTGTGATCGGCATCGTCGGATGTGAGCCACTGGAATCCAGAGGGGTCATTGTCGACTTGCCACAGCGCCGGGTTCTCACGGTAGACGGTGTTGAGGTCACGCACGAGACGCTGCACGCCCTGGTGATCCTGCCAGTTGAGGGAATCCCAGTCGATGCTCCAGTTCTCGTTCCATTCGCCGAACTGAGCCAGTTCATTGCCCATGAACGTGAGCTTCTTGCCCGGATGCGTCCACTGGTATGCGAAGAGCGCGCGCACGCCTGCGAAACGCTGCCAGTCGTTGCCCGGCATACGGCCGATGAGCGAACCCTTGCCGTGCACGACCTCATCATGCGAGATCGGCAGCACGTAATGCTCGGAGTAGGCGTAGACCATCGAGAAGGTGATCTCGTCATGGTGCCACTTGCGGTCAATCGGCGGATACTGCAGGTACTGCAGGGTGTCATGCATCCAGCCCATGTTCCACTTGAGGCCGAATCCCAAGCCGTTGGCGCTTGTGGGAGCGGTGACTCCGGGCCAGGCGGTGGATTCCTCGGCGATCATCATGATGCCGGGGTAGTTGAGGTAGCACGTGCCGGTGGCTTCCTTGAGGAATTCGATTGCCTCGAGGTTCTCGCGGCCGCCGTAGATGTTCGGCCTCCACTGGCCGGGCTTGCGGCTGTAATCGAGGTAGAGCATGGACGACACGGCGTCGACGCGCAGGGCGTCCACATGGTATTCGTCAAGCCAGTAGCAGGCGTTCGCCACGAGGAAGTTGCGCACCTCGTTGCGCCCGAAGTTGAACACGTACGTGCCCCAGTCGGGATGCTCGCCGCGCAGCGGATCGGGGTCCTCGTACAGCGGCGTGCCGTCGAAGCGTCCCAAGGCGAAGTCATCCTTGGGGAAGTGTGCGGGCACCCAGTCCATGATGACGCCGATGCCAGCCTTGTGGAAGCAATCGACCATGTACTTGAAGTCATCCACGTCGCCGAAGCGGGAATCCGGTGCGTAGTAACCGGTCACCTGATAGCCCCACGATCCGGCGAACGGATGCTCGGCGAGAGGCAGGAACTCCACATGGGTGAAGCCCATGTCCTTGACATAGCGCACAAGCTCATCGGCGAGCTGGCGATAGGTATAGCCCTGCTTCCACGAGCCGGCGTGCACCTCGTAGATGCTCACCGGGCCGGTATGCGGGTTCGTGGTCGCGCGATGCTGCATCCACTCGCTGTCCTCCCAGTCGTAATGGGAGTCGGACACGATAGATGCGGTCTCCGGCGGAATCTGGTGATGGCGCTCGTAGGGGTCGGCCTTCTGCTTCCATTCGTTGTTGGCGTTGAGCAGCTCGAACTTATATCGGTCGCCGCCTTTGAGACCGGGGATGAATAGCTCCCAGATGCCGGAGTTGCCCAGTTCGCGCATGGCGTGAGTGCGACCGTTCCATCCGTTGAAATCGCCGACGACACGCACGCAGTGGGCGTTCGGTGCCCACACGACGAACGAAACGCCAGTGATGGAATCCGAGGAGGATCCGTCCGGCGAGCCCATCGGGTCGATGTACGTGCGCACGTGCGCGCCCATGACCTCCCACAGGCGGTAGTGGCGACCTTCGCCGAACAGATACATGTCCACGTCGCCGACGGTGGGCAGGTAACGGTAGGGGTCGTCGAGGGTGGTTTCGCTGCCGTCCTCATACATCGCATGAATGCGGTAATCGGGAACTGAATGGGATCCGTCTTTCCGCGTCGCTGCGGGAATGACTGCGACGAAAACGCCGTTCCATTCGTGCTGCGCCTCGTACTCGGTTCCGTCTACGGTGACGATTCCGACGCTCTTTGCCATGGGGCGAAGCACGCGCACAGTTGCGTATGCGTCGTCCGGTGCGGCATTGAGATGCGCGCCGAGGACCTCATGCGGGTCGTAGAAAACGCCATTGCTGACTCTGTCGAGAGCCTCGTGGTCTGCCTCGAGAGGCGCCACATTGGTAATCAATGTCTTCTCCATATTCAAAAGTCTAAAGGCGGCGCGCCGAAAAGTACAACGAGAAACGCGATTCTTGAGGATTTTTCCATTGCCTTGCGGGTATTCGATCAGCTTTCGCTGTGAGCGGCTGACTACCATTCGTCGGGGTTGCTGCGGTTGCTCGAATCGTTACAAAAAGGGGCGCGCATTCCATGGATGGGATGGCTCGGTCAGCTGATGGCGAACCCCGGGATGCGGTCGAGGCATCATGGCATACTATTAAAGCTTGGGTAACTTTTGGAGGAATACATGGCTTATCAAATCGGCGACACGGTAGTATATCCCCGCCACGGCGCGGCTCGTGTCGAGGACATCGAGGACCGTAAGACGCCGGACGGCCAGACAAGAACGTATCTCAAGCTCGACGTGCTGTCCACCGATGGCCTTGTGATTTTCGTCCCCGAAGAGAACGTCGAAAGCATCGGCGTACGCGACATCGCCGATGGAAACGATGTGGGCAAGGTTTTCGAAATTCTTCGCACGCCGATCGAAGAGGAAAAGACGAACTGGTCGCGCCGCTACAAGCTCAATCAGGAGCGTATCGCGTCCGGTGACCTGCAGCAGATCGCCCACGTGGTGCGTGACCTTGCCCAGCGTGATGACGACGCCCACGGGCTTTCGGCTGGTGAGAAGCGCATGCTGACCAAGGCCCGCAAGGTGCTTTCGGCGGAGATTTCCCTGTCGGAGAAGCTTTCCGAGGAAGAGACACAGCGCTTGCTGGACGTCAACCTGGGCTTTGCGGATCCTGAGCCGGGCGATGAGAAGCATCACACCATGGCCCCGGACGAGCCGGCGAGCGAGACGCTGCATCGCATCGAGGAGCAGAGCCTCAAGTCGAAGAAGCGCAGTTCCAAGAAAGCGCGCTGAAACAGCTGTGAATCCAGCAGATCCCATGCAAACAAGCATCCTTCAGGCGGTGCGGGTCGGGCAAGGCTTCGACGCGCACCGCTTTGCTGTATCTTCCGATACTCAATCGTCGAGTGGCGCAGCGCGAGAACTATGGCTGGCGTGCATCCGATGGAGAGATGACGAGGCCAGGGGAGTGCCGGGGCTCGCTGGCGATTCCGACGGGGATGTGGCCGCCCATGCGCTGATTGATGCCATGCTGTCGGCATGCGGACTGGGGGACATCGGTGAATTCTTCGGCGTTGGTTCCGACAGCGCGGGAGCGGGACGCCATGGGGCGTCCATGCTGCAGGAGGTGTCCCGGGCATGCGCCGAGCACGGGTGGGCGTTCGCAAACGCCACAGTCACGCTTGTATGCAATAACCCTCATGTGACCAAGCACCGCGATGAGGCAATGCGTGTGATGAGCCAGGCTGCGGGAATGCCGGTGAGCCTGCTGGCTACCACTACCGATCACATGGGCTTTACAGGGGCCGGCGAAGGCGTGGCTGCCATCGCCACCGCCCTTGCCGTGCGCGTCGCCCAATGACCGGCATCACCGATCGATATCACGGATCGGCATTACATAACCGGTAGCATCAATCGGCATAACATCTGCTGGTCTCTGGCGCACCCGCACCTGCATTGCATCCGCTTAATGCTGGTTCCTGCCGGTCACAAGCCGCACAACCAGCCACAGGGCGGCGCTGATCGTCACAATGATGAAGCTCGGCGGGAACGGGAACATTGCTGCAAGCAGCAGACCGCCCCAGATGCTGCCAAGGCACAGCAGCGTCGAACACACCATCGCGGACAGCGGCGAACGGGTGAGCATGATGGCAGTGGCGGAAGGCGTCACCACGAGCGCGAACACGAGCAGCGTGCCCACGGCGGGCGTGGCAACCGTGATGACCCCTGCCATGAGCGCCATATACAGCAGCCCCATCAGACGCACCGGCACGCCCTTGGCTTGGGCGACCTGCTCGTTGAGCGAGCTGAACAGCAGCGGACGATATGCGCATGCCAGCACCACGAGCAGCACCGCATCGAACACCGCGAACCCCAAAAGTTCGGATCGTGAAATCGTCAGGATGGAGCCGAAGAGAATCGATTGCATCTGCTTGGTGGCGCTAGAAGACATTCGCGCGAAAAACAGGCCGAGACCGGTGGCGAAGGCCAAAACCGTTCCCGTGGCGATTTCCCTCTGGGAGGCCTTTTTGCCCAATGCGCCGATCGCCAGCGCGCCTCCCAGAGCAAACACGCCCATGCCCCATGAAACCGGCAGTCCGAGCAACACCGCGCCGGTGGCGCCTGGCAGCCCGATATGCGCCAGCGCGTGGGCGGCGAACGTCGAACGCCGCGTGATCGTGAAATACCCCACGGCGCCCGCTGCCACTGCGATGAGCACACCGGCGATCAACGCGTTCGACATAAAGGAACCGGTGAGGAGATGCCACCAGTCAGGGTTGTAAGAAAAAGTCGTCATGTCAGTCCTCCTGTGTGAATCCCTGTGTGGATCCCTGAGTGGATCCCTGAGTGGCCGTATCAGGCTGCGTGGCTGCAGCGGACTGTGGCGTTGCGCGGGATGGCGTTGCGCCTTGCGATTGCTGGCCTGCGGGATGCGAATGCGCGTAATGCTGCTTGAAGAAGCATGCGGCTTCCGATGCGTCCAAAGTGCCGTCTCCGTGGCCGGCCGGCTCCATGTCGGGGTTAGGCGTGACGAACATATCGCCCTGCGGCGTGGTGACGACCTCCACCTTCGTGCCGTACAGATGGGTGAGCAGCTGGGAGTCAAGCACAGTGGACATGCCGGAATAGTGCGGATGCCCATCCAGCAGATATACCGCTCCCGTAAGGATCGGCAGCAGCATGTTAAGGTCATGCGACACGATTTGTATGGTCATGCCCCACTCGCGGTTGAGGCGGGCGAACAGCTCCACGATCGCGCTCTGGCTGGCGAGGTCAAGGTTGGCCAGCGGTTCGTCGAGAAGCAGCAGATCCGGGTGACTCACCAGCGCCTGGGCAATGGCTGCCCTTTGACGCAGGCCTCCCGACAGTTCGTTGAGCCGCATGCGCTCCTTGCCGTGCAATCCCACGAAATCGATGATGTCGGCGACGGCGCCGCGCTGCTCGCGGGTGACGCGGTGAAATCCGAATCTGGTGCCGGTGATTCCCAGCAGAATGGATTGGTCGACCGTCACGTTCGAATCCACATCATCCATGTAGTTCTGCGGCACGTAGCCGATGCGCCCGTTGGCTTGCCCTGCGGGACGGCCCAGGACCGTCACCGAGCCGTGGCACAGGGGCAGCAGGCCCAGCTCCACGTCGATCATTGTGGTTTTGCCTGCACCGTTGGTTCCTACGATTGCCGTGACGGTGCCGCGCTGTATGGCGAATGTTCCCTCCGACCATATCGTGCGACCGCCGCGTTGGACGGCGGCCTGTCGAAACTCGATGCAGGGCTCCGCTTCTTTCTCCATGCACGCCTCCAATAATTGAGAAACATTCTCAAATAATAGTGGGCAATGGCGTGGACATTACTTGCGTTGCCGTTGTGGCTGTGTGGTGTTGTGGTGCTATGGCTGCGCGTTTCAGTGAAAATCACTGATGGAAAATCAGTTCGAGGATTGGGATGGCGCGTCCGTGGCGGAGGCGCTCGCCGAAGCGGAAGCGCCGTCGGAAGCGCTCGCCGAAGCGGAAGCGGATGCAGATGCAGATGCCTGCGTGAGCGCCTCATCCATCGAAGAAACGATGTCTTCGATCCAATTCGGGAGCGATTCCTGCGAGCTGGGCATGATTTCCGTGAGGCTCACCGTCGGCACGTTGCGCTGCTGGGCGGTTTGCAACACCGAGTCGACGGCGCTGTTGGACCGCTGCGAATCGGTGATGATCAGGTCAGTGCCGTCTTTGAGCGCGAGAGTGAATTTTGCAATCGCAGTGGCATCCGGTGTCGTGCCCTTGGTCTCCGCGGCAGTCCATTCGTCGGGCGTGGCGTCGGTTGCGTCAATTTCCGACATGAGGTAGTACGCGACGGGCGTGGTCGCAGCGTATGTGAGGTCGTCGTGGGATTTGCGCAAATCGCTGATGGCGATTTCGGCCTTGTCTTCTTCGTCCTGCCAAGCATCAAGGTTGGCGGCGAAAGCGTCAGAGGAATCCGGCTCGAGCTTGGTGAGGGCGTCGACGATGGCCTTCGCCACCGCCTTGCGCGCGTCGGAGGACATCCACAGGTAGGCGTTGTCACCGGTGCCGGCGCCTATCGTGGCCGCTGCATTGATGACGGACTGGCCTTGGCTCGTCATGTCGCTGGCCCATGAATCGTAGCCAGCACCGGTCATGATGACGATCTGAGCGTCGGCGATTTGCGTCTTCTGATCGGAATTGGGCGCAAAGGTTGACATGTCGGTGGTCGTGTCGGTGACGATGGATGTCACGGTGGCCTTGTCTCCGGCGAGTTGCGTCGCGACCGACCCCCACGTGTTTTCGGCGGCGACGATGGAGATGGGGGAGTCCGGTTGCGTGGGCGAGCTGGATGAGGGCGTTTTGGAAGGCTGCGCGCCGCCTCCGATGCCGCACGCTGCCGTGGCGGCGACAAGCGCGATGCCCGTCAGGCATGCGACCACCTTCGCTACTGTGGTTGTGATTCGTGTGGTGATGCGCATTCTCCGCTCTTTTCTCGGCTTTCCGTGGCCCGTCTCGGTGGCCTTGCATCTGGGCTGTGGCGACGTTCCTCGCTGTGCGAACCCATGGCGGTTGGCGTTTCGCATAGAGGACGGTCGGCACATGAAGCTACTTGCTAGAGTAGCCTAAAACCCGAATTTGATTGGTGATATGACGCTTCGGCGGCATGTCACGGGCAGGAGGAGCATGGCACAGGTACTCGATGGCAAGGCCGCGGCGCAGCAGATCAAGGCTGATCTGGCACGCCGCGTGGAACGTCTGCGCAAGGCGGGGCATCCGGTTGGCCTGGGCACGTTGCTCGTGGGGCAGGACGCCGGGTCCGTCAAATACGTCGCGGGGAAGCACCGTGATTGCGCCGACGTGGGAATTGATTCCATCCGGGAGGATCTTCCTGCCGATGCGACGTTCGATGACATCGCCGCGGCTGTGCGCCGCCTCAACGAGAACCCCGAATGCACCGGTTACATCGTGCAACTGCCGCTGCCGCAGGGCATCGACTCCAACCGCATCGTCGAAATGGTCGATCCGGCAAAGGACGCGGATGGAATGCATCCTTACAACCTGGGCCAGCTTGTGCTTCATACAAACGGGGACTCCTGCTATCCGTTGCCGTGCACTCCCAGCGGCGTCATTGATCTCATGGAACGCAACGGAATCGACCTCGATGGCAAGCACGTCGTCGTGCTGGGACGCGGGGTGACGATCGGACGCACGATCGGGCTCATGCTCACCAACCGCAACGTGGATGCGACGGTGACGCTATGCCACACGCATACGCGCAATCTGCATGAAATCATGCGCAGCGCCGATGTGATCGTGGCGGCGGTGGGCAAGGCGCACTTCGTCAAGCCCGAGGACGTCAACCCCAACGCGGTGCTCATGGATGTGGGCGTGTCGCGCGTCTATGACGAAGCGGCGGGGCGCTGGCGCGTGCAGGGCGATGTGGACCCGGCGTGCCATGACGTGTGCGCTGCGTATTCGCCCAACCCCGGTGGTGTTGGGCCGATGACCCGCGCCATGCTGCTGCGCAACGTCGTGCGTATCGCGGAGCGGAGTGCCGGCATCGGCCCTGATGCCGTCGGCGCTGCGGGGGAGTGAACGGATTCCTCGGGGTTGCGTGTTGCATCGCCGTATTCCGCTGTGCGTGATTGCGGCGTGTCTTGGATGCCTGTGGCAGGGCATTCGTGTATGCTTATGTTTTGCGTGCGTGGGCGGAGTGTATCCACCGCGCGCCGTGCAACTGAATTTCCGCTGCAGCCGGTTAACGGATGCCTGCGGGATGATGTCGCAAAAGTGAAAAACGATATTATCCACAAACTATGAGAAACAACCAACCCAATGGCAGAAAACACTAAAGAAGTCCCGCAGGTTGCCATCAATGACATCGGCACCGTCGATGACTTCATCAAGGCAGTCGATTCCACCATCAAGAATTTCGGCGATGGTGATCTGGTCGAAGGCACTGTCGTCAAGATCGATCATGACGAAGTCCTCCTGGATATCGGCTACAAGACGGAAGGCGTGATTCCTTCCCGCGAACTTTCCATCAAGAAGGACGTCGATCCCGATGATGTCGTTAAGGTTGGCGACACCGTCGAGGCCCTTGTCATCACCAAGGAAGACAAGGAAGGACGCCTGATCCTGTCCAAGAAGCGTGCACAGTACGAGCGCGCTTGGGGCGAAGTCGAGAAGATCAAGGAATCCGACGGCGTCGTCGAAGGTACCGTCATCGAAGCCGTCAAGGGCGGCCTCATCGTCGACATCGGTCTGCGCGGCTTCCTGCCCGCATCCCTCGTCGAGATGCGTCGTGTCCGCGACCTTCAGCCGTACATCGGCCAGAAGATCAAGGCCAAGATCCTCGAGCTCGACAAGAACCGCAACAACGTGGTCCTCTCCCGTCGCCAGTACCTCGAGGAGACCCAGTCCGAAGTGCGCGAGACCTTCCTCTCGCAGCTCAAGAAGGGCCAGATCCGCGAAGGCGTCGTGTCCTCCATCGTCAACTTCGGCGCATTCGTCGACCTCGGCGGTGTGGACGGACTCATCCACGTCTCCGAGCTCTCTTGGAAGCACATCGACCACCCGTCCGAGGTCGTCAAGGTCGGCGACAAGGTCACCGTCGAGGTTCTCGACGTGGATCTCGAGCGCGAGCGTATCTCCCTGTCGCTCAAGGCGACGCAGGAGGATCCGTGGCAGCGCTTCGCACGCACCCATGTGCCCGGCCAGATCGTCAAGGGCAAGGTCACCAAGATCGTGCAGTTCGGTGTGTTCATCTCCGTCGACGACGGCATCGAGGGCCTGGTGCACATCTCCGAGCTCGCGAACCGCCATGTCGAGAACCCGGAGACCGTTGTCAAGCCCGGCGAAGAGGTGTTCGTCAAGGTGATCGACGTCGATCTCGATCGTCGCCGCATCTCCCTGTCCCTCAAGCAGGCCAACGACTCCGTCGACCCGAACTCCGAGGACTTCGATCCGGCTCTGTACGGCATGCCGGCCGAGTACGACGAGAACGGCAACTACAAGTACCCCGAAGGCTTCGATCCCGAGACCAACGAGTGGATCGAAGGCTACGAGAAGCAGCGCGAAGAGTGGGAGTCCCAGTACGCGGCCGCCCACGATCTGTGGGAAGAGCACAAAGCCTTCGTGGCCAAGGAGCTCGCCAACGCAGAAGCTTCTGCTGCTGCCGACGGCCAGACCGAGAACCACGCTGCGCACGAGGCCGAGGAAGAGCCGAGCAACTACTCGTCTCCGGCGTCCGGCGAAGGCACCCTTGCCTCCGACGACAAGCTCGCTGCACTGCGCGACGAACTGCTGCACCAGTCCAAGTAACTCAGTAACTCGGTAACTCGCGTTACGTTACGGTAGACGCTGTAAACATTGCAGCATACATCAGTGAACCAGCGCTTTGATGGATTCCCGAAACCGTTGAAGCCGCTGGTTCACAGCGCTTAAGCCAAAGCCCAGACCGAAAGGCCTGGGCTTTTTGCATACCGGTTTGGGGCTGTCTGTTGGGATGACGCGCGGGTTGTCGGTGTGAGGCTTGTCGGTGTGTCGCTGAAGACGGAGGTTGGGGAATCCTTTTTGAGGCCCGTAACTTCCATTTTCGGCGAGTGGGTTGGTGTGTCGCCGATGTCGGAGGTTAAAGAATCCTTTTTGAGGTCCATAACTGCTTTGTTCGGCGAATCCTGAATATGTCGTCGATGACGGAGGTTAAGGGTCTGTTTGGGGGTCTGTAACCTCCGTCTTCGGCGAATCCTAAATTTGTCGCCGGTTTGGGAAGTTAGGAAGGTCAGAGATTTGGAGGTTCGGTGATCGGGATGCCGGGATGCTGGGATGTCGGAAGGCCGGATGACTGGTCAGGAGGTCGGAAGGTCGGATGGCAGGGAACCTGTGTGCGGTTGGGCAATGGTTTATTGCCACATGGGCGCTCTACAATGAGGGGATGCAACGATGGGATGCGATGCACAAGTGAATGCAATGCATCGGCGAATGCGAGGAGTGTCATGAGAATCGCGCTGACCGGTGGAATCGGAGCGGGCAAAAGCACGGTTTCTGCGTATCTGCAGCAACTGGGGGCAGTGGTGGTGGATTATGATGCGATTTCGCGCGACCTCACTGCGGCAGGAGGCGCGGCGATTGAACCTGTGCGAGTAGCGTTCGGCGATGAAGCGATTGCAGCTGACGGCTCCATGGACCGTGCGTGGGTGGCCAGGCATGTGTTCGCCGAGACCGCACAGGCGGAACAGATGCGGCATCGCCTTGAATCCATCATCCACCCACTCGTCTATGCCGCCGCACAGCGCCTTGATTCGCAGGTTCCTGCGGGAAGCGTCGTGATCCATGACATTCCGCTGTTGGCGGAAGTCATCGACACGATTCCCTTTTCGTTCGACCATATCGTGGTAGTGGAAACCGATGACGAGATACGGATAGAGCGGTTGATGGAAAACCGCTCAATGACGCGGCATCAGGCGCAGGAGAGGATCAATTCCCAAAGCGCTGAAGACTCACGGCGCGACTTGGCGGATGCGATAGTTGCCAACAACGACGGCATCGCTGCCTTGCATGCGAGGCTCGACATCCTGTGGGACCAATGGCAGCGGGAAATCACCCACGCCGCGTGACCCGGGATACAGCGTGCCGCCCTGGCGATGCAGTATCGCCATTATCCGGACACACCACCAGACAGCAGAAAGCAACACATCATGGGTGAGATAATCCGCACGAACAAGCCGTTCGTCGTCAAGTCGCCATACAAGCCGGCAGGCGACCAGCCGAAGGCTATCAAGGAACTCGCCGAGCGCATCGAAAACGGCGAAAACGACGTCGTGCTCATGGGCGCCACCGGCACGGGCAAGACCGCCACCACCGCGTGGCTCATTGAGAAATTGCAGCGCCCCACGCTCATCCTCGAGCCCAACAAGACGCTTGCTGCGCAGCTGTGCGCTGAATTCCGCGAACTGATGCCCGACAATGCCGTCAACTACTTCGTGTCGTACTACGACTATTACCAGCCGGAGGCATACATACCCCAGACAGACACATACATCGAGAAGGATTCCAACATCAACGACGATGTGGAGCGCTTGCGCCACCGCGCGACCGCCGATTTGCTCACACGCCGCGACTGCGTGGTCGTCGCCACGGTCTCATGCATCTACGGCTTGGGCACGCCGGAGGAATACGCGGGGAGGATGCTGTTCCTCCATGAGGGCGACCAGATCGACCGCGACGACCTGTTGCGCACGTTTGTTTCGATGCAATACAAGCGCAATGACATCGCGTTCACCCGCGGCACCTTCCGTGTGCGCGGCGATACCGTCGAGATCATTCCGGTCTATGAGGAGCTCGCGGTGCGCATCGAGTTCTTCGGCGATGAAATCGACGCGATTTCCACTCTGCATCCTCTCACCGGCGATGTGATCGAACGGGTGCATGACGTGCATATCTTCCCCGCGTCCCATTACATCGCGGGTGAGGAAAGGCTGTCGCGAGCGATCGATTCCATACGAGCCGAACTCAAGGACCGCACGGCGGAGCTGCGCAAGCAAGGCAAGGAGCTTGAAGCGCAGCGCCTGACGATGCGCACGACGTATGACCTCGAGATGCTCGAGCAAATCGGCACATGCTCGGGTGTCGAGAACTACTCGCGGCATCTTGACGGACGAGCGCCGGGCACACCGCCGCACACACTGCTTGATTTCTTTCCTGACGACTTCCTGCTCGTCATTGACGAATCCCATGTCACGGTGCCCCAGATCGGCGCCATGTATGAAGGCGACGCCAGTCGCAAGCGCACGCTTGTCGAACATGGTTTCCGCCTGCCCAGCGCAATGGACAACCGTCCTCTCAAATGGGATGAATTCCTCCAGCGTGTGGGGCAGACGGTGTATCTGTCCGCCACGCCGGGTGACTACGAACTGGGTCTGTCCGATGGGGTGGTGGAGCAGATCATCCGACCCACCGGCCTGCTCGACCCCAAGATCGAGGTTAAGCCTGTCGAAGGGCAGGTCGACGATCTGCTCGGTCAGATCAAGGACCGCGTGGCGAAGGGGGAGCGTGTGCTCGTCACGACGCTCACGAAGAAGATGGCGGAGGACCTCACCGACTATCTGCTCGAACGTGACATCAAGGTCGAATACCTGCATTCCGACGTCGACACCTTGAAGCGCGTCGAGCTGCTGCGCGAATTGCGCGAAGGCACGATCGACGTGATTGTTGGCATCAACCTGCTGCGCGAGGGCCTCGACCTGCCTGAGGTGTCGCTTGTGGCGATCCTCGACGCCGACAAGGAAGGCTTCCTGCGTTCCTACCGTTCGCTGATTCAGACAATCGGTCGCGCGGCGCGAAACGTCAACGGTACCGTCATCATGTATGCGGATGACATCACGGAATCCATGCAAAAGGCCATCGACGAGACGGAACGCCGCCGTCGCATCCAGATCGCCTACAACAAGGAGCACCACATCGACCCGCAGCCGCTGCGCAAGAAAATCAGCGATGTCAACGACATGCTCGCCAAGGAGGACGTCGACACGGAGACGCTGCTTGCCGGCGGCTATCGCAACGCCGGCAAGGCGGGCAATTCGCATTACGGGCTTCCCGCGACCGACGCGAAACAGGCGGCGGCTGTGCGCGGCGACCTCGAGACCGCCGGGCTGCCGGCCAAGGACCTCGCCGAGCTCATCCGCCAGCTGTCCGACCAGATGCACACCGCGGCCGAGCAGCTGCAGTTCGAGCTGGCGGCGCGGTTGCGCGACGAGATTCGCGACCTGAAGAAGGAGCTGCGGCAGATGAACGACGCAGCGAAGTGAACACCTGCGAGCATGGTTGGGCGCCTGCGGACATGGGCCATCGCCTTCACACATGGGCGGGCGCCGGCAAACATGGATGGGCGCTGGCGCGTGAGGCCGTTATGTACACTGGGATGTATGTCTGAAACACCTGTGCTCTTCATGGTCATCACCTACGCCGTGCTCGCGGTGTTCTTCGTCGTCGACATCCTCATCATCGGCCGGCGCCCCCACGTGCCCAGCACGAAGGAATGCGTGCAGCACATCGCGTTCTTCGTCGCC
This sequence comes from Pseudoscardovia suis, assembly GCF_002797875.1. Taxonomy (GTDB): domain Bacteria; phylum Actinomycetota; class Actinomycetes; order Actinomycetales; family Bifidobacteriaceae; genus Pseudoscardovia; species Pseudoscardovia suis. The sequence continues at coordinate 260,243 of NZ_PGFC01000001.1, forward strand.
GCCGCCCTGATCTTCGGCGGCATCATGTGGGCGGTCGCCGGCCCCAAGCCTGCGGTGGAGTTCTATTCGGGCTGGCTCACCGAGTATTCGCTGAGCATCGACAACCTGTTCGTGTTCGTCATCATCATGTCGAACTTCGCAGTGCCCCGCAAGCTGCAAAAATACGTGCTGTCCATCGGCATCACGATCGCGTTGGTGCTGCGTGGCATCTTCATCGCCCTCGGCGCCGCCATCCTCACCCGGTTCACCTGGGTGTTCTTCCTGTTCGGCGCATTCCTGCTCGTCACCGCCGCCAAGCTGCTCAAGGGCGACGATGACGACGAGGAATACCATGAGAACGTCCTGATCCGCGGCCTGCGCAAGATCATGCCGATTTCCGACGAATACGACGGAGAGAAGCTGCGCACCGTCGTCGATGGTCGCAAGGTGTTCACACCCATGCTCATCGTGTTCTTCGCCATCGGCACCACCGACGTGATGTTCGCGTTCGATTCGATCCCCGCGATCTTCGGCCTGACCCGCGATCCGTTCATCGTGTTCACCTCCAACATCTTCGCCCTCCTTGGCTTGCAGCAGCTGTACTTCCTCCTTGGCAAGCTCATCGACGAACTCGTCTACCTGCCGCTGGGTCTTTCCGCGGTGCTCGCGTTCATCGGCGTCAAGCTCATCATGGAGGCGTTGCACGGCAACACGCTGCCGTTCATCAATGGTGGCCACGGATTCGAAGCGGTGCCGGAGATTCCCACGTGGCTGTCGCTGGTGGTCATCGTCGTGTGCCTGGGACTGGCATCCGTGGCATCGGTCATCAAGATGCGCCAGATGGCGTCCCGGGAGACCGCGGCGGAGGCGGGGACAGCCAAGGGCGAGGCGGTGTCCCGTTCCGCGGCCGCGGAAGGCGAGGAGCTGGTCCGCGAGCAGCTCGCCTCGGGCGTCCAGCCAGACCATGGCAAGGACGGCGCTCAAGCACTCCGCTAGGCAGGGAAGACGGATTTTTCCGTGGAATTTCCTATTGAAAATCGTTTGACGACTCAGTTGCACAGGGTGCGGACATACAACCCCGTTTTGGGGGAATTGTGCTGAGGCTGAACATTGGGTGACGTGCCGCGTGTTCGCCTTGCTCCGTCGTGAAGAATCTGTAGTATGTCAATTGTGAAATTTGGGATTCGCTCCCATTCCATACATAACAAGAAACAGGTAGGCATTTCCATGCGCAAAGCAAAAATCGTCGACACCATCGGTCCCGCGACCAGCTCTCTTGAAGTACTGACAGAACTTGTCAAGGCCGGCATGGACGTGGCCCGCATCAACCGTTCGCACGGCACCACCGAGGAACACAACGCCGTGTACAAGAACATCCGCCAGGCAGCAAAGAACGTCGGCCGTAACGTGGCCGTGCTCGTGGACCTCCAGGGCCCGAAGATTCGCTGCGGCTGGTTCGAGAAGAACGCCGAGGGCGAGGACAAGGTGCAGCTGGAGCCGGGCCAGCAGTTCATCATCACGACCGATGACATCATCGGCAACAAGGATCGCGTCTCCACCACGTTCAAGGGCCTCCCGGGCGATTGCAAGCCTGGCGACCCGATCCTGATCGACGATGGCAAGGTGCGCCTCGAGGTCACCAAGGTCGAAGGCAACGACGTGTACACCAAGGTTGTCGTCGCCGGCCCCGTGTCCTCCCACAAGGGCATCAACCTGCCGGGCGTGGCCGTGAGCCTGCCCGCCCTGACCGAGAAGGACCAGGAGGATCTGCGCTGGGCAATCCGCACCGGCGCCGACATCATCGCCATGTCCTTCGTGCGTTTCGCCACCGACATCGACCGCGCCCATGAGATCATGGACGAGGAAGGCCGCCGCATCCCGATCGTGGCAAAGATCGAGAAGCCGCAGGCAGTCGAGAACCTCGAAGAGATCGTCAAGACCTTCGACGGCATCATGGTGGCCCGTGGCGATATGGCTGTCGAAATGCCGTTCGAAGAGGTTCCGCTCATCACCAAGGAATGCATCACCCTTGCTCGTCGCTACGGCAAGCCGGTCATCGTGGCAACCGAAGTCCTCGGCTCCATGGTGCACTCTCCGGTTCCGTCCCGTGCAGAAGCCTCCGATTGCTCCAACGCTGTGCTTGACGGCGCTGACGCAACGATGACCTCCAACGAGACCGCTGTCGGCGAATACCCGGTTGAGACCGTCGCCACGATGGCCCGCATCTCCAACTACGCCACCGATCACGGATTCGACCGCATCCCGGCGATCAACGACATGGTCGTGACCGATTCCTCCGCAGTGGCTGACGCCGCCGTGCAGCTGGCCCGCACAATCAACGCCAAGTGCATCGCCGCCTTCTCCATGACCGGCGACACCGTGCACCGCATCTCCGCTCAGCGTCCGTCCTGCCCGATCTACGGCCTGTCCAACAATGAGCACACCACCCGTTGGCTGGCTCTCTCGTGGGGCACCGAGTCCTTCACGCTGCAGACCGAATACCACGGCCTGCTGCGCAACCAGCTCATGGACCTCGCTGACAGCGTGCTCAAGGAGCAGGGCAAGGTTCAGGACGGCGACACCATCGTGGTGCTCGGCAGCTCCGACCGCTCTCACATCCCCGGCAAGACGAACTCCATCTACGTCCACACCGTGGGCAACTCCGAGGAGTGAGTTCACGCGCATAGCGAAGCCGGTGCAATGCCGCGTTTCGTATGCGGGTGTGTAGTTTCAGGCTGAGTGGCCAGGCGATATGCCTAGCTGCCCAGCTTTTTCATGCCCGGGGACAGCCATTCCTTGAGATGGTGAACCATGGGGGATGGTGAACCATGGGATAGATACACGTGTGGGGTGCCGTAATCTCTACGGCACCCCACACGTGTATCTGCAGTGGTGTTATTGCCTATCGCGCGGTTCCAAGCGCTACCAGCTCACGGCGTGGTCGGCGCGATCGGCGCAATCGGCGCAATGGACGCTACCGGTGCTTGCGCAGCAGGAGCACGCCGCCAGCGATGAACATCACGCCCACCACGCACAGGAGCGCAATGCCCTGAGCACCCGTGGTGGGAAGGACGCCGCGGTAGTTCTTCACAAGCAGCACGCTGTCGCTTGCCGAAGAATGGTCGCCGGTGGCGGTGAGCTCATAGACAAGCGTCTGTTTTTGGCCATCTTGCGTGGTCCAGTCGGTGGTCTCCTCTTTCTTCTGCTCGGAGAACGGCTTGCTGCTGTCGGATTTCTGTGCGACCTTGAGAGTGGCGGTGATCGTCGCATTTGACAGGCGGTAACCGTCCTTGGTCTTGGTCTCCTTGAGGTAATACGCCGTGCCCGTGGAGCTGGCAGCCAGGCCTTCCACATTGATAGCGCCTTTGGAATTCGTCGAGAGGACGGTTTCCTTACCGTTCGGATCGTACTCATAGGTTGTCGTTCCGTCACTTGCCTCGTTCTTGGTGAAGCGCAGCAGGCTCGCGTCCGTGCACTTCGAGTCGGAGTACATCGCGAACTCCACGCCTTCGAGCGGGTCGTCGGTGTTGCCGTCCTGCTTGTTGGCCACGAGGTTATACGTGTAGACATACGGGTGCTCGGCGGGGGTCTTCTCGCCGTCAGCTGCAGCGTTCGGGTTGTGCTGGTAGGTCACGTCATACTCATTGCCGATGGCTGTGTTGATCGGGGCATCCTGGGAAAGATGCGCGGTGTAATAGAGCTTGACCCACTTGCCAGCGAGGTTGAGATTCGTCTTGTTGTTCTTGTAGGCATCGCTCGTGGTGGTGTTGCTGCCGAACTGCCACACGAGGGATGTCGCGCCCGTCGAGGGGTCAGTCTGCTTGAGCTGCGGCTCGAGCTCCATGTCATACAGGCTGTTTTTCTCGCTGAACGCCGTGTCGTCGGTGGTTGTTGCGAAATCCGTGCCGACTTCGATCGCATCCGTCTTCTCATACACAAGGCTGCTGTCAAGGGTGTCGTTCATGGTAAACCAGAAGCCATTGTCCTGGAAATTAGTCGTCCAATCGCTGGGGATGTGGAACGTCAGCTGGTAGTGGATCGGCGTGTTTTCGTTGACGATCGCAGCCTTGCGCTGGTTCGTGTAATCCTTCGAGGAAAGATCGCCGCTCGTCGGGGCGTCCACGATGTTCTTGTGGGAGACAGGCGTGGAGGACTTGACGTTCACGGTCACGTCACCGGCGATTGGCTTGGTGATGACGAGCGATAGTGGGGAGTTGTCCACGGTGCGGGAAGGAGCTGCGGTATCGGGGTTGGTTGTTTCGGCGATGAGGTACCAGCCGTATTCGATGCCTGACAGTTTGCGGCTTCCATCTGTTTCATGAGAGAAGTCCGTGTCTGTCTTTGACGCCGCCACGTTGTTGTCGACCAGTGCTTTGTACAGCTTGTTTGCAAAGTTGTGAGCATCGGTGTCCGAGAGGCTTTCCTGGTTCTGGGCAAGCAGCGAGATGGCGGCGATCACATCGTCCTCGGAGGATGTGGAGCTGATCGTGGCGCTGTCGCTGCTCGATGTGATGGGGAGTCCCTCGGCTGCCGTGCGCACGTACGGCAGATAGGCGTCGCTGATATCGACATTGAGCGTGCCGTTGGAATTGAGCGCGCCGTTGGAGCTGGTGCCGGTGATGCGAATGGGCTCCCAGGCTTCGAACGTGCGGTCTTTGAGACTGCTTGAGGATTCCAACGTAATGCTGCCGGTGGTCGCGGCGTTTGCCAAGGTGGCCGGGAGCAGCACCGCCGCTACCATCGCGACGATGGCCGCGATGGCTGCGAGCAGCGTGCCGCGGGATTTATTGGTTGTGACACTCATGGTGTCGGTTCCTTTCTCTTCTGATGAATTCATCAATGTGACAAGTGTTGTATTGGTGTTTTGGGGAGGCGTGGGGTGAACCGGAATGGTTCGTCGGCGCTTCATGGATTCCGTGTCATTCGGCTGACCTCCTGCGTCGTGCGTGCCGCGAGGCGGTGCCGCGGTGCCGTGCCTTGCGTGAATCCGTGAACGCCAGCATCGTGCCGCCCAGAAGCACGGCTCCGCCGAGCCCCATGATGAGGCACAGGCCGCCTGCGCGCCCGGTGTTGGGCAGGAAGTACCGCTTGCGTTCATTGGTCAGGGTGATGACGGGCACCGCTGCCTCATGGGATGAGGTGTTCGGCACCGAGTCGACGACCTTCGTGCCGTCGAAGGTGACGCTCAGATCGGTGGCAATCGTCACGGTATGTGTCTGGGAGGGCGTCTCGTAGCCACTCGGAGCCTTCGTTTCAGTCAGCGTGTAAGTGCCAGGCTGCAGGTTGCTGAAGAACAGGTAGCCGTTCGTGCCGGTCGTCTGGTCAAGTGAGACCGTCGTGCCGCCGTCATCGGTGCCGGTGAGCGTGAACTCCGCTCCGCTAAGACCGGTGGAGGGGTTCACGGAATCCGTCTTGTGGATGGCGAGCGACGTGGTGTGGTTCTGCGGCGTGTTCGCCCACGAAATGGTGGAGGCGTCGGGGTATTCGTCAGCTGTCGTCGGGTTGTCGGTCACAGTGAAGTAGATGCGGTCCGAACGCAGGTTGTAGCCATCGGGGGCCACGGTCTCCACAAGGTAATATTGCGTGCCGGTGACCAATGACCAGCCGTCCTTGTCCTGATCGCCGTAGATGGTCGTGACGCCGTCCGGACCGGTCGTGAACTCCTTGTCGGTCACCAGTGAATTGTCGGCTGCCTTGTACAGCTGGAACTTTGCGCCCTGCAGAGGCTTGGTGATGTCGCCGGAATCGGTCTTGAGGATTTTGATGCTCGGCACCGAGGCGCGGCTCGAGGAACTCTGTGAGATTTGCGCCGATTGCTGCACGCTGTCGGACTGTCCATACAACGACGCCTTGTTCGAATATGTCACGCTGCCAGTTCCCTTGAGATACGCCGCATACCTCACGGTCACCGGCGTCTTGTCAGGGAACGTGATCGCCAGCGTATTCGAAACACTATCCATGTGATAGGAGACGCCTTCGCTGGGTGTTGCCTGGAGCGAGGTCACATCGAGCAGCAGGTTGCTTGACATCACATCCTCGAGCGTGAGCGTATCGCCGGAATGATTGATGTCGGCGCCCGCAGGGTTGAGGTTGAGCTTGAACGTGACGATGCGCGTCGTCGGATCAAAGGACGTCTGCTCCTTGCTCACGGTCTTCTTCGTGTAGGTGAAGTTCACGGCGCCGGAGCTGGCGGAGCCCCAGTTCGCTGTGTTGGTGAGCGTCACCGTGCCGTTGTCGGAATCCGCCGCCTGCTGGTTCAGCGTCTGCAACGCCGTGGCATCCTTGACGATCAGGTAGTAGGTGAGTGCGTAATACGTGTAGTAGGCGTCGCCGTTCTTGGCAATGGCGCCGGAGGGCACGTGAATGGTGGCGCCTGTGCTCGTGTCGGTGTGGGTGACCGCGGCGGTGCCATAGTTTCCTTGATAATACTGGTCGTTGCTGCCAGCGATCCTGTCTTGGTTCCAGACGCCGACCTGAGCGGTCGAGGCATAGGCGAGCAGCGATGTATCGAACTGATCGTCGATGTCGAACTCGTCGGCAGATACGCCTTGCAGTGTCAGCGTGAACTTGTACAGCGGCAGCTGCACGCCATCGGCGTCATAGGTGCCGGCCTGCTCGCATTTCTTCGAAATGGATTGCTGCACCGGTATCGTGGAGGCACTCACGTTTTGCTCTTGGCCGTTCGCTGCCACCGTTGCGTTGTTCTGATGGGAGGCGCGCCAATCGGTGGGATTGCTCTTTACCAACGCCAGCCATGCCTTGTCGTTCTTGGTCTCGAGCGTCACACTGATCGTGCGGTTCTCGGCGCTCGCCTTGAGGCCGGGCGTCGTGTGCGCTTCGTCTTGGTAGAACGTGATGACGACCTTCGACGAATCGGAGGAATCCACGGTGTACGATTCGCCGGGGGCGAGTCCTGTTACTGCCGCGGAACCGTCCACGTAGGCGTCGATGAGATGATGGTTGCTGTCGTCCCACACATTCGGCAGTGTGTCGGTGATGACAAAGCTGGAGAAGCCCTTCGTCGAAACCTTCGATGTGATCTTCCATGTCGTTTTGTCATAATCGGATTTGGATGCGACGACGCTCTTGGTGGCCTTCATGTCGAAGTCCTTGCTGACGGTCACGTTGGCATTGGCCGAATACGAGCCGGCTTCTGGGGAATCGGATGCCGTGCTGTTTCCCACCGGCAGGTCGGCGACGGTCCGAGAACTATCCGTCGTCGTGTCATAGCTGATGGAATACGAGTAGATGCCATCGGTCGCCGGCACGTCGTACTTCCAGCCCGTGGCGCTCGCGGTGTCGGTGACGCCCAATTGCGACCACGGGATGGTGCGCGTCTCCACTTTGTTGCGGGAGGCGTCGTAGACATCCATCGTGATGCCGTCGCCGGCGTAGTGCGTCGTGGATTGCGACGCTTCGTCGATCGTGTCGCTGATTGTGCCTCCCGCCATCGAGACGTGGCGCAGGGAATTGGCGGTGATGGTCCAATGGATGATGCGATTCGAGCTGGTCGACGTGTCTGACGTGTCAGCCGTGCCGCTCTTGCCCAGATCGGATAGGCGGATTGTGTGCGTCTCGTCCGTCGTGGCGGTGTGTTCGGATGCGTCGGGATGGTCGGTGCTTGTGGCGATGACCGTGTTGCGTGTGTTGTCGGCGGTCACGCTGCCGTTGAACTTCGTGTAATCGATGGCGCCGTCGTAGGTAAGGGTGATTGTCTCGCCGTTCTTCATCGTCGCCGTGGAGAACGCGAAGCCATTGCCGTTCGTCGTGGCGGTGTAGTCGGCGGAATTGCCGGAGACCTTGAGGCTCGACGGGTCGTAGGTGATGGCGCTGCCGCTGATTGCGTCAGTGAGCTGCACGTTCGTGCTGATGCCGGTGGACGTGAGCGTGACAGTGTAATGCATCTTCCCGTTCGTCTCGTCAAAGGTCGACTGTTTGGCAACTGCAAGATCATTGCTCGTATCGAGTGTGAACGTTTTCTCCACGCTGTCGCCAAGCTTGACCTTGCCATTCACACCATGAAGGGCGAACCGCAGGTCCAGCACCACCTGGGCGTTCGCGGAGCTGCGCAGACGATCGATGTTCGAATCCTCGTTGTTCCAGTCGATGAGCAGCTTGCCGTTGCGGATTTTCCATGTGTTGCCCTTGACGGTGTAAACCGTGCCGTTCTGTGTGACGGGCACATCGAATGCGCCGGAGACGTCGACTGCCTCGAAGCCATCGGGAAGAGTGTAATACAACTGCGAGTTGGCGAATTGGATCGTCTGGTCTTCGTTGAAGGTGAACTTCATGCTCACTTCGTCGCCGTCATGGTAGCGGTACGCGCCTTTCGAATCCTGTTCCACGCCGGAGATGTCGACGTCCCTGACGAAGTGATACAGATTGTCGCTTGTGGGAATCGCGGCCTTTGCAAGATACGTGGAGCCGATGCAAGCGGAGATGATGAGCGCAACGGATACGAGGAATGATATGACCATGAGAAGGTGTCGCGTTAGTGCGATGTGCTCTCTGTGACGTGCTTGGTTCACGGTTACCTGGTCCCTTCATGCGTCGGGCCATGTGATCCGCAGCGTGCTCGGCAGTCCCTAACCGTCGAGTTGTGCTGGAGATCCACGGCGCGGCGTTGTCTCCTGTGCCCTATCTTTGTGCAGGGGCATGTCGCGGCGTCGCCCTGTGATGGCCAAGCCGTTGTGGTTATTCCTCGGCGGAAGGACGCACTTCTGTGTTTCGCCCTCGCATTCCATGCGTTGCCTGTATGGCACCCCTTCGCATGGTGGCGGCTGATGAACAGCTCTGGCTCCTGCTTTTTTGGTGTGCTCCGTTGCGGTGACCTTCGCTGCGCCGTACTGTTGAACCGTGCTGGTTGAGACGTGCGTGGATCTGGCTGCCGTTGATTCGGAACCTGATTGATAGAATAGTCGTTCGATATATCGAACATTCTCGAAATCATTGAAATCTGCAATATTTGCGCAAATGCGTCTCAACTGTGCACGTATTGCTGTAGTGAGCAAGGATGTCCGCGCTCGGAATGGCCTTCAACGTGTGTCTGTGTTCGAGAACGCGTGTTTCGCGGCGCATCGCATGGTGGGTCTTCAGACGCGGCCTTTGGTTGTCAGGGGCGCGGGCTTCAGCGGCGAGTCTCAGCGGCGAGCGTGATGCGGCGTCGGCTCATTTGCCATGCGTCGCCTCAGCCATACGGCGGTGCATCCGATGACTGCCAAAATCCCTGTGCAGACCAAGGCATAGGTGCCGGCGGGATAGAAGCCTGTGTCGGGTTGGGTGGCGGCGGGGGCGCTGATGCGTTCGCCGCGCACCAGCAGGCGTTGCGTGTTGATGCCATACGGCGTGCAGGTGAGCAGCGTCACATAGTCCTTGCCATTGACGATGGCGAAATGCGACGTGTCGTCGGGGGCGACGACCCATGTGGCGTCCACACGGTACCAGTGTGTTTCTCCAAGCACTTCGATGGCGAACGTGTCGCCTGCGGAAAGCTCGTTGAGGCGTGTGAACATGAGCGCGTTGGGCAGTCCTCGGTGCGCGGCGATGACGCTGTTCGTGTCCGTGCCGCCGATCGGCAGGCTTGTGCCGTACAGATGCCCGGCGCCTGCCGACAGCGTGGCTTCGTCAGTGCCATGGTAGATGGGCAGCGATACCGAGATCTTGGGAATGTCGATCGTGGCGATGACACCGCGCACCGAAAGCTGGTTCATGTAGTCGGAGTCGGCGTGGAACGATTCGTCATTGAGATTCGCTTGCGGTGTGAGGCCGTTGTACACGCGGCTGTTGTAATCCTCGGCATTCGCGATGAGCCTGCTTTTTTCTTGCGCTTGCAGTCGCGCGGCGTCATCGAGATAGGTGTTGGCCAGATGCGTTTCATGCGAGGCGGATTGCAGTTGCGTGACGATGGGGTAGAGCAATATGCACGAACCCACGACGATGCACAGGAGCGCAATCACTGTCCGCGGTGTGATGCGCGGTGTGATACGAGGCGTGATGCGATGCGTGGACGCGGGGGACGTCGAGATGGCGGACCGAGCCTGGTCGGATTCGACACGGATGGAATCGACGTGGTCACGCCGGCCATGCTCGATGTCTATGCGGCTCCCTGCAGCATGCCGTTCTTCCGCATCAGCGCGTTCGCCGTCAGTAAGTTCTCCCATGCCAGCTCCCGGCTCTCGTCCCTCCATTACCCCATACAATACTCTCGACTCTTGCGAGGTTTGCCTGCGTCGAGGGGTGCCTATCATGCTATCGGCCATGAATCGGGCGGCTGAGGCTCCGTGATTCATGGCCGATGTTGCTTCTTGCGCTGGGAAGTTATTGTGAATCCAAGGAAGGCCAATGACCGATGGTCACCGGTCGGATTCGAGCATCAAGATGTGCTCGTGCTGGATAGCGATGACGGACTTCGCGTCGACGATCGTTCCGTTGAGCACCATCTCATAGGCGTCCTGGATGGGTACGAGACGCACGTTCGACACCGGTGATTCCGGGCCGAGCATGGTGCGCTCAGCGGGCTTGAGCCCGGTCGCGCGGTAAATCGCCGTGTGCTGCGTCGAGAAGCTCGGCGTGTTGACGAAGCGCAGGAACTGGTCGAACGTCTGCGCTTCGAAGCCGGCTTCTTCGCGCAGCTTGCGCCGTGCCACATCAAGGGGGCGCTCGTCCTTGGTCACGGCGTGGCCGGCCGGCAGCTCCAACGTCCACGAATGGTTGGGGATGCGGAACTGTTCGACCAGCGGGATGCGCCCATCGTCGGTTATGGCCAGCACCGCCACCGTGTCGCCATCGTTCTCGCGCAGCACATAGCGGTCAAAATGCCCGATGTTCTCCGCTTCCATCGACACCAGGTCGATGTCGAAGTAGTGGGTCGACAGCACCTGCTTGCGTGCCTCTTCCTTGACAGGGGCGCTGCGCCAGCGGTCGAAAGGCCGGTACGTCTTCGCCTTGTCAAGCAGCTCGCTGGCCGTCTTCTTGATCTTGCTCTTCGTTGCTTTGAATGTTTCGCTGTCCATGGCCGTTTCTCCTTCGAAAGGTTGCGGGTGCTCTTCCTGCAATCCATATTAGGACACGCGTCGCTCTTCAGGCGTGTTGCCGTGTTTCATAGTCGCGTGATGAGAGCTTCGACCGCGCGTCGCGGGCGGGGTGTCGGTATCACCGGGGTGGTATCATCGCTTCAAGTATGCATGAATCATCGGTTTGGCGATGCGCCGGCCGTCCATCAGGCATGGTGGCCGAGTGGTCGGTGATGTGCGCCACGGCTCGTATGCGTCGGCATGTTTTCAGGATTGCCGCGTCGTGCCGAAATCGATTATGTCTGTCTAGCCCTGAGGAGGAGCAATGAGCGCTGCAGAAGCAGAAAGCACCAAGAAAGCCGCTCCGCGTGTTGTGGTCGCCGAGGACGAAGCCCTCAACCGCATGGATATCGTCGAGTCGTTGGAATCCGCCGGTTACGAAGTGGTGGGCGAGGCCGCCAACGGCCAGGAAGCCGTCGATCTCGTCAAGAAGACCCATCCGGACGTCGTTGTCATGGACATCAAGATGCCGGTGAAGGACGGCATCACCGCTGCCCGTGAAATCAACGAGGAGTTCATCGCTCCCGTCGTCATGCTCACCGCTTTCTCTCAGAAGGATCTCGTGGCTGAGGCCGTGGACGCCGGCGTGATGGCATATCTGGTCAAGCCGTTCGTACCGGGCAAGCTGTTCCCGACCATCGAGGTCGCCATGCAGCGCTGGCAGCAGATGGTCGCTCTGCGCGGTCGTCTGTCCGGCATCTCCCCGGAGCAGACCGCTGCTGAGGGATCCGACGAAGAGGTCGCCAAGCTGCGTGAGCAGGTCGAGGACCTCAAGGGCCGTCTGGAATCCCGCAAGCATGTGGACCGTGCCAAGGGCCTGCTCATGGAGCACATGGGGCTTACGGAGCAGGAAGCGTTCCGCTGGATCCAGAAGACGTCCATGGACCGCCGCCTGACGATGCAGGAGGTCGCGGACGCTGTGATCGCCCAGATCGAAGGGGACGAGCTCGAAGACTAGCCTCCGCCCACGGTTGGGGCCGGTTGGGAATCACAGGTTGCCGGACTTTCCCGTCTTTCCGTGATTCCCACGTGTTCATGATTCCCACGTGTTGTTTGCGCCGCCTGCGGTTGTGCCGCGGCGGCGTTTTGTTTTGCGAAAATCATGGCAATGGGGTAATGTGTTCCTTTGTCGTCGTGCGATGGCACCGGTTGGTGCATGTAGCATAACGGTGATGCCCCGGTATCCCAATTGGTAGAGGAGACAGCCTCAAAATCTGTACAGTGTGGGTTCGAGTCCCACCCGGGGCACTTTCTTTTGCACATTGCCGTGTTTTCCCATTGCTGTATTTCCCCAAGGTTTTCTTTCGCTGCGTTTTCGCTGTAATTTCAGTTTTTCGCAATTCTGCTTTTCCATCTGCTTTTCGATGTGTGGTTCCTGGCTGTGGCACCGTACGGGTGGTGCGGTGGACGGCTGGCGGTTATGATTGCCGCAGAGCGGTGGAAGTCGCCGTGCAATGGGCAGGAGGTTGCGGATGGCGCAGCAGATCGAAGACGGCGAATCCATGAACAAGGAATCAATCAACGAGGAACCTCTCAATACGGAAGCCACCGAAGGCAGCGCTTCCGACGGTGCGCACGGCGATGCTGCGACAGGTGCGTCAGCCGACACGCTCGTCGCATCCAACGGCCGTCTTCTGGTCGTCGACGGCCATTCGCTTGCATTCCGCGCGTTCTTCGCGCTGCCGGTCGACAACTTCTCGACCTCATGGGGGCAGCCCACGAACGCCGTGTGGGGTTTCGCCAAGATGCTCTCCAATGTGATCGCCACCGAGAAACCAACGCATATCGGGGTTGCGTTCGACATGGCGGGCGGCACGTTCCGCCAGAAGATGCTGCCGCAATACAAGGGTACGCGTGACGCCGCGCCGGAGGAATTGCTCAGCCAGCTGCCCATCATCCAGCAGATGCTCAAGGCGATGGGCGTCACCTACATCGAAAAGCAGGGGTACGAGGGCGACGACATCATCGGCACGCTCGCCACGATGGGCGAGAACGCCGGCTTCGACACGCTGGTGCTGTCCGGTGACCGCGACGCCTTCCAGTTGGTGGATTCGCGCATCACCGTGCTGTATCCGGGGCATCATTTCAAGGATCTCAAACACATGACGCCGCAGGCGATCGAGGAGAAATACAAGGTCACGCCCCAGCAGTATCCCGACCTTGCCGCGATGCGAGGCGAACAGGCGGACAACATCCCGGGAGTCCCCGGCGTGGGCGATGGTTTCGCCGCGAAATGGATTAATCAGTATGGTGGGCTCGAGCAGATCATCGAGCATGCCGACGAAATCACCGGCAAGAAAGGCGAAGCGCTGCGCGACAGCATCGATCAGGTGCGACTCAACCGTCGGGTGAACGCTCTCGTGCGCGACCTTGACCTAGGGGTGAGCGTCGAGGATTTGCGCATGAAGGCGCCTGACCGCGCTGCCGTGGATGAGCTGTTCGCCCATTTGGAATTCAGCAAACGCACCGAGGGCACGATCCTCAAGCCGTTCCCCAAGGGCGAGGCATCAGAACGGGTGAAGCTCGATCTGTCAGGCCTCCAAGCGGCGCCGTCGGATGCTGCGAAGGATGACACGCCGGTGCGCACGCCAATCATCGATGATGTGGCAGCCGCGGATGTGCCGCAATGGCTGCGCGAGCATTGCTTGGCAGCATTGGCGCCCGAGACGGGGAAGGCGTCCGCCGCTGACACCGAAGCCAATGGCGCTGATGCCGTATCGGAAGACGCTTCCGACGCTTCCGACGCGCCGCAGCATGCAGGCGTGCCGGCAGATGCCATCTGGTCGCTTGACGCACAGCCCCGCCAGACGGGCAAGGAGAGCAACGTCATGCCGCGGCTCGCTCGCCTCACGATCCTCGCCCCGGACAGCCACGTGGCATCCCTGAGCGCATCTAACATCACCCCACAGATCGCGAAGGAGCTGTCCCAGGAATTCGCCAATCGCGCCGGTTCGCTTGCCGTGCACGGCTATAAGGAGGCAATCCACCTCTTTGACTCCGCCGGACTCACCATGCCCGAACCGTGGATCGACACGAAGCTCGCCGCATATCTGGACTCCGCCGGTTCCAAGCAGGACCTCGAGGACGTGATCACCCGTGTGCTGCCCACCGGCGCGCTGGAATCCGCCGCTCCCGACACAGCGACGGAAGAACTGTCGTTGTTCGACGACCCCCTTGATTCCACCGCCGAGGTGCAGCAAGCCGCGCGTCGCACGGTTGCGGTGGCGGCGCTCGCCCACGTGCTGGCGGGACGCATCGAGGAACGCCACGAGACCCGCCTGCTGCATGACATCGAATACCCGGTCTCACGCATCCTGGCACGCATGGAATCCACCGGGGCCGCGGTGGACGGGCAACGCCTGCGGGACCTGTTCGACACATTCGCGGCAGGCGCCCACCAAGCGGAGGACGCCGCATGGGATGCCGCCGGCAGACAGCTCAATCTTCAAAGCCCCAAGCAGGTGCAGGGAGTGCTGTTCGACGATTTCAAGCTCGCCCCCGTGGGGCGCACGAAATCAGGCGGTTACAAGACCGACAGCGATTCGCTGATGGAACTGGCGATCCGCAACGCCGGCGACGAGCGCGCCAGCGGCTTCATCACGGCACTGCTGCGCTACCGTGAGATCGTCAAACTCAAGCAATGCGTCGAAACATTGCAAAAATCCGTGGACCCGGACGACGGTCTGATCCACACGACCTTCGAACAAGCCGTCACCGCGACCGGCAGACTCAGTTCCGCCAACCCCAACCTGCAGAACGTGCCCAACCGCAATGCGCAGGGGCGAGAAATCCGCAGCGCCTTCGTGCCCGGGGACGGTTTCGTCAGCCTGCTCAGCTCGGATTACTCGCAGGTGGAACTGCGCATCATGGCGCATCTTTCCGGCGACCAGGCGCTCATTGAGGCATTCCGTTCCGGCAAGGACTTCCACCGTTATGTGGCGAGCCTCGTCTACCAAGTCCCCGTCGACCAGATCACTCCCGACCAGCGCAGCCACGTGAAGGCCATGAGCTATGGCCTCGCCTACGGGTTGAGCACCTACGGCCTAGCCCAGCAGCTGCGCATTTCGCCGGCGGCGGCGGATGTGCTCAAATCCAAGTATTTCTCGACCTTCGGCAAGGTGCACGATTACCTTGAATCCTTGGTGGCGGATGCGCGTCGCAAAGGCTACACCGAGACGATGTTCGGCAGGCGCCGCTACATCCCCGACCTCACCGCAAAAAGCTGGCAGCGGCGCGATGCGGCGGAACGCGCAGCCCTGAACGCCCCGATCCAAGGCACCGCCGCCGACATCATGAAGATCGCGATGATCCGCGTGGACCAGGCCCTGAGCGCGGCGCATGCACGAAGCCGCGTCGTGCTGCAGATCCATGACGAACTCGTGCTGGAACTCGCCCCAGGCGAGCAGGATGAAGTGACGAACCTCGTCAAGGACGCGATGGAACACGCCGTGGAGCTGAGCGTGCCGTTGGATGTTTCCACGGGCGTGGGCTCCGACTGGCAGCTCGCCGCCCACTGACGCCCGCCGGCCCGCTCGATCCACAGCCACACATCCCACGTCGCAAGCCGGAAGGAGACCATATGGAAAACCCACAGATGAGCACAGTCAATGACCCGAATGGACGCCCGTTGGGGGAGTCCATCACGCTCAAGCAGGCGATGGATGTGCTCGAAACGCTGTATCCCTTGCGCTACGCGGAATCCTGGGACGAGCCGGGGCTGATCGTGGGGGAGTTGGACTGGCCGGTGCGTCGCATCTACTGCGCCGTGGACCCCACCTACACGGTGGTGCAGGAGGCGCTCGCCTGGCACGCCGACCTGCTGTTCACGCACCATCCGTTGTTTTTCCGTTCCGTGCACACGGTGGGCGGGCAGGGGTTCCGCGGCGAGATCGTCTCTGCGCTCTGCCAAGCGCATTGCGGCCTGTGGGTGGGGCATACGAATGCGGATGCCGCCTACCGCGGGCAAGCGCAGGCGGCGTGTGATGCATTTGGGCTGGTGGATGAAGGTCCGATGGTCCCCATCGACGACCCATCCGCTCTAGGTCCCGTCGGCACAGGTCGTGTGGGCAGACTGCCGCAGCCGATGACGCTGCGCGATTTTGCACAGCGCGTGCATGATGCCCTCATCCCCACGCAACTGGGGGTGCAGGTGGCGGGCGACCTTGATGCACTGGTGTCCAAGGTGGCGGTGCTGCCGGGGTCTGGCGATTCGATGTTCGATGACGTACGCCGTCTGGGCGCCGACGTCTATGTGACGAGCGACCTACGCCACCATCCGGTGACGGATGCGTTCCAGCAAGCGGCGTATGAAGCCAGGATGCGCGCCAAAGGAATCGCGATGGGCACGGCGGGCGACGCGCAGGCGGGCACCAGCGACGCCACGCCCCGGCCGGCCTTCATCAACACGCCGCATTCCGCCATCGAACGCATGCTGTTCCGTTACGCGATCCCCGACGTGACCCGCGCAGTGCAGGAACGCTTCGGGGTGCGCGTCGAGATGCGCATGAGCCCCACCAGCACCGATCCGTGGGCGCTGAGCCTTCGGTGAACACGCCCGGAATCGCCTCAGATACAGAGCATACTTCCGCCATTCGCGCAACCATGGCTGTGTCGGGGTGTCGTCGTGAGACAATGGGAGCATGCGTATCCAACCAGGTTCCATGTTTCCACTCGGTGCAACCTACGATGGGGCGGGTGTCAACTTCGCGTTGTTCTCTCAAGCTGCTGAACGCGTGCAACTGTGCCTCTTCGACGATGACGACAACGAGACGCGCGTCGAGGTGACCGAGCAGAACTCCTATGTGTGGCATGTCTATCTTCCTGGAATCCAGCCCGGGCAGCGCTACGGATACCGCATCTACGGCAAATACGACCCCGACAACGGTGACCGCTGCGACCCGAGCAAACTGCTGCTCGACCCCTATGCCAAGGCCATCGACGGCATGATTGACGGCGACGCCAGCCTGTTTTCATACGACATCATGGATCCGACGAATCCTGAAGGGCGCAACACCGAGGATTCCGCGCCTCACACGATGAAGTCCGTCGTCGTCAACCCGTTCTTCGACTGGAACGACGACCGCCGCCCCAACATCGACTACAACGATTCGGTCATATACGAAGCGCATGTGCGCGGCATGACGAACCTCAACGAGCGGGTGCCGGCGCAGATCCGCGGCACGTACGCCGGCCTTGCATACCCCTCGGTCGTCTCATACCTCAAGAAGCTGGGCATCACCGCCCTCGAGCTCATGCCCGTCCACCAGTTCATCGACGACACGATGCTGCGCGAAAAAGGCCTGAGCAACTACTGGGGATACAACACGATCGGCTACTTCGCCCCGCACAACGCCTACTCAAGCGCAGGCTCGCGCGGCGAACAGGTCAACGAATTCAAATCCATGGTGAAGGCCTACCATGCCGCCGGCATCGAGATAATCCTCGACGTGGTCTACAACCACACCGCCGAAGGCAACGACATGGGCCCCACGCTAAGCTTCCGCGGCATCGACAACAGAAGTTACTACCGTCTCGTGGACGGCGACAGGCGCCACTACTTCGACACGACCGGCACCGGCAACTCGCTGCTCATGCGCTCGCCGCACACGCTCCAGCTCATCACCGACTCCCTGCGCTACTGGGTGACGGAAATGCACGTCGATGGCTTCCGCTTCGATCTCGCCGCCACGCTCGCCCGCCAGCTGGGCGACGTGGACAAGCTTTCGGCGTTTTTCGACATCGTGCAGCAAGATCCGGTGCTCTCCCGCGTCAAGCTCATCGCCGAACCATGGGATCTGGGCAACGGAGGCTATCAAGTGGGTGGCTTCCCGTCGCTGTGGAGCGAATGGAACGGCCGTTACCGTGACTGCGTGCGCGACTTCTGGCGCTCGCAGCCATCCACGATGCCGGAATTCGCATCCCGCCTCATGGGCAGCTCCGACCTGTATCAGACGAACGGCCGCAAGCCGGTGGCGTCCATCAACTTCATCACCGCGCACGACGGCTTCACCCTCAACGACTTGGTGAGCTACAACGGCAAGCACAACGAAGCCAACGGCGAAGGCGGACGCGACGGCACCAACGACAACCGCTCGTGGAACTGCGGTGTGGAAGGCCCCACGCTCCTGCATGACATCAACGAGCTGCGCGCCCGCCAGATGCGCAACTTCATGACGACGCTCATGGTGAGCCAAGGCATCCCGATGATTTGCGGCGGCGACGAGGTGGCGCGCACCCAGCGAGGCAACAACAACGCGTACTGCCAGGACAATGCGATCTCATGGACGAACTGGGACCTCGACCAGTACCAGAAGGACTTCCTGGAGTTCACGAAGAAGGTCGTGCACCTGCGCCTCGACCATCCGGTGCTGCACCGTCGTCACTTCTTCACCGGACGTGCGGCGGGCGATTCATCGTCGAAGATTCCGCAGGCCGAATGGTTCAGCCCCAACGGCGAGATCATGGATCGTGCCGATTGGGCGAACACGCATGCCATGTCGCTCATGCTGTTCCTCAACGGCCATGACATCCCTGAGCCGGATCCCAATGGATTCCATCAGGACGACAATGACTTCCTGCTCATCTTCAACGCGTATTACGAGCCCATGGTGTTCACGCTGCCGGGGGAGGACTACACCCGCAAGTGGCAGCTCATCATCGACACCTCCGATTCGGACGCGCCGATGCTGGCTTATGAGGCGAAGTTCTCGATCACCGCGCAGCCGCGCAGCCTCATCGTGCTGATGAGCGACGACGACTGAGGACTGTGCCCGGATCGTCACGGATTCGTGGGTTGTGAATCGGTGACGGGGGAATCCGATGCGTTCGCTGTATCCGCTGTCAGGGGACGCCGCGCCCGTTGGGGGTCGGTCATGCCTGCCAGTTCGTCGGCCTCGTCGCTCACCATCAGGTCGGCGCTGCGCGCTGCGGCAAGGATGCGCGCCTGGATGCGGTCGGCCTGTATCGCGGCAATCTGCCTCGAAAACGCAATCACCCATGCGAACAGCGTCAGGCATGCCAGCGCCTCCACGCTGGTGAGCGTCGTATCGCCTTTGAGCCAGCGGAGGAGGTCACAGCAATCCACCGCCACAATGATGTATGAAAACGCATACAGGAAGCGTGAAAGCTGCGGCATGAGCCACGGCAACAGAACGAGCAGCAACCCCATCGGCACGCTCATGCCGCGCGCGAACACATTGTGCAGCACCGGATGCGGCGTGTAACGGAACGATCCCACGCCGATGAGCCCCACGCCGGTCAGGGAAAGCAGCAGCGAGAAGATGACGATGCGCGCCACATTGGTGCGCGATTTCTTCGTGACATCGGGTGAATCATCCTCGCCTTTGGAGACCATCTGCGTGGTCGTCAGCTCGAAACTTGCGAAATACGTGACGATGATGATGCACAGCCCGGCGAGTATCAGCGTTGCGTTGAACAGTTGCGCGGCGAACGTCGTGCGGTCACCCAGCTGCGAGAAGTTGTTGTGCCACCACCACGGGTCGTCGCTTGTCAGAGCGGCGACCGTGACACCGGATATCACAAACAGAGGCAGCATCGTGGCGATGGCCTTCGCGCTCAGCGACGAGGCCTGTATGAAGCCAAGGTATGACGCCACGCCTGCGAACGCGCCCACGATGCCGGGCATCAGCGAGTCGAAAAGATCCTTGCCCATCATCGTGTCCACCGCCGAGAGCAGCGCGTACGACATGAAGAATGCGGTGGCGGAGAACACGATCGACAGTGCGCACGCCTCAATCACCCGACGCAGCACCCGCAAGGGGAGCCGCCGCAGTGTGCGGACCGCTTTGGGGGCCGGCATCATGGGGGTGCGGGCGTAGCCGATGATGAACATGATGAACGATGAAACAGCGATGATGGTCGCCGCAGCCAGCATCTTGCGGCCACTGATGAGCCAGATTGCGGACGCCTGCTCAAGGAAGACGGTGGTGGCGACGTAGGCGATGGCGAGGCTCACCATCGCGGCAAGCAGCGCGCGGGTCTCAGTTTTTTGATGGCTGCCCATGGGCGTGCGGCGCATGTGGCGGCGCTTCGTGCCTTTTTTCGCGCTCTTCTGTGTGTTCTTTGTGCCCTGTGTGTTCTTTGTGCCTTTTGTGTCTTCTGTGTCTTTTCCCGTGTCTTCCGGGGCGGACTGCTGCTCGGTTGCTGCGGGGGAAGCCTGTATGCTGCCTGATGTCATTGCTGCTCCTCCCTGTATCATGTCTGCCGGCGGGCGTGACGCCATTCGCCGTGGCAGGCGTGATTGCATGCTGAACATGCCCATTATTTCGTTGTGGCTCGACACTGGCAGGGTTGCGGTGGCGGCTTTGTCTTGCGGCATGGCGGGGAGTCGCAAGGGAATTGTGATGGTACGGGCTGCGTTGGGCGGCGCGGCGCAGGGATCATGGTTTTGAATTGTCGGACGGTGGGTTATAGTTGTGTGAAGTGTCTCCGTGCACCAGTGTGTGCACAGGCATTCAGTTCGGGCCGTAGCGCAGCTTGGTAGCGCGCCTGCTTTGGGAGCAGGATGTCGCGGGTTCAAATCCCGCCGGCCCGACTTTTTATGGTTTGCGACTTAGTATTTCTCGTCTTTTCGCTTTGTTGCCTTTGTCCTTTCAATCCTGTTGCCTCTGTAACCTTGTCCCTTGTCGTCGTTGACCCTGTTGTCCTTTTGACTTTGTTTCTTTAGTTCCTCTGTTGTCTGTTTCGCTGTCTGCCTGTTTTGAAACGGGCGGTTCTCGTGATTGTGATTCTTGCGACTCTGGCCGCGCGGATGGGTAGAATCGGGAACGTCATCGTGCATGCACTCGTCGTCGATGGTCCGCCGGCATGAGGTGCACGCACACTTGCCCGGCAGGAGGCGTGGCATGCGGTTGGTTCGCTTGCGTATTCACAATCACAGCAGGCTCGTGCGCGACATCGACATCGAGGTGCGACGCCACCTGGTGCTCGTGGGTCCCAATGATTCAGGCAAATCCTCGATACTGCGCTGCCTGGATCTGCTTCTGGGGGCTGCGCCGGAGGAACTGCCGCTGCGCATCAGCCTCGATGATTTGCGCGACCGCAACGAGGAATTCCGCGTCACCTGCGAGTTCGCCAGCCTGACTTCTAAGGAGCGCCGCCAGTTCGCCGACGTGACGTTCAAGGATGCTCGCTGCGACGACGGCCCGGTGTTCGCGCTCACATTGCGCGTCGATCCGCCGCAAGGGGCGTTCGGTGGCATGGGTAGTGGTGCGGGGATCGGCACTGGCGCCGGCTCCGGTGCCGGCGGTACGGGCGGCAGTGCAGCAACCGCAGGCATGACGGGCACCGCGGATTCCACCGATGCTGCCGTGCACATCACCCGCAGCTTCATGGTGCGCGACATCTTTGGAAGGCATGAAGTGGGACCGGTGGACGATGCAAGGCTTGCAGCAATTGGATGGCGCTTCGCCAGCTCGCAACGCCGCCACACGCTGTCGCAACCCACGGCGGACGAAGAGATCATCATGCGCCTGCGCCGTCTGCACCGCTTGGGCATGCCGGGCGACCTGTACCTTAACAGCGCGGTGTCGGCGATCGCATTGTCTTGTGAGGAATCCGAATCCATCAGCCAGGCATACAGCGGTGTGGACGTGCGGCTGGAGCGATCAGAGGAGCTGGGTGCCGTGCGCGCCAAGCTCGCCGAGCAATTGGCGCAGATTTTTCCCCAGCCGGTGACCGAGGATGACGTCGAGTTCGTCTACGCGGGGCTGCCGCGCAATCCGCGCAACCCGATGGAGGGCGTGATGCTGCGTGTCAACGTGGGCGGCGACCGGCGTACCGAGCGTTCCGAGGTGATGGGCTCCATCGCGCAGTTCGTGCTCGCCGCCCAAGGCGCGGGGATTCTTGCGATTGACGAGCCGGAGCTTCATTTGCATCCCAGCAGCCAGCGCAGTCTGGCGCGCATGCTGGAGCGCGGAGGGGCTCAATGCGTGATCTCCACTCATTCCGCGGATATCGTGAGCGCGTTCGACCCTGATTGCGTCGTGACGATGCGAGCGGGCGTCGCCAAACAGCTGCGCCGCGGTTCGCTGGATGATGACGCGCGTGTGCGCATGCGCCTGTGGACGCACGATCGTCTGGAGCCGCTCACCGCGCGGCGCATCATTTTGGTGGAGGGCATCACCGACCGGCTCATCGTGGAGCGCGTGGCGCAGGTGACCGGGCGTGATCTTGACCGGCTGGGCGTTTCGCTGGTGCAAACCGACGGAGTGGGCAAGATGATCCCATTTGACAAAGTGTTTGGCTCGGAAGGCTTCGACGTGCCGATTTATCGGCTCATCGACAGCGATGCGGCGCAGGATGCCGCCGAGCGTATGCACGTGCCGGTGAGCAAGCTGGAAACGCGCCATGTGTTCGTGAGTCAGCGCGACCTTGAGGACGAGTATGTGCGCGGTCTGGGCGCGGACGTTGTGTGGGGCGCATTGCGAGAAGGCGGGCTTGTGGCGCTCAGCGTGCTCAAAGCATGGCGGGCGCAGTGGCGCGCTCAGGCGCGGGAGACCGCTCAGCACAATGCACAGCAGGATGCGTCACTGCCTCAGGGTGCATGGTTGGGCGATCCGCGGGTGCAGGATTCGCGGGCGAAGGATTTGCGGGTGCGGAATCCACAGGTTGGTGATTCGCGGGTGCACGATTCGTTGCCGCAGGATTCGCAGGCGCGGGATTCACGGGTGGAGAATTCCTTGCTGCAGGATTCGTTGTCGCGAGATCCGCTGGCGAGGAACCTACTGGCGCATGATTCCTTGCTGCGGGATCCACAGGCGGATGATTCGCTGCCGCAAGAGCCTCCGACCATGGAACAAGTGGCGGAATTCTGCCGTTCCAGCAACAACAAGGTGCCTTCGGCGCTCTCAGTGCTCGATTGCATCACCCCGCAATCCGCCCTGCGGATCAACTCCATCGCCCGCCTTCTTGATGCAGCGACCGGTCAGAAAGCCTGAAAGCGGCCTCCGAAGGCAGCGTAAGAAAGTCCCAGAAGACCGCCTCCGAATGCAGAGCCAGATGTTTGACGGTTTGACGCTGAGTTGTTGGCTCAGAATCGTGGCTCAGATTGTTCGATGTTAGATCATTGACTTCTAATGGTTGGATTTAGGCACTTGATTCTGGACGTTCGATTCTGGACAATCGTCGGGTGATATCAAGGTGCAGGATGAGCTGCGGCTGTGTCATCTCGAGTGTCGGCTGGCATTTCGTGGAGAGTGGAGACGGAAGCCCCCTGTATTGTGAATACAATCCGGGCGCGAGGACTGGCGCGCATAATTACATCCTGAATAAGGCGGAGAACCAGCACTTTAGGCGCATCGGCTGGACGCAGGAGGACGTTGCCTGGTATGCAGTTCACGTGTCGCCCGTGGCGCCGGCCATGAGTCGCCGAAGATGGAGGTTAGATGACCCTTCTGTGGGTCTGTATCTTCCGTTTTCGGCGACTCGCGGATTTGTCGCCGATGATGGAGGCTAGGAGTGCCGTTTGGAAGTCCGTGACTGCCGTTTTCGGCGAGTGGATTGGTGGGTCGCCGAAGATGGAGGTTAGGAACCCATTTCCGAGGTGTGTAACTGCCGTCTTCGGCGATTCCTGTGTTGGGTCGCCGATGGTGGAGGTCTGGTGGGGTTGAATCATCCTGCGGACTTCCGTCTTCGGCGACGGTTTCGGGGTTCGCCGATGATGGAGGTTAGGAACCCATTTTTGGTGTCTGTAACTGCCATCCTCGGCGAGTGGGTTGGCGGGTCGCCGAAGATGGAGGTTAGGAACCCATCTCTGGGGCGTGTAACTGCCGTCTTCGGCGACCTATGAATGGGCTGCCGGAGACGGATACCGCGGGTGGGTTCCGGTGGTGGCTGCGGCGGCGCGGCAGGGCGGACGCTACGATGGGAAGCATGACCGATTCGAACAGCACTCGTGCATATCCCGATCCATGGCCCGCACCGCTTGCCGCGCATCCGCTTGACGCCACGGTGACGATCCCCGGCAGCAAGTCGCTGTCGAACCGATACCTGATTCTCTCGACCTTGGGCACGCGCCCTGTGACGCTCGTCGGCCTGTTGCGCTCGCGCGACACCGACCTGATGATGGGCGCGCTCAAGGCCTTTGGCGTTAAATGCGACGTTGACCCTGACGACGAGACGACGGTCACGGTCATCCCGCCGGCGAGCGGACGCTTCCATGGCGGCGAAACCGTGTATTGCGGCCTCGCCGGGACCGTCATGCGTTTCGTGCCCGGTCTGGCATTGCACGCTGACGCGCCGGTGCGCTTTGATGGCGATGCGCAGGCATACAAGCGTCCGATGAAACCGCTGCTCGACGGTCTTACGCAGATGGGCGCGCGTGTGGATTACGAAGGCGAGGAGGGGTTCCTGCCGTTTACCATCACGCCGCCGCAGGTGATTGATTCTGCGGATTCTGCGGATTCTGCGGATTCTGCGGATTCTGCGGATTCTGCCGATTCTGCCGATTCTGCTGATTCCGCTGATTCCGCTGCCGCCACCGAGCTTCACGTCACCATCGATTCCTCGGGATCGTCCCAATTCATCTCCGGCCTGCTCATGGCGGCGTCGCGCTTCCCCCGACCGGTCGCCATTACCCACAGGGGCGCGCACCTGCCGAGCCTTCCGCACATCCGCATGACGATGGCCGACCTCCAAGCCTCCGGCATCAGCGTGACGATGGATGCCACGGCGGATGGCAAACCGGGCGACACCGTGGATGCCACGGCGGGCGATTCTGCCACCGCGGCGGTGCACGCGGTCACCTGGCATGTGACGCCGGGCGAGGTTCAGCTGCCCAGCCGTGTGGTCGTGGAACCCGATCTGTCGAACGCCGCGCCGTTCTTGGGTGCCGCGCTTATCGCCGGCGGCACGGTGAGAGTGCCCAATTGGCCGGAAAACACCACGCAGCCGGGCGGCTTGCTGCCGCAATACCTGCGCAACTTCGGCGCGGACGCTCAGCGTTCTGCCGACGGCGTGATGACCGTCACCAGCGACGGCGTCGCATCCGGTGGCGTGCACGGCCTGGGGGACTTCGACCTGTCGGCTGCCGGGGAGATAGCCCCGTCACTTGCCGCGATCGCCGTCCTTGCCCACGGCGACACCGCGCTGCATGGCATCGCCCACCTGCGCGGCCATGAGACAAACCGGTTGGCGGCGCTCGTCGCCGAGATCACCCGCATCGGCGGGGACGCGGAGGAACTCGACGACGGCATCCGCATCGGTTCCGTGCCCTTGGCGAGCTTGCATGGCGCTGTGATGGAAACCTACGCCGACCACCGCATGGCTACGTTCGCGGCGATGATCGGTCTCGTGGTGCCCGGGGTGGAGGTCACGAACGTCGCCACGACGCGCAAGACGATCCCGGACTTCCCCGGCATGTGGAACGCTATGCTGGCGCAGCACCGCTGACATCGTGGATTCGCAGGTGCTGTGGATTCGTTGACACCCAGATCCATTGGCGTCCGAATCCACTGACACCCCCAATCCTCCCGCATGTAGTCGGTTGGCAGCAGCTGCAGAACCAGTCGCATCCAGTGTCATGCACGTCATGCGCGTCATGCAACACCTGCCACGGCACCTGCCACAACACGTCACACAACACACAATCACGGAAAGAGGGCCATCCTTTGACTGGCACAACAGCATCCATCTACGACACGCATTCCTACCGCGACGATTTGAAAGTCAACCCGCTGTTCGCAGACCTCGAATTGGCGCTTTCGATGGCGGACCGCGCGGACGCCATCAGTCTCGCGCGCTTCGGCGCCCTTGACCTGCACGTCGAGTCCAAGCCTGACCACACGCCGGTCTCCGACGCCGACCGTGCTGTCGAACGCGCCATCCGTGAGCAAATCGCCAAGCATCGCCCCGGGGACGCCGTGTACGGCGAGGAGCTGGGCAAGGCGGAATCCACTGGCCGCCGTTGGATTCTCGACCCCATCGATGGCACGAAGAACTATGTGCGCGGCGTGCCCGTGTGGGCGACCCTCATTGGCCTGCAGGTGGGCGGGCAGATTGTGGCGGGCGTTGTCTCGGCACCGGCATTGCACAACCGTTGGTTCGCCATCAAGGACGGCGGCGCGTACATGGGCCGCGGCGTGGATGACGCGGTGCGCATCCACGTCTCCCGCGTGGCGAAGCTCGAGGATGCGTCCATGTCGCTGTCGAGCCTGACCGGGTGGAAAGAGCGCGGGGACCGCCAGCAGTTGCTTGACCTGACGGATTCGATGTGGCGTCTGCGCGGCTTTGGCGATTTCTGGCAGTACATGCTTGTGGCGCAGGGGGCGGTGGATGCTGCGGCAGAACCCGAGCTCGACCTGTATGACATGGGCGCGCTCGTGCCTATCGTGACCGAGGCGGGTGGCACTTTCACCGACCTTGACGGCAACCCCGGCCCGTGGGGTGGCTGCGGTCTGGCGACCAACGGCCTGCTGCATCAGCAGATTCTCGACGCACTTCGGTAGCGCGCGGCGGCGTGATGACGCGGTCCGGCGCAGCAGCGTCGAATGCGGCAGCGTCAGGCCGCACTGCAGGATGCGGCGCTGCTTAGACGGACTGCGCGTCTATCCGGGCCACGCGCTGCATCCTATCCGGCGTGGACAGGTCATGCGATGTGCGGCACCAGCGCGTCAAACAGCTTGCCGGCACTGCCCGGGGATGCAAGGGGATACCAGTCGGCAAGACGCCCGTTGACGATATGCGCCACATAATCCGAGACCTCGAACGCGAACTCGGGGTCATGCGTGACCGCGACAATCGTCCTGCCACGCCGGGCGAGCCCGCGAATCAGCTGCGACACCTCATGCATGTGATGCAAATCCAGCCCGCTGGTCGGCTCGTCCACGATGATGACCGGTCGTTCGCTGGCGATTGCCGCGGCAATCGCCACACGCTGCTTTTGCCCGCCGGACAGCGACAGCGGATGCCGGTCGGCGCACTCGCGCAATCCCAACGAGTCCAGTACATTCAGCGCCGCCTGCTCATTTTCATGCGGCTGCGAGAGCATGACCTCGGCGAGCACGGATTCGGTGAACAGCTCACGGTTGACGTCCTGCAGCACGGTGGTGCAGACGTCCAGCCGTTGCCGTGCCTGCAGGCGCACGCCGTCAGGGGTGATGAGCGTGCCCTTGCATCGGCGGTCGAGACCTTGGAGGCAGCGTGCGAATGTCGATTTGCCCGCGCTATTCAATCCCACGATGGTCGTGACGGCGCCGCACGGCAGGTCCAGTGCCGCGATGTCAAGGCTGTCGCGCCGCGCGTGAGGATACCGGTAGCGAAATCCGCGGACGTGATAGGCGGGCGTTGCCCCGCGCACTAACGTTGTCTCAGGCGCGAGCGGTTCCCCGCACACGGATGTGTGGCCGGCGTCAATCGGCGTGGACGTACTGGCAGTGTCGACAGCGGCAGGCATGCGTCCGGTATCAACATGCGCGATTATGCGTCCGGTATCAACAGCAGCGGGCGTGGCATGCTCGGTTGCGTGAACCGGTGCATGCAACGGTGTGTGCTCCTTGCGCTCGCAGTCATCGCGCAACTGCTGCAGCGTGAGCGGCCGCAGCCCGAAGCTCCGCCGTTCGGCGTCGGTCAGCCTTTGCCATTCCTCGCGGGAGAACACACGTGCAATCCGTCCGCCATCCAATAGGATCGCGGTATCGACGAGACCGTCGAGCCAGGCGAGGCGGTGTTCGGCGATGACGATGGTGCGGCCTTCGCTTTTCCATGTTGCGACGATGGCGCGTAGGGCGGCGATGGCGGTTGCGTCAAGGTTGCTCGTCGGCTCGTCCAGCACGAGGATGCCAGGGTTGGTGGTGGAGACCGCCGCGCAGGCGACGCGCTGCAGTTGCCCTCCGCTCATGTCGGCGAGCGGACGGTCCAGAAGGCCTTCCAGATGGAATCGGCGGGCGGTGGATTCCACTCGTGCGCGGATTTCATCAGGCGGCATGGCGAAGTTTTCGCAGGCGAAAGCCAGCTCGTCACGCACGTTCATCGTGAAGAACTGGGTGTTGGGATTTTGGAACACGGATCCCACTTGCTTGGCAAGGGCCGCGATGTCGGCGTTGCGGGTGTCCGTTCCGCCGACCGTGACCGTGCCGGTGAGAGCGCCGGGGAAGTATTGGGGTGCCAGCCCGTTGATCAGCCGCGTGAGCGTCGTCTTCCCGCATCCTGATGCCCCGCACAACACGACCACTTGCCCGGCAGGCAAGGCGAGGGTGGTCTCGTGCAATCCCTCACGTCCCGTTGCGTAATGGAACGAAGCATGGTCCAGTTGCACTGCCGCGCGTGTCATCGCACCACCCCCGCGGCAGTGAGCGCCCACAGGGCATAGCATGCGGCGCAGCCAGCGAACATCAGTATGTCGAACGCACCGAAACCGACCTTGGCGATGCTCGTGCGGTCGCGGCGCTCGCCAAGCCCTCGCGTCAACGCGGCCTGGGTGAGTTCATCGCCGATGCGCACCACATTCGCCACCAGCGGCACAATCCGGTATTCCAGCATGAGCCTCGCCTTGCGGCCCCGCACGCGCACGCCGCGCATGCGCATCGCGTCGCGAATCGCGCGCTGCTCCTGCGTGGCGGTGGGGAAGAACCGGAATATCACCGCCAGCGGTATGGTGATCGCCTGCGGCACGTGCCACCGTTGCAATGCGGTGGTCAGCTCGCTCGCCGTGGTTGTCGCCATCAGCCAATACGCGGCGACGCCGCTGGGCAGCATCTGCATCCACATCGCAACCGACATCGTGGACAGCCACGCGAATGATCCTTGCCAGGTCACCGCCAGACGCGCCACGCCGATGCACATGCCGGCGAACACTGCCATGCACAGCGCCTGCCGCACACGTCCCGAGCAGGCCAGCAGCACGAATGCCGCGGCGGAAAGCAACCAACGCACCCACTGCATTGCGGGTGCAGTGCCGCCGGCGGACGTGAGGCAGAAGCATCCGACGGTGAGGGTGAATGCGAGCTTGGTGCGGGGATCGCAGTGAAGCGGGCCGCGCTGGGCGAGGGAACTCATATGCATGGATGCATCCGATTGGTTGGGTGATGGGTTGGGTGAGCCTTGATGAGGGGGCAGGCGTTGGGTCAGACGGATGGGTCAGACGAGCCCTGCGCGCTGGAAGTGGCGGCGCAGCAGTCCGAATCCGATCAGTGCGCCGAGCACGCCGCCGACGATGCCGAGCACAAGGACCACGGGAAGCGTCCATGCGGGGAACAGCCCTGCCAAGCGGTTCGCATATTCGGCGCCCCTGCTTGCGGCGAGTTGCTGCAGGTATGAGGATCGGCCGATGTAGAACGGCAGGAACATGCCGATGTTCCACAGGTTGAATACGGCTGCTGTGGCGAGCGTGGTGCCTGTGCGGCGCTTGCGGTGGTTGGGGGTTGTGGCGGTGGTGTTTGGAGTTGTGGTGGCGGTGCTGGTGTTTGTGGCGTTGGCGGTGGTGGCGGCACGCGTGGCGATGACATCGGCGATTACCGCGGCAATGATGGACGTGGCGACCGTGTAATAGTTGCCATGCACCCCGCCCATCAGCACGGCAAGGAGGCAGCCCATGATGCTGATCGCTCCGAAACGCGGCGTCTTGGCCATGAGCAGCATGAGGGGAGTGGTGCCCAGCAGTCCGCAGATGAAGCCGGTGAATGGCATGCCCACGGGGATGAGATGCGTGATGAGCGCGCCGATTGAAATGACCACCAGATACAGCACGGTGTACACGCCGACGGAGATAAGGTCGCGCGTCTGCAAACGGTTACGGCGAGACGTGCCAGCGGTGGCTGCGGTGGTGGTAGTGGGCTTGGTTGCAGCAGGCTTGGTTGCAGCAGGGTCGGCGGTTGCTGTTGTGTCGTGTAATGCCAGTGATTGCCCTGTGAAGGATTGCGCTGTTTGGGATTGCGATGTGGGGGATTGCGATGTGGTTTGATTGGGGTTGTCGATGGTGCTCATGCTTCCTCCGGCCTTGTGGCGAATAAGGGTGCTGGTGCGCCACCTGTCCGAATCCTGGATGTCTGATGCCGTGCCGGCTGCATGCAATGCCGCGCGCCAGGTCTCCTGGTGCATCCGGTTGGTGTCGTCGCCACACAGGTTAGCGGCAATCGAGAGGAATGTCACTAGTTCGCGCGAAAAAAATCACAAAATCACGCCTGCCCTTCGCCCCCGGGCACACATCTGGGAATCCACCGTGCTCAGCCTTCAAGCCAGCCATACAGCACCAGGGAATTCCCTTACTAATTTCTGTGCCGAATCCTTTTATCATGCCCCTCGCCAAGCGGGACAGTGCTGTGCTCAGTCCGCTTGGTCATCCCCTGCGATGTGGGGTCGCCGATGGCGGATGTTAGGAATCCCTATAGGAATCTGTATCCTCCGTTTTCGGCGACGGTTTTGTGTGTCGCCGATGGTGGAGGTTTGGGACCTTGCTTCGGTGCCTGTAACTTCCGTTTTCGGCGATTATTGTATTGGTCGCCGATAGTGGAGGTTAGGAATCTTTTCTAGGGGTCTGTATCCTCCGTTTTCGGCGACGGTTTTGGGTTTCGCCGATGGCGGAGGTTTGGTGGGGTTGGATTGGTCTGTTAGCTTCCGTCTTCGGCGACCCATGGATGTGTCGCCGATAGTGGAGGTTTGGCGGGGTCGGATTGGTCTGTTAACTTCCGTCTTCGGCGACCCATTGATATGTTGCCGAAGACGGAAGTTTGGAACCTGTTCTAGGAGGTTGTATCCTCCGTTTTCGGCGATGAACATACCGTCTCGCTTGCCTGCGCCATGCCTGCGCGATGCGCCGATGAGAATCGGTGAGTATAACAAAAGTGGCCGGTCCCGTGGAGGGAACCGGTCCCTTGAGTTCGTTCGGTGCTGCCGAATCGTTTGTGGGTTTCAACGTCGTCGGACGCTGAAACCTCCGTCGATCAGCAAACTGTGGCCTCACGACCATCGGTCTGCGGCCATCGGTCATCGGTCTGGCGACCAACGGGCTGCTGCATCAGCAGATCCTCGACGCGCTGCGGTAGTGAGTGCGCGGTGGTGCTCGGTGCGCCGTGCTTCGCAGACGCCTACCGAGGTCAGATGGACTCATCGGACCATTCGCCGAGTGGCACGGTCACCATCTGTGGGGATTCGCTGCCGATAATCACGGGAATCGTATGATTCGTCACATCGCCATCGGCGGTTGCCGCCCTGTTGTTCGCCTGCGTAAGGGAATCCGCCGACAGGCATGAATCGTATCCAGCGTCGCACTGCCTATCTGCTGTGCGTTGCAGACAGCTTACCGTCACATTCGCCTGGCCGGAACTCACCCCGTCGATGCG
This sequence comes from Pseudoscardovia suis, assembly GCF_002797875.1. GTDB lineage: Bacteria > Actinomycetota > Actinomycetes > Actinomycetales > Bifidobacteriaceae > Pseudoscardovia > Pseudoscardovia suis. The sequence goes on from NZ_PGFC01000001.1 coordinate 291,588, forward strand.
CGCGGTGCCGTCGGTGTTCGTGTAGGTGTATTCCCTTACCGAGCTTCTGGGCTCGTGGCGCTGAGGCGTGACCATGACGTCGCAGCCCGAGATTGGCTTGCCGCTGCGACCCGTCACTGTGATGAGCACATCCGTGTGATACACCCGCGTCCACGGCATGCGGTCGTTGAGATTGTGAAACCATGTGCAATACGCTGCGCCGATTGCGACGGCGATGGCGAGCACGACGGCGATGACGATGCTCGTGATGTGACCGTGGCGGTTGTGTGTGTGCTGGTGCATCGGGAATCACCTGTCTGCAAGTGCGGTTGTGTACAAGTTATAGATGCGATCGGTAAACCGAGGACTAAAGTCCTGCTTACCATTTGACATTGAGGATACTCCGTTTAACCAACCTGTATTGCCAACGATGGTTTCGGATTGAACAATTGCGGTCGCAATCTCTTCCCGTGAGGGAGGGGTCAAGACCGCCGCGCATACTTTCTGTTTGGCTTCTGCTGGTCTTGTATATATCGTTTGATAATTTCCAGCGGTGCTCCGCCGCAGCTCACAATGCAGTAGCTTGGCGACCAGAAGTGGCCGCCCCACAAGGCCGCTCGGACTTCCTGCCAGTCCTGCTCATGGACTCTTTTGCTGCTGTTGGTCTTCAGACTCATGACGAGCTTGCTGAGCTGGACTTTCGGTGGGTAGGCCACGAGGAGATGCGCATGGTCCTTGTCGGTCTCGAACTCCTCAAGTTCGCACTCGAAGTGTTCGCAGACCTCCCGGAACGTGTCGCCCAGCAGTTTCGTCACTCTTGGGGACATCACCTCGCGGCGGTATTTGGTGACGAGGACAATATGGGCATGCAATTCATAGACCACATGCCTACCGGTATGCCAATCATGTGTGATTTCAGCCATAGCACAATCATAGACCATGTGATAGAATGAGAGTCATGAAAAGAAGCGCCAGAACCAAAGACAGTGAGACATGGAGGGTTGCCGTCGTGCCCATCCGTCTCTCCGGCGCCGACTATCGCCGTGCCCATGAGGCGTGCCACAATGCGGCGTCGCTATGGAATTTCTTCCTTGCTTCGATTCAAGAGTATTGGAAAGAAAACAAGACCGACCCCACCGAAAAGGAGATGCGGCACTTCCTTTATGAACAACGCCCCGACCTCCGTGACGGCCTCCATGCGCACACGGTGCAGCTAATCCTCAGTGACTTGATGGACGCCATTTCGACATACCGCTCGAACCGCGACTCCGGTGACAACAACGCCAGAGCGCCACATCGGGAGAAGAACTATCGACCTCTGGAGTTCTCCGCCGGCTTCGGCTGGCGAGTGACACCGGACAGGCAGCACATCGCTCTGAGTTTCGGCAAAGGCCACAAGCGCATCACACTTCCCCTCCCCGAGATTGCGGACCCGAAGACCGGCGAGATTCTTCCGCCTGAACGCTGGGGTTCCATGCAACTGTGCTGGAACCACAACGCCCGCAAGTGGAGCCTCCATGTCAGCGTGCCGACCCCGAAACCGCCACAGGGCAATCCGAACATCATCGCCGCGATAGACGAGGGCATCATCAACCCGATGACCGTCGCCATCGAGACCGAGAACTCCTACGACGTGCTGGTGATCAACGGGCGTCACGCCCGCGCCATCAAACACTACAGGAACACTCGCATCGCCACGCTTCAGGAAAAACTGTCACGCTGCGTCAAAGGCTCGAAGCGTTGGCACAAGCTCAACGCGAAACGCAAGCGCATTGAGGCCATGACCGATTCCGCCCTGCACAACGCCAACCACCAGACCACACGCAAGGTCGCGGACTTCATACAGGCACATGACGCCGGGCGCATCGTCGCGGGAGACGTGCGCGACATCGAGAAGAACACCCGCAAGGACGAGGCCAAGCGCATCAAAAACACCAAGAACCAACGCCGCAGGTTGTCCCAATGGTCACGCGGCAAACAAGGGACTTTGCTCGAACACAAGACCGGCAGCACGGTCGGACACATCAACGAGGCTTGGTCGTCCAAGACCTGCCCGGCGTGCCAAACACGCAACCACCCCAATGGGCGTGGATACCACTGCCATAATTGCGGTTTCACCTGCAACCGTGACGCGGTAGGCGCAATCAACATTCTGATGCGCGCACAGCACGGCGCTTACACGCCGATAGACATGGACAAACCGATTCGTGTCAAATATCTCCGGGCCACGCCGATCTTCCAACCGAAGACGGTGCCGAGCATGGAGTAATCCCCGGAACCGGGGCGCGACCCGACATCAAGGCCGTGTAGCCAACTCCTAGGCAATCATCTCTGCCGAAGAATTGGAAGCCTCGCCCGTAAGGGCGAGGAGGTTCACTGGTATCCGTATGGCCGAGTACAAAATGTGTAGTGGCATCATATGAGTACTTGATTTTATTGTTACCCGGATCATGAGGAAAACCTGTGATATGTGCTGAGAATGTGGTGAGTCCACTGTGTCCTACATGATAAGAACCGAACTGACTCAAAGATAATGACGAAGGCATGTCGATGACAGTCGCAAACCCTACGTCGTTCTTGATGTTGGCAAGTGTGGCTGTACCGGATGAGATCCAATCAGTGAAGACCCGCTGCGTCCTGACAGGATATCCGACGTTATTCTTCCCGGGAGCGTATGCAGGAATAAACACGCCGTTCTGGGACCAATTATGGCCTTTCCCGCCATGCAGACAGTGGGCTGCAGTGACAATGAGATGATTCGTACTGTCCAACAAGAGACGCGGTACATTGAAGATTTCTCCCATCTCGTTGAAAGAAAAATACGCCGGTAGCGGAGTCCGAACTCCTATAGGATGAGGAGAGAGGAATACGGGAAGTGGGGATTCGTATCTGTTCGCGGGATGGTATGGGTTTGTTTGGTTCATGCAATTCCGCTTGTAGAGGAGCTGCCTCTGCTTCGGGCCTGTAACCTCCACAATCGGCGACCCATGGATGTGTCGCCGATTGTGGAGGTTTGAGGTGCCGTTCGTGGGGTTGTATCTTCCGTTTTCGGCGAGTGGGTTGGTGTGTCGCCGATGGTGGAGGTTTGGGGTGCCGTTCGTGGGGTTGTAACCTCCGTCTTCGGCAAGTGGTTGGTGGTGTCGCCGATGGTGGAGGTTTGGCGGGGTCGGATTGGTCTGTTAACTTCCGTCTTCGGCGACCCATGGATGTGTCGCCGATGGTGGAGGTTAGGAATCTTATTTAAGAGTCTGTATCTTCCGTCTTCGGCGAGTGGTTGGTGGTGTCGCCGATGGTGGAGGTTTGGCGGGGTTGGATCGGCCGGTTAACTTCCGTCTTCGGCGACCCATTGATATGTCGCCGAAGACGGAAGTTTGGAACCTGTTCTAGGAGGTTGTGTCCTCCGTTTTCGGCGACGAACCGTATCATTTCGTTTGCCTGTGCCGTGCCTGCGCCATGCCTGCGCGATGCGCTGACGGGAATCATGGGGTATACAAAAGGGGCCGGTCCCGTGGAGGGAACCGGCCCCTTGAGTTCGTTCGGTGCTGCCGAATCATTTGTGGTTTTCAACGTCGTCGGACGCTGAAAACCACGTCGACCAGCAAACTGTGGTCTCACGGCCAGCGGTCTGCGGTCTGCGGTCTGCGGCCACGGCCAGCGGCCTACCGCGACCGTGCCTTCGACCTACTCGCCGACCTTGTTGCCGTAGGAGTCCACGCCGGCCTCGGCCAGGGCGGTGACCTTCTGCGCGATGGCGAGCTCTTCGTTCGTCGGGATCACGCAGATGAACACGGAGGAATCCGGGGTGGAGATGATGCGAGGATCCTTGGAACGGGTTGCGTTCTTCTCTTCGTCGATCTTCACGCCGAACGGAGCGAGGCGGTCGCACACCATCTTGCGCACGATGTCGTCGTTCTCACCCACGCCAGCGGTGAAGGTGATGGCGTCCACGCCGCCCATCTGAGCGGTGAAGTCGCCGATGTACTTGATGATGCGGTGCACGTACACGTCGAGGGCGAGCTTGGCGTCCTTGTCGCCTTCCGCCACGAGGGCGTGCACTTCGCGCATGTCGGAGTGGCCGCACAGGCCGGCGAGGCCGGACTTCTTGTTGAACAGCTCGTCGAGCTGGTCAACGTCCATGTGTGCGTTGCGGATGAGGTGGAACACCGCGGCCGGGTCGATGTCGCCGGTGCGGCCGCCCATCACGAGACCCTCGAGCGGGGTCAGGCCCATGGAGGTGTCGATCGGCTTGCCCGAGATCTGGGCGGAAGCGGAAGCGCCGTTGCCCACGTGCAGCACGATCTGCTTGAGGCCTTCGGCAGGCTTGCCGATGAGAGCGGGCACGAGGCCGCCCACGTACTCGTGGGAGGTGCCGTGGGCGCCGTAGCGGCGGATGTGATACTCCTCGGCGACCTGCTTGTTGAGAGCGTAGGTGCTGGCTTCCTCAGGAAGCTGGAAGAAGTAGGAGCTGTCGAATACGAATGCCTGCGGCACGTCCGGCAGGAGCTTGAGCATGACTTCGGCGCCGATGGCCTCCGGGCCGTTGTGCAGCGGGGCGAGGACGGCGAGGTCCTTGACCTGCTGGATGGTCTTGGCGTTGACGAAAGCGGGCTTGGGGAACACGGATCCGCCCTGGACCACGCGGTGGCCGACGGCAACGATGCCGGCGTTCTTGAGGTCGGGGCCGAATTCCTTGAAGAAGCCGAGGACGCGCTTGAGACCGGTCTCGTGATCCGGGATCGGCTCCTCGAGCTCATGCTTCTCGCCGTTGTACTTGTACACGTAGTGGCCGTCGCCCGCTTCGCCGATCTTCTCGACGAGGCCGGAGACGATGCCCTCCTGGGAATCAAGGTCTACGAGCTGGTACTTGATCGAGCTGGAGCCCGAGTTGATGACAAGAGCGGTTTTCGCCATTGTTGGATTCCTCCATCAGATTATTGGGAAATGGTGCTTTCCACGTGTTAGGTTACCCCGCGCACGGTACAGGGGCGGCGGCGTTCACTGGTGCGCGCACACCGCGGTGAGCGCGATGGTGTTGATGATGTCCGGCACGGTCGCGCCACGCGACAGGTCGTTGACCGGCCGGCGCAGGCCTTGGAGCACCGGGCCGATGGCGACGGCGCCCGAGGAGCGTTGCACGGCCTTGTATCCGATGTTGCCCGCCGACAGGTCGGGGAACACGAACACGTTCACATGCCCCGCCACGTCGTTGCCCGGTGCCTTCGTCGCCGCAACGTCGGGCGACCATGCGGCGTCGAACTGGATGGGGCCCACGGCGGCGAGGTCGGGCTCCTTTTCATGCACGATCCGGGTGGCTTCGGTCACCAGGTCCACGTCCGGTCCCTTGCCTGAGCCGAGGGTGGAGTAGGAGAGCATGCCCACGCGCGGATCGATGCCGAAGGCGCGTGCCGTGGCGGCGGACTGCAGGGCGATGTCCGCCAGCTGCTCGGCGGTGGGGTTGGGCGTGATGGCGCAGTCGGCGAACACCGCCACATGCGTGGGCAGGCACATGAGGAACGCGCCGGAGACCATCGAGGCGCCCGGGGCTGTCTTGATCACCTGCAGCGCGGGGCGCACGGTGTTGGCGGTGGAGTTGATGGAACCGGAGACCAAGCCGTCCGCCTGGTCGAGCTGCACGAGCATCGTGCCGAAATACGTGGGGTCCTTGAGCGTTTCGCGCGCCTTCTGCTCCGTCATGCCTTTCTTGCTGCGCAGGCGCACGAGCTCGTCCACCATCGGCACGAGCAGGCGCTCGTCGTGGAGGGAGTGGAACTTGGCCATCTCCAGATGCTCCAGTCCCATGTCGGCGCCGGCGGCAAGGATTTCGTCGCGTTCGCCGACGAAGAGGATGTCGACCACGTCGCGTTCGAGCAGGTAGTTGGCGGCGCGCAGCATGCGCGGCTCCAGGCTTTCGGGAACCACGATGGTGCTGTGGTGGCGGCGGGCGCGGGCGATGAGGTCGTTTTGGAAGAAGTATGGCGTCACGGGCAGGTCACGCTTGGCCTGGCAGGCGGCGAGCACTTCGTGTGCCGGGGCATGGTCGTGGAAGACCGGCAGGCTGCAGGCGGCTTCCTCGTCGTTCGTGCAATCCATTGGCGGCAGCGTCCACACCGGCACCTTGAGGTCGGAAAGGACGTCGAGGCTCTGCGCCTCCTTGTTGGGTTTGCAGCCGGTGACGAACACCCCGGCGAGGGGCACGCCGTTGCGGGCATACAGGTCGCGGTAGGCGAGCACGGTGGCGCGCAGCTGCCCGGCGTCGCGCTGCAGCGTGCACACGGCGAGCATGACGACCGACTGCGTGTCCGCCGCGAAGCGCGCGTCCATGACCGCAGCCTCGGGTTCGGCGATGCGGGAGGCGTCGCGTCCCACGAGCACGCACGCTTCGGGTTGCGTCGCGTCGCAGAACGTGTGGTAGCCGCGCGCCACGTCGCCGCGCGCCAGCGTCTGGTTGGCGCGCACCGCGTCGGAGGTCGTCGCGGTGGCCTGCTTCGCCGAGATCTTGGATCCGGCGGTGCGCAGCAGCACGGCGGTGAATTTTTCGCCCGGGTCGGTGGCGGGGCGGTAGATCTGCGTCTTGTAGCTGTGCGAAAGGACGCTCGCCACGCCGTTTGCCACGACGTTGCGGCCGTTGCCGCCTTCTGGACTTGCGATGAACACGCTGATGACGCTCATGGTGCTCTCCTTGTGAGGAATTGCTGTGAGGACTGGTGGTGACGGCGTCTGCGCCGGTCTGCTCTACATTCTAAGCGTTGACGTTTCAGTTTCGTAGCGTGACGCGCCCTCATGCTGCGTTTCCGCTTGAATTTCGACGCCGCTGCGCGGGTTCGGATGCCCTGCGCAGCGCCGCGGGTCAGCGCAGGTTCACGGTGAAGCTGATGCGCCCGTCATGCCAGGACGCGTCCACTGTGCCGTTCATGCGCGTGACGAGCTCCTGCGCCATCGCCAAGCCGATGCCGAACCCCTGCTTGCCGGAGTTGTGCGATTCGTCCGCCCGGTAGAAGCGTTCGAAGAAGCGGCTGTAGTCCTGTCCGGCGCCATCCTTGTAGTCGTTCGAAACGGTGAGCGCCACGCCGCCGCGTATGCCCTGGCGGGGCGCGAGGGTGATGTCGACCATGCCCCCGTCATCGCAATACTTGGCGCTGTTGTCAAGCAGTATGTTGAGCACCTCGGTGATGGAACGCAGCTCGGCCTGCGCGTGCACATCATCCTGGATGTGTGTCTGCAGCGTCTTGCCGGCTTGCTGGATGACGGGCGCGAAGTCCTGCGCCGCTTTCGTCGCCAGCTGGGTCATGTCGACGTCCGCCAGATGGAATTTCTCGTTCTCCTCGGCCTTGGTCAGGCTCACCAGCGCCGAAATCAGGTCATTGAGGCGCTTGGACTGGTTGATGATGCTGCGGGTCCACTCGTTCTCGCCGTTCACCGCCTCGAGTACCTCGGCGTCTGCGCTGATGATGGAGACAGGCGTCTTGAGCTCGTGCGAGGCGTTGGTGATGAACCGCTTCTGCGTCTGGAGCGTCTTGATGCTGGGCTCCACGGCGCGGCGCGACAGGCTCACCACGACAAGCCAGAAGACGAACACCGAGAGGAACGCGATGATGACCGACATGTCGAGCAACTGACGCTGCCAGTTGTGAACCTCCGTGTAGTTGAGGAACACGATGTCAATCGTGCCGTCCTGGACGGATGCGTCGTTGTCGGCGTTGTAGGCGCTCGAGGTGGGCGAGGGCGCGGGGGAGGCCGATTCGGAGGCGGATGACCGCGATGACCGCGTTGATGGTGATGACGGTGATGACTGCGATGACGCGGCTGACGAGGTTTGCGAGGATGACGCGGCTGACGGTGATGATGAGGATGACTGCGACGGCGCGGCAGACACCGAGGTCGAGGATGACGATGACCCCGCTGCCGGCTCCGACGCCGATGCCGAGGACGATTCAGAGGATGATGATGCTGACGCCGAAGGAGATGATTCCGATGATGACGACGCTGATGCCGCCGACGAGGCTGACGCGGAGGCTCCTGCGCTGGCTTCGGCCTTCGCCTGCGTCTGCGCCTCCTTGTCGACCACCCGGGCGGCATAGCTTTCACCGGCATACGAGAACTTCACCGTGCGCCCTGGCTCGAGGGTGGGATTGTGCAGCACGGTCAGGGAGACCATGTCGGCCTCCTGCACGGCAGTCAACTCCGACATCGTGTGCGCGTCGGTGCTCAGCACCGTGCCGTTGGGGTCGACGGTCAGCACGTAGTAATCCACCGACGTGATGCGCACGTTGGGCATGAGCTGCGCGCCCAGCGATTGCAGCGCACCCTCGTCCGCCTGCGTGTAGTAGCCGTCGGGCTGCTCGCCGGCGATGCGTATCAGGGAGCGGTTGAGATTGATGTTGATGATTACGCCCATCGTGCCGTTGATGATGATGAGTATGAAAAGCAGGATCACCGAAATGGCGATCATCGCGATGCGGATGAAACGATGGCGCAGCCTGCCGATTTCGGTGTTGCCCAGCTTCTCCTCGTCCTCGATGCGCCGGCTCACGCGCTCCCTGCGCTTGGCGCGGCGCACGCTCCACGCGCTCATGAGCGCCCGTCCTTGCCTGAGGAGAGCGCGCCGTCGCCGTCCGCTCCGCTTGTACCGCTCGCATCGTCGGTCTGTACCAGACGGTAGCTGCCGCCGCGCTCGCCGGCGATCGCGACGCTGCCACTCACGGCGGCGAGCTTGGAACGCAGATACGACACATACACATACACCAGTTCGCTTGTCGCCTGCGGGTCATCCGCCCACACATGCTCGAATATTGTCTGCGTGGACAACTCCTTGTCGGGGTTGAGCATGAGCAGCTCAAGCAGTTTCGTCTCGCGCGCGGAAAGCCGCATCGTGTTTTCCGAACTGATCTGCTGCTCGCTCACGTCGAGCGTGAGACCGGCGAAATTGAGCTGCGTGGGGGTGAAGCTCGTGGCGCGCCGCGCTTGCGAACGGATGCGAGCCAGTAGCTCCTTCATGGCGAACGGCTTGGTCAGGTAGTCGTCGGCGCCCGCGTCAAGCCCGGTGACGCGGTCATCCACCTCCGCCTTGGCGGTGAGCATGATGACGGGCGTGGTGACCCCCATGCCGCGAATCTGCCGCAACGCCTCGATGCCATCCACGCGCGGCATCATCACGTCGAGCACGATCACGTCATAATTGGCGGACTTCACCCGGTCCACGGCCTCCGCGCCGTCCTGCGCCACGTCCACGTCATATCCGTTGAGCTTGAGAATTGTGGCTTCGGCGCGTGCCAGTTCCTGCTCGTCCTCTGCAATGAGAATTCTCATGTCATGCCTCCTTGGGCTGGCGCGCCGCCGCGCCGTCGTCATCCATGCCGTCATCCATGCCGCCGTTGTCTTCGGCAATCAGGTTGCGGATCGTCTGCATCTGCAGGTCGCATGACGCCAGTTCATCGGCGCAGCGCTTGAGCTCCGCCGTAACGATCTGCACGTTCGCCGCCCCCAAGTCCTTCTTGTATTTGACCTGGTGCTCCAACGCCGCCCACGAATCCATGGCGATCGTGCGCAGCTGGATCTCGGCGGGATAGTGGCCGGGCGTCGCCCCCGTGGGGTCGGGGAACGGCGTGGCGATTGAGACGATCATGTGATAGCTGCGGTAGCCGTTCGGCTTGGGGTGGCGCACGTAATCCTTCTCTTCGATCACCTCGAACTCCGGGCGCGTGCGGATGTGGCGCACCAGCGCGTAGATGTCGTCGACGAAACTGCACACGATGCGGCAGCCGATGGCGTCGTGGATGTCATGCAAGGCGGAGACCGGCGTGGCGGGAAGCCCCTTGCGCTCGCATTTCTCACGCATGCTCGATTCCGACTTGATGCGATGGTTGAAATGCTCGTAGGCGCCTTCGCCTGTGCGTTGGCGCGTCGCCCGGTCGAAATCCTCGATGTGTGTGACGAGCATGTCCATGACGCGCGGCAGGTAGGCGGCGTAGCTGCCGTAGACGCTGCCCGAGGGCGCTTGGGGTGCGACAGGTCCCGGTGCGCCTGATGAATGGAAATCGGTCATGCTGCCTCCTTGGGCTGGTCGAAGACGTGCGCGCGGGCCGGCGATGCCGATGCCTGCGCAATACCACCATTATTACCGCGTGTGCCGCACCGGTCGGTCACAACGTGAGGTCACCGTCGGTCGGGTGACAGGTCGGGTGTCAAGTCGGGCGCGGGGATGGCGGTTGGTTTGGCGGTTGGTTTGGCTGTTGGATTGGGCGTCGGGTCAGGTGTTGGATTGGGAGTCCGGGCAGGTGCCGGATCAGGCGTTGAATCAGTTTTGGTAGTGGAGCCGGGCAGGGAAGCGGGGCGAGACCTGTGCGCTGCCGTCGCTCATGATGCGCGCAAAGGGGAACCCGTGCGTCAGTCCCAGGAATGCGGCGGTGGACTGGGCGTCGCACCAGCCCGTCGGCCAGTCGGTGCTCCCGCCGGGCACCATGCACCAGCTCGCGGCGACGGTGCGCACGGGCTCGCCGGTGAGGGCGTCCAGAAGGTGATGGACCTGCTGCAGGCTGTCGCCGACCGTCCAATGGCGCCGGCTGGGGGAGCTTGCGCACAGCGCGCTGCCGGCTGGCAGCTGCACCACGCCGACGGCCTCGGTGTCGTCCCACGGGCTTTCCATCGCCACGGTGATGTCCACGGTGGTGTACATGTCGCCGCCGGCGTCGATCACATAATCGCATCCGGGCATCCGCCCTGCAATCTGCCGGGACAGCAGGTCGACGAGGAACCCTTTGCCCGCCGCGCCGAAGTCAAGGCTCACGCCGTTCACTGCCGTCCCGAGCAGGATGAGCACGGGGCCCTCGTGCGTCACGTCGCGTCCCCAGCGCGGCGCGGCCGTTGCGGAGTCCCTGAAACCCGAGGGGTTTGTGAAGCCTGTGGGACCAGCGGAACCCGTGGGACCCGTGGCGCTCGCCGAACCCGGGGAACCCATGGAGATTGCGCCCGCAGAATTCGCGTGTGCACCAATGGCAAGGTCGGGGCCGTAGCCCAGCCGCACGAGGTCGGAGGCGACGCATGGGTCGAACGCCCCGCCGGTGGCGGCATGGAAGGTGTCGTAGATGTCGAACAGCGCGGCGGCATATTCGGGGAATGCGATCATGCGCGCCTTGCCACGTTCTGCCGTTGTCACGGCGTTGCCGCCGATGCCATCGATGCCACCGACGCTGCCGGCGATATCACAGCTGCTGCCGCCGATGCCTCCGAAGTCACTGCGAGCTATCATGCCCACCTTCGACGTGGCGGAAAATCTGCTGAATGCCGATTCAAAATTCGAGACCGTCTCACATAGTGAACGCTCCAGTTCCTCGTCGAAAGGCTCCCCGGACTGGATGATGATGCCGGTCCCCACTGCCTTCGGCATGGTCGTGATGAACGGCAGGCGCGTGCTCAAAGGCTGTGATTGCAACGGTTTCGTCTCCTTGTGATGACGGGCGGTCGAAGGGTGGCGCAGGGGAGTGCGCCCGCGTTCGTGCGCGTGATTGTATGACGGAAAAATTTGAAAAACAAGACTGTTTTTTCATTTTCGCCTTCCGTAAATTTCATTCTCGGAAACGCACAACGGAAAGCGAGGCGCACGGCATGTCCATGCACATCATGCCAGAACAGTCCACGGCACGGCAGCAGCCGCAGCCTTCGGCACATCGGGGACCTTTCGTCACACCCCCGGCCGCCGGAGCGGTGCCTGGACCGCGCCTCGCATATGTGAAGCCTTGGATGCGTTTCTTCCACTCACTGCTGGTGCTTGCCCTCATGTGCATGGCAGCGTTCGTTGTTCCCGCCGCAGATCTCGCAATGGCAGACACCAGCAGTTCTTCCTCGTCAACCCAATCCGCATCCTCGTCGGATTCGGCAAGCGCCAGCACCATTTACACAGAGGCTACGGACGCGGACTCGTGGACCCAGATCGCCGGGCGAGTGGCCGACCAGCTGGACGAAGCCGTCTCCGACTATACGAACGGCGACAAGGCGGGTGCACGTTCCGCCGCCCAGCGCGCCAACAACCAGGTCTACGTCGCATCCAACCTCGCCAACGCGATCTCCATCAAGGACCCGGACGCCTACGCGCAGCAAAGCGCTGCATTCACCGCGTTCACCCAGCTGACGCTCAAGGATGGCGCGGACACCGACCTCGCAGCCCAGCGCGCCGCCCTCGAAGCGTCCGTCAACGCCAGCGCCGCCGCCCTCGACGCCGATTCCTCCGTCGCCGACCCGCGCACCTACGCCTCCCAGCGCACCACGCAGATCCAATCCGAACGCCAGACTCTCGACGCCAACAAGAAACGCGTCAACGAAGGGCGCGGTGACCGCACGTGGAGCGACGTGGCAGCCGAAATGACCGACATCCTCGACCAGGCGATCGCCAAGACGCAGGCCGGTGACGGCCGCGCGGGCTCCGACCTCGTGAACACCGCGTACTACCAGTATTACGAGAAGCTTGGCTTCGAGAAAACCGTGATGAACGCCATCAGCGGCGCCCGCGTCTCCCTCGTCGAAAACCAGTTCAAGACCTGCCGCAAAGACATGGTCGGCACCACCGGCGCCAGCCTCACGCAGACCGAGCAGGACGTCGAACAGCTCAAGTCCATGCTCACCGAGGACGCGGGGATCCTCGACGGCGGCGCCGCATCGAACGTCAACCCCGTCAAGAAATTCTTCAACTCGTCGTTCGGCCAGGCGTTCCTCATCCTCCTGCGCGAAGGCCTCGAGGCGATTCTCGTGGTCGCCGCCATCATCGCCTACCTCATCAAGACCGGCAACAAGCCCGCGGTGAAGTTCATCTACCTGGGCATCCTGCTGGGCTTGGCGGCGTCGGGAATCATGGCGGTCGTGCTCAACGTCGTCTACGGCGCGTCCGGCGCCAACCAGGAGCTCGTGGAAGGATGGACGGCGCTCGCGGCAATGCTCATGTTGCTGTTCACCGGCAACTGGATGCTCTCCAAGTCGTCGGTCGAATCGTGGAACCGTTACGTGCGCACGAAGACGGAGGCGAGCGTCGCCGCCGGAAGCGTGCTGTCGCTGGCGCTGCTGTCGTTCCTCGCGGTGTTCCGCGAAGGCGCCGAGACCGTGCTGTTCTATCAGGCGTTGCTGGGCATGGCGGCGGGCAGTGAGTCGCAGATCTGGCATGGCGCCATCGCGGCGGCCGTGGTGCTTGTCATCGTGTTCCTGCTCATCCGCTTCACGTCGGTGAAGATTCCGATTGGCCCGTTCTTCTTCATCACCAGCCTGTTCATGGCGCTCATGGTCGTCGTGTTCGCAGGCGGCGGCTTGCATGAGCTGATCGAGGCGGATGTGTTCGACGGCACGTTCATGCCTACATGGCCTACGAACGACTTCCTCGGCATCTACCCCTACGTGCAGACCGTGGCGTTCCAAGCGGTCATGCTGGTGATCGTCGCAGTGCTGTTCACGGTTTCGACCGTTAAGCGCCGCCGCGAGGAGGCCGCTCGCCGCACCGAGGAAACCACACAGCCTGCGAAGGGACCCGAGCAGATTGCGGATGAATCCGCGGAACCTGCAAAAGAGTCCGGGCAGCCTGCCGAGGAATCCGTGCAGCCGGCGAAGGACGCCGAGGCGGCCGATAGCGCCCTTCAGTGAAGGTGCTGAAAGTACTGGCAGCGCTGACGGCGCTGAAGAACTCAAGACGTGGTGGCGATTCGTCGCTCACCGTTTCCATTCACACCACTAACCCCACACAAGGAGAAAGAAACAGATGAACAAGAAGCACATGGCATCGCTCGCGGCGCTTGCGCTCATCATGACGCTGGGAACCGCCGCCTGCGGCACGTCCTCGGCTTCCTCGAGCTCGGCGGCATCCACGGCATCCGCTTCTGATTCCGCATCCAGCTCGTCGTCCGATTCGTCGAGCGATTCCGCCGGCTTTGAAGAGATCCCGATCGGCGACGACGTCCAGTCCGGCCCGCTCAACATCGGCGCCGTGTACTTCCAGCCCGTCGACATGGAGCCTTCCGGCATGGGCCTGTCCGCCGCTGAGGCGAGCTTCCACCTCGAGGCGGACGTGCACGCCCTCGCCGACAACAACCTGGGTTACGCCACCGGCGACTTCGTGCCTGACTGCACGATCGAATACGAGATCATCAACAACGCCGACGGCTCCACCGCGACGTCCGGCACGTTCATGCAGATGAACGCCTCCGACGGTCCGCACTATGGCGGCAATGTCAAGCTCGACCAGGCGGGCAGCTACACGCTCAAGCTGACGATCCATTCGCCCGCCGAGAACGGTTGGATGCTCCACACCGATTCCGAGACCGGCGTGACCGGCCACTTCTGGACCGATCCGATTGTGGTCAGCTGGACCGATTGGAACTACACGCCGGTCGAATGGTAAGTCCGGTCGAACGGTAAGCCCAGTTGCAAGCCCAGTTGAATAAGAAACCCCGTTGGATGGCAAGGCGACCCGGCGGCAGCCGGTAGCCCCATTCACGAAAGCCTGTGCCTCAAGCCCCGCGGAAGAGCTGTGACTTCCACGGGGCTCGAGGCGTGAGAAAGCAACGAACACGGCCGTGCGCGCCACGCGCCGCATCAGGGAAGGCACTTCATGCTCGTCCAATTCATCCAAGCCTGCGAAGGCACGCTGGCCACGGCGCTCGTTGTCATGGTCATGTCCGTCCTGCTGCCCGAAGGGGAGGGCGTCGTCAAGGCGCGCAGCGCCCGGCTGCGCACCGGGGGACTGGTCCTGGGCATCACGGCGGCGATCGTCTTCGCGGCATTGCGCGGCACGGGCATCATCACCCAGCGCACCGCCGTGAACGTGCCTACGCTCATCGCCTGCGTGGTGTGTGACCTGCTGGGGTTCGCCGCCATCATCGCCGGCGCCGCCGCACGCCCCGGCACGCGCAGGTATGCGCTGTGCAACGCGGCGGCGGCATGCGCAATCGCCATGATGGCGTTCCGCGCGCTGCCCGGCGTGGTGCTGCAGCTGACGAACTTCATTGTTCCCGGCGAACCGGTGTTCACCTCCGAGATGCTGCTGCGCGCGCTCGGCTTCGTGCTGGGCATCGCCCTGTCGGTCATTGCCGCCGCGATATTTCGCACGATGCGCGGCACGCTGCCCAGATGGAGCTTCGTGCTCGTGGCGCTGCTGCTCGAAGCCCTCGTGCTCGCCGAGCATGCGGTCGACCTTGCCAAGGTGCTCCAATCCGTGCGCCGCATCCGCCTGCGCGGCACGTCGTTCCGGGTGCTCGTGCAACTGGTCAACCATTCCACATGGTTCACCATCGGCGAGGCAGCGGTGTTCCTCGTGCTCATCGTGATGAGCATCGTCTACGGCATGCGCATGAAACCCACCGCGCCCATCTCCGGCCGGGACTTCCGGTTCCTGCCCGGCATGCCCGTCGTCTACGCCATGGACAGCGAGCCCAACGCCGCCGTCGTGCGCATGCGCCTCAAATACCGCCGCCATGCCATCGCCGCCGCCATCTGGAGCCTCGTCATGGTGGTCGGCATCACCGTCACCCTCACATACGGCGTCGCCAAGACGCAAGAAACCATCACACTATCCCCGCCGGAAGCGTATTCGATGAGCGACGGCACCATCACCATCACCTACGCGCAGGTCTCCGACGGCCACCTGCACCGCTTCAAATACACCGCCGCCGACGGCACCGTCATGCGCTTCATCATCATCAAGAAAAACGGCTCCGCCTACGGAATCGGCCTGGACGCCTGCGCCAACTGCGGTGACGCCGGCTACTACGAAAAGGACGGCAAGATCATCTGCAAACGCTGCGGCGTCGCCATCAACCTGGCGACCATCGGATTCAGCGGCGGATGCAACCCCATCCCATTCGACTACACGTCCGGCGACGGCGCCATCACCATCCAGGCATCCACGCTCGACGCGCTGTCGAGCAACTTCCGCTGACCGCGGCGCACCAAGGAGACTCGCATGTTCTTCCTAAGAATGATCAGGCAGTCGCTGCACCACCAGATGGGACGGCGTGCGCTCATCGCGCTCACGGTATGCCTGTCGGCGGCCGTGTCGGTGACGATGCTCGGCGTCGTGTTCGACGTCGGTGACAAGCTCAACGCCGAACTGTCCACATACGGCAGCAACATCGTCGTCCAACCCAAGTCGCAGGCGGTTGTCTCGAACCTGTACGGTTCCACCGCCGGCTCGACGGACTCCACCGAATTCCTCCACGAAAGCGACGCCAGCAAGATCAAGACCATCTTCTGGTCCTATAACATCACGGCGTTTGCCCCCGAACTCCACCGCCATCTCGAGGTCACCACCTCCACAGGGAAAACCGCGCACGACACGGAGACCGTAGGCACATGGTTCCACAAGACCGTGCAATCCTCCACCGGCGAATCCACCACCACCGGCGTCAAGGACATGCGCAGCTGGTGGAAGGTGACCGGGCAGTGGGCGTCCGACGACGCCGACGAAACGATGGTCGGCTCCACGCTCGCCCAACAACTGGGCGTCAGCGTCGGCGACACCCTCACCCTGGCGGACGGCGCCGACTCCACCCACCCCTCCCGCACGCTCACCATCACCGGCATCTACGAATCCGGCGACGATGACGACACAGCCCTCTACGTGCCATCGGCCATCGTGCAGGACGTGAGCGGCCTGACCGACGACATCGACGAAATCGAAGTCAAGGCGCTCACCACCCCCGACAACGACCTCGCCCGCCGCGCCGCCAAGGACCCGCTGGGACTATCGCAAGAAGACTGGGAAACCTGGTATTGCACCGCCTACGCCTCGTCCATCGCCTACCAGATCGAAGAAGTGATCCCCGGCGCCGTCGCCAAACAAGTGCGGCAGGTGCAGGCGCTCGAAGGCACGGTGCTGAGCAAGACACAAGCCGTCATGATCGTCATGACCGTGCTCACGCTCATCGCCGCCGTCATCGCCGTCGCCAACCTCATGGCAGCCTCCATCGCGGAACGCTCCGCCCAACTGGCATTGCTCAAGGCGGTGGGCGCTCGCAACGGCGAGGTGTGCCGCCTCGTGCTAGGCGAGACCGCCGCAGTGTCGCTCATCGGCGCCGTGGTGGGCGCCGGCGTGGGGTCGGCGATGGCGCAGCTGATCGGGCACGTGGTGTTCGGCACGTCGATTTCCATGCGGCCGATGGTGTTCGTGCTGGTGGCTGTGCTGCTCACCGTCGCCGTGCTCGTCGCCTCTCTTGCGTCGCTGGCGTCCATTCTCAAGCTTCATCCCGCGGAGGTGCTTCATGACAGGTGATAGCAACAACAACAGCAATGCCGCGAACCGCCGCATGTTTTTCACCATGCTGTGGGGCGCGATGTTCCGCCGGCGCTCGCGCGCGGTGATGGCGGTGCTGGCGTCGCTCGTGGGCGCCGCGACGCTGTTTTGCCTCACCGTGGTGTGCCTGGAGGTGCCGCGGCAGATGTCGGAGGAATTCCGCTCGTATGGCGCGAACCTCGTGGTGTCGAGCACCGCAGTGTCGAGTACCGCGTCGAGCACCTTGTCGGCAGGCGCATCGGAGGGCGCTGCTTCGTCCAGCACGGTGTCGGATGCGCAGGGCATGGATTCCGCCACGCTCAACGAGGTGATCGCTGCGGTGGATGCCGCCGGGCAGGAGAATCACGCCGAATACCGCTATGAGAACGTGCGCGTGCATGCGGCTTCGTACATCATCGCCGGCATGAACCCCGCCGACACCCGTGTGCTTGACCAGCATTGGACGGTGGAAGGGGATTGGCCGGCATCCGGGGACACCAAGAACATCATGGTGGGCCGTGACATCGCGGATGCGATGAACCTGCAGGTCGGCTCGTCGCTGACGATGTCATACCGAGGCGATTCCGACGATGATTCGGATTCCGCCTCGCAGGCCTCGGATTCTGCCTCTGCCTCGGCTTCTGCCTCATCGTCCGCGGCGTCGCATGCGTCCAGCGACATCATGGATACCAGTGGCGAATCGTTCCGCGTGTGCGGCATCATCGACACCGGCGGCGAAGAGGATTCGATGATCTACGCCGACATGGCGCTCGTCGAGCAGCTGAGCGGCACCGAGCGCGGCGCCGACGCCGTGGAGTTCGCCTCCAGCCTTGACGCCGACGGCCTCGATGCGTTGGTCTCGTCCATCAACGCGCATTCGGCGCAATGGCATGTGACCGCGCAGAAGGTGAGCCGCATCTCCGCCGCGAACCAGCGCATCATCACGATGCTCAACACGCTGTTTTGGATCGTGTCGCTCGTCGTGCTCGTGCTCACCCTCATCGGCGTGGCGACGACCGTCACATCGATCGTCTCGCAGCGGCGCAACGAAATCGGCCTGCGCAAGGCATTGGGCGCCTCCGCGCAGTCGATTGCCCGCGAGTTCTACGCCCAATCCGCGCTGTATGGGCTCGCAGGATCGGTGCTCGGCATCGCCGTCGGCTATGCGGTCGCCACCGTGCTCGCCACCCAGGTCTTCGGCAAGTCCGTGGGATTCCACTGGGTGCTGGCGCTGGCGTCGGCTGCGGTGACCGTGGCGGTGACGGTGGTGGCGTCCGTCGGGCCCGTGCACCGGGCGTCGCGCATCGATCCGGCGGTGGTGCTGCGCGAAGAGTGACTTATAGCGCTGAGTGACCTGTAGCGCTGCGTGGTCTGTGGCGCTACGTGGCTCAGGGCGCGACGCGGAAGAACGGCAACCCAACACTGCAACCCAATACGACATCCAATAAGGAACAACCAACAGGCGCGATCGCCCCATCGATTCCATGGGGCGATGGGCGATCGGCAAGGAGCGACAGGAGCAATCATGATGTGGAGAAAGAAAGCGGCGTCCCGCGCGGATGCGCTCGCGGTTTCAAGCAAGACGGACACGACGACGCAATCCGTCCGACAGCAATCCGCCCAGCAGAAAACCGTCCGACAGGAATCCGCCCAGGCGGCCGACGGCATGGTGCTGCGCCTCGACCACGTGTCGAAGGTCTACGGCAGCCTGCGCGCCGTCGATGATCTGAGCCTCACCGTGCCACGCGGCCAGTGGCTCGCCATCGTCGGTTCGTCCGGCTCAGGCAAGACGACGCTGATGAACATCATCGGTTGCATGGACGCCCCCACGTCCGGCACCGTCACCATCGAGGGACGGCAGCTTGCCGACATGGGCGAGTCGCAGATGGCGCAGGTGCGCAAGAACGTCGTCGGGCTTGTGTTCCAGAAGTTCTACCTCGTGCCGTATCTCACGGCGCTTGAAAACGTGATGGTCGCGCAGTACTACCATTCGGTGGTCGATGAGAAGCAGGCGATGGACGCGCTGCGCAAGGTGGGGCTGGCCGACCGTGCCAAGCATCTTCCCAGCCAGCTGTCCGGCGGCGAGCAGCAGCGCGTGTGCATCGCCCGCGCCCTCATCAACTGCCCGCAGATCATCCTGGCGGATGAACCCACCGGCAATCTGGACGAGGCGAATGAGAAGATCGTGCTCAGGCTCTTCCGCGAACTGCATGAGCAAGGCACCACAATCATTGTGGTCACGCATGATGCGCTCGTCGCATCCTGCGCGCAGCGTGAGATCATGCTCAACCATGGTGTGCTCGCCGGCGAGAAGTGGAATGATGACGAGGCGAAGCGGCGGTATGAAGCCATGGGCGGGCGTCCGGCATACAGCGGTGCGCATGAACCCGGTGCCGCGTCGATACCCGAAGGATTCGATGATCCGACGAAAGCCGCGAAGACCGGCGGCAGCAATGCGCTCGGCGATGATGCGGTTGGCGATGATGCGGTTGGCGATGATGCACTGGATGACCGCGCGGTTGACTCCACGATTCCGTCAGAGGCTGCGTCAGAGGCTGTGTCAAGCGCTGCGTCAAGCACTGTGTCAAAGGCGCCGTCGAAAACGCCGATGCGCAAGGCAGTCGCAGCCCTTGGCGCGGTGATTGCCTTGGGCGTTCCCTCGCTTGCCGGATGCGGCGAACCAAAGGCGGTGCCTGCCGACGACGAGTATGCGGGCAGTGAGGAATCCTCATCAGGCAACGGTTCCGATGATTCCGCCGGCTGGAAGTCCACTCCCAACGCCGCCAGCGCCTCGGGTTCGGCCGCCACCACCGCCGACACTGGCGATTACGCCGACGGCACTTACAAGTCCAGCGCCACGTACGGACCCGTGGGGGAAGACAGCATCGACGTGTCAATCACCGTCGCCGCCAGCCAGGTGACGGACGTGCAGGTGGTGGGGCATGCCTTCACATCCGTGTCGGAAGGCCATCAGGATGACTTCATCGCCGCGATCGGAGGCGTGGTGAAAGGCAAGCCCCTCAAGGATCTGTCCGTGGACAAGGTTGCCGGCGCGTCCTGGACCTCCGACGCTTTCAACGCCGCCCTCGACGTGATACGGCAGGAAGCCAGCGCCGCCCGAACCGATGTCTCCGGCACCGGGGAGTGAGCCGGCGCCAATGAATCAACAGGCAGACCGGAACGGGCAGACCGGTTAAATACCGATCACATACAGGCAAGTAAAGGCAAACAAAAAGGCTGCCTCCGCCCAAATCCAAGCGAAGGCAGCCTATTGCATATTGGCTGCGGCAACTAGCGTTCGATGGAGCCCAGCTCCATGAAGTTCGCCAAATCGTCCAGCTCAAGGCCGGTGTAGTCCTTGATATTGGTCACCTGCGGACCATCGAACACCACGCCCTCCGGGGTGAAACCCGTGATGGCGACCACCGTTGCGCCGCTGGCGCCGCCAGACTCCAAGCCCACCTTGGAATCCTCGAACACGAGGCAGTCCTGCGGGTTGGCGTTCACGATCTCAGCGGCACGAAGGTACGGTGCCGGGTCCGGCTTGGCGGCAAGGCCATCCTCGCCACACACATAGCCGACGAATGCGCCCTCGGGAGCCTGCTCCACCATGTTGCGCACCATGGCGCGCGGGGAAGCGGAGACAATGACATTCGGGATGCCGGCGGCGGCGAGCTTGCGCAGCAGCTCCAGCGAGCCGGTCGTCCAGCACGGGGTTTCCTTCTCGCGGCCGATCACATAGCCGATGATCTCGCAGCGCAGCACCTCGGTATCCACCGGCTCGCTGATGTATTCCTTCAAGATCTCCAGCAGGCGAGGCGTGGACTGGCCGCGCGCGCGAAGCGGCACATCGTCGTTCCACTGGCCGCCGTGCTTCTCGATCACATAGCGCTCGCCATCGGCCCAGTAGGGCTCGGAGTCGATGAGCGTGCCGTCCATGTCCCAGAACACCGCGGCGGGCAGGCGGGTGCCCTCCTCGGATTCAAGGTCGGTTTGTGCAAAAGTCAGGGTTTCGTTCGAATTCACGCGCTTCATTATGCCAACACGCACGAACAAGATGGGTCTGTCGGCATTCATCCGCTTGCCATGTGGACGCCATTCCACACTTGCCAGATTCCGCTCCTGTTGTTTTCCCTTCTCTTTACTGGAATGTCGCTTTTGTTTCTTGACTCTGCCCCGAACCGACCTATACTGAAGCTGATGGGATTGCTATAAAGGGAGGCTACCAATTCATTGTGCTTCCCGTTTCCAAGACACTGTCGAAGATGTCGATTCCCACCGGCGGATTGTGCGAAGGAGTGTGATGGTTAATGCCTAGCAGCGAATTTGAGTTTCCTTTTGCGACGTTCGCATTGGGTAAGTATGAGGAATTGCTTGTGGAACATGACGCCGATGTGGTACGCAGGTTGCGTCCCGGTCTGACACGTGAGGAGGCGGAACGAGTGGCGGAACGCAACGGCGTGTTCCTCGATGACGATGCGTTGGCGTTGTGGATGTGGCATGACGGTGACGCGTTGGCGGATTCGGAGGCGAACGGTTGGCATGGCCTTCCGGGGATTGCCGCAGGCCTTTCCTTCCCGTCGCTCGCGGATGCGCTTACGCTCGCGCGCAGGGTACAATCCGGGGATGCATACCGTCATTGGGCTGATTTGAATGGGATGGACATGCTTCCGCCTTTGGACGCCGCCCCGGAGGTTATAGCGAAGTCAGCGCGGGAGATATCTCAGTTCTTCCTTCCCGTGGCGACCCTCATGGGCGAGCCGGTAATCTCGTTGCAGTGCATCAGACCTGAAAAAGCGTCCATGATTGAGTTTGGAATCTATCTTGGTTCCGTAGATAGGGACTTGCGGGATACCCACCGATGGATATTCACTGACATGTTGCTCGAGTGGCTCCACAATGTGAAGTCGGGGTACTGGCTTGTCTATCCCGACGGCCAGTTGAGGACGAATCAGTACTGGGGTCTGTCTGGTCACGATGGGGAACAGGAGGTCAAAGAGAAGTTCGCACCGTTCAAATTCGAGACGAAGAACGGAGTATACACTCGAGAAGCCAACGAGCGTTTCAGAGCAGGATTTAAGAGGTATGCCGGATACCTCGATGAGTTCGAGAGGGAGCATGTGTTAAAGCGCCGCAAGCAGAGCGATGGAGCATGAGGACTGCAATGCGGAACCGAATGGATGGCACAAACATGAGATTGGGACGTGAGGAATAGCAATGTCATTTGGTGATGTACGCAAGGCGCTGGATGCATATGCAGCGTATTTGGATTCGATTGGGTGCCCTTCTCCACGTCGGCTGAGGCCGGGACTCAGTGAGGCACAGGCGCAGGAAGCCGCCCATGGACTCGGTCTGACGCTCCCGGAGGATGCGCTGGCGATTTGGACATGGCATGATGGGGAAGGTGCCGCGGCTGATTTTCCGGCGTTGTGTCTGGGTGGTCGGGGTGGTTTCTTCAATACTCTGCGGTTTCCGTCGTTGAAAGTGGCTTTCCGGGTCGCGGAGTACGCCGCCTCGTATTGTGAGGTGGCGGAAGCTGCCTCGACGGGGGACCCGCAGTCGTTGATGCTCGAGGACATAGGCAAGGATTTCGTCTCGTATGTCGATCTGGACGGGCCTGGCGCGCCGGCACGCTTATGGGATGTGCCGTTCATGGTGGATCGCGGACACCCGGTGTACACGGTGGATTGTAGGGACCGTGGAGATCTCGACGCCCTGTGTCGGAAGACAACGGAGTTTGGTTTTTCTGATCCGTGCGGTCTGGGTGTGGCTCAGGTGATTGAGCGGCATCTCGAAGACCTGAGGAGCCAAGTGTCGGACGGAGAGCTTGAGGTGGATTCATATGGCGTGTTGCGCTGCGTGCCACAGGGCTGAGATAGCGCTGTTCACTGTCCATTCACGTCGCTTCCATCCGTTTGCTTCGGATTCGACAATATTGAGATTTACGGGATTGCTATGCAAAGGAGCAAAACATGAGTTTCCAAGAGACAACGCAGGAATTGCGTGAATATCAGGATGTATTGCAAGAGTATGGAGCGGATGTGGTGCGCCGGCTTCGTCCGGGGCTTACGCGCGAAGATGCCCTCCACGCCGCCGAGAAGAGGGGACTGTTCCTGACGGAGGATGCGCTGGCATTGTGGATGTGGCATGATGGCGATGCCTCCGCGGAAAGCAGCACGAACAGCTGGTGCGGCGATGCGGGCATCGTGGCGAGCCTGTCGTTCCCTTCACTCGGCGATGCACTTGACATCGCGCTCAAGAACCCGGTGCTGAAGGATGAGTCCCGGAAGGCAGATCCAGAGAGCGTCATCGACGTCTATTCACTTCCTGTCGCAACGCTGTGGGGCGAGCCTCACATCTCTTTGCACTGCACAAAGCAGAACCCTGATGCATTGAAAGATGCTCCGGTACCTGGGGACACATTGACCTATTACGGCGATGGCTATTTGACCTATTTTGGCGATGGCTATGGGGTGGATTCCATACATACCATTCCGTTCGCCCAGATGGTTCGGTCGTGGACCCGGTATGTGCAAATGGGCTACTGGAAGGTCTATCCGGACGGTCAGCTGCGCGAGGACCAGTACTGGGGATTGCCGGGCCATTCAGGGGAACAGGAAGTCAAGGATTTGCTCAAGAAGCTCGATGGGGAGGAATAACGATGGCTTTTGATGAAGTGCGCAAGGCATTGGATGCCTACACGACGTATCTTGATTCGATTGGGAGCATGCTGCCGCGGCGATTGGAACCGGGCCTGGACGAATCGGAAGCGCAGCGCATCGCCCATGGCTGGGACGTGACGCTTTCCGAAGATGCCCTGGCGGTGTGGACGTGGCATGACGGAGAGGGATTGGCGCGTGTCTGCCCGCCAATGCAAGCGAGCTATTGCTACAACAACCAGGCGGAAGTGGGATTCTTCTTCATTTACCAGTTCCCTTCGCTTCGTGCTGCGATGCAGGCGACCGAGCGCGTCACGGCGTATGCAGTGTCTTCTGCGGCTGGCATGTGCGGTGTGCCGGAGCTTGAACTGGTGGAGTCGTATGACGCGGAAACAGGCGCGAGGTATGTCGATCTCGACGACATGGATTTCGCCCGCCCGCCTCGTCTATGGGATGTGAGCTTCATGCTCGACGATGACAGGCCGTTCTACCTGATTGACTGCAAGGATCCGTCCGCCAAGGACTCTCAGGTGTTGGAAGAGGAGGAGTACACCGGCTATCGCCCGATCGGCACCACTGCCGAGTGGATTGAACGCACTTTGGAAGACCTGAAGCAACGGGTCGAGGACGGGAAGCTTGAGGTGGATGCCTACGGCGTGCTGCGCCGCGTACCGCAGGACTGAGAGTAACGGTTGGGGCGGTCTGCTCCTTGGTACAAGCGGGTGCCTTGGTGCAAGCGGGTGCCTCAGAATGAAGATGCACCCGCTTCGCTGCGTGGGGTCATATCACAAGTAGCGCCGCTCACAGCTGCTTCATCCAGCGGCGGGAGCGGAACAGGGGGAGCGAGATAAGCGTTTTCGCGGTTTCTTCCTGCGAGATCATCGCATAGACGCCCACGACAGACCAGTGCCATGCGAAACCGGAAAGCAGTGCGAGCGGCACGCCCACGCACCATGTGCCCAGCAGGCTGACGGCCATGATGTAGCCGGTCTTGCCGCCGCTGCGCAGCACGCCGCTGCTCATGATCATGTTCGCCACGCGCAGCGGGAACATGATGGCGAACACCACGAGAATCTGCTGTGTGATGGCGCGCACGGAGTCGTCCACTTGGAAGATACGCACGTATGCGCCCCGCAGCGCCACCACTGCACCGGCGATGACGATCGCCGCCACGAAGCCGTCTCGCAGTAGTCGGCGCGCCGTGGCATAGGCGCCGTTCTCATCGCCTGCGCCCAGCTTGCGCCCCACCATGAGCAGCGCTGCCTGCGCCAGTCCCGCCAATGCACCGAACACCAGCGTGGTCATGGGGTTGATGAGGGTCATGGCGGCCATGGCGTCCGTGCTCAGATGACCGTAGACGGAGGCATACACGTTGTTGCCCAGCTGCCACAGGAAGTCGCCCGCGACCATGGGTGCGAGCACGGAGCCGAACATCCCCAGTTCGCTGCGCGTGCGGTACAGCGCCGGGGTGAGACCCCACTGCGTGCTGTCGTGTGCCATGCTCTCGTGTGCCCGTGGGCGGCCGGCATTGCGTCGGCGTGCGAAATACCACAGCACGCCCGCGCACGCCACGCATTGCGATGTCGTCGACGCCCATGCCGCACCGCGCACGCCGAGCGCTAGTGTGACCGGCGTGCCGAAAATCAGCACGAAGTTGAGCGCCGTGTTCGCCACCGCTGCGGCGATGCCGGCGTACAGCGGCACTTTGGCGGCGTCCGTGCACCGCAGATACACGGCGATGATGTTTTCAACCACTTGGGGAATGAATCCCAGCGCGTAGATGCGGATGTATGGCGCGGCTGTGGCGATGGTCGCCGGATCGGTCGAATACAGCCCCATGATGCGCGTGGGGCTGGCGATGCACGCCGCAGCGCACATCACGGCGAGCGCGCTCATTGCGGCGAGGCTCGTGTAGAAGGCCTGACCGGATTGCCGCGCATCACCCTTGGCCGTCGACTGAGCCATGATGATGCTCGCCGCACCCGCCACCGAAAACACGAGCGTGTTGTACAATCCCACGAAACTTGCCGCGATGCCGATCGCCGCCACGCTCACCGTGCCCAGCTGGCCGATCATGACTTGGTCGATGACGCTGAAGGAGGATTGCAGCAGGTATTGCAAGGTGACCGGCAGTGCGATGCGGCGCAGTTCGCGCCGGAAGCTTGCGTTCACCTCGGCTGCGGAGGCTGCGGAGGGCGCGGAGGGCGCGGAGGGCGTGGAGGGCGCAGAAGGCGTGGAGTCAGGCAGTGCGTTGTTGCTCATAGTGGAGCCTCGGAAATCAGCGGGAACAGTGCATTGAAAGGTTGTGGAAACAGTGCGGTTGAGACGCAGCCGTCAGACAGCGCCGCATAGCAGTGCCGTCAGGCGACGAAAACGGTTTGCACGAGCACCATGTAGAGAATGGTTCCCGCCGCCATCGACACCATCATGTTGCGCTTCCACAGGTAGCTTGCCCACACGATGAGCAGCGCAATCGCCTCAGGGATGCCGTAAGGCCATGCCAGCAGGTTCACGTTGCGCAGGCAGTAGATGACGAGCAGGCCGAACACCGCCGGTCCCAGCACGCGACCAAGGTATTGCACGTAGGCGGGAATCGGCTTGCCGGATGGGAACAGGATGTAAGGAATGAAACGGTCGAGCACGGTGGCGAGAATCACCACGCCGATCGTGATGGCGATGTGAAGCGGATCCATGTCAATCCTGCCTTTCCGGGGCCGGCTGCTTTTCGACGACCGGCAGGTTGCGTTCGATGGGGCCGCGCAGCGCTGTGAGCAGCACGAGGATCGTGATCATGCTTGGCACGATGAAATTATCCGGTCCAAACACCAGCAGACAGGCGAGGGAACCGAGCAGGCCAATGCATTCTGCCGCATGGGAGCGCAGAAAACCGTAGATTCCATGTTTTTTCGCTTCGGCGGTGCTGGTGAGCCATTGGTTGAGGAATATGACGGCGAACATCGTCGTCATCACGAAATCCAGCCCCTTCGTGTTGAAGGTGAGCATGGACCCGCACACCGCGCCGATGGCGGTGCCGGCGACCCAATAGCACTGGTCGAGCGCTGAAACCCACAGGTAGAACCAGCCGTGGTCCACATCCGCGGGGATGGAGGCGGAATAATTCACGGCGAATGTCTCATCGGTGGTGCTGAAAATCAGGTAAGGCTTCTTGCGGCCGGTGTCGCGGTACCTGCCGAGCATGGCGATGCCGTAGAACAGATGCCGCGCGCCCACCATGAGCGCCGTGACGAAAGCGGACAGCGGATTGAACGCCGACGCCAGAATCTGCACCAACAGGAACTCCATCGAACCCGTGTAGATGAGGGCGCCGGTCAGAGGCGGCAGCCACACGGGCATGCCGGAGCTCGTCATGAGGATGCCGTAGGTGATGCCCAGGAACACATAGCCGGCCATCACCGGGATGGTGAAGGGGAAGCACGCTTGCAATGCGCGCGAAGCTCGACTATGCGTTCGCTGGGTCATGTGCACCTTCTTGGGTTTGGGTTTGCCGTGGTTCAGTCCACGGATTTAGTCCACGAGCGGTTCGGGGCCTTTGCCTGATTCGATGTCGGCGACGGCCGGCTCAGGGCGTCCATTCAGCTTGGAATGGCGACGGCTGTAGCCGAAGTATACGCACAAACCGATGGCGAACCATATGACGAAACGCACCCACGTCTGCCAGGTGAGGCCGGCGATGAGCACGGCGCAGAAGATGATCGCCAGGATCGGCGTAACCGGCACGCCCGGTGCGCGGAAGCCGCGGTGCGCGTCAGGCTGCGTGTGGCGCATCCACAGCACGCCGGCGGAGACGATGATGAACGCGGAGAGCGTGCCGATGTTGACCAGCTCGAACAGGATGTTGATGTTGATGAGGCCACCGGCAATGGCGGTGAGCAGGCCGAAGAACCACGTGCCCTTCCACGGCGTGTGGTGCTTGTCGTCGACCTCGCCGAAGAACTTGGGGAACAGTCCGTCGCGGCTCATCGCATAGCAGATGCGCGTCTGGCCATACAGCTGCACGAGCATGACGGTCGTCATGCCGATGAGAGCGCCCAGGTTCACGATGAACGCCAGCCAGTTGAGGCCGGTCGCCAGGATCACGCCCGCCACCGGAGCGTCCACGAAGTTAGCGAAATCGGGGTACTTGACGATGCCGGTCATGATGAGCGTCATCGCGATGTAGAGCACCGTGGAGATGACCAGCGAGTAGATGATGCCGCGTGGCAGCGTCTTGTTGGGGTTCACCGTCTCTTCGGCGGACGACGAGACCGCGTCGAAGCCGATGAAGCTGAAGAACACGATCGAAGCGGCGGGGATGATGCCCATTGGCTTGGACGAGCCGGGCTGGAACGTGTAGATGCCGTAAGGGGAGAACGGCTTCCAGTTCGCCGGGTTCACATACCACACCGTGCACACGATGAACAGGATGATGATGGCCAGCTTAATCATGACCATGATGTCGTTCGTGCGCTTCGTCTGGTTGATGCCCACGGCGAGCACCCACGTGATGATGAGCACCACGATGAAGCCGGGCAGGTTGAAGTACGTCGTGACGCCAGGAGTGGTGCCATAGGCGGCGGTGAGTTCGACAGGCAGGTGGATTCCGAAGCCTTCGAGCAGCTTGTTGAAATACCCGGACCATCCGGCGGACACCGTGGCGGCCTGCAACGCGTATTCCAAGATGAGGTCCCAGCCGATGACGAAGGCGATCAGCTCGCCGAACGCCACATATGAATAGGAGTATGCCGAGCCGGAGACGGGCACCATTGACGCGAACTCTGCGTAGCACAGGCCGGCGAAACCGCAGCACACCGCGGCAAGCAGGAACGAGATCGACAGCGCCGGTCCCGCGGTGAGCGCGCCCTTGCCAGTGAGCACGAAGATGCCCGTGCCGATGATTGCCCCGATGCCGAGCATCGTCAGGTCGAAGGTCTTCATTGTGCGTTTCAGCGGGGTGGCGGAGGCGGTGAGCTCCTCCACGGTTTTCTTACGCAGCAGTTTCGATGCCATGTGTGTCTGCTTTCTGGACGGTTTGCTGTTTGTCGGGTGCGGCGCGCGTGGCGCGGGGCGTGCGTGGCGCTGGGCGCGCTGGGCGCGCGGGCGCGCTGGGCGCGCGGGCGCGCTGGGCGTGGGGCGCTATATAAGGATTGCCGCACCTTATATAAGAGATGAGTCCGTACCTTTTTTAGCAGTGTCACGGGACGCTCGCGGCACACCGTCCGCGCTGCGGCAAGTGGTGGGTGGAGTGGGGTGGATGGTGAGCGGTGGGCGGAGTCGTAAGTGGCGTCTGCTATTCAGTGCATGACCTGAAGTCTTGGGTGTGAATTGCGGCGAATTGTGATTGGTGACAGTGTAGTTGGGGAAATCACTGGTGGTTTCGATATACTGGTTCACGCTATCTGCTGGGAATGCTTGGAAACCATCGGCTCATTGAGGGCCTGTTCACGAAAAACAAAACAGGAAACATGAACGGAAACCTTCCATCCGAACGGCTGTCAATGGCGGTCATGAAAACAAGCATGCCAGGATGCGTGTTTTCATGACCGCCATTGCGTTTTTCGCCGGCATGTTCAGCCTGTTTCACAGAAGGGGAATGATGATGATGATTGCATTGGCTGTCATCATAATGATTCGATTTCATTGATGGCAGTGTTGATAAGCTCCATGCCTCGTAGATCCTGGATCCACTGTTCCGGGATGCCGTTTGTTCCGCCGATTCCATGGATCACCCCGGCGACGCTTCCTGCGATGCATGCCACGGTGTCCGTGTCATCGCCAAGCGAGCATGCGTTGAACGCGGATTGCTCATAGCTGTCGGCATTGATGACAGACCATGCAGCGGCTTCCATCGTGCTTACAACATAGCCTTTTCCGCTGATTTCGCTTTTGTCATAATCCCCGATGTGGGCGAACCGTTCCGATACGGATCCCATGCCGTTCGCACGCATGTAACGGGCGGATTCGGCGAACGCACCGGCGGCATCCATCCCGCTGATGACAAGCCTCAGCGCATGGACCCATTGCACGCATGCATGCATCGAAACGGGATGGGCATGCGTTGTTGCGCTGATGCGCATGATCTCATCATCGGTCGCATCGGTCAACGCAAGCGGGGCGATTCGCATGAGGGAACCATTGCCGTTGCTATGCTCGTCATCGCATCCATGCTTTTGGACGATGGCGCGCCATGTCGTTCCCCCGCAATCCGCGCATACACCATCGATGGTATATGCCCCGTCATTGACCCATTCCGCGTATTTGGAAAACATGTCGGCGGTGTTCACATTGCCATCATTGTCCTTCAGGCTTGCGATTGTCGCAAGGGTCATGCTTGTGTCATCGGTCCACGTCCCTTTCGGCGCGCGTCCGATAAGACCGCCTCCGGTGATGGCGGCGCTTGTCCATGAAGGGGTGAACGAAGGGGTGAACTTTCCACGTTTGAAACCTTCGAACGGTGCTCCGTATGCATCGCCGACAGCCCCTCCGAGAATGAGCGCCTTCGCAATGCTGTCATTTGATGTGAATGAAACCATAAACCTCTCCTTATCTCCCCAATCTAAGATGATGCCACTGTATTACTTCATTATACAGTGGCTTGTCATGATGAAAGCAGATCGGCGTTGCTTTCCGTCCCCGTCCGTGGACATGCCATCATCATGTCCTGTTCAGGGCTTTTTTATAAAAAGTTGGATATGCTCATTTTCGATGCCGTTTAAGGATTGACGTGCCCCCTACACTGCCTACATCCCCTATCTCCGCAACCCCGGTGCCTTTGCCGCAAGGACCGCGCACATCGCCACGAGCGGCAGTGTGGTGGGCGGGAAACACAGCGCAAGCACGACGATCGTGATCACCGGCTTGCGCGTGCAGGCGCTCACGAGGGCTGCGGTGATGCATGCCACCGCGATCATCGGGTCGCAGCCGGTTGCCAGCGCCAGCGCATAGCCCGCGCTCACCCCGCAGAAGATCATGGGGAAGAACTCGCCGCCGATCCAGCCGCCCGCCACGCACACGGCGGTCGCCGCGAGCTTCGCCAGGCAGGTGAGCGCGAGGAACAGCGCCGTGGATCGCTGCCAGCTGCCCAGCAGCGCCACGGTGCCGGTCTGGCCGGAGAAAAGCACGTCGGGGAGTCCGATCGCCAGCAGTCCAAGGAACGCGCCGGCAATCACTGCGCGCGTCACATGGCGTTGCTCGCCGATGGCGGTGGCGATCGTGCCGCTCACGGCGTGGCACAGCAGCGAGAACTGCGCCAGCGCGTAGCCGATGACGAGCGCCGCCAGCGCCCACATCCAGTCGCGGGTGCTGGTGCGCAGGTAGTCGATCGGCGCAAAGCGGGGCAGGGAACCGGCGGTGCCGAAGCATGTGACGAAGCCCATGATGCCGAGCACGAATCCGGTGGCGGCGACCACCCACAGCACGCCCGAAGCAGGGCGGGAGTATGCATAGGTGAAGGGATGGCGCTCGGCACCTTGCGCCACCGGCCCCTGCGCCCCTGTGAGGCTGCGGATGGCCGCGCTCAGCGCATGATCGGGGTTGCGCACGGCGGCGAGCCCGGAACGGCGCAATGCGTGGATGCCCGCATACACGCCCGCGGTCACGAACCCGCATACGCCTGCCTCGGGACCAACCGCACCGCCGAACGCAATCGGCAGCAGAAACAGCACCAGCGACTTGCCGACGCTCGGCAGCCGGTAGGTACCTGTCGCCTTGGCCTTGGCGATCACCTGCCCCAGTGTGTCCAGACTGTAGCCGAAGCGCTGTGTCGCCAAGCCGATGAGCGCCCCGCCTACGACGCCCAGCGCCACCGGGCTGATTTGTCGCAGCAGTGCGGAGGGCAGTGCGTCACGCAGGCGGTCCCACAGCAGGCGTTGCAGCAGTTCGGAAAGCCGCAGCGTGCCGATAGTGCCGATGCCCACCACGGCGCCCACGAGGAATGCGAGCACAAGCAGGAGCGCGATAACGCCGGCAAGTGTGCCAGGGCGCAGCGGTCGATCGGCAGCCTCCATGATGCGTTTGCGGGCAAGCTTGTGTGGTTTCTGTCCGCGCTGTGCTGTGCCAGGCTCGCGCCGTGCTGTGTCAGGCTCGCGCCTTGTGGCGTCGGGCCTTGTTGCATTCTCTCGGTTATTGTGCACGATGCCGCTCCGGTGTCTAGTGCTCCTCTGTCCGCTTCCTGGCCATCTCTCTGGCGCGGATAGTTCCATGATTCCTTCGTCATAATCATAAAGAACCAGCAGAATCGCGAATTATTTAAGGAACCATCAAGGAAGAGCCAACGGTGCATACGGTACATACGGCGACAGCGGGGTATGATGCAAGGCTCTGTGCAGACGCGAGCCATGCAGGCAGAGTTCCGTCCAAACACGGCGGCTCGGAACCCTGCTCCGCAGCCGCTGGCACCTATAATGGCTGCAGATGCAAGGTCGCATCGATTGCCGGCGCGGGAGCCGCGCTGAAGCGTTTCGTGGAAGGAGACACCCATGAACGAGACGACCATTCCCACTGATTCCCAGGCAAGTGATTCCCCTGTGGCGCAGGCACAGTCAGCTGCCGCACAGCACTCGGATTCCGCCGCGTCCATCCGTCGCATCACCGTGGCGGGCGCCGGCACGATGGGTTACTCGATAGCCGAGATCTTCGCACGCAAAGGCTATGAGGTCACGTTGTGGAATCATCGCTGGCCTGCGCTCGACCGCGCCAAGACCCTCATCGCGTCCGAAGTCGCCGATTCCATTGACTACAGTGCGTCCGACCACGCGTTCGAAGACGCCGACCTCATCGTTGAAAGCATTGTGGAAGACATCGACGCCAAGCTCGCCTTCTACCGCCAGGCCTCGCCCTTGGCTCGCCCTAATGCCATCATCGTCACCAATACCTCCGGGCTGTCCATCAACAAGCTCGCCACGGCCGTCGCCGGCCCGCAGAGGTTCTTGGGCATGCACTGGTTCAACCCGCCCACGCTCATCCCTCTCATCGAAATCATCAAAAACGACGCGACCGACCCCGCTGTCGCCCGCACCATCTATGACTTGGCGCTCGCCATTGGCAAGAAGCCGGCGATCGTCGAGAAAGACGTGCCTGGTTTCGCCGCCAACCGCATTCAGCTGGCCGTGGTGCGCGAAGTGTGCTCGATGGTGAGCAAGGGCATCATTTCGCCTGAAGGCGCCGACGCTGTGATGAAATACGGCCTTGGCTTCCGCTGGTCGTGTCTGGGGCCGCTTGAGACGCTGGATTTCGGCGGCATCGATGTGTTCGAGCATGTCAGCGAATACCTCATGCCGGATCTGGAGGATTCCCATGAGGTGCCCGCCCTGCTCAAGCAGCATTATGAGGCGGGCGAACTGGGTGTCAAGACCGGCAAGGGTTTCTATGATTACTCCGGCGACAAGGCCCGCCAGGCGACCGCCGAGCGCGACCGCAAGTTGCGCGCCGTGCATGATGCGCTGTACGGCGAAGACAACTGAGAGCTGTGTCGCTGACCGTCACTCGTCATCCCGCCGCCCCGTGCCCGCCGTTGTCGCAAGCCGTGGGGATAATCGGCACGAGAGGTCTGGCTGCCCGGCTTCTGCCCGGCTTGGAGCGAGCGGGTGGCGGCACAGGCTTGCTGCTGCGCGGGTTTTCTGCTGCGCGGCGTGCGCGCCAGAGGCACAGACCGTGCAATCCAGCCCATCGAACACAGTTCAAGGAGCATTACATGACCCAAGGTCCCGTCCTTGTTGTCGATTACGGCGCCCAGTACGCCCAGCTCATCGCGCGTCGCGTGCGTGAGACCGGCGTGTACTCCGAGCTGATTCCTCATTCCAAGTCGGTGGAGGAAGTCATCGCGAAGCACCCCAGCGCCATCATCCTGTCGGGCGGCCCGTCCTCGGTGTACGAAGACGGCGCGCCGCAGGTCGACCCCAAGCTGTTCGAAGCCGGCGTGCCGGTGCTCGGCATCTGCTACGGGTTCCAGGCAATGGCGTACGCGCTCGGCGGCACCGTCGACCGCGCGGCCTTGGGTGAATACGGCCACACGGAGGCCACGGTCAGCGACGCAACCGGCATCCTCGCCGGCTCTCCCGCCACGCAGAACGTGTGGATGAGCCATGGCGTCGCCGTGACGAAGGCCCCGCAGGGATTCACCGTGCAGGCCACCACGCCGGGCGCGCCGGTCGCCGCCATGGCAGACGAATCCCGCAAGCTCTACGGCGTGCAGTGGCACCCCGAGGTGCGCCACACCGAGCTTGGCCAGCAGCTCATCGAAAACTTCATCCACAAGTGCGCCGGCCTCGAAAGCAACTGGTCCACCGAAGGAATCATCGACGAGCAGATCGCCAAGATCCGCGAGCAGGTGGGCGACGCCCATGTGATCTGCGGCCTGTCCGGTGGCGTGGATTCCGCCGTCGCCGCAACGCTCGTGCACAAGGCCATCGGCGACCAGCTCACCTGCGTGTTCGTCGACCACGGCATGCTGCGCAAGGGCGAGGCCGAGCAGGTCAAGCATGATTTCGTCGAAGCCACCGGCATCAAGCTCATCGCCGAAGACGCTTCCGACGACTTCCTCACCGCGCTCAAGGGCGTCACCGAACCCGAGCGCAAGCGCAAGATCATCGGTGAGAAATTCATCCGCACGTTCGAGAAATCCACGCGCGAAGTCATGGCACAGGCCGGCGAGCAAGGCGGGGAAGTGAAATTCCTTGTGCAAGGCACGCTGTATCCGGACGTCGTCGAATCCGGCGGCGGCGACGGTGCCTCCAACATCAAGAGCCACCACAACGTCGGCGGCCTTCCCAAGGACCTCAACTTCAAGCTCATCGAGCCGCTGCGCTCGCTGTTCAAGGATGAGGTGCGCGCCATCGGCACGAAGCTCGGTCTGCCGGACGCCATCGTGTGGCGCCAGCCGTTCCCCGGCCCCGGCCTGGGCATCCGCATCATCGGCGAAATCACGCGTGAACGCCTCGACCTGCTGCGTGACGCCGACGCCATCGCCCGTGAGGAACTGACCGCCGCCGGTCTTGACCGCGACATCTGGCAGTGCCCTGTCGTGCTGCTCGCCGACGTGCATTCCGTGGGCGTGCAGGGTGATGCGCGCACCTATGGCAACCCGATCGTGCTGCGTCCGGTCAGCTCCGAAGATGCCATGACCGCCGATTGGAGCCGCGTGCCCTACGATGTGCTGTCGCGCATCTCCACGCGCATCACGAACGAGTGCCGCGGCATCAACCGTGTCGTGCTCGACGTGACGAGCAAGCCGCCGGCAACCATCGAGTGGGAGTGAGCGGCAACAGCCGTGAAAACACGAGCCGTGAGACCTGTGGACACAGGGTCTCACGGCTTTTGTTTTTCGCCAGCCTGTGTTTTCCGATGCAGTGCATGAGAGGGCGCAGCAGGGCGCCGTTGCGGCGGCGGGTTCCGTCGCATGGTGAAACTTCCACAAACGGCGCGGCTTTTGGCGCGTCGCGCAAGGCGTCAAAAGTCGAATGCACATCGTATGCTGTACTGCGGTTGGGAAAAAGGCGGGGACGCCTTGACCCCACAAATTAATGGCAAACGCACTGCGGTGCAGGAAGTTACAGGAGTACATATGACGAGTCCTGTTATTGGCACACCTTGGAAGAAGCTCAACCGAGCAGTCTCCGAGGAGTCTCTCGAAGGCGTTGACAAGTATTGGCGCGCTGCCAACTACCTGTCCATCGGTCAGATCTACCTTCTCAAGAACCCGCTCATGAGGGAGCCGTTCACCCGCGATGACGTCAAGCATCGTCTTGTCGGTCACTGGGGCACCACCCCTGGCCTGAACTTCCTCATCGGCCACATCAACCGTTTCATCGCCGATCACCAGCAGAACACTGTGATCATCATGGGCCCGGGCCACGGCGGCCCTGCCGGCACCGCACAGTCCTACCTGGACGGCACCTACTTCGAGATTCGTCCGGACATCACCAACGATGAGAAGGGCCTGGCGAAGTTCTTCCGTCAGTTCTCTTACCCGGGCGGCATTCCTTCCCACTACGCACCGGAGACCCCGGGCTCCATCCATGAGGGTGGCGAGCTCGGCTACGCTCTGTCCCACGCTTACGGCGCAGTCTTCAACAACCCGAGCCTGTTCGTGCCGGCCATCGTCGGCGACGGCGAAGCCGAGACCGGCCCTCTGGCCACCGGCTGGCAGTCCAACAAGCTCGTGAACCCGCGCACCGACGGCATCGTGCTGCCGATCCTGCACCTCAACGGCTACAAGATCGCCAACCCGACCATCCTCTCCCGTATCTCCGACGAAGAGCTCCACGAGTTCTTCCACGGCATGGGCTACGAACCGTACGAGTTCGTCGCTGGCTTCGACGATGAGGACCACATGTCCATCCACCGTCGTTTCGCCGACCTGTTCGAGAACGTCTGGGACGAGATCTGCGACATCAAGGCCACCGCGCAGACGAACGACGTTGATCGTCCGTTCTACCCGATGATCATCTTCCGCACCCCGAAGGGCTGGACCTGCCCGAAGTTCATCGATGGCAAGAAGACCGAGGGCTCTTGGCGCGCTCACCAGGTGCCGCTCGCTTCTGCACGCGACACCGAGGAGCACTTCCAGGTTCTCAAGAACTGGCTCGAGTCCTACAAGCCGGAAGAGCTCTTCAACGAAGACGGCTCCATCAAGGAAGACGTCATCTCGTTCATGCCTAAGGGCGACCTGCGCATCGGCGCCAACCCGAACGCCAACGGCGGCCTGATCCGCAAGGATCTCGTGCTTCCGAAGCTCGAGGATTACGAAGTCACCGAGGTCAAGAAGTTCGGCCACGGCTGGGGCGGCATGAAGGGCGGCAAGGAAGCTACGCGCGTCCTTGGCTACTACACCCGCGACATCATCAAGCTCAACCCGGATAGCTTCCGTATCTTCGGACCTGACGAGACCGCTTCCAACCGTCTCGGCGCTGCCTATGAGGTCACCAACAAGCAGTGGGATGCAGGCTACCTGTCCTCCCTCGTTGATGAGCACATGGCTGTCACCGGCCAGGTCACGGAGCAGCTCTCCGAGCATCAGATGGAAGGCTTCGTCGAGGGCTACATCCTCACCGGTCGCCACGCCATCTGGAGCTCCTACGAGTCCTTCGTGCACGTGATCGACTCCATGCTGAACCAGCACGCAAAGTGGCTCGAGGCCACCGTGCGTGAGATTCCGTGGCGCAAGCCGATCGCCTCCATGAACCTGCTCGTGAGCTCTCACGTGTGGCGTCAGGATCACAACGGCTTCTCGCACCAGGATCCGGGTGTCATCGACATCCTGCTCAACAAGAACTTCAACAACGACCACGTGATCGGCATCTACTTCCCGTGCGATGCCAACATGCTGCTCGCTGTTGCTGAGCGCTGCTTCAAGTCCACCAACAAGATCAACGCCATCATCGCTGGCAAGCAGCCGGCTGCCACTTGGCTGACCCTCGACGAGGCTCGCGCAGAGCTCGAGAAGGGCGTTGCCGAGTGGAAGTGGGCTTCCAACGTCAAGGACGGCGAAGAGCCCGACATCGTGCTCGCCACCTGCGGTGACATCCCGGTGCAGGAGACCCTCGCTGCGGCCGAGCAGCTTGACGCCGAAGGCATCAAGTTCAAGGTCGTCAACGTTGTGGACCTTCTCTCCATCGAGAACGCTCAGGACAACGACGAGGCCATCTCCGACGAAGAGTTCACCGAGCTCTTCACCGCTGACAAGCCGGTTCTGTTCGCATACCACGCATATGCTCGCGAGATCCGTTCCCTCATCTGGAACCGCCCGAACCACGACAACTTCATCGTGCACGGCTACCAGGAGCAGGGTTCCACCACCACGCCGTTCGACATGGTGCGTGTGAACGACCTCGACCGCTTCGAGCTCGAAGCTGAGGCTCTGCGTGCAATCGACGCCGACAAGTTCGCCGATCGTATCGCTTACCTCGAGCAGCATCGTATCGACACCTTCCAGTACGCATGCGACAACGGCGAAGATGCGCCGGAGTACACCGACTGGGTGTGGCACGAGGCCAAGGCCAAGACCGAGGCTGCTGGCGCTGTGACCGCTACCGCGGCAACCGCTGGCGACAACGAGTAAGGTTTCTTGCTCGACAGCCGATCGAGTTCATCTGATTGGCTAATCTAGGGCTCCCGATTCGTCGGGAGCCCTTTTCGTATGTTCCCCAGGTCTGTTACAAACTCTCAGTTTGTCTTGTGTGTCTTGTGCGCCTGGTGTGTCTTGTGCGCCTGGTGAATCGCATGCGTCGTTCGGGGTGTGAGGGTCGTGAGGTTGAGAGGGTCGTGAGGTCGTGAGGTCGTGAGGTCGTGCGTGCCTCGTGCACCTTCGTGCTAGAAATTCAGCTGAAAGAACTCGCGTGCTGCTTGCCGCGGTGGTATAAGGTGGAAAGACACAGGGCAGTTGCGAAAGGCTCTCCGCACCCCTCGAGACTCTTCGCAGCCTCTCGAACCTCCCGCAGCCGCCGAGCGAACCAGAGGAAGGACGCACGCATGTCATCACCGGATTTCTTCATCAGGGTCGCCACCCCGCGCGACGCCGGCCAGCTTGATGCGATCTATGCTCATTATGTGCGCGACACCGCCATCACTTTTGAATACGACGTGCCGAGCATTTCGGAATTCGCAACCCGCATCCACAACACGCTGTCGTTCTACCCGTGGGTCGTGGCGGAAGCCCCGAACGGCACGCTGCTCGGCTACGCGTACGCTGGTCCCTTCCATGCGCGTCCCGCTTATGACTGGGCGGTGGAAACCTCGATTTACGTTGATAACGACGTGCGCCGCCTCGGTTTGGGCACCGCGCTGCACAATGCACTCTTTCAGAGCCTGCAGGCGATGGGAATCACCAACATGGAGGCTTGCATCGCCGTGACAAATCACCCAGATGAGCACTTGGGCAACGCATCGGTGGACTTCCACCATAAGCTCGGCTACCGCATGGTGGGACGCTTTGAACAGTGCGGTTACAAGTTCCGCACGTGGTATGACATGGTGTGGATGGAGCGCATCATCGGCCAGCACGTGACGGATCAGCCTGCGGTGCGTCCTTTCCTTGAGGTCGCGAACACCGTCGGTGCGCTCAAGCCTGAAGCATAAGAAGATCGAAGCATAATGAGCACAACGCGCGCGTCCACAGAAGGGCGCGCGTCCAGTTTCTGAGCGCGCGCAGTGTGTGGAATGCGGTTTCGTTGCGTAGATCAGGGTGTTGCGTAAATCAGGGTGTTGCGTAAATCAGGGTGTTGCGTAAATCAGGGGGCGTTGCGTAGACCGGAGCGTTGCGTAGGCCAGTTTCGTTGCGTAGACCAGGGCGCTGCGTAAATCAGGGGTGTAACGGAATGGTTAAAATGGTCTTATAATTAACTTATAGGTCTTTGGTAACGCAGCCGAAGACAGGAGACGAATCGGAACGATCCAGCTAGATAGCGCGACTCCGATGTCGTGGTTCCGCGCGCCCAATGGTGGGCGCACGAGAGGGAAGAGAGGTGAAACCATGCGTGGTATATATAGATCTTTGGGACGTCGTAGCCGCGGGCAATCCGGTTTTACACTCGTCGAGTTGCTTGTCGTGGTGATTATCATCGGCATCCTTGCGGCCGCGAGCGTGCCGATATATTTGAATGTGCGCAAGGCGGCATGGAACAGCGCAACCGAATCCGATTTGAAGCACGCAGCAGACTCCATTGAGAACGCAAGCGTTGAACTCGGCGGTAATCTGCCTCCGAATTTCATGGTTGCAGCAAGAACCGGGGCACAGAAGCACCAGATAGCGAGCAACGTCAGATATTCCTACAGCAGCAAAGTAAACCCTACTCAAACGACGGTTACGCTTTCCTCAGGCGTGTCGATGTGCTACGCAACAACTGGAACTGGCAACACCTACCGGATATATACGACCAATAGCAACAATCTGAGTGTCTACTACGTGTATGATTCGGCGACTGGTCAAGTACTAAAGGAGGACAACCCCGACAAGATTGCTGCTGCTACGTCTACCCAAGAGCAGATGCAGTGGAATCCCGCTGGTAACGGGCACAGGAGACCGTGGCACAAAACACCACTTACTAAATGTCCAATCGAACAGCACTACGGTCCGCCCAGCGCATGATGACGGAGAGGCAGGCTTGATGGTCTCTCTCCCATCCGAGTAGAGGGTTTGAGTGTGTAGAGGGACGGTGCGCTGGAGTTGTTTGCTCCGGCGCACCGTCCGTTTTATGACCTGCCGTGCTCATTCACTGTGTAAACGCGCTCAGCACCCTAGAAATCCCAATCGTCGTCGTCTGTCTCCTCTGCCTTGCCCATGACGTAGGACGACCCCGAGCCGGAGAAAAAGTCGTGGTTTTCGTTGGCCGACGGTGAGAGCGCTGCAAGGATTTCCGGACTCACGTGCGTCTCCTCCGCGGCAAACCGCGTAGGATACCCGAGGTTCATCAGTGCCTTGTTGGCGTTGTATCGCACGAACGCAAACACATCCGGCATGAAGTCAAAGCCTGCATACACGTCCGCGGAGTACTCGATCTCCAATTCGTAGAGACGGTCGAGCAGACCGTTCGTGAAATCGCGCAGCATCCGCTGGTCCTCGGCGCTGCGCAACTCGAGGCCGCGCTGGAATTTGTAGCCCGAGTAATACCCGTGGATCGCTTTGTCGCGCAAAATCAGGCGAATCATGTCCGCGGTGTTCATCATCGTGCCGCGCGCCGCGAAATGCAACGGCAGATAGAACCCCGCATACAGTAGCAGCGACGACAGCAGCGTCGCGGCGACCTTGCGCTTGAGCGGGTCATCGCTCTCGTACTGCTCGAGCACGGTATCAACGCGCTCCTGCAGGATGTCGTTGCCCACCGCCCAGCGGTACGCCTGATCGATTTGCTCGCTGGAGCACAGCGTGGAGAAAATCGACGAATACGAGCGTGCGTGGATGGATTGCATGAACGCGATGTTCGTGTACACAGCCTGCTCGTGCTCGGTGCGCGCATGTTCGATCTGGCAGATTTCGCCGATGGTGGCCTGTGTGGTGTCGAGCAAGGTGAGGCCGGTGAACACGCGCACCGTGGTGGTGCGTTCGCGTTCGCTCAAGGCTCGCCAGTCAGCGGTGTCGTTTGACAGCGGCACCTTTTCGGGCAGCCAGAAGTTGGCGACGAGGCGGTTCCATACCTCGAGGTCCTTGTCGTCAATGATGCGGTTCCAATTGATCGGGCGCACGCGGGCGCCATGATGATAGCGGTATTGCGCCGGGGTGATCGAAGCGGCCATGGTCGCTTCGTCTGCGATGCGGACGGTGCGGCGCGTGGATGCCTGCGTGGGTGCGGTGGGGATTGTTGTGGTTTCGGTCATGATGATCCTTCGGTTGGGAGTGATGTTCGCTGACGTGGGTATTGCTGATGTGGTTTTCACTGATGTGGTTTTCGGCGACGGAATTGTCGATGG
The DNA here is from genome assembly GCF_002797875.1 of Pseudoscardovia suis. GTDB lineage: Bacteria > Actinomycetota > Actinomycetes > Actinomycetales > Bifidobacteriaceae > Pseudoscardovia > Pseudoscardovia suis. The sequence continues at coordinate 332,862 of NZ_PGFC01000001.1, forward strand.
CAGGGATTGGGTGACCGCATGTCTCACAGCATGCAGCTGACGCAGCCTTCGACGTCCGTGCCTTCTAGCGCTTGCTGGCGGATGCGGATGTAATACAGCGTTTTGATTCCCTTGCGCCACGCATAGATCTGTGCTTTGTTGAGATCGCGCGTCGTCGCGGTGTCGGGGAAGAACAGCGTGAGGGACAGCCCTTGGTCCACGTGTTTTGTGGCTTCGGCGTAGGTGTCGATGATCGCTTTCCAGCCGATCGTGTAGGCGTCCTCGAACATGCCGAGGTTGTCGTTGGTCATGTATGGCGCGGGGTAGTAGACGCGGCCGGTCTTGCCTTCCTTGCGGATCTCGATGCGTGCGGCGATGGGGTGGATCGAGCTCGTCGAATGGTTGATGTATGAGATCGACCCGGTCGGCGGCACCGCCTGCAGGTACGCGTTGTAGATGCCGTCGCGCAGCACCTGCTCTTGCAGGGCGCGCCAGTCCTGCGCCGAGGGAATCGCCACGCCAAGCCGATCGAAGATCGCCCGCACGGCATCGGTGCGCGGCTTGGTGCGGTACGTGCCGTCCACATACCGGTCAAAGTAATTGCCTTCGCCCGCCGGCCTCGCATACGCGCTGTCGGAGAAACCTGCGAAACGCACGCCGCGTTCGGCTGCGATGGCATGCGACGTGCGGTAGGCATGGTAGGCCACCGTCATGAAATACATGTCGGTGAAATCCAGTGCGTCCTCGCTGCCGTAGCGCAGTCCTTCGCGCCCCAGGAATCCGTGCAGGTTCATCTGCCCCAGCCCGATGGCATGGCTTTCTTCGTTGCCGCGCCGGACGGAGGGCACGCAGTCCAGCCTGGTGGTGTCGCTCACCGCGGTCAGCGCACGCACCGCTGTCTCGACGCTGCCCGCGAGACCCCCGTCCATCGCCTTCGCGATGTTGAGTGACCCCAGGTTGCATGAGATGTCGCGTCCCACATGCTCGTAGCTGAGATCCTCCCGGTAGGTGCTCGGCTCCTGCACCTGCAGGATCTCGGAGCACAGGTTGCTCATCGTCACCCGCCCGTGGATGGGGTTCGCGCGGTTCACCGTGTCTTCGAACAGCATGTAGGGGTAGCCTGATTCGAATTGCAGTTCCGCCAGCGTCATGAAGAATTCGCGCGCGTCAATGTACGTTTTGCGGATGCGCTCATCCGCCACCATCTCGTCATAGCGTTCCGTCACCGAGATGTCAGCGAACGGCACGCCATACACGCGCTCCACGTCGTATGGGCTGAACAACGCCATGCGTTCGCGCCGCTTCGCCAGTTCGAACGTCACGTCGGGAATCACGACGCCCAGTGCCAGCGACTTGATGCGGATCTTCTCGTCCGCGTTCTCGCGCTTCGTGTCGAGGAAGCGCATGATGTCCGGATGGTGTGCGTTGAGATACACCGCGCCGGCGCCTTGGCGTGCGCCCAGCTGGTTGGCGTAGCTGAATGAATCCTCGAGCAGCTTCATGACCGGCACCACGCCGCTCGACTGGTGTTCGATGCGCTTGATCGGCGCGCCCGCCTCGCGCAGGTTCGTCAGCAGCAGCGCTACGCCGCCGCCCCGCTTCGACAATTGCAACGCAGCGTTGATGCCGCGCGAGATGGACTCCATGTTGTCTTCCATGCGTAGCAGGAAGCAGCTCACCGCCTCGCCGCGCTGCGCCTTGCCGAGGTTGAGGAACGTGGGGGTCGCCGGCTGGAATCGACCCTGCACCATTGCGTCGAGATAACCCATGGCCGCGTGTTCGTCGCCGCCTGCCAAGGCGAGCGCCACGGCGGCGCACCGCTCGGGGAAGTCCTCGAGATACTGCGTCCCGTCGAAGGTCTTGAGCGCATACGACGCATAGAATTTGAACGCTCCGAGGAAGGTTTCGAATTCGAAGCCCATGCCGTGGGCGTGGGCATAGAACGAATCGAGGAACTCATCTGAATAGGCGGCGAAGACGGCCGGGTCGTAGTAGTCGTTGTCGATGAGGAATCGCAGGCGTTCGAGGGCGGAGGCGAAGCGGCGCGTGGCAGGCTCGACGGCTGTGCGCATGTAGGCTCGCACGGCCTCGGTGTCGGCTTCGAACCGGATGCGGCCGTGCTCGTCATACAGGTTGAGCAGCGCGTTGAGCGCATGGTAGTCCAGTGTGGCGGGCGGAATCGCGGCGGGAACCGCCGTAGGGGTCGTGGTGGAGGTTGCGGCATTCGCGGACGTCGCGTTCGCCGCTGTGTGCGCCGGCTCGGTTGGCGTTGCTGTGGCGGTTTGCAGTGCTGATGTCATGGTTTCTCCATTGAGATGGGGGATGGGATGGTGGAATGGAACGGGGAAAATGGAATGGGGGAATGGGATGGGATTTTCGGTGCGGGATGGTTTCAGTCGGATGGTTCCAGTCGGATGGGCGGTTCGGCCGGTTACGTGGTCTCGCGCCCTGTGGTCTCTTTGTGCGTGTTTTCTTGTCGCTTGCTTTCTGTTGGGGCGGAGCGGAAGAAATCACGCAGCCCGACTCTCACCGCGCGCCGGTCCTCGGGCGTGCCTGTCAGCTCGAATCCGTAGAGGAACGGCACGTGGCAGCGGCGGGCGATGATGTCTCCCGCAGCGCAGTACGCGTCGCCAAAATTCGTATTGCCCGAGGCTATGACGCCGCGCAGGAACCGGCGGTTCGCCCGATCGTTGAGAAAACGCCGCACCTGCGGGGGCAGGGCCTTCGTCGCATCACCTCCGCCATACGTGGGCACCACGATCACGTAGGGTTCGCGCACCTCGAGCGTTCCCTCCGCGGGGCGCAGGGGGATGCGGTATACGGCGATTCCCTCAGCGGGCAGGGCACAACCGGCGATGAAGCGCGCCGTGTTGCCTGAGGCTGACGAAAAATACACCACCGCACCGATGCGCGTGCCCTCCGCCGGCGCCTCAGGACACGTGACCGGAGCAGGCGACGCGGACTGGCGGGGTGCTGCATCGACGGCGTTCACGCCAGCCGTCCTTGCTGCGCGGCGGAGGTTTCGAGACGGTGCGCTTCGAGTTGTTGTGCCAGGTCATCGATGAGGTCCGGTCGGTGGCCCGACCACGTCGCATATGGGGTGATGACGACGGGAGCCTGACGGTAGCCTGCGTCAACAAGCTGTGCCAGGGTCTGCGGGTTGCGGCTCAGGTCCACGACGTCGAATTCGATGCCCAGCTGCGCGAGACGGCGTTCCGTCGCGGCGCACTGCGGGCAGTTCGGTTTGTCGAACACGGTGATGCCCATGTGGTCTCCTTGCATGATTGGTGGGCGTCGCGCGGTGTTGCGCGGCGGGTGATAGTCACGCTACACCGCCCTTCGAGGGACGAAAGGCACTAGATGTGTTGGTGAGACAGTCAGACACGCCCATATCTAGTGAGCTGTTTTACAGTCAGGAGAACGGCTTTTGGCTGCTGCGCCGCCACTGGGAGGCGATGGGGGAGTGTGATAAAGATGACAGTCGCTTGCATTCGGCGGTGCCATGCGGTATCGGGGCGGCTGCGCGCGAGGCGGCGGTGCCTTTCGCGGCGCGGCGGACGGCGGCAGGTTGAGGTTCCTGCGGCGCGGCAAGAAGCGGTGGGTTGAGATGTATGCGACGTGTCGGATAGCGGCTGGTTGAGATGCGTGCGGCGTGTCGGCTGTTTCGACATCCGGACGTTGTTGCATCCCGCACTGGTTTGATGACAGGGTATGCCGTATGAGTCATCGCTCTGCCCCAGGGCAACGGCATCGTCAGTGGCGGCAATCCACAGAGCAGGGTTCGAAAAGCGGGCATTCCGTGGAATCTGCCCACGGGTGAACGTATCATGGTGACGAATGTGCGGTGCTGCGCGCGTTGTGCAAAGCGTGCCGCGACCTCGTGCAATGACCAAGACATCCGTAGCGGCCGGGTGACCGGCATCAAGTGAGAGGTTGACATGTCTGAGAAGTTGAAGGTCGGCGTTCTGGGAGCCACTGGCATGGTCGGTCAGCGTTTCGTGACGCTTCTTGAGAACCACCCGTGGTTCGAGCTGGTGACGGTGGCGGCATCCGCCCACAGCGCGGGCAAGACCTACGAGGAGGCGGTGGGCGACCGTTGGAAGATGGAGACCCCGATGCCCGAGTTCGTCAAGAACATGGTCGTCAAGGACGTATCCGACGTCGAGAACGTCGCCAAGGACGTCGACTTCGTCTTCTCCGCCGTCAACATGAGCAAGGACGAGATCCGCGCCATCGAAGAGGAATACGCGAAGACCGAGACCCCCGTCGTCTCCAACAACTCCGCCCACCGCTGGACCCCCGACGTGCCGATGGTCATCCCCGAGATCAACCCGCAGCACTACGAGGTCATCAAGGACCAGCGCAAGCGCCTGGGCACCACCCGCGGTTTCATCGCCGTCAAGCCGAACTGCTCCATCCAGGCCTACACCCCGTGCCTGGCCGCATGGATGGAATTCGAGCCGCGCGAGGTCGTCGTGAGCACCTACCAGGCCATTTCCGGCGCTGGCAAGACGTTCAAGGACTGGCCTGAGATGATCGGCAACATCATCCCCTTCATCTCCGGTGAAGAGGAGAAGTCCGAGCAGGAGCCGCTCAAGGTGTTCGGCCACATCGAGGATGGCAAGATCGTCAAGCTCGACAACGGCCTGCGCATCACCTCGCAGTGCATCCGCGTGCCCGTGCTCAACGGCCACACCGCCACGGTGTTCGTGAACTTCGCCAAGAAGCCCACGAAGGAGCAGCTCATCGAGAAGCTCGTGAACTTCTCCGGCGAACCGCAGCGCCTCGGCCTGCCGCACGCCCCCAAGCAGTTCATCCAGTACCGCACGGAACCCGACCGTCCGCAGGTCAAGCTCGACGTGGATTACGAAGGCGGCATGGGCATCACCATCGGCCGTCTGCGCGAGGATTCCATCTTCGACTGGAAGTTCGTCGGCCTGGCGCACAACACGCTGCGCGGTGCCGCCGGCGGCGCTCTCGAAAGCGCCGAGATGCTCAAGGCGATCGGTTACATCACCAAGAAGTAAGTACCATGGTGATGTAAGGACGCCATCGCATCCACATAAGGGTCACGCTCGGCTTTGTTGTTTTCCTTTCTTTTCGGTGAGCGGGACTTGTGGATGCGATGGCGTTCCTTGTTGTGTGCGGCATGTTTGCGGAATCATTTCAACGGAATAAACCGGAACGAACGGAACGAAGGAGAACGTTTCTCATGAATGTGGTGCTCGACACCGAGCGGCTGATCCTGCGGCCGTGGACGCTCGACGACGCGCAGGAACTCTATCTTCTCGCCAGCAACCCCGCCGTGGGCCCGGCCTGTGGATGGGCACCGCACCGAAGCGTTGCCGAAAGCCGCGTCGTGCTGCGCAACGTGCTCATGGCGCCCGAATCCTACGCCGTGGTGCTCAAGGACACCTACATGATCATCGGATGCGTCTCGCTGCGCTTCCACCGCAACACCTTCACCCGTGACGACCTGGAGCCTGAGATCGGATTCTGGATCGGCGAGCCGTTCTGGGGTTTCGGTTACGCGGAGGAGGCCTCCGAAGCGATTATCGACCGTGCGTTCAACGTGCTTGACTGCGTGGCGGTGTGGGGCTGCTATTTCGACGACAACGAACGCGCCAACAAGGTGCTCTCCCGCATGGGCTTCATCTACGAACAGACCGACCCGTGGGTGCACACGACCACCGGCAACCATGCACGCCACCAGATGTGCCTGACCCGCGACCGGTGGCCGCAATATTGCCAGCGGCGGGCAGGGCAGGAGGGCAAGCCCTTCGCCGTCACGTTGTACTGAGGGCTGCACTGCAGGTCACGCTGCACTGAGGCGTGCGAGGCGCGGCAGCGATTCCACACTCTACACTGCGGCCATTTTGTACCGAGGCACTGTGCTGACGTTGTGTTGCGTCTGCCTATCGCTGCACCTGTCTGTGTTATTTATGTCTGTGTGTCATTTGCCCAGCGGCGTGAGGCCGCGGAGCAGCTCGCTCGCCACATCGTCCACGGTGAGCGGCGCCATGCAGGGGCACACCCTCGACAGCCTGCGGAACAGGGGCACGAGCCTGACGAGCGCATCATTGCGGTCCTTGCCATAGATTATCGACGGGTTGATGATGACGACGTTCGGGTCGTAGTCCCGCAGATGTTTCACAATCGAGCGTTTCGTGCGCCGGTACCGTGCGTTCCCTGCGCATCCGGCGATATAGCCGATTCGCGGGATTGCGTGGCGTTTGGCGAGGGCGAGCGTGCTTTTGGCTGCCTGCACGTTGCGCGCCATGTTCGTCTGGTCTCCCACAAGGTCAATGATTGCCGCGAATTGCGTATCATTCGGGAGCATCGACTCCACGGTCTTGACGTCGCGGGCGTTCGCCTCGATGACGTGCACGCGCGGGTTGTTGATGCAATTCTTCCCCGAACGGCACACGATCCAGAATTCTGCGCGCGGATCGTGGGCGAGCCATTGCGCAGTCAGTTCGCGCCCCACGTATCCGTTGCCTCCCAAGATGATGATGTTGCGCATGATCTCCTCCCGTCTCTCATTCGCAATCGTTGCATCGCGCCGCCTCTGTCACCAGCGGGTTACTTAATTACTTAACTGTAGGTTCAGATTGCTGATTTTTGCAACAGGTTCCGCGGTGGCACGGTTCCACAGCAGGATGTTTGGCGGCGGCGCATGGCAGGCGTTGCTTGAGGGAGGGGAGTTGCATGGTGATGTGATGGTGGTGTCATGTGGCAGTGTCGCATGTTGAACGTTGCATAATGGAGGCAGAAGGCGCACGGCAGAAAGCACACGCAGTGCATGTGCCCGCTAGAGTGCGCAATGCCCGCGATAGCACATGGTGCCTGCAACAGCGCAGATACCCGCAGCGGCGGGCTACACGAGGGCATACGCCCGAAAGTCGAGAAGGGAAGGGGCAGCCATGGAGAAGCGGACGCAGGCGTCACAGTCCCGTCAATGGCATGGCGTGAACCTGGGCAACTGGCTGGTGCTCGAAAAATGGATGGAGCCGCACCTGTTCGAAGGTCTCGCCGCCGACGACGAGAACGAACTGGCGCGCGAAGCGGATCCCGAGTGGCTGCAGCAGCGCATCAAGCATCATCGCGACCTGTACATCACCGAGGATGACTTTCGCCAGATTGCCCAGTCGGGGCTGAACCTCGTGCGCCTGCCCGTGCCCTACACGGTGCTGTCGAAGAAACCGCCGCTGGGCGGATGCTACCGTTACGTCGACAAGGCGATGGACTGGTGCGAGAAATACGGTCTCAAGCTGCTCATCGACCTGCACACCGCGCCCGGCGGGCAAAACGGCTTCGACAGCTCTGGCGTGATCGGCAAAGTCACCTGGCATCTAAAGCCGCAGAAGGTCGAGCAGGCCATCGAAGTGCTTGAGGGTCTGGCGCGTCGGTATGGCACGCGGGAAGGATTGTTCGGCATCGAGGTGATCAACGAGCCGATCAGCTACACGGTGTTTCGTTCCTCACGCAAACGCTATGCGCCGCGCAATCCCAAGGATGCGGCGATCTCCACCTATGTGCCGCTGCGGTTCCTGCGGCAATACTATCTGGCATGCTACAAGCGGCTGCGCCGGTGCCTGCCGCCGGACAAGGCGATCGTGTTCCATGACGGTTTCCGCTTGGCGCATTGGAAGACGTTCTTCGCCAAGCACCATATGTCGAACGTGTATGTGGACGCCCACATCTACCTGTCCGCCGCGGAACGCGCGGTGAGGATGCACAATCCGCTTGCGTATCGGCTGATCCTGGCGTTTGAACGCCACCGTCTGCGCGACATGCAGCGGCATGTGCCCGTGATCGTGGGCGAATGGTGCGTGGAGAACGACTGGGCGAAGGACCTTGACCGCGGCGAGCTGACGGACGACGAGTTCGATGACGAGCAGCAGCGGCGCTTCGCCCTTGTCACGCGCATGCAGTTGGAATGCTTCGCTGCATGCTCGGGGTGGGTGTATTGGAGCTGGAAGCTCGAGCCATCCCAGCACACCGCGCCGGACGCGATGTGGAAGGAATGCTGGGACTTCCGCCGCGCCATGATGCACGGATGGCTGCCGTCGGACCTGTAGGGGGCTTATGGAGGCTGATTGCGGGGCTTCATTGTGAGGCTGCCTGCGCGGGGCTGATCACGGGGGGAGGCAGGCACGGCCTGACCCGGCAAGGGATGCCTGCAGGGCTGGTGTGGCACAGGTCGCCAATACGCGCGCCCCGCCGCCTATGATGAAAATCAGTCCATGGAAAGGAAACCCCATGCATCAGCCGACCGTCAGCATCATCGTGCCTGTCTACAATGCCGAGAAAGGCATACGCCGCTGCGTCGATTCCATACTGGGACAGGAATTCACGGATTTCGAACTGCTGCTCGTCGACGACGGCAGCACCGACGATTCGCCCGCCATCCTCGACGCCTACGCCGCCGCAGACCAGCGCGTCACCGTCATCCACAAGCCCAACTCCGGCGTCTCCGCCACTCGCAACCTCGCCCTCGGCAAGGCAAAAGGCACCTACATCCAATTCCTCGACGCCGACGATTGGATCACCGAGGATGCCACGAAACTGCTCGTGCGATCCGCGCTCGAAAACAACGCCGACATGGTGATCGCCGACTTCTACCGCGTGGTGGGCGACGACGTGGCGCGCAAAGGGCAGATCGGCGGGGACGCGACCAGCCTCAGCCGGCAGGAATACGCCGACCTCATGATGAAGGACCCGGCCGACTTCTATTACGGCGTCATCTGGAACAAGCTGTATCGCGCCAGCATCATCCGCGACCATGGCGTGCGCATGGACGAGACCCTCAACTGGTGTGAGGATTTCATCTTCAACCTCGAATACGTGCTGCACGTGCGCACGGTGGCGGTGCTGCGCTCGCCGATCTACTACTACGTCAAAACCGAAGGCTCACTCGTCTCGCACACCGACCTGACGGACGTGGTGCGCATGAAGCGCACGGTGCTCGGCTATTACCGGGACTTCTACCGCAGCGTGTTCGATGAGGACGAATACAAGCGGCGCCGCACCGATATCTACCGGTACCTCGTGTCGTTCGCCACCGACGATTCGGCAATCGGCGGCATGCCCGGCACAACGAAGCTAGGCAGGGAACGGGTGCCCGGCTACGTGCCCGCAGGCGCGCAACCGAACCCGTTCCTCGGCGTGTATTGGGCGCAGCGCGTGCTCGACCGCTACCTCGATCGCGTGGCGGAGCAAAATGACCTGACCCTCAAGCAGGCGCGCATCATGGCGTATCTGCGCTATTGCCCCGGCGTGGTGGACATGGCAGCGCTTGCGGACTTCTTGCAGCAGACGCGCGCCACCACGATGGTGGATTTGCAGCGGCTCAACATGTCGGGGCTCATCGACCTGCAGTGGCGTGACGGTGGGTTCGAGGCATCGTTCTGTGTGCCGCGCGGCGAGCAGGTGGCTGCCGGTATCGACCATGTCGCTGCGGATTTCGAGTCGATGCTCGCACCGGTGCTGGGTGCTGCGGGCGGTGCGGGTGGGGATGGTGCCCGTGTCGCGGCGGAACGTGGAGGCGCGGGTGCTCGCCGTGCGGATGCGACCGACGGCGCGCAATACAGCAGCGCACAGGATGCTCGCGCCGCGGCGGAGCGGTTGCTCAATGACGGTTTTGCCGCGCTGGCGCAGGCGTTGAACAAATCATCCACCATGCAACTCGCCAAGCAAACCGCCGTGGCGAAGGAAGCGGCGAACCTCAAGGCGCAGAAGGCCACCCATTCCGGTGATTCTTATGCCGGTGATTCCCATTCGGACGGTTCTCGTTTGGCAGGCATGTATCTGGGTGATTCGCATCCGGGCGACGTGCGGCTGAGTGATTTGTATCCGGGCGACAATTCGCATCCGGGCAATTCGCACTCGGACGACACGTCGTCGAAGGAACCGGACAGAGAATCGCACACGGCGCCCCGCAGGGAACGCCACGTCCACAAGTCATTGAAACAGGCGGCTGAGGAAGCGCTCGAAGAAGCCTGTGAGGAAGCCGCCAGGGAAGTGGGCGAACAGAGGGAGATGAACGAACAATGAACACCGCGCTCGCCATTGCCATTGCGCTGCTCGCCGGCCTCGCCATGGCAGTGCAGACACCCACCAACGGATCGCTCGGCGTGCTGTGCGCAGTGGAACGATCGAGCGTCGTGAACTTCCTCGGTGGATGGCTGCTGCTGGCGCTGCTCGTGGCGTTTGCGGGCACCGGCGACCTGGCGCTTGCGGCGCATGCACCGTGGTGGCAGCTTCTCGGCGGCGTGTATGGCATCTACATCGTGCTCGCGGTGTCCGCGGCGACGCCGGTGCTGGGGGTGGCGCTTACGCTCATGGCCGTGATGTTCGGGCAGCTGACCGCCGGCATGGTCATCGATACGTTGGGGCTGCTCGACGTGGCGCGCCTGCCTTTCAGCCCGTTGCGCGCCGCCGGGTGTCTTGCCGTCGCGGTGGGCATCGCGTTCGTGTATGTGAGCCGGTGGAAGCTGGGCAAGGCCGCGGCGGTTGGTAGGGCTGCGGTGAGTGAGGCTGCGGTTCGTAAGATCGCGGCGGGCGAGACCGCGGTAGATAAGGTTGCGACCGGCGAGACTGCGGCGGGCGAGGCGCGGCAGGATGGTGCGAGTGCGCGAAACGTGGCGGGACTGCGCGGCGATGCGGCCCGTGCGGTGCGCTACCTGCTGCTTGTGCTGGTTGCCGGTGTTGTCAGTTCCATGCAGTCGCCTACGAACACGGCACTGTCGCGGCACGTGGGGTCGCTCGAGGCGTCGTTCGTCAATTTTTCGGTGGGGCTTGTGATTGCCTGTGTCGTGCTGGTTGTGCGGTGCGTGAGGCGAGGGGAGAAGCCGGTGCCGCCGCGCAGCGTGCTGCGGCGCACACGCCCCTGGCAGTATGTGGGCGGGTTGTATGGCGTGGTCATCGTGATCGCCGCCATTCTCGCCACGCCGGCGATCGGCGTGGGGTTGCTCATGGCTTGCGAGATGCTCGGCCAGCTTGCCGGCGGCATGGTCATCGACGGGCTGGGCTTGCTGCGCACGCCCAAGGTGCGGCTTGACGGCTGGCGTCTCGGCGGTGTCGCCTGGATTGCGCTGGGAATCGTGCTCGTGACGCTCGCACGTCTATAGCGCGGCCCGTCGCACCAAGCGGAACCTAGCCTGGTGGATTCCAATCGGGTGGAACCCAACCTCCATTTTCGGCGAGTGGTTCGTGTGTCGCCGATGACGGAGGTTTGGGATTCCTTTTGGGGTCGTCTAATCTCCGTCTTCGGCGAATCCTGAATGCGTCGCCGAAGACGGAGGTTTGGAACCCCTTTTTGATCCGTCTAACTTCCGTTTTCGGCGAATACTGAATGTGTCGCCGAAGACAGAAGTTAGAGTCTCGGTTGCGGACCGTCTGACTTCCGTTTTCGGCGAGTGGTTGGTTGTGTCGCCGATGACGGAGGTTTGGATGTTGGAGGAGTGTCGTGCATCCTCCGTTTTCGGCGGCGGTTTCGAATGTCGCCGAAGACGGAAGTTTGGGGTTCTTTTTTGATCCGTTTAACTTCCATTTTCGGCGAGTGGTTGGTTGTGTCGCCGAAGACGGAGGTTTGGAACCCCTTTTTGATCCGTCTAACCTCCGTTTTCGGCGAATCCTGAACCGGTCGCCGATGGTGGAGGTTGTGCGCGGTCGCGGGCGGACGTGAAGATCATGAGGGGCGGTTATGAGCAGGCGTTGAGCAGCTGCTCCATCACCTCGTCGCCGGGCGTGGTGCCCGCGTAGTCGGTGGTGCAGGTGACACGCACAATCTCGTAAATCTCGTACCAATGCACTTTCGCCTGCTTCCCGAGACTCTGGGACGTGGCGACGAACGGGATGGCGATGGCGGCACCGGTGGTGGTGTGTTTGCCGAGCAGGCCGAACTTGGGAATCACCTGCTCGCACTGCATATACCGGGCAAGCGCCTGCACATACGCCTCAATCAGGCGAGGCGCCACAATTGGGAACAGCCACGTTGATCAAACCACTGCCACGTCTCCCGATAGACGAGGTCAGCGCCAAGCGTTTTGCCGTTACGCTGAATCTCCGACAGATAGTCCGATGGTTCGGGCATCGTCTCCCCGGCAAGCACCGCACCGTCGCCAATGTCATTACCTGCGAAGTCGAAGGGTTCGTTGAACGGGTCTTCCAGACGGATGGCAGGGCGTCCGGCGGCGAGTTTCTCGCCCAACGGGTCGGGCTTCGCGCCTGTACGCACGCGGCGTCTGCCCCCGTTGGTGCCGTTTTGGTCATGGTTCGCCTCCCCACCGTAGAATCGTCATGGTTTCGGTGCTGGAGTCCATGGGAGGTGTGAATGGTTGAGTCTTTAAAACTATTCGTAAAACTATTCGTCCGGACCTACGTATATTGGGTAGGGCTCATCCTTGGCTTCGCGATAGTGCCCGGTTCTCTGCTCTTCACTGCTGGAGTCGCTCCGGTGAATACTCCATTGTGGCTTGTACCTTTCGCCGGGCTGCTGCTTTTTGTCATTGATCGGCCATCAACATGGGAGCCGCCACTTTGGCGAGCATTACTGATCCGAGCATCGGGTGCAGGATTTGCAGCCACCATGCTCATCGCGTTTGAAGTAGTTTATAGATCCCAACACTGGAGTGAGACGCTCCTATCTTTCGGTCTCGGTTGGATTGTCTTCACGGTGGTAGGGCACATGCTCATGGGCAGCTCCGCCCGATCTGGCGCACCTGCTCACACGATCAGGGACGCGATCCGTATCTACGCGACATGGATAGGAATCTGCTACGGGATTTTCTATATCCCCGCCGCGGGACTCGCCGCAGCTGGCACTCTTTTGATGGTTCTTCCGCTTTATGGAACGTTCCTCACTGGCCTGGTTCTTTTGATAGTTGACCCGCCACGACGATGGCCACAACCGCGAGTGAAAGCACTGTGGATGCGGCTCTTGTCAAGTGGGGCAGCAGCATTGCTACTTGTCGTCACGTACTCGTTCTATCGCGATACTGACACACACGAGATTTTCGCCGGGGACTGGCAGGAAAACCTGGTCTTCTTCATGGGCGCTTGGGCACTTTATGCCGTAGTGGCTGGGGTCACGTATCTTACGCGTGGCCCCGGCCATGAAGCATATGACAAACTCAGTAGATGAATTCAGCCAGAGCTTGGCATGCTGTCTTCTTGGTTTTTCTTCGCTAGGCTCAAGGCCTGAGTAGCCGTATGCCCCATTGGAACCGTCTGTGAGAAGGCCAACGTATATGTCATCCAATAGGCCATCAATTTCTGCAAAGAACTTGTCCTTTGCAGTTCCTTCGTCGCTTGCACCAACACTCTCAGAGATCGCCTTGAATCGCTGCAAGAGCGAAACTGGATTGTTGTAGTAGCTCCGCAGCGTCCGGGACAGAAGGTTGGGGTCGTCGGCTCCCGAGCCTTTCAGCATCGGCGAAGTAGATCACTGTAGGCGGAACACCAAGTCGTTGGGCAGCGTTTTGGGCCTCTTTCGCATGACGGGCCGTCTAACTTCCGTCTTCGGCGGGTGATGGGTTTGTCGCCGATGGCGGAGGTTTGGAATCATGTTTTGAGGTCTATATCCTCCGTTTTCGGCGCGTCTTGTGATCGGTCGCCGATGACAGAGGTTAGGGACCCCTTTTTGATCCGTCTAAATTCCGTTTTCGGCGAATCCTGAATGCGTCGCCGATGGTGGAGGTTTGGGATTCCTTTTGGGTTGTCTAATTTCCGTAAGCGGCGAATCCTGGGTTTGTCGCCGATGGTGGAGGTTGGGAGGTTGGGGGAGTGTCGTGCATCCTCCGTCTTCGGCGGCGGTTTCGAAGGTCGCCGAAGACGGAGGTTAGGGACCCCTTTTTGATCCGTCTAAATTCCGTTTTCGGCGCGTCTCGTGATCGGTCGCCGAAGACGGAAGTTTGGGTTTCCTTGTTGGACCGTTTAACCTCCGTCATCGGCGAGTGATGGGTTGTGTCGCCGATTGTGGAGGTTTGGAGCCCGTTTTTCGACTGTCTAACTTCCTTTTTCGGCGAATCCTAGGTGTGTCGCCGATGGTGGAGGTTACGGCGAGGCGGGTCTTGTGATTCGACTGCCTGCCGGTCATGTCGAATTCGTATGCCATGGATACCAGAAGATAACAAAGATGTTGCGAGGATCATTAGAACCCGCCCCCTCCCTAAGGAATTGTCTGGGGGGGGGTATCTTCCTGATTGAAATTTCAATGAAGAAAGAAAGGTAGGAGAGATGTCTGTATTGTTCACTGCTACAGCCATCATCATTGCCATTGTTGCGATTCTGTGTTCCATTGTCAGCATTGCCTTGGGAGTCAATCTGAAGATAACGGATCGCAAGTTCAATCTCATCGTTGGTGGCTGTGGTCTTATGTCAATAATTGTCTCTTTCTTTGCTGCTCAGATGCTTGCGGTGGCGGAAGATCCGGATGCTGGTCTTGTGATTGGTTCCGTCCTCGCTCAGCTGCTCGCGATTGCAGGTTGCGTGGTGATGGTGCATACCGACTTGGCTGCGGTAAAAGCCGCGAAAGAAGAGGCCAATCGACCGATGACCTACGAGGAATTCCAACAGCATCAGGCACAAGAAGCCCAGCGAACGGCGGCGGCTTCGGACCCTGCATACGCAGCCTATTTGCAGCAACATAATCAGGACGTGCGGTGAAAAGTTGGGCGCTGGCTTCCGGTTCATGACGCAGGAAGCCAGCCGGCGTCGTCCAATGGTGGGTGGCGTTCGTGCGGCAGATGCTCTATTGCCCAGGATGCCCCTGCCCGCATTCCATGTTTCGTCGCTTCGTTTTTTCATGATCTCAAAGAGGAGGAATCATGAGTGGATTTTCTTATGGCTTTACGGTGACTCAGCGTGCGAAGAGCGTAAAGCAGCCCCGCGGTGGATATCTCAAGCCGAAGAGTTTCGTTGCCGTCAGTCTCGGAGAGGGGTTGGATGAGCTCAATCCTGTCGAGAATGTTCCTGCGAGCCTCGTAGGCATGTCAGTTGATTACCTCAGCCGTTTCCTCTCAGGAACCCGGCTGGAGGAAGCGTTCAAACCGAGTTTGAAAGGATCAGTAGTTTCTCACCATGCTGAAGAGGCTGATAGGCTTCTTCGTGGAGTAACGGGTCTTGATGATGCTTCGATTACCAACGCGGTAAAGCTTACGGGGTTTGATGTATGTTTTCGCGTTGGCCCACAGCTATACAAACCCGTTGAAGAGATTCAACCCGATACCTCCACGATTGAAAACATCAGAGTTATGGTGAACCGAACGCTGCATTTTCTTGATGTGTATGGGCCGAAAATACTTGATGGATTTACTTTCGAAGGCGGGTATTCCGATGTTATCGTGAATGGAGACGGTGATTTTCTCACAGCTGACACGCTCTGGGATCTCAAAGTATCCAAGAACCCGATTAAAAAAGAACACACGCTTCAACTACTGATGTATTGGCGCATGGGGCTGCGCTCTGTCCACCCTGAATTCCGCAACGTTCGATATCTGGGAATCTACAATCCGAGGCTGAACGTCGCGTCGCGTATCGAGGTTTCGCAGATTCCTGATGACGTCATTGACGCCGTTGAAAAGGATGTCATCGGATACGCGGAATAATCTGAGGCGCGGGATAACCTGAGGCGCGGAACAATCACAGCTGCCAGATCTATCAGATCTGCCGAATGTTCGGGGGCTGTTCCGCATTGCGTCGTTGAAAGTGTTGGCCCCGGTCCCTATTGACAGGGGGCCGGGGCCAACATTATGGGGTTCGGATGTGGAAGAACCATGCGCAACCCATGCGTAAGACCGCTCACGCAAGGCCGCGCAGCGCGTCACAACCACAACCGCACCCGCTCACCACCCCTACAGCGCGAGGAATGCCTCGTGCAGACGGGTGTCGGAGTCAAGCTCGGGGTGGAACGAGATGCCGATCTGATTGCCGCTGCGCGCCGCGACCACATGGCCGTTGACGCGGGCGAGTTCCTCGGCGCCGTCATCGACGGATGTGATGAATGGCGCACGGATGAACGTCATGGGGATCGTGCCGATGCCTTTGACCTCGGCGGTGGTGTGGAAGCTGCCCAGCTGGCGGCCGTAGGCGTTGCGACGCACATGCACTGGCAGGGTGGCGAAGTACGGTCCGTCGTGACGGTCGGTGATCGTGTCACCGTCGGCGGTCTCCACGTGTTCGGCGAGCAGGATCAGCCCCGCGCACGTGCCGAGCACAGGCTTGCCGGCCTTGATGTGCGCTTCGATCGGGTCGAACAGCCCGGTGGAGTGCAGCAGCTTGGCCTGCGTGGTGCTTTCACCACCCGGCAGAATCACGCGGGTAATCGAGTCATCGAAGTCCTCGGCCGCGCGCAGCAGGCGCCATGGCGCGCCGAGCCGGTCGAGCATGGCGGCGTGCTCGGCGAACGCCCCCTGCACCGCGAGGATGCCGGTCACGTCGTGCGACTGCTCGCCGCCCTGTTCCTTGCTGATGTATTGGACTGCAACGACCATGTCACTCGCCCCTTGCAGCCATGATCGTCTTGATCTCGTCCTCGTTGATGCCCACCATGGCCTCGCCCAGGTTCTCGCTGAGCTCGGCGAGCAGGTCGGCGTCCTGCCAGTTGGCGGTCGCCTTGACGATGGCGGCGGCGCGCTTGGCGGGGTCTCCGGACTTGAAGATGCCCGAGCCGACGAACACGCCTTCGGCACCCAGCTCCATCATCAGGGCTGCGTCGGCGGGCGTCGCCACGCCGCCGGCCGCGAAGTTCACGACGGGCAGACGGTCGTTGTCGTGCACGTACTTGGCCAGGTCGTAAGGCACCTCGAGCTTCTTGGCTGCCTCGAACACCTCGTCGTCGCGCAACGCGGTGAGCTCGTGGATCTGGCGGTTCATCGTGCGCATATGGCGCACGGCCTGGATTACGTCACCGGTGCCGGGCTCGCCCTTGGTGCGGATCATGGATGCGCCTTCGGCGATGCGGCGCAGCGCCTCGCCCAGGTTCTTCGCACCGCACACGAACGGCACCTTGAACTGAGTCTTGTCGATGTGGTACACGTCGTCGGCGGGCGAGAGCACCTCGGATTCGTCGATGTAATCGATGTCGATGGCCTGCAGAATCCGCGCCTCGGCGATGTGGCCGATGCGCACCTTCGCCATCACCGGGATGGACACGGCGCGCTGGATGCCCTTGATCATGGCCGGGTCGGACATGCGGGAGACTCCGCCGGCTGCGCGGATGTCGGCGGGGATGCGTTCGAGCGCCATGACTGCGCATGCGCCGGCGTCCTCGGCGATCTTGGCCTGCTCGGGCGTGGTGACGTCCATGATGACGCCGCCCTTGAGCATTTGGGCGAGCTGGCGGTTGAGGGCTGCGCGGTCCTCGCCGGTTTCGGTGGTTGCATTCTGGGTGGTCTTATCGGTCATGGTGCCTCCTGGCATGTGAATGGTTGGCTTGTGTCGGTTGAGAGATTACGACGGCGCCGTGCGGGTTTTCCAACCGGATTCCGCTGATTTTCGACGAAGTTATAAGACCAGAAGCAGACCAGACGTTACACTGGGATAAGACCAGATGGTTTTTGATTGGTTCAATGAATCGCAATCGGATCAGCCGATTGCGCGCGTTGTGACCGCGCGGTTCCGTCGTGGTCTGCACGTATCGGCGGAACCATGGCGGATACCTTGGCGGACACCTTGGCGAATGTCGCGCAGCGAATCACAGGTAGGAAGGAGCATCGCATGGCGTTCGAATACGACATGATGGGCAGGGGTGATTCCAGCAGATACGAGTACCTGTACCGCTGCATGCGCGCCGACATCGAATCCGGCGAAGCGGCACCGGGGCAGCGCCTGCCTTCCAAGCGGGTGCTTGCCAAAAGGGAAGGCGTGAGCCTCGTGACGGTGGAGAAGGCATACGCCCAGCTTGAGGCGGAGGGATACGTGCGGGCGCGGGAGCGCAGCGGGTATTTCGTGGCGCTCCGGCAGCCGGTACGTGTGCCGGCGGCTGACGTGCGCACTGCGCGTATTTCGCGTCGGCAGGAACAGGACGATGCGGTTCCCGTTCCGTCAGGAGCATCCGCGGCGCCTGTGTCAACAGCGGCGTCTGCAACGGGAGCATCTGCGGCGGCGGGCGATGGTCCCGCGCGCCCGGCCGTTCAGCCGCTGCAGGAATTCCATGGCGGCAGTGGCCTCATCGCGGACTTTTCGTGGCCGGCATACAACCCGGGGGTCGCGGCGACGCTGTGGAGCAGGGCGCTGCGCGACACGCTGGCGCACGAAGGGGACCGCGAACTGTACGCGCCCCAGCCGTCGCGCGGGTCCTTGAGGCTGCGGCGCGCCATCGCCTCCCACCTCGCCTCGTTCCGCGGCATGGACGTGGACCCCGGGCGTATCGTCATCGGCGCCGGCGCCCAGATGCTCTACGGCATGGTGGCGCAGCTAATCCTGCACGCCACCGGCGCAAGCACGGGCATGCCGGATGCACATGCCCCCGCCGTGGGCGCGCGCCTGCCGTCGGGCGTGCGTTTGCCGGCGGATGCGAGCGCGCCATCGGACACGCCGGTGGTGGCTGTTGAAAACCCGGGATACCCGCGTCTGGCCAGCATTTACAGCGCCTACGGGTTCCGCATCCGTCACGTGCCGGTGGACGCCGAGGGCATCGACATGGATGGCCTGGATGCAAGCGGCGCGTCGGTCGTGCACATCATGCCCTCCCATCAATTCCCCACGGGGCGCGTCACATCCGTCACCCGGCGCTATGAACTGCTCGGCTGGCTCGCCGGGGGCGCCGAACGATACCTCGTGGAGGATGACTACGACAACGAATTCCGCCTCGCTGGCCGTCCCGTCCCGTCGCTCGCCAGCATCGACGTGCTAGGCCGCGTCGTGTACATCGGCACGTTTTCAAAATCCCTGGGGTCGGCGCTGCGCCTGGCATACATGGTATTACCTCCAGTGCTTTCGCGGCGCTATGACGACGATTTGGGATTCTATTCCAACACGGTGAGCGTGGTCGACCAGATTTGTCTGTCCCGCCTGTTGGAATCCGGTGACTACGAACGCCACGTCAATCGCTTCCGCACGCAGCGGTGCACCGTGCGGGACCTGTTCCTCGACGCGCTCGCGGATACGCCGGCGGGAGGGATGTGCCACGTGGAGGAAGCCGACTCCGGTCTGCATTTCGTACTCGCGGTGGACGCCCCGTGCGGCGAAGGGCGGATCGCGCGGCTGGCGCTGCGCCACGGCGTGCGTCTGGCGCCCATGTCGGGCTACGTGCAGGCGTCCGCCGTCGCGCGACCGCCGGCGGACCGCCGTGCGGCGCGGATCGAAGACATGCCGCTGCCCGGATACGGGGACTCCCGCCCCAGGTTCGTCATGCAATACGACGGGCTGACGCCCCAGGCAGCGCCACAGGCGGCGCGTGCGCTTGCGGCAGCGGTTCTCGAGGCGAACGCGGCGCGCGCATGAACTGTTGCGGTGCATATGAACCTCTGCGGCGCGCGCATGACCGTCTGCGGCATGTCGACTCGGTAAGGTGAAGGGTATGAGTGAACAACCGCAGGCAGCGCAAACCGAGGCGTCGGGCCTAACTGACAAGCGCAGCGGCAAGCCGGACCGGGCTGACAAGCGCAGCAGGCGCACGCGTCGCATGATGCGCAGCAGCCTTACGCTCGGCCTGCTCATGGCGGTGGGCGGAGCCATGCTGTGGGGAATGAACGGCACCCTGTCGAAATACCTGATGTCGCATTACGGCGTGACGCCCCTGTGGTTCTCATGCGTGCGCCAGCTGTGCGCGGGGATGCTGTTCCTCGCATGCGCGGCATGGCGCACGCCCCGCAGCCTCAAGGGAGTGGTCTCCAGCCCGCGCGAGATGCTGCGGATGCTGTGGCTTGCGCTTTTCTGCGTGCTGTTCGTGCAAGTGGGATACCTTGAGGCGATCGACTGGACGAACTCGGCGACCGCCACCGTGCTGCAAAGCGTCAACATCCTCATCGTGCTCGTTTACGTGTGCATCAGGTCGCGCAAGGCGCCGCGCAGGCGGGACGCGATCGGCGCCGTGCTGGCGCTCATCGGCGTCTTTTTGCTCGCCACTCAGGGAGACCCCACCCGGCTGGCGCTGCCGTGGCAAGGTCTTGCGTGGGGCTTGGGCGAGGCGGTGGCGACCGCGGGGATGGCGATCCTTCCGCTGCGCGACATTGCGAAGTGGGGGAATTTCACCGTCAACGCCGTCACGTTCCTGATGTCCGGCGTCGTGCTGCTCGCTGTCGCGCCACCGTGGCGGGGCATGCCCGCCCTCGATACCACCGGCTGGGTGCTGGTGGCGCTGTCGGTGGTGTTCGGCACGTTCGCGGCATTCGGATTGTTTCTCAAGGGCGTGAGCGTCATCGGATCGGTGCGCGGCGCGATGGTGGGCACGATCGAGCCGGTGACGGCGGCGGTCACGTCCGCCGTGTGTCTGGGCACGTCCTTCACCGGCATGGACCTGACCGGTTTCGCCGCGATCATCACAATGGTGTTCCTCACGGCGTGACACGCCGGGATGTTGCCGTTTACTCCGGCGCATCATGCGCCACACGCCACGCCGCGTTACACGCGATGCTGCGTTACGCGACGCTGCGTGACACGCCGGGGCGTTGCTCCCGGATGGGATTGTCGCAGTCTTTGCCTTGGCGTGTGCGGCCGGCGGGGGATGGCGTCGCCATGGAAGGACAATTCTTTCGAACATTTGTGCGATTTGATGTAGCATGGGGGTGACGGAAGGAGGCAGTATGGCGATGGACGGCATGGATTCGGCTTTTTCTGATGACGGTTTTGGCGACGGCGGCGCTTCGGGCGACCATGTCCCGGGCGATGGAATGCCTAGCGATGGATTGCCTGGCGATGGATTGGCTGGCGGTCCGATGGGATTTGCCGCCGATTCCTTGGAAGGGCTCAATGAGGCGCAGCGCGAGGCTGTCACCGCGACGGAAGGCTATGTGCGGGTCGTGGCGGGGGCTGGTTCAGGCAAGACACGCGCGCTGACGCGCCGCTTCGCTTATCTGGTCAACGTGCTGGGCATCATGCCCGGCTCCATACTGTGCGCGACGTTCACGAACAAGGCGGCGCAGGAGATGCGCCAGCGCATACGGGCGCTCACCGGCGATCGCGACACGGGCTATGTCACGACCTTCCATGGGCTGTGCGTGTCCATATTGCAAGAGGACGGCCACGCACTGGGATACCCCAAGAGCTTCCTCGTGCTCGACAATTCCGACATCGACCAGATGCTCGCCGGCATTTATGAGGAGCGGGACCTGACGATGCGGCAGATGACGTTCGGCCAGGCGCGCGACATGATCGAGATACGCAAATGCATCACCGACCCCACGTACTACCTTGACATGCTCGCCCTGCCATTGGAAGAGCTCAAGAAATCCTATGATGAGGCGCGCGACCCCAAGGACGTGATATTCCGCGGTTACCTGTATCAGGAGAGGCGTTGCTTCGCGGTGGATTACAACGATCTGATCTTCTTCGTCCTCTACTTGTTCGACCGTTACCCGGACATCCGGCTCAAATGGCAAAAACGCCTCGAATACGTGATGGTCGACGAATTCCAGGACATCGACGCACCCCAGTTCGAGCTCATGAAGCAACTGAGCGGATACCACCACAACCTGTTTGTCGTGGGCGACCCCGACCAGACCATCTATTCATGGCGCGGCGCCGACGTGAAGCGCATCCTGTATTTCCCCCAGGTGTTTCCCGGCACGCGCACCATCATGATGAACCGCAACTACCGGTCCACCCCACAGATCGTAGCCGTCGCCAACAGCCTCATCGCCGCCAACAAGCAGCGCATCGACAAGCGTCTCGAACCCACGCTGCCCGACGGGGCGCCCGTCACATGGAACCATGCCAAGGACGCCGTCGACGAGGCGCAGCACATCGTCGATTCCATCACCGCCGCGCATGAGCGTGGCGTGAAATACGGCGACGTGGCGGTGCTGTACCGGGCGCATTTCATGACGCGCTCGCTGGAAGAAGCTCTCCACAACTCCCGGGTGCCTTATGTCGTGTACTCCGGCATCCAGTTCTTCGACCGTGCCGAAGTCAAGGATGCGCTCGCATACCTGCGCCTCATCGCCTTGGGCGACGACCTGTCGTTCGAACGGGTGGCCAACCGTCCCAAACGCAATCTGGGACGCAAGCGCATGGCTTTCTTGCACGAGTGGGCGAGCAAGCACGGATGCACTCTGCTGCACGCCCTAAGGCAGACCGTGGATTCCGCGCAATTCAAAGGAACGAAGGCACGCCCGTTCCTCTCGATGGTGGAGCGCATGTCGCGCGAATACGCGCGACGGCCGGTGAGTGAAGCGCTTTCCGCTGTGCTCGACGCCAGCGGCTACGAAGACATGCTGCGCACCGAGGGCAGCCAGGAGCGTCTCGACGACATCGCCGAACTCAAACAGTCCGCATACGAATGGGAGCTGGACTGCGGGGAGGAGACTTCGATATCCGACTATCTGTCGCATGTGGCGTTACTGACGAACCAGGACGCCATGGCGGCGGGAGACAAGGTGCGGCTCATGACAGTGCACGCAGCCAAGGGATTGGAATTCCCCATCGTGTACCTATGCGGCATGAACGAAGGGGTGTTCCCTAGCCGCAAGACCCGAACCATCGAACGCATGGAGGAGGAACGCCGCCTGGCGTTCGTCGCTGTCACGCGCGCCGAACGCGAACTGCACCTGTCGGAAGCCGCGGGATTCAGCTCCACCGACGGTTCCGTGCGGTATCCTTCCCGGTTTTTGCTCGACATCGACCCCACGCTCATTGAATTCGAAAACAGGCCGGACGAACGCCTGCTCACCCAGGCGCGTGCCCGGAACGAAGCTGATTCGCGGTGGCTGTCCGCCGCCACCAAACGGTTCTCGACAGGCGACAGAGTGTCGCACCCCGTGTTCGGGCAGGGCACCGTCACGGCGATAGATGACGATGCAGGCGCCTACATCGTGGCGTTCGACGACATGGACACGCCACGCTCCATTTCGCTCCGCATAAAACTCACCGCAGCCTAGCGGGGGAGACGGCGGACAGGAGCGCGGTGGGATCGTCCGAAGCTGCCGACACCTGCACTTTGCAATCTGCAATCGAATCCGCAATCCGCGAATTTGACCTGCGGGGTATTGATTTCGCCCGCGGATTCCTTTACAACAGAAACGTGACGAAAGCAGAAGTGACGAAGATGAACAAGCCAAGGGACAGCCACGCCCGTGCAGGCGAGAGAGTCGGAGACGTGAGCCTGCGCGATGCCAAGCCGGGCAGACCATACACGATGACCGGCACGTCGCTCGACGACCGCCATGCCTTCCGCCTTGAAGAGATGGGCCTGCGCAAAGGAACCATGCTCACCGTGATCCAACGGACGAATTTCGGCGGACGGGTGGTGGCATCCGGCACGCAACGGATCGCCATCGACGGCGGGACCGCCCGCAGCATTTTCGTCGCGCCCGCGGCCGGTCGCGACAGTCAGCTCGCCCCGCAACACGACACCGCGGACAGGCAGGAGGCGTGACCATGGCGGAACCGCACAACCTTACAGACCATCACACCATCGACCACACCACCGACCGCACCACCCATGCGAGCAGCCTTGCCGGGCACGCAGACAAGCCCGCCGGGAACAACGAGCTGAAACACGAGACAGGCCACGGGATGCACGAAGAAATACAGCACGAGGCGCATAACGAGATGCGCCGTGAGACGCATCATGCCGGCCATTCATCCCACTCCGGCCATTGCGGCAACGGACACCGGCGCGGCATCGCGGCACTGTTCGACCGGCATGACTCGACCGTGGATTTCGAGGAAGGCGACGGCGACGCGCTAGCCCCAGTCACCGAGCAGACGGCACCAGGCTCCGCGGACAGCTGCTGCTGTCACAGCGACGGCGCTCGCGTCGTCTTCATCGGCAACCCCAATGTCGGCAAGTCATCCTTGTTCAACGCCATGCTCGGCATGCATGCCAAGGTCATGAACGCGCCCGGCACGACGGTCCTGCTGGAGCACGGCACATACCGTTACGTGCCGCGGCACGGTGACACGGCGGCTCTTGCACAGGAATGGGATTTCACCGATACGCCCGGCACGTATTCGTTGCTGCCCATGTCGCCTGACGAAGAGGTCGCGGTCGAAGCGGCCACGGGAGCAAAAGGACATCCGCAACCAGACCTCATCGTGGCAGCGATTGACGCGACGAACCTGTCCCGTTCGCTGTACTTCCTCGCCCAAGTGCTCGAACTTGGCAGGCCGACCGTAGTGGCGCTGACGATGACGGACCTTGCCGCCAAGCAGGGCACGCCTGTCGATGCAGCCCGGTTGCAACGCGCCTTGGACGGCGTGCCCGTGGTCGCCGTCGACGGACGTGTGGGCGAGGGCTGCGATGAATTGGCGGACGCGATCGCCGGCGCATTGGAATCCGGCACGCCGATGCCACGCGGTCTTGCCGAGCGGCCGGTAGCTGGTCTCACGATGCGGCAATGGGTGCGTTCGCGCAGCGACGAACGTTTCGAATGGGCGGCACGCGTGCTGTCCGATGTCGGCATGGGCAGCGAGAGCGGGCTGACGCTGTCCGACCGCATTGACAAGGTGCTGCTCCATCCGGTGTGGGGCATCGTCGTGTTCCTCATCGTTATGTTCGCGGTGTTCCAGGCAACCACCACGCTTGCCGGCCCCGCGCAGGATTGGTTCGACGTGACCGTGCGCGGCTGGTGCGAGACCGGGATCGATTGGGTCTTCGGCTTGTTCGGGCCGGGCGCGTCGGACGGCTGGTTCCATTCCCTCATCGTCAACGGACTGCTCGACGGCATCATCACCGTCGCCACGTTCATCCCACCGATGGGCATCATGTTCATACTGCTGTCCCTCTTGGAGGACTGCGGGTATTTGGCGCGCGCGGCTTTCGTCATGGACCGCGCCATGAGGGCACTCGGATTGGACGGCCGTGCGTTCCTGCCCATAGTCGTCGGCTTTGGCTGCAATCTTCCCGGCCTGGCTGCCACGCGCACACTGCCGGATTCCCGCCAGCGAGTGCTCGTGGGCATGCTCATTCCGTTCGCATCCTGCTCCGCGCGCCTCTCCGTGTATCTGGTGCTGGCCTATGCGTTCTTTGAACAGTACGCAGGGCTCGTCGTCTTCCTCATGTACGTCATGTCGATTCTCGTGATTCTCCTGGTGGGGCTGGTGCTCAAGCACACTGCGTTCCGAAGCCTCGCCCCGGAGCCATTCGTCATGAGCCTGCCGCCATACCAGTACCCGCGCGCCATCGCGCTGGTGCGCACCGTGGTGGGGCGCCTCTGGGGATTCCTCACCGGCGCCAGCTCGATCATCATCTCGACGATCCTCGTGCTGTGGCTGCTCGAAGGCATTCCGCTCGCTGGTGCCGCCGGTGGCTTCGGGACAGTGGAGGACGTGCACGATTCCGCATACGGTGCCGTCGCGGACGCTGTGGCGCCTGTGTTCAAGCCGGCAGGCTTCGGCGACTGGCATGCTTCGGCGGCTCTCATCACCGGATTCGTCGCGAAGGAAGTCGTGGTGGGCGCCATGAGCCAGTCCTACAGCATTGAGCAGTCCGATGACGAGAGCGAGGCGCAGGAAGGCCAAGGCGCACTCGGCGCGGCGTTGAGGCAGGACTTCGACGAGTCTTCCGGCGGCCATGGGCGTGCCGCCGCCGTGGCGTTCCTGCTGTTCGTGCTCGCCTACACGCCCTGTCTTGCGACGGTGGCGGAATTGAGGCGCCAGTTCGGCGGCAAGGTGGCGGCAGCCACTGTGGGCATTGGTCTCATCGTCGCCTACATGCTGGCGGTCATAGCCTTTCAGACGCTCAGGCTCGTGCTATGAGGGGAGAGGCGATGAACTCTCAGGAATGGGCTTCACGGCAATGGGCCCTCAGACAAGGGATGGCAAGGCAAGGGTCAACAAGGCAAGGGGCAGTAAGGCACAGACCGACAATGCAGAGGCCGGCAAGATACAGACCGGCAAGGTGCGGACCGGCAAAGCAAGGACCGGCAAAGCAAGGACCGGCAAAGCAAGGACCGACAAGACACAGACCGACAAGACACAGACCGACAAGACAAGGAGCGGCAGCATGAAAAACATGATCGGAACCTTGCTCCCTGGCATGCGGCGCGCACGCGGCACAGACGGCTTTCGCCCCACTCGGCAGCCGGCGCAAGGCCATGGCGAAGGAATCGTCCCCGCGATCCTTGCCTTGGCATGTGACGGCAGCACGATGGTGGACATCGCATCCGCCGTGGGCATGCCCGTGGCTTTCGTGCGGCAGGTCATCGAATCCGCCGCGGAGGATGGCAGAATCGACGTCGCCTCGTGGCGGGGCACGTGCGCATCCGGCACATGCACACCGCAACCTACGTCACTGCTGTGCGCGGGATGCCCATTCCGCCCGCGTGATTCGCACTGATTCATTGTGCACACATCACAAAAGCGTGCGCACATCACAAAGGCACCCACATCGTCAGGCGAATGAGATACAGTGTCACATCGCCCACAGGTAAAGAGACCGTCGCCATACGACGGGGGAGAGGCTCGTTGCAGTGCAGAAAGCAATGAAGAAAGGCGCTCAGCCGTCATCGCATATCAAGGGGATTGATGGCCTTAAAGGGCTGGCGATCATCGCAATCATCCTCTATCATCTGCGCATGCCGGGGCTGTCAGGGGGATTCGTCGGGGTCGAGCTCTTCTTCGTCATTTCAGGCTACCTGACGACCCGCAGCATCTTGGTGCGTCGTGGCAAAGGCGTGCCGCATTCCACCCGCACGTTCTATGTGCGGCGTTTGCGCCGTTTGTATCCCACGCTTGCGCTCGCGACCCTCTCCACGCTGTGCCTTGCCGCTGTTCTCTGCCGCCAGGCCTTGGTCGGTGCGTTCCCTCATGCTATTGGAGCGTTGACGTTCTCGTACAACTGGGTTGATATCGCCCAAGGGTCAAGCTACTTCTCGGCCACCGTGCCCGAACCTTTGAAAAACGTGTGGTACGTGGCAGTGCTGGCGCAGTTCCTGCTCATCTGCCCGTGGCTGGTCGCGCTCTTGGCGCGCATCGGAGGCGTGGACGGCAAACGCTCCGATGCTGCGGATACAGGTGCGGACAGTCGTCGAAAAGGCTCCCCGCAGACAGTTGGCGTGGAAGGCGCCGCCGTC
This sequence comes from Pseudoscardovia suis, assembly GCF_002797875.1. Taxonomy (GTDB): domain Bacteria; phylum Actinomycetota; class Actinomycetes; order Actinomycetales; family Bifidobacteriaceae; genus Pseudoscardovia; species Pseudoscardovia suis. The sequence continues at coordinate 360,020 of NZ_PGFC01000001.1, forward strand.
ACAAGTGGCCAGACGGTCTCATGGGTCGCGCGCGTACGCCGCGCAATTCCCGTCGTCGTTCTTATCCTGCTTGCCGCTGTGAGCGCAGCCGGCATGATCGTGCTCTACGTTCCCGGATCCGACCCCACGCGCGTGTACTACGGCACCGATACGCATTGCTTCGCCCTGCTGCTCGGCATGGCGTTCGCATGGCATGCCCACGGCCGCCAGCGCACACCCGCCGATGCACGCACCCGATACACGCAGCAGCTTGTCGGATGGACCGGCCTGGCGGTGCTCGCACTGTGCGTGGCCGGATGCTCCAATGGCTTGGTGGCGTTCCGCGGTGGTCTGCTTGTGGGCGCCATCACATCCGTGGCTCTTTTCCAAGGCATTCTGACGCCTGGAACCCGTTTGGAGTCCTTCGCATCGTGTGCGCCGCTCGTGTGGCTGGGCAGACATTCCTACGGGCTCTACCTGTGGCATTACCCGCTGTATACCATCGCCGCAGCGGCTTTTGCGTCGTATCTGAAGGCGGCGTGGTGGCATGAGGCGCTTGTGTGTGTGGCTGTCGTCGCACTGGCGATGGCTCTGACATGGATTGGTGACCACGTTTTTGCCACGCCCATAGCCTCCCGTGGATTCCACCGTTTCTTCATCTCCGACCAAGCGTGGTCCGGGCCGGTGGCATGCCTGAAGACAGGGAGCGCAATCGCCGTGGTGCTTGTTCTGACGTACGGTTCGGGCTTCGCGCTGGCCTGTGCGCCACGCTTGGGCGAAACCGAGGCGGTGCTGAGGGCTGACGGACAGTTGGCGCAGCACTCACAGCTGCTTGCCCAGGATTCCCAACCCCAGTCATCGTCCCAGTCCTCGCCGATGTCGGATGCGTTCAACCAGCAGATTGCTGCAGACGCGCAAATCCAGCAGAAGAAGACCGATGAGCGTGACGCCGCGGCACAAGCGGCGCTCGAAAAACAGGTCAAGGAGGCGCAGCAAGCGAAGCAGCTCGCCGAGGAGCGGGCCCGCAAAGCACAGGAGGCCATTAGCGATCCTGCGGTGCTTCAGCAGATGCCTTCCGGCGACCAGATGTCGATGGTCGGCGATTCCGTGATGCTCGGCGCATCCCCGTCCATATTGGCGAAGTTCCCCGGAGCATACATCGACGCGCAGGTTTCCAGGCATGTCGGCGATGGTCTGACCATCATCTCATCGCTTGCATCAGCGGGAACCCTGCGTCCGTGGCTGGTCGTGGGGCTTGGCACGAACGGAATGGTCACCGCGCAGGACATCGCTGCCATCGACTCGGCGATGGGGCAGGGGCACAACCTGGTTCTCGTCACCGGTTATGCCGACCGTTCATGGATTGCGCCGAGCAACCAGGCGGTCGCCGATTACGCCGCCGCGCATTCCGACCATGTGCTCGTGGCGGATTGGGACACTGCAATCGGCGGGCACACGGACCTGCTGCTTTCCGACGGATTCCATCCCACGGAACCGGCCGGAGGCGACCTCTACGCCCAGACGTTGTATGATTCGATCGCGCTGTGGCTTAAAAACAAGGGCTGATTCTTGTTCACACCTATGCGTGGCCGGACCGCCGTCGCAGTGACCTGAATCGTCACGTGCGACACCATCATCACTTGCCGAACCATAGTCTTCCGTAATCATCATTGATGCGACTTCATCTACATAACTTCACTGAAACGACCGTTTCCCAACCGCTGACCAATCGAGGGACCATGCCAATCGATACCACAGAACCCGCCGTTATCCGTCGCAGCGCCGAAGAACTGCTTGATGGGCTGAACCCCCAACAGTCCGAAGCCGTGCAATACTCGGGTCCCGCACTGCTCATCGGCGCGGGCGCAGGGTCGGGCAAGACGCGCGTGCTCACCCGCCGCATCGCATGGGCATTGAGCCAGTGGAACGCCTGGCCAAGCCAGATCCTGGCCATCACGTTCACCAACAAGGCGGCGCGCGAGATGAAAGATCGTCTCGAAACGCTCATCGGGCCGGCCGCCCAGCGCATGTGGGTGTCGACGTTCCACTCGGCATGCGTGCGCATGCTGCGCCGCGACGGCGAGGCAGTGGGACTGAACCGGTCGTTCACCATCTACGATCAGGCCGACAGCATTCGACTGATGCGCACGATCGAGCAGGAGCATGGTCTCGACCCCAAGCGCGTCAAGCCGCGTGACGTGCTCTCGGCGATCTCGGACTGCAAGAACGAGCTCAAGGGGTGGCGCATGCAGCTCAAGGAGTATGCGCCGGACTACAAGCCCGGGCAGCCGTCCAACCTGGGGCATCTGGAGCCGGGCGACATGCTCAACGCCTGCCTGTATGCCGAATACCAGCGCCGGCTCGAGGCAGCAAACTCCGTGGACTTCGACGACCTCATCATGCGCACCGTGCAGATGCTCCAGGTCGACCCCCAGGCGGCCGCCTATTATCGGCACAAGTTCCGTTACATCTTCGTCGACGAATACCAAGACACGAACCATGCGCAATACGTGCTCGTCCGTGAACTTTCCGGCGTTGACACCACCTCCGGCGCCTCCGGCGTCGCAGGCGCTGCTGGTGCAGCCGGTGCCGCTCATGCCGCCGGAACGCAATACATGCAGCTCAGCCCACAGCCACAGCAGGCCCAGCCCAACTGGGTCACGGTCGTCGGCGATTCCGACCAGTCCATCTACGCGTTCCGCGGGGCGGACATCCACAACATCCTCGACTTCGAGAAGGATTTCCCCAACGCCAAGACCGTCATGCTCGAGCAGAACTACCGTTCCACACAGACGATCCTCGACGCTGCAAACGCCGTCATCTCCAAGAACGCCGGACGCACGCCCAAGAAACTATGGACGCAGGAAGGAGCGGGAAGCCCCATCGTCGGATACGCCGCCGACGACGACCTGCAGGAGGCGCAATGGGTCGCCGGCGAAATCGCCCGGCTTGTCGCGGAGGATGGCTTCACCTACGGCGACATCGCCATCATGTACCGCGCCAACGCGCAGTCGCGCCGCTTCGAGGAAGCCTTCATCAACGCCGGCATACCCTATCAGCTCATCGGCGGCACACGCTTCTACGAACGCAAGGAAGTCAAGGATTCCATCGCCTACCTGCAGTGCATCACCAACCCCAGCGACGACGTGAGTATGCGGCGCATCCTCAACGTGCCCAAGAGAGGCCTGGGGGAGCGCGCCGAAGCGCTCGTCGCCGATTACGCGCAGACACAGGGCATCACCTTCTGGCAGGCACTCGGCAACACCGAGCAAATCCCGGGAATGACGACACGCATGGCCAACCCCCTGCATGCATTCCGTAGCATGATGGAGGACCTGATCGCCTACGCCGCCGAACACGACGCCAACCCCAGCGACATCGTGGCGCACGTGCTGCAGACAAGCGGCATCATCGACGAACTGCGCAAAGCCAAGGACGAGCAGGAACAAGGCCGCGTCGAAAACCTCTCGCAGCTGCAATCCGTCGCCGCCGAATACGAACAGAACACCCCCGATTCCTCGCTCGCGGGATTCCTCGAATCCGTGGCACTCGTCGCCGACTCCGACCAGCTGCCCGACGAAGGCGAGCAGCGCGGTTCCGTCACACTCATGACTCTGCACACGTCCAAGGGCCTCGAATACCCCGTCGTGTTCCTCGTCGGCATGGAGGAAGGCACCTTCCCGCATTCACGCGCAATGGACAACGTGACCGAAATGGCTGAGGAACGCCGCCTTGCCTACGTGGGCATCACCCGTGCTCGCAAGAGGCTATACGTCACGCGAGCGGGGGAGCGCACGCAATGGGGCAAGGCAGAGACCATGCTTCCCAGCGAGTTCCTCGACGACATCCCCGACAAGCTCATCGATTGGAAACGCAAGGAGACATCCGTCGAAAGCGGGGAAAGCGAATTCGGTGAGTTCGGCGGATTCCAAGGCTTCGGCGGCTTTGGCGGCTCGCGCAGCTTTGACGGATTCGATGGTTCGTCTTCACGCGGCGCTTCCCGAGGCGGATCGCACGGACGGTGGGGCGCTCGCTCGGGCGGCGCGAGCACAGGCTCGGGCGGTTCGTCGCGCAACTGGCGTGATGGCGCTCGCGGCGAGCGAGCGTTTGGCGCCAGTGGTGATGATTACGGCTTTGATTCCGATTACCCGTTCGACGATGACGATTACTCGACCTTTGGCGCCGCATCCTTTGGCGGATCCTCGGACTCGCGCTCGGGTTCGCGGGGCAGGTCATATGACGGTTCGTCAAATGATTTCGGTTCGCGCGGATCTTCCTACCGCTCTTCGCGCAGCTCTTCCTATGGGTCTGCCGGATCTTCCTACGGTTCTGGCGATTCCGGTCGCCGCGGTTCCTCTCATTTCAGATACGGCACCCCTCAGGAAGGCTCCTCGTATCGCTCTGGGCGTTCGGGTTACGGCAACTCCGGATCCGGCAGCTCCGGATCCTACGGCTCGGGCTGCACGCGCAATGGCAAGGTCACGACGCGCCGCGTCCCGCGCCAAGCGCCGGGCACAGGCTCGACGGCCGCTTCCTCCGGTTCGTCCGCGCCCCGCAACGGCCTGAGCATCAGCGACCTGCACGTCGGCGACCTTGTCTCGCACGATAAATTCGGCCTGGGCAAAATCATCTCGACCGAAGACAAGGGTGACAATTCCGTCGTGACCGTGGACTTCGGCTCTGATGGCATCAAGCGCCTCATGCTCCGCATGGCACCAATGGAAAAGCTGTGATTCGCTGCGGTTGCGGACATCGCGGCCTGTGACTTGCCGACCTGTCGCGACTGGCGAGCGTGCCGTGTTCCGCAATCCACAACGCGTTTACTCTGCTGCCAGTTCGCCATCCTTGCGCCTGATGCAATCAAATCTGAGGTTCAATCCATGGCGCTATGTACTTCACAGGACGCTATTTACTTCGCAACGGAGCCTGTGGCGTCAGTCGCCAAGAGGGTGTATGCTAGACGTTTGTGTGCGTAAGCACACTGTCTGGAGCCTTAGCCCATCAATGGGTCGGCGGCGCAAGCCGTTCGTGCATGGCACGGTGAAGCATTGGAGAGGCTGGCTCGGCATTCGCCCGCATCTTTCGGGTGTCTGCCTGCGTTCAGACAACGACAGAATCAAAAGTTAGGAATACAGATGACCAAAGTTCAGCGTGCTCGTCGTCAGGTGCGTCTTTCCCGCGCCCTCGGCATTGCGCTTACCCCCAAGGCCCAGCGTATCTTCGAGAAGCGCCCGTATGCTCCTGGTGAGCACGGCCGCACCCGTCGCCGCACCGAGTCCGATTACAGCGTGCGTCTGCGCGAGAAGCAGCGTCTGCGCGCACAGTACGGCGTGTCCGAGAAGCAGCTGCGCGCTGTGTATGATCGCTCCACCCGTACCGCTGGCCAGACCGGTTACGCAATGCTCCGCGAGCTCGAGACCCGTCTCGATGCCCTCGTGCTGCGCGCCGGCTTCGCTCGCACCACCGCCCAGGCACGCCAGTTCGTCGTGCACGGCCACATCCTCGTTGATGGCAACAAGGTCGATCGCCCCAGCTACCGTGTCAAGCCTGGCCAGACCATTCAGGTGCGCGCCAAGTCCCAGACCATGGAGCCCTTCGTGCAGGCCGCTGAAGGCGTGCACCGCGACGTTCTGCCCGCGGTTCCGGGCTACCTCGATGTGAACCTGCCCTCCCTCAAGGCTACGCTGACGCGTATCCCTGAGCCGGAAGAAATCCCGGTGCAGGTCAACATCCAGTACGTCGTCGAATACTACAGCCGCTGATCAGGCGCCCGCTCACGCGGGTTTTCTCACAGCCATACATACCGAAACGGCCCGTCGCGCAAGCGGCGGGTCTTTTCGTTGTGCGGACGGTGGCTTGCGCATCTAGGATGCGGGAGGTGAGTTGCTTGCCTATGTGCCAGCGGTGGCTGGCACTTTGTGGGGTAGGCAGGTTGCTTGTTGTATGAGATTGGCTTGTTTGCTGGGTTTGTGTAGTGGGGTGCTGGTTGCTGCGGGCTTATGTGTCAGCGGTGGCTGGCACATAAGCGGGGAGTGGTGGCTGCTCGACTCGGGATTTGGCTTGTTCGCTTGTGTTGCTGGACGGCGCTGTGGTGGCGGCTTGCATATGTGCGAGTGGTGGCTGGCACTTTGTGGGGTGGGCGGGTTGCTTGGTGTGTGAGATTGGCTTGTTTGCTTGTGTTGTGGTATGGCGAGGCTGCGATTATGGGCTTATGTGTAGGCGGTGGCTAGCACATAAGCGGTTCGGCGATATGTCGCTTGCTTATGTGTCAGCGGTGGCTGGCACATAAGCGGGGAGTGGTGGCTGCTCGACTCGGGATTTGGCTTGTTCGCTTGTGTTGCTGGACGGCGGTGTGGTGGTTGTGGGCTTATGTGTGAGTGGTGGCTGGCACTTTGTGGGGTGGGCGGGTTGCTTGGTGTGTGAGATTGGCTTGTTTGCTTGTGTTGTGGTATGGCGAGGCTGCGATTATGGGCTTATGTGTAAGTGGTGGCTGGCACTTAGGCGGGGAGGGATGGCTGCTTGACTCGGGTTTTGGCTTGTTTGCGTGTGTTGTTGGATGCCGGTGTGGTGGTTGCTTGCTTATGTGTGAGCGGTGGCTGTCACTTTGTGGGGCAGGCGGATTGCTTGGGTTGGTGTTTGGCTTATTTGCTGGGTTTGTGTAGTGGGATGGCGGTGACTGCGGGCTTATGTGTGAGTGGTGGCTGGCACATAAGTGGGTCGGCGATATGTTGCGTGCCTATGTGCGCGCGGTGGCTGGCACATTTGGCACATTGGAGCGGGAACTTGCCCATTGGTGTGATGACTGGGGCCATTGGCGCGGTGGGCGGCAGCATTGGCGCGGCGCGGTGCCGGGGTGGGCAACAGGTAGCAATCGGGGCGGATTGTCGGGGGTTGTCCTAAAAATACTGAAATGTCAGCCGTGGAGCATCGCTGTGATGGGCTGTGCGCCGCATCCGGTGTGCGTAGCGGAGTTTTATTGGAAAATGGATCATGAAAGAAGACAACACCACAAAGATCAGTGACCCGAAGTCCAGCCAAGATTCACAGAGTTCTCAATCATCGCAGAGCACCAACTCCACTGCACTAGCCGAGCCGCAAGCCAAGCCACAGGGGAAGCGGCAGGACGCATCGCAGGACACATCCCAGAGCAATCCGAACCACAACAATCCTCAGAAGGACCCCGATTCCCAGTCTCGGGCACCCCAATCCCAGGCGTCTCAAGAATCTCAGGTGTCCCAAGCATCCCAGGCATCCCAGCCCCAAACCAAGGCACAGGGCTCACAGGGTGCGCAGGACTTCGTCCCGCCGCAGCTCAACGTCAGCAAGGTGACGGGACGCCTCATCGGATCCATCGTCGCCACTGCAGGCATCTGTTTCATGGGCATCCTCACCGAAACAATGATGAACGTGCTGTTCCCGCACCTCATGCAGGAATTCGGCATCGATGCAGCAACCGTCCAATGGGTCACGAGCGCGTGCATCCTCACGATCGCCGCAGTCATACCGCTGAGCGCGTTCCTCAAGAAGCGCTTCAGCTTCCGCCAAGTGTTCGCCGCCGCCATCGCGGTGGGCATCGTCGGTGGCCTCATCGCCATGTGGTCGCCCAGCTTCACGGTGCTGCTCGTCGCCCGCATCCTCCAAGGCCTGAGCACCGGCATCTGCATGCCGCTCATGTTCAACGTGGTGCTCGAGCAATCCCCGCGCGCCAAGCTCGGTGTGCTCATGGGCGTGTGCAACCTGGTCGTGGGCCTCGCCCCGGCGCTTGGCCCGACCTTCGGCGGTCTGATGATCACCATCATGCCGTGGCGCCACATCTTCCTCATCATCATTGTCTTCATCGCGCTGTTCGGCGTGCTCGGCTTCCTCTGCCTGCGCCAGAGCTCGCCCGTCGACCGCCATGCCACGCTCAGCATCGCCCAGACCGTATGCGTCGCCGGTGGTTTCGCGCTGCTCATCTTCGGCTTGCAAAAGACCGGCTCGTGGATCGAGCAGGCAGTCGTCGGCGCTCCGCTGGGATCGCTCCCGGCGGTGTGCCTCGTGTCGGTTCTCGGCGGCATTGCACTCATCGCCGTGTTCGTGCGCCTGTCGCTGGGGTCGGGCAATCCGCTGCTCAACCTGCGGGTGCTGCGCCATCCTGCGCTGCGGTGTGCGGTGGCTGCCGCGGTGTTTGTGCAGTTCATCCAGCTGAGCTTGTCTTACGTGGTGCCGAACTTCAGCCAGATGGGTTTGGGTGCGACGTCGCTGCAGGCCGGCCTCACCGTGCTGCCCGGCGCTTTGATCGGCGCCATGCTCACCGCGTTGAGCGGCAGGGTCCTCGACCGCCGCGGCCCGCTGCTGCCCATCGGTTGCGGCCTCACCGTGCTGCTGTGCGGACTCGTGTTCCAGGCGGTTGCCACTCCGGCGCTCACCATCGGCGGGCTCATGCTTGGCTACGCGCTGTGCGAAATCGGCTTTTCCAACACGTATTCCAATACGTTCACCGTTGCGTTGCGCACGGTGCCCCTTGCCGAGAACCCGGATGGCAACGCCGCGTTCAACACGATGCAGCAGTTCGGTTGCGCGTTCGGCACCACGGTGAGTGCCACGATCGTGTCGGTGTTCCAAGCCGTGGAGCAGAACAAGGGCGCCTCGTTTGCTGCCGCCACCACGACGGGCGCGCATTGGGCGTATATCGCGGCGGTGATCGCCGGGCTGATTGCCGCGTGCCTCATCGCGAAGGAACTCAAGCACGACCGTCGCGAATACCAGCCGGTTGCCTTGTGACAAGTTGCCCTGTGACGGCTTGTCTGTGACAGGTTGCCTGTGACCAGCTGCCTTTTACACCGAGGCAATCGCAGCAGGCAAGCGCAAGGAATCAAGGAATAGAAGCAGAAGGATCATGCCTTTTATAATCAAGGCATGATCCTTCATTTGTTCCTGGTGCGTCATGGCCAGACTGAATTCAACCGTTACAACAGGCTGCAAGGCTGGAGCAATTCGCCGCTCACCGACAAGGGCATGCAAGACGCCAAACGCGCCGGAGCCAAGCTCGCGCACGTGCCGTTCGCAGCCGCCTACTGCTCCGACACCACGCGCGCGCAGATCACGGCGGGCACGATTCTCGACCTCAACGAGTCGGGCGCACCGCGTCCCGCGCTCATCGCGGACATGCACTTCCGCGAACAGCATTACGGGTATTACGAAGGCCAGGACATGAACATGGCATGGTGGGCGGCGGGCGCCCCGCACGGAGCCACGACCTACAACGAGATTGTCGAACGCTACGGCCTTGCCGCCACCCGCGACTTCCTCAAAGAGGCCGATCCATTCCATGACGCGGAGTCCGATGACGAGTACTGGCGGCGCATCGCCGGCGGATACGAACTCATCGCATCGAACGCCGCGCTGACGGACGGTGACAATGTGCTGCAGATTTCGCACGGCAACACGCTTCTGAGCCTCATGCACCGATTCGCGCCCGAGGGATACGACCTGTCGGAGCGCCCGGCGAACGGTTCGGTTACGCGCATGGATCTGGACACCACGGCGCCGTTCGATTCGGCGATCACGGTTATCGCTTACAACGAATAATCCGCATGTCCGTCGCTTCGCCGCCGCTGCCGTGCTAGCCTTGCATGTGTATTCGTCACGCCGGCATCGTTAGCGATAGGTAATGCGCCGGCTAGGGAACGAGAAAGAGGTTCGCACATGGACTTGGGTGATGTGGCAGGGCTCATCGCAGCCATTGCATTTGTCATTCTGGTCGGGTTCATGATCTATCCGCTCATCCGGCTGGGCAAGCTGTTCGACCAACTGTCGCAGACAGTCAAGGACACCGGCGATCAGGCCGTCGAGGCGCTTGACGGCGGCGTGGACACCGTGCAGAAGATCAACAAGACGCTCGATGACGTCAACGATGTGTCGGATGCGCTGTCCACCACCGCAAACAATGTGTCCGCCCTGACCGACCTGTATGGCGCGATGCTTGGCAAGCCCGCCATAAAGGTCGCGTCCACGGTCTGGGCAGTGCGCCAGACCGTCGGAGATTTCTTCAAGGGACGCGGTCACGGCGGTAAGAAGGTCGTGGATTCCACCACGGTCGACCCGGCAGCTGCGAAAACGACGTCGACTAAGGCCTCGGCGCAGTCCACGGCTTCGAAGCCTGCTGCGCGCCAGGCAGCCGCACACCAGGCTTCTGCACACCAGGCTTCTACGCACCAGGCTTCCGCCCGTGCCGCCCGGAAGGCAGGTGAGAAGGCATGACGAAGAGAATCCTGTGGGTGGGTGTGGGAATCGCCGCCGGCATTGTGATCGCCACGAAGGCAAGCGCCTATGTGAAGGCTCACACGCCGAAGGCAGCCCGAGAATTTGTGCTTGGACCCGATCAGACGGACGTGCCAATCCGCACGCTCGCCGCATTGTGGGGCGACTTCCTCACCTACCAGCATGAACGCGAAGACGAGCTCAACCGCCAGTTCATCGCTCGCTCGAAGAGACGGTGAAAAAGAGGCGTTGAACAAACGCCGGCGAAGCAACCAAGCCTCCCTGTGGCTCGTCGGAATATGAAATCCAACGGTGGATCCATCGCCAATGATTGCATATTTCAGCGTTCTAGAGGGAGGCGTATATTTTAAACACGGCAAAGACCGGCGCGGGCAGTCCTGCTCGGGTTCACATGGCCTGGCAACGGGCCGATGAAACCGGCCGACATTGGCTTGACTCAGGCGAATGCGGCAGCAGACACGGCACGGCGGCAGGCAGACAAGAAACGTAAGGAGACGCATCCATGCGCACAGCGCAGATCGCATCGCGGTACCTTGACTATTTTGAAACGCACGGGCACTTGGTCGTGCCCTCGGCATCCCTTATTTCGCCGAACCCGACGACGCTGTTCACCATCGCCGGCATGGTGCCGTTCATTCCCTACCTGCTTGGCGAGAAGACGCCGCCGCGCAAGCGCATGGCGAGCAACCAGAAGTGCGTGCGCACCCTCGACATCGACGAAGTGGGCAAGACGACGCGCCATGGCACGTTCTTCCAGATGCTGGGCAACTTCTCGTTCGGCGATTACTTCAAGGAAGAGGCCATCCATTACGCGTGGGAGCTGCTCACGACCCCGCAGGACAAGGGCGGCTTCGGCTTCGACCCCGAGAAACTGTGGGTGACCACGTTCACCGATGACGAAGAGGCCCGTTCCATCTGGCGCAACGAAGGCATGGACCCCGAGCGCATCCAGCAGATGGGCATGGAAGACAACTTCTGGACGACCGGCGGCCCCGGCCCTGGCGGCCCCTGCTCCGAAATCTACGTGGACCGCGGTCCGCAGTTCGGCAAGGAAGGCGGCCCCGTCGCGGACGAGAACCGCTACACCGAGATCTGGGACCTCGTGTTCGAGAACTATGAGGTCGACAACGTCAAGTCCAAGACCGACCTGCACATCGTCGGCGAGCTCGCCAACAAGAACATCGACACCGGCATGGGCCTCGAGCGTGTCGCTTACCTGCTCCAGGGCAAGCAGAACATCTACGAGACCGATGAGATGTTCCCTGTCATCGAAGCCGCGGAGAAGCTCTCCGGACGAAAGTATGGTGAGGACGCCGACGCCGATGTGCGCTTCCGTGTCGTGGCGGACCACGTGCGTTCCGCTCTGATGATCATGAGCGACGGCGTGCGCCCCAGCAACGAAGGCCGCGGCTACGTGCTGCGCCGCCTCATTCGCCGCACCGAGGTCGCCATGCGCCGTCTGGGCGTGACCTCCGAAGTGCTGCCGTTCCTGCTGCCTGCCAGCAAGGAAGCAATGGCGCCGAATTATCCCGAGCTCAACGACACGTTCCATGACATTGCCGAAGCCGCTTACGGTGAGGAAGGTGCGTTCCGCCGCACCCTCGAGAAGGGCACCACGATCCTTGACGTGGCGGTCGACAACGCCAAGAAGGGCACGAAGGTCGTTTCTGGCAAGGATGCGTTCGAACTGCACGACACCTACGGTTTCCCGATCGAGCTGACGCTCGAGATGGCCGCCGAAGAAGGCGTGAAGGTCGACGAGGCCAAGTTCCGCGAGCTGATGGCGGAGCAGAAGTCCCGCGCCCGTGCGGATGCCCTCAAGAAGCGCGGCAACGTGGATGTCTCCGTGTATGACGAGATCCGCAAGTCGCTGTCCGCGCCGCAGGAATTCGTGGGTTACACGACGTTCTCCACGCGCTCCACCGTGCTTGGCATCGTCAAGGAAGGCGAAGGCGCCGTGCCGGTGGCGACCGCCCCGTGCAGCGTCGAAGTGATCCTTGACAAGACCCCGTTCTATGCGGAGGCCGGCGGTCAGCTCGCCGACCAAGGCCAGATCCTTACCGATGATGGCGCCGTGCTGGAGGTCGATGACGTGCAGAAGCCGATCAAGGGCCTCACCGTGCATCGCTGCCGTCTCGTCGAAGGACGTCTCATCGCCGGTGCGCAGGTTTCTGCCAACATCGACATGAACCGCCGTGGCGCCATCGCCCGCGCGCACACCGCGACGCACATGGTGCACAAGGCGCTGCGCGAAGAGCTCGGACCCCAGGCCACGCAGCGTGGCTCCGAAGACGCCCCCAACCGCCTGCGCTTCGACTTCCAGTGGGGCAGCGCCCCCAGCCGCGAAGCGATGAACGCAGTCGAGGCGCGCGTCAACGACAAGCTGCGTGAGAACCTTGCGGTCACCACGCAAGAGATGAAGTTCGACGACGCCATCGCGATGGGCGCCATGCATCTGTTCGGTGAGAAGTACGGCGATGTCGTGCGCGTCGTGAGCATTGGTCAGGACGGTTGGAGCCGTGAGCTGTGCGGCGGCACGCACGTGAGCAACGTGGGCGTCATCGGCCAGGTCACGATTCTTTCCGAAGCCTCCGTCGGCACCGGCACCCGCCGCGTGGACGCTCTCGTGGGCAAGTCCGCTTACGAATACAACGCTCGCGAGCATGCCCTCGTTTCGCAGCTTTCCGACTCTCTCAACGCTCGTCCCGACGAGCTGCAGGACCGCATCGCCAAGCTGCTGCAGCGCCTCAAGGATTCCGACTCCAAGCTCGCCGCGCTCTACGAGCGTGAGCTTGCGTCCAAGGCGGACGATTACGTGGAGCAGGCACGCACCAGCGCCGACCCCGTCGTGATCGTCGCGCAGAACGTCGGCGCGTTCGGCTCCAACGATGCGCTGCGCAAGACCGCCATGAGCATCCGCCAGCGCATCGGCGAAGACAAGCCTGTCATCGTCGCCCTCGCAGGCGTGACCGAAGCAGGCAGCCCCTCGCTCGTGGTCGCCACGAACGACGCGGCCCGCGCCAAGGGCATCAAGGCGGGCGACCTCGTGCGCACCGCGTCCAAGGTGCTCGGCGGTGGCGGCGGCGGCAAGCCGGACTTCGCGCAGGGCGGCGGTCAAGACGCGTCGAAGATTGGCGCGGCGCTCGACCAGCTGCGCCATGACGCGATGGCGAAGGCCTGACCCATGTCAGTGTGGATGGGCGTCGATTTGGGCAATGCGCGCGTTGGTCTGGCATTGTCGGACCCCGAACTCACGTTCGCCCATCCCGCAGGGAACCTGCAGGCATACGGTGACTACGACACGACGGTTGAGGATGCGATTGATTGCATCGAAGACAACGATGTCGCGCATGTGGTAGTTGGCTACCCCCTGCAGCTCAACGGCAGCGTAGGCGCTTCCGCCCACAAGGCACAAGCTTGGGCGGACCGCCTGCGCTACCGTCTGGCGGTCGAAGGATTCGACGGAGTGGATGTGGAGCTGCTCGACGAGCGGCTCACCACGGTGACCGCTCACCATCAGCTGAGCGAAGCCGGCCTGGGGTCGCGCAAGCACAGGCCGGCCGTCGACCAGCAGTCCGCGGTGGTCATTTTGCAGACCGCCCTTGATAGAATCACGGATCGGCATCACGGCGCATAGTGGCGACGTAGACGGCGTCGCAGCCAGCGTCGACGGCACAGGCATCACACACATCACAGACGACACAGGCCGCATGGCGCACAGGCAGCGAAGGAAGGAACCTCGGTGGGCGACGATTTTGACTCGTTTTTCGATGACACGAATTTCGAGAAAGTAAGCGATGACCATGACGTGGCGACCCACGGCGAGAGACTTCAGGAACAACAGCCTGTGCACAGCCGCCGCGAACTGCGGGAACGCCGCCGCAAGCTGAGCAAACGACGCAACCTGCGCGTCATCTTCATCGTCGTGTTCGTCGTGATGGCGCTTGTCGTCGTCTTCACCGTGCGTTCCGTGGCAAGCCGGCGGGGAACCTCGCCCGACAGCCAGCAGTCGACCGCAGAAGCGCTTGATTATTACGATTCGCAGGAAGGCGAGGAAGTCCAGTTCACCGTGAACTCCGGCGAGGACGCTTCCACGATTGCCCAGCATCTGGTGCAACAGGACATCGTGAAGACGACCGAAGGATTCCTTCACGCCGTGAACGCCCAGAATGCCGGTTCGAAGCTGCAGCCCGGTGTATTCACGCTGCGCAAGCACATGAGCTCCGCCAGCGTCGTGGGCGTGCTCATCGACACCTCCGCCGCGCAGGGCATCCTCCAAGTAAAGTCCGGCGAAACCGTTAGCGATGTCATCAATGCCGCGGCGGCCGCTTCAGGCATCGATGTCTCGCAGTTCCAGGCGATCATCAGCGCCGGTGGCAACTCCATCCTTCCTGACGAGGCTGGCGGTAGCTACGAAGGCTGGTTCGAACCAGGATCCTACAACGTCTCCGATTCCTCCACCACTGCGCAATCGGTCATCACACAGCTCGTGCAGGCGCGAATCGCCAAGCTCGACGAATTGGGCATTCCCGAAGGGCAGCGCGAAGAGAAGATCAACGTCGCATCCATTATCGAAAATGAGGTCAACAAGGACGAATACCGGGGGAAGGTGTCGCGCGTCATTTACAACCGCCTCGAGCAGGACATGCCGCTCGGCATGGATTCCGTCGTGGCATATGGCAACGGCGTGGAATCGTCCCAGCTGACCGATGCGATGCTCAACGACCCGTCAAACCCCTACAACGACCGTGTGAACAAGGGGCTGCCTCCGACACCCATCAGCAATCCCGGCGACGCATCGCTCAGCGCCGCAATGTCTCCGGAGGAGGGCGACTGGCTGTATTTCTGCACGGTGAATCTGCAGACGGGCGAAACGAAGTTCACCGCGAGCGAGGACGAGTTCTACCAGTTCCGCGATGAATACAAGCAGTGGCTCGCGGCCAACGGCCTTGACGGCTGACCGGGTGCAACGGAACCCCGGTTCTTTCTCATAAGACGCCGGCGAAAGCCGGGCGGGGCTCACGACAACACCGGAGAGCACACCTGAGGGCGCAGTGAGTGTGGCGCACGTCTTGCACAGTGGACGTGCGCCACGCTGCATTGTGCCCTCTTCCGTATGATGGACATTCAGACGTAGCAAGGGCCACCAAGGGCGGCGGTGAGAGGCGATCCGGATTGGCGTGCCATGCGCCTATGCAGACCCGCGGTGTGTGCTTTCGCGTAAAGTGGTCCCTTGTAGACAACTGGTCCTGGCAAGGACAGACAAGTGGTCCCGGTAAAGGAGTAATGCGATGTTGCGTTGGCAGACGGCAGGCGAATCACACGGCGAGGCCTTGGTGGCCATGATCGAGGGCCTTCCCGCAGGGGTCCAGGTCACAAGCGAAGACATTCGCCAGGCCCTTGCCCGCCGCCGCCTTGGCTACGGCAGGGGAGCGCGCATGAAGTTCGAACAGGACCAGGTGCGCATGCTCACCGGCGTGCGCCACGGTTCGACGCTCGGTTCTCCGGTCGCCATCGAAATCGGCAACACCGAATGGCCCAAGTGGACGCAGGTCATGAGCGCCGACCCGCTGCCGGAAGGCACCGTGCTGCCCGAGGAAGGACGCAACGCCCCGCTGAGCAGGCCGCGCCCTGGTCACGCTGACCTCACCGGCATGCGCAAATACGGTTTCGACGACGCCCGTCCGGTGCTTGAACGCTCCTCCGCGCGCGAGACCGCATCCCGCGTGGCCTTGGGTGCCGTTGCCGCGAAATTCCTCGAACAGTCCGTCGGCATCCGCACCGTGTCGCATGTCGTGTCGCTGGGCGGCGTGCATGCCGATGCCTCGCTGCCTCTTCCGCGCCCTGACGACGTGGACGCTTTGGACGCCTCCGCCACCCGCACCCTCGACAAGGACGCCGAGGAACGCATGAAGCAGCGCATTGACGAGGCGAAGTCGCAAGGCGACACCCTTGGCGGCGTCGTCGAAGTCATTGCATACGGCGTGCCTGCAGGACTGGGCACGTATGTGGAATCTGATCGTCGTCTCGACGCCGCCCTCGCCGGAGCCCTCATGGGCATCCAGGCCATCAAGGGCGTGGAAGTGGGCGATGGCTTCGCCGAGGCCGAGCGTCCTGGCAGCCAGGCGCATGACGAGATCATCACCGACGAGGACGGTCGCATCCACCGTCTGTCCAATCGCGCCGGCGGCATCGAAGGCGGCATGTCCAATGGCGAGCCGATTCGCGTGCGCGCCGCGATGAAGCCCATCCCGTCGCTGCCACGTGCATTGCGCACCGTCAATGTGCTCACGGGCGAAGCCGCCACCGCCATCAACCAGCGTTCTGACGCCACCGCGGTTCCCGCTGCCGCAGTGGTGGCCGAGGCGATGGTGAGGCTCACCCTTGCGCAATTCGTTCTTGAGAAATTCGGCGGAGACAGCGTCTTCGAAGTCAAGCGCAACGCTCAGGCCTATGTTGCATCATGGCCTGAGCACATGCGCTGAGGAGGCAGGCAATGCCCAATCATCACAGGCCGCATCGCCGTCCCAGCCGGCATGAGGACGACGCTCCGATCCGTCACGGCGCAACCAAAGGCGGCTCGTTCAAAGGCCGCTCGCACCAGCATCGCAGCGCCAGCCATTCAGGCTTCCGACCGTCGGGCCGCGGAAGCAGCCAGCAGCGCTCGACCCGCTCCCGGCGGGACAACATGCCGGTCGTGAACGTGGCGCGACTGAGCGCGCCCAACCGCCCGGTCGCCGTGTTCATCGGCATGCCGGGCGCCGGCAAGACACGCATCGGCACCGAGGTCGCACACCTGCTCGGTCTGGGATTCGTTGATTCCGACGAGCAGATCGAAAAACGCGAGCATGAGTCGATTCCCTCGATTTTCGCCACCCGCGGCGAACCGGAATTCCGCCGGATCGAGAACGAAGTCGTTGAGGACCTCCTGGGATCGTTCGAAGGAATCCTCTCGCTCGGCGGCGGCTCGCCCATGCATGAGGGCACGCGCGCCGCGCTCGAACGCTACGTGCAGGACGGCGGCACCATCGTGTATCTGCGCGCCGACCCGGAAGAGGCCATGGTGCGTTCCCAGCATGGCGGCAACAGGCCGCTGCTCGCGCATGACGCGCGAACGCGGTGGATGAATCTTTACAAACAACGAGACCCGGTGTATTCCCGCATCGCCACCGTCATCGTGGCGACACGCGGCAAGACGCCGGCCAAAGCAGCGAAAGCGGTGATGGAAGGCATGAACGAACGAATCGTACACGTGACCGGCAGCGCCATCGAACCCTATGATGTGCGCATCGGATCAGGGGTGATCAACCACCTGCCGCAGGTACTGGGCGAGCGCCCGGTGCGTGTGGCGCTGATCCACACCAGCTCCGTGCAGCGCCATTCCGACAAGGCGCGCACAATCCTGCGAGTGGCAGGCTATGAGGTGAGCGACATCACGATCCCCGACGCAGAGGCGGGCAAAACCATCGAGGTTGCCAACAACATCTGGAGGCGCCTCGGGCAGGAAGGCTTCACCCGCTCCGACGCCATCGTCGGCCTGGGCGGGGGAGCGTGCACCGACCTCGCGGGCTTCGTGGCGGCGACGTGGATGCGCGGCATCCGCTACGTGAACTGCCCCACCTCCTTGCTGGCGATGGTCGATGCCTCCACCGGCGGCAAGACCGGCATCAACACCGAGGAAGGCAAGAACCTCGTCGGCAGCTTCTACACGCCGGCAGGCGTCCTCGCTGACCTTGACGCGCTTTCCACCCTTCCCAACGACATCTTCGTCGAAGGCTTGGGCGAAGTCGCCAAATCCGGTTTCATCAAGGACCCGCAGATTCTCACGATTCTCGAAGAGCATGCCGACGAACTGCGCACTTTCGACTGCACTGCCGTCAGCCCCGAGCTCATGGAAGTCATCAGCGAACTCATCGAACGCACGGTGACCGTCAAGGCCTACCATGTCAGCGCCGACCTCAAGGAAAAGGGCCTGCGTGAATTCCTCAACTACGGCCACACCCTCGGCCACGCCATCGAGAAGACCGAACACTTCCGCTGGCGCCACGGCCAGGCCGTCGCCGTCGGCATGGTGTATGCGGCGGAACTGTCGCGCCTCACCGGTCACATCGACCAGCAACTCGTGGACTATCACCGCAACCTGCTTAAGTCCTTGGGGCTGCGCACCAGCTGGAACGGCGCCTCATTCGACGACGTGCTCGCGCTCATGCACCGCGATAAGAAGGCCCGCGGCAACATGCTGCGCTTCGTCATCCTCGAATCGGTCGGGCATCCGATCCATCTCGACGGACCCGACGAAGACGCGTTGCGCGAAGCATTCAGCCTCATCAATCAGTGAACAAGTGAACGCCGCCGGGTCTGCCGGCCGACCACGACGGGCCGGTCGGCACATCATCGGCATCGGACATTCGAGAAAGGAACCCCATGACACAGGCCATCCAGACAGGAACGGCGCATTTCGCCGCCAATAAGATTGTCGTCGTCAACGGCCCCAACCTCGGCCGCCTCGGCGTGCGCGAACCGGACGTATATGGTCATCAGGACCTCAAGCAGCTGCGCCAGCTGTGCGTCGCATGGGCCAAGGAATACGGCTTTGAGGTGGACGTGCGCCAAAGCGATGACGAAGCCGAGGTCATCGGCTGGATGCATCAGGCGGTGGACCGCCGCACGCCGGTCGTGCTCAACCCGGCCGCTTTCACGCATTACAGCTACGGGCTGCGCGACGCCGCCGTGCAGGTGACCGACGCCGGGCTGCCGCTGATGGAAGTGCATATTTCGAACCCTGCCGGCCGCGAATCCTTCCGCAGGCTCTCGGTGATTTCGCCGATCGCCACCGGAACGATCACGGGCATGGGCTTCTACGGCTACAAGCTCGCCATCGAGTCGATCGCCGTGCTCATTCAGGCAAGCCAGCAGGCCTAGGCCTCTTCCTTCCGGCGCGCCACAGGCGGCAAGGCGCCCCGGGCGCCCCGGACGGCTTATCGGTATCATGCCGCAACGGTTGCTGTCCGCAAGCGATTCCAACGAGTCCGCCGCCGCGCGACACGGCGACGGACTCGTCTGCTTGAGCTGATACCATGGAGTTCCATGGTCATTGAACATGGAATCTCTCAGGATCACGTCACGAAGCATATTTTTGTCACCGGTGGTGTCGTTTCATCTCTTGGTAAAGGTCTGACCGCTTCTTCGCTCGGACGGCTCCTTCGCAGCCGTGGCCTGCGCGTTTTGCAGCAGAAGCTCGACCCCTACATCAACGTTGACCCGGGAACCATGAACCCCTTCCAGCATGGCGAAGTGTATGTCACCGAAGACGGCGCCGAGACCGATCTCGATATCGGCCACTACGAGCGTTTCCTCGATGTTCCGCTCTCCCAGAAGGCCAACGTCACCACGGGCCAGATTTACCAGTCCGTGCTGCGCAAGGAGCGCGCCGGCGAATACCTGGGCCAGTGTGTGCAGGTCATTCCTCACATCACCAACGAAATCAAGAGCCGCATGCGCGCCCAGGCGTCCGACAAGGTCGATGTGATCATCACCGAGATCGGTGGCACCGTCGGCGACATCGAATCGCAGCCGTTCCTTGAGGCGGCCCGTGAGGTGCGCCGTGAACTGGGCGAAACGAACTGCATGTTCGTGCACGTCTCCCTCGTCCCGTACATCGCCTCCGCACATGAGCTCAAGACCAAGCCGACGCAGCATTCCGTCATGAGCCTGCGCCAGCTGGGCATCCGCCCGGATGCGCTCGTGCTGCGCTCCGACCGTCCGCTCGGCAAGGGCATCAAGGACAAGATCTCGCTGATGTGCGACGTGGACGAAGAGGCCGTCGTCAACTGCGTCGACTGCTCGTCCATCTACGACATCCCGAAAGTGCTGTTCGACGAGGGCCTCGACGCCTACGTCGTGCGCAAGCTCGAACTGCCGTTCCACGACGTGGATTGGGCGGAATGGTCCGACCTTCTCGAGCGCGTGCATCATCCCAAGGAAGAAGTGTCCATCGCCATCGTCGGCAAGTACATCGACCTGCCGGACGCCTACCTGTCCGTCACCGAAGCCCTGAAGGCCGGTGGCTTCGGCAACTGGGCGAAGACGAATGTGCTGTGGATCCCCGCCGACAGCTGCGCCACGATGGAAGGCGCCGAGCGTGCGCTGGGCAACGTCGACGGCATCGTGATCCCCGGTGGCTTCGGCATCCGCGGCATCGAAGGCAAGATCGGCGCGCTGCGCTGGGCCCGCGAAAAGAAGGTGCCGGCGCTCGGCCTGTGCCTGGGCCTGCAGTCCATGGTCATCGAGTACGCCCGTGACGTGCTGGGAATCGAAGACGCCAATTCCACCGAGTTCGCTCCCGATTGCGAGCATCCGGTCATCGCCACGATGGAAGAGCAGAAGAAGTACGTCGAGCAGGGCGGCGACATGGGCCACACGATGCGCCTCGGCGCTTACCCGGCCGTGCTCCGCGAAGGTTCGCTCGTCGCACAGCTGTATGGTTCGACGAACGTCAGCGAACGCCACCGCCATCGTTACGAGGTGAACGTCGACTACAAGCAGAGCCTTGAGGATGCCGGCTTGGTGATTTCGGGCACGAGCCCGGACGGTGAGCTCACCGAATTCGTGGAGCTGCCCCAGGATGTGCATCCGTTCTACGTGGGCACGCAGGCGCATCCGGAGTTCAAGAGCCGTCCGACGAAGCCGCATCCGCTGTTCAAGGGTCTCGTCGCCGCCGCGCTCGAGCACAAGCATGAGCGCGAGGCCGAGCTGACCCGCCAGATGCAGCAGGAGCAGCAGGAGGAACAGGCCGAGAAGAAGGAAAACCTCTAAAGCCTGAAGCATCTGCATAAAACAGCGCATATGCGATCGCCGCGGCGCGGACCCATGGAGGTTCGCGCCGCGGCTTGCTTTCGGGCCGGCTTGCTTTGGAGATTTGCTTTCAGGCGGCTTGCGCATTGCCTGCGACGGCTTGGATCTGCGGCAACACCGGCAGATTGCGCAAATGCCGAGGGCGGGCGGTAGCATGACTAAGTCAGTCGCGTTACAATGTCGGAATCGGATGTCGACGATTTTGGGGAACGCGGCATCATAAGCATGCGCGTGACATTCACTTCCGTGCGGAAGCATAAGGAGCGATTCATTTTCATGAATGACGAATCACTGAATCCATCGTCACTGAATCCAATGGAGAATGAGGAGCAGCCGCAGCCCGGCGACCAGCCGAGCTTCGATGCGCCGCAACCCGGGGATTGGTCCTTCGAGACTACACCGCTGGACGTTTCTTACGAGGCCGCGCCGCAGGCAGGGTCTGCGAAAGTGATCGCTTCCGACGAAGCAGACGATGATTGGACATCCGCCGATGGCGGGAACCCGTTCCTTACTTTGGGCAATGAGCAGTCGTCCGCGCCACAATCCGATGCTGCTTCAGCAGCGGTGCCCACCGTGTCTGCTGCGCCCATCACATCCGCCGCGCCCACCGCGCAGATTCCCGCGCAAACCCCTGTGTCGCAGGACTTCCACAGCCAGTCGTCCGTCTTCGCGAATGCCGCGTATCCGTCTGTTGCGCCGGCGCAAGTCGCCGACGGCGGGCATGAGGCAGGGGAGCAGAGTGCCGTGAAGCACCGCCGTCATGCTTGGCCGTGGATTGTGCTTGCCGTCATTATCGTCGCCCTTGCCGCTGCCGCAGCGCTGTGCGTGCAGCATTACCAAGACCGCGCGCTTCCGGGAGTCACCCTGTGGGGGCGTAGCGTGGCGGGTGAGACGCAGCAGCAGATCGCCGATGACGTGACGAAACTCGTCACCGACACCACTGTCACCGTCACATACAACGACGCATCCGAGCAAGTCACGCTCGCAGACCTCGGGTACACGGTGGACGCGAATTCCATCGCCGAACAGGCCTTCAACGCCAAGCGTTCGGATAACTTCATCCAGCGGTACCTGTCCAGCGCGACGGTGAATGTCGCCCCCAGCTTGGGCGATGCATCCTCGGCGGATCCTACCAAGATCGGCAATGACTTCGGTGTCCAGTCCACCGCGGCAACCGATGCGACGGTGTCTCTCAACTCCGACGGCACGCAATATGAGGCCACTGCGGCGACTGTGGGAATGGGTCTGTCGGTGACGGACGCCGCCCAGCAGCTGCTGGATGCGATAGAGAATCCCTCAGCAACGCCGCAGTACGTGCAGCTGCAGGTCAATGACGTGCAGCCCGCCATCACCGACGACATCGCGAAGCAGGCGGTTGACACGCTCAACAACCTCATCGCCAATCCCATCAAGATCACCGGAAACGGCGGTGACATCACCACCCTGGGCGTGGACGCCATCAACGCCTCTTACTCCGTGGATCCCACCGATTCGACACCTGACGGCTCCCAGCGCAGCGGCTATGTGCTCTTCGACGCCGCGAAGCTGCAGAGCTACTACGAGACGAACATCAAGGCAAATTACCAAGCCACGGAACAGGATGCCGACGTCATCGTCAACAACGATGGCGAAGTCATCAAGACGAACGTGCAAGGCCACCCTGGTGTGACTGTCGCCGACGGTGGGGACAGCAACGTCGGCACCGATGCCGCCAAGGCGATGGCGACCGGTTCCGGCACCGTACAGATCAACGCGACCGTGATTCCGATGCAGACCAAGCAGACGAAGCGCCACACCGTCGTCGACCTGTCCGACAAGAAGCTCTATGCCTACGAAAACGATCAGGTCATCAAGACCTTAAACATCGCCGACGGCGCAGGCACTGCCGCCGACGGCAGCTGCAAGGGCGACCTGTGCACGCCAACGGGCGATTTCAAGATTTGGTGGAAGCTCGACTCCCAAGACATGAAGGGCACGTTGACACTGTCCGACGGGTCGACCACCAGCTGGAACGCGCCGGGCGTCAAGTTCGTCAACTACTTCTCGCATTCCGGCTGCGCCATCCATCGCATCAACTCCACTTCCGCCATCAACGACGCGGATGTGCCCGCATCAGGGGCGGAATCCCATGGCTGCATCGGCTTGGGCTGGGACGTCGCCGAATGGTATTACAACTGGGCCGACTACAACGAGACGGTCCACATCCAGCAGTAGCCGCAAAGGGACGAAATGACGGATAAGGAGTGTGCCCGGGTTCGCTCACAACGAAATCGGACACACTCTTCACATACCCGGCCCCAACTGTTAGGGTAGGCAAACGTGACGGCCCGGGCATGCCCGGGAGGCGTCGGAGAGATCCCGGCGCCCATAAGATGAAGGAGGTGTCCATGTCGAACGACGACGGCACACAAGCCGCTGACGTGGAGATGAGCCAATACGTGGCGGATCGTGCCCGTGTGAACGAAGACAAGATCCGTCAGGACGATGAGATCATCAACGAGTTCGGCGATTACACCTACGGCTGGCATGATTCCGACGCGGCTGGCGAAGCCGCCAAGAAAGGCATCAGCGAAGACGTGGTGCGTGCCATTTCGGCCGACAAGGGTGAGCCGAAGTGGATGCTCGATTACCGCCTGCAAGGCTACCGAGACTTCATCAACCGGCCGATGCCGCAGTGGGGCGTGGACCTCACCGGCTTCAACGCCGATGATTTCAAGTACTACGTCAAGCCGATCGACAAGCAGGCGCAGACGTGGGACGAGCTGCCCACCGACATCAAGAACACATATGACAAGCTGGGCATCCCCGAGGCAGAGAAGAAGCGCCTCGTTTCCGGCGTGGCGGCGCAATACGAGTCCGAAGTCATCTACAACTCCATCCAGGAGGATTTGCGCAAGCAAGGGGTGATCTTCGTCGACACCGATACCGCCGTGCGCGAATACCCCGATCTGGTGCGCAAGTACTTCGGCAAATGCATTCCCAGCAACGACAACAAGTTCGCGGCCCTCAACACCGCCGCATGGTCGGGTGGCTCGTTCGTGTACGTGCCCAAGGGCGTGCATGTCGACATCCCGCTGCAGGCGTACTTCCGCATCAACACCCCGAACATGGGTCAGTTCGAGCGCACGCTCATCATCGCGGACGAAGGCTCGTACGTGCATTACGTCGAAGGATGCACCGCCCCGATTTATTCCACCGACTCCCTGCATTCGGGCGTCGTCGAGATTTTCGTCGAACCGCACGCCCGTGTGCGCTACACGACGGTGCAGAACTGGTCCAACAACGTCTACAACCTCGTGACGCAGCGCGCCTATGTGCGCGAGGGCGGCACGATGGAATGGGTGGACGGCAACATCGGTTCCAAGGCCACGATGAAGTACCCCGCGTGCATCCTCGCCGAGCCGTATGCCAGCGCATCCACGATGTCGCTGAGCTTCGCTTCGCAAGGCCAGTACCAAGACACCGGCGCCAAGATGATCCACCTCGCACCGCACACGAGCTCGCAAATCATCGCCAAGTCGATTTCTCGTGCGGGCGGCCGCTCCGCCTACCGTGGCCTCGTCAAGATCATCGATGGGGCGGAAGGCTCCAGCTCGTCGGTGGTGTGCGATGCGTTGCTCGTCGACGAATACTCCCGCTCCGACACATACCCGCATGTGGATGTGCGCGAGGACGATGTGACGATGGCACACGAGGCCACTGTCTCCAAGGTCTCGGAAGACCAGCTGTTTTACCTGATGAGCCGTGGCCTGACCGAGGACGAGGCAATGGGCATGATCGTGCGTGGCTTCGTGGAGCCGATTTCGCGCGAGCTGCCCATGGAATACGCTTTGGAACTCAACAGGCTCGTGGAGCTGCAGATGGAAGGATCGGTGGGCTGATGACCGACACAACAGCGCAAGAAAACAGCGCGGCGCGCATTGCAGAGCCGTCCCTGCCGGCGGCGGACCCGAAGGATCCATATGCAATGCCGGCCCTCATGCCGTCCAGCGCCGACCGTGCCGTGCGTTCGTTCGATGTAAGCGACCACACGGTGCCCACCCGCAAGCAGGAGGATTTCCGCTATACCCCGGTGGAGCGAATCGCAGAGTTCTTCGAACCGTTCGACGCATCCGGCGCCACCGAAGTGAGCGTGGAGCCACTGAGCGGCGATGATCTGCCCGATGGCGTTGAAATCAGCGCCGTGGACAAGGGCGATGCCCCGATGGGCACGGTGGGCTTGCCCGCCGACAGGATCGAAGCCGTCGAGTGGAATGCCGTCGATGATGCGTTGCTCGTGCGGCTGCATGGTGACGTGAGCACGCCGGTGCTTGTATCCGTGCACGGCGTGGACGACCGTCTGGATGCCCTCCATCTGATCATCGCGGCGGATGAAGGCGCGCACGCGGCAGTGGTCATCGACCACACGGGCACGGCGCGTCTCGACGAATGCGTCGAGATCATCGCTGGCAAGAACAGCCGTCTGTCCGTCACGTCCCTCCAGCAGTGGGACGCCGGCTCCAAGCATGTGGGCGGCCATCGCATCACCGTGGGGGAGGGCGCCGAGCTGCGCCACAATGTCGTCACCTTGGGCGGCGATATCGTGCGTCTGCGCATCGACCAGGATTTCGCTGGCCCCCAGGCAAAGTCCGATATGCTCGGCATCTATTTCGTCGAACCCGGCCAGCATCTGGAACACCGTACGATGATCGTGCACAACCAGCCGCAGTGCACGAGCCGCGTCATCTACAAGGGCGCGCTCAGCGGCAAAGGTGCGCACAGTGCATGGGTCGGCAATGCCCTCATCCTGCCGGATGCACCGGGCACCGACTCCTACGAGCTCAACCGCAACCTGCTGCTCACCAGGGGTGCCATCGCGGATTCCGAGCCCAATCTTGAGATTGAAAACGGCAACATCGTGGGCGCAGGCCATGCCAGCTCCGTCGGACGTTTCGACGACGAGCAGCTGTTTTACCTGCAGTCCCGCGGCATTCCCGAGAACGTGGCGCGTCGCCTCGTCGTTCACGGCTTCTTCAGCGAACTCGTCGAGCAGATCGGCCTGCCGCAGATTGCATCCGCGCTCATGGCTTCCCTCGACGCGCGTCTCGAAGGCAATGCCGAGGCCATCAAGGCCGCGGACCTCAAGCTCGTGTCGCAGACGGAAGGCGAATCCTACGCCGACGACCCTGACGCCGCAGCTCACGGAACGGAATCAGCGAACGAACAATCCCGCCAAACGGAGGAGAACTGACATGTCAACACTTCAAATCATCGACCTGCGCGCCTCCGTGGAGACGAAGGAAGGCCGCAAGCAGATTCTCAACGGCGTGAACCTCACGATCGAATCCGGTCAGACCCACGCCATCATGGGCCCCAACGGCTCGGGTAAATCCACCCTCGCCTACACGCTCGCCGGCCACCCCAAGTATCAGGTCGACGGAGGCCAGGTGCTCATTGACGGCGAGAACCTGCTCGAGATGACAGCTGACGAGCGCGCCAAGGCGGGGCTCTTCCTCGCCATGCAGTACCCGGTCGAAGTGCCGGGCGTGTCGATGACCAACTTCCTGCGCACCGCGGTCACCGCTGTGCAAGGTGAGGCCCCATCCATCCGCACGTGGACGAAGGAACTGAGCGAGGCGATGAAGCGCCTGCGCATGGACCCGAAATTCGCACAGCGCTCCGTCAACGACGGATTCTCCGGCGGCGAAAAGAAGCGCGCCGAAGTGCTCCAGCTTGAACTGCTCAAGCCCAAGTTCGCAATCCTTGACGAAACGGATTCCGGCCTCGACGTCGACGCTCTGCGCATCGTGTCCGAAGGAGTCAACCGCGCCAAGGAAAACACCGGTCTCGGCATCATGATGGTCACGCACTACACGCGCATCCTGAAATACATCAAGCCTGATGTGGTGCACGTGTTCGCGCACGGGCAGGTCGTCGAGACCGGCGGCCCGGACCTCGCCGACCGCCTCGAAGAGGAAGGCTACGACAAGTACCTTCCCGAAGGCGCCAGCGAATCCGCACTCGCCTGACCGCCCCCGTCTGGCAGCCGGTCGCTTCTGCTGGAATCTGCCGAGTTGATCGAGCAGATTCCGGCAGTTGAGCCAATCGGCGGCCAGGCATATCGGCCACCGGGCGTCAGACGTATACCAAGCCGCACGCATATCAGGTATCAGTACGCGCGCATACCAAGACGAAGGAAGCAATCGCACACATGACGCACAACACACAGCAGCCCCAGCCCAACGAGGGCGAGCGTCAAACCCCCGTGGATTTTGAGGCGATCCGGGCGCAATTCCCCATCCTCGACCAAAAGATCCACGGCCACCCCTTCGTCTATCTCGACTCTGGCGCAACCGCGCAGAAGCCTGAGTGCGTGGTGGAGGCGGAGAGCGAGTTCTACCGCACCATCAACGCCGGCGTACATCGCGGAGCCCATGAGCTTGCGGCACGCAGCACCGAGGCATTCGAGTATGCGCGCGCCCAGGTGGCACGCCTGGTGAACGCAAACGCCGAGGAAGGCAGTGAAGAGATCGTCGTGACGCAAGGCGCCACCGGTGGTCTCAACGAACTGGCAATCGCCTTCGGCAACGCCAGCCTGGGCAGGGGAGGCGAGGCCGCCAAGCGCTTCGCACTCAAGCCCGGTGATGAAATCGTCGTTTCCAAGGCCGAGCACCACTCCGTGCTGCTGCCGTTCCAAGAGCTTGCCGCCCGCACCGGCGCGACCTTGCGATGGCTTGATCTGACGCCTGACGGTCGGGTGCGCACCGACAATGTGGAGGATGTGATCACCGAACGCACGAAGATCGTGGCGGTCACCCATATCTCCAACGTCACCGGCGCCATCACCGACATCCCCACGCTGGTGCGTCGCGCGCATGAGGTCGGCGCGCTGTTCGTGCTCGATGCCTGCCAATCCATCCCGCATATCCGCGTGGATGTGAAGGCTCTCGACGTGGATTTCGCCTGCTGGAGCGCCCATAAGATGTACGGTCCCACCGGGGTGGGTTTCCTGTATGGCAAGCGTGAGCTGCTCGAAGCCCTGCCGCCCGCATTCTTCGGCGGTTCGATGGTCGAGCTCGCCTGGATGGACAAGCCGGCACAATACATGGAGCCGCCGGCACGTTTCGAAGCCGGCACGCAGCCCGTGGCGCAGGTCGTGGCGGCGGGCGTCGCAGCCGAATGGATGATGGCCATCGGCATGGATGCCATCGCCGAGCATGAGCGCATGCTCACCCGAAAGCTGCTCACGATCGGCGACATTCCGGGATTCCGCATCCTGGGGCCCACAGACGAGACCGACCGCATCGGCACCGTTGCGTTCGATGTGGAGGGCGTGCATCCGCATGACGTCGGCCAGTTCGCCGACTCCCAAGGCATCGCCATCCGCGTCGGCCACCATTGCGCGCAGCCGGTACACCGTCATTTCGGGTTGTATGCGTCCAACCGCGTCTCCTGCGGCGTCTACAACAACCTTGACGACGTGGACCGTCTGCTGGAAACCCTTGGCAAGGTGCGCGGTTTCTTCCTCGGCTGAATGAACCAGAAAGCCTCTGAGGCTCCTTTACAATGCTTCGGTATGCAGCAGCTCGCACTGTCATGTGCTCTTGATGGCGAATGAGCTGCAGCACAAAACGGCGGCAGAGAAACGAGAAGATTGGTTATGACGATGTTTGGCGCAGGAATGCCGGGATTCGGGTTCCCCCACAACGGCTTCGGTTCCACCGACTCCGCCTCGGACGATTCCGACGGCATGGAACAGATGTACCAGGAAGTGATCCTCGAAGCCTCCCGTGCACGTCACGGCAGCGCGAATTTTGCGCCGGACCTGGCTTCCGAAGAGTCAGAGAAGGCCGATTCCACCGCTGCGGACAGCGCTGCTGCGCAAGGGCAGGCCTCATTCCACGCTTCGCACGAGTACTGCGTGCCCGGGCAGGCGCATCAGTTCAACCCCACATGCGGCGACGAGGTGACGGTGCGCGTGGAGCTCAGCGATGGAACGGACGGCAAGCCGGTGTCCATCCGCAGCCTTGAATGGGACGGCCACGGATGCTCCATCTCACAGGCGAGCCTGTCGATCATGCATGACCTCGTGGCAGGCAAGAGCCTGGACGAGGCGATGCATCTGGCGGATCTATTCCACCAGCTCATGGAATCGCGCGGCAAAGGCCTCGAATCGGATGCCGACATGGACGAGCTCGAGGATGCGGTGGCATTCCAAGGCGCGTCCAAATACCCGATGCGCATCAAGTGCGCACTGCTGGGCTGGGAAGGCTTGAAAGCCTCGGCAGCCCAAGCGCTGGCGAAGATCAATGACTAGGTGCATTACTTCGTAATATTTCCAAAGATGCGACATCCCGCGATAGTGTCGCGGATGGCGTACAACGTAACCACGTGCAAGGAGGTGTGCGATGGCCAATGACAATCTGGTGCCCCCGTTGGGCAACCCCATTTTCGATGCCGTCAACAGTGCGATCGATGATCCGGCGACCGCGCAGAGTCTCGTGAGCAATCCGGCTGCCACCAAGCAGCTGCTGGATGCAGCGGAACAGAAGAAGGCACAGGCAGGCGCCCAGGACGTCCAGGAAGAGACCGCCGCTGCGGATGCAGGCGACGCCGCCAAACCGACAACCGCAGCGGACGCCGCGGAAGACATGCGTGCCCAGGCGCGACGCATTGCCAAGGACCATCAGGAAGGCAAGGTCGATTTGAAGGCAGTCGATTCAATCGGTCGTGCAACCGCGGCGGACGTGCAGGAAGCGCTCCATCAGGTCATCGACCCGGAGCTTGGCGTCGACGTCATGGATCTGGGTCTCGTGTATGGCATCGAGATTGACGAACTGGGCCGCGCCATCATCACGATGACGCTCACCACACCTGCATGCCCGCTCACCTCGCTTATCGAAGATGAGTGCGCCACCGTGCTTGCCGGCCTCGTTGAGGAGTTCCGCATCGACTGGACGTGGACCCCGCCGTGGAACGTCGACATGATGACGCCGGAAGGCGCCGAGCAGATGGCGGCGCTGGGGTTCAACGCCGGCAACCTGCCGCAATACGGGCAGTGAGCCTGTGCAGTGAGCCTGCGCAAAACCAAGGGCCTGTGACCTCGCGCAACGCGGTCGCAGGCCCTTTGTCGTCTGAGCTGCCTGTGGTGCTAGCTGCCTGTTGGGCGAATTCTAGTGGTCGTCGCAACATCTTTGTTGACAGTTGGTGTTGATGGTATCGGTTGATGTTGACGTTGCGGTGTCGTCGATCAGTTCGAGGATCTTCTCGCTGGGTTTCATGTAGTCCAGGGTCTTGCGGGGCCTGTCGTCGGGTTCCATGGCGACTGCGTCGAGGTATTCCTCGGTGTATCCGGACAGGTCGGTCCCCTTGGGGAAGTACTGGCGCAGCAAGCCGTTGGTGTTCTCGTTGGTGCCGCGCTGCCAGGGGCTGTGAGGGTCGCAGAAGTACACCTGCATGCCGGGCGCGGCGGACACGCGTGCATGCAGGGCGAGTTCGGATCCCTGGTCCCATGTCAGGCTGTTGCGCAGCAGCGCGGGCAGCGTCCGCATCTTGCTGATGATGGCGTCCTGCACGTGTTCGGCGTCGTGCCCGTCGGGCAGGTGCAGGAGGATCGTGAACCGGGTGGTGCGTTCCACGAGGGTGCCGATCGCGCTGCGGTTGCCGGTCCCGCAGATCAGGTCGCCTTCCCAGTGGCCGGGGACCGCTCGGTCGGCGACCTCGGCCGGACGGTCGCTTATCATGACCATGGGTTCGCGGAACCTGGGGCGTCTGGATTGGCCGTCGCCGCGGTGCCTGCGGGCGACGTGCCCCCGTCGCATGGCATGTTTGAGCTGGAGTCGCAGCTCTCCCTTGCCTTGCACGTAGATGGCCTGGTAGATGGTCTCGTGGCATGCGTTCATGCTTTCATTATCCGGGTGGCCGCGTCGGAGCCTGCCGCTGATCTGTTCGGGACTCCAGTGCTTGTCGAGTCCGGCCTTGATCTCGTCCCACAGTCGTGTGCCGGGCATGATCTTGCGTGGCTTGGGGCGTTTGAGGCGGTGGGTGGCCTTCTGCTGGGCGCGGTGCGGGCCGTACCAGCCGCCGATGTCGTCGGCGTTGCGGCGCAGCTCGCGGCTGATGGTGCTGGGCGCCCTGCCGAGGGCCCGGGCGATGGCTCGGACGCCGCTGCCGGCGCGGCGCATGTCGGCGATGGCGATGCGCTCGTCCATGCACAGGTATCTGGCGTCGGTCCGCTTGGGCTTGTCCATGCCGCCACGGTACCAGTCCACGAGCGGCCGCTCGTTGCGGCCGGTGGAACGTGTCCTGCCGTTGCGCCAGACCTTCCCGGTGCGTTTGGACACACCGACCGCGTGGGCGGCCTGGGTGAAGTTCATGCCGCCGCGCACCAGGTCCAGGTACTTCGTGCGTCTCGCCGCCTGCATGTCCCGCAGCTTCTCGTACTTGGTCCCGTCGAACTCGTACACCATGTTTCGATTCCTTCCGAATCCAAGGTGTTGCGACGTTCACTAGAACCCGCCTTGGTGTGAGCTCCATGCGGGGGGGCGGGCGCCCCTATCCCCGCTGCTCCTTCCATTGCCGCTGCTTCTTTCATCCCCCGTACTCTCTCTATTTTCGTTACTCCATCTGCGTGGCATAGAACGCCACGGCGGTGCTTGCCGCGACGTTGAGGGAGTCCACGCCGTGGTACATGGGGATTTTCACGGTGAGATCGGTGTGGGCGATCGTGCGATGCTTTAAGCCATCGCCTTCGGTGCCGAAGACGAGCGCCAGTTTGTCGATATGCTGGGCGTCATCGGCAGGCAGATGCAGGCGACGCGTCAGCTCCTGCATCGAGATGGAATCATCGGTGAGCGCCATAGCCACCGTGGTGAATCCCAGGGCGTTGAGCTCAGCAAGACCCTTGTCGGGCCAGTCGTGCACGTCGGAACCGATGCGCGTCCACGGCACTTGGAACACGGTGCCCATCGAGACACGGGCGGCGCGACGATACAGCGGATCGCCGCATGACGGTGTCACGAGCACCGCGTCGACGCCCAAGGCGGCTGCCGAGCGCATGATCGCACCCACGTTCGTGAAATCCACGATGTTCTCCATCACCGCCACGCGCCGTGCATCGCGGCACAGGTCCTCCACGGTAGGCAGCTTCCAGCGGCGCATCGCGCACAGGGCGCCGCGGTGCAACCGGTAGCCGGTGAGGGTCTTGAGCAGGGCGGGGCTCGCCACGAAGACGGGGATGTCCGGCCCCCATTCGGCGTCCACTTGCTCGAACTCGCGCGTCATGCCTTCCAGCCACGGTTCTTCGACAAGGAACGACAGCGGCTCCACATGCGCGTCGAGCGCGCGGTCGATGACCTTGGGGCTTTCGGCGATGAACATGCCCTTTTCAGGCTCCAGGCGGTTGCGCAGCTGGATTTCCGTGAGCTGCGTGTATGCGGCGAGGCGTGGGTCATCGAGCGAAGAGACGGGGACAATCTGCATGTGGCTCCTTAGGTGAAAGGGAAGCGGGACGCGTTGCGCACATCATTGTAGGCGATTGCCGGCAGAAACGGGGGAGTCGAAAACCGCATGAATATGCGCGACACGCCGAGGGTTGCGATAAATCACACGCATGGTATTCTATTCAACTGTTGCGCTTGAACAACGCAGCAAGTTCAGATAACTGAAGATGTCCGGGTGGCGGAATGGTAGACGCGCTAGCTTGAGGTGCTAGTGACTATTTTTAAACGGTCGTGCGGGTTCAAGTCCCGCTCCGGACACGATTAAAAGGCCTTCGAGAAATCGAAGGTCTTTTCTTTTCTCGTGCTTCCTTCTCTTCGTGCTTCATCATCTGTTCATCGTGGATCCACAAGCCGTTCGTGGGCACGGTTGTACCAATCGGAGAAACGTGCAACAATGAAGCAATGAGTGATATGGAGAGTTCTTATTTTTCTGGCGCTTCTGTTTCTGGTACCTCTGTTACCAGTGCTCCTGCGCTAAGCTCCTCCGAATGGGGTGGCCAAGGGAACGATGAGTCGCTGGCAGCTGCCATCAACCTGGACGGGCGCATCGCCCGGTTGAACATGGGAGCGGGCGGCGTGTATGGCAGGGTTCTCCATGAGAATCTCAAGTACGCCAAGGGCATTGTCGTGGATTCCAACGCGCTGCGCTGCGAGATTTCCCATGGCGCGGACAGCAGCACTGACGACTGGGAGTGGCTTCATTACTTCCTTGTGGCCTTCACGGACGTGCACGGTCGGCAGGTGCGTGTGTGGTCCGGCGGCGTGACGTATTCCGCACGTGACCTTGCGCTTGGCAACGCTGTCGTGGTGGAGTATGCGGACAGGGACAGCACCGATGACATCCGCATCCGCATGATTTTTACCTATCGGGATTTCAACGTGTCCATGCCTGGCACTGTGCCGGGCGTGCCGGGCGGCAGTCGTCTGCATCACGTGTCGGGAGCCGACGATTATCAGGACCCGCGTTCTTTTGGCAGCCTGTGGCGTCATGCCGAATGGGGCGAACGCTATGCGACGAGCGGAATGGATGGCTACAGGGCGTTCGGCGCCTCGTCGCAGCCGCAGGATGCGAATGACGGGAAGGTGGCACGGGAATGGACCCATAATGCCCGTGTGCTTGGGGCGATTATGGGGGTATCCGCTCTCGCGTTCATGTTGACGCTCGGCGGGGCCAGGTTCCAGCCGATATCGCAAACGCAAGAGCTTATCCCCTGGATGAAGCTGACGATTCCGAGTTCATGGCCGTTCGTGGCATTCTTCCTCATGGTGTTTCTTGCGAGCTCGATCACGTATGTTCTGCGCTACGGCCATGCGCAGAACACAACGCGTGGCGTGGGCAAGCCCCGTCTGCATCAGGACGAATCCGCGCAAGTCCTTGATATTGTGGTCGTTCCATTGTTTTCGAAGGATGCGTATTGCGGATGCGGCTATCTGGCCAAGCTCGGGACGCAGTCCGGCGACACCATATGGGCGATGGGCGACCCCGAGGAGCGTGAGTCGTATCTGCCCCAGGGCTCCAGGCCGCCGATCGTCGTGGGCGGCAATGCGACACTGGTGCGCACATTGGGCAAACGCACATACGTCCACAGCGCATACGTACACAGCGCGACGACGCAGAGCACGGTGCTACCCTGAATGGCATGACGCTTCCTGTTTTCGTGCTTCGTGACGCTTTTTCCGCGCCGGCTTGTGCAACATCCGCCGCCATGTCGGCGAGCCCGGCGTTTTCGGTCGGTTCGCGTCCCCAGCTTCCTGCTTCCGTGCAACGCCACGCGTTCAAAGCGATGCGCCTCGCCGCCGGCGACGAATTCCAACTGACCGATGGCAGGGGCCTGCGCGTCACGCTGCGCGTGGACGATTCCGAGGCGGCGCTTGCCACGGTGACCGAGGTGGAGCATGAGCCTCAACCCGCAGTGCGGCTCGGCCTCATCCAGGCGCTTGCAAAAGGCGGGCGTGACGAGCAGGCCATCGAGACATCCACCGAGATTGGCGTGGATGCGGTGATGCCATGGCAGGCGAACCGATCCATTGTGCAGTGGAAGGGGTCGAAAGCATCGAAAGCTCTTGCCAAGTGGGAGGATGTGCTCGTCGCGGCGACCGAGCAGTCCCGCCGCGCGTATATGCCACAGCTGGAGGGCTTGCACACCACAAGGCAGCTCAATGCCTGGATTGGCGAGGCGACGAAGCGCGGCGACATGGTGATCGTGCTCCATCAGGATGCCACGGATACGTGGGGGCACATCGAGCAGAAAGCCGCGCAAATGGCGGCAACGGCGACACAGACGGTACGGGCGCAATCCGCGTCCGCGACCGCCGGTCCCACGGTCTGGGTCGTCGTGGGGCCGGAAGGCGGCATCGCGGACGAGGAGGTCGCTGCCTTCGTGCAAGCGGGCGCCGCAAGCTGTGTCATCGGCACCACGATCCTACGCGCTTCGACGGCAGGTCCGGTGGCGCTCACCCTGCTCAGCCATGCCATCGGCAGGTACTGAGCACGGCTTAAGATGGAATCAGACACGGAACGGGTGGCGTGCGCCGCCCCATCCGGAAGGTAATGCGCACAGTCACCGGCATCCAAGGCCGATGGACCGTAGCCGCCTACCCACAACCACAAGAATCACAAAGGAGCACACCATGGCACAAGACGCCGATTGCCTGTTTTGCAAGATCGCTGCCGGTACGATCCCCAGCACGAAGGTCTACGAGGACGATACGGTTTACGCGTTCAAGGACATCAATCCGGTGAGCGAAGTGCATGTGCTGGTGATTCCCAAGGATCATTATCCGAACGCCGCCGCCGTCGCCAAGGCTGACCCCACGCTCATCGCACACATCATCGAAGTGGCGCAGAAGATCGCCGACGAGCAGTCCGACGGCGCGTTCCACCTGCTGTTCAACACCGGTGAAGCGGCGGGGCAGACGGTGTTCCACTGCCACGCCCATGTGCTGGGCGGCAAGGCGGACGCCGCCAAGGTCGCCGCGGCACTCGCCTAAGACCTGCAGTGCCCGGGCTGCCGCTGGCTGGCTCAAGCGAAGGCTCCGGCGCCATCAGTCGCCCTGCCTGCTGTTTGCCCTGCCATCCAGTCGCCTGGTCCGCCATCCGACGGTCTGACCTCCTGTTTTGGGTTGCGTCAAACATTCCGAACGTCATTTGATTTTCCAGATTTCCGGATTTCCAGAAAGGAACCTGTGGCTACTTCCACACGCACCATCACCATTCCCGCGGAGCTGGACCCTGTTGTCGTCTGCGGGCCAGCCGACCAGATCATCCGCCAAGTGGAGGATGCGTTCCCCGCACTCACGATCATCGTCAGGGGCAATCGCATCGCCATCATGTCGCGTTCCAAGCAGACGGAGGCGGATGCCATCAAGGCACAGACGATCATCGATCGCATCATCGACGCCGCATACACCGCGCCTTTGGATGCCGCTGAGGTCGCGCAGCTGTTGGAAAGCCCATACGTGACCGACCCCACGGTGCCGGCCGACAGGTCAGTGCAACCGGTGGGCGGCACCCGCTCCGACCATGAGCGCGCCGGACGCCAAGGACATGCCAGCGGGAAGACGGCAACGATCGCCGTCGGCGACACGTCGTCCGCATGGTCGGGCGAATTCGACGGCTCCCGTCGCATGAGGGTCCCCGGCGTCATCGCCATGGCGCGCGGCGTGCCGGTGCGCCCCAAGACCGCCGGCCAAGTGGCGTATGTGAACGCCATCGAGACCCATACGATCACGTTCGCCATTGGCCCCGCTGGCACAGGCAAGACGTATCTCGCGGTGGCGAAGGCGGTGCGCGCCTTCGAAGACGGCGAGGTGCGCCGCATCATCCTCACACGCCCCGCGGTGGAGGCAGGGGAGAAGCTCGGATTCCTTCCCGGCACGCTCTCCGACAAGGTCGATCCCTATCTGCGCCCGCTGTACGATGCTCTCTCCGACATGATCGGCGGCGAACGCGTGCACAAATACCTGACGGATGGCACCATCGAAGTCGCGCCGCTCGCCTATATGCGTGGCCGCACACTCAACGACGCGTATGTGATCTTGGACGAGGCACAGAACACGACGGCGCAGCAGATGAAGATGTTCCTCACCCGTTTGGGTTTCAACACGCGCATGGTCGTCACCGGCGACATCACGCAGGTGGATTTCGAAGTGCGCCAGTCCGGCCTTGCCCGAATCGAAGACGTGCTCGGAGGCATCGACGACATCGCGTTCGTGCATCTCGACACCCGCGATGTGGTGCGCCACGCCTTGGTGGGCAAGATCGTGCGCGCCTATGATTCGTATGCGGCTTCCCAGAAGGAACGCCATGCGAAGGAAGGCAGTCGATGAGCGTCGACGTATTGAACGAAACCGAATGGGTCATCGACCCCAAGCTGTTCTCAGACCTTGCGGTGTGGACGATGGACCAGATGTGCGTGAGCACACAGTCCGACCTCACGGTCATCTTCAACGACCCGGAGTCGATGGCGGAACTGCACATGCGGTGGATGAGCCTGAAAGGCCCCACCGACGTCATGAGCTTCCCGATGGATGAGCTGCGGCCGGGCGACAGCGACAACCGCCCCGAAGGCGTGCTTGGCGACATCGTGCTGTGCCCTTATGTGGCGCGCCAGCAAGCGCAGGCCGCCGGCCACAGCACGCTCGAGGAGATGATGCTGTTGCAGATCCACGGCACGCTCCACCTGCTTGGCTACGACCACACGACGCCGCAGCAGGAACGGCAGATGTTCGGATTGCAACGCCAGCTGCTGCTCACATTCCTGGCGATGAGGCCCGGCCTCACCACCGATGTCACGCTGCCGCCGGGGGCGCCCGACCTTCTGGCGAAATACGATCGCGATCACAAGGACGAGGCGTAGTCATGCATCCGTTGGAGGCTTATGACATCGCCATCATCGTGGCGATCGCGCTTGTCGTCATTGTGCTGGCATGGCTGTCGCTCATCATGGCGTCCGTGGAATCCGCCGTCGGCCAGGTCACGCGCGCCAGCCTCAACAACCTCATCCTTGAGGAACAGACGTCCGACGAGACGCAGTTCACGCGCATGAAGCACATCGACCGCATCCACCACGTGCAGCGCCTCATCGACGACCGTTACGCAACAGGCGGCGCCTGCACGTTCTTCCGTGTGTTGTGCAACATCATCACCGGCACCCTCGTGGCGGTCATCGCCGGGCTGTGCGGGGCGCCGTTGTGGGTGGAGGTGCTCAGCGGCGTCGTGTTCGCGCTGCTGTTCGGCATCGTCACCGTCAAGGTTCGCCCCCGTTCGATGGGCGCGGCGCAGCCATTGCAATGCCTGCTGCGGTATTCGCGGCTGGCACGCATCGCCGTGACACTCGCCCCGTTCGCCAGGGACCGGCATACGAAACACCATGTGCAGGAGCTCTCGGACGACGAGGAGCTTGAGAAGCTCCAGCTGGAGCAAAGCAAGGCGACGATCGATCGCCTCGCCGAGACCAGCGACATGGATCCTGAGATTTCCGAGATGTTGCGCAACGTGCTGACGCTGTCCGACACGCTTACGCGCGAAATCATGGTGCCGCGCACCGACATGATCTGCATCGACCGCGACCAGACGCTGCAATCAGCCCTCAAGCTGTTCTCACGCTCCGGATTCTCACGTGTGCCCATCATCGGTGAATCCGTCGATGATCTCGTCGGCATGGCCTACATGAAGGATGCGGTGCGCGCCGTCACCTTCA
Organism: Pseudoscardovia suis; assembly: GCF_002797875.1. GTDB lineage: Bacteria > Actinomycetota > Actinomycetes > Actinomycetales > Bifidobacteriaceae > Pseudoscardovia > Pseudoscardovia suis. The sequence goes on from NZ_PGFC01000001.1 coordinate 398,298, forward strand.
ACCCGCAGGCGGCGACCCGCAGCGTCGACTCCATTGCACGCGAACCGATGCTCGTGCCTGAGACGAAGGCGGTGGATGACCTGTTCCACCAGATGCAGCGCAGCAGGCAGCATATCGCCGTGGTCGTCGACGAATACGGTGGCATCGCCGGCCTCGTCACCATCGAGGACACGATCGAGCAAATCGTGGGCGAACTCGAGGACGAGCATGACCGCACGCAGCACGCCGACCCGGTGAAGGTCGGGGACCGCACGTGGAAGGTGCCCGCCCGCACGCCGCTGTCAGACATCGAGGAACTCTTCGAAATCGACCTTGATGAAGACGACGTCGACACCGTCTACGGGTTGCTCACGAAAGCCCTGGGGCGCGTGCCGCTCGTCGGTTCGTCCGCGGTGACGCGAGGCCTGCGCCTGACCGCAGTGGATTCCGCAGGTCGGCGCAAGAAAGTGTCGACGATCCTCGTGGAGCCCGCAGGCGACGAATTCGACGGTAGGGCGGATAATGCCAATGAAGACGAGGACGCACAGCTCTCAGACGCATTGCGCACCATACACAACAACGACAGGAACGAAGCCGACCGCAACAGCGGCGACCATAGGAACACCGAACGGAAAGACGAGGACACGCGTGACTGACGCAACCGAAGACAACAACACCCCGCAGCCTGGTTTCGAAACCGGTGGCGCATCCGCAGCCCAGGTCGGTTCGCAACCGCACCGTTCCGGCTTCGTGGCGGTGGTCGGCCGCCCGAATGTGGGCAAGTCCACGTTGATGAACGCGCTGCTGGGCACGCAGGTCGCCATCACCTCCAGCAGGCCAGAGACCACACGCAAGGTGATTCGCGGCATCCTCACGCTCCCGCAGGCACAGATCGTGCTCGTCGACACGCCGGGCATCCACCGTCCGCGCACGCTGCTGGGCCAGCGGCTCAACGACATGGTGGACGCCTCGCTCGCCGATGCCGATTCCATCGCCTTCCTGCTGCCGGCGGACCAGGAGATCGGTCCGGGCGACCGTCGTATCCTCTCCCGCTTGCGCAGCGAATTCGCCAAAAAGGACGATGACGGCACCTGGACGTGGCGTGTGCCGGTCGTGGCGGTCGTCACCAAGATCGATCTGCTCTCCCGCGGCGAACTCATGACCAAGCTCATGCAGATTGACCAATTCGCCAATTTCACCGACATCGTGCCCGTCTCCGCGCAAGACAAAGACAACGTGGACGAACTGGTGCGTGTGCTCGTCGGCACGATTCCCGAAGGGCCTCAGCTGTATCCGACCGAGCAGATCAGTGAGGAAAGCAAGGAAAGCCAGATTGCCGAGCTTGTGCGCGGCGTGCTGCTGGAGGAACTCACCGACGAGCTGCCGCATTCGCTTGCGGTCGTCGTCGATTCCATCGATTACCCCCAGCCTGAGGAGCCCGACGAGGACGCTGAGGATGAGGACGCTGACGGCGAAGAATCCGACAGCGAAGAATCCGACAGCGAAGAATCCGACAGCGAAGAATCCGACGTTGAATCGGATTCAGACAAGACGACAGGGGAGACGCAATCGCAAGTCCAGCAGACCCCGCGCGATAAGCAAGCCCAGCAGACCCCACAGAAGGCGCGCGTATCCATTTCGCTGTACGTGGAGCGTTCTTCGCAAAAGCCCATCGTCATCGGTCACAAGGCGGAGCACATCGTGCGCGTCAAGAAGAAGCTGCGCACGCCGATCAACCGCATTGTCGGCATGAAGACGAACGTTGACATCTATGTCAAGGTCGCCAAGAACTGGCAGTCCGACCCCAAGCAGCTCGACCGCCTCGGTTTCATGATGCAGTGACGTCATGATGCGCTGAGTTCTTGATGCGGTGGCATGCCGTTGCGGTGGCTCCCCGAAGTCACGGCAACGGCATGCCATTCGTCATCTTTGAGCGCTGTTCATCTTTCAGCGCTGTTTTTCTTTTGGTGCTGCTTATTTTCGGTCCCGATTATCTTTCATCGGGGTAGCGCATCGCCCAGTCCGCGCGCAGGCCGTCCATCGCTTCGAGCATGTGGATGGTCTGCGAATGCGGCATCTGCACGCATTCGATGCGCCCGTCCAGCACCGCCTGTGCCGCGGCCGCGACCTCATACTCGTAACCGGTGAGCTGCTCGGGCGGTGTGATGCGCTGGATGAGCGTGTGGTCGGCGGCATACACGTCGATGTATTCGGGGTTGTTGATATTGCCCACGATGATGTATCCCTTCGTGCCCTGGATGATGCCCAGGCGCGGGGATGCGCACAGCATGGATGCCGAGCTGGATGTCAGCACGCCGTTGCTCAGCACCGCCGACGCCTGGAACGTGCGGTCGACGCCCTCGGGGCTCATCACCACGTTGCTGAGCATGCGGGTCACGTTCGCATTGGGGTAGATCATGCCGCCGAAGTTGAGTGCATAGATGCCGCAATCCAGCAGGATTCCCCCGCCCAGCGCCGGGTCGACGAGACGCTGCTTGTGGGTGAGGGGATACGACAGGTCGGCATGCATCTGCACCACATCGCCGATCACGCCGCTTTCCAATGCCTGCACGAGCAACGTGCGGCTGGGCATGTAGCGCGTCCAAATCGCTTCCGCACACAACAGACGGGTGTCCTGCGATTCCTCGATGACGAGCCGCGCCTGCTGTGCGTTGAGCGTGAAGGCTTTCTCGACGAGCACATTCTTGCCGTGCTGCATCGCCGCAATCGCCTGATCCTTGTGGAACACATGAGGCGTGGCGATGTAGACGAGGTCCACCTCGGGGTCGTCGAGCAGCTGCTCGTAGCTGCCGTATGCTTTCGTGAAGCCGAACGTATCGGCATAGTTGCGGGCGCGTGCCTCATCGTTCCTCGTGGCGCAGGCATAAGGCTCCACGAGCTGCGAGTAGCGCGGATCCTTGTGCATGGCGCTGAGCGTTTCGCCCATGTGCTGGGCGATGCGGCCGAGGCCGAGCACTCCGATCCGCACGGTTCCTTGTTTTGTTCCGTTCCTCAAGCTCATGTCAGCCTCCCTTGGCAGTAGCTGGTGCAGCCGTGCAACATCCGCGCCCGGCTGGTTGTGCATTATTCTACCTGCCGTCCCTGAACCAACTGCGAACCGCGACATTGGCGCTTACAAAACGCCCCGTCGCACAATACGACGGGGCGCTGTTACCGGCGTGGAAAACCAAGTGGCGGTTGGTCTGCCGCTACCTGCTGCGGCTACTTCTTGCGGGGCACGTACATCTGCGTGTCGAGCAGCTTGGAATAGCGCTTGATGACCTTGGGGCGAATCACCTTCATCGACGCGGTCATCAAGCCGTTGGCCTGGGTGAAGTCCTCGGGCACGATGATGAACTTGCGCACGGATTCGGCGCGCGAAACGCCTTCGTTCGCCAAGTCGACGTACTTTTGCACTTCGGCTCGCACGGCACCGTTCTCGCACGCCTTGTCAATCGGCATGTTCGGGTCAAGGCCGTTCGACTCAAGCCAGCCGCCGAGGGTGTCGGGGTCGAGCGTGATCAGTGCCGAAATGAACGGGCGCTTGTCGCCGAGCACCAAGGCATGAGACACGATGGAGCTGCGCTGGATGGCTTCCTCGATGGGGGCGGGGGAGACGTTCTTGCCACCTGCGGTGATGATGAGGTCCTTCTTGCGGCCGGTGATGTACAGGAACCCGTCCGCGTCCAGGCGTCCCAGGTCGCCGGTGGCGAACCATCCGTCGGAGGTGAAGGAATCCTTCGTCGCCTCGGCGTTCTTGTGATAGCGGTGGAACACGCTGTGGCCGTGCAGCTGAATCTCGCCTTCTTCGGAAAGCCGCACCGAGAATCCGGGGAACGGAACGCCCACGCTGCCGGGGCGGAACGGCGTGCCCAGCGGGGCGAATGCGCACGGGGCGGTCGTCTCGGTCAGGCCGTAGCCCTCGTAGACCGGGATGCCGGCGCCGCGGTAGAACGTCAGAAGCTCGGGATCGAGCGGAGCGCCGCCGCACACAAGCCACTTGATGCGACCGCCCAGTGCCTCCTTGAGCTGCGAATAGACGAGCGGTTCGTACAGCGCACGGTGTGCCGCGAGCACAGGGCCGGGCTTGCCATGGCGCACGGTCTGCTTCATGTATTTGCGCGCCGTGTCGACGGCGGAGGCGAACACATAGCCCTGCGGGCCGTGGCCGGCCTTCTGCGATGCAGCGTTGTACACCTTCTCAAGCACGCGGGGCACGACGATGAGCGCGGTGGGCTTGGCCACCTGCAGGTCGCCGATGAGCGTCTTGATGCCGGTGGCGATGTAGACGTGCATGCTGGCGCCCACGACGCCGTAGTTGATGGCGCGCGCGAACGTGTGCGCCTGGGGCAGGAACATGAGGATGGAGCCGTTCGGGTCGTTGACGATGTCCGGCACGAACGCCTGCAGGTTGTATGCCAGCTGCAGGTAATGCTCATGCGTCATCTCCACGCCCTTGGGCGCCGCGGTGGAGCCGGACGTATACACGATGGAGCACAAGTCGGTCTTGTGAACCTGCGAGATACGTTCGTCGAGTATGCCGTCGCTGATCGCGTCGCCGTAGGCGCGCAGGGCGTCCAGGTCGCCATTTTCGAAGCATCCCACGCGCTGCACGGTGGGGCAGTCTTTTTCGATGCCCTCGCACTTGTCTGCCATGTCGCGCGTCTCGACAACGACCGCGCGCGCATCGGAATTATTGGCGATGTTGCGGATCTGCTCTTCGGAATCCGTGTCATACACGGTGGCGATCACGCCGCCGATGGCGAGCACAGCCGCATCGAACACATCCCATTCGTAGCTGGTGTGGCACATGAACGCCACGGCATCGCCCTTCTTCAGGCCGATGTGGATGAGGCCCTTCGCGATGCGGCGGATGTCGGTCAGCGTCTCGGCGGCGGTGCTCGTCACCCATTCGCCGTTGTGCTTGTAAGTGAAAAGCGGATCGTCGGGCATGCGCGACGCACGGTCCTCATACAGGCTGTAGACGGTCTTGTCGTCGTCGATCTCGTCCACGCCCTTCGTGGTGGCGGTGAGCATGCCGGACTGCTCGCTGATATACGTTGTCGTGGGGTAGTCGGGCGCCCACCATGACGTGCAAGGGAGCTTCGCCAGGTCTTCAGGCGACATCACCTCGTCGTCCGCCTCGGCCTCATTGCCGAAGCCCGATGCCGTCTCGTCGGAGTATTTTCCAAGTCGCTGAGCTCTCTGGGCCATTCCAGCTGCGGCGGACTTGATGGAATTGAAGAAAGTCACGGAATATCTCCTCTTCTATAGGTCCTGACTTGTCAAGTCATTGACAAATTGTACTAGCACAGGCGGAAGGCGGCGTTCGAGGCACCACGCCCGGGGTGGCGCGCGGAGTGTCCGCACCGTGACTGCGGCTGTTCGATGTGCACGCTGATGGGTTATCATCGGGTTTGTGCGCCCGCAGCCTTGGGCGCGTGAGTTTTCCGAAGGAGGAGATCTAGTGGCAGATCAGTCACAGGCGAGTGTTGCCTATGGCGTGTTCAACGAAACCTCGGAACATGAGAAGCGAGTCGCTCTCACGCCTGAGATCGTGACGCGCCTGAAGAAGTCAGGCGTTCGCTGCCTCATCGAGAAGGGCGCAGGCGATGCCGCGCTGTTTTCGGACGAGGATTACGAGAAGGCGGGCGCGCAGGTCGTCGACCGCCAGGCCGTCATCGACGGCGCGCAGGCGTTCGGTTTCGTAGACCGCCCCGATGCCGCTCTCATCGATGCGCTGCCGAAGGGCTCGTGGGTCATCGGCATGCTGGGTTCGTTCACCGACCAGGCGTATGTGGATTCCTTGCAGGCACATGGCCTCGTCGCCGTCGCCATCGAGAAGCTGCCCCGCCAGCTCAGCTCGGCGCAGTCCATGGACGAGATGACCAGCCAGAACTCCGTGATGGGCTACAAGGCCGCGCTCGTGGCAGCCAACGCCTACGGATCGTTCTTCCCGATGATGACGACCGCCGCCGGCACGATTCGCCCGGCCAAGGTGCTCGTGCTTGGCGCTGGCATCGCAGGCCTGCAGGCAATCGCGACCGCACGCCGCCTCGGCGCGGTGGTTACCGCATACGATGTGCGCCCCGCTTCCAAGAACGAAGTGCTCTCGCTGGGCGCCAAGTTCCTCGACCTGGGCCTCGACTTCTCGAAGGGACAGGGCGAAGGCGGCTATGCGCGCGCCCTCACCCCCGAGGAGCAGGCGCAGCAGCAGGCGGCGGTTGACGCCAAGGCCGCGGGCTTCGACGTCATCATCACCACCGCCAAGGTGCCGGGCCGCAAGCCCCCGGTGCTGCTGACGAAGGCGGGCGTCGACGGCCTCAAGCGCGGCGCCGTCGTCGTCGATTGCGCGGCATCCGACCTCGGCGGCAACGTCGAGGGTTCCGCGCCCGAACAGACGATCGTGACCGCCAACGGCGTGCAGATCATCGGCGCGCCCACGCTGTCCAGCGAAGTCGCGACCACCGCGTCGAACCTTCTGGCGCGCAACGTCGCCGACGTGCTCGTCCATTACATCCGCGACGGCAAGCTCGCCGTCGACCTGTCCGAAGAGCTCGACGACAAGATGGTCGTCGCCGGGCGTCCTGCCGAACCCGCGTCCGCTGACGCGGCCTCCAAGGAGTGATTGATTTGAACGCCATCGTTGTATCCATCACGCTGTTCATCCTCGCGCTGCTCATCGGCATCGAGGTCATCGGCAAGGTCCCCGCGACCCTGCACACCCCGCTCATGTCCGGCGGCAACTCCATCCACGGCATCGTGCTCGTGGGCGTCATCATCGTCGCAGCGCACGCTGATACGCCGCTCGCCCTCGTGTTCGTCGGCCTCGCCGCGCTGCTGGGCACCATCAACGTCGTCGGCGGCTACGTGGTCACCGAGCGCATGCTGGAGATGTTCAAGCCCAAGAAGGCCGTCGCCAAGCAGTCCGATGACGCCGACGCGGCCAAGGCGGAGAAGTAAGAGGAGTTAAGCACAAGTGACAGTTTTCCAAATCGTTGAATGGTTCCTCTACCTGCTCGCCGCAGTGCTTTTCGTGCGCGGCCTGCACGACATGAACTCCCCGAAGACGGCCGTCAAGGGCAACCACGTCTCCATCGCGGGCATGGTCATCGCCGTCATCACGGCGTTCATCGCCTTCTTCTATGATTCCCAGACCGACACTTTCGGCAGCAATGTCAACGTCGCCGGCCTCGTCGTGGTGCTCGTGTGCATCGCGGTGGGCGCGGTCGTCGGCGTGGCCCTCGCCACGAAGACGAAGTCCACGGACTTCCCGCAGCTCGTGTCGCTGTTCAACACCGTGGGCGGCGGCGCAGCCGCGCTCGTGGCGCTCAACGACATCATGAACACCTCCGACAATGACGTGAACCTCGTCCTGCTCATCACCGCAGGCCTGGGCATCATCATCGGCTCCGTGACGTTCTCCGGCTCGCTTGTCGCCGCCGGCAAGCTGCAGCGCATCCTCTCCGGCAAGCCCGCGCACATCCCCGGCAAGGCGTTCTGGACGATCCTGGTGATCGTCGCCACCATCGCCTCGTTCGTCATGCTGTGCGTGCAGCCGGCGCAGCGCTCCGTGTGGGCGCTCGTCGCCCTCGCGCTGGCGTTCATCTACGGCCTGCTGTTCGTGTTCCCGATCGGCGGCGCCGACATGCCTGTCGTGATCTCCGTGTTGAACGCCTGCACCGGCACCGCCGTGGCAATGTCCGGCTTGGCGCTTGACAATGTCGCCCTCATCATCGCCGGCGCCCTCGTGGGTGCTTCCGGCATGACGCTTTCCGTGCTGATGGCCAAGGCCATGAACCGCCCGCTGGGCACCGTGCTCCTGGGCGGATTCGGCGGTGACAACGCCGCTACCGCTGCCGGCGACGGCCCGCAGGGCACGATGAAGGAGACCTCCGCCGACGACGTCGCCATGCAGCTGGCTTACGCGCAGAAGGTCATCTTCGTGCCTGGCTTCGGTCTGGCGCAGGCTCAGGCGCAGCGCGACCTGGCCGACCTTGGCGCGATGCTCGAGAAGAAGGGCATCGAGGTGCAGTACGCAATCCACCCGGTGGCAGGCCGTATGCCTGGCCACATGAACGTGCTGCTCGCCGAGGCCAACGTGCCTTACGAGGAGCTCGTGGACCGCGACGACATCAACCCGCAGTTCCCGCAGGCCAACGTCGCGCTCGTCGTGGGCGCCAATGACGTGACCAACCCCGCCGCCCGCAAGCCCGGCACTCCGGTCTCCGGCATGCCGATCCTCGACGTCGACAAGGCTCAGCACGTCGTGGTCATCAAGCGCGGCCGCGGCACCGGCTACGCCGGCATCCAGAATGAGCTGTACTTCCAGGACAACACGCAGATGCTCTTCGGCGACGCGAAGAAGGAGCTCGAAGAGATCATCGCAGCCCTCAAGGAGCTCGACGCCTGATGCATCCCGCGTGGGACCTGTGAGTCCGACCGGGTGAACCGACCGGGACGTGTGGCGATTGCGCCGCCGCACGTCCCGGTTTTTCTATGCCGTCGCCGCGTAGCCTCCGTGCAGAGCCCAAGGCGGATTTGCCGATGGGGGAGTCGGCCGATTTGCCTGCACGGGCGGCGTGTGGTATATTCCTGTTTGTTTGCGCGAGAGCGCATCCGCTTTGGCGAGGGAATCGCAGCCAGGCATGCAGCCCGGGGTGGTTCCGTTATCGACTGGGCTTGGAGTTTCTCGGCTGTTCACGCCGTTCACATCCTTGACACGTCGATGTGTTGAAGCAAGTTGACATTAACCAATCTGCTGTATGCCAGGGCATGACCCTAGCTGTGAGGAGAACACATCATGGCAGCAATCGTCCTTGAAGGCAAGGAACGCACTGAATTCGGCAAGGGCGCGGCACGTCGCATGCGCGTCGCCGGCCTCATCCCCGCCACCATCTACGCGGGCGGCAACCAGCCGGTCTACGTCGAGCTCCCGATGCGCGACACCACTAACGCACTGCGTCACACCAACGCCCTGTACCAGATCAAGTTCGGCGACCAGGCCAAGCACGCCGTCGTCAAGGACGTGCAGCGCAACCCTGTCAAGCGCATCATCGAGCACATCGACTTCTATGAGGTCGTCGCCGGCGAGAAGATCACCGTCGAGGTGCCGGTGTTCGTCGAAGGCACGCCGAAGGGTGCCGCTGTCGCATTCGTCGACATCCAGGAGCTCGCTGTGCGCGCAGACGTCACCAACCTGCCCGAGCGCATCGTTGTCTCCGTGGATGGCCTGCAGGATGGCGACAAGGTGTTCGCCAAGGATGTCAAGCTCCCCGAGGGCGCTGAGCTCGCTGAGCACGTCAACCCGGAGGAGTCCGTGGTGACCGTCGAGGTGCCGGAAGAGGACGTTCCGGAACCGGCTGCCGACACGACCGCCGCTCCGGCTGACGCTGACGCTCCGGCCGCTGACGCTCCGGCCGCCAAGGCCTGAGCCTGAAGCGCTGACTGGGCTTCACCGGTCCGGGCGATTGCGCTGATTGCAGGTCACTCCGGCTGTTGAATCCTCATTGTCTCAAGCCCGTGGAATCCGTTGGGGTTCCGCGGGCTTTCGTCGTTTTTGATACGTGGGTTTTCAGAATGTGACCCATTCCGCACACTGCAATGCGGAGTGTGAGAGAGTAGCATCATCACGAGGCGCCACAAGCGCCCGATAATTCAATACACACCATTGCCGCAAAACGGCGTCGCCGCGTCTACGAGCAAAGCAAAGAAGAAGCAATGACTGAGAATTCTCATCACGATCCTGCTGCATTGAACGAGCTTGCAGCCAAGTTCACCGTGCTTCCCAATGACCACGAAGCGCCTGATGCAAAGCGCGAGGAGCTCATCGACAAGCCGAAGTTCGGTCAGCTGTTCTCCGACAACATGGCCCACATGACGTGGACCGCAGGCGAAGGCTGGAGCGACCGTCGCATCGAGCCGTACGGTCCGCTCAAGCTCGACCCGGGTGCATCCGTGCTGCACTACGCGCAGGAAGTCTTCGAAGGCCTCAAGGCTTACTACCATTCCGACGGCTCCATCTGGATCTTCCGTCCGGATGCAAACGCCGAGCGTTTCCAGAACTCCGCGACCCGTTTGGCTCTGCCTGAGCTGCCTGTCGATGACTTCATCGGTTCCGTCGCAGCCCTCATCAAGCGCGATTACAAGTGGGTTCCGCGCCGTCGTGAATACACGCTTTACATGCGTCCGTTCATGTTCGCTTCCGAGCCGTTCCTCGGCGTGCGCAAGGCGCAGGAAGTCGAATACTGCGTCATCGCGTCTCCTTCCGGCCCGTACTTCGCAGGCGGCGTCAAGCCGGTGAGCATCTGGGTTGAAGACAAGTGGTTCCGCACCGGCCCCGGCGGCACCGGCTTCGCCAAGTGCGGCGGCAACTACGCTGCATCCCTGATCGGCGAATACAACGGCATCGACCATGGCTGCCAGCAGGTGTGCTTCGTCGACGCCGCCACCAAGACCTACCTTGAGGAGCTTGGCGGCATGAACATGATGGTCGTGCACAAGGACGGCCACGTCGAGACCCCGAGCCTGACCGGCAACATTCTGCCTGGCGTCACCCGCCGCTCCCTCATCCAGCTCATCCAGGATGACGGCCGCGACGTGGTCGAGACCATGATCAAGCTCGGTGACCTCATCGAGGACATCAAGTCCGGCGAGGTCACCGAGGTCTTCGCCTGCGGCACCGCAGCCATCATCACCCCGATCGGTCGCTTCAAGTCCGACAAGTTCGATGTCGAGGTCAACGGCGGCCAGTCCGGCGAATACACGATGAAGCTGCGCAACCAGCTGCTCGGCATCCAGCTCGGCGAGATCGAAGATCCGCACAACTGGATGTGGAAGGTTCTGTGAGCCTAGGCGTTTGTTTCCGTGACCGTTGCCGTTTCGCCGCGGCCACGGATGCCGAATCACCATATATACGCTGAATCACTTCAGTGAAGCCATTGCAGTTCGGGCTTCCAGCCTTGCGGGTTGGAAGCCCGAACTGTTTTGCGAAACTGCGTCATTTGCGCAGCTTTCTCAGCAGACCCGCATGCCCGCATGGCGACCTCTCCCGTTCCGCGATTCGTCGCGCAGCCGTCCACGAATGGCTTGGATGGTTGACAATCTCGGCGTGTCGCATTACGTTGGGGTGCGGTTAAGCGGTTCGCAAGCATTCGCCCAGCGTCACAAAGCGTGTGGGGGAGTCTTCGCGTCAGTGCCTCCGGCAACGCACACAATGCGCGGGGAGGCGACCCATGGTTGCCGCGCCATAATTCGGATGCCCGCAGCAGGCGATCGCCATGTGTCGGGCGCCCTGGAACGTGAGTGCGCCCAGCGTTGTTTTTCGTAAAAAGTCCGCATGACGCCGGTCACATGAATGGCATGAATGACAAGACCGGCGCGGATGACACGGATGCATGAATGACGTGGGATGGCACCGATAGCAGACCATGCCGGATCATGCAAATCATACGGATCTGCGGATCACAGCGTGCTGTTTTCAACGACATGCGCAATTCCTGCTGCTGAGAGCCTCACGCAACGTTCCCCAAGAGAAGAGAGAAAGAATGTCAAGCACCGAAACCACAGCCGTGGATAAGGGCGAGAAAAGGTCGAACTTCACCGGCCGGATTGGCTATGTGATGGCCGCCGCCGGTTCGGCAATCGGCCTGGGCAACATCTGGAGGTTCCCGTACCTCGCCGCAAAATACGGCGGCGCCGTGTTCCTCATCGTCTACCTGATCAGCGTGTATACCTTCGGCTACGTGCTCATCATGTCCGAGACCGTCATCGGTCGCAAGACCAAGAAGAGCCCTGTCAGCGCGTTCCGCCATTTCGGCAACACGAAGGCGCACAGCTTCGGCGGCTGGATCAACGCCATCATCCCCATGCTCATCGCCCCCTATTACTCCGTCATCGGCGGCTGGGTGCTCTACTACCTGTTCTCATACATCCAGGGCGAGGTCAAGGAGCTGGGTGGCGACAACGCCTTCACGAACTTCATCTCGAGCGGCACGTCCGTGGAATTCTGGTTCCTCGTGTTCGCCGTGTGCACGATCGCCGTCATCTTCTTCGGCGTGCAGAACGGCGTCGAGCGCGTCTCCAAGGTGCTGCTGCCGTTGCTCGTGGTGCTTTCCGTAATCGTGTGCATCTATTCCTGCACGCGCCCCGGCGCCGTCGAAGGCATCAAGTACTTCTTCATCCCGCAGATGCAGAACGTGTCGTGGATGACCTTCGTGACCGCCATCGGGCAGATGTTCTACTCGCTTTCCTGCGCCATGGGTATCCTCATCACCTATGGCTCCTACATGAAGCGTGACGTGAGCATCGAGAAGTCCACCACGCAGGTCGAGTTCTTCGATACGCTCATCGCCGTGCTCGCCGGCCTCATGATCATCCCCGCCGTCTTCGCCTTCAACGGCGCGGACGCCGCCAAGACCCTCAAGGCAGGCCCCTCGCTCATGTTCATCACGATGCCCAAGGTGTTCGGCAACATGGGCTTCGGCATGGCCATCGGCATCGTGTTCTTCCTGCTTGTGTTCCTCGCCGCGCTCACCAGCTCCATTTCGCTGATGGAAAGCGCCGTCTCCACGTTCCAGGATGAGCTGGGCATGAGCCGTCCAATCGCCACGCTCACCTACAGCGGCATCTACATCGTGCTCGGCACGCTCTCCAGCCTCGGTTTCAACGTGCTCGGGGGAGTGAAGCTGCTCGGCATGGACTTCCTTGACTTCTTCGACTTCATCACCAATTCCGTGATGATGCCGATCGCCGCCATCGCCATCTGCCTGCTGGTGCTGCGCTCCGTCACGCTCAAGGGCGTGGAGGACGAGGTGACCTACGATGGCGCGCCGTTCAAGCGCAAGAAGGTCTACAACTTCGTCATCAAGTACCTGTGCATCGTGTTCCTCGTGATCATCTTGGTGAGCTCCGTGCTCAACGCCTTCGGCATCATCAAGATGTGAGGTGGTGTCGCGAGTGAGAGACCGCTTGTGAGGCATCGCGCACGATAGCAGCATCGCAGTCGGTTCTTACGGGTGCACACGAAAGGCCCTGTTGCTCCGAGGGGAGCGGCAGGGCCTTTGTCGTTCTCAGCGGTGAGATGGGGCATGGCAACGCCAGCGAAACGGTTTTCGAGTGCACGGTTTGCAAGGTGCACGGTTTGCGGACACACGTTTTGCAGGCGCACGGTTTTCAGGCAAACAAAAAGCCCCGTGTGTGCGGGGCTTAAGACTGTGCAGCTTGAAAGCCATGCAGCTTGGAGCTGTGCGAAGCGGCTCAGCTAGCAGCCGACTGCATCAGCGTGGCTCACAGAGCGTTGATGGCGGTGGCGAGACCGGACTTGCGGTTCGCAGCCTGGTTCTTGTGGATGAAGCCACGGCCTGCAGCCTTGTCAAGCTTCTTTGCGGCGACGGCGTAAGCGGCCTGTGCGGCTTCCTTATCGCCGGCGGCGATGGCCTCGCGGGTCTTGCGCACGGCGGTCTTGAGCTCGGACTTGACGGCGACGTTACGCTTGTGGGCCTTCTCGTTGGTGAGAACGCGCTTCTTCTGGGACTTGATGTTTGCCAATTTATTTTCCTTTTTGTGACGTGTTTACAAGTGGTCAACAGCCATACAAACGCACATCATACCATAACCTCGGTTAGAATAGAGGCAAAGTCGTGAAAAATCATGGAGATTTTCTCACATCCCTGGGGTGCTGAAGGCCGCCGCAGGCATCCGATAGCCTTCGTCCCGCATCCCGCGCCGACGGCAATCGGCGGCGAACGATCGCCATGGCCGGCGCCCCGTGCCGTACCAAGCCCGTGTGCGGGCGATAACGCGGAGGTTGCGATGGCAGCGACACAGGTGACATTGGAAAGCAATGCGTTTTTCTATGGCATTGAGTACCTGGCGGTGTTCTGTTGCGGTTTGCTTGGAGGTCTTGCCGCCGTGCGCAAGCATTATGACCTCTTCGCCATCCTTCTGACGGCGTGGGTGACCTCGTTGGGTGGCGGTCTTGTCCGCGACGTCATCCTGGGGGCGCGGCCTCCCGTGGGGATATCTGACAAAGGCATGGTGATTACCGCCCTTGCCGCCGGGCTGATCGTGGCGGTCATGCATCCAGAAGTGGACCGCATGCACTGGTCGATGATCGTCCTTGATGCGCTTGCGCTGGGCCTGTTCGCCGTCAACGGTACGCAGAAGGCTCTCATGTATGGCACCAGCGGCATGGCTGCCGTCTTCCTCGGCATGTTCACCGCCCTTGCCGGCGGATTGATCAGGGACGTGCTGCTCAACGAGGTGCCGACGGTAGTGCGCGACCGCCACTGGTATGCCTTCCCATCGTTCGTCGGCAGCATCCTCACCGTTGTCAGCACCCGCGCCCGTGCCAATGGCCTGTTGAACCCGCAGGGAGAGATCGTCGTCGACGTGGCGATCGTCATCCTGGTGGTGGTGATGCGCGTCCTGTCGGTGCGCTTTGACATCACCCTTCCGGGCGCGATGCCCCGGCGGGAGGCCCTGCACATGCCCGAGCGCCCCCGCACAGGTCGCGGAACGCATGTTTCCTCGCGTTCACAGCAAGGCGAATCTGTGCAAGGGGAATCCGCTCAGGGGGGAGCCCGCTCAAGGTGAGTCTTCGCAGCCCTCGCAACCCTCGCATGACGCTGAGCCTGCGCGCGAAAGCTCAAGTCCGCATGTTGTCGGCGAACGGACATAAGGTGGCGGAAACCCGCGGACGATGGAGCCGGGCGGCTTGTGCGCAGCCGACTCGCGGGTACACGTGTCGAAGGCGATGCCAGAGAGGATGAGTAATGTCAGGGGCTTCCACGCTGGTCTATGTCGATACCGAAAACACTCGCGCCGCGCAGGATGCTAGGGCTGATCAGTCCGACTCCAATGCCAGTGACATGCGCAAAACATCGGCTCCCGCCCCGTCATCGGCAGGCGAGAAGGCCTCGGTTCCGGGGAAGCTGTGTGACATCGGTGCATTGCGCACCGGCTCCGACGCGGTGGAATACCTGACGGCGCGTTTCGCCCAGCAACAGGAGCCTCCCACTCAGGCGCAGCATGCAACGCAGGGGATGGGTCGTTTCTTTGGGTTCCTGCATCGTCGCACGCCGCATGTGCCGTCACGTCTCGCACAGTTCCATGCGCCCGACCGGAATGCGTTCAGGAATTTCATCCATGGGGCGTCGTGGGCGGTGGGTCACAATCTCGTGGATTTCGACATGGCAGCCATCGGCTACGATCTGACCGCCGCCGGCATTCGCCAATGCATCGACACCCTGCCTCTGTCCGCGCTGCTGTATCCAAGCAAAGCCAGCCATGCCTTGGGCAAACCGGAGAAAATAAGCGAAGATGCGCTCAATGATCCGCTGACGGATGCCTATAAATGCCGCGATCTGTTTTTGCAAGAGATTCAGGATTACGCGTCGCTGGACGAGACGATGCGGATGGTGTATGCGCTGCTGTTGCAAAACCACCCGTATTTTCGCGGATGGTACGCCTTGCTGCGTCAGGCGGGAGAGGCGTGCGCCATCGAAGCGTGGAACGCCCCGCGGCGTGGCGCGCCCGAGGTTTCCGCTCGCGGCGGTGCAGCGCATGCCGCACAGGAGGCGCGCCATGGTGCCCGCGCGCAATCGGTTGTCGTCGGCGACGGTTCCCCTGTCGATCCGCAAGCCGTGCGCGACGGCGTGAAGCTGCTGCCGGACGTGGCGAACCTCGCCGCCCAGGCGATGGAGGAGGAGATCGCGGCACTGCCAGATCCCTGCCTGTGCGAATCGGCCAATCTTGCCCGGCTGGCGATGGACCGGCCGGTGGAGCTTGCCTATGCGCTTGCCTACGCGCTGGCGCCGGCGGACACGCGCCATATCAGCGAGTGGGCCCTTCGCCGTTTCCCCGGAATCACCGGCGTGCTGGATGCGTTGTGCCGCACGCGCTGCTCGTCGCCATCGTGCCGGTATTGCACCACCATGCTTGATGCCACCACGCAATTGCGCCGTGTCTTCGGCTTCGAATCCTTCCGCACGTGGCAGGGGCAGGACCTGCAGCGGCAGGCCGTGCAAGCGGCGATCGACGGGGAGTCCATCATGGCGGTTTTCCCCACCGGCGGCGGTAAATCCTTGACATTCCAGCTGCCGGCGATCATCGACGGGCAGAGAGTGGACGGGCTGACCATCGTCATCTCGCCATTGCAATCCTTGATGGTCGACCAGGTCACATCGCTGGAACGGCGTGGCATCACCGCGGCCGCGACCATCAACGGCACGCTTGACCCCGTGCAGCGCACCAATCAGATCGAACGGGTCCGAAGTGGCATCGCGTCCCTGCTGTACATCGCGCCGGAATCCTTGCGGTCTCCAACGATTCAGCGGCTGGTGCAATCACGGAACGTCACGCGCATCGTCGTCGACGAGGCGCACTGTTTCTCCGCCTGGGGGCAGGACTTCCGCGTGGACTACTGGTACATCGGCGAATTCATCAAGCAGCTTGAATCACACATGGGGCGGAGCATACCCGTGTCTTGTTTCACCGCCACCGCCAAGCAGCAGGTCATCGCCGACATCCGCAATTATTTTCACGACCAGACGGGCAGGGACCTGCGGCTGTTCGCCACAACCGCGCAACGGCGCAACCTGCACTATCGGGTCATCCCCGTTGACGCCGACGACGAACACCGCTACCGGGTCTTGCGCGAGCTCATCGAAAAGAAGAATCCCTGCCCGCCGACCATCGTCTTCGTCGCCAAGCGCCGCCAGACCACGGAACTTGCCCGAAGGCTCAGCCGCGACGGAATCCCGGCATGCGCATTCCACGGAGACATGTCCGTCGTTGAGAAAATGACCAGCCAGGAGGCTTTCCTCAGCGGCGGCGTCAACGTGATGGTCGCCACCAAGGCGTTCGGCATGGGGATTGACAAGTCGGATGTGCAGCAGGTCATCCACTACACGATCTCCGAATCCTTGGAAGACTACGTCCAGGAATCCGGCAGGGCGGGGCGCGATGAGCGGCTTGACGCGGATTGCATCATCCTGTATAACCCGCGTGACCTGGACGTGCACTTCCAGATGCTCAACCAAAGCCGCATCACCATCAACCAGATCCAGCAGGTATGGCAGGCCATCAAGTATCTCAGCGACAGTCGCCATCATGGGCGCATGTCCTTCACCGCCAGCGCCTTGGAGATCGCCCGCGAAGCCGGGTGGAGCAACACGTCCTACGACGTGGAGACGCGCGTGCGGGCGGCGCTCATGTCGCTGGAACAATCCGGATACATCACACGCGGCATCAACGCATCCCGCGTCTTCGCCGACAGCCTTGCCGTCGACGACATCCCGTCCGCGCGCAGCATCCTCGAACGGCCAGGCAACGGCATGGACCCCGAGCGGATCGAGGAATGCGTGCGCATACTCTCCCGTCTGCTCTCCAGCAAGCACACAGGCCAGGGCATGCAAGGGGAGGCCGAAAGCCGAGTGGACTACCTCGCCGATTGCCTCGCCTTGCCCAAGGGGCGGGTGCGTGACGACATCGACGAGATGAAACGCCTCAAGATCTTGCGAAACGACACCGACATGCACGCCTACGTGCGACGAGGCAAGGCGTCAAGGCATTCGCGCCGAGGCACGCTGGGCGAGATGAATGCCTTGGAGACATTCCTCGTGGGCTTCCTCGTGCACCACGTGCACGACGGTCAGTCTTTGGAATACAAGGAGGCCAACGAGGCTGCGTTGAATACGGGGGTCGCCACAAGCAGCGTTCCGAAGGTGAAGTCCATCGTCGCCTCCTGGATCGACGCGCACTACATCCGCAAGCCTGCACACCCCAACGCATCCTCCATCGACATCACGTTCGCCGACGGCATCGACGGGAAGACGTTCGCCCAACGCATCTCGGAACGCCAACGCCACGCCCGGATCATCGACGATTATGTGACCGACCTGGCCCATACGCAGCTCGCCCAGATGCGTTCCCGCGGCGAAAACGCGGGGGAGCGCATCGACGTCGTGTTCTCTTTGGTCGATTTGCAGCGCTGCTGCGCCGCCGATGATGCGACGGACGGGGACACTTCCGACCTTAGCCCGCACCTCGAGGGATTCGGACTTACGCCCATCCCGGAGCCTGCCGCCGGAGCATCCGACGCTACGACCGCCCCATCCGTGAACCTGACGGACGTGCGGCGCGCGGTGCTGTACTTGGAAAGGACAGGGGAGCTGGACATCGAAGGCGGCTTCCTGGTCATCTACAACGGCATGCGCATCACTCGCGTCGAAACGGACAACCGGCGTCGCTACCGCAAAGAGGACTACGCGCAGCTTGATGCCTATTACCGCAACAGGATCGAGCAGATTCACTTGGTCGGCCGCTTCGCCTCGATGATGGTCGACGACCACGACCGGGCGATGCGCTTCGCCGCGGATTACTTCGCCATGGATCACGACACGTTCCTTGACACATACATCAGCAAGAACGAACGTGCCGGACTGTCGCTGGGCATGACCAAACAACGGTACGACCTTCTGTTCGCCGGCCTCAACGAGGAACAGCGCCGCGTCATCAACGACGCCACGCACCGGGTGATCGTGGTCGCCGCAGGGCCGGGAAGCGGCAAGACAATGACCCTCGTGCACAAGCTGGCAAGCCTGGTGCTGCTGGAAGACACCAAGCCCGAGCAGCTGCTCATGCTCACCTTCTCTCACGCCGCCGCCATGGAATTCGCACACCGCCTGCACGACCTCATCGGCGACATGTCGTATTACGTCGGCATACGCACCTTCCACGCCTTCGCATTCGACGTGGCAGGCCGCGTCGGCAACCTCGAGCAGGCAGACACCATCGAACGGCAGGCGGCGGCGCTGCTCAACGACCCGGACGCCGGCATCGATGAATCGGTGTGTACGAAAACCTGTCTCGTCATCGACGAAGCACAGGACATGTCCGCCGACGAATACGAACTGGTCACCGCGCTGATGCGCCGCAACACGGACATGCGCGTCATTGCAGTCGGGGACGACGACCAAGCCATCATGGGGTTCCGCGGGGCCGACAGCGCCTACATGGCGAAGCTTGCCTCCGTCGCCAACGCCCCCGATGAGCCCGCTCCTCCCACCGTTGCCGGGCAACCGGGCGGCGCCGTGCCCGAAAACACGGCGTCTGGCGATGTTGCGCTCGCCGATGACGCCACCATCATCGAACTATCTGTGAATTATCGCAGTGACACATCCATCGTCGAGGCGGCCAATGCGCTCCTCACGCTCAAACCCCACGGCCTGAAGACGGCACGCTGCCACGCTCACAGCCGCGAACAAGGCAGCGTGGAGCATGTCATCCTCTCGCATCCGAGCATCATGTCGGTCATCGAACGGGTCGATCAGCGCTGGCACGCCACCCACGCACAAGATGAACACAGCGCGGAAAGCCACGGCGTGGAAAGCGCCGGCACGTCTGGCGGGGGAAGCATCGCCGTGCTCGTGCCCACCAACGAGGATGTCGCCACGGTCTACTGCGAGCTGCAGCATCGTGGCGTTCCCGTGACATTCATCGACGACCGCGCTGGCTTCCGCGCCGAGATGCTCGATGAATGCGCCGTCTTCCTCGAATCCTTGGACGATGACATGGTGATTCCCGCCGAGCATTATCGCGAGGCTCTTGATCGACTCCGCGCACGTTTCTCTCGCAGCATCGTCGTCGAAGACGTAACCGGTGCGTTGCAACGCTACGCCGACAGCGT
This sequence comes from Pseudoscardovia suis, assembly GCF_002797875.1. GTDB lineage: Bacteria > Actinomycetota > Actinomycetes > Actinomycetales > Bifidobacteriaceae > Pseudoscardovia > Pseudoscardovia suis. The sequence goes on from NZ_PGFC01000001.1 coordinate 417,967, forward strand.
CGGAACCATCTATCGGTCTGACTTGGAAGAAATGCTGGCGAATACCTCGGTGGCGGAACTGATACAGCCGGAAGGTTGTGACGTCATCGTGTCGACCTACCACAAGGCCAAGGGGCGGCAGTTCGACACCGTCTACTGCCAGGTGACCGAACGATTCACGCCCGCCGACATTCAGGCCGTGAACCTTCTGTATGTGGGGATGACGCGCGCCCGCCATTCGCTGGTATTGTGCGATTCCTCGGCAATGCTGCACGACCTTGACGAGCCGTTCGCGAAGGCCGGGGTGCGTGTGACGCGCGACTCGCGTGACTACGGGGAGCCGCGGAACGTGATGCTGGCATATTCGCTGCGCGATGTCCGGCTCGGTGACGTGGAGAGTGATGCGGCGCAGCGGGCGATTGGCGGGCTGCAGGCGGGCGACGCGCTCCACGGGCGCATCGATTCGCCGGATGGAGGCAGGTCGTTGTGGTTCACGTTGGATTGCGGTGACAGCACACCTGCCATGCTCCGGTCCTCGCGAGGCATGAACGAGAAGATTAACAGATACGTGTGCAGGCGCGGAGGAACGGGCAGGTACCATGTGCTCAAGGCGGACGTGGGTTACGTAGTGCGCTGGTATGACAACAAGACCGACAGGGAGTGGAAGGTCGCCCTCCCGCGTTTGATTCTAGGCCGGTAGCCTGCCGGGGATTGGCGGAAGGCGGGCGCGTGACGGTAGTTTGGCGGCGGTTGCGCAACGCGCTGCCGCCGTTGCCTGCCCAAGCCGTTAGACTGGAACAATTGGACATGCCCGCCGCACGCAACCGACGGGCGAGGACGTATGTGTGGACGCCGGTATCCGTCTTCCGGCGGTCGTGGACAAGGAGAACGCTCAGTGATGCAGCAGAAGAACAAGCCCGGCGAAACCGATCAGTCGCTGATTCGTAATTTCTGCATCATCGCGCACATCGACCATGGCAAGTCCACGGTCGCCGACCGCATCCTGCAGCTTTCCGGCGTGGTGTCGCAACGCGACATGCGCGACCGCTTCCTCGATCGCATGGACATCGAGCAGGAGCGCGGTATCACCATCAAATCCCAGGCTGTGCGCGTGCCGTGGGTGTTCGACGGGCAGGAATACACGCTCGGCATGATCGATACCCCCGGTCATGTGGATTTCTCATACGAGGTCTCTCGTGCGCTGGCGGCATGCGAAGGCGCGGTGCTGCTGGTCGACGCGACGCAAGGCATCGAGGCGCAGACGCTGTCGAACCTGTACATGGCCATCGACCATGACCTCACGATCATCCCTGTGCTCAACAAGATCGACCTGCCCAGCGCCGAACCGGACAAGCATGCCGAGGAGATCGCCGGACTGCTGGGATGCGACACCAGCGACGTGCTGCGTGTCTCCGGCAAGACTGGCGAAGGCGTGGCGGACCTGCTCGACCGCATCGTCATGGAGGTGCCCGCCCCCAAGGGCGACCCCGCGGCGCCGGCGCGTGCGCTCATCTTCGACTCCGTGTATGACTCCTACCGTGGCATCGTCACCTACATCCGCATGGTCGACGGCGAGCTGCACAACCGCGAGCGCATTCACATGATGGGTCTGGGCACGACGCATGACCCGATCGAGCTGGGCGTGATCCAGCCGGACATGACTCCCACGGCTTCGCTGGGCGCCGGAGAGGTGGGGTATGTGATCACCGGCGTGAAGGACGTGCGCCAGTCGAAGGTGGGTGACACGATCACCGCCGAGGCCCGTCAGGCGAGCGAACCACTGCCCGGTTACCGCGACCCCAAGCCGATGGTGTATGCCGGCCTGTTCCCGATTGACAACGCGCAGTTCCCCGAGCTGCGTGACGCGCTCGACAAGCTCAAGCTCAATGATGCGGCGCTCGTTTACGAGCCGGAGACATCGGTGGCGTTGGGCTTCGGCTTCCGCTGCGGTTTCCTCGGCCTGCTGCACATGGAGATCGTTTCGGAGCGCCTCAGCCGTGAGTTCGGCCTTGACCTGATTTCGACGGCCCCCAACGTCGAGTATGACGTGACGATGGAGGATGGTTCGCGCCATCATGTCAAGAACCCGAGCGAGTTTCCCGACGGCAAGGTCAAGCGCATCGTCGAGCCGGTGGTCGCGGCGGACATCATCACCCCCAAGGAGTTCATCGGCTCCGTGATGGAGCTGTGCCAGGATCACCGCGGACAGATGGGCACGATGGAATACATCGGCACGGAGCGCGTGGAGATGCATTACCACATTCCGCTCGCCGAGATCGTGTTCGATTTCTTCGACCAGCTCAAGAGCCGCACGAAGGGTTACGCGTCGCTCGACTACCATGAGGACGGCGAGCAGCAGGCGGACCTCGTCAAGGTCGACATCCTCATCCAAGGCGAGAAGGTGGATGCGTTCAGCGCCATCGTGCATCGCGACAAGGCTTACAGCTACGGCGTGATGATGACGAAGAAGCTGCGCGAGCTCATCCCACGCCAGCAGTTCGAGATTCCGATCCAGGCGGCCATCGGCTCGCGCATCATCGCCCGCGAGACGATTCGCGCGCTGCGCAAGGACGTGCTGGCCAAGTGCTACGGCGGCGACATCACCCGCAAGCGCAAGCTGCTCGAGAAGCAGAAGGCCGGCAAGAAGCGCATGAAGATGCTCGGTCACGTGGAGGTGCCGCAGGAGGCGTTCATCGCCGCGCTGAGCACGGATGAGCCGACCGACCGCGATACGAAAGACAAGATCCGCGCCGCGCAGAAGGCCGGCAACTGACATGCCCGGATGGGTGTCCACGTCGTCCGCCGTGCCCAGGGTGCAGCGGGATGCGCTTGCGGTGCCTGCGGTGGGCGCGGCTGGCGCGGGACTTGGAATCCCGGCGGCTGGTGCAGGACTTGCGTCATCTGCGTCATCTGCGGCACGCGGGCCGTTCGAGGTATATGTGCATGTGCCGTTTTGCATGAGGCGCTGCGGATACTGTGATTTCAACACATACACGGCGCCGGACCTCGGCGAGGGCGCTTCGCGCGGCAATTATGCGCGCATGGCGGTGCGCGAGATGGAGCTGGTGCGCGCATGGCAAGTGGCGAACGGCATCGAGGAGCCTGCCGCGTGCAGCGTGTTCTTCGGCGGAGGCACGCCCACGATTCTTCCCGCAGCTGACTTGGTTGCGATGCTCGACGCCGTGCGCCGCATCTGGGGCTTGAAGCCGGGCGCCGAGGTGACGACCGAGGCGAATCCCGACACCGTGGACGCTGATTACATCAAGCGCCTGGCCGACGGCGGGTTCACGCGGATTTCTTTCGGCATGCAGTCCGCGGTTCCCTCGGTGCTGCGCACCCTCGACCGTCGCCATACGCCGGCGAACGTCGAGGCGGGTGTGCGCGCAGCGGATGCCTGCGGGCTTCGTTCGAGCGTGGACCTGATCTACGGCGCGCCGGGGGAGAGCTTGGAGGATTGGCGCACGTCGGTACGTGCTGCGGTGGATCTGGGTGTGAATCATATATCTGCGTATGCGCTCACGATTGCGCCGCGCACCAGGATGGGTCGCATGATCGCCGCTGGCAGGCTTCCCAAGCCCAGCGACGATGACGAGGCTGCCAAATACGAGATTGCCGACGAGGCCTTCGCCGCAGCGGGATTGACGTGGTATGAGATCAGCAACTGGGCGCGGCCCGGCTTCGAATCACGGCATAACCTGGGGTACTGGCGCAACGTGGACTGGGCAGGCATCGGCCCCGGCGCACACTCGCATTATCGGCTGGTGGGGTCTGATTCCAGTGAATCCGCCACACGTGTATTACTTGGTAATACTGATTTTGGGCATGAGCGGGATTCTGGGCGTGTTCAGGATTGCTTGCTCGCTCAGGATTTCCAACAAGTTCAGGATTCCTCCAATACGCGGGATGCTGGTGTTACAGCAAACGCGACGCCGGCAGACGATACGGCAACGGTGAACGCGACGGCAGTGCAGTCTACAGTTGCAGCAGATGGCACGACATCGTCGGAGACCACGGCAGCGGCGCAGGTCACGACATCGGCACAGATCAAGGCAGCAGCGCAGACCGCGGGAATGGGAAACGCCACGGCAGTTGAAAACGCAGACGCCGCACCTGTGGGGATGCGCGCCTGGGACATCGCGCATCCCCGAGCGTGGGGCCGTCAGATCAACGCAGCCACGGTGCCATGGGCGGGCAGTGAGGCAATCACTGCGCGGCAGGATGCGGAGGAGACGCTGATGCTCGGTCTGCGCCTGCATGAAGGTTTCGACACGGCGCGCTTCGCTGGAATCATCCCGCTCGAGGCATGGCGGCAGCTGGAATCCGAGGGGTTGATCCACTTGGTGCCTAGGTCATCTGATCCGCTCGCGGTGCCGACGCTGCGCGGCCGTCTGCTCAACGACCTCATCATCGAGCGTCTCTTCGATTACCTATGAGTGGAGGGAATCACACAATGGCGCGCCATGTGATGCGGCTCTCATCATGAGTCGCCGATGATGGAGGTTAAACGGGGTTCGTGGGTTGGCTTATCTTCCGTGTTCGGCGAGTGGGTTGTTGGGTCGCCGAAGGTGGAGGTTAAGTGGCCGTTTTGAGGGGTCGTATCCTCCGTTTTCGGCGAGCGGATCATGTGTCGCCGGTTGTGGAGGTTAGGCGGGGTTCGTGGGTTGGCTTATCCTCCGTCTTCGGCGAACGAACCGTGGGGTGCCGATGGGGGAGGTTAGAGAGCCCGTCCGGGGCACACTTTGCTGAACACGCAGCCTTCGCACACCGGCTGCTTGCTGCAGTGGTTCTTCCCGTGTTCGAGCAGCAGCCAGTGGTACCAGCCATAGATTTGGTAATCGGCGGGCAGTCCGGATTCGAAGAAGCGGCGGATCTGTCTGTCGTCCTTGAACCCATATCCCATGCGGTCAAGGAAGCGGCGCGTGTAGGCGTCGATGACGAACGACGGCTTGTGCAGCGCAAACACGAGCATCGCGTCCGCGGTTTCCGCGCCGATACCCTTCAGGCCCAGCAGTTCGCGCCGCAGCCGATCCAGATTCGCCGCCCGCGCCTTTTCGATGTCGAATCCATACCCGCGGTACCATTCGGTGACCCCTCGGATTGTCGCAGCCTTCGCCTTCATGAAACCGCACGGGCGAATCGTCTCCTGCAGCTGTTCGACAGGCATCTCCAGTACCCTGGCAGGCTCGGGTTCACCCCATGCGGCGAACACTTTCTCCACCTGCGTCCACGCTGTGTTTTGCACGAGGATGGCGCTGACCATGATTTCGTACGGCGTGCCCGGCCACCATCGCGGCTTGCCATAGCATTCGACCAGTTTGTTGTAGACTTGCTGCGCCGTCAATCGTTCCATGATGAATCCCGTCTCATCGCGCCATCACGGCGCCACCCGTGGTGCATTCGGTCGCGCTGTGTTCACGGTGTTCAGCATATCGCCGACCATTCCGCCGACCATATAGCCGGATCATCCTACCGGATTCCTGCGAAAGGTCAGGCTCCGAATGGTCACGGTACCATGCAAGGATTGAGCCACAAATCTTAGAGGCGGCTGTGAGTGTCTTGGAGGTAGCTGTGAACGAACATCCGATGTCATCGTCAAATATCCACAAGTCGTTCCCCACGCAATCCGCAACCACCGCTTCCGAGACCGCCGCGACATCCGCCCGCAGGCCCGTCGCCATCGAGGTGCGCGGGGCGCGCGTCCACAACCTGCGAAACATCGACGTGGACGTGCCGCTCGGCAAGATCGTGGGAATCGCCGGCGTCTCCGGATCGGGCAAGTCGTCGCTCGCGCTCGGCGTGCTGTATTCGGAAGGCTCGCGCCGCTACCTCGAATCCCTCTCCACCTACACGCGCCGGCGTATGACGCAGGCCGAACGCGCCGACGTGGACGACGTGCGTTACGTGCCCGCCGCGCTCGCATTGCACCAGCGCCCCGGCGTGCCCGGCATCCGCAGCACCTTCGGCACAATGAGCGAACTGCTCAACAGCCTGCGCCTCATGTTCTCGCGCCTGGCAAGCCACCGATGCCCCAACGGTCATTACGTCGAGCCCACCCTCGCCGTCGCCGCCATGCAGCCGATCGTCTGCCCCGAATGCGGGGCGCAGGTCGAGGCGCCCGGGGCAGAGGACCTCGCCTTCAACAGCCGCGGCGCCTGCCCGACCTGCCAAGGCACCGGCATCGCGCACATCGTCGACGAATCCACACTCGTGCCCGACCAGTCGAAGACCATTGACGAAGGTGCCGTCGTCGTGTGGGGCAGCCTCATCTGGTCGCTCATGACGGACGTGTGCCGCGAGATGGGCGTGCGCACCGATGTGCCGTTCCGCGACCTGACCGACCGTGAGAAAGAGATCGTCTACCACGGGCCCATGGTCAAGAAGCACATCCATTACGTCATCAAGAAAGCTCAGCAGGACGGTGAGCTTGACTTCACCTACTACAGCGCCGTCAACACCGTCAAGAACGCGCTCTCCAAGGTCAAGGACGAGCGCGGCATGAAACGCGTCGCCAAATACCTGAAGGACGGCACGTGCCCGGATTGCCATGGCACGCGTCTGAGCGACGCCGCGCGGGCGCCGAGGCTGCGGGGCATCGGGCTGGACGAAGCGACCGCGATGACGCTTGACAATGCCATCGAGTGGGTCAAGGGCGTGCCGGATTCGCTGCCCGCCAAGATGCGCCCGATGGCGAAAAACATCTGCGATTCGTTCCTCGACACGGCGCGCCGCCTGATGGATCTCGGCCTGGGCTACCTGTCGCTCGACCGCGCGGGCTCCACATTGTCGACCGGCGAGCGCCAGCGCGTGCAGCTGGCCCGCGCCGTGCGCAACCGCACGACCGGGGTGCTCTATGTGCTCGACGAGCCGTCCATCGGCTTGCACCCGTACAACCTGCAGGGGTTGGTGGGCGTGATGGACGATCTGGTGGCCGATGGCAATTCCGTGGTGCTGGTGGACCATGACACGCAGGTGTTGGGCCATGCCGATTGGATCGTCGAGATGGGGCCGGGCGCCGGAGCGGATGGCGGCAGTGTGATTGCGCAGGGCACTGTGCGGGATTTGGCGGGCGACTCCCGGTCGGTGATCGGCCCGTTCCTTGCGCGGCAGGTTGAAGCCGGGGACGGGGAACCTGCGGCGGAAGGCGGGAACGCAGCTGACGCCGGAAACGCAGCTGACGCCGGAAACGCAGCGGCTGTCGATAATGCGGCAGGTGTCGGCGCGGCTGCGGCGGAACGTGCAGCGGAGCGTGTGCGCCCCGTGGTGCCGGAGGGCAAGGTGTTCGACATGGGCACGATAGCCATGCACACCCGCGCCATTCACACCGTGCATCCGCTGGACGTGCGCGTCCCCAAGGGCCGGCTCACCGTCGTGACCGGTGTGTCAGGGTCCGGCAAGACGACGATGGTGCTCGAAAGCCTGGTGCCGGCGCTTCAGGCGGCCGCAGATTCTGCTGGTTTAACTGATTCTGCTGATTCGACTGATGTTGCGTTGCCTGCGCATGTGCAGAGCCTTTCGGCGCCGGGAATCAAGCATGCCAAGCTCATCGACGCCACGCCCATCGGCATCAATGTGCGCTCCACCGTCGCCACATACGCGGGCATCCATGACGAACTGCGCAAGGCGTTCGCGCGCACGGACGACGCGAAACGGCTGGGGTTCAAGGCAGGGGACTTCTCATACAACACCGGGAAGCTGCGGTGCCCCACATGCGACGGCACCGGTCAGATTTCGCTCGACGTGCAGTTCCTGCCCGACGTGCAGGTGGATTGCCCCGATTGCCATGGGTCGCGCTACGGCAAGCAGGCCGATGCGATACGACGCCCGTTCGGCGGCGCGGCGAAGGGTAGCGGCACCGGGGTCGACGGCGCGGTTGAATACAGCCTGCCGCAGCTCATGCGCATGAGCGTGGATGAAGCGCTCGAAGCGTTCGATTCCGGCCGTGGCCTCAAGCTGCTGCGCCAACGCCTGCAGACGTTGCACGACCTGGGGCTGGGCTATCTCACGATCGGGGAGCAGACGCCCGGACTCTCCGGCGGCGAGGCGCAGCGCCTCAAGCTCGCCAGCGAGATGGGGCGCGCCCAGGACGATTCGCTGTTCGTGTTCGACGAGCCGACGATCGGCCTGCACCCCAAGGACGTGCTCGCGCTGCTCGACGTGTTCCAGACGCTCATCGACCACGGTGCCACTGTCATCGTCATCGAACACGACCTCGACATGATGCGCAACGCCGACTGGATTATCGACATGGGTCCGCTCGGAGGTGTGCAAGGCGGCCGCATCGTCGCCCAAGGCACGCCCGATGACATTCGCCGCGACCCCGACAGCCTCACCAGCCGGTTCCTCTGAGACAGGGCACGGCTGGCAAGGCATGGCTGGCGGCGATGCGGCTGTCGTGCACAGCGAGGCAGCAGACATGGCTGGCGGCGGACGAAGCCGGCGAGGCAGGTGAGGGCGGCGGGCAGTCAGTCAGCGCTTGATCAGATATTTGGCTTCCGCAAAAGACTCGCGCACCATGTTGTTGAGGAGCATGTCGCGCGGGGAGCCCGCCGCGATGCCGCGCACATCCGTGTAACCCTGGTCATGGGCGATTTGCAGGGAGCGGAATACATGGAAGTCGTTGGTGACGATACCAATGGAAGGCTCGGACGCGGTGTTGCTGGTGCTGCCCGTGTTGTTGGCGCTGTCGATGATTGCGCGGCTGTTACGCAGGTTTTCCACGGTCGTGGAGGAATCGGGCTCCTCGATGATGCGCGATGCATCGATGCCGGCATCATGCTCAAGATAATCCGCCATTCCTCGCGCCTCCGCATACGGTTCATTGGGGCCCTGCCCGCCCGAGACGATGCACGTCGTGCCAGGGTTTGCGCGCAAGTATTCGGCTGCCTTGTCAAGTCGGTAGCGCAGCACGAGGCTGGGGGAGCCTTGATAGACCTGCGCGCCCAGCACGATGATGTAATCAAGGTTCCGATCGCCTTCGTCGCGCATGTGAGAGACGATGGCGGCTTGCGACATGCCAAAGCTGCACAGTGCGACGCATAGCACGATGCCGATGGGAATGCGCGCCGCGTTGGGCAGCGCTCGCCACCAATGGAACCAGATTGCCGCAGCCCACACGCCGAGGGCGAGCGCAAGAGCCACCCAGAACAGCCAGAATGACGTGCCGGTGTGCGTGTTGTAGACCGCGCGGGCGTACCACAGGCTGGCGAGCGCGGCGATGCACACGATTGCCGTCGCCGTCTGGCGCAGCGGGAAGTGAATGCGGGTGGTGGTTGTGGTGGTTGCGGTTACAGCGGTTGCGGTGTCGTCGGCGAATTCGGTGGTTGTGGTTCTGGCATCGGTTGAAGCATCGGTTGAGGCGGTGGTGCCGGTGGTGATGTAGGGGGTGGTGGTGTCGGCGGCGGCCTTGGAGGCGTCGCTTGTTGAATGATGGTTGTTTCGGTTGTCTTGCGGGTCCCCGGACTGTAGTTCATTCATCATTTTTGTCCTTCAGCGGTTGTTTCTGGCGGATTGTCCTCGGGCAAGTCTTGCGTGCTACGGGTTGCGCTCTGTGCATGGCATCGACGGTGATGCAGCGCATGCCACCAGCGTATTGTGCTGGCGCGCTTCCCCCTTTCTTTCCATTTCATTTTATTCCTTTTATCTGTCTTTTTTCACATCACTTCCTTCGCCTCTCACGTCGTTTCTTCCTTCTTCTTTTCTTCTTTCTCTTTCTTCCGTTCTCTTCCTGCCTTCCTCTCCCATCCTGCCCTCCTTTTCCTTCTCCTTCTTTCCTTCCTTTCCCTCCTTTTCCTTCCTGCCATCCTCCTTCCTTCTCGCCCTTTCTCCCTTTCTTCTCCTCCCTTTCCTTTCTTCTTCTGCCTGCCCTTCCTTTTCCTCCTTCTTTCCCTCCTCCTCTTTTTCTTCCTTCCTTCTCTTTCCCTTTTCTTCCCATTTCTCCTTTCCTCCCGTCGGCGTGTCGCGCTTTGACTTCAAGTGTGCTTTAAGCCCTACCGTGATGTTATCGAAAGCAAATGCGGCTGGATGCCAATCCTGAGGAAAGGTACTGCATGAATCGCTGCGCCGCTTGCTACAAGACGATATGAAAAGGAGACCGCATCATGGCGGATTCAGCATTGACCCAGACATTTACCCTCAACAACGGGGTTACGATTCCCAAGCTTGCGTTGGGCACATGGCTCATCGAAGGGCAGCAGGCGACCGATGCAGTCAAGGCGGCGCTTGCAATCGGCTACCGTCACATCGACACCGCCGAAGCATACGGCAACGAGGCGGAGGTCGGACGCGGTGTGCGCGAATCCGGAGTGGATCGTGCCGAGGTGTTCGTGACGACCAAGCTCGCTGCGGAATGCAAAGACTACGATTCGGCGGCAGCCGCCATTGAAGAATCCTTGCGCAAACTCGACTTGGGATATATCGACATGATGATCATCCACAGCCCCCAGCCTTGGAGCGCTGTAAACAAGTCATCCGACCGTTATGAGAAAGGCAACGTCGAGGCGTACCGCGCTCTCGAGGACGCCTACAAGGCTGGCAAGATCCGTGCGATCGGCGTGTCGAACTTCACGGCACACGACATCGACAACATCCTGGCTAACTGCACCGTAACGCCTGCGGTCAACCAAGTCCTTGCACATATCACAAACACTCCGTGGGACGTCATCGACTACTGCAAGAAGCAAGGGATACTCGTCGAAGCATATTCGCCCATCGCGCACGGCGTGGTGCTGGACAACCCCCAGATTGCATCGATGGCGCAGCGCTACGGGGTGAGCCCTGCACAGTTGTGCATCCGCTACGACCTGCAGCTGGGACTGTTGCCGCTTCCCAAGACGGCGAACCCCGACCATATGCGCACCAATGCGCAGGTGGATTTCGAGATATCCGACGAAGACATGGAGGCCCTTAAGGGCATGGAACACATCAAGGACTACGGAGACCAGAGTTTCTGGCCTGTATACGGAGGAAGGGCATGAGCAGCGGTAGGCCAGACGCCCATGTCGATGCTATGACGGGCGCCGCGGTGACGAACAGGGTGGGACGGTCCCTCTCTGCATCGTTCACCGATGCGTATGGTTCCGACGATGAACCGGCGTATTCGATATCCCAGGTAGCGCAGATCATGGGCGTCGCCCCGTCCGCGCTGCGCTACTACGACCACGAAGGATTGCTGCCGCACGTGGAGCGCATCAACGGCGTGCGCGTGTTCCGCAACAAGGACTTTCCGTGGCTGCGAGTGCTGCAGTGTTTGAAAAACACGGGCATGCCCATACGGCGGATCAAGGAATACGCGCAGCTGTGCGAGGAAGGCGACGCTTCGCTCGAACAACGCTATGAGCTCATCAAAGCGCAGCGACAGGCCGTGCTCGACCAGATCGAGCAACTGAAGTTCTACCTGCGGGAGCTCGATTTCAAAGATTGGTACTATCGCACCGCCATCGCCGCAGGTACTGAATCCGCCGTCCACGTCGACGAAGCCCCGGACATGGAACCCGACAGGATCCCAGACACCCAGGAAGCAACTGGAAGCGAGGCAGCCGTTGGATGCAAGGACGAGGATGATGAGTGACAGCGGCAATGGCGACGATATCCGACCCCTGTGCCGAATCCAGCCGACACATGAGCTTCGTCCACGCACAGAGAGTCACATATAGCCGGATGATAGGCATCCAGCGCAACCATCAAGGAGTGCAAAATGATTAGGCAAACGGCAGGACACGATCAGTTGGGCGATTTCTCACCGAAGTTCGCCCATTACAACGACGATGTGCTCTTTGGCGAAGTGTGGAACGACCCCACGCTCCCGCCTAAGACGCGCAGCATCATCACGATCAGCACCCTCATCGGCAAAGGCATCACTGATTCCTCGCTCAAATACCATCTTCAGACCGCCCGCACCAACGGCGTGACCCGTGACGAAATGGCATCGATTCTCACGCACATCGCTTTCTACGCCGGCTGGCCGAACGCATGGGCGGCATTCCCGATGGCAAAGGAAGTGTATGCCTCCGATGCCACGCAAGACGCGGGTGAGCAGGAGGAGCACGGCGGTTTCTTCGGCATGGGCGAACCGAACGACGGCTACGCGCAATACTTCACCGGACGTTCCTACCTCAAGCAGGTGAGCGCATCTGGCGATCCACTCGCCATCCACAACGTGACATTCGAACCTGGATGCCGCAACAACTGGCACATCCACCATGCCGCGCGTGGCGGCGGTCAGATCCTCATCTGCGTCGATGGCGAAGGATGGTGCCAGCTCGAAGGCCAGACTGCCAAGCGCATGCTTCCAGGAGATGTGGTGGAGGTGCCAGCCGGAGTGAAGCATTGGCATGGTGCCGCGAAGGACTCTTGGTTTTCGCACCTTGCCTTCATGCTGCCAGGCGAAGACATGAGCAACGAATGGCTTGAGCCAGTCAGCGACGCCGAATACGACGCGCTCGCGGCATGACGGGCGGCCCGTCGAGTGTCTTGAACCAGGATCGGACGGTTCAGGCAAACACTCAAAGTGAGTCAGATGACTCAAGCGATTCGAGAATCGAGGGAAATATGAAGGCATTGGTGGTTTATTTCACTGAAAGCGGGTGCACCCGCCGTGTAGCACAGACCATCGCGGAGGCGACTGGAGCCACGTTGCATGAACTCAAGGCGGCGGAACCATACACGGCGGCAGACCTTGATTGGCGCGATTCGGGAAGTCGCGTCAACCGCGAGGCGAACGACCCCGCTGCACGCCAGTCTGTGAAACTCGCCGACACATCCGTGCCGGACTGGGATTCTTACGACGCGGTGTTCATAGGCGCCCCGGTATGGTGGGGAGTCGCCGCATGGCCGATCGACGATTTCCTCACCTCCAATGATTTCACCGGCAAGAAGCTAGCGGCATTCGTCACATCTGCAAGCTCCTCGTTCGGCAATGAATCCGATGTCAAGGACATGGCCAAAGGCGCCCAATGGCTGGGCGTCAAACGCTTCCCATCCTCCGCATCCGCTGCTGCGGTCAAATCCTGGGTCAGCTCCTTGGCGTTGTAGCCAAGCGATTCGCACATTGCACTGTACGTCACGTGATGTGCGCGGGGTAGAGAACGCGAGAAGTCTTTCCGACCGCTGCCACACTATGCACTCGCGGGATGTGCGCAACACTTGTACAGACGCATCCGCTTTCTGACCATATGCATCCACGGGCATGCCCTCGCACGGAGCTGCGTGGCACATCCCGTGGATGCATGAATATGCAACACCCATCAGTACCGGCACAGTCTCGATGCCGTTGGGAAGGGGCACATTCCGGTTCATCATGAGATACACCCAACGTCATCCCCAGATTCGATATCAGTGTGCGTGCTTCCAGAATCGTCCCTCACATTCTGTATCCCTTGCGCTCTGCATCCTCGTATTTTGAGCCTGCGCATCCTGCTTCCCGCTCACTTTGAGTACGTGTATCCGCATCCGCGCATACCACATCCCGAGCCCTACGTTTGCATGATGATGGCAATCTCCAAGCTCTTGTGTCACGCACTGTTGTGTACGAGAGCTTTCGCATCCCTACATCACATCTGCGCTCACCCCACAGTGATTCCACACCGCTATCCTCCCTTTTCGGCGAGAATGCTCTGTGTCGCCGATGGCGGAGGTTAGGGGAGTTGTGGAGGGGTTCCTATCTTCCGTCTTCGGCAGTTGATGTGTGATTCGCCGATTGCGGAGGTTTGGGTCCCAGATAGAGGGGTTGCATCTTCCGTCTTCGGCGAACGGTTGGTGGTGTCGCCGAAGACGGAGGTTAAGAGGCCTATAGATGGGAATTTATCCTCCATCTTCGGCGAGCGGCAGGTTGCGTCGCCGATTGTGGAGGTTAGAGGAGTTGGGGATGGATTCCTGTCTTCCGTCTTCGGCGGCAGATGTGTGGTTCGCCGATTGCGGAGGTTAACAGACTGTGAGATGGGTGTGCATCTTCCGTATTCGGCGACGGATATGTCATTCGCCGAACACGGAAGTTCGGGGTTTGGCGAACGTGCTTGTATCCTCCGCATTCGGCGACTTATTCGCATACCCTCTTGTTGGTACGCCTCTTACCCGTGTGCCCTTTATTCACGCGACCTTATCCGCGACCTTCCTCCCCAATCTTCCTCCATAACCTCCATCCGCAACCTCCATCCACACACCCTCTCCCACACCGCGTATCCGCGTAACCTTTATCCACAGGGATAATATTCGAAACGAATTTGCCCCATAACTATCCACATTGGCCAATATGGCTTCTATTCACTGACGGTTTTCGAATACTGTCATGCCATGGGCAACAGACACCACGCAGATGAAAAAGTACGAGAAGCGCTCGCAGAGGCAGAGCACACCGGAAGATGCTGCATTGCCGAATCCGACGCTTTGCGCAAATCCCTCCAGGTTCGTGTCCAACAAGGAACGGTCACACAACCCGTGCGGGGAATGTACGTGGCAAGCGACAGGTGGGCATCGATGGAACGGCGCGAACAATACCTGTGGACCGCGCGCACCTTGCAGGTCAAACACCCCGAATGGGTCTTCTGCGGCTTCACCGCCGCCGTAGCCCACGGCATGGCAAACACCGAACTGGCGATGGGAAAACTCGTCGTCGCATCCACCACCAGCAACAATCAGCACTTGCCCAATGTCATCCACCACAAGACCGACATCTCCAAGGTCCGCACAGTGCGCGGAATCCGCGTCACGCCTGTGGGGCGCACACTGTTCGATTGCCTGCGCTGGATGCAGTTCCCCATAGCGCTCGCGGTTGCCGATGGCACCCTGAGGTCGCAATTGTTGACTTACAACCAGGCGATGCAATGCATCCTCGATCAAAAAGGATCCCTTGGCAGGGAGCGGGCGCTAGAAGTCCTGAAATTCGCAGATCCCAAATGCGAGAACGGCGGCGAATCGATTGTGCGCGCCTTGATCATCCAGAGCGGGTTCGCCGCTCCGCAATCGCAGGTGGAATTCGTCGACGACATGGATTCGCGGCATATCATGCGCGTAGATTTCTGCTGGAAAATCCAACGGCCTGACCGTGTGCGAACCGTGGCATTGGAGCTCGATGGCTTGTGCAAATACACCGATCCGCGTTTCATGAACGGGTTTGACAGTGAACGCGTGCGTAGCGACGAGCGACTCCGGGAATCGCGCCTGTTGAAGCAAGTGGATGGATTGATTCGCATCAGTTTCAAGCAGGCACTTGACCAGGATTATCTCATCCAGCTGCTGGACAGCGTCCGCGTTCCGCATGTCGCGGGAATCATCCCATACGACCGCACCATCTGCACGAAGTGGTAATTGCGGAACCTTCCGTCTTCGGCGAGCGGTTGGTGGTTCGCCGATGACGGACGTTTGGAGGTCAGGTAGAAGGGTTGTAACCTCCGTGTTCGGCGACGGATTTGTGGTTCGCCGATTGCGGAGGTTTGGAGGGCGGATAGAGGGGTTGTAACTTCCGTGTTCGGCGAGTGGTTGGTGGTGTCGCCGAAGATGGAGGTTTGGTGGTCTGGGACGGGGTCCCTAACTTCCGTGTTCGGCGACAGGTTTGTCCGTTCGCCGATGGTGGAGGTTAGACGGTATGGGGGGAGGGGTTGTAACTTCCGTGTTCGGCGAATCCTCCGTTGGTCGCCGATGATGGAGGTTTGGTGGTCCCCCAATGGTTCTGTATCTTCCGTCTTCGGCGAACGGTTGATGGTGCCGCCGAAGATGGAGGTTAAGAGTCCCTGGGAGAGATCCCAAACTTCCGTCTTCGGCGACGGATATGTGGTTCGCCGATTGTGGAGGTTTGGAGGGTGGATAGAGGGGGTTGTAACTTCCGTCTTCGGCGAATCCTCCGTCGATCGCCGAAGACGGAGGTTTGGCGGTGTGGGTATGGGGCCGTATCCTCCGTGTTCGGCGACTCTTGGGCGGGGATACCTGCTGCGGTCGATTGAAGGCTGGGGCGGTGCAACACGCGGGATTGCGCGAGGATGGCCACATTGTGGAAAGTGGAACATTGCGATTCTCGTGGAATTTGGTGTTTGCCTCTTTCGAAATGGTGCTTTCGTTTGGTATTGGTTGCGGGAAAATTATCGGACTGGAAAGGAAATCACATGGCGGAAACATTCGTGCATGTATCGAAACGCAAGGTGTGTCATGCCGCGATTCAAGCCGAAAACACGGGAATCGTCCGTTGATTCAACAAAAACAATCACGCGGCTCCTCAAATGTCGAGAGAGGCGAATGCCGCAAATCCGCCCAAAAATGCAAACAACGGGGGATTGCGGAATTCGCAGCAATCGTCTCAACGGTCGCCGAACAAACCACGGCGCGAGGCACGCCTGTATTGCAAGCGTAATAATATGTGAACGATTGCGAAGGCCTGGCTGCATGACCTTCCTCAAATGTTCCTCCATAAACCAGAGGTGATGATTGTGACGAATGCACCGCTAGATTTGAGAGTCCACGCCCCGCAGGGCATGTACGACCCATCCGCAGAGCACGATGCCTGCGGTGTCGCGATGGTGACGACCCTCAACAAGAAGCCCGCCCGGCTGATCGTCGATGACGCGATCGAAGCCCTCGAGCACCTCGACCACCGCGGTGCGGTCGGAGCTGAGGAAAACACCGGCGATGGCGCTGGAATCCTCATGTCGATGCCTGACGCATTCATCCGCAAGGTCATCGACGTGGAGCTGCCGGAACTGGGCTCCTATGCCACGGGCATCGGCTTCCTGTCGCGGGATGCAGGGGAGCGCGCCCAGCAGGAGGCGGACATCACCCGCATCACCAAGGAAGAGGGCCTCGAGACCCTCGCATGGCGCACCGTGCCGGTGAACCCGGACGGTCTGGGCCTGGGCGCCCTGAGCTCCATGCCGTCGTTCGACATGCCGGTCATCGCCGACCCCGAGCGCAAGCTCAGCGGCCTCGACCTCGAACGCCGCATCTACCGTGTGCGCAAGCGCGCCGAGCATGAGGTGGGCGTCTACTTCGCCTCGCTCTCCGCACGCACCATCACGTACAAGGGCATGCTCACCACCAAGCAGCTGCAGCCGTTCTTCCTCGATCTTTCCGATCCGGACATGGCCACCACCATCGCAGTGGTGCACTCCCGCTTCTCCACCAACACGTTCCCCAGCTGGCCGCTCGCCCAGCCGTTCCGCCTGCTGGCCCACAACGGCGAGATCAACACGATCCAGGGCAACCGCAACTGGGTCTCCGCCCGCGAAGGCAAGCTCAAGTCCGAACTGCTCGGCGACATGGCGCCGCTGCTGCCGATCAACACGCCCGGATACTCCGACTCCGGCACCTTCGACGAAACGCTCGAGCTGCTGCACTTGGCCGGCCGCAGCCTGCCGCACGCAGTGTCGATGATGGTGCCTCCCGCATGGGAGAAGAACCCCGACCTCGACCCGGACGTGCGCGCGTTCTACGAATATAACAACACGCTCATCGAACCGTGGGACGGCCCCGCTGACATTGTGTTCACCGATGGCACCCTCGTGGGCGCCACGCTTGACCGCAACGGTCTGCGCCCCGGCCGCTGGCAGATCACCGACGACGGCCTCGTCGTGCTCGCTTCCGAAGCGGGCGTGCTCAACCAGATCGAGCAGAAGCACATCGTGCGCAAGGGCCGCCTCGAGCCTGGCAAGATGTTCCTCATCGACACCGCCGAAGGCCGCCTCGTGCCCGACGACGAGATCAAGCACAATCTCGCCGCGCAGCACCCGTACCGCCAGTGGGTCGAGAACAACACCGTCGAAATGTCGCAGCTGCCGCAGCGCGCGCACGTGCGTCATTCCAACCTGTCGGTGCAGCGCCGACAGCGCGCGTTCGGCTACACCGAGGAGGACCTGAAGATCCTGCTCACCCCGATGGCAAACAACGGCCGCGAGCCGCTGGGCGCCATGGGCAACGACGCTCCGCTCGCCGTGCTGTCCAACGACGACCGCATGCTGTTCGACTACTTCACGCAGAAGTTCGCGCAGGTCACGAACCCGCCGCTCGATTGGGAACGCGAAGACATCGTGACGTGCCTCGAATCCGCGATCGGCCCCGAGGCGAACCTGCTCGAGGACGTGGAGCTGCACGCCAAGAAGGTGCTCATCCCGCTGCCGGTCATCGACTCCGACGAGATGGCCCAGCTCAAGCGCCTCGACCGCGCGCCCATCCTCGGCGGCTATTACAAGCCGTTCGTCGTGCGCGGCCTGTATCAGGTCGCGGGCGGCGGCGATGCCTTGGAGAAGCGCCTCGAAGAGATCTTCGAAGAGGTCGACCAAGCGATCGCCGACGGCAAGAACTTCCTGATTCTTTCCGACCGCAATTCCGACCATGAGTGGGCTCCGATTCCGTCGCTGCTGCTCACCTCCGCCGTGCACCACCACCTGCTGCGCCGCCACACGCGCACGCAGATTTCGCTTGCCGTGGAGGCTGGCGACGTGCGCGAGATCCACCACGTGGCGCTGCTCATCTCGTACGGCGCCGCCTGCGTGAACCCATACCTCGCGCTCGAATCCGCCGAAAACCTCGCCGAACGCGGCTACCTCAAGGTGGATGCGAAGACCGCCGTCAAGAACGTCATCAAGGCGATGAGCCAGGGCGTCATGAAGATCATGAGCAAGATGGGCGTCGACACGATCATGTCGTACCGCGGCGCGCAGCTGTTCGAAGCGGTCGGTCTGTCGCAGGAGCTCGTCGACAAGTACTTCACCGGCACGCCTACGCGCGTGGGCGGCATCGGCATCAACGAAATCGCCGAGGAAGTCGCCGCACGCCATCGCGTCGCCTACCCGGTGCAGTGGACCGCGCGTCCGCATCGCAACCTGCGCACCGGCGGCCAGTACAAGTGGCGTCGCACCGGCGAACAGCACCTGAACGACCCCGAGAGCATCTTCCTGCTCCAGCAGTCCACCCAGCGCGGCGACTACGACCTGTTCAAGCAATACAGCAAGCACATCAACGACACATCCCGCCGTCTGATGACGCTGCGCGGCCTGCTTGACTTCAAGTCCGACCGCAAGCCCATCCCGATTGACGAAGTGGAACCCGCCAGCGAAATCGTCAAGCGTTTCTCCACCGGCGCCATGTCCTATGGCTCCATCAGCCAGGAGGCGCATGAGACACTCGCCATCGCGATGAACCGCATCGGCGCGCGCTCCAACTCCGGCGAAGGCGGCGAAGACACCGAACGCCTCGACGATCCGGAGCGTTGCAGCCGCATCAAGCAGATCGCATCCGCTCGCTTCGGCGTCACCAGCGACTACCTGGTGCACGCCACCGACCTGCAGATCAAGCTGTGCCAGGGCGCAAAGCCTGGCGAAGGCGGCCATTTGCCCGGTGCAAAGGTCCCGCCGTGGATCGCCAAGGTGCGTCATGCGACGCCGGGCGTGGAGCTCATCTCCCCGCCGCCTCACCATGACATTTACTCCATCGAGGATCTGGCCCAGCTGATCCACGATGCGAAGAACGCCAACCCCAAGGCCCGCATCCACGTCAAGCTCGTGTCCGAGTTCGGCGTGGGCACGATCGCGGCAGGCGTCGCCAAGGCGCACGCCGATGTGATCTTGATCTCCGGCGGCGACGGCGGCACGGGCGCAGCCCCGCTCAACGCCATCAAGCACGCCGGCACCCCGTGGGAGATCGGCCTGTCCGAGACGCAGCAGACGCTGATCCTCAATGGCCTGCGCTCCCGCGTGGTCGTGCAGTGCGACGGCGAGCTCAAGACCGGCCGCGACATCGTGATCGCAGCGTTGCTGGGCGCCGAGGAATTCGGCTTCGCAACGTCCGCGCTCATCGTCGAAGGCTGCGTCATGATGCGCGCCTGCCAGCTCAACACCTGCCCGCAGGGCATCGCAACGCAGGATCCGGAGCTCCGCGCCCGCTTCCGCGGCAAGCCCGAGTACGTGATCAACTACTTCATGTACCTGGCGCAGGAAGTCCGCGAGATCCTCGCACAGCTCGGCTTCCGCACCCTCGAGGACGCCGTCGGCCACGTCGAGTGCCTCGACCAGACCGAAGCCAAGTCCGCATGGAAGGCCAAGGGCATCGACCTGACAAACGTGCTCGCTCAGGCCGGTCCTGTGCCCGGCACCGTGCTACACCACACGATCGCGCAGAAGCATGGCCTCGAGAAGGCCCTCGACAACCAGCTCATCCAGATGAGCCAGGATGCCTTGGAAAACCGCGAGCCCGTGCGCATCGAACTGCCGATCCGCAACGTGCAGCGCACCGTGGGCACCATGCTTGGCTACGAGATCACCCGCCGCTACCGTGAGCCCGGTCTGCCGACCGACACGATCGACATCACGTTCCACGGTTCCGCAGGCCAGTCGTTCGGTGCTTTCATTCCTCACGGCGAGACGCTGCGCATCTTCGGCGAAGTCAACGACTACGCCGGCAAGGGCCTGTCAGGCGGCCGCATCATCGTGCGCCCGGCGGAGGACGCCATCATCGACGCCCACACGAACGTCATCGCCGGCAACGTCACCGGTTTCGGCGCCACGAGCGGCGAGATGTTCATCCGCGGCCTGGCGGGCGAACGCTTCGCCGTGCGCAACGGCGGCGCCACGTTCGTCGTCGAAGGCGTGGGCGACCACGGCTGCGAATACATGACCGGCGGCGTGGTCGTGGTGCTGGGCAAGACCGGCCGCAACTTCGGCGCGGGCTTCTCCGGCGGCAACGCCTACGTGCTCGACCTCGACAAGTCGAAGGTCAACCCCGAGGCAATCGCCAACGGCTCGTTGCTGTGCCTCGAACTGAGCGATGAGGAAGACGCCCTCGTGCACAGCCTCGTCGCTAAGCACGCCGAGGAGACCGACAGCGACATCGCCAAGGAACTTCTCGCCGACTGGGATTCGGCTCGCAGCCGCTTCACCAGGATCGTGCCTCGCCAGTTCGTCGCCATGACGCAGGCGATGGACGAAGCGAAGAAGCAGGGCGTGGACTTCAATGCGCCCGGCGCTTGGGAAAAGGTTTACGAACACGTGATGGAAGGAGTGCGCTGAAATGGCTGACCCGCGTGGATTCCTCAAGGTACGCACCCGTCAGGAGCTGAAAGAACGCCCGGTCGAGGAGCGCATCAACGATTGGCTCGACGTTCACGCCGAGCATGGCCTGACGCCCTTCACGCAGACGCAGGCGTCCCGCTGCATGGACTGCGGCACGCCGTTCTGCATGACCGGCTGCCCGCTGGGCAACCTGATTCCCGAGTGGAACGACCTCGTGCGCCAAGGCAAGTGGGAGGACGCATACAACCGCCTGTCCCAGACTAACAACTTCCCTGAGTTCACCGGCCGCATCTGCCCGGCGTTGTGTGAATCCGCCTGCGTACTGGGCATTCACCAGCCGCCGACGATGATCCACAACGACGAGCAGGCCATCATCGACCAGGCGTGGGATCTTGGTTTTGTCAAGCCGCTGCCGCCCGAGCGCCTCACGGACTTCACCGTGGCGGTCGTCGGCTCCGGCCCCGCAGGCTTGGCCTGCGCCCAGCAGCTGACCCGCGCCGGCCACACCGTCGTCGTGTATGAGCGCGACGAAGAGGTCGGTGGCCTGCTGCGCTTCGGCATCCCGAACTTCAAGCTCGAGAAGTCCCTCATCGACCGCCGCGTTGAGCAGATGGAAGCCGAAGGCACCCGCTTCGTCATCAACACGACGATCGGCGAGGACATCTCCTGGGATGACCTGTACAGCCGCTATGACGCTGTCGTGGTCGCCATCGGTTCCCGCGTGCCTCGCGACATGAAGCTGCCCGGCCGCGACCTTGACGGCATCCATTTCGCGCTCGACTTCCTGCCGGATGCGACGCGCCGCGTGCGTGGCCTCACGCCGCACAACGACATCACAGCCAAAGGCAAGCACGTCGTCATCATCGGCGGCGGCGACACCGGCTCCGACTGCCTCGGCACCTCCATCCGCCAGGGTGCGAAGGACGTCACCGTGCTGCAGATCATGCCGAAGGAACCCGACGACCGTCCGGCGAACCAGCCGTGGCCGACTTTCGCACGCCGTTACCAGAAGACCTCGTCGATGGAAGAAGGCGGCACGTACATATACAACGTCGACTCCCTCGAATTCATCTCCGACGGCAACGGCCACGTCAAGGGCCTGCGCATCTGCGACGTGGCTCCCGGCGAAAACGGTCCGTTCACGCACCAGCCCGGCACCGAGCGTGAGATCCCCGCCGATCTCGTGCTCATCTCCGTGGGCTTCCTGCACCCGGACACGACCACGCTCGACGAACAGCTGCCGCTTGACAAGGACAACCGCGGCAACATCGCGCGCCTGAACGGCTTCCAGACCTCGAACCCGCGCGTCTTCGCCTGCGGCGACGCCGGCCGCGGCCAGTCGCTCGTCGTGTGGGCGATCGCCGAAGGCCGCAGCTGCGCCCATGCAGTGGACGAATACCTCATCGGTGGCCGTTCCGAACTCGCATCGCCGATCGCTTCGACCACGCGGCCGATGGGTCTGCCGCGCAAGTGACCGATCGCGCAAGTGACGGTTGTGCAAGTGAAGGTTGCGCAAGTGGCCGTTAAAGGCCGGCGGACAGACGCCAACCGATAGAGACTGCGGCCGGAGGGCACACCCCTCCGGCCGTTTGTTTATGAGCGTTTTTGTGCGTCTTGCGTCAAAAAATGCGCCAATGCCGCCCAAAAGGCTGTATTATGGCTAAAGACGTTGCACCACTTAAAGGAGAAGGTATGCCGAACAGAGCAGAACGACGCGCCCAGGCAAAGAGGGCGAAGCGCGGAGAGACTGCGACCACGAGCAGGAACACAAGGACGGCGCGCGCCCCGCGGCGCGACGACGCGGTGGATGAGTATTCACTCCAGCAGCGTTCCCTGCATCTGCAGGAATCCTCGACGGACGAATGGAAGCCGAGCGCCAGCACCGAGCCGCGCAGCCACGACAAGGACGTGACGCCGGACGACCTCGCGTTCCGCAACCCCAAGAAGGCGCCTGCGCCCAGCACCGTGCGCGGCTGGGGCCGTTTCTTCAGCTGGCTGTTCATCGTTCTTTCCGCCATTGCATTCATCATCGTGATGTTCCTGCCCAGCAAGCCGCTGTGGGCAATCGTGACCGTGTCGGTGATCTTCATCCTCGGCGTGCTTTCGCTGTTCCTCTTCGGCGGCTCGCCCAGCGAAAACCCGAACGTGGATTCCAACGGCACCGCAGTGTGAACGCATCCGCAGGGCATCGACGGCCGAGTGCTACGGCACCCGGCCGTTTTCCATGCTTCCCGGCGTATCATGAAGCACACCCAGTCGCACAGCACCGACAGGCGAAAGGCAGGCATCATGGCGATTGACCATTCCAAACCAGCGGTCGAAATTCACGATGTGGAATTCCGACGCCGCAAACGCACCATCATCACCCACGTCAACCTCACAATCCAACCGGGGGAGAAGTGGGTGCTGTTTGGCCCCAACGGCATCGGCAAATCCACGCTTGTCTCGATGATGGCGACGCGCGCGTTCCCCTCCGAAGGCACGGTGGACATCCTGGGCAACCGGCTGGGGCGCGTCGACGTGTTCTCATACCGAAACCGCATCGGCCTGACCTCCGCGGAACTGGCCAGCGCATTCCCGCTCGACGAGGATCCGCTGGACGCAGTGGTCACCGCCCTCAACGCCGTCACCGGACGGTGGCGCGACACCTACACCGACGAGGATTGCGCGAAGGCGCGCAGCCTCATGCAACGTTTCGGCATCAGCTATCTGGCGGGCAAGCAGATGTGGCGTCTCTCGTCCGGCGAACGCACGCGCGTGCTCATCTGCCGTGCGCTCATGGCGCAAAGCGACCTCATCATCCTTGACGAACCGACCACGGGACTTGACTTGGGCGGACGTGAGCTCGTGCTGCACGCCCTCACGGAAGTCGCAGCGGAAGACAGTCCGCGCGCCATGGTGCTCGTCACCCATCGTCTGGAAGAAATCCCCCAAGGATTCGACCACGTCGCCATTATGGGACGCATGAGCGGTAGCGAGCTTGAAGCGGCGAACGTGATCGTGCGCGACGGCGATCCGGCGCCCGGCACCATCCTGTATACGGGAAACTTGGAAGGCGGATTCACCGAGGAACGCCTCGAATCCCTCTTCGGCATTCCGCTCCAAGTGGTGCATGCCGGCACGCGCTGGGGTGCGTTTGCCAAGGAATGAAGCGCCCGCTCGGCTGCGTAAAACTGCGCAAGGCCGCGCCAACCACACAAGGCTGAAAGCTGAGTAAGCGGCGCCAGGCGACGACACACAGAGAGTACGGAAACACAACAAGCGACGAAAGGCGGATTGCATGATGCGACGCGGCCCCCTGCAGGCAGGGGAGAAGGTGCAGCTGACCGACCGCAAGGGAAAGATGATCACGGTGCAGCTGGTGCCCGGCGAGAGGACGCAGACGGAACACGGCTACATACTCCACGATGATCTGATTGGAGCCAGCGAAGGCACGGTGGTCGTCACCGTGAGCGGCGCTTTGGATGCCGCGGCTGGTGCAGATGCTGACGGAGTGGGCGACACCTCCACCGATGCCATGAGTGCCGCGGAGGCACATGCGCTGAATCCACGCAAGCCGTGGAAGGGCACGCGTCGCATCGGCGGATGGTCGTGGTGCGTCATGCGCCCCAGGCTCGCCGACTACGTGCTGTCGATGCCACGCGGCGCGCAGATCATGTATCCCAAGGACATCGCGACCGTGCTGCAACTGGGCGACATCCGCCCGGGCGCGCGTGTGCTGGAATCCGGCGGCGGCAGCGGTGCGATGGGCATCAACCTGCTCGAAGCGGTGGGCGAGACCGGCAGCCTCACCACGATCGAGCTGCGCTCCGAATTCGCGCATATCTGCGAGGCGAACGCCACGCTGTTTTTCGGATACCGCCCGCAGTGGTGGGACTTGCGCGTGGGTGACTTCGATTCTGTCGCCGCCACGCTGCCTGAGCACAGCTTCGACCGCATCGTGCTTGACATGCTCGACCCGTGGAACCGCCTCGAGCAGGCGCATCGCGTCATCGAACCCGGCGGCGTGCTCGTGGCATACGTGACCACCACCACGCAGCTGAGCCGCCTGGCGGAGGCTGTGCGCGAATCCGGCCAATGGACGCAACCGGAGGTGCAGGAGACGTTGGAGCGCACGTGGAAGGTCGAGGGGCTTTCGGTGCGTCCGAACCATCAGATGATTGCGCACACCGGCTTCCTGTTCATTACCCGTGCGATGGCGGACGGCGTGCAGGCGCTTCACAAGAAAGAGCGCGCCACGAAGGACGTCTACACGGATGTCGATGAGCTGGACTCTTTGGAATTGCGCGACATTTCGGACCGCAAGGTGCGCAAGGTGATCCGTGACCTCGACCGTCAGGTCAAGGAGCAGGAAGCGCAAGCACAGCAGTAGCGGCCGCAACAGGCGCCGGCAATAAGTCCGCCGATACTACAGAAATCACACAATTCGCCATAACGGACGATCCAAGGACACGGACAATTCGAAGACACGGAAAGTCACAAGACGCAAGGTCACAAGACGCAAGGTCGCGGACAGTCACAAGGAGGCTCATATGGGATCGGCACAAGACAATCTTGCACGCTTGGCGGCGGCAGTGAAGGACACGCCGTATGTGCTCATGCTCATGCGCCACGGCAAGACGGAACCGTATTCCACCAACGGCGACGCGGCGCGTGAATTGACCGACACGGGGCGCAAGCAGGCCAAGGCGATGGCGAAAACCCTCGAAAGCCTTGGTTTGGTGCCGGATGTGGTCGCGTCGTCAGCCGCCAAGCGCGCACGACAGACCACCGACCGTATGCTCAAGGTGTTCGGTGACGGGCCGGACGCGCGCTACCACATGGACCTCTATGACGGTGGCATGCAGGCGCTGCTTGACGAGCTCGTGCACACGAAGGAGTCCGACCACAAGCTGCTCATCGTATGCCATGAACCCACCGTGTCGATTGCCGCGCAGTGGCTGTCGGATCCGGATGCGCAGGGCGCCGAGGCGACGGCGCTCAGCGAGATGAGCATTGGTTTCTCACCGGCGTCCGTCGCCGTGCTGGGCGGCAGCGAGCCGTTCGCCCAGTGGAGCCTTCACCATGCGGCGCCCCTCGCGCTGCTGCGTCCCGGCAACGTTGAGTGAATCATTGCGTCAATCGCAGCGCATGGCTCGCGGCACTTGAACCGCGGCACTTGAACCGCGGCGCATGAGCTATTGCATGTAAATCATGGCATTGGGCAGCTGCTGGGCATCCCTAGGTATCCCGGGCATCCTCGGTATGCGCCCAATGCAACGCAGCTGCCTAATGCAACGCCACGGATCCCTTTTTCAGCAGCGTGCAATGGATCTTCGGGGTGTTAGCGTCGATGGGCGGTATCGCAGCGGTCGTCGTCGGCGGCTTAAGATTCGTCACCGCTTGGGCATCGATCAGCGACACCAGCTTGACCGCTGCCCAGTAACCCATTTCGAAATGCGGCAGCTCCACGGTCGTCAGCGCAGGGTAGAGGGTCTCGGCGAAAACCCGATGATGGTCCACGCCCACCACTGATATGTCTTTGCCGATGGTGAGTCCATGCCGCGCCGCGGTCTCATAGACATACAGCGTGCGCGCATCGTTGAAGCAGAAGAATCCGTCCGGCCGCTCCCTGTCGAACAGATCATGCACGGATTCCACGGCGGTCTTGGGCTCCGTTACGTTCGTGACGAGGCTCTCGTCGTAAGGCATCCCGCCGTCGCGCAAAGCGGCCTGATAACCGGCAAGGCGGCCGGATTGGGCTTGCTCCACCCCAGGTGCGTCGCATCCGACATAGGCGATGCGCTGGCATCCGGCTTTGACTAAGTACGAGGTGGCGTCGTAGCCGATGGAGAACTCGTCGGGCACGACGCTGGGAATCGTACCGTTGCGGTCCGTGGCGTCGGCAAGCACGGTGGGGTAGTCCAGCAGCTTGGACGGCACGTCGGTGACGCGGTTCGACATTTCGGCGTACAGGAATCCGTCCACGCCGTAGCGCTTGAGCGCATCGATCTCATCGTCTTCGCGCACGCCGCCGTCGGTGCTCACGGTGATGAGCATGTAGCCTAGCTGGCTTGCCGCTGTCTGCGCGCCCAGGATCATGCCGCCTGCGAACGGTGTGGTCGCGACCTCGTCGCTGATGAAGCCGAGGATGCGTGTGCTGTTTGTGCGCAGCGAGCGGGCAAGGGGATTGACCTTGTAACCGAGTTTGTGTGCCGTTTCGCGAACCATCGCGGCGGTTTGTGGGTTGACCCTTCCTTCGTCGTGGTGGTTCATCACCAACGACACCGTTGAGACGGACACGCCTGTCCGTTTGGCGATTTCTCTCATTGTTATCATGATTTAAAACGATACACCTTAGATTTACCCTAGGTTTACCTTGGGTTGCGGGACACCAGCGTGACGCCAAGGTGTAAGCCAGGGTATAAACCCGGCTTATAGCGACACGCAAAACTGGTGGATTACCGCGAATGTGCGGATTATTGCTAGCTTTTTCATGTTCCCCGAAGTATATCCAAGAGAGGTTTACACAATGAGCGCACTCACGTCAGTCATCGGATTCCCGCGCATCGGCGAGAACCGCGAACTGAAGAAATCCATCGAAGCCTATTGGAAGGGCAACGCCAGCCTCGATGAGATGCGCTCGACTGCGAAGCAGCTGCGCGCAAAGCATTGGCAAATCCAGAAGGATGCAGGCATCGACCTCATCCCCAGCAACGACTTCAGCTACTACGACCAGATGCTCGACACCGCGATCTTGCTCAACGTGGTCCCTAAGCGTTATCGTGACCTGAACCTGGGCGAGGAAGACACGCTGTTCGCCATCGGCCGCGGCTATCAGGGCGAGCAGGGCGATGTCACCGCCCAGCCAATGAAGAAGTGGTTCACGACGAACTACCACTATCTCGTGCCCGAAATCAGCGAAGACACGCAG
Organism: Pseudoscardovia suis; assembly: GCF_002797875.1. Taxonomy (GTDB): domain Bacteria; phylum Actinomycetota; class Actinomycetes; order Actinomycetales; family Bifidobacteriaceae; genus Pseudoscardovia; species Pseudoscardovia suis. The sequence goes on from NZ_PGFC01000001.1 coordinate 445,843, forward strand.
ATCAAGCTCGTCGGCACCAAGCCGTTCGACGAATTCAACGAAGCCAAGGAACTGGGCATCGCCACCAAGCCCGTGTTGATCGGCCCCTACACGTTCCTCAAACTCGCCCGTGGCCCGCAGGCCGCCGACCTTGAGATCACCGACGAGATCGTCTCCAGCGCTGCCGCCGCATACGCGCAGATCGTGTCCCGTTTCGCCACGCTCGGCGCCTCGTGGGTGCAGTTCGACGAACCGTACCTCGTGCTTGACAAGGAGGAAGGCGACCTTGACCTGTTCCGCCGCCTCTATGAGCCAATCCTCGCCGTGCGCCGTGACGCGGTGGACGCGCCGAAGGTGCTGGTGCAGACCTACTTCGGCCACATCGCCGACACCCTGCCCACCCTCGCCGAGCTCCACGTGGATGGCATTGGCCTCGATTTCGTGGAAGGCCGCGACGAGAACCTCGACGCTCTCGCCAAGCTCGCCGCCGCCAACAATGGCGAAGGCGCCCTTGCCGATGATGTGACGATTTTCGCCGGCGTCGTGGGCGGCCGCAATATCTGGCGTAACGACTACGCCAAGACGCTTGACCTGCTCGACGAGATCGACGAAGTGACCCCGGGCGAGGTCGTGGTTTCCACCGCCAGCTCGCTGCTCCACGTGCCGTTCACCACCGCCAACGAGCACAAGCTGGGCGACGACGTGCTGCGCCACTTCGCGTTCGCTGTCGAAAAGCTGGGTGAGCTCACGGATCTCGCCGAGCTCGCCGTCGAATCCGATGAGGAACGCGCCGCCAGCGACGCGCTCAAGGACAACGCCGCTCTCTTCGACGGCACCCGCGTCGCAGCCGATCCTCAGGTCGCCGCGCGCATCGCCGCACTCACCGACGCCGACTACACCCGCCAGCCCGCCCGCGCCGAGCGTCAGAAGACGCAGCGCACGGAACTGGGCCTGCCCGTGCTGCCCACCACCACGATCGGCTCCTTCCCGCAGACGCGTGAAGTGCGCCAGTACCGCGCACGCCTGCGCAAGGGTGAGATCGACCAGAAGACGTATGACGATTTCATCGCCGGCAAGATCGAGGAATGCATCCGCCATCAGGAGCAGATCGGCCTCGATGTGCTCGTGCACGGCGAATTCGAACGCAACGACATGGTCGAGTACTTCGGCCAGAACCTCAACGGCTTCCTCTTCACGCAGAACGCTTGGGTGCAGTCCTACGGCACGCGCTGCGTCAAGCCTCCGATCGTGTGGGGCGACGTCTCCCGCGCCCGCCCGATCACGGTGCGCTGGAGCTCCTACGCACAGTCCCTCACGAACCATGTGGTCAAGGGTATGCTCACCGGCCCGGTGACGATCCTCAACTGGTCTTGGCCGCGTGAGGATGTCTCCCATGAGCTGCAGACCACGCAGCTGGCGCTGGCAATCCGTGACGAAGTGCTTGACCTTGAGAAGGCCGGCATCCGCGTGATTCAGATCGACGAGGCCGCGTTGCGCGAGAAGCTGCCGGTGCGCCGTTCCGATTGGTATAGCAAGTACCTTGACTGGGCGATTCCCGCATTCCGCCTCGTGCACTCCGGCGTGCGCCCCGATACCCAGATCCACACGCACATGTGCTACTCCGAGTTCAATGACATCATCCGCTCCATCGACAACATGGACGCCGACGTCATCTCGTTCGAAGCCTCCCGCTCCGACCTCACGGTGCTCGATGCAATCCACGAGGCTCATTTCGAGACCGAAGCAGGCCCCGGCGTGTATGACATCCACTCGCCGCGCATCCCCTCCGTCGAAGAGATCGAAGACAAGATTCACGCGATCTTGACAAAGATGGATGTGAGCAAGGTGTGGGTCAACCCTGACTGCGGCCTCAAGACCCGCGGCGACGAGGAGACCTGGCCGAGCCTGGAGAACCTGGTGACCGCCACGAAGCATGTGCGCGCCGAGCTGGGCGAATAAGACCGGGTGAGTGTCATGTCTGAAAAGACACAGCAAGGGGAGTCCTCCCAGGAACCGGCTGCACAGCCGGCTGAGGTGTCGCCTGCGGTGTCTGCTGCCAAGTCGGCCGCGGAGCCTGCGAAGGGTTCCGCGGCGGCTTCGGCGCAGCGACGCCGCGACCATGTGCCGGTGTTTTCACTCGAGGTGTTCCCTCCCAAGCGCAACGCATCCGTCGGTACGATTTATGACACGCTTGACGGATTGCAGGGCGTGGATCCGGATTTCATCTCGGTGACTTACGGCACAGGCAAGCAGGCCGACCGCACGGCGACCGCGCGCATCTGCAACACGATTCGCCAGGAATACGACATCCCTGTGATCGGGCACCTGACCGCGCAATACCTTGACGAGCAGGGCGCTTCCGAAGCGCTGGAGATGTTCGAACAGGCGAAGGTGCGCGGCGTGCTGGCATTGCGCGGTGACGCCGTGCCCGGCCGTGAACCGGCGGGGGTGTTCGACCATGCCTCCGACCTAGCGGCGTTCATCCGTCGCACGCACCCCGATCTGACGATTTACGGCGCATGCTATCCGGAGGGCCATCCGCAGTCCGTCTCGCTCAAAGAGGATGTGGAGAACCTTCGCAAGAAGGTGGATGCCGGTGTCTCGCACCTCATCTCGCAGTTGTTTTACGACAACGCGGACTTCCTCAACTTTGTGCAGATGGCGCGGGCAGAGGGCGTCGACGTCCCGATCGAGGCCGGCATCATGCCGGTGATGAACGTAGGGCAGGTGCGTCGCATGGGCAAGCTGTGTGGCGCGCGCATCCCGCATGCGCTCGACCGCATGCTCGACAAATGGCAGGACGACCCCCGTTCGCTGCGCGCGGCAGGCATCGTCTACGCCTCCCAGCAGATCAGTGACCTCGTGGCGCAGGGCGTGCAGGGCGTGCACCTGTACACGATGAACCATCCGGGCATCACCCGTCGCATCTGGCAGAACGTGGGCGACCTGTTCGAAACGCAGGCCTGACGCCTGCCGGTGAGGCATTGTCCGCAGCGATGTTTCCAAATCCCGTCGGCGACAAACCGGCGGGATTTGTGCGTTTTACAATGGCTTCTATGAGCGACTCTCCCATTTCTGCGTTGGAATTGATCAAGGCCGGCATCGCCGACACGTCCGCTGCACAATCCAATCTTGCACGGCTCGGCGAGGCAGGAATGTCGCGCGATTCCCTCCGCAGCCTGTGCGAGGAACTAGCATCCGCATGCGATCCGGACGTGGCGTTGCGCCACCTGACGGATCTGGCGACCGATGGCGATTACCCGGATGCGCAGGAGCGCGAAGCCGTGCTCAGCCGCGTTCCAGCCGACCCTGAGCTGCTTGCGCGCCTCGTGCGGGTGCTTGGCGCGTCCGACTTCCTGGGCCGTCTTGTCGAGACGCGCCCCGATGTGCTCGATGCGATCATCGGCGAGGGGTATGCGAGCCATGATTGGAGTCGGGAGCGTCGCCGCGAGGACTTGCTGGATGCCGTCGGCGCAGATCCGGCATCGCCGCAGCCGGTGGCGACGAAACCCGTCGCCGACGCGGTCAACGCCATGCGTCGGCGCTACTGGTGCCAGGTCGCTGCGATTTGCGCACGTGACGTGAGCCAGTCCGATCCCATGGCAGTGCAGCCGAACATCAGCCTGTGCCTGTCCGACGCGGCGGACGCAGCGCTCGAAGCGGCGCTTGCCGTCGCCTACAGCATGGTGGAGGGGTCGGCGGGGTGCCGGTTCTCCATCATCGGCATGGGCAAGCTGGGCGCCCGCGAGCTTAACTACATGTCGGATTGCGACCTCATCTATGCCGTCGCACCCGCAGGCAGCGCGGAAGGTGAGGGCAGTGCGGATGGCGCAGGCAGTGCAAATGGCGCGGCCAGTGTGGATGGTGCGGACGATGCAACAGGCGAAGCAGCCGCGAGCGGTGCCGCTGGCGCTGCTGCTTCGAACGGTTCCGTTGCGGCGCTGACGGGTGACGCGCTCAACCGCGTGGGCACACGCATCGCCACTTCTATGCAGCGCGTGTGCCAGGACGTCATCCCCGGCGTCACGGAACCCGCGTTGTGGCAGATCGACGGCGCGCTCCGCCCCGAAGGCAAGGCCGGTCAGCTGGTGCGCACCGTGGAGTCGCACAAGGCGTATTACGAGAAATGGGCGGACAACTGGGAGTTCCAGGCATTGCTCAAGGCGCGTCCCGTCGCGGGCGACCCTGCGCTCGGCCAGGCGTATCTGGATGCGATGACCCCGTTCGTGTGGCTCGCCTCCACGCGCCCGAACTTCGTGTCGGATTGCCAGAAGATGCGCACGCGCGTCGAGGAATACATCCAGCCGCAATTGCGCGACCGCGAGATAAAACTGGGGAAGGGCGGTCTTCGCGACGTGGAGTTCACCGTGCAGATGCTGCAGCTCGTGCACGGGCGCACCGATGAATCCCTGCGCCTGCGCTCCACGCTCGACGCGCTTCAGGCACTGTCGCAGGGCGGTTACATGAGCCGGCGCCAAGCGCAGCGGCTTTCGGAGGATTATCGTTTCGAACGCGTGATGGAACACCGCCAGCAGATGTGGCAGTTCCACCGCACGCATCTGTTCCCCGACCTTGGCCCCGCCAGCAGGGGAGGGCTCGACGCCCCGCGCGCCATCAACATTCAGGAATTGGACGAAAACGTGGAACTGCGCCGCCTCGCCCGTGCCTTCGGCATGCGCAACGACGAGCTCGTGGACGCCTACGATTCCACGCGCCGTGAGATTCGCCAGCTGCACCTCGACATCTACTATCGTCCGATGCTGCCGGCGATTGCGCAGATGAGCGACGATGCCATCGCGCTGACGCCGCAGGCCATCGAAGACCGTTTCGCCTCCCTGGGCTTCCTCGACCCGCAGGCCGCCATCGGGCATGTGTCGGCGTTGACGGAGGGCGTCAGCCGCGGCGCCAAGATCAACAGAATCCTGCTTCCCGCGGTGCTTGAGATGATCGCCCGCGGCCAAAACCCTGACATGGGCCTGCTGCAATGGCGTCGCCTTGTCGAAGCGTTCGGCAGCGGCTCGCCGTATCTGGGGTTCCTGCGCGATTCCTCCGACGCATTGGAACGCCTGTGCCATGTGCTGTCCAACTCGCGGTTCCTCGGCGATGCGCTCATCAAATCCACCGAATCCGTCACATGGCTGGGCGACGACAGCCTGCTGCGTCCGCGCAGCCGCGAAAGTCTCGACGTGCGGTGCGAAAGCGCACGCGAACGATATCGTGACGATGACCGCAGCTTCGCCACGTCGCTGCGCGCGATGCGCCGGCATGAGATCGAGCGGATCGGCCTGGGTTGGATGAGCGGCGTCGTGACGGGCGCCGACGGCCTCGAAGGCATGACGCTCGTCTACGATGCGGCGCTCGATGCGGCGCTGTCGTGGGCGATTGACGAAAAGATGCGCGCCGACGGGTTGGTGAAGGCGCCCGCCAAGGTCAGTGTCATCGCCATGGGCAGGTATGGCGGCAGGGAGGTGAACTTCAGCTCCGACGCCGACGTCATCGTCATCTACGAGCCGGACGCTGGTGCGGACGAAGCCGCGGCGAACGCCTTCGCGCGCACAGTGGAGGACCGTGTGCGGCAGCTTCTGGGCGGTCCGCTCACCACGGAGCCGCCGATTGACCTTGACCTTGACCTGCGCCCGGAAGGCCGCAACGGCGCGTTGGTGCGCTCGTATGAATCATGCCGCGAATACTATGCGTCGTGGGCGGATACGTGGGAGCACCAAGCCTTGCTTCGTGCGCGCTATGCGGCAGGCGACGCGGAGCTAGCCAACAGGTTCCTCACACGCATCGCCGACCCGTTGCGATACCCCGACCGGCCGTTGGACGACTCGCAGTTGCAGCAGATCCGCACCCTCAAGGCACGCATGGAGGCGGAGCGTCTGCCTCGAGGCGTGCGCCGCGACAGGCATGTCAAGCTCGGTTCCGGCGGCCTGTCGGACGTGGAATGGACAGTGCAGCTGCTGCAGCTCAACCATGCGGGGGAGCATGCGAGCCTGCGCACGACCAGCACGATGGAGGCGCTGGACTGCTTGGAATCCGAGGGGCTTATCAGCGCCGAGGATGCCGGGGTGTTGCGCAGCACATGGTGGTTGTGCACCGACACGAGAAATGCCACGATGCTGTGGACTGGCAGGACGAATCGCGCTGATGTAATACCAGATGATACATATGCGTTGGGTGGCATCGCGGCATGCATGGGCAGGCCTGCGAACTCCGGGCAGCGGTTCATCTCCGAGCTTCTGGGTGCGATGCGCCGCTGCCGTGCGGTCGCCACGCGGTTGTTCTACGGCAAGGAGGAGCGCAGCGAGGCTCGCTGAAGATGGGGGGGTCTGCTGAAACCGGGGATTGCTGAAACCGTGAGATTTTCTGAAACTGGGGCAGCGCGTGAGGCTGCGTGAGGCGGGGGCGCCTGCCATGCGCAGCCTCACGTCCGTCTCACTTTCGTACGTGCCTCACATGCCCAGATCGGCCTCCATCAGGTGCACGTTGCGGCGCATCGTCTTCGCTTGGTCACGGGTGATGCGCTGCTGGTCGAGCAGGTCGCGAATCGTCTCCAACTCGATGCGGAAGGCCTCGGAACGCACCTGAGCGATTTGCGCGGCAAGCTTCTCGCGCTGCTCGGGCGTGCGGCCACGCAGACGAGTGGCGGCGAGCGAGGCGCGGTATTCGCCCATGAGCTCCGTCACGCACGCGGCGTCATACCGTGGATCGTTCACCAAGTCGAAGAGATGGTCGATGGTTGCTTGAAGCAGTTCGTTGTGCAGACGGACGGAATCCTGCGACACGGTGGCATCCGCCACGGTCGCGACGGCGGGAATCATCTTTCCCACGCGGCGGCGCAGCGCGCCCACAACGTTCTTGGCAAGCCACGTGAGGCGCTGCCACACCTGGCGCGCACGCCACACGCCGAGCTTGCGCTCCACGTCGAGGCTCACGCGAATGCGCCCGGCCATGTCATTGGCGGCCTGTGCCATGGATTCGTTGCGCTGCGCATACCCTTGCAGCCACTGAATCTCCCATTCCATCGTCTCGCGCCGCAGCTCATGCTCGTTCTCCAAGTGCCGTTTCGACGCCTGCGCCCCCTCGAGACGCGCCACGCGATAGGTGTAGGAACGCATGACCATCTGCACGGCAAGATGGTTCTCGGTCGTGTCGGTCTGCGCCAGCCGCTCGATGGTGGTGTTGAGCAGCAGACGGTTGGCGTTGGCCATCTCCTGCGCCGAGACCTGCGAGCCGCGCGGGGCAAGCGCCGGCAGCATGATGTTGGTGAGTACCAGCGACAGCAGCACGAACACCGCGGCGATCGCCCATAGCAGCGAGCGCACGGGTGTGTTGTCTTCCGCAAGCCCCAGGGCGGCGGGCAGCGTGAACACCAGCGAGATCGTGATGGCGCCCTTCGTACCGCCGAATGTCATCACCAGCGCCGAATGCCAGCGTTCCTTCGTCATCTGTCGGCGTTTGCCGGTCATCTCGGAATGCGTGACGCGCAGCATGAGGGCGACGCCTACGAAACGCACCGCCAGAGACACGACGGTGAGCAGCAGCGCGGCGGCGATGATGTGCCCGATGTTGCCCGGCAGGTTGTGCAGGGAATCGAGCAGGATTATCGGCAGTTGGATTCCCAGCAGCACGAAGATGGCTCCGTTGAGCGTGAATTCAAGGAACTCCCACACTGAATTGGACACGAGGTTCACGCGGGCGATGTCGCTGCCCACGCCACGGCGGTGGAAACCGATGGCAAGGCCCGCCGCCACCACCGACAGCACCGGCGAGAGCCCCATGCGTTCCGACAGGTAGTAGATGAGGAACGGCGAGAGGATCTCGATGGTGATGCGGTTCGTCGTGGTTTCAAGACGGTGGCGCCGCAGCATGGTGACGAAGGAGTCGATGAGCTTGCCCATGACGAAGCCGAACGCGATGCCGCCGAGGAAGCTCACCAGCACCTCGCGGGTGAATTCAAGCGGGGAGAAGCGCCCGGTGAGCGCCGCCGTCACGGCGAATTCGAAGCTCACGATCGAGGCGGCGTCGTTGAACAGGCTCTCGCCCTTGAGAATCTCCATCTGCCGCTCGGAAAGCTGGGCTTGGCGGCCCATCTGCGTGACCGCGACCGCATCCGTCGGTGCGAGCGCGGCGCCCAAGGCGAGGGCGGCGGCCATGCTGATCTGCGGCCAGAAGGCGTGGAGCGTGGCGCCGGTGGCGATGATGCACAGGAACACCAGTCCGATGGCGAGCCATAGGGATTGCTTGAGCACGCGCATGAGCCGGGGTTTGGATGTGCTGCGCGCAGCGTTGAACAGCAGCGGTGCGATGAACAGCACCATGAACAGTTCGGAGTCGAGCTGCACGGTGGGCAGGAACGGCGTGAAATACCACATGACGCCCAGCGCCACTTGCACGAGCGGCAGCGAGACGCGGGGGATGAAACGTTCGAGTATGGAAGAGACGAGCACTCCGGTGACCACGAGAATGACCAGTGACAGGGATTGCATGCGGCTCCTTCCATGGGCGTCGCCGAGACGGTTCCGCTGGGTGGTGCGGAGGCGGCTGGCGATTGTGGTTCAGGGTATCGGCGGTTCAGGGTATCGGCGGCGTGGCCGAACCCTTCCATCGTATCGGAGGAACGTTGTTTGAAGACTTTGTGTGTCGGCAGGTGGATGGGGTGTCGACGGGCGTGTATGTCGGTGTTTCGCACTATTGTGTGATAGGTCACATGGAGTGGCCGCCTCATAATTCTTCGAAAGGCGTGCTATGACATCACTCACAGCGCAGGATGGCGCTGACATCGAGTCCCAACTGATCGGCAAGAGCGTGGTGACGCTTGATGATCTGACGACCGATCAGATTTCTCTTCTTCTGCGCAAAGGCAATTACATCGAACACAACATGGCGAAGGTGCGGCACGCTTGCGATGGCCGCATCCTCGCCACTCTTTTCTATGAGCCGTCCACGCGCACGCGCCTGAGCTTCGAGACGGCCATGCTGCGCCTGGGCGGGCACGTCATCGGTTTCTCCAACGCGCAGAACTCCTCGGTGTCCAAGGGTGAGACAATTTCGGACACCGTGCGCGTCGTTTCGAATTTCGCCGACATCATCGCCATGCGCCACCCCAAGGAGGGCGCGGCTCTCGTCGCCGCCCACGCGGCGGACGTTCCCGTTATCAACGGCGGTGACGGCGGCCACATGCATCCCACGCAGACGCTCGCCGACCTATTCACCATCCAGGCACGCTTCGGTCGCATCACCAACCTCGTCGTGGGATTGTGCGGCGACCTGATGTTCGGCCGCACCGTGCATTCGCTCATCGAGACGCTGTGTCGTTTCGGCAATGTGCATTTCGTGCTCATCAGCCCCGACGAACTCAAGACCCCGCGGTACGTGATCGACCGCATCGAGGCGTCCGGCACCTGCAGCTACGAGGAAGTGCACGACCTGCAGGACGCCATCGGCAAGCTCGACGTGTTGTACATGACGCGCGTGCAGAAGGAACGCTTCTTCAACGAGGACGACTACTTGCGCCTGCGCGACACCTACATCCTCGACCCGGCGAAGATGAAGCTCGCCAAGCCCACGATGGCCGTGCTCCATCCGCTGCCGCGAGTCAACGAAATCAGCTTCGACGTGGATTCCGATCCTCGCGCCGCCTACTTCGAGCAGGTGCGGCGCGGCATGCTCATGCGCATGGCGTTGGAAAGCTCCCTGCTGGGCGACAGGCTGCCCGGCTTCGACGAGACCGAGGAGGTCGCTGCCTGACATGGAAGTTACAAGCCTCAACAACGGAATCATCATCGACCACGTGCCCGCGGGCACAGCGCTCAAGGTGCTGCAATACATCCACGTGGATCCCTCGCGCACCAAGATCGCGCTCATCATGAACGCCGATTCGCACCGCTACGGCACGAAGGACATCATCAAGATCGAAGGCATGGACTTCGCCGACCTCGACCTGCATGTGCTCGGCCTCGTGGCGCCCAACGCCACCGTCGGCATCGTGCGCGACGGCAGCATCGTCAAGAAGCTCACCCCCACACTGCCCGAGCACGTGGAAGGCGTGATCCGCTGCCCCAATCCGCGGTGCGTCACCTCCACGGAGCGCGACATCAAGCAAGGATTTCATCTGGTGACGCTCAACGGACACCAGGAGTACCGCTGCGACTACTGCGATGAGGAGGCAAAGCTGTGAGCGCCGCTGCCCAAGGACCCCGCACGGTGCTGCTGCACAACGTCACGCTGTGGAGCGGTTGGAGACGCAAGGATTCCGCTCTGCCCGTGGCGGTGGATGTGATCGCCCCGCTGGCCGAATCCGCCATCGCCGAACGCCCGTTGGCGGCAGGGGAGCCCGGTGGCGCGCCCGTGAGGGTCGATTGCACCGGCATGATGCTGGTGCCGGGCTTCGCCGACCCCCACGTGCACTTCCGCGATCCCGGCCAGACGCACAAGGAGACGATGGTCACCGGATGCGCCGCCGCAGTGTCGGGAGGCTACACGAGCGTGCTCATCATGCCCAACACCGTGCCCGCGCTCGATGGGGCGCGCATCGATCCGGCAGATCCCAGGGCACAGCAGCTGCACGGCTATGACTCCGCGCTCGACTATCTCGAGCATTACGAGCAGGCCAACGGCGTGACGCTGCCGGTCCGCTATGCGCTGTGCGCGGCGGCGTCCCGCGACCGTGAGGGCGGCCAGCCCAGCCGGATCGAGGACTGGCGCCATGCGCTGGCGACCGTCGGCACGCCCGGTTTCGCGCATCCCGTGGTCGCCGTGAGCGACGACGGCGCCGCGGTGCCTGACGCTTTGCTCGACGACGTGGCGCGCATGTGCCTGGAGGCAGGGGTGCCGTTCATCGACCATTGCGAGCATCATGACTCGGGCATCATGAACGAAGGCGCAACCTCGCGCCGCCTGGGCGTGCCAGGCATCGCAGAGCAGACGGAGACGACGATCATCGCCCGCGACATCGACCTGGCCCGCCGCACCGGCTGCCACGTGCATCTGCAGCATGTCAGCTGCGCCGCCTCGTTCGATCTGATCCGCCGTGCGAAGGACGAGGGCCTGCCGGTCACCTGCGAAACCGCGCCGCACTACCTCGCCTTGGACGACACCGCGGTCGAACGCATGGACACGATGGCCAAGATGAACCCGCCGCTGCGCAGCGAAGCCAATAAATTCGCCACCCGCAAGGCCGTGGCGGACGGCACCGTGGACCTGATCGCCACCGACCACGCGCCCCACACGCTGCGCGAGAAGTCGGAAGGCCTGCTCAAGGCGCCCAACGGCATCATCGGTTTGGAAACCGCCTACGGCGTGTGCCGTGACGTGCTTGTGGCTGGCGGCTACATCAGCGATGACCGTCTCATCACGCTGATGGGCGTCAACCCCAGCATCGTGATGGGCAATGCGGTGAGTTCCCTCAGCGCTTCCGACCTGTCACAGCCGCAGGGTCCCGGCGCTGCCCCGGTGCTCGACCTGACCCGGCTGGCAGCCGGAGCCGACACCTCGAGCGCCTTCCATTACCTGCGCGACGGCAAGGCTTACGCGGCCGGCGCCGAAAGCCCAGCGAACCAGCGCGATTACACGCTCGTCGACATGCACCGTGAATGGACCGTGGACCCCGGCGCCTTCCACTCGAAGGCACGCAACACGCCGTTCGCCGGCATGCGCCTCGCCGGGCGCCCCGTGGCTACGCTGGTGGGCGGACGCATCGTGTTCACGCGCATCTGAGCGTGCAGCCTGCGCGCACAGCCTGCGCGAAACATTGCGAAACATTCACAGCGCATAATCACAAGGTCGCCGCCTCTCCCGCAAGGGAACCGATACTGGGCGGCGGCGCATAAAAGGAGTGGCATGGACAAGCTCATCGAAGCCATCGAACGAACCGGGAACCCGAGCGTCGTGGGGCTCGACCCCAAGCCGGCGCTCATCCCCGCGCCGGTGCTCGACGCCGCACGCGCCGACAACCCCGAGTCCCGTTCGCTCGCCCTCGCCGCCGCCTACCGAGCCTTCAACAAGGCCGTCGTGGACGCGGTGACGGACATCGTCCCGGCGGTCAAGCCGCAGATTGCAATGTACGAGGCGCTCGGCCCCGCCGGCGTGCAGCTGTATTGCGACACCTGCGCCTATGCGGCGTCTCGCGGGCTGTATGTGCTGGGTGACGTCAAGCGCGGCGACATCGGCAGCACCGCAGCGCAGTACGCTGCTCACTTGGGCGGTGTGCCGGATGTGCCCGAATGGGATGACGGCTTCGGCTCCGCGCCCGAGGACCCGTGGCATGAGGACGCCATCACCGTGAACCCCTACCTGGGCTCCGACGGCATCCTGCCGTTCGTGGACGTTGCGCAGGCCGCCGACAAGGATGTGTTCGTGCTCGTGCGCACATCCAACCCCTCAAGCTCACAACTGCAGACCGTCGCGACCGCCGCAGGCGACGCCACGGTGGGCGAGCTCGTCGCGCAGCTGGCAGAGGAGTGGGGCAAGGGCACCATCGGATCCCACGGATACTCCCGCGTGGGAGCGGTCGTGGGCGCCACCCATCCCGAGGAAGGCGCCGCACTGCGCCGCCTCATGCCGCACACGTTCTTCCTCGTGCCCGGTTACGGCGCACAAGGCGGCACCGCGGCGGACGTGGCGCACATGTTCGACGAGCACGGCTCCGGCGCCATCGTCAATTCGTCCCGCGGCATCATCGCCGCGTGGAAGAAGGATCCGCAGGCCTCCCGCTTCGACGCCGACGCGTTCGAATCACCGCGCAGCATGGCGCAGTCCGAAGCCATCCACGACGACGCAGCCGAAGCGCTGGACCTCGTGGGCACGGCAGCCGCACGCGCGGCGCAAGCCATGAGGGACGACATCGCCTCGGCACTGGCCAACCGCTGACCGCTGGCATGCGGGATTCGGCTGACGTCCCTGACGCCAACCGACAGGTCCGCAAGCCAGTCCAATCCATCCGACATCTGATCCATCCAACTTCCAATCCACCCATCCCCACACCCACCAGACACCAAGGAGAACGCATGAGCGAGTTCACGCCCACGTATGTCCCGTCGCGGCGTCCGGCACGGGTGGTCGAATGCCAGGAACTCACCGACGGCGTGGTACGCCTCGCCCTGCGTGACTCCTACATCGCCCGCCATGCCAAACCCGCCCAGTTCGTCAACCTCTATACGAAGAACGCGCAGAGGCTCTCGCCCCGTCCCTTCGGCGTGTGTGAAGTGGACGGCGACGTGTTCACGCTCATGTTCGCGGTCGTGGGCAAGGGCACCGAGGAATTCCGTCACCTGCGTCCCGGCGACACGGTGGACGTGCTCGGGCCCCTCGGCCACGGCTTCAACCTGCGCGAGGACGCCGACTACCTGCTCGTCGGTGGCGGCCTGGGCGTGCCGCCGCTCATCCGCGCCGCACAGGAACTGAGCGGTCACGAAGGCTCCACGTCCACGGTGCTGTTCGGCTACCGCAACGTGCATTTCGCCGACGCCTATGCCTCCCGTTACGCCACGCAACTGCAGTCCATCGACGAATCCGAAGGCAATGTGATCACGCTGCTCGACCGCTGGGCGTCGCAGCATGGCGTTGCTGCAGACGCGGATGGCGCGTTGAGGCCGGCGGCGCAGGGGCGTCGCACGGTGATTCTCACCTGCGGACCGTTGGGCATGATGAAGGCCGTCTCCGCCTGGGCGCGTGAGCATGGTCTCACAGTGCAGGCAAGCCTTGAGGCGCGCATGGGGTGTGGTTTCGGCACCTGCGTCGTGTGCACGGTGCACACGACCCGCGGAATCTTGAAGACCTGCGTGGATGGCCCGGTGTTCGACACCGCGCAACTGGAAGGATGGGAGGCAGCACGATGAGCGAACGGACGAATGCCGCGGCAACCGCGGATGCACAGACCGTGGCGCAAGCGTCAGCGCAGGGCACGGTGCGCGACTCGGCACAGGCACATGGTCTGGCGCAGGCAGCGCAGGTCGGCGAGCCCGGCCAGCTGCCGTGCAACTTCGACGCTACGCGCACATTCCAATGGCACCACAAGACCGTTGTCGCGGGGGTCGAATGGAAGAACCCGGTGGGCACAGCCTCCGGCACGTTCAACTTCGACGCCGTGCGCTGGTTCTACGACGTGAGCCAGATGGGCGCCGTCACCACGAAGGGCGTTTCGCCCGTGCCGTGGGAAGGCAATCCCGTGCCGCGCACCGCCGAGACGCCGGCGGGTTCCGTTAACTCCGTGGGCCTGCAGAACCCTGGCATCGACGATTACCTCGTCAACGACCTGCCGCGCATCAAAGCGACGGGCGCCACCGTCATCACCAACGTCGCCGGGCATTCCGACGATGATTACGCACAGGTCGTCACGAAGCTGGCCGACCACGAGTCCGACATGCTCGAAATCAACGTCAGCTGCCCCAACGTGTCGGCGGACGGGCTGTCCACCGGCACTGACCCGGTGGCGCTCAAGCGCCTCATCAAGCGCCTGCGCCCGCTCACCGACAAGCCGATGATCGTCAAGCTCACCCCGAACGTCACCGACATCCGGCCTATTGCTGAGGCGTGCATCGAAGGCGGCGCCGACGCGCTGTCGATGATTAACACGTTCGTGGGCATGCGCTTCGACATCCGCACCGGCAAGCCGATCCTGGCCAACATCACCGGCGGTGTCTCCGGCCCGTGCGTGCATCCGATGGCGCTGGCGTTCGTTTACAAGACGCGCCAGGCGTTCCCCGAGATTCCGATCATCGGCATCGGCGGCATCTCCACCGGCGAGGACGCCCTCGAGTTCCTGTATGCTGGGGCGAACGCCGTCGAGGTGGGTTCCGCGGCTCTGGCGGACCCGGTGGCGCCGTTGCGCATCGCCACCGAACTCGACGCTTTGCTTGACAAGAGGCCGGAACTGGCCCAAGCCCTGGAGGAGGGACGCACATGGTAGACAATGCACACATGAACGCCGCGTCAACGGTTTCAGCGGAGGCAGCATCGGTGGATGCGGCGGCGGCGAACGCAGCGCCGTCGCATGAGGAATTCACGCAATTCCTGCTGGAATGCGGAGCGTTGAAGTTCGGTTCGTTCACATTGAAGTCAGGACGTCAGTCGCCGTACTTCATCAACGCCGGTTCGTTCAACGACGGCACGCGCATCGCACGGCTCGGTGAATACTATGCCGCCACGATCGCCGCAGCCCAGGCCGCCGGCGTGTTGCCCGCGCACATCGACACGGTGTTCGGCCCCGCTTACAAGGGCATTCCGCTGGCTGTGAGCACCTCGATGGCACTCGCCGCCCGTCACGGGCAGAACGTGGGCTACACCTTCGACCGCAAGGAGAAGAAGGACCATGGCGACGGCGGCATGTTCGTCGGCACCCAGCTCACGGACGGCATGAGCGTGCTCATGGTGGACGACGTGATGACCGCTGGCACCGCGGTGCGCGAGGTCGTGCCGAAGCTGCGCGCCGCCGCCGACGTGAACATCGTGGGCCTTGTGCTCTCTGTGGACCGCATGGAGAAGACGAAGGATTCCGACCAGTCCGCCGTGCAGGCAGTGCACGAGGAGTTCGGGTTCCCTGTGCTCGCTATCGCGAACGTTCGCGAGATTTTCGCCGCCGCCGGGAAGCTCTCCGCCGCCGATGGCACGCCGCTCATTGACGATTCCATCAAGGCCGCCGCCAAGGAGTACCTGGAGAAGTACGGGGCGTAGCCGGCTGTACGGTCCATCCCCGTCATCCCCTCCGCCGAGGGTGCATGTTTGTGCGCCCTCGGCGGGGATTGTTTTTCTCCAGTGGCCGTCGCGGCGCCTAATTCCTGCCGCGCGGTGCCTAATTCCTGCCGGGGACACCTAACCGCTGCCGAGGGTGCAGGAATGCACACCCTCGGTGAGCAATACCTCTCGCCAGCGGATGCCAGAGGCCCCAATCTCCGCCGAGGGTGCAAGGTCGTGCACGCTCGGCAGGGTTATCCCTCTCCAGCAGCTGCCAGGGGAACCTAATCCTTGTCGAAGGCGCAAGATTGTGCACCCTTGGCATGGATTACCCCTCGCCAGCAAACTCTGGAGGCGTCCAATCCCTGCCGAAGGTGCAAGCTTGTGCGTCCTCGGCAGGGGTTATCCCTCGCCAGCAAGCTCTGGATGCGTCCAATCCCTGCCGAAGGTGTAGGATTGTGCACCCTTGGCAGGGGATGCCTAGCCTCGGCAGGTGCCGAAGGCGCCTAACCCCTGCTGAGGGTGCAAGATTGTGCGCCCTCGGTGGGGAATACCGCGGCCTGTGAAGGGCGATGTCTGCTTAATCCCTGTCCAGGGTGCAGGATTGCGCGCCCTCGGCGGGCAATGCCTCTCATCAGCAGTTGCCAGGATCAGTCAATTCTTGCCGAGGGCGCAAGGTCGTGCGCCTTCCGCGGGGTTATTCCTCTCCAGCAGCTGTCAGGGGCGCCTAATCCTCGTCGAAGGCGCAAGATTGTGCACCCCTGGCATGGATTACCCCTCGCCAGCAAGCTTTGGAGACGTCCAATCCCTGCCGAAGGCGCAAGGTCGTGTGCCTTCGGCGGGGAATACCGCGGTCGGCGAAGGGCAATGTCCACTTAATCTCTGCCGAAGGTGCAGGATTGTGCGCCCTCGGCGGGGGAATACCGCGGTCAGCGGTCGGGGATGACGCTGATGCCTGCATCTGTCGCTGGAGCACACGACACGCCGGTCGGACCTGTTGTTCGAGGAATGTGAATTCCTTCCGCAACGGGTCCGGTCGGTTCGTTTTTGGCGGAAACCTTGGAATTTCAGGCGCGACGGTCGGCAAAAACACCCACTTAAAAACCCTCGAACGTTCGAGGGAACGTTTGATAATCTTGCGCTGTTCGCTACGTCGTGGTAACTTAACTGATGTAAGGGCCAGACGGTCACGCAAGCATTGACGCTTGAGCAATCGAACGGCCTTGGGAAGACACAATTGGAACCAGCCCATGACATACATGGAAACGTTCCCGCGTCGGAAGAGCGCGGGGCGGCGCCGATCGTGATTGAGGCCACGAGAAGCGCAACGAGGCGACGGCAGCGTCGGAAACGCAGCCAGTGCCTCGGTGGCAAACGGAAAGGGATAGCGCCATGAACAGCAACACTCTCACTACCAAACTTAAACAGGACACGACTTCCGCCTTTGCCCCCGCCAACCCAGTCGCCACCGCTGTTTCTGTGGCGCCAGCGGTTGTTTCGGCAGACGCGGACGCGCAGGACGAGCTCGGCATCGTCGCCGGGCACAAGGGCTATCAGTTCGCGCAAGGGCAGTGGTACCGCGATGGAGTGGCGGTTGACTGCGATGCGAATGTGGCTTTGCGTGATGTGCGCACCGCTGCGAACGGCGGCGACCCGGTTGCCATGATCAGCCTCGGACGGTGGTACTCGTTCGTCAGCGCATCCGTGCACAGCGGCCTCAACCGAGCTATTGATTGGTTCCTGCGCGCTGCGCAGAAGGGCATTGCTCTGGGCTATCTGCTTGCCGGTCAGCTTTTCGCCGCAAGCGGCAACAACGAGTGGGCCGCCCGCAGCTTCCGTGAAGCATCCGCGCAAGGCATTTCCAGCGCTGATACGTGCTTGGAGGAGCTGCTTGTCGCGCATCCGATGCTGCGCCTCAAGCTTGACTGAGGTTTAGCCGCGGCATTGGCGCTGCGGCATTGGCGACATCGGTTTACAAGCCCATGTGCAGGTTTTGAGTGATACACCTGCACATGGGCTTTTGTTGTGCCGGGTGGGGAGTGTGTGTATGCCTGACCTGGTGTGCGTCGTGGCGGATGGCGTGTAGACGCGTTCCCGGCGTGCTGTGTTGCATTGTGGGACCTATGCCATCTGCAACAGCTACGCTCACGGCATACTTCGAACATATGTTCGAAGTATGGTAATGTATATATACCTATCCATCTGTGGCGAGGAACCGCAGGCAAGCCCTTGTGCCTCCAGTCGTTTCGCCTTATATTGCAAGCGTTGACCCGGCACACAAGCACCATGAAGGCGGTGAACCTATGACTCTCGATGAGTTCGTGAATGTTTTTTGCACCCCCGAGTGCATCGAACAATGCCGGGACGCCATGGCGGGCGCCAGCCCCGAACGGCATGAGTGGCACGAGGGCATGCCGAGTCTGTCCGCGCTGAGGTTCCATCGGCTGTGCGAAGAGATCACTGTGGGGGACGATGCGGAGTCGAAGCGCCGCACGTGGTCGGCATATGTGCGTCGGCGCATGCGCGAAGGCGATCGGCATGCGCTTGACCTTGAGGTGTTGTATCGCTGCGATGATCTGGGACGCTCGTTTCCATTCAACGACCCCATCGATTCCGTGGGAGCGATGAACGACCTATGGGAGCTGTGCCGTGGGGCGGGGGCGTCCGCCAGGGCGCATGCATGCGTGACCCTGGCCGGGCTCATCGACAATGTGCCGCAGGATTACCGCGATTTGCTCGAGTGCCCCGGCGTCGTGGTGTTGCTATGCAAGGGGTCGGACTTGCATGACGCACGGGCATCGTTCGAGTTGGGCAGGTTGTTTGCCAGCGGCACCCATCTGAGCCCCAACGCACGTCAGGCGCATCGGTATTTCGAACGTGCCGCGCGCGAAGGCATGGCACATGCCTGGATGTATGTGGCGATGGACTACTGCAATGGCTTCGGCGTCGAGGTCGATCCCGACAAGATGATTGATGCCTTCATGGAAGGGGAGATGCACGGCGATTACACATCGTGCATGATGCTTGGCCATCTGTTCAGCCGCGGCTGCCCTGGTTCCCGGCTCGCCGGGCAGCCAGACATGGAGCAGGCGCACGAGTTCTACGCCGAGGCGCTGTCGCTCGAGCAAATGCACGAGGGTTGCGATCGACTCAGTGGTGATCGACTTGGTGACAATCTGCTCACCGAAGCGTACGTAAACGCTGCGTTCACCGAGATTGTGTCGACAGAATTCCTTGAATGAGCTTACGGCAAGGTGGCTCGAATGAGAGTTTCGGCGGTGATGCGAATGATCTGACGGCGAGTGCCGTTAGGTGCCTTCATGTGATGAAGTTCCCGATATGTGACCGCGACACGCCGATATTTCATATATCGTAAATCAATTGCGAAACGGGATTGTCTTGATTTGCAATATACTCATCGTCAAACAGTTTCACCTTAAAACAATATGCGGATGCGTGTAGCACGATTTGTGTAACGGTGTTAATCCATACATATATCCGCGTGTTGCAGCGCAAGGCGTCCTAGATATGGAGTTTTTCGGCCTGCCTGGAGAGTGGAGGACCACATCTGCTGGGAAGACCACCCTTGCACGAGCGCAAATACGTTGCGTTGTAAAACAAACTCAGAGCGTTGGTGAAGGTTTCCTTGAGGCTCCATGAATGTTGTCACTCGTTCCTATTCGGGTTTACAGTGTCCCATTGTGCCTAAAGCATGACGCTTCGAGCAGCCTTGTTCGAAGCCTTCTTTTTTGCAAGGCCGCGCACCGCGTCGCGCTCATGCAGCGCGAACGCTTTCGCCACCTTGCCCCGAGGCACGCGGGCGCGCACGCCCGCCGTCTGAAGAATGACACTGTCTGAAAGGCATGACGTGATGAAGGACGAAGAACGCACGACCGGTAGCAGATTCGCCGGCAGTAACAAAAGCACCAACGGCCAACGCAATCGCCAGGTGCGCCGCCGTGAGACCGCGGCTCATGACCAGAAGTTGCAGCAGACCATGATTCGGGAGCCAAAGCAGCCCCAGCCGACCGTGGAAGACACGCAGCGCATCCTCAAGGCCGCCGAATACACGAAGGTCCCCAAGCTTACGCACAATGTTCTGACCAAAGAAGAACGCAAGACTCTTATCAAAGAAAGCGCCAAGGAACAAGCCGCCACGCAGCGTCTGGACGACGCGGCGGGCAAGGGCCCGATCGGCAGGTGGTGGAGCCGCGTGCAAGCCGGCCCCGACCGTGTGTCGCTTCCGCTGTGCATCGTGGCGCTCGGCGTCGTCTACGGCGATATCGGCACATCGCCCCTCTACACGGCGCAGACATTCCTCGCCGGCCAAGGAGGCTTGGCGAACGCCGACCGTGACGCGGTGCTGGGCATGCTCTCGCTCGTGTTCTGGTCAATAACCCTCATCACGACCGTCAAGTACGTGCTCATCGCCATGCGCATCGACAACAACGGCGAAGGCGGCATCTTCGCCCTGTATTCGCTCATCCGCAAATACGGCGCCTGGCTCGCCATCCCCGCGATGATCGGCGGCGCGGCGTTCATGGCGGACTCTGTGCTCACGCCCGCCGTCTCCATCAGCTCCGCAGTCGAAGGCTTGCACACGCTGCCCGTGTTCGAAGGTGTCTTCGACAAGAACCCCGACCTGACGCTCATGATCACGGTCGTCATCATCGTCGTGCTGTTCTCCTTGCAATCGCGTGGCACCGAGAGCATTGGCAAGGTGTTCGGCTCCGTCGTGCTCGTCTGGTTCAGCTTCTTGGCGATCGTGGGCGTGATGAATCTCAGCCAGGACTGGACGGTGTTCGCCGCCCTCAACCCGGTGTATGGCATCCGCTTCCTGTTCAGCCCGCACAACGCGGCCGGCATCGCCCTCATGGGCACCGTGTTCCTTTCGACCACCGGCGCCGAGGCCCTCTACTCCGACATGGGGCATGTGGGACGCGGCAACATCTACGCCACGTGGCCGTTCATCAAGGTCGCGCTCGTGCTGTGCTACTTCGGCCAAGGCGCGTGGATGCTGCACAACCAGAACAATCCCGTATTCGACGGCATGGCGAACATCAACCCGTTCTTCCAGATGATGCCCACCGGACTGCGCTATGTCGCGGTCGTGCTCTCCGTCGCCGCTGGCGTCATCGCATCCCAGGCGCTCATCACCGGCGCGTTCACGATGGTGTCGGAGGCAACGCGCCTCAACTGGATGCCGCACCTTCAGGTGCAATACCCCTCGCGCACTCGCGGCCAGCTCTACATTCCGATGGTCAACCGTGTGCTTTGCGTGGCGACACTGCTCGTGCTCGCGCTGTTCCGCGATTCGGCGCACATCTCCGCGGCCTACGGCCTGGCGCTCACCGTCACCATGATCACCACCACGATTCTGCTTGCCGTCTACATCTGGCACAACCGCAACAAAGTGGGCGCTATCGTGTTCCTCGTGCTGTTCCTTGCGCTGCAGACGATGTTCTTCATCGCCTCGATGGCCAAGTTCCTGCATGGCGGCTGGTTCACGATGCTGCTCACGTGCGCGATTCTGCTCATCATGGTCGCGTGGAACGAAGGCACCGCGCTGGAACGCGAGCAGAGGCGCCACATGAAGTCCGAGGATTGCCTGCCGGTGCTCAAGCAGCTGCATGATGACGACACTGTGCCGATTTTCGCCGACAACCTCGTCTACCTCACGTCGGATTCCGACATGAAGCGCATCGACACCGACATCTTCTTCTCCATTTTCGCCGACCATCCCAAGCGTGCCCGCGCATGGTGGGCGGTGTCGGTCGAGACGTCGGACGAGCCGTTCACCCGTGAGTATTCGGTCGAGGACTTCGGCACGAACTTCATCTACCGTGTGCGCATCCGCCTGGGGTTCAAGGTGTCGCAGTCCATCCCGCCGTACATCCACCAGATTATGGATGACCTTGCGGCTTCAGGCGAACTGCCGCAGCAGGTCACGAGGTACCCCAAGCTCGACGCCGACCCCAACATTGGTCCGATCCGCTACGTGCTCATTCACAAGGCGCTCATGCCTGAATCGAAGGTGACGAGCCAGCAGGCTTTGGCGCTTCGCCTGAAATACGCGATCCGCCATGCCGCGGGCTCGCCCGCCAAGTGGTTCGGCCTGGCGCCTTACAACCCGCTGACCGAGGTGCAGCCGCTGTTCCTCGCCACCACGAAGCAGCCGCGCCTGCGTCGCGTGTGAAGGGTCCGCGTGCTGCGCGTGTGAAGGGATCCGCGTGCTGCGCGTGAACTTCCTTCCTGTGCACCCGCTGATTCCCCGTGCTCTTGTGCAGGGAATCGGTGGGTGCTTTTCTTTTAAGCGCCCACCCATCCCGTGGGTGCACAGTATTGCACCCAAGGAGGGGATTAGGCGAACCTTACCCAGCTCCAGCCTCGGCATCCCTCACCCAGGGCGCACAGCATTGCACCTTGGGCGGCGATTAGATCGGCTTTGGCGGTCTGCGACCCCGGTATAGATGGCCGCGGGTGCACAGCCCTGCACCTTCGGCAAGGATCAGATACTTCTGTCGCCACCCGGGAAAGGATAACCTCCGCTGAAGGTGCACAGTACTGTATCTTGAGCGTGTGTTGGGCAAGCTTCATCCGCTTTCTGCACTGTTACTCCCCGCCGAGGGTACACGATCTTGCACCTTCGATAGGGATTAGTCGCATCTTGCCCAGCTCCAGCCCGGGTACTGCTTGTCGAGGGTGCATAATCTTTCACCTTCGGCGGCGATTAGATGGGCTTTAGCTGTCTGCGACCCCGGTATTGCTTGTCGAAGGTGCACACTACTGCGCCCTCGGTGTGGATTGGGCAAGAATTGCCTGCACTAGGCTTAGCATCCTGCCCCGAGGGTGCATAGGATTGCGCCTTGGGCGGGGTTGGGCACTGAATAGAGGCCTCAGCGCCACTTGAGAGAAGGCAACCCGATCCGTGGGTGCGTGATTCTGTGCCTTCGGCGGGGGATTGGCGAGTTCTGCTCGTCCTCGGTTGTGGCGTCACTTGCTGAGAGTGCACAGGCCTGTGCCTTGGGTACTAGTTAAGTATTGTGATAGCTCTGGGGGAGGGGGACTGTCTCCGAGGGCGTGTAGATGTGTGCCCTCGGCGGGGGTTAGATGTTCTGGGATGATTCTGGGGAAGTATAACCCACACCGAGGGCGCATGATTCTGCGCCTTGGGCGGGGATTGGGCAGGTTTTCCTGTC
Organism: Pseudoscardovia suis; assembly: GCF_002797875.1. GTDB lineage: Bacteria > Actinomycetota > Actinomycetes > Actinomycetales > Bifidobacteriaceae > Pseudoscardovia > Pseudoscardovia suis. Next base: position 468,693 of record NZ_PGFC01000001.1, read on the forward strand.
CTCGGTCTCGGTGTTTCATCCCGAGGGTGCATAACCTTGCGCCCTCGGCGTGGGTTAAGCGCTTGGGGATGGCTCTGGGAAGGGGGAATCGATCAGGAGGGTGCACGGCTTTGCACCCTCGGCGAGAATTAGACACCCTTGCCGCCTTCTTGGAAAGAGTAACCCGTCTTGAGGGTGCATAACTTTGTACCCTCGGCGTATGCTGAGCAGGCTTGCCCTTGCCGTGCCATGATATTACGCTTCGAGGGCGCACAGGATTGCGCCTTGGGCGGGGATTGGGCAGTTTTTCCCTGTCCGCGGCCGTGGTATTGCGTGCTGAGGGTGCACGGATGTGTGCCTTCGGTGAAGGTCAGGTGCTTTGGTGCGGCTCTGGGGAAGGGTGACTGGGCCCGAGGGTGCATAGGACTGCACCTTGGGCGCGGGTTGGGTGCTTGGGGATGGTACTGGGGAAGTGTAACCCGCGCCGAAGGTGCATGATTCTGCGCCTTGGGCGGGGATTGGGCAGGTTTTGCCTGTCCGCGGCCGTGGTATTGCTGCCGAGGGTGCACAGATGTGTGCCTTCGGTGAAGGTTAGGTGCTTTGGCGCGGCTCTGGGGAAGGGTGACTGGGCCCGAGTGTGCACAGGACTGCACCTTGGGTGCGGGTTGGGCAGACGACAGCGCCCAGCAGGGGCGCGCGGAGCCTAGGCAGCTGCCGCGGGATTCTCGGCGGGCATCTGGAGGCGCAAGTGGAACACGCCGTTGGCGCGGTCGTTCTTGGAATCCGGGATGTGCGCCACCATCACGGCGCCCTCCGGCGGGACCTGCCCGCGATGCCGCTCCTCCTGAAGCGCCGGGATGTGACCGATCTCCACGCCGTCAAGCGCGACACACAGCGTCGGATGCCCCGCATTCTTGCCGGACTCGATGGTGCCATGGCTCACCGTCACCCACAGCCACGCATCGTAGCCATAGCGCGACAGCACATCCCGGTGCGCGGTGTCGCCCGAGACGGTGACGCCAGATTCGAAGTCGTCGAGCACCACGCCTTCCGGCTTGGCGTTCACCGGAGTGGTGTCCCGGTTGCTCAGGTACGAGCTGCGCATGAACCCGCTGGCGTGCCGACGCTTCACCGCAGCATTGCGCCGCCGCGATTCGGCGATTTCGTCATCGTCGAGCAGCTTGGGCTGCTTCATCTGGCTCAGCAGCTGCAAGCATTGCCATGTCTGGCGCGCATCGGATACAGCCCTGTGAGTCTCGACCTCGTCGATGCCCAGCAGGCGCATCACTTCCTGCAGAGAGTGCGATGGCGCGTTCGGAAACATGCGGCGCGATATGCGCAGAGTGTCCATGTATCCGTTGGTGACCTCGCGGCATCCCAGCGCCGCGCCTTCGATGTTGAGCATCTTGATGTCGAACGAGACGTTATGCCCGATGAGCACCAGCGGGCGGATGGCGGTCAGGAACTGCGGGATCACGAATCCCGCGTCCGGCTGGCCGTCGAGGTCGGATTGCGTGATGCCCGTCAGCGCCGTGATGCCTGCGGAAAGCTCGACGTGGGGTTGGATCAGCTGGTCGTATTCGTAGATGGGCTCGTCGCCGCTGATGAGAAGCGCGCCGATCTCGATGATGTGGGCGTCAGCGCCCATGCCCGTCGTCTCCGTGTCGAACACAATGGCATCGGAATTGCCCGCTGCCGCGACGAAGGACCACAGCTGCTCCACCGGATTGACGGAAGGCTCAGCGTCCGGCGCCGCATGGCGCGCATGGCTCTGATGGCTGCCATAGCTCCCATAGAGAGGCGGCATCTGCAAATCCGTCATTCTCATCCCATCCCTTCGTGTTGCGATCTGCGGCGGTCTCGTGCAGCGGGTGGTTGGTGGCTGTAAATTGCACAAGGCACCCAGGCGACAGCAGAGTGAAATATGAATCGCCATACAAAACGAATTCTGTATGTCCGCCAATCCGGTTGCATAAAAGCGTATAAACAATGCCCTAAAGCAAATGCAATACGGATACTACCCATCAATCCGAAGGCATAAGATATCTTCAGCCACGGCTGAAAGGATCGTCCCGAGCACGTGACCTATTTAACTAATCCTGCACAATAAGCCCGAGATTTCCTGCACGCCCTTTCTCGCGAAAACTTCGTTGGTTGACTGAACTTGATCTTATGGTGAGCTCCATGCGGAACGGGTTATGCCATCCAGACAACAGTTCAACGCAACTGTCAGCATGATGGTTCAATGTACTCGTTAAACGTGGGGTGCACGGGCTATACATTTTCGCTGTAGATAAAGAGCTTCGCGAAAAGCTGCTTGAAGTGTATCGCGATTATTGCACGAGGAAAAAGATCAAGGACGAAGAAAATCGCAAAGAATGGTCCGAACGGGTGGATGCGTTCAATAGCTATTTAGATACATTGCTCAATAGCGATGAGTCAGAAGACCAAGAAGATACGGAAATCAGTCTATCCACGATCTGACAGTAGATAGAAGCGCATAAGGCGTGCCTGTAATCGGATTACAGGCACGCCTTTTCAGTCTGCCCTTCGGCAACCATAAGCCGTGTCTATAACACATCATTTGATGATTCTGTAATCAGAGGATTTAATGACGGTCCTGAAATGACCTCAATAGCGGCAAGGCGTTTCTCCATAGCTACCTAGGTACATTTTTCAAATGTCTCCCGAGAGTTGACTCGCACTTGCGACATTTCCGTATTGCGGAACCGCTGGTTCTAATTCATGCCCATCGTGGAGCTATGCAGAAAACATCAAAGAAGGATTGATAAAAATATGAGCCTCTCCCGTAAGATCATATCTGCTGCAGTATCAGCTGTTTTTGTAGGTGCCGGTGCATTCGGTCTTGCCGGCTGCAGCAAGGTCTCGGATTCCCAGTCCGCTTCGTCCTCGAACGGAGGAGTGACCACAATTAATTTTGTGCTTGAGAGCAACGATAAGCCGTATGCCTATGCTGATGAAAATGGAAATCCGGCAGGTTTCGACCTCGATGTACTGAAAGCCATCGATGACAAGCTGGACAACTACTCCTTCAAGTACCAAGTGCAAGATTATGACACGGCTCTTGTCGGTATCAAGCAAGGAAAGTATGACGCCCTTATCGGAGCATTCTTCGAGACCCCTGCTCGTGCAGAAGAGTATCAACTTTCTACGCCGTATAACTATTATTTCATGAATCTTATCGTTCCCGAGAACAGCTCGATCAATTCACTCGAAGACCTCAATGGGAAGTCTGTTGCTCCTATTGTTCCTACTGATGGACGTTATGTGGCTATTGAAAACTGGTTGCAGCGGCATCCTGATGTAAAGATTGATGTCCCTACTGTCTCCAATCAGGAAACTTTCCAGAACATGATTAATGAGGTGCACGACGGAACTTATGATGCCGTGTATCTCTCCAAGGAGCAGTATGACGGTGTCAAGGATGCGCTCGGCTACTCCATGAAAGTCACTGATGTCGTTGACGGCGCTGGGACGGTCATCCTTTATAACAAGGACAACGGTACTGATTTGAAGAATGATGTCGACACACAGATTAGCGCATTGATCAATGACGGCACGTTCTCGGATTTGAGCAACAAGTGGTTCGGCCAAGATAATTATGCAATCGCAAAGAATCTGGGCCTGCTTTCTTAATCACTGTTGCCAGTCTTGGTGTAAGCAAGACGATGATTGTCTGCTTACACCAAGACTAAAACCTTGACCGGAGGTGGCCATGGAATCGCCAATGCAAATAGTGTCGAAGGTCTTGCCTGGCATCATTGCGCATATTCCACAGACATTGTTGTACTGGTTTCTTCCCTCAGTATTGGCGCTGTTCTTCGGAGCGTTGCTGTGCTGGGCTAGAGTGTCCAATCGACATAGGCCTTTGTACTGGATTTGCACAGTTGTCATCTCCTTCTTCCGAGGGACTCCTGGAATTGTCCAGATTTACATCGTGTTTTTCGGACTTCCCAAACTCATTTGGGCGATTGGATATGATGTCAGCGACTGGACGGCAGGCGTATATTTTGTCATTGCAACCACGCTTAATTTGTCCTGCTTCATGGCCGAAACTCTCAGGGGTGGATATCTGGCATTAGATCGAGGTCAGGTAGAAGCTGGTTTGAGCATAGGTTTCTCGCGCGTTCAGAATTTTGTGCATGTAATCGCTCCCCAGACTCTTAAAGTCGCCTTGTTGAATATCAAGAATCTGGAAATTGATGTGCTCAAAGACACATCCGTGGCATACACAATTGGGGCGGTTGAAATAATGGGGTATGCGAACCGAATGATCTCTCTACGGTCTGGATTGGGACAACTGTGGATTCTCGGAACAGCTGCAGTCATCTATTTCATAATGTGCACGGTACTTGAAGTTGCGTTTAATCTTGCGACGCGCCGCATCTCGCGCTTCGAGGGGGTGTCAAGATGAATCTTGATGTCGATTTCATGATTTCTGATATGCCAACCGTTGTTGCGGCCTTGCCCAGTACCTTGATTCTCTCGCTCGATTCTATGCTATGGGCATTAGTGTTCGCCTTGATCTGTGGCGGCGCTCAATTGGCGAGAGTCCCTGTGCTTGACAAGGTCACCCTTGTCATTAACACCTTCATTAAGGGCATTCCGCTGGTCGTGCAATTGCTGTTTTGCTATTACGCAGTTCCATATGTCGTCAAATGGTTCGATGGATTGATGCACCGTACGTATGATCCACAACATTTGCCTTATTTCGGAGCTGCCGTGCTAGCTCTGGCGTTGAATTTTGGCGCATACATCACTGATGTTGTAATTTCTTCGACGCGCGCGATTGATAGAGGGCAATGGGAATCCGCTTACGCCTGCGGCATGACACGTTTCCAGGCATTGCGGCGAGTGGTTGCACCCCAAATTGTTGTTATCTCTCTTCCCAATATGACGAACTATTTCATATGGCTGCTCAAAGGCACGAGTCTTGCATCCATCGTGAACGTCGTGGAAATGCTAACAACTGCGCGGCTTAGTGCCGCAGACGGCTATCAGTTCCTTGAAGCCTACATCGACGCCGCCATCATCTATTGGATTGTTTGTGCGTTCATCGAATGGCTATCAGGCAGAATCTACCACTCAGCCGGTAGTTATCTCCTGCCGCCCAATGCATCCACGGCTTAGCGGCAGTAGTTGACACGGTATAGCGCCACATAAAACAAATCGCAATCATTAATGAAACATTGAATCCAATTAAGGAGGCCAACATGGCATTCGAAAACAACATTCCATCACTTCATGGAGCAACGGTCGATGCTGCACGTGAGATTTCTGAAAGGCGCGCCACTACCATTTCACGCATGGTAGATGAGGCCGCAAAGCATGGGTTAGACGATCAGTTCGCGTATGACGCTATCGCGGATTATGGGGCAGACAATGCCAAGGAGTTCCGTAAGACGCTGCATGACCCTACTTCATTCAAGGAGTTTACCGATTTGTTCGGCACCGACCATAATCGCGAAATCTATGAAATGGAAACAGTGAAGAAAACGGATGATGAGCTGATCATTGACTTCCATTACTGCCCATACGTCACTGCATGGGTGCGCCAAGGCAAGACTCCTGACCAGATTGCACGTCTGTGCGAAATCGCCATGGCAGGTGACCATGAATTTGCAAGATCCTTCCCGCAGCTTGAGTTCCGTCTCGAACGAACCATCGCGGACGGCGAACCACGTTGCCGACTGCATTTCATTCGCAAAGGCGCCACCGTCAACAGCGTCGAGGAGTGACACAACGGGGCATCCTGGGGACCTCCACGGCAGCAACGGCAAATCATCACATTGCACAGGAAGGTAGGCCATTATGGCGGAGCTGAGCGCAGCAGGCGGGACTAAGCCAACGGAATCCACCGTCGTATCTGTCCAAGGATTGAAAAAATCCTTTGGGAAAACGGAAGTCCTCAAGGACGTATCCTTTGACGTGTCACAAGGCCAGGTTCTGAGCATCTTGGGGCCTTCCGGATCCGGCAAGACAACGATGCTGCGTTGCATCAATGCGCTTGAACGGCCTGACTCGGGTGTGATATCGGTAGATGGAATCTCACTCGACTATGGGCAGGGGAAACCGCGATTCCGTGACGTCCTCCGACAACGCAGGCATACCGCGATGGTGTTCCAGCACTATAACCTGTTTAAAAACAAGACGGTGCTTCATAACGTCACCGAAGGCTTGACTGTGGTGCAACGCAAGAAGAGCGAAGAGGCGGATGCAATCGCCAGAGACGCTCTCGAGGCAGTGGGGATGACGGGATTCGAGGATCGATATCCCAGCCATCTATCTGGCGGTCAGCAACAGCGCGTCTCTATCGCTCGTGCGTTAGCGCTGAACCCCTCGGTGATTCTGTTCGACGAACCGACGTCAGCGCTCGATCCGGAACGCGTCAATGAGGTCCTGAAAACGATGAAAGATATCGCAGCGCGTGGTGTAACGATGATTGTGGTGACGCACGAGATTCGATTTGCCCGCGCGGTATCGGATACTGTGATTTTTATGGACTGTGGCCGGATTGTAGAGCATGGTGCACCTCAGCAGGTGATTGACCATCCCCAGACTGAAAGGTTGCAGGAATTCCTCAATTCGCTTGCCGCGCATGAGTTCGAGTGAAGATGAAAAACAAATGAAGTCTCGCGAGGTTCCCGCCACGGCGGTGATTGTCGCGAGACTTCATTCATATAGGCTGGTCGTTGCTTGATGATGAGGCCCTGTCGGTTTGTCGCCTCAGTCCTTCGCCATGAGGCGCCTGACCTCGTCGCGGATCGGGTCGGCGTACCGATAGATGTCGTTCAGGTTCTCGATCGGCTCGCGCGTGCAGTTCTTGTTTTCGTCGAAGAGGCCAAGGTACTTCTGGCGGGTGTTGAAGAACAGGCGGCAGATAGGCTTGCGGTTGTTGTCGTCAAGGAAGATGGAGCAATACGATTTCGCGTCTCGCATCGTGATGCGGGCGGGATCGACGTCACTGCAGGCGATAGCCTTGACGATGCGGTAAGCGGCAATCTCTTCCTCGGTGGTGACAATACCGTCATCAGCGTCGTCTTCACTGCTGGAATCTTCGGCATCTTCGGGGTTTTCGCCTTCGGCATCTGAAGCGCTTACGATGCGGATGTCGTCAGCACCGAGGGCGGTTTTCAGCCTGTCGTTGACCTGGTCGGAGAGGAACTGCTTGATGGCCTTGGCCACAAGCGGACGGAACTTGTCCATAACGGACGCATAGAAGGAGCCATCGTAGACATGGCCAGCCAGTAGCTTGACGAATTCATCGGTTGGCTCGGCGAACTCTGCGGCGACTGCACGTTTGAGTGCGCCTACATACTTCAGCTCTTCCGCACTGCTTGCGATGGAGTCGAGGTCGAAGGCGGGCTTCGTCAGTTTCTGAAGTGCGGGGAGCACCGTGTCATCGATGTCAAGCAGGTCCAACACGAGGAAAGGCTTGGAATCCATCTTGTTGGGCTCATCGATGTCCATGTAGAAGTTCCACACCTGACCGTTCGTGAGTACGCCGATGCGCGCTTTCGTGCAGGCGAAATATCGGTAGAGCTGGCTGGCGTTTTCAAGGCTCAGCGGCTGGCCAATCTTCTTGCATTCGATGAGAATCTGGACCTGGCCGTCCTGCACCAAGGCATAGTCGATCTTCTCGCCCTTCTTCACGCCAACATCAGCGGTGAACTCGGGGATGACCTCGTTCGGATTGAAGACATCGTAGCCAAGAACCTGCCCGATGAACGGCATGATGAAGGCGTTCTTTGTGGCCTCTTCCGTTTCGATGCCATCCTTCAGATCGTGGACCTTGGCGGCGAGCTGCCCCAGGCTTTCGGCGAACTCCATTGTTTCTTCTCCTTGGTGTGCAATGGTAGTGCAAAGGAGTCTGTTACAGACCCTTGTTCACCTTGGGATTGTAGCGCGTGTAAATGGTATGGGTGTCACTGAGAGAGTGAGGCAGGATATGCATGATAACGGGATGTTGACTCATGCGTCCGTTTGGAATTCGCCTGCTTTCAGCTCCCACACGCCAGTGCTAACTCGCAGTCGCATACCCGCCGCCGCGTCACCCGATTGTATCGCCATGGGATTCCATTTCAATCTGATGCCCGGATGCTGGAGGAATGCATCAGAGAGAGTGCGATTTTGTTCACCCTCGGTGAGGGATGCGATGCTTCGGTCGCGCTTAGGGCTGGGCAATTGCTGCCGAGGGCGTGATTTTATGTACCCTCGGCGTCAGTTGGGCGGGAGTGGAGAGTGAAAGGTGGCGGCAACCTCCGTCGAGGGTGCAGTCCCATGCACTCTCGATGCAGGATATGATGCCCAGGCAGTGTTGATGATGGGGTGATTGCCACCGAGGGCGCAATCCTGTGCACCCTCGGTGGGAGATGCGACGCTGCCGGGGTGCGTAAATCAGGGTAATCGCTGTCCAAGGTTCACTTTCGTGTGCCCTCGGCGCAGGATAAGGCGCTCAGGTGGAGCTGACGGCGGAGTAATCGCCACCGCGGGTGCGGTTTCGTGCACCCTCAACGTGGGATAGGGCGCTCAGGTAGTGCTGACTGCACGGTAATCACCGTCGAGGGTGCGATTTTGTGCACACTCGGAGGAGGTTGGACAGGATAGATGGAGAACAGTGAGGTGACGGAAGGAAGATCATCAGGCTGCGGCTCAGCAATTCCGGCACATTGCCATGCCATCCGCTACAGCACCCAACCCCAACCACCATCTCTGCTAATATCGTCCGCAGCATGTCTATCACAGCATTGAATCTGTCACATATCACTTACACGTATCCTGCAGCCCCCGAACCCATCCTCAACGACGTAACCGTCACGTTCGCACCTGGCTGGACCGCCGTGCTTGGCGACAACGGCATCGGCAAATCCACGCTCATGCACATCGCGCAAGGCAAGCTCACCCCGGAACGCGGGCAAGTCAGCCCATCGGACGCGATCATCGCATTCTGTCCACAGGATGTCGCCGCCACGCCCACCAACCTTGAGGATTTTGCCAACGACTGGAGCCCTGAAACCATAGCGATTCGCGACGCGCTCGGCATCGCGGACGACTGGCCATACCGGTACGACACGCTCTCCGGCGGGGAGCGCAAACGGCTGCAGATCGCCTGCGCGCTTGCAACACGCCCCGACGTGCTCATCCTCGACGAGCCGACCAACCATGTCGACGCCCCGACGCGGAACGCCATCGCGCAAGCCATGCTCGACTTCACCGGTCAACGTCGCGCCGCAGCAACCGCCGTGCCCAACACAATGTCCGACGCTGCGCCCACCGTGAACGGACAGCGTCGCGAGGAGAGCGCCGGTAAAGAAGCCGTCGCGCTGCCCGCACCCCGCCGGGTACGCGTCGGCATCGTCGTCAGCCATGACATCGAGCTCATCGACCAAGTTGCCATGCGGTGCGCCTGCTTCGAACGCCGTCATGTCGGGCACAGCAACGTCACCGTCGTCACCATGCGTCCCGGCAACTACTCGGCTGCTTTTGCAGACGCGCGAATCCAACAGGAGGGTGAGCTGCACGCACTCGACCAAGCGCGGAAGGAAGCCGCGCGATTGCAACGCGAAAGCACATCGCGCCGCCATGATGCGGCACTCGCCGCCACATCATGGCGGGCGAACCGCACCATCGACCGCCGCGATCATGACGCTCGCAACGCCGCCAAACTTGCCAAGATGACCAGCGTCGACGGGTCGGCCGGATCGGCGCAGGCACGATTGGATGCTCGCGTCCACGCCGCGCAGCTCGCGGCGGATTCCATCGTCGTAGCCGCCAAACGCTACGACGGGGACCTGACCGCATTCGCGGGGATCGAACCCAGTCACGTGGCGGAACTCGTCCGGCTCGAAGCGGGCGTGATACCGTTTGGATCGTCGACGGTGCAGGCGCCGGCGGAATCCAGCGGCGCTGGTGCTGACGGCGTTGCCGGTGCTGCTGGCAACGAAGGCGCTGTGGAATCAACCGGATTGACGCGAGCAGCAGAATCTGCAGAACCAACAGGATTTTCAGAACCTACGGCGTCAGAACCGGTGCCGGGCATCCCCGTCACAGCTCACGCCTGGCATACCTCCGACGGCGTGCGCATCCCGACACTCAGTGTCGGGGCGAACGACCACATCGGCATCATCGGACCGAACGGCGCCGGCAAAACCACCATCCTCAACGCGCTGCTCGCACGGCTCGACGTGCAACCATCCGACGTGCCGCGGCTCGTCATCGCGCAAAACACCACCAGCGATGATGCGCAGGCGGCGCTCGAGCAGCTCGCGCAGCTCAACCCCGCCGAACGCGGCGATGTGCTCTCCGCCATGGCGCAACTCAACGCCGACCCCGACCGTATACTCGCCGCCTCCAGCGAGCCATCGCCCGGAGAGTTGCGCAAGCTGCTGTTGTGCCTGGGCATTCGCAATCGGCCGCATCTCATTGTCATGGATGAGCCGACCAATCATCTCGACCTGCATTCAAGGCAGGCACTTGCCCGCGCGCTTGCTGCGTATCGCGGGGCGGTGATCGTGGTCAGCCATGACATGCCGTTCCTGCGGGAAGCGGTCACGCAATTGTGGACGGTGCACGCCTAGGTGTGTGGCGCGCTTAGGGCAGGGCAATTGCTGCCGAGGGCGCAGTCCTGTGCACCCTAGGCGTAGGATGCAGCGCCGGGGTGGCTCCTAAGGCGGGGCAATCGATGTCGATGGCGCGATTTTGTGCACCCTCGGTGGAGAATGCGGTGCCCAGATGGCGCCTGGGGCGGAGCGAGTGCTGCCCTGGGCGCAGTATTGTGACCCTCGGTGGAAGATGCGGCGCCCAGATGGTGCCTGGGATGGGGTAATTGCTGTTGAGAGTGCGATTCCGTGCGCACTCGGTGGGGGTAAGCAGGGGAACAAGGGCAGGCGGTGGCGATCAGTGCCGAAGGTGCAGTTCCGTGCACCCTGAGCGCTGATTGGGGCGGCGAGTAGGGGAAAGGAGGCGGGAACTGGGCCGAGGGTGCAGTTTCGCTCACCCCCGGGCGCAGGATATGGCGCCAAGGCGGCCCCAGAGGTAGGGCAATCCGCGCCGAGGGCGCGGTCCTGTGCACCCCTCGGCGCCGATTGGGGCGGCGAGTAAGGGGAAGGGAGGCGGGAACCGCTGCCGAGGGTGCGATTTCGTGCGCCTTGAGTGAAGGACGCGTCGCCTAGGTGGTGCCTAGGCGGGGGCAATTGCTGTTGAAGGTGCGGTTTTGTGCGCCCTTGGCGGAGGTTAGGGTGATGAGAAAGGGACAGGGCGGCGGTAACCGTGGTCGAGGGCGCAGTATTTTGCACCCTCGGCGGGGGATGCGGCGCCCATGTGGCGCTTGGGGCAGGGCAATCGCTGCCGAGGGTACAGTCCTGTGCACACTGGGCGCTGGTTGGTGTGGCGAGAAAGGGGCCGGGTGGCGGTAACCGCTGCCGAGGGCGCAGTTTTGTGCACCTTGGGCGGGGAACGCGACGCCGAGACGTTGCTTGGAACAGGGCAGCCCCGCCGAGGGTGCGGTTTCGTGCACCCTCGGCGGCGCCTGGTCAGGGAAACGGGGACAGGCGGGGTTGGGCAGAGAAACGGGGACAGGCGGGCCCCAGTTGCTGCCGTGGGAATGGCCAATGGGGATAGAATGTAGCTCATGGGAAGAACGATTCAGTTTTCCGCACAGGCCGTCATCCACGGCATCATCCGCGGCATCGCAACCACAGGCATTGTCGCCGCGCTTGCTTTGGCAGGCGGATGCTCCAGCGGCGGTGCCGGCAGCGGCACCACGGCGTCCAGTAATGCAGCGAGCTCATCAAGCTCCGCCAGCTCAGAAAGCTCGTCAGCGTCGGCCTCTGCAAGCGCCTCGTCAAGTTCTTCGAGCGCCACGGATGCCACTTCCGCGTCCACGGCATCATCGAACGGCACGCCCGTGTGCGCCAGCTCCGACCTGACCGCAACGCTCACCATGGGCGGGGGCGGCGGCGCCGGCAGCAGCTACCCATACTTGGTGCTCACGAACTCCGGCTCCGCTGACTGCTCGGTCACCGGATATCCGGGCGTGTCGCTCGCGGCGAGCGGCACCCAGATTGGCGCTGCCGCCGAACGCGACGACTCCGTGGATCCTCAGACGATCGTGCTCAAGCCCGGGGAGTCCGCGCACAGCGCGCTGCGCATCACCAACGCCGACGTTTTCGACGCCGATACGTGCAACGCCCAGCCGGCCGATTCGCTCGTCGTCTATCCGCCGGACCAGACGCAGGCAATCACCGTCGCCACAAGCGATTACAAGGGTTGCGCGAACGCCGACACGAAGATCATCACCGTGCGGGCTCTGGAACCGGGCGACGGTTCGCAGCAGTAGCCTGTTAGCGGCGGTAACCTGTGACAGACCGATTCCCTCGGACTCGTGTCCGGGGGATTTCTGTCGAAGGAGGTGCCATGCAGATCATCGGAATCAGCTGGATGGATGCGGCGGCGGTGCTGTGCGCCGTGCTGCTGTGCGGGCTCATCGGCTTCGAACGCGAGGCGCGCCGCAAGGACGCGGGTATTCGCACGCACATCCTCGTGGGATTGGGCAGCTGCTTGTTCACGATGGTGTCGATCGAAGGCGTGCCGATGCTGTTGGGGCAGGGCGTGACGTGGGATGCATCCCGCATCGCCGCGCAGGTGGTGACTGGCATCGGTTTTCTGGGCGCCGGCGTGATTTGCTTCGCCAACGACACGGTGCGTGGGCTCACCACCGCGTGCGCCATCTGGATTGCCGCCGCGGTGGGCGTGGCGTGCGGCGCGGGGATGTTGTCCCTCGCGGCGCTGGTGACGGCGATGTATTTTCTCGTGGTGCTTGCCGTGGCGCCGCTCGTCACATGGGTGTTGCGACGCGACAGGGACTGCACGCTACGCATGACTTACGAGGATGGCAGGGGAGCATTGCGCGAAACGCTGCTACTTGCCGACAGCCTGGGGTTTAACACGCAAATCGTCGGGACGCACACGCATCGCGGCGACGGCTGGAAAGGCGCGAGCGTGGAGATTCGCCTCAACGGCGACTTGAAGCAGATGCATGATTTTCTCGAACGCGCCCAGCGCATTGACGGCGTGCACGATCTGGAACTGCTTTCGAAGGATGAATAGAAGGACGAATAGAGAAGCGAATAGTGGGGCGCACCATCAGTGCGAGATAGTGCGCCCCACTTTGGAAGAGGAAGAGAGGAATAGTTGACAACAGTGCGGGTAGTGCGCTAAGCGCTGGCCTTGTCAAACGCCTCTCCGAACGCCTGATCAAGCGCCTGGTCAAGGTCGGCAATCAGATCGTCCGGCTCCTCAAGGCCGATGGATAGGCGAATCGCTCCACCGGTGATGCCCGCTTCGCGCAACTGCTTGGTATCAAGCTCACCATGCGTCACGACCACCGGGTCGACCGCCAACGACTTGGAATCCCCAAGGTTGGCCTGCAGGCTGAACAGCTTGAGCGCATCAAGCACGGCACGCTTGCGGCTGGCGGTATCCACAGCATCATCGCCCCGCACCTCGAACGTGAGCACCGACCCGCCGCCGCGCGGCAGGTATTTCGCCGCAAGCTCCTTGTATTCGTAACCGCTGGCGGAGGGATGATGCACCTTCGTCACGCGCGGATCGGCCTCCAGGTGCTTCACGATCTGTTCGGCGGTAGCGACCTCCTGCGTCACGCGCTGCTTGAGCGTTTCCAGCCCGATGAGCGTCAGATAGCTGTCGAAGGGACTGGGCGCCGCGCCGAGCAGCGTGACGAGCAGACCGCGCAGTCGCGTGGTAAACGGCGCTGCGGGCACCACATCGATCACGCTGCGCGGGTTGAGCGCGCGATCCTTGAAGAACCACTGTTTGCGCGTGAACTGCGGGTAATTGCCGTTCGCATAGTCGAAGCGCCCGCTTTCTAGCACGATGCCGCCGATGGCGTTGCCATGCCCGTTGATCGCCTTGGTGGTGGAGTAGACTACCACATCCGCGCCGAAATCGAAGGGATTGAGCAGATACGGCGTGGCGAGCGTGTTGTCGACGATGAGGATGATGCCATGGCGGTGAGCGATCTGCGCGAGCGCCTCCAGGTCGGCGACCACGGTGAGTGGGTTCGACACGGATTCCACGACGATTGTCCGCGTGCTGTCGGTGATTGCGGATTCCCACGAATCGAGGTTGTCGGGGTCGGGCACGATGTCGATGCCGATTCCCAGGTCGGGCAGCACGTCGCGCAATGCTGCGACGCTGCCGCCGTAAAGCCGGTATGAGGTGAGGATGCGGCCGCCGCCGGCCGCGGCGTTCAAAATCGCGTTGCTCAGCGCCGCCAGTCCTGAGGCGGTCGCCACGGCACCCGCAGCACCGTGCAGCGCAGCGAGGCGTTTTTCGAGCACTCCCGTCGTGGGGTTGGAGATGCGGGAGTAAATGTCGTCGGCGGATTCGAATGACGCGATGGCCGTGGCATGTTCCTCGTTGTGTAGTGCGTAGGCGGCGGTGGCGTAGATCGGCACGCTGGAGGCGTTGAGATGGTCGGCGGGGTCGTATCCTGCGCGCAAGGCGAGCGTGGAGAAGCCCGGTGTTGCGTTGGCGGCGCCTGGCATGGCCTGCGGCCTTCCGATTGTGATGCTGCGGTTGGATTCTTGAGTGCCTGCCATGAGCCTGGCTCCTTTCATAAATGATGCGAACGGCACTTGCGGATGCATGCGGATTTATATGGATTCACGCGGATTGGCATGGAATCACAATTCGTTGCACAGATAGTGATGCAAGCGCGCGTTCGTGATTGTGCTGCGATTGCGATGGTTTGGGGAACAACGGAACATTCAGAAGCCAAGGTCGCGAAAACATCTCAGGATCCGCGCGCATTCCGCGCAGCGTCGTCGATCATCGCGGCCATCGCGTCACCTGCCCTGTCAGGTGCGACTCTGTGTCCGTTGGCTCAAGGGTACGCCGCGCGGAGCCGCAAAACGGCGCGTCGCCTCTAACGGTTTGCGATGGCGCGCAATCAGCGGAATTTGGAACGGGGAAGTGAAGCGAGTGGGGGGCGGATGGTGAGAGGGACGGCGCTGCGCACGGTCTGGCTCCCGACGCGCTTGCAGCGTTGCCTGTTCCACAAGGAGTTCCTCGACCAGAAAAGCCACTGGGAAGACGGCACCGTGCCGACCAGCACCGGCGTCTCGCCAAGGCGCGCCGGATGATCCGCAGACGCATCCGCGACCAACGCCGTCACGGACGGACGAATCGAGGCGCTCTACCGGTAAGCCTAGGAACGCAGCCCACTGGGTGCATGGCAGACGACCGGAATCCCGATGCGATACGGCACCGGCATCGACAGGGACGAATTACACACCCCAACCGAACACCACGGCGCCCCCGACTGACCCACCACTGGACACACATTGTGGCCTATAACTCTCGTATCTGAACATGGCGAACGATATCTGGAACCCCGAGAAAATCAAGAACCTTGCGGGTCGCTGGTCGGACGAGGACGAACAGGAGCTCTTCAAGACCGACGATGGATACTGGGAGAAGGGGATGAAGACCCTTCCCGTGGTGGCGTATATTCCGAACGACAAGATGACGCATAACAAGGTGCGGAAGCATTTCGGGTATACCGACGAGAAGTAAGCGTTGCGCGGGGCAGGGTCTCGGCCCTGCCCCCGTTTCGCGCATAATCCCTGTGCAATGATGCAAAGCGACGTCTTGAAAAGCGCGGGAAGAAGCCGTTTTATAACTTTTTATATCTTTTATATCTTTTATATCTTTTATAACTTTGATGTAGACTACAAAGCATCCGAATATTGAATGGGCGTCGGAATCGGGTGACCGTTCCCGACCTGGAGGTGGCCGATGGCGAATCCTTTCAAACCGACGGCAGGCATGACCCCGCCTGTGCTTGTGGGGCGCCAGCGTGACCTTGACGATTTCTCCTACGCGCTCGACGACGGTGTGGGAGCCCCTGGGCGTCTCATGTACGTGACGGGCGCTCGAGGCGTGGGTAAGACGGTGATGCTCAACGCTCTTGGTGATCTGGCCAGGCAGCGCAAATGGCAGGTAATTGACGAAACCGCCGAATCCAAGTTCATGCAGCGCCTTATCGAGACCCTGCGCCAATCTCCTCGGCGGGGCATCGGATCGGTGACGCTGCCTTCGGCATCTATGTCCGTTGCCGGAACCCCGGTGGATGCGCAGGTGAATCTTGGCTCGGTGGAGTTCGAAGCCGCCGAGCACGCGTTGAATTTCCGCATGGCCATGACCGAACGGCTTGACAAACTGGAGAAGAAGAACCGGGGGATTCTCATCACGCTTGACGAGGTGCAGGCGTCAAGTCTGCCCGAGATGCGTTCCCTCGCCACCGCCGTACAGCACCTCATCCGAGAGAGGCGCAATGTGGCGTTCGTCTTCGCCGGACTGCCGTCCATGGTGGAGGACGTTATCAATGATGACGTGCTCACCTTCCTGCGCAGGGCGGAGCGCAGGCATCTGGGCGACGTGCCGCTTGCCGAAGTGCGCAAGGCGTTCCAGGAGACAATTACGCAAAACGGCAAGCACGCCGATGCCGATACTCTGGATACCCTTGCACAGGCGACCAACGGCTATCCGTTCATGATTCAATTGGTTGGCTATTGGGCATGGCGCGATTCCCAGGCCAATACGCGGGATTCGCAGGACGAGCTGACGATTGAGAACGCGTGCGAAGGAATCAAGCAGGCGAAGATCAAACTCGGAGACATGGTGCACGGCCCTGCGCTGGACGGCTTGAGCGCCATGGGCAGAGACTACCTGCTGGCCATGGCCCAGGACGACGGACCCTCGGCTACCAGCGACATCGCGAAAAGACTGGAACGCGACCTGGGATACGCCAACGTGTACCGCACGCAGCTCATCAAGGAGGACATCATCTACCAATCGTCGTATGGCTATGTGGATTTCAAACTCCCGTACCTGCGCGATTACCTGCGCGAGCACGGTGCATACCATCAGATGCGGAAGAATCTCTCCGGGAGCGAGTAGGCGCAGGGGAGCGGGCGCTGTGTGGATCGAGGGCGTGCGAGGTGTGACGGCTTTTCTCAGGTGCGGAGGCATCTCCGAAACCGCCGCTGCGTGCTTCTATCGATGTTATAAGATGCTCGAACGCTACCACCGTTTCGAAGACATAACCGGTCTCGATCTGCACAACATGGATGACCGAGCGTCGCGCCACGGGTTGACGGGAGAGACGTGAACATGAGGCGGGGTGATCTGAGGGGTTGACGAAGGGGTATGTGTCGCCTGGGAGCAGCGACAGTTGGGCGAGGTAGCGGAATTTTCGAAGGGGCAAGGCTATTCAAAAGCCGATTTGTGCTCGAGCGGAATTCCGGCTTTCCTGTACGGGCAAATGTATACCGACTACAAATTGCTGGTAACTGAATCCAATCAGCATCTCCCGCAAAATAGCGATGGTGTGTTCAGCACTGCCGGCGATGTAATCATTCCCGCGTCCGGTGAATCTCCAGAGGAGATTGCCATAGCCTCCGTGATTGGGAAGACAGGCATTCTCCTCGGTGGCGACTTGAACATCATCAAACCTGAGAAATCGATTCTAGATTCCATATTCTTGGCGTTGAGCGCGAGTGGAGGCAGACTGCACGGCAGTTTGGTGTCTCGCGCTCAGGGCAAGACAATTGTCCATTTGCATAATTCCGATATCGCCGCATCTCAAATTAGGTACCCAACGCTCCCCGAGCAGCGCCGCATCGGTACCTTCTTCTCTGCTCTGGATTCCCTTATCGCCGCCGCCGAGCGACAGGAGGACCTCCTCAAGCAGAAGAAACAAGCCTACCTGCAGCTCATGTTCCCGCGCGAGGGTGAAACACAGCCACGGCTGAGGTTCAGTGGATTCAGCAAAGACTGGGAGCAGCGACGGTCTTCGGAACAGTTTGTCCCTGTCAAGGAGAATGGCCATTCTGATCTCCCGGTATTGTCGGCGACGCAAAGCGAAGGCATGGTTTACCGAGACGACCAAAGCAGAGACATTAAATTCAAAACGGATAACCTGAGTTCGTACAAGCTGGTCCGAGCTGGAGATTTCGTCATCAGCCTCAGGTCATTCCAAGGCGGATTCGAACTGTCCGACAAGACTGGGATCGTCAGCCCCGCATACACGGTGTTTACCCATGCGGAATGCTCCAGCCAGGACAATGCTTATTGGAAGCAGTACTTCAAGAGAAAGTCCTTCATAGAATCACTCAAAACTGTGACTTTCGGCATCAGGGACGGCAAAACGATCAGTTTTTCTGACTTCTCCTCGCTCAAATGCATCTTCCCCTCCTTGCCCGAGCAGCGCCGCATCGGCGAGTTCTTCACCACCCTCGACAACCTTATCGCCGCCACCGAGGAGCGGACAAGAGCTTTGAAAGAGATGAAGTCCGCGTACCTGCAACGCATGTTCGTATGATGGTTTGCCCCGCGGCGCGGGGCAAACCATATCCCGAGTCTTAGCGTTTACAGCGTGCTGAGGAACTGCATCACCTTGTCGTTGTCCTGCGACTCAAGTTCCTTGATGATGTGCAGGTACGTGGTTTGTGTCGTCGTCATGTTCGAATGCCCCAGCCGCTTAGCGACCGATGCAACGGAAACCCCGGCGTAGAGCAGCAACGAGGCGTGCGTGTGACGCAACCCGTGCACGGAAATCACAGGAATGTTGTTCTTCTTGCACAGGACCGCAAGTCGGTCGTTGATGGTTGCATTGAAGACCCGCTCGCCTTCCTTGACGAACAAAGGCTCATCCTCGGGCTGCCCTTCGCACAGCTGCTTCATCTGCATGCACAGCATCCAGTCGAGCCGCACGAGCCGGTTGCTCGATGCGTTCTTGGTCGGGGCGAAACCACCGTCGGGGTTCTTGTAGTTCCACGTCTTCGACACCCTCAGCGTCTGGTGGTGGAAGTCGAAGTCAGTGGGGGTCACCCCCAGCGCCTCAGCGAAACGCAGTCCTGTCTTTGCAATCAACATGAGCATCGAATCCGTCGGATGATCCGCATCCACGGTAAGAGCCGCAAGAAGCGTTGCCAGTTCATGCTGGTTGAGGAACTTGGGTTTGCGTTCAGCCTTGTCCTTTCCTTTGATGACTGCCTTTCGGGTCGGGTCTCGCCTTATGACGCCATCCTCCACAGCATCCAGGACTGCCGCGCGCACCTGATGATGAAAGTCCATTACCGTCTGCCGCTCGTGATTCGTCGCATATTGGTTCAGGATGCGCTGGTACTCGAGACGGGTCAAGTCGGCGAGCGTCGTCTCCGGCGCCAGCAATTCCAACTGACGCTGGGTCATGAGGTATTTACGCAAAGTGACTTGCGTGACAGCGCCCTTCTTATACGTGTTCACCCATTCCGAGAAGAAACGCGACAGGAGTTGGTTTCGGTACATAGTTCAATCCTTTCCGGCCCGCGGTATGTTGCTAAGTTCAGCGCAGACCGAAAAGGAACGATAGATGTCGGACGTTCACACGAACATTCGCTGCAAATAAGAGCCTTTCAACTCTCGGAGATGCTTAGTTCGCTCCTCGGCGGCGGCGATAAGAGATTCGAGGGTGGAGAAGAATTTGCCGATATGGCGCTGCTCGGGGAGAGAGGGAACTCGGATTCTTTCCGTAAAGAAATCATCGAGGACAAGTTCGTTCATCATGGTGCCGCGCTTTGTACTGCGAACAAGAATGCGCTTCATCACGTTCTCGTCGTGCAGATAGCACGACCAGAAATCCAGATCGCACGATTGCCGCCACCGGGCAGTCGGTCTAATCGCTGTAAAGCGAGGCGACATTATCCCATCTCCGATGGTGTTCACAACGAACCTGCCGAACGCAAATTCATTCGATGTATGTCCCTCGAAGGCTGCATCGCCGATACGAAGAACCTTATACGTTGTCAGGGATTCCTCCGCCGCTCCGTTACCAAAAGCGTTGAAAGTCATGGAAGAAACGGAGAGAGTCTTTCCTGCATCAAACTGATTCCCGTTACGCTCGGTGTTCTTCTCATAGAGCTTGCCTAGTTGCAATGACTCCCATTCACCGCTGAACCCATTGAACCTCAGCCGGGGCCGGGTTTCTCCTTCCTGTGGGAACATGAGCTGCAGGTAGGCTTGTTTCTTCTGCTTGAGGAGGGCCTCCTGTCGCTCGGCGGCGGCGATAAGGCTGTCGAGGGCGGAAAAGAACTCGCCGATGCGGCGCTGCTCGGGCAGGGAGGGAAGGCGAATCCGACTTTCTTGCAGTTTGTCGAAGAAAAAATACTGTCGCACTCCGCCTTCCTGGCGTTTTGCGATTTGATTTGTGAACAAACGTGTCCGAAACCAGTCGGAAAGAAAAGAGTCATCCACGGATTCATGCGTTTGGAATACCTCGTATAGCGAACTGACAATGACTGGCTTCTCGCCGTTCCAGTAACCAATCGAGCCTACGTTGATTCTGGCGGGGTTGTATGCGAAAGAATGTGGCGCGACTATCCAGTATGAACTTTTGTCTGCGTCGAGAGGCTTTCCACCGTTATCGAATTGTTCTGATTGCGGGATAAACCCTGATTGATTTGAAATGGAATAACTTTGGAGATCCTTCTGTTCTCTGTTCTTGATGCCGCTAGCAGAAACAACTTCTCCCAACTGTCGCTGCTCCCAAGCGTGGCGGCAGGCATAAGAGGAGGCAGAAATGCCTGCAGCAGCCAGCGGAGACAGTCATTGTATGTTCACCACTCAGCAATGCTCGACATGGTGCAAACTCGTTTTCCAATCGTGTGGCCTGACATTATTCTCTGCAGCGTTCTACTCATAGTGATGCACCGTGGTAGCAACTCAAACCAATCGATACAGCACAAACATTTCTCAAATTTCCTGTCAAACGGGAGAGCTTGGAACGGATTCTCATCCTTGGGAGCAGCGACAGTTGGGAGAGTTGTATGCACCGTCGCGTGAGAAGAACAATGGTGCTTTCTCAGCCAGGGACATCATCTCCGTGGCTGGCATGCGATATGCGTCCCGTGAATCCTCCAACTCCACCGACGATTACATGCGGACGTACAACGTGATGAGAGTCGGGGACATCGCTTTCGAAGGGCATACATCGAATGAATTCGCTTTCGGCAGGTTCGTCGAGAACGACCTAGGAGACGGCATCATTTCCCATGTCTTCGTGGTGCTCAGGCCTCTTCCAGGGCGTAGGTATGATCTCGCGTTCTGGAAAGAGGCGATACATGATGAGTTCCTCATGAAGCGGATCCTCGCCCGGAGCACGAAGCGGTCGACGATGATGCATGAAATCGTCGTCCCCGACTTCCTCAAGGAGGTCGTCGCTGTACCCTCTTTATCCGAACAGCAAAAGATCGGCCAGTTCTTCTCCACCCTTGATTCCCTTATCGCCGCCGCCGAGCGACAGGAGGCCCTTCTCAGACAGAAGAAACAAGCCTACCTGCAGCTCATGTTCCCCCAAGAAGGAGAAACCCAGCCCCGGCTGAGGTCCAATGGGTTCAGCGGCGACTGGGAGCAGCGACAGTTGGGAGAGGTGGCGGAAGTTGTCATTGGTCAATCGCCGGAAGGCAGATATTCAAGCGACAATCAGAATGGTGTCGCGCTTGCACAAGGGAATACTGACATCGCTGACGGAGTCTTCGTGCCGCGCGTCTGGACATCGCGCCCAACGAAGGTTGTGCCGGCGGGCACACTCCTGGTTAGCGTACGCGCACCTGTTGGCGATGTGGCCGTTACTCCGGTTCCGGCTTGTATAGGCCGCGGATTTGCTGGCATTCCCGGAAATAGTTTTCTTCGCTATTCCTTGGAACGTTTGAAAACATCTGGCCACTGGAATCGGGTAAGTTCAGGATCGGTGCTCGATGCCATCACATCGAAGGAATTGCTGCAAACACCGATTTCAATCGCCACAAATCAAGAGGAGCAATGTATAGGCAAGTTCTTCACACGATTGGACCATCTCATTGGAATCGTCGGAAGACACGCTGAAACTCTCCGAACAATGAAACGCGCCTACTCGCAAAGAATGTTCATATGACATCTCGCGATGCGTGTCTCTCATGTACATCGCGGGAGACACGCATCGCGTACTTAGATGAACATGCTTTGGAGGTATGCGCTCTTCTGCTTCTTAAGGAGCTCGACCCTCTTTCTGAATATGTCGATAGTGCTATCAAGCGTCGTAAAGAACTTTCCGATTTCCTGTTGCTCAGGCAACGAGGGAACCCGGACGGTTTCCTTGAGGAAGTCGGGAACGACGATTTCGTGCATCATTGTCGAGCGTTTCGTGCTTCGGGCGAGGATCCGCCGCATGAGGAGCTCGTCGTGTATCGCCTCTTTCCAGAACGCGAGATTATACCTACGCCCAGGAATCGGCCTCAGCACCACAAAGACATGGGAAACGATGCCGTCTCCTAGGTCGTTCTCGACGAACCTGCCGAAAGCGAATTCATTCGATGTATGCCCTTCGAAAGCGATGTCCCCGACCCTCATCACGTTGTATGTCCGCATGTAGTCATCGCTGGAGTCCGCGGGCTCACGGGACGCGTACCGCATTCCCGCCACCGAGATGATGTCCTTTGCGGAGAAACTCCCGTCGTTCTTTTCGCGCGACGGGGCATACAACTCACCAAACTGTTGCGTCTCCCATTCTCCACTGAATCCGGTGAATCTTAGGCGTGGTTCGGTTTCGCCTTCCCGTGGGAACATGAGCTGCAGGTAGGCTTGTTTCTTCTGCCTGAGGAGGGCCTCCTGTCGCTCGGCGGCGGCGATAAGGCTGTCGAGGGTGGAGAAGAACCGGCCGATGAGGCGCTGCTCGGGGAGACCCGGTAGAGCAATGTGATGCTGTTCAACGTCTGATGCGTTGATTGAAGGCAGGGCACCGATGCGAGCCAGATTCGAGAGCCGAATTCGGTTGAATGCCGAAAGGCAGAAATCAACGTCCCATGATTTCCCATCGGGAATGTATGCCATCATGTTGTTATCCATGAGAAATGGAGTAGCTGCAACGCGCTTTCTGTCAAGAAAGACGGCCGCGCCGACCTTTGCGAAAATAATCGCGGGAACCGTCGTAATCGGTTTCCAGTGGTTTTTCACGACTTGCTCAGCAGACACGTAATTGCTTGAAGCAGACATCACTGATTCATTTCCCGACAAGTTCATGTCGGATACCTTGTAGAACGGAAGGCCGTCGGTGCCTCCCTGCTCAGCATCCGGGAAACCCACGCCACTAGTAGCTGAACCCACCTCGCCCAACTGTCGCTGCTCCCAAGGGTCAGTGAAGCCGCGGAAACGCAGTTCTGGCACCGTTTTCTTGCTGTTCTTCTTGGCCATTATTACCTCGTGTTCGTGAAAATCAATGCACATTCTTGGGTGTGCTAAACCCGGTCGGGATGGAAGAAATCGTCATCAAGCACCCATGCCGTGACTTCTTGGGCGTGCAGATGATAGCGCCTGACGAGTTCGGCGATTTTCGTGCCATTAATCAGCGTGACCATCCGTGTGTAGGAACGAGATGCGCGGACGGCGTCCTGCGAAAAGTCGGACGTGGTGATGAAGATACCGTATTCGGCGTTGAACTTGTCCATTGCGCCACGGAATCGGTCAATCTCCGGGCTGGACACCGTTCCCTGCCAACGCTTAGCCTGGATGGCGACGCGAGTGGTCCGAAAATCGTCGCCAGTCACGTAGCCGAAGCCGTCAATCCCGCCATCACCCGTTGCTTTGATGCCGAGGTCGGGGTCAATGGTGACGCCCATTTCCTTCACCAGCTCGCGGGCGAATTCCTCAAACCGTATCGGCGTCAGGCCCATGAGCGCGTTGTGAAGCCTAGATTGGAACTCGATTTCAGGGTCTTCGGATTCGGGAAGCGACATCTCAGTTTGTTCGATGGCATCACCCGTGTCTTCCGCCTGTTCCACGGTAGACACAGGTGCTTCGGTCTCGACAGGTTGCACGGAATTCTCCGAGTTGGCTTCACGCAATTGCTTGTTGCGTTTCGCACGGCGGTTCCACTCCGCACGAGCCGGCTTGAACACTTCCTTCATGAGATCCCATGAATTCATGTCCACTTCACGGCCCTTGTCCGTCAGGGCAACCGTATGCCTGTCTTCGTCAGACAGGTACCCAGTGAAGACCAGGTCCTTGATACTCATGTAGAAGGGGAAGTCGAAGGGGCGGAACGTCTCGCCGGGCCGGTTCGGGGAGTCCTTCTCCGCAGTGATCGTCTCTACATCGATGATTCGTGAGGAATTCTTCAATTCCTCACGAATCTGGGCACGCGTTGCGCGTCCGCCCAGCAGACGAACGACGCGGATGATTTCCGGGTAAATCAGTCGGCGTTGCTCGTCTTGTGGCAAATCATGGAATTCGGTCATTCCTGCGCCTCCGATGTTGCTTCCTTGCCGGACTGCTCCGACCCATCGTCGTTCATCGCCGACGTGGGAACGAGCTGGTCGATCATGGCCTGGAGTTCCTTTTCGAGGCGTTCCATCTCCTTAGCATTGCTCTCGAGCTCGCGGTTGACTTCGTCGAGATCGATGGGTTCCTCTTCCTCGAAAGTGTCCACGTAACGGGGGATGTTCAGGTTGTAGTCGTTCTCCTTGATTTCGTCGAGCGACGCAACGTGAGCGTACTTGTCCACGTCTTTGCGGGCGGCATAGGTGTCGATGATCTTCTGGATGTCTTCATCGCGCAGGCGGTTCTGGTTCTTGCCCTTTTCGAAATTTTGGGAGGCGTCGATGAAGAGGATGTCGTTCGTCGTCCTGTCTTTGCGGAATACCAGCACGACGGTCGGAATCGACGTGGAGTAGAACAGGTTGCTCGGCATGCCGATCACGGCATCGAGGTAGTTCTTGTCGATGATGGCGCGGCGGATGGTGCCTTCGGCAGCGCCACGGAACAGCACGCCGTGGGGGAGCACAATGGCCATGCGCCCGGTGGGCTTGAGATGGTAGAGGCAATGCTCCACGAAGGCGTAGTCGGCCTTGGACTTGGGTGCGAGCTTGCCGAAGTCCTTGAAACGGGGATCCTTCAGCTTGGATTCCGAGTTGTCCCAATGCTGCGAATACGGCGGGTTGGCTACCACAGCATCGAAGGAGCGCGGATGGTCGATTCCGTTGCTGTCGATGCCGTCCGGCCAATCCTGCTCGAGAGTGTCGGCGTTGCGCAGATCCATCCACTGGTAGTCCACGTCGTGCATCATGAGGTTCATGCGCGCGAGGTTGTATGTGGTGCGGTTGAGTTCCTGTCCGTAGAAATGCACATGCTTGTCGGCGGGCAGCTCACCGTTGTTCGCCTTCCTCAGTTCGCCCTGCACCGTGAGCAGGAGTGACCCCGATCCGCACGTGGGGTCATAGACGTCGAAATCCACGCCGGGGGCATGCACCGCAGTCTTCTCCGTGTCGCTCGAATCCTCCGGCACATAGGTGACGAGACCGGCCAGCACACGCGACACTTCGTGCGGGGTGTAGAACTCGCCTGCCTTTTTGCCGCTGTTGCCGGCGAACTGTGCGATGAGGTACTCGTAGACGTTGCCCAGGATGTCGTGCCCGGATTCATCCAGGAAGTTCACCTCGTCGATGCGTTCCACCAAGTCCGCCAGCGCCTTCGTGCGCGCGGCGGTTGAGTTGCCCAGAGACGAGTTCATGAGGTTGATGTCGTCAAACACGTCACGGAAGTCGCGACTGGCATCTGCATTGAGCTGTGCGTTCTGCTTGAAGTGATCGAAGATGTTGCCGAAGTCCTCGGGGCGCACCTGCTGGTCCTTGACCTTGCGGACGAGAGTCGCCCACGTGTCTTCCGGGTCAATGGCGTAGCCGAGTTCCTCGGAAAGGGCCTGGTGCCATTCATCCAGCCCCTCCTGCTCGACGTCCCGGGCATAGGCGTCATTGATGTCCTCGCCGTCCTTCATGGTCAGAAGCCCTGAATTCTTCAGGAAACGCTCCTGCTTGGCGGAGAGGTAGCGGTAGAAGATGAAGCCGAGAATGTAGTCGCGGAACTCGCTGGCATCCATTTTTCCACGCAGTGCGTTCGCCATCGCCCACAGCTGGGAGGTGAGGTTCTTCGCGCGCTGCTCGTCGGAGATATGTTCGGATTCGTTCTGGTCTGTCATGTCTGTTCCTGTTCTTTATGAGTGTTTTGTGGTGATTGGCCAGAGGTCAGTCCTTGCGGGTCAGTACTTGGTCATCCGATCGGCGAAGTTCTGGAGGGCTTCGTGCAGCTTGTTGCGGTACTGCAGACGTGACATCTCCCGGACCTCGGGATCCTCGGCGTCGCTCTGGTAGTAGCAGGCCACTCCGTCGCTCATGATCGCGCCCTTGTACAGGCGCTCGAATTCGCTTCCTTGGTTAAGGTCAGACGTTCCCTTGGTATGACGCCTGATGATTTTCTCGATGAGCAGCTGAGCGGACTCAACATCAACCAAGCCCCACTTTTTTCGGAAGCCCACGATCTGGCTGCGCTGGCTTTCCTCGGTGTACTTGTTCACGATATTGGTGATGTGCTCCGGCTTGACGGGGTAGGTGAGTCTCTGCGTCTCTTCGAGCTCGTGGTTCATCGCGGCATCCGCCGTTCGGATGATGCGATTTGCCTGCGTGCGGTTCTCCATGGCGTTAGCATGGTCTCTGAGGACGGTGTATTTCTTATCCACGTCGTCGGAATCCTCGTGGACGGCGTTGATCAGGTCGGCGAGGAGTTTCGCGATGTAGTCGAAGTTCACACGTACATCAGAGATGTGCTCGACCCTGAAGTGCAGCGAATCCATGTCGAGCAGCGGCTTGTCGTCGGGGTCTACGGGATCCACCGGATTGACGGGGTCGGCCGGGGCAGTATCGAGGAAAAGCGTCGTGACGGTCCACTCGTATTCCTTCTGGTCGATGCCGAGATCGTCATACAGCTTGTCCGGGTTCTCGTAGTCGAATTCGTCGTACTGCTTGAGCCTGCCCACGTTGTCGCTGAGCTCCTGGACAAGCTGGTGGATGTGGGCTTGTTCCTCCTCGCTCTGCGGCGTGCGAGCAAAGCCATCCGTCAATTCACGGATCTCATCGACAATCTTCTTCGTCTTCGCGGCGGCGTTATCATACGGCTCCGCGAGAACCGAAGACAGGTCGTCAGTGTCGATGGGCAGCTTTTCCTGGACGTTGGCGGAATCGCGATTCGCGTACTTGCCAATCGCCTCATCCATCAGCTTCTTGGAGGTGGTGGGGTATCGGTAATTGACGATGTGGCCGAACGGCTTGGCGCTTGAATCCTCTACGCGGTTCGTACGCGAATATGCCTGAATGAGGTTCGCGCCGGCAAGCACTCGGTCAACATAAAGTGTGTTGAGCTTGGGGGCATCGTATCCCGTCAGAAGCTGATCCACCACGATGGCGAGGTCGAGTTTTTCACCCTCACGCTGCTTGTCGGCGAGCCTTTCCATCACATCGTTGAAATAGCCATCGACGTTGAGGTCGTCCTGGCACCAGCTGGTGCCGAAGGTCTGGTCGTAGTCCTTAATTGCGGTACGCAGCCCAAGGTTGTTCGCATACTGGTTATCGCCATTGTCAGTGGACCACGAGAACGTCACCGCGACCTTGATCGGCTGCTTGCCTTCTTCGACCAGCTTGGCATTTGCCTTCTTGAACTCCTCGTAGTATGCGAGCGCCATCGGGATCGAGGATCCACCCCCGCGCACGTGGGTGGTGAGGATGGCGTTGTAGCGGAACTCTTTCGAACGGTTGCGCCACTTGGTGACGATGTCTTCCACCACCTTCTCGATATGGTGCGGATTCGAGTCATAGATGCCCGAATCGACGAGGCGTTCGGCTTCGTCGCTGGACATACGGGCGATTTGATCATCGATCTCGCCTTCGCTGAGGTCCGGATTGCGCTCGGCGAGAATGGCGGGGAGCACCTTCTCGCGAATCTCATCATCGGGAAGCGTATGTTCGAAGTCCACCTTAAAGCCCAGCACGTTCTTGTCTGCGATGGCTTCGCGAATGGTGTATGCGTGGATGAGCGGGCCGAACGCCTTGTAGGTCAGGTCTCCCTCGAAGGCAGGGGTTCCTGTGTAGCCGACCCATGCGGAACGGGGGAACTTGTTCTTGATCACGCGGATCATCTCGCCGTTCGTGGAGCGGTGCGCCTCGTCGACGATGAACACAGTGTTCTTCTTGTCTTGACGGGGGAATGATGCGCTCGAGGAGAGCTTCGCGAGCTTCTGGATGGACGTGACGATGATCGAGTCCTTGGTGGAGGTGCTCGACAGCTTGCGCTTGAGATCGCGCACATTGGCGGTGTCTGTGATGATACCGGCCTTCTTGTCGGAGGTGGATTCCGGGTCGTAATCGGGGTCGTAGGCCTGGTAGTCCTCGAAGGTTTGCTTCGTCAGCGCCCTGCGGTCCACGACGAACACGACCTTGTCGACGTTGGGCAGGCGCGCCGCGAGCCATGCTGTCTTGAAGCTGCTGATGGTTTTGCCTGAGCCGGTGGTATGCCACACATAGCCGACTTCCTGTGCGTCGGTACCGAAGGTGTGGTTTCGAAGCTTCTCGAGAACACGCTTCGTGGCATACACCTGATAGGGGCGCATGACGATGAGCTTGTTGTGCTTGGGTGAGTTGTCAAGAATCATGTAGTTAGTTGCCATCCGGTGAGCCTGGGGGATGGACAGGAACAGATTGCAGAACTCCTTCCAATCGTAGACAGGGGAGCTGTCTTTCTCATGCTGCCAGCGGAATGCGAACGCGGTGTTGAAGGAGTCGGCATCGGTGTTTGCCATGTAGTGGACGTCTGTGGGGGTCATGCCGATGAGAATCTGCAGGGTGGAGAAGATATCGCCGTACATGTCCCAGCTGGCATACTGCCGCATCTGGTTCATCGCTTCCATGGGATCATGGCTCGTGGCCTTTTCCTCGATCTGGATGATCGGAAGGCCGTTGATGAGGAGGGTGGTGTCGAAACGGCAGTTGGGCGCGCCTGCCTGGACGTGCTCGCGCTTGATTTGGTTGACTATCTGATATGTGGTGTTGCCTGCGCCTACCTGATCCTGGTCGAAGACGGTGAGGTACGTGGGTGCTCCGCCGTTGGAATCGTCGCGTTGAATCTGCACCTGGGTCACGCCATTGACTCCGTAAATCCACTGCCCTGCTTTGAACGGGGACGTGAGGGCGCAGATCTCCTTTTGGACCTGCGCGAACTCCTGATCGCTCAACAGCTTCCCTTGGAGCTTGTCCCAATTATTACGTTCCAAAATCTCACGGAAGTTCGTCCACAGCCCTTCCGTGGTCTTGATATCAGCACGATACTCCCACTGCTTCGTCCCACCGATGTGCTGCAGATAGTCGATCAATTGCTTTTCAAAAGCAAGTTCGCTCTGAGGCTTCTCGATGAACTCCATCTTCCCAAACCCTTCTATCCTCGACGCTGGGTTGTTGTCGCTTGGGATCAGCGACAACAAAAACAGACTAGCACCATCAAAGCGGCAAATGCCGGCGTTCAGCCACTCCGGCCTGCCAATCCCGCACCTGCCGAGTACACTGAAAAACATGGGAAGCACACAAAGCAGTGCGCGTACGCACACCGATAGCAATACGAACCTTCACGAGCAAGCACAGCAGGAGACTGCGCCGACAGCTACCGCCGCGGCGGCACCGGCCATCAAACAACCGCCGACCCTGCGGCAGCCGCAGCCGGAAGGCAACGCCGCCATGAATCATGATCTCGGTCCCAACGGCACGGATCGCAAGAGCGCCAAAATCGGCATCGCGGTCATCGCCGCGCTCGTGGCGAACATCCTGGTGGCGCTGGTCAAATTCGCGGTGTTCCTGTTCACGCGATCCGCCTCGATGCTGTCAGAAAGCGTGCATAGCCTTGCGGACTCCGGCAACGAGCTGACGCTGATCATCGGCAACAAGCTGTCGCACCGCCCGCCCAGCCGCAAGCATCCGCTCGGATGGTCACGCGCCCGCTATCTGGCGTCGTTCATCGTGGCGGTGTCGCTGTTCGCCATTGGCGGCGTGTATTCGGCGAGCGAATCCATTGCGAAGATCCGCGCTGTCGCAAGCGGCGGTCCGGAGGCGCACGCGGTGGACACGAGCAAGATGATTGTTGTGCTCGTCGTGACCCTCGTGTGTGCGCTCATCGAATCGTGGAGCCTGCACAATGGCATCAAGGAAGCCAAGGAGCGCTTCGCCGAAACACACAATCCGGGACGTTTCAGCCTGTGGAAGTTCTGGCGCGGCACGAAATCATCCGACATTGCGGTCGTGCTGGCGGAAGACACGCTGGCTGTGATTGGCCTGGCGTTCGCGTTCATCGGCACTGCGGTCGCCATCGCGACAGGCGATGAAATCTGGGATGCGATCGGCGGCACCAGCATCGGCGTCCTGCTGATTATCGGCGCGCTGCTGCTGGGCTGGCAGGTCGCCTCACTGCTCATCGGCGAAGGCGCGAGCGAGCATACGTACCAGATCATCTCGTCTGTGCTGGCGCGCAATCCCGATGTCGAGCGCGTGCTTGCCGACCCCGCCGCGATCCACCTGTCCGAAAAGCGTATCCTCGTTTTGCTCAAAGTGCAGTTCCGCAACGAAACCGAGCTGGACGACACGGTCGCCATCAACCGCTTGGAAGAGCAGCTGCGCGCCGCGATACCGTATTACACGCTTGACATCGTGGTGGAGCCGGACGCTTACGATCCCGCGAAAGCGGCGAAAGTGGAAGATTGGGTTGACTGACGAATCGGGGAGTCGCGAAGTCATGGCCATCTGGCAAAGCTCTGGAACTACGGAGCTCTGAAACCACGGAGCTCTGACATCCAGGCGGCCATGACAGCGCGGCAACGATAATGCAGCAGCCTGAGAGAAGGCAACGAAGGCAATAAAACAACAGAAAGCAATAGAAGGGAGCAGTCATGCTGTTGTATTCAAGCCTGCTGGGCACCAAATACACGCTCAACGCCGATGCGTTCATCGGGCTCGTCATCGAATGTATCGAGAAAAATCCACGGGAAGAAAACCGCATCCCCGGCATCGATTGGAAGCCAGGCGTGCGAAACGCAAAATACGGCACCCCGCAGTTGCAGCTCACGATAAAGGAATACGGCGATGATTCGCGTGACGCTGCTCCCAGAAGGCTGCCCAATCAAGGCAGGGGAGGATCGCGCCGTCCCGCTACCCGACGCCAGGCGAACGGCAAGCCGCAGCGCATGAGCGAAGCCGAATACCAGATGGTGCGTGCGCGACTGCGCGCCTCGCATATCATCGCCATCCGCCAAGAGAAGGTGCGCGACGGCGTGCACTGGTACAGCGATTACGTGCTCAACCTCACCGCTCGCATGCTCGAGATTGAGCTGAGCCGCACATATCGTCGCGGCGCGAACCCCGAGGATGATTTCTCCGCGCCCTTGCTTATTTCGCTGCTGGAGGATGGCGGCTATCTGAGCGATGACGGGCACCTTCCCATGAGCCGCCGGCCTTTGGACCTCGACGCAGCCACCAAGGAGCAGCGAGAGGGATTCTCCGCCGCGATCCGCGGGGCGGACGACATCCGACTGCCCATCATCTACGTGCCACGCGATGGTGACGGCAGCACTGCGGTCGACGCCACGCACCTTGCGTCGCAGGTCAAAGGAATCGCGCACGTGGTCATCGGTCCGTCGACGGATGCGGATTACGGCAAACTTTCCCGTGAGTGCAAGTGCGAGTTGGTGAAGGATAGTCCCATGGCGTTGTACTGGCCGACGGATTCTGGCAAGGCCATGATGCCGGATTCATTCTTCATCCCGCGCCACATGGCCGCCGAGGACGTGGACGAGCAGCTGCGCCAATCCGCGAAGCGCTGCCTCGTGCAGCAACGCCGTCTTGAAGAGGTTCCCGAAGAACAAACGTGGAGTGGCGTGACGGCGCTCATCCTCGACCACAAGGCGGACGATGCGCAGCACAGCTACGAGAAGGTGGCATCTGCCAACCAGACCTTGCAAAACAAGATCCGCACCATCATGGAGCGGCAGGCCGACGCCGCCAGTCGAAAGGCCAACGCCGATGCAGACCATGACGCGCAGATGCAGCAGCTCAAGCGCCAGCTTGACGAAACGCAATCGCAGTTGCACGAACAGAAGCAGCAAAACATTGCCAAAGACGAGAAGCTGCGCCAGTTCAACGCCGCGAAGCGCTTCGAGAATGATGTCGACCGCGACGCCCAACGCAAGCAACAGCAAGACATGAAGGCATTGCAGGATCTGCTCGACGAGCAGGAGAAGAGCCTCGCCGAATTGCAGCGGCATTATCAGGACGAGATCGACGGATTGCGCCGCAGCAACGCGCAGTACCAAGAGCAGGTGGCTCAGCTCAAGCGCGAGAACAACGAGTTGGCCGACCGGACTTTCAGCGGCGGCCGCGAGACGCTGCTCACCTACGGCACGGAACACGACCTGTTCCCAGGCGAAGTGCAGGACTACGTACTTGAAGCGGTTGACGAAGCGCTGCGCGAGCTGCCGTCAGACAAGCGCTCTCGCCGGTCGGATGTGTATTCCGACGTGCTTGAGGCAAACCGATACCGTAAACTCCACGAGCAGCGGCGCGCGCAGATCAAAAACATCGCGCCGCTGTTCATCCGCCCTGGCGCTGAACTCTTCCGCGAGTTGGAAAAGCTAGGATACGAGCGGGTACGGGTCAACAACCATTATGTGCTCGAGTATGGCGGCGATTCGCGCTACCACTTCACGACGGCGAAGACCCCCAGCGACAAGCGCAGTGGCGAGAACGCCGCCAACGATCTTTGCCGCTTTACGCAGTGAGCGGAGCAGGGAAGTGGCGGGAGTAGGGCAGATGCGGGGATTTTCCCGACATTCGCCTAGCGGGGTTGCTTATGTGCCAGCCACCACTGGCACATAAGCAACAAACCGCAACACCACCGCGTCAACATCCCAGCAAACAAGCCAATCCTGGAACCGGCCTCTGGGTCCGGCCCCTCAATGTGCCAGCCGCCACTCACACATAAGCGCCCAGCAGGGTGGAGGGAGTGCCAGGTGCCCAGTAAACAAGCCAATCCGAGAACCAGCCCCTGGCCCCGGCCCCTCAATGTGCCAGCCACCACTCACACATAAGCAGCAAACCACCACGCCGCCGAGTAAACACCCCAGCAAACTGGTCCATCCCTCCGCTGGCATCTTCCGGAATATACGCAATGTGCCAGCCGCTACTAGCACATTGCGTGTTATCGCAAAGGTGCGAGCAACGACTGGCACATTATCGAAGAAACAGATAGCAGTGGAGGAATCTCAGCCGAACCCAATCAACCCACGATCAAAGGCGGCTGCTGAGCGTGGTCATTTCGCGGCACTGGTTCTGGACTTTGCACTGTTCCGCGCAGCGGTGGGTGTCTTGCCGACCGCAGCGTCGGTCGCAGCTCCGTCCCGATCACCGGCATCAGCCTCAGCGTTCTTGCCACCCTTGCTGTCACCGCTGTCGATGAGGGTGTAGCCTTGCTCCACAATCACCTCGCGCAGCTTGGCGAGGTAGAGCTGGGCGGCGTTCGACAGATTGGCGCGCTCGTTGGTGATCCAACCGAGCAACATCGTCTTGTCGGTGTCGAGCGGAATCGTGATGATCTTCTCGTTGTTGAGATCCTCGTTGTCGATGCCTGTGCACACGGTGTAGCCGTTGAGGCCCACGATGAAGTTGAGGATCGTCGCGCGGTCGGTCACGTTGATCTGCTTGGGGGAATACTCAGGCCACACGGCTTCCTCGGCGAAATAGAAGCTGCCTTCCTCGCCTTGGTCGTATTGAATGAACGGATACGGCTTCAAGTCGTCCATCGTTACCCGGCGCTTGGCGGCAAGCGGGTTCTTGCGGCTGATGAACACATGCAGGTTCGCCTCGAACAGCGGGTGGAACACGAGGTGCTTTTCGCGCAGCAGCTTGCCGATCACATCCTTGTTGAAGTCCGACAGGTAGATGATACCCAGCTCGGACTGCATGTTGGCGACCTGATTGATGATGTCCTTCGTGCGCGTCTCACGGATTGTGAACTCGTATTCGTCGGAGTCGATTTCGTGCATCATCTTCACGAACGCTTCAACGGAAAACATGTAATGCTGTGTGCTCACCTGGCACAGCTGGCGGCGCGGCTTCGTGTGCTTGTATCGTTCCTCAAGCAGGTCGGTTTGGTCGAGAATCTGCCGCGCGTAGGTGAGGAATTCCGCGCCATCCACGGTGAGCGCAATGCCTTGGGAGGAGCGGGTGAAAATCTCGATGCCCATCTCTTTCTCGAGTTCCTTGACCGCTGACGACAGCGCGGGCTGCGAGATGTAGAGCTCATGGGAGGCTTCGTTCATGGAACCGCATTCCACGATTTTCACGATGTATTTGAGTTGGAGCAAGGTCATAGTGCACAGTTTATCGCGGGTTTGTTGAAAGAAACCTAAGCGATGCGAGATTCCTCTGCGCTGATATCACCGATATCACCGGTTGCGCTGGCACATCGCATTTGATGCCACGTTGCGCTGGCGTCACACGGTACGATTGCAGCATGACGATTGTTACTGATATTTTTGCCACATTGGTGGCGGCTGAATTCCTTTTCATCATGTGGATGGAGACCTTCGCGACGGATTCCGACCTGACAGCGAAGACATTCGGCATGAGCCGCGAGGAACTGCGGCGCAATTCAGTCACGACACTGTTCAAGAACCAGGGCGTATACAACGGCCTGATCGCGGTGCTGATTTTGCTCGCGGTGTTCGTGTTCGCCAGCAAGACTGCGGTCGTGTGTCTCATGGCGTACATCGTTCTTGTGGCGGCATACGGCAGCTTCACGAGCAATCCGCTCATCATCCTCAAGCAGGGTGGATTGGCGATCATCACGCTCATCACCTGCATATGGTGAGCGGCTCCCATCCGGGTGTTCAATAATTTAAGTATTTGATTGCGCCGTGCGGTTCCGATGAACTGCCCGGCGCAATTTTTATCGCGCGAATGTGCTTCACGTCACTGTGCATCACATCGCTGCGCCCCATGCCAACCGCATAACTGCGCACCACGTGACAATTCACCCGCTGTCATGTTTCGACGCGCCGTCCATTCGAACATCGAACGCGTATCGAACATCCAGCGTTTGGCGTTCGGTTCATGTTAGAGTTTCACTGATTACGTGTCAAAAAGAGAGTGAAAAGGAGACACCATGACAGAGGGGAATCCTCAGCCGTCATTTATCCCCAACAATCCTGCCGGCATGGAGAATCCGGCAAACGCCGCCGCGCAGACCGCGCCCCAGGCTGTTCCCCAGACTGCGCCGGTCATGCCCCAGGCAGCGCCTGCTACTCCGATGGCCGCTCCGGTCATGCCTCAGGCCGCTCCGGTCACACCCACCATGCCTCAAACCGCGCCAGTCATGCCCATGGCTGCGCCCACCACGCCCCAGGCCGCGCCGACAATGCCAATGGCGGCTCCGACCACACCGCAAGCCGCGCCAAACATGCCGATGGCCGTTCCGCAGCAGCCAGTCGCTGCAAAAAAGCCGATGGGCGCGAAAACCAAGATCTTTATTTTGCTGATTGCGGTGATTGTAATCGTTGCAATCACTTCCGCAGTGACGATTGCGCGTGTCAGCGAGAGCAAGAAAGACCCCAGGACGATTGTCGAAAACTACATGAACGCTTTGGCTGACGGCAACTACGGCATCGCCGCCGACATCGCCGACCCAGGCCTCACCGACGCGCAGAGGGTGCTGCTTCAAGACGGCATCATCCCTGACGTGAGCAAGCGCATCAGCTCTGTCAAGGTGGGTGACCCCAAGCAGCTGTCCAGCACGGAATACTCGCTGCCCGTCTCTTACACGGTGAATGGCAACACATCGAGCGATGTGAGCGTCATTGTCAAGAAGTCGGGTAAATTCCTGAACACCACGTGGAGCTTCGAGAAGTCTCTGCTCGGCGTAATCATCGTTTCGTCGACATCCTACGCCACCGTATCCATCAATGGCAAGACGCCCACCGCCGACAGCAACTACACCAATACCGGCATCAGCACTCCGGATTCCTTCTATTCGTTAGGCTCAGACGACTCCTCCTCGTTGGATTCAGACGACTCGGACAACGGCCTCGCGTCAGCAAGCAAGACTGACCTGATCGCAGTGCCGGCATACCCGGGTGACTACGATGTGACAGCACAGTCACCTAGCAAGTACATGGATGCAACGATCGTTGACAGCCATTCCCTGATGTCCACCACTCAGAAAAGCAGCTACACGGTGCCCGCTCAAAGCGGCGTCATCCTCGGTGTGAGCGTCACAGCAAGCGACGCTCTCGCCACCGAGATCACCAATCAGCTCAAGGACCACCAGAAGAAGTGCGTGGACAACGCAAACGCTGGGGGAGCAGACGACAACTCGTGCTATATCAACGCCAGCTATATCACGAAGAAGTACTCTGACCCCGACTTCGCCGACTGGAAATACACGTTCAAGAGTGCAGAAGTCGCTGATCAGCCCAACATCGATGCCAGCGAACTGCTAATGCCCACAACCGAGAATGGCAAGACAACATTCGAAGTCAGTGACAATGGCTCCGTCAAAGTGAACTACACCGAGCAGTATGAGGACTCTACACCCTACGACGAAAGCACGACGGTGTATGGAGGTGGCTCGTACTGGAGCGGCGGCATGGTGAAGGCGACCATCGACGGCGATACTGTGAGCCTTGATTATCAGGACATCTACACGACGCTGTTCGACTGATTGATCGCAATCCATTGAAGAGGGCGGGCGCACCACATGGCATGGTGCGCCCGCCCTTCTCGTATCTGCGCGCAACAGCGTGGCACAGCGTGGCGTGGCACGCATCGGCAGCGCTGCGCGAATCGCTCTAACGATGCGATTCCACGAGCATCTGCGCCATCTGGGTGAGCGATTCCACTCGAATCACCTGTTGCGCGCTTTCATCCGTCGAACCTGACACGTCAACGGGCAGCTGCTCGCCGCGCGAATCCAAATGCCGGCTCGGCCGGTCGATCCAGAACCCATGCAAACCCGCCTTGCATGCCGCCTGGGCGTCGATATCGAACTCATCGCCCACATACGCCACCTCGCCAGGCAGCAATTCCAAACGACGCGTAGCTTCTTGGAACACACGCGGATCAGGCTTGCCAAAACCGAAGGTGTCCATCGTCACCAGCAACGGCACGTCATCCACGCACCCGCATGCCGTGAGCTTGCGCGTTTGCAGCTCGGCACTGGCATTCGAGAGCGCACCGAGACGAAAGCCGTGCGATTCCAACAGATCTAGGCAGGGGCGCACATCGGGGTGCGCCTTCCAATGCGAGCAGAAAGCATTCCAAAACAACGGCTTCCATTCATCGAGGTATTCGTCCCACGTGATCTGCGGACCGCCGAACTCTTCGTTGAGCTCGTTGGCACGGGCAAAACGCTGTTCATCGAAAGTGCATTCGCCGCGCGTGTATCGACGGTAATGCTTGTGGGGATCCGCCCGCCAGATTTCGATGGCGCGTTGCACCTGCGGTTCGGGCAGCCCCGGCATGTAGCGGTCGACAACGAGGCGAATGCCGGTGGCGAACGCGCCAGCCGAATCGCAAATCGTGTCGTCGACGTCAAAAACCACCGCTTTCACTGTGGAAAGGTCCGGAGCCGCAGGGGAGCGGTCGGACAGGGGCAGGTCGGACAGATTGGAGCCGGATGGTGAACGGTCAGACGAATTGGTAGGTGCTTCGGTATCAGAAGGCATGCTCATGCTTGCCACGATACACGGTGCTCGCCACGACGCATTGCTCTCTCTAGGCAGCCTCCTCCACATGGTCAGAGACATTATCGGGCTCGGCATGGCGTGCCCGCGGAGTTCCTGTGTTGGCAGTATCCGCGGACTGCTGCGACACAGCGGCGTCTTGGGCGGAAGCGGCGGGCCTTGCCTCACCGGTAGGTGCACCCCCGTCAGCTGCAGTTCCAGCTGCGGCTGCTTCACCAGCGGTGGCAGTGGCGGCTGCATCTGCCGCCGCGCCTCCTGTCGCATCCACGGCTGGGGTTCCATCGTTGAACTTGCGCAACGAGTCCACCCATGCGATGAGCTGATGCTCCGTGCCGGAATCCTTGGGCTTGTAGTACACGCGCCGCCCCACGCCCTCGGGCATGTAGCTTTGCTGCACGAACCCGCCGAAGTCGTGTGGATTGAGATATCCGGCGCCTTCGCCTTCCTTCTGCTGCTCGTCGTCCATGGGCGTGCGCAAATACATCGGCACATCGCCACGCATACCGTTGATGCGAATATCGTCGGAAGCAGCCTTCGCCGCTTCGAACATCGAATCGGACTTCGGCGCCACGGCAACATAGACAGCGGCTTCGAGAAGAGGCGTGCGGGCGTCCGGCATGCCTAGACGCTCCACCGCCTCCCATGCGCTCATGGCGGTGCGCAACGCTGCGGGATCAGCCATGCCCACGTCCTTGGCAGCGGTGATGACAACACGACGGGCGAGGAATCGCGGATCCTCACCTGCGTCGAGCATGCGGGTCGCCCAATAGATAGTGGCATCCGGGTCGGAGCCGCGCATCGACTTAATGAACGCACTCGCCATGTTGTTTTGGTCTTCGAGACTGTAACTCGCCATGTCGGAGACGACTGCGCGCACATCATCCGGCTTGAGGATCGAGACCTGCCCGTCGCTCACGGTGGCAATCGCGCGGGACGCCGCCGCTTCCAGCGTGGTCAGGGCTCGACGGGCGTCGCCGCCGCTGCTGACAATGATGAGCTTGCGGGCCTCAGGATCAAGGCGCACAGCGCCCTTGAGGCCGCGTTCGTCCACGCAGGCGCGGTCAAGAATCTCCTCCAGGTTCTCGAAGCTGAGCTTGTGCAGATGCACAATCACGCAACGGCTGAGGAGTGCGGGCGCCAGACAGCTGCTCGGCGGCTCGGTGGTGGCGGCGATGAAGTCCATCATGCGCTTTTCGATCACCGGCAGCAAAATGTCCTGCTGGTCGCGCGGCATGCGGTGCACCTCATCGATGAACAGGATGCATTCCTCATGGCGACGGCGCAGTCGGGAGATCGTGGCGAGCGTCGCCACAAGGTCGTCGGTGTGCAGGTTCACGGCGGAAAGCTTCATCAGATGGCGGCCGGAATCCTGTGCCACGAGCTGCGAGAGGGTGGTCTTGCCGGTTCCTGGGGGACCGTAGAGCAATGCGGCGCCCGGGATGGCGATAGTGCTGGATGTGGTGCGTTGTGCCATGAGGCGGAGCGGGGAGCCAGGGGCGGTGACCTCTTCCTGACCCATCACATCCTCAAGCCTACGCGGCCTCATTCGTTCGGCCAGGGGCTCCAAATGCTCCTGAGCCTGGTCGGAATAAAACGACATATGCCTTCTCCCTGCTTGCAAAAGTCACTGCCGAACGTGCACTGCCCGGCAACCTGTCTTCTCGTCCGGATCCAAAGGCGCTTCATGCCGAAGTGTGGCGCAGCCGTGCGATGCAATGCGACGCGTCACCGTTCGAAACGTCGTCGTTCGAGGCGCTTTTCGAATCCAATCCCCATAGTAACGCCTCACAGAGCGTGTCGCCACCACAAAACCATCACAATTCGTTCGAATGTCACAATTCGTTCGACACAGATTATGGCGCGAACAGATTCGGTGCGATATGTAAATCGGCACGGCAGGGCGCGGCCTGTCGGGCGTGGTGGTCTATCGGGCTTTGATATGATGAGCAGTCGGTCGCACGCGTGGCGGCTCAGCTTTCGGTTGTTCACCGACAGCATTCACAATCATCGGCAAGTCAGGAGGAGCGCATGCCCATTGAGGCGCAACAGTTGGAAATCCGCATCGGAGCGCGGCAGTTGCTCAAGCCCACTGACTTCCACGTGACCAAAGGCGACAAAATCGGCCTGGTGGGCCGCAATGGCGCCGGCAAGACGACGCTCACGCGAGTGATCACCGGTGACCTGCTGCCTTCGGGTGGCAAAGTGCGCGTCACCGGCAAGCTCGGCTACCTGCCGCAGTCCACGCATGCAGCCGACCCCAACCAGTCCGCGCTTGACCGCGTCATGAGCGCCCGTGACATCGCCAGCATCATCTCACGCATCCGCAAGGCGGAGAAAGAGATGACCGACCCCGATCCCAAGGTGATGGAAAAGGCAATGCGCCGCTATGACAAGGCGATGCAGGATTTCGAAACCGCCGGCGGATACGCGGCGCAGTCCGAAGCCATCAAGATGGGCGAATCGCTGGGATTGTCGCAGGACGTGCTCAAGCAGACGCTGGGCACGCTGTCCGGCGGTCAGCGCCGCCGCATCGAATTGGCGCGAATCCTGTTCTCCGACGCCGACACGCTGATCCTCGACGAACCGACGAACCATTTGGATGCTGACTCCATCGAATGGCTGCGCGGTTATCTGAAGAATTTCGAAGGTGGTTTCCTCGTCATTTCCCACTCCACCGAACTCCTCGACGAGGTCGTCAACAAAGTGTGGCACCTTGATGCCCAGCTTGCGCAGATTGACATGTATTCGATGGGGTGGAAGGCGTATCTGCATCAGCGCGTGGTGGACGAGGAACGCCGGCGCCGCGAACGCGAAGTGGCTGAGAAGAAAGCGGAGCGCCTCATGAAGCAGGGCATCCGCCTGCATGCCAAGGCCACGAAGGCCGTGGCAGCGCAAAACATGATGCGCCGCGCCGAAAGGCTGCTCGAGGGCACGCAGGAAGCCCAGCGCGCCGAGAAAGTGGCGGACATCCGATTCCCCGAGCCTGCGCCGTGCGGCCGCACGCCCATCATGGCGAAGGACATTTCGAAGGCGTATGGCAGCAATATCGTGTTCGCGGGCATCAACCTCGCCATCGACAAAGGCTCGCGCGTGGTGATCTTGGGTTACAACGGCGCGGGCAAGACGACGACGCTGCGCATCCTGGCAGGGGAGGAGACCCCAGACACCGGCGAGGTGGTCTACGGCCATGGTGCGAAGATCGGCTACTTCGCTCAGGAGCACGACACCGTTGATGATTCGCTCACGGTGCTGGGCAACCTGCAGCATGTGGCACCGGAGCTCAACGACACGCAGGCGCGCTCAATCCTGGGGTCGTTCCTGTTTTCCGGTGATGATGCGCTTAAACCCGCAGGCGTGCTCTCCGGCGGCGAAAAGACGAGGCTCGCGCTGGCGACGCTGGTGACGAGCCGCGCGAACGTGCTGCTGCTTGACGAGCCGACCAACAATCTTGACCCCGCGTCTCGCGATGAGATTCTCAAGGCGATTGCGAAATATGAGGGCGCGATTGTGCTCGTGACCCACGATGAGGGCGCTGTCGAGGCGCTCAACCCGGAGCGCGTGCTGCTGATGCCCGATGGCGATGAGGACCTGTGGAACGACGATTACCTCGATCTGGTGGCCGAGGAGTAGCGCGGCGCTCGGTGACGCGCCCTCGGTGACGCGCCCTGGCCTCAGCTCTGCAGCATCCTCATGGGCCATATTCCGTGCGCTACCATCCGACTTGACGTCCCCATGGCTGTTCGATAAAATCACACGCAAGACAAACAGCCGTGGGTTTCGCCCGCTATGATGCAGACGAGACCACGATAGACGAGGCGTCGAAGAGGGAATGACGGAAGGAATGCCGGGGGGGATTATGAAACTCGCAGAAGCCTTGCAGGAACGGGCAGATCTCAAGGTGAAGATCGATGACCTGTCGGTGCGTCTGGGACGCACTGCGCTGGTACAGGAGGGTGAGAAGCCCGTTGAGGATCCACAGGCGTTACTCGTCGCTCTTAACGCGGCGATCGACCGTTTGGCCGTTCTCATCGCGAACATCAACCTCACCAACGATCGCACCGTTGTGGACGGACGCACAATCACGCAGATCATTGCCCAGAAGGACTGCGAAGGAACCCGTTTGGTCGCATACCGCCAGCTCATCCGGTCTGCTAGTGCCAGCACAGACAGGGCCAGGGGAGCGGAAATCAGGATCCGCCCCACGGTGGATGTGGCTGCGCTGCAAAAAGAAGCCGACCGGATAGCTAAGCGCATCCGCCTGCTTGACAACACGCTCCAGGCCACGAACTGGTCGACCGAACTCATGGAAGGCGACGGCGGAACGGTAAGCGCCATCAACGCAAGCTGAGTCTTCAGATGGTAGTCCTTGCGCGCAGGGTGGATACCACCGCGTTCGAATCGCACATTTCTTGAGTTGGCATATCGTCGTAACAAAACCCACGGGACGGGACGACGCTCACAGCGCAGGTCCTCATCTCGCACAGGCGTATATCAACGGCTCACAGAGCACCACCGGGTGTCAACTGAACGCAAGGACGAGGGCAGGGTATGGGGAACATAAGTCTCCTCTCCGTTCGTCGCATGACGGGCGGAGAGGAGATTTTTTCATGCCGGCTGTTCGACATTCGTGATGGCGGCACGGTTTGTGTGTGTGGGGGGCGGGAGGACTTGTTTGACGCCGACATGTTTGGGACCGGATATTTGTATTTTGGATATCGAACGGTCGGATTGTCCTCGTCAGATAAGGGAGATAAGGGAAAACCGGCAATAATCACCATGCCGGTATCGAACAAAGAAATCGTTTGTTCGATATATCGAAATCTCGGCGTGTCGCGCAGAATCTGTGATACACTCAATATTGCAAACGGTAAACAAAGCAGAAAAGCTGAGGAGCCGTTCTTCGACACAAAAGTTGTTCCGCAAGGAAGCTCGGGGATGGAACCGAAAGGTTCGTAGAGAGTTAGCTGGAGGTCGAAGAAGAGAGAGGTTGCCTTTCTCGTTTACAAGTTTGTTGGATGCAAGGCATCAGTAATGTTGACCCTGCCATCGCTAGATGGGTGCGATGGCAGGGTTTTTCTTTTGTTTTATAGCAGCGGTCACCCCTGACCGAAATCCTTGGTCAGGGGTGACCGCTGTCTTCAGGGAGGCGTTGCCTTCTTATTTCTTCGCCGAACGAGGCTTGATGGGCTGATATTGGTGGAGCCGCGTGAAGCAGCGACCATACACAAGGTGCAAGATCAGAGCATCCGACACCATCGTGAGCGCGGCAATCGCCGCCAGCACCACAAATTGGTATTTCGCCGCGGTGAGAGGATCGTTGCCCGCAAGGATCTGCCCCGCCATCATGCCTGGAATCGTGACAATTCCTGCGGATGCAAGCGATGCCACGGTCGGCATGAGGCCCATGCGCATCGCGGAACGAATCGACGTCATGCTCGCCTCGCGCGGCGAAGCACCAAGCGCCAGCAGGGTCTCCACCTCGTCGCGCCGTTCCGCCATGTCTTCGAAAAAGCGGCTGAGCGCAAGCGCCACGGCAGACACGGAATTGCCCAGCATCATCCCAGCAAGCGGCAATACCACGCGCGGCGAATACCACGGCACAGGGCGCACGATGAGCTCCACGACCACAATGACCATCGTGATCATGGACGCGGCGAGCGTCAGGAAAATCGACAGCGCAAGCCCGCGAGGCACGTTTTTCGCGCGCGACAACGTGATTTGCACGGCGGCGGCGAGCATGCCCAGCATGAGCAAAACGACCCACCACCATGTACCTTGTTCAATCACCCAACGCAGGATGATGCCCATGGCGGCCAGTTGCACGATGGCGCGCGCGGCAGCGATGGGGAGCGAGCGCTCGACGCCGAGTTTGGCAATCGCCGAGATGATCGTCGCGACGGCGACCAAGCCGATGGCGATGAGCATTCCCCACAGGTCGATGTCATATGAGCCCGAGGTCGCGATTCCTGCGGCGGGGCTGGCGTTGATGGTGACGGGAGCCGCAAGGTGAAGTTGGCTGGCGCTTGCAAGGGTTGCTGACAGTGGCATCATTGTGCGTTCCTTTCGGCCTGTTCGCTCTGTGCGGTCTGCGGTTCGGCGGTGTCATGAGGTTGCGATGCATCAGCCGCATGAGATGATTCGACGGGCTCGACCGTGAGCCGGCCTTCCGCCAATGTGGCAATCGCGTCGGCGAGGCCGTCCGGCGCACGATGCCGCACTCGGATCAACGCCATGCCGTGGCGATGCGCGAAATCAGCCATGTAGACGCCCACGAGCCAGGCATTGGTGTCATCGAGGCCAGCGTCCACTTCATCGGCAAGCAGCACCTTGGGGAACATGAGGATGCTACGGATCATGCTCACGCGAGCCGCTTGCCCGCCCGACAAGTCGTGGGGATCACGGGTCAGTTCGACATCCGCCAAGCCGACGGCGTCGAGCGCGTCCCGGATCTGCTGGTCGTCCGGGCGTTGGGCACCATGCATCGAGGCGAAGGTGTAGGGCAGCACAATCGCCTCCTTGACGGTGCTGCCCGGCAGCAGGCTCTTTTGCGGAAGGTAGGCGACGCGCGTGCGCCATTGCTCCACGCTCATGTCATTGGCGTCGACGCCATCGAGGGTGAGATGGGCGTTGGCGCGCGGATTGAGGCGTGCAATGCAGGTGAGAAGGCTGGATTTGCCGCTTCCCGAGGGTCCCACAAGGTCCAGGATCTGCCCGGCATGCACGTCCAGGTCGATTCCGCGGAATATCGAGGCTTCGCTGTCATCGGTGCTGCTGCTGGCGGCGCGGCAGCTGGCGTCGCGCACTTGCAGAAGCGGGGTGGCCCCTGTGTCCATCGTGAAGTTCCCCATGTCGTTCCTCTCCAGGTTGATTGTTCTCTCCGGGTGTTTCCCGCCAGGCATTGTCTTTCTGCGTTTAACGTTCAGTATGTAACGTTTCACGGAATGTTCCCATTGTATGCAGGCGCATTCGTGATGGTTGCCCGCGTGATTGCGGCATTGCGTCCACGGCATTTTGGTTGCCACAGGCTGACTTCGACAAGCCGATGATGCCTTCCGTATCGGGGACTTTCACGGGTTGCGTTCGCGGCATTCTCCATGGACCTCGGCTGCCTCCAGGTTCTGTATAATGTTGCGAAGTCGCAAAGCAGAACGGCGGC
Organism: Pseudoscardovia suis; assembly: GCF_002797875.1. Taxonomy (GTDB): domain Bacteria; phylum Actinomycetota; class Actinomycetes; order Actinomycetales; family Bifidobacteriaceae; genus Pseudoscardovia; species Pseudoscardovia suis. The sequence continues at coordinate 513,542 of NZ_PGFC01000001.1, forward strand.
AGTCGACGCTGCATCGGGAAGACGGAGCAATAAGTGGCTGAATATTCGAAAGCGATCAAGGAACTTGGTGAACCGGACGACGGGACACAGAACCCGAATCCTGACGAAGAGGTCACAACGGTCACCTTCAAACTCCCTAAAAGCACTCTCGAACGTCTCAACAAACGCGCCAAGGAACTGGGAGTGACCCGTTCGTTCCTCATCCGCCGAGGCGTGACGGAGATTCTTTCCGGAGGGCCACGTTCGCGCATCAACAAGCTTGTGCTCGTGACCAGTTTCGATACATTCGATGAGAACGGTGCGCCCATCGAGCATAGCCGTGTCATCACCGACGACAACAGCAACGCACGGCTCGTGCAATTGGTGTCAGAACTGGTCGAGGAATCCGACGCCACTGTGCGCCGACAGCACGACGCCGCGTAATCCGACCGCGTAATTCCTGCGGCGTCATGGTGCCGCGTGATCTGGCGGCATGAGCTTGGCCGCTCGACGTCGCATGATCTGGCCGCATAACGTCGCGCGATCTGACAGTATGACGCCGCGCGATTGCGCCTCGCAATCGGCTCGCGTGAGCCGCCGCACGTCATCCCATCGAGCCATTCCATCCTGTAGTGGTCGCGCCGCCAAGGCCGCGTGATTCGCCGTCTCGCGCATCTGTGTCGCACCTTGTTCGCGCCACGCGAAAGGTTGTCGAACATTTGTTCGAGCTATATACTGAACTCATTATCTCGGCATCACATTTGCGTTAATCCGTGCTTTCGCGACCGGAACCGCCGCGCACGCCCTATGAAGGAGAATCGCATGGAAAGCGATCATGAATTCCACATGCACACCGTCCCCGGGGCGGTGGTCGACGACCTGTCCGGCCTTCCCGCGGATCACAAGATAGTCATCAGCGGAGCCCGCGAACACAACCTGAAGAATGTGGATCTGGCCATTCCGCGCAACAAGATGGTCGTGTTCACCGGCCTGTCGGGTTCGGGTAAGTCATCGCTGGCATTCGACACGCTGTTCGCCGAAGGCCAGCGGCGTTATGTGGAGTCGTTGTCCGCCTATGCGCGTCAGTTCCTCGGGCAAATGGACAAGCCGGATGTGGACTTCATCGAAGGTCTCAGCCCCGCGGTCTCCATCGACCAGAAGACGACGAACCGCAACCCGCGCTCCACTGTGGGAACCATCACGGAAATCTACGATTACCTCAGGCTGCTTTTCGCGCGCACCGGCATCCCGCACTGCCCGGAATGCGGGGCGGTCATCCAAGCGCAGACGCCGCAGCAAATCGTGGACGCCCTGCTCGCTTATCCGGAAGGCACGCGATTCCAAGTGCTCGCCCCTGTGGTGAAGGGGCGCAAGGGTGAGTTCACGGAGCTCTTCGATCAGCTGCGTTCGGACGGTTACTCCCGTGTGCTCGTCGACGGGCAGATGCACAGGCTCTCCGACAGCATTACCTTGGCGAAGACGCACAAGCACCACATCGATGTCGTCGTCGACCGCCTTGCCGTGAAAGAAAGCGCCAAGCAACGCCTCACGGATTCCGTCGAAACCGCCTTGAGACTCACCGGCGGGGTGGTGACCGCGGAATTCGTGGACCTTGACCAAGACGACCCGGCGCGGTTCCGTCCGTTCTCCGAGCATCGCAGCTGCCCCAACGGCCATGAACTCGAACTCGAAGAAATCGAACCCCGCACCTTCTCGTTCAACGCGCCGTACGGCGCCTGCCCCGCATGCACAGGCATCGGCTACAGCCTCGAGATCGACCCAGAGCTCGTCATATCGGATCCGGACAAATCCTTGGCTGATGGCGTCATCGAACCATGGTCCGCCACGAAGACCCAGCAGGAATACAACTCGCATCTGCTGCAAGGTTTGGCGGACGAGATGGGGTTCTCTCTGAAGACGCCGTGGAAGGACCTGCCCAAGAAAGTCCAGAACGCGATCCTGCATGGGCACAATTTCGAAGTCAAGGTGCACTACCGCAACCGCTGGGGGCGCGAGCGCGAGTATTCAACCGGCTTCGAAGGCGTGGTGCATTCCCTGATGCGGCGCTACCACGAGACTGACTCCGACCAGATGAAACAATATTACGAGTCGTATATGCGCGAGGTGCCCTGCCAGGTATGCCAAGGGAAGAGGCTGCGCCCCGAAGTGCTCTCCGTGACCGTGGATGGCAAATCCATCGTCGATGTGTGCGACATGCCGGTGTGCGACAGCCTCGCATGGGCGCTGAACCTGCATCTGGAAGGCGCCGCTGCAAAAATCGCGGCTGAAGTGCTCAAAGAGATTCGTGCACGGCTTGGCTTCCTCAACGACGTCGGCTTGGGATACCTTACGTTGTCCCGTGCCGCGGCGACGCTCTCCGGCGGCGAAGCGCAGCGCATCAGACTCGCAACCCAGATCGGCTCTGGCCTCGTGGGCGTCATGTATGTACTGGACGAACCGTCCATCGGCTTGCACCAGAGGGATAACGAAAAGCTCATCGAGACGCTTCACAACCTGCGAGACCTAGGCAATTCGCTGATCGTCGTCGAGCATGACCAAGAGACCATCGAAACCGCCGACTGGCTGGTCGACATCGGTCCGGGAGCCGGTGAGCATGGCGGCGTCATCACCTATTCCGGCCCGGCGAAAGGCATCGTCAATGCACCGCTGTCCGTCACCGGCGATTACCTTGCCGGACGACGTGAGATTGCCGTGCCAAAACAACGGCGCGCCGTGAAGAAGAACGGCCCGCGCCTGCGCGTCGTCGGTGCACGTGCCAACAACCTTAAGAACCTCTCGGCGGACATTCCGTTGGGAGTGTTCACTTGCATCACCGGCGTCTCCGGCTCTGGAAAATCCACATTGATCAACCAGATCCTCTACCCGGTGCTCGCCGACAAACTCAACGGAGCACGTATCGTGCCCGGCAAGCATACGAGAGTCGAAGGCTTGGATAACCTGCGCAAGGTGATCCATGTGGACCAGAACCCGATCGGGCGCACTCCGCGTTCGAATCCCGCCACCTACACCGGCGTGTGGGATAAGATCCGCCAGCTGTTCGCCAAGACACCCGAAGCGCAGGTGCGCGGCTATGGCCCGGGGCGTTTCTCGTTCAACGTCAAGGGCGGCAGATGCGAAGCATGCCATGGCGATGGCACGATCAAGATTGAAATGAACTTCCTGCCTGACGTGTATGTGGAATGCGAAACCTGCCATGGCAAGCGCTACAACCGCGAAACGCTGGAAGTCAAATACAACGGAAAGACCGTTTCCGATGTGCTCGATATGCCGATCGAGGAAGCCGCGCAATTCTTCAAGGCATATCCTTCCATCTCCCGTTACCTTGACACGCTGGTGGACGTCGGTCTTGGATACATCCGTCTCGGCCAGCCTGCGACGACGCTTTCGGGTGGCGAAAGCCAGCGCGTGAAGCTCGCGACCGAACTGCAGCGCCGATCCGACGGCCGCACGATCTACATTCTCGACGAACCGACCACCGGCCTGCATTTCGAAGACATACGCCGACTGCTCGCCGTGCTCCAGGGGCTCGTGGACAAAGGCAACTCCGTCGTGGTGATCGAGCACAATCTCGATGTCATCAAGTCCGCCGACTGGATCATCGATCTGGGGCCCGAAGGCGGCGAAGGCGGCGGCACTGTGGTGACGCAAGGCACGCCCGAACAGGTGGCGGAATGCACCGGCAGCTGGACAGGCAAGTTCCTCAAACCCATGTTGGCGAAGCGCCCCGCCGCAGCGCACAAATAAGAGGTGACCCGTGTCTGTCATCGAGAAGCATTCCGAGCAGGTGTGGCTCAAAACAGCAGCCGCTCTCAAAAATGCCCCGGCATCCCTGCAGGCGCAGTCCGAGTCCCTCGCATCAGGCGCGCCAGATGCGTCCGGCACACGACAGGGGAGTGGCACCATGGATCGCACCGGCACCGGCTCCGCGGTGCAGGACGAGGCGGTTGCTCGGAATACAGGCCTTGGCAACGTGAGCGCCAGTAGTGCAAGCGCCAATAATGTCGGCGCCAGCAAGGCTGGCGTCAATAAAAACGGCGCCCCGCTGCTCGGCGACACCCGCGACCTTTTCCGCCCCAAGCCAAGCGATATCCCACAGCTCCCGGGCGTATACAAGTGGCGCGATGGCGATGGCAGAGTCATCTACGTGGGCAAGGCCAAGAACCTGCACAACCGTCTGTCCAACTATTTCCAGCCGCTCAGTCGCTTGCATCCGCGCACGCAGACGATGGTGCTCACCGCCCGCAGCCTGGAATGGACTGTGGTGAGCAACGAACTGGAATCACTCACACTGGAATACACGTGGATCAAGGAATTCGACCCGCGGTTCAATGTCGTGTTCCGCGACGACAAGACGTACCCCTATCTGGCAGTGTCACTGGGGGAGGAGTATCCCCGCGTATGGTTCACGCGCAGCAGGAATCGCCGTGGCACCAGGTATTACGGTCCTTATGTCAAGGTCTGGGATGTGCGCAACGCCCTTGATCAGCTGCTCACCGAATATCCCGTGCGCACGTGCACGCCCGGCGTCTTCCACAAGGCGCAGTTGTCGAACCGTCCATGTCTTCTGGCGTCCATCGGCAAATGCTCGGCACCTTGCGTGGGACGAATCAGCGAGCGCGATCATCGCAAGATGGTGGAACGGGTCGTGGGAATCATGACGGGGCGTCTGGGCCCCTCCTACATCGCCGACCTCACCCAGCAGATGAAGCATGCAAGCGACGACCTTGATTTCGAAAAGGCCGCTCGTCTGCGCGACCAGATCGCGATGCTCAAGAACTCGGTGCAGAGCAATGCTGTTGTTTTCGATTCGGACGTCGATGCCGATGTCTTCGGTATCAGCTCGGATGAGTTGGAGGCCAGCGTGCACGTGTTCTTCGTGCGCGCAGGCACCATACGAGGCGAACGCAACTGGAGCGTCGAGCGCGTGGAGGACATCAGCGACGCCGAGCTCATGGCAGATCTCATCACCCAGGTGTATTCCGCGTTGGTCGACGAAAACCATGAAGCGCAGACCGTCGGATTCTCCTCGGATTCCATAGCCGTGGAGACGACCCGCAACGCGGTCGCCCCCACCCAGCACGCCACGACGACCGACGCTGTGGCGCGGGCACGCACCACGCGGCAACGACATGAACGCGAGTCCATGACGGGAAGGGATGATCTGACGTCCCCCATGTCACCCATCCCACGTGAGATTCTCTTGCCTCTCGAACCGGAGCGGCGTGACGAATTGGAGGAGTGGCTCACCGGCCTGCGTGGCTCCACAGTCACAATCCGAGTGCCGCAGCGAGGGGAGAAGCGCGATCTGATGGAGAAGGCGAACGCCAACGCCATCCAAGCCCTCCAACGCAGCAAAATGAGCCGCATCAAGGACATGGGCACGCGCACCGAGGCGATGAACGATGTCGCCGACGCCTTGGATCTTCCCAGCGCCCCGTTGCGCATCGAATGCTACGATATCTCGAACGCATCGGGAGGCGGATACCAAGTCGCGTCGATGGTGGTGTTCGAGGATGCCATCGCCAAGAAATCCGAATACCGTCGTTTCGCGATCCGCGGCAAGGATGGAAAGGGTGCGCTGGACGATACGTCCGCCATTTACGAGACACTCACACGACGGTTCCGCCATGGCAACATCGCGGGCGACACGGGCGAGGACATGGCGAGCGAAAAGCGCGCAGCCCAACAAGCCGCCCAACAAACCGCTCATGATTCTGCTAAGGATTCCGCCATCGCGTCCACTGGTTCCACTGTGATGCCCACCACAGAGATGCCCTCCACGGTGATGTCATCCACGGAGGGCGAGATCATCCAGCAGAACGCCAACCCCCGTCACTTCGCTTACAAGCCTAATCTCGTAGTCGTCGATGGCGGCTACCCGCAGGTGCGTGCCGCAGCCAAAGCGCTCAAGGACTGCGGGGTGACGGATGTGGCGGTATGCGGCCTCGCCAAGAAACTCGAAGAAGTCTGGGTGCCGGACGACGACTATCCCATCATCATGAAACGTCAGTCCGAAGGCTTGTACCTGCTGCAACGCGTGCGCGACGAATCCCATCGTTTCGCCATCACCTACCACCGGCAGACCCGGCGCAAAGGCACGTTGCGCAGCGCACTTGACGGCATCGAAGGCATCGGCCTAGCCCACCAGAAGAAGCTCCTTGCGCATTTCGGTTCCGTAAAGGCAATCAAGGAAGCCTCCGTAAGCGAACTGGAGCAGGTCAAGGGCATCGGCCCTGCCAAGGCCCAGGCAATCTATGATGCTTTGCACCCTGCAGAAACTGCGTAGGCCTTCACGCCAGGCATCAAGGCGCATCCAGTTGACATCAAATTCCGTTATCATCACACAAGACCTGCAAATAAAAGACCTGCAAACAACAGACCTGCAAGCTATGGAAGGAACAACCGATGACGATTACACACAGGGCAGCCGTGCTGGGAGACCCCATCGCGCACTCGCTGTCGCCGGTATTGCACAACGCCGCGTATGAAGCGCTCGGACTGTCCGACTGGCATTACGACCGCGCGCGAGTGAGCGAAGACAGCCTCGTGGAATTCCTTCATGGCCTTGATGACTCATGGCGCGGACTCAGCCTCACCATGCCCCTCAAGCGCACCATCATCCCGTTCGGAGAGCCTGCGGACCGTTGGGTGGAGCTTCTCGGCGTTTCCAACACAGCGGTGTTCGACTGGTCCAAGCCCAACGGAGCCGACGCCCATATGCCGGCGATCACATTGCACAACACGGACGTGCATGGCATTGTGGGCGCTCTGACGGATGCAAGCAATGCAACAGATGGCCTCCCGACACAATCCGATGTGTACACAGCCCTTGTCATCGGCAACGGCAACACAGCGCGTTCCGCCGTCGCGGCGCTTTCCAGCATGGGCGTGCGGCGCATCGATGTGGCGGCGCGGCATGAAGCGAAGACCACGCCGCTCATCGAACTGGGCGAGCAGCTCGATGTGACGGTTGCGTCGATTCCATTGGAAAGCGTCGCCGAGCGCGCCACGCACTATGATTTCGCCATCAGCACACTGCCGGCGCACGCCGCCGATTCCATAGCTGTTTCGCTCGCCGCCGACCATCGTCCCGCGGGCGAGGCACGTCTGGGCACGCTGCTCGACGTCATATACGACCCTCGTCCCACCCAGCTCATGCAGACATGGAAGGAGCTGGGCGGCACTGCCGTGGGCGGGCAGGAAATGCTGTTGCGCCAAGCGGTGCCACAGGTCGCCTTCATGACGGGCATCGATGTGCAAGACGTGCAGTCCCAGGCTTTCGAGGCGATGCGCACGGCGTTGTACGCGGCATTGTGAGACTCTACGCAAGCCGCCAAGCGATTCGGCTGTGTGATACAGCGTTGCGAAGCGAGGCGGCGAGGCGGGGTAGTATGAAATTGGTCTGCGACACACGATGAATCAACGACCTGCTGGGGGCGGAACATCCCAGGCAATTCGTCGGCATCGTGGAACAGAAGCGGCATTGAAACATCAGCGACGCATGGCATATGAACCGGTCATGCGTCCACCAGCAGAGTGGAGCACAGGCATGGCAGCCACGGCACAGCACAATCCAACCGATCCTTCACCGCAAGACCCAGCGACGTCCCAATCCGCGCCCCAGCCAGCCCAGGACTTCGAGGTCCTGCTCATCACCGGCATGTCAGGCGCAGGACGTTCACGGGCTGCGGATGCTGTTGAAGACATCGGCTGGTATGTGGTCGACAATCTGCCGCCGAACATGCTCGTGCCGCTTGTCGACATGATGACGTCCTCAGGTTCCAAGGTCCACAAGCTCGCCACGGTCGTGGATGTGAGGACCCGAGGCTATTTCGATGACCTCGCCGAGGTCTTCAACCATCTGGACGATCTGGGCGTCAAATACCGCATCCTGTTCCTCGATGCTTCCGACAGCGAACTGATCAAGCGTTATGAATCCGTGCGCCGCCCCCATCCGCTTCAGCGGGGCCGCAGGCTCATCGACGGCATCAAGGAGGAGCGCGAATTACTCTCCGGCCTGCGCGACCGCGCGGACGTCGTCATCGACACAACCGGCATGTCAGTGCACCAGCTGTCGACGAAGCTGTATGACTCGCTTCTGGGCTCGGGCCCTTCCACGGTCACCGTGCACATCTTCAGCTTCGGGTTCAAATACGGCATTCCGCTGGACGCTGACTTCGTTGCCGACGTCAGGTTCCTTCCCAATCCTTATTGGGTGCCGGCGCTACGTGAGATGACAGGACTTGACAAGCCGGTGAGCGACTACGTGCTGCAAAGCGACGACGCCCAGAAATTCCTTGCTTCCTACACCGATGCGATCATGACGGCGATCGAAGGGTATGCCCGCGAAGACAAGCATTATGTGACGATTGCCGTGGGCTGCACCGGCGGACAGCACCGCTCGGTGGCGATGAGCGAGGAGCTCGCCCGGCGCCTTCGCGCCAACGGCCTCACCGTGTCGGTTTCCGCCAGGGAACTGGGACGGCGGGACAAGCACCAAGACAAGTGACAAGGGCTGGCGCTTCCGATGTTCAGGTCGTCCGCCATGCAGTCGCCGTTAGCGGACGCATGGTGGACGACCGCCGCAGGATGAGACGTAACAGGGTTAATATATTCATCAGCACTTGGCAGGTCGCAATCCGATCAGCCGACGGAAGAAAAAGTCTTAAACGCGCTACTATAATCATCGCCGGTTGCCCGTAGAGTCGGCAAACAGCCCGATACTGCGACGGTACCGCTGGATGGGGTGCGCATCTTGCCCCTGCGCGACCGTCGAACGAACGTGATAGACAATAGACGACAAGACGCGACACTAGAAGAGAATGGAAGGATGGGAACCAGTTGGCTTTTGTGGATGATGTCAAGACTGAACTCGCTTCGATCGTAGATGAGCCCGCGACTGTGAAGCAGGCACAGGCATCCGCGATGATTCGTTTGGGTGGCGGCATCCGCGTGGTGCAAAACAGGCTTTGCCTCGAGCCCAGCTTCGACAACCTCCAGGCCGCCAAGTGGCTCCAGCAGACCATTCAGGCCGTATACCGCCACCAGGCGCTGCTGATCACCGAAAAGCGATCCACGCCCGCGGGCGTCGTGGACGTCTACAAGGTGAGTGTCACCCAGTCCGGCGGCGCCCTTGCATTGCAGACAGGTGTGTTCGACAGGCGCACGAAGCGCCTTGTCGCGGGTCTGCCCAACGACATCATCAGCGGCAACATCGCACAGGTGAAGGCCGCATGGCGCGGCGCTTTCCTCGCCCTCGGCACATTGTCGGAACCCGGCAAGGCAAGCCTGCTCGACCTGCTGTGCCCCACGCGTGAAACCGCGATGGCGCTCGACGGCATGGCACGTCGCCTGGGCGTCCCTATGAAGCTCCACCGTGCGAAAGACAACTCCATCCACATCATCATCCGTGATTCCGAGACCGTCGAGCGCATGCTTCTGCTCATGGGCGCGACCCGCACGAGCCGCGAGTGGAGCGGAAAGCGCGTGGATGGCGAATCACGCAGCAAGGCGAACCGCCTGGCGAACTTCGACGACGCCAACATGCGCCGCAGCGCCAAGGCAGCCGTCGAAGCGTCGAAGAAAATCGAACGCGCCTTCAAGATCCTCGGTGATGAGATTCCGCAGAACCTGCGCGACGCCGGCCAATTGCGCATCCAGCACAAGGACGCCAGCCTCGAGCAGCTCGGGCAGCTCGCCGATCCGCCGATTTCCAAAGACGCCATCGCCGGCCGCATCCGCCGTCTGCTTCAGCTCGCCGACCGCACCGCGAAAAAGCGTGGCATCAGCCTCGACGACCCAGCCGCGGACGAAGAAAACTGACACGAATCTTTCAGGCGTCGAAATGTTGTTTTTCAGCGCCACCATGTAGAATTTCCATTGTTGGACCACAATGGTTGACATAGGCTGACTCATGTTTCGGCGGTCGGATTGCGTCACTGACGCAGCGTAAAGGTCACGGCGAATAGCCGTGGCTGATGCGTTCGGCCTCCGGCTGGGTCTCCATTCCTTAGAATCCAGGAAAGGATACCATGAAGACTCTCAAGGATCTGGGTAATCTGGAAGGTAAGCGCGTGCTCGTGCGCGCTGATTTCAACGTTCCGCTGGACGGCACGAAGATCACCGATGACGGTCGTATCCGCGCCGCTCTGCCCACCATCAACGAGCTGCGTCGTCAGAACGCCAAGATCATCCTGATGGCTCACCTCGGCCGTCCGAAGGGCAAGGTCGTGCCGGAGCTCAGCCTCGCACCGGTCGCCGCACGCCTTTCCGAACTGCTCGACGCCCCCGTGACGCTCGCCAAGGACACCTACGGCGAGGATGCGCAGGCGAAGGTTGCCGCCATGAAGGACGGCGACATCGTGCTGCTCGAGAACGTCCGCTTCAACCCTGAAGAGACGAGCAAGGACGAGGCGGAGCGCGCTGCGTACGCCAAGAAGATCGCCGCTCTGGGCGATGTGTTCGTGTCCGACGGTTTCGGCGTTGTGCACCGCGCGCAGGGCTCCAACTACGATGTCGCCAAGGACATCCCGGCTGCAGCCGGCCTGCTCGTCGAGAAGGAAGTCAAGGCGCTGTCCCGTGCGACCGAGAACCCGGAGCGTCCGCTGACCGTCGTGCTCGGCGGCTCCAAGGTCTCCGACAAGCTCGGCGTCATCGAGAACCTGCTGTCCAAGGCCAACCGCCTCGTCATCGGCGGCGGCATGGTCTACACCTTCCTCAAGGCCCTCGGCAATGAGGTCGGCACCTCGCTCCTCGAGGAAGACCAGCTCGACACGGTCAAGGGCTACATCGAGACCGCCAAGAAGAACGGCGTCGAGCTCGTGCTCCCCACCGACATCGTTGTCAACGCCGGCTTCCCGGCAGGCGACACCCCGATCAACCCCGAGGTTGTGCCCGCTGACGCCATCCCGGCCGACAAGATGGGCCTCGACATCGGCCCGGCTTCCCAGAAGCTGTTCCACGACAAGATCGTTGATTCCAAGACCGTCGTGTGGAACGGCCCGATGGGCGTGTTCGAAGTCCCGCAGTTCGCTGAAGGCACGCGCGCAGTGGCACAGGGCCTCGTCGACGCCACGAAGGCCGGCGCCTTCACGATCGTCGGCGGCGGCGATTCCGCTTCCGCAGTGCGCAACCTCGGCTTCGACGAGGCTGGCTTCTCGCACATCTCCACGGGCGGCGGCGCTTCCCTCGAATTCCTCGAGGGCAAGACCCTTCCTGGCCTGGCAGTGCTCGAGTAGTCAACCAGCCCTAGCGTGAGACGAAAGACTGGGTTCCGCAATCACGAACCCAGTCTTTCGTTGTTTTCATGGCTTTGCATGTGTGTACATCCGGCACCTTGTGATTCCCGTGACCCCGCAAATCCCGCAATACTCATAACGACTCGTTCGAACATCCACGACAAACATCCAAAGGTGGCAATTCATGCGTAGGCCGATAGTAGTGGGCAACTGGAAGATGAACCTCAACCATCGCGAGGCGACGTATTGCGTGCAGAAACTCGCATGGATCCTGCGTGACGCGAATTTCGACTACCGCACGTGCGACGTCGTGGTGCTTCCGCCTTTTACCTCGATTCGGTCCGTCCAGGTGCTCGCAGAAGCCGACAATCTCAAGATCGCGTATGGTGCGCAAGCGGTTGCCGCCACTTCCCAAGGTGCTTTCACCGGCGATGTCTCGGCTGACATGCTCGCCGCGCTCGACTGCAGCTATGTGATCGTGGGGCATTCGGAGCGTCGCAAATACCATCCGGAGGACGATGCCACGCTCGTGGATGAAACGCGTGCGATACTCACTGCCGGCATGCATCCGATTTTGTGCGTGGGGGAGAGCTACGACGAACGCAAGCAGGGCATCGAACTGGAATACGCCGTCGGGCAGGTCAATGACGTGACCCGAGATCTCTCGGATGACGAAGTGTCGAGAATGCTCATCGCCTATGAACCTGTCTGGGCGATTGGCACTGGCATGGTCGCCAATTCGCAGACCGCCCAGGATGCAGCGCATGCGATTCGCGAACATCTGGCGTCGTCGTTCTCGACCGAGGTGGCGGAACGCGTGAGGATCCTGTACGGCGGTTCCGTGAATTCCAAGAACGCATCTCAGCTCATGACGCAGGCGAAGGACATGGATGGGTTCCTCGTGGGCGGCGCGTCCCTCGACCCTGATGAATTCAGCGCCATCGTGCGGCTTACGCAGAAAGCCGCGAAACAGCGCTAACGCTCAAGGCATCCCACCCGTCAGGCGCACGAGGCCAAGGTTCGTCAAGAAATTTCGCCAAAATGGCCAAGATTGAGGACTGGATGGGGTAGAATGCCTAAAGGAAAACTTTTGGAGGTACATCGTGCACGTTCTCAAGATCGTCCTTGAAGTCATCGTCGTCATTCTCAGCGTCTTGCTGACGATGCTCATCCTCATGCACAAGGGCAAGGGCGGCGGCCTGTCTGATATGTTCGGCGGTGGCATCGCCATGAACGCAGGCACATCCGGTGTTGCAGAAAAGAACCTCAACCGCATGACCATCATCGTCGCTGTGCTGTGGGTCGCCATCATCATCGGCCTTGACCTGATGCTCAAGTACAACATCGGCTGACGTCAGCCAACCAAGTAGGTTTCCACCCATTCCCCGTAGTGCTACGGCAGCGTGGAAACAACCTCTTGGCTCATAACAATTGGCTTTTGAACAAGGGCTCCGTGCAGATCGTTTCTGCACGGAGCCCTTGTCATATCCTCCCATGCCAGAATCCCTTACAGGTCTCAAATCCCAGAATCACTCTGGATCCTTTAGCTACGCTGAATCCTACGCCGACTTTCGCCCCATGCGGATCTGAATCGGACCTCCTTGAATCCGACTCCGCCCCTCATCCACAGATCCTCCCCGAATCCACACAATTGAACTGAAATTGAACTTCTCGTGAGACTGTGATAATCATGACCACACCCGATAACATTTGGCATCATGCGGTGCTATCATATTGAACCAGAGTTCAATTTGTAGTTCAATATGGAGATGGAGGCATGATGGCAGATTTTCCAGCCACTCACGCCGCATCGGCACCTGACGACAACACGTTCGCGACACGTCTCGCCACGGCACTTGCCCTGCGCAATCTCAAGCAAATAGATGTCGTGCGCCGTGCACGCGCCGAAGGCCTCAAAATCGGCAAAAGCCACATGAGCCAATACGTCAGCGGAAAAACGATTCCGCGCGACGCCAACCTCGCGTTCCTCGCGCGCACGCTCCACGTCAGCGAAAGCTGGCTCATGGGGGAGGATGTGTCGGCCGCCCATGCATCACCACCCGGTTCGCTGCCAGCCGCCACCATCACGGCACACACCGGAGACCGTAATTCCTCACCCGCAGCGCATGATGAAGATGCCCCCAACGCTCGTTCCATTGCAGCGCAATCCATCGATTCATCAACCTTCAATCCGACAACCACAAATCCAGCAACCACCGATTCACCAAACACGAAGGACACATCCATGACCGACACCACGACGAACACAACGGACACATCCAGCACCACACCGTCCACGGAACGCAAGGCTCCGACACAGCGTCGCCTGTTCACCAAGTCGCACAAGCTCGACAACGTGCTCTACGATGTGCGCGGACCCGTTGTGGACGAAGCGGCGCGCATGGAGGCGGAAGGCATCAACGTCCTCAAGCTCAACATCGGCAACCCGGCGCCCTTCGGCTTCCGCACACCGGACGAAGTTGTGCATGACCTCGCGCATCAGCTCACTGAGACGGAAGGCTATTCACCGTCAAAGGGTCTGTTCTCTGCCCGCAAGGCCATCATGCAGTACTCGCAGATCAAAGGCCTGCCCAATGTCACGATCGACGACATCTACACCGGCAACGGAGTGAGCGAACTCATCAACCTGAGCATGTCGGCTCTGCTTGACGATGGCGACGAAGTGCTCGTGCCTGCCCCGGATTACCCGCTGTGGACAGCATGCGTCACCCTCGCCGGAGGCAAGCCTGTGCATTATGTGTGCGACGAAGCCTCCGAATGGTATCCGGATGTGCAGGACATGGAGCGCAAGATCACCGACCGCACGAAGGCAATCGTGCTCATCAACCCCAACAACCCGACGGGCGCGGTCTACCCGAAGGAAGTGCTGCAGCAAGTGGTGGAGGTCGCGCGCCGCCACCAGCTCATGATTTTCTGCGACGAAATCTACGACCGCCTGTGCATGGACGGCATCCAGCACACATCGATTGCATCGCTCGCGCCCGACCTGTTCTGCGTCACGTTCTCCGGCCTGTCCAAGTCGCACATGATCGCCGGCTACCGCATCGGCTGGATGGTGCTGAGCGGCAATAAGGCGCTGGGCAAGGATTACATCGAAGGCCTCAACATGCTTTCCAACATGCGCATCTGCTCCAATGTGCCCGCACAGTCCGTGGTGCAGACCGCATTATGGGGACATCAAAGTGTCAACGATTACATTGTGCCGGGCGGACGCATCTACGAACAGCGCGAATACATCTACAATGCGCTCAACGAGATTCCCGGCGTGAGCTGTGTCAAGCCGAAGGCTGCGTTCTATGCATTCCCCAGGCTTGATCCGGAGCGTTTCAACATCCATGACGACCAGCAGTTCGCCCTTGACCTGCTCAAGCAAGAGAAGCTGCTCGTGGTGCAGGGCACTGGCTTCAACTGGATCGCCCCCGACCACTTCCGCATTGTGTATCTGCCGCGTATCGAAGATCTCAAGGACGCAATCGCCCGCCTGACCCGATTCCTCGAATACTATCGTCAGTAACGATTGTTTCTTATCCCTCACAGATGGACAGAGGGGAGACGCTAACCGCCGGCAAGCCTACAGCTGCCGGCAGTTTTTGTTATGACAAACTCGGCAACGATAACGGCAACACCAACAGCAACACCAACAGGAACAGCAACAGGAACAGCAACAGCACGGTAACGCGACACAGCAAGATAAACAACACGCAACGGAACCGCAAGATACACAATAGGCGCCTGGCTTTCACCAGACGCCTATTGTTCACATGTCAATCAGCACATGGCCTGAAGCCACAGCCGACTAGACACAAGGGGAGTGTCTCAGCCGTTCACGCGGTCGATGCCGGACTGAACGTCAGCGAGCACGGAATCCCAGGAAGCGATGAACTTCGCAACGCCGTCAGCCTCGAGCTGGTCGGTGACATCCTTGATGTTGATGCCCAGATCAGCGAGCTTGTTCATGATGGCGTGGGACTCTTCGTAGGTGCCCTCGATGGACGGAGCGCCGTTGCCGTGATCAGCAAGAGCGTTCAGGGTCTTCTCAGGCATGGTGTTGACCACGTTCGGAGCAACGAGCTCGTCGACATACTTGCAATCGGAGTATGCGGCGTTCTTGGTGCCGGTGGAAGCCCACAGCGGACGCTGCTTCTTGGCGCCCTTGGCCTCGAGAGCGGCCCAGCGAGGATCGGAAGCGAACTTCTTCTCGAAGAGCTCGTAAGCGAGGCGAGCGTTAGCAACAGCTGCCTTGCCTTCGAGAGCCTTGGCTTCGTCGGAGCCATTGGCTTCGAGGAGCTTGTCGACGGCGGTGTCCACGCGGGACACGAAGAAGGAAGCGACGGAGCCGATGTGCTTGAGGTCGTGGCCGTTTGCGTCAGCCTGAGCGATGCCCTCGATGAAGGCGTCGATGACCTGCTCGTAGCGCTCGATGGAGAAGATCAGCGTGACGTTCACGGAGATGCCCTTGGCGAGCGTAGCGGTGATTGCCGGCAGGCCCTCGAGGGTTGCCGGGATCTTGATCATGGCGTTCGGACGGTTCACCTTTGCCCACAGCTCTTCAGCCTGCTTCTCGGTGGCAGCGGTCTCGTGAGCCAGACGAGGATCAACCTCGATGGAGACGCGGCCGTCAACGAAGTCGGTGGCCTCAGCGATGTCGCGGAAGATATCGGTGGCGTTGCGAACGTCGGTCGTGGTGAGCTCGCGCACTGCGGTCTCGACGTCGACCTTGCCCAGCTCCTTGAGCTGTGCATCGTACGGACCGACCTGGGAGAGGGCCTTCTGGAAGATGGACGGGTTGGTGGTCACGCCAACGACGTTCTTGTTCTTGATGAGGTCCTGCAGGGAGCCGGACTCGATGCGGGTGCGGGACAGATCATCCAGCCAGATGGACACGCCATTGTCGCTGGTGCGCTGAGTTGCTTCAGTCATGTTGTGTTTTCTCCTTGTATTCCTGTTTGGGAACAACTTAATAATACAAGCAGGGGTGCCGCGCAGATCGCAGTACCCCTGCTGGGGAATCTCAGGCGTTCACCTCAGCGAGGGAAGCCTTGGCAGCCTCGACCACGTGCTCGGCGGTGATGCCCAGATCGATCATGTTCTGAGCGCCGTCGCCCTGCAGGCCGAACTGCTCGATGGAGATGGCCTTGCCGTAAGCGCCGAGGTACTTGTACCAAGGCATTGCGATGCCAGCCTCGATGGAAACGCGGGCCTTGACACCGGCGGGGAGGATCTCCTCCTTGTACTCGGCGTCCTGCTCCTCGAACCACTCCATGGACGGGAAGGACACGACGCGAGCCTTGATGCCTTCGGCGGCAAGCGTCTTGGCAGCGGAGACAGCCCACTGCACTTCGGAGCCGGAAGCCATGATGATGACGTCCGGGGTGCCTTCGGTGTCAACGAGCACGTAAGCGCCCTTGCGCACGCCTTCCTTGGCCTTGTCCTTGGTCTCGGCAAGCGTCGGGACGCCCTGGCGAGTGAGGATCAAAGCGGTCGGCAGCGTGTTCTTCTTCTCGAAGAAGTAGCGGTAAGCCTCGGCGGTCTCGTATGCGTCGGCAGGACGCACGACCTCGAGCTGCGGGATTGCACGGAAGGAAGCAAGGTGCTCGATCGGCTGATGGGTCGGGCCATCCTCGCCGAGGGCCACGGAGTCGTGGGTCCACACGTACAGGTTCGGGATCTCCATGAGGGCGGCCAGGCGCACTGCCGGACGCTCGTAATCGGAGAACTGGAAGAAGGTGCCGTTGAACGGGCGGGTGTCGGAGCCCAGCAGGATGCCGTTCGTGATGGCGCCCATGGCGAACTCGCGCACGCCGAAGTGCAGCTGACGGCCGTACTCGGACTGCTCGGGCCAGGTGCGGGTCTCATCGGAGGAAGGACCGAAGGACTTGGCGCCGTTGATGTTGGTGTTGTTGGAGCCACCCAGATCGGCGGAACCGCCCCACAGCTCAGGCATGATCGGCGCGATGGCGTTGATGACCTGGCCGGAGGACTTACGGGTTGCGACCTTGGCACCGGGCTCCTGAGCAGCCTCGAACTTGTCGATGGCCTCGTCGAAGCCTTCGGGGAGCTCGTGGTTCTTGATGCGCTCATAGAGGGCGGCCTTGTCCGGGTTGGCCTTCTGCCAAGCGGCGAACTTCTCGTCCCACTCCTTGTGAGCCTCGAGACCGCGGTCAGCGACCTCACGAGCGTGGGCAAGAGCCTCTTCGTCAACCGGGAAGTCGACATCGGGGTCGAAGCCGAGTTCCTTCTTCAGGCCTGCAACGGCTTCTGCACCGAGCTTGGAGCCGTGGGAAGCCTCGTTGTTCGTCTTGCCCGGGGTCGGCCATGCGATGAGGGTGTCGACCTTGATGAAGTGCGGGCGGTCGGTGACGGCCTCAGCCTTGTCAAGGGCGGCGGCGAGGGCAGCGGTGTCCTCCTTGTAGGAGCCGTCGGGCTGGATGAAGGAGACTTCGTCCGTGTACCAGCCGTAAGCCTCATAGCGCTTGAGGATGTCCTCGGAGAACGTGAGCTTGGTGTCGCCTTCGATCTGGATGTGGTTGGCATCGAAGATCACGAAGAGGTTGCCGAGCTTCTGGTTGCCGGCGAGGGAGCCAGCTTCGGAGGAGACGCCTTCCTCGACGTCGCCTTCACCGCAGATGACCCACACCTTGTGGTCGAACGGGGAGGTGCCTGCGGGGGCTTCCGGATCGAGCAGACCGCGCTCGAAGCGCTGGCCGTAAGCGAAACCGACAGCGGAGGCAAGGCCCTGGCCGAGCGGGCCGGTGGTCATTTCGATGCCGGGGGTCAGGCCGTATTCCGGATGGCCCGGGGTACGCGTGTCTGCACCGCCACGGAAGTACTTGAGGTCATCGAGCGTCAGGCCGTAACCGGAGAAGTACAGCTGGACGTACTGCGTCAGGGAAGCGTGACCGCCGGAGAGGATGAAGCGATCGCGGCCGGCCCACTTCGGATCGTTGGGGTCGTGCTTGATGTAACGCTGGTACAGCGTGTATGCGATCGGAGCCAGGGACACCGGGGAGCCGGGGTGGCCGTGGCCAGCGCGCTCAACAGCATCGGCGGAGAGGACCTTCGCCATCTTGACGGCGCGATCATCCAGTTCAGACCAAGTGAAATCGGTCATTGATAATTCCTTCCAATTGGACGTGAGCAGGCCTCAAGGAACACAAGGCACTGCCCGCAATGACGATTCCATGCTAAACCGCCGCACAGACTTAGGCGGCGATGGGGGAGCAGGTACGCCATGTGTTTTCGTCGCCAGCGAAACATCGGCCGCAAATAGCACTCTCGGGTCAGGAGTGCTAAAACTGTGATATCAGCCAAGACCGGGCAATGCGGTCGGGCGATGCAACTGAATGCCAGCGAGTTGCCGGAAGGAGGAGGCATGGCGAACACGAGGCGAATGGTCGTGTTGCGCGCGGTGGTCGAGGATTACATCCGCACGCAGGAGCCAGTGAGTTCTGCCGCAGTGGCGCGCAGGCACAAGATTTCCGCAAGTCCGGCGACGGTCCGCAACGACATGGCGGCGCTGGAGGACGAAGGATATCTTGCGCAACCGCATACCTCCGCAGGCAGGGTGCCTACGCAGAAGGGCTACCGTTATTTCGTCGACAAGCTCGCCACCGTCATGCCCCTGACCCCGGCGCAGAAGAACGCAATACGCCAGTTCCTCTCAGGATCGGTCAATCTCGATGACGTGCTGCGCCGTTCCGCCCAACTTCTTGCACAGATAACCGGGCAGGTTGCGGTCGTGGCCTCGCCGTCGCTGGCGCGTTCCGCCTTGCGCCATCTCGAAATCGTGCCGGTTGCCCTCCACACGCAGCTCGTCGTTGTCATCACTGACACCGGCCGTGTCGAACAGCGCTCCATCGTCAACGCATCGTCCCCGTCCGTTGAATTCGTGCAGCGTCTGTGCGCTCAGGTGAACGACGATTGCACCGGCCTGGGGCTTGCAGCGACAGGGGGCAACCTGCGTAGCATTGCCCTGACATTGTCAGACCCGGCGCAGCGCGAATTCACGCTGTCGCTCGCGCACATATTCAGTGACCTCGCCAGCCAGGAACGCGCCAGCAACCTGTATATGTCCGGCACCAACCGCCTCACCCACAAGGAAGGTGCGCTCGAGGACGTCGCGCCGCTCCTCGACGCCCTCGAGGAACAAGTGGTGCTCATGCATCTGATGGGCAAGCTCAGCGAGGTTCCGACCGAGGGAGCCGCCCGGGGAGTGGGCGTGGCGATCGGCTCGGAGACGCACACGCCTGGTCTGCTTCATGCATCCGTGGTGTCCAGCGGCTACGGCCACTCATCGGGCAGCGGCATCGCCACCGACGACGCCCAGATCCCTGCCGTCGCCCCGGTGGCATTCGTGGGCTCCATCGGCCCCACTCACATGGATTACGCGACCACCATCGCTGCAGTGCGGGCGGTCGCGAAATACCTCACGGAATACGTCGCCCGGGAGGAGGGCGCCGACCCGGATGGGCCGGCTCCAGACCTTGGCGCGGATTCACAAGGCGACCCATCGCGCGGTGATTTCAATGGGCATGGTGATTCAAACGAGCCCGATGATTCCGACGGAAGGAACCATTCCATGACCCCATAGGATGGCGCCCCGATATAATCCCGCGTAGCAACACAGCGAAAACAAGGACAGACAAGTGGCAGAATCTGATTATTACGAGACGCTCGGCGTGAAGCGAGACGCCTCCCAAGAAGAAATAAAAAAGGCGTATCGCAAACTGAGTCGCAAGTATCATCCCGATCTTGCCGGCCCTGAGTTCGAGGACAAGTTCAAGGCGGTCAATAACGCCTATGATGTGCTCAGCGACCCAGACAAGCGCCGCATGTATGACATGGGCGCCGATCCCAACAATCCCAACAGCGGCGCGCAGTCGTTCCAAGGCGGCTTCGGGGACATCTTCACCGATTTGTTCGGTTCCGCGTTCGGCGCAGCCGGAGGCTCCGGCCCGATCCCGCGCACGCAGCCGGGACGCGACGCCCGCGCTGTCATGGACATCGACCTGAAGACGGCGGTGTTCGGCGGCACATCCAGCCTCGACATCTCCACGTACCAGGTCTGCACCACGTGCCACGGCACGGGTTGCGAAGGCGATACCAAGCCGACGACCTGCCCCGAATGCAAGGGGCGCGGCAGAGTGCAGCACGTGACGAACACATTGCTGGGCCAGATGATGTCGGAAAGCCCATGCCCCCACTGCCAGGGCTACGGCACGGTCATCGAGAAGCCGTGTCCCTCATGCCAAGGCCATGGCCGTGTGCGCACGAAGCGCACCGTGACGGTCAATGTGCCCGCGGGCGTGGACGACAACACCCGCATCCGCCTCAACAAGCAGGGCGAAGTGGGCGAGGGCGGCGGCCCCGCCGGAGACCTTTACGTGGACATCCGCGTCAAGAAGGACGACACGTTTACGCGCGAAGGCAACGACCTGCATAGCTGGATGCGCATCCCGCTCACATGGGCGGCGCTGGGCCACAAGACGCAGATCCCCACCTTCGACGGCGACCAGGAGCTGGAGATTCCGGCAGGCGCGCAGACCGGAAGCACGATTGAACTCAAGGGGCTGGGCGTCACCAGCCTGCGCGACGCCTCGCAGCGCGGAAACATCATCGTTCACCTGATCGTCGAAACCCCCACGAAGCTCACGGACGAGCAGAAGAAGCTGCTCGAAAAGTTCGCGTCTTTGCGAAAGGACGACGACTATACGCCCAAGAGCGGCGATGAGGTGAAAATGCCCAAGTCGTCCAAAGGCTTCTTCGGCAAGTTGAAGGACGCACTCAGCTGACACGCCGCATGGCTACCGTGCCATGCAAGATTGCGCATCAACAGCGTGCATTGACAGCGCGCAATAACAACGTGCATCAGCTGCACGCAATAAGAGCGCATATCACTTGCACATCACGCATATAACATCACGCATATAACATCACGCATACAAATGCATATCACGCATACAAAAGGGGTGGTGCTGATTCCGAGGAACCGGCACCACCCCTTTTGAATTCACCGCTGTTGAATTCACTGCTGTTGAATTGTTGTGTGATTCGTTGCCGCGATCAGCCCAGCAGGCTCGTGCACATCTGGCGGAATTCACTCACGTAGCCGCCGCCGAAGAACACGCAATGGCCTGCGATGGGGTAGAGCTGCCACAGCGTGTAGCGGTCCTGATAGCCAGACTTGAGCGGATGCACACTCATGTATCCGTCCATGATCTCAGACAGATACGGCATGCCGAACAGATGCAGCATCGCAAGGTCTTCCTCGCGATGCCCGCCATGGGCCGCCGGATCGATGAGGATCGCCTCGACCCCGTCGTTGCCATGTGTCCACATCACGTTGCCGCTCCACAGGTCGCCATGCACGCGGGCAGGCTTGTCAGACGCTGCCGGGCCCAAAAGGTCGGGCAGGGCGTCGACCACATGCTGCGCCAGGTCAAGATCGGCATTGCCCAGCACGCCTCGTTCCACTCCAAGGCGCACCATTGGAAGGATTCGCCCCTCACCGTAATACGTCGTAACATCAGTCCATTCACCGGTGTCCATCGGCACAGGATCTTGCAGCGGGCCGAAATAGCACGTGCCGTCATACCCCTGCGGCGCGGAACCGAAGAACTGCGCGCCCGTGTCATGCATGCGGGCGAGCGCAGCGCCAAACGCAAACGCCGCCTTCGGCGTGGGGGACGCCGGCTCCACACGCTCGATGTCCAGATAATCGTCGCCCCAGTTGAACACCTTCACGACGCGGGGACCGCCATTGGCATGCGCCTGCCCCAACCACTGCAGCCCCCTGCCTTCGCACTCGAAGAAACCTTGGGGCGCCCATCCGCGCGACTTGCGGTAAACAGCATCACTCATCGCTGTGTTCCTCCTGTAATACATAATCAATCTATTGCCTTTATTCAGTATGGCACTTCCGCCATTCCCGCGCACGTCATCGCCCGCCCAGCAGCGGCCATCGGCACAAACGGGCACGGGCTGGAACAAGGCCGCGTGTCGGCTGCGACGCACTGTGGCCAAGCCGCCCTGTATTGTGGCGAACGTGAATGTTTTCCAAGCTATTTTTCTCGGCTTTCTCCAAGGTCTGACCGAGTATCTTCCTGTTTCGTCCAGCGCGCATATCCGAATCTTCGGTTCGCTCATCGGCTGCGAAGACCCCGGTGCTGCGTTCACCGCCATCATTCAGATCGGCACGGAGCTGGCGGTATTGCTGTATTTCCGCCATGACATTGCACGAATCCTGTCGCATTGGTTCCGCTGCCTGTTCAGCAAGAACGCCCAGGGGTGGGAGCGTTTCGGATCCAAAGACAAAGACGCCGCCATGGGCTGGTACATCATCATCGGCACGATGCCGATTGTGATCGCTGGCCTTTTGTTCCAGAAGGTGATCGAGACCAATCTGCGAAACCTGTGGATCATCGTGTGCACGCTCGCCATCTTCGGCGTGCTTCTGTGGTACTTCGACCAGCGCAGTGCACAGGTCAAGGGCGAAGAAGACATGACGTGGAAGGACGCGATCGTCTTCGGCATCGGCCAGATGCTTGCCTTGGTTCCGGGTGTGTCTCGCTCCGGCGGCACCATCACCTTCGGCCGCGCCATGGGCTATACCCGCGAGGCTGCGGCGCGCGTGAGCTTCCTCATGGCGATTCCTGCGGTGTTGGGCGCTGGAATCCTCGAAACCGTCAAGTCCGTGGGCGACACCTCGGACCCCTCGTTCCCGGGATGGGGAGTGACGATCCTTGCCACGATCATCTCGTTCGTCGTGGGCTATGTGGTGATCATCGGATTCCTCAAGCTCGTCTCCACGTTCTCTTACAAGGGCTTCGCCATCTACCGCATCGCTCTTGCAGTGTTCGTGGTGATCATGCTCGTGACGAATGTGCTGACGCCGCTGTCGGGTGCCGCCGCCGTATAACCGCGCGACGCGTAGTGTGTTGTGACGCACTTGCGACGCAACACACTGCCGGCTTGCCGCGCAGGGCTTGACGGATGACTTCCGCACCTCACGCGCACAGCCTGAAGAACACAACCTGTGACACAAATAAATCCGGACCAGCCGCTTCATCAAGCGTCGGCTGGCCCGGATTTTTGTTTCTCTCAGTCTGTTTCTCTCAGTCTGTTGCGGGGGAATCCGTCGCTTTCCCTGCGTTGCCTGTCCGCTGCCCGCTATCAGAGATGCCGTTATCTGTGCCGCAATCGGCGCCTGCACCGTTCCTGGCATTGCCATTCGAGGCCCCCTCATTCGCGGCATTGCCTTCGGTGCCGGTTTTCGCCGCGGAAGACGCACAATCCGGATTGACTCCATCCGAACCGGAAGAGCGGCCGGCACGCATGCCCGAGGATGTGGCATCATGACGATCCACCCCCTGGACGGACGGCTTCATCGTTGCATCAGCGTTCCATTGCACCGACGGGGCGTGAGGGGAGAACCGGGTGTGAATCTGCGCCACGGCATGCGCATCGAACAGTCCGCCCTTGCTCTTGATGTTGACGCCTTTGAGCTGGACGTCGAGCAAGAACTTCTCCGTCTCCTGCACAAGCTGCTCACAGACATCGGGCTGGCGGCTGAGCTTCATCTCCATGTCGATGCGGGTGCTCGTATCATGCTCGCGTTCGAGTCGCTCGACCTCATGGCGCAGATCCGGGTTGATCGACATCATTGCATCAGCGCGCGCATGCCAGCGCCTGGACTGGAATCCCAAGTCGGCGGTTTCAAGATCCTCGCCAAGGTTCTTGGAGAGAGCCTTGAGCAAATCCAGCGTCGCCTGAGGACATTCTTCGCTCGCCATGTACCGCGGCACAGAAACTGTGTAGGCGTCGATGGGGATGCATGCGTCTGCGGCGGTGAGGTTGAGCACCACATTCATGCTCACGGGACCGCGGTATTCATCCAAATCGCCATTGCCTGGCACATACAGCGTACCGTCGCCGCGCGCAACGCTGCCCCAATGCGACATAGGCAGCTCACGGGTGTGGGGGCAATCGTCAAGCATGCTGGAAAGCGACACAATGCGCTCGACCCCATTTGCGAGGGCGATGTCAAGGCACGTGTTCGCGTAATCCTCCCAATACAAGTTGGGCTCTGACCCCGAGAGCACAAGAAGGCGCAACGTGGGGGAGACGTCCACAGCGACGATGGAGCTTTCCGGCCACATCAGGCGGCGTTCCCCGTCGATGGTGGTGATCATCGGGCGGTTTTGCTGAAAGTCATAGTATTTGCACGAGCACAGGCGCTTGACGAGGGTGTAGCTGTATTGGCGCGCCACGTGCTGGACGAGGTCCGAAACCGCATAGCAGGCGTCCGACCAGCCGGACAGCGCGGTCACGAACACCGTGTGGCGCTGCGCAGAAGCAGCAGCCTCGGATTGTGCTGCCGGGGAAGCCGAGGCGTCGACACCATGGGCCGTCTGCGAATCGCTGCCGCAGGGACGCTCTGAAGCGTTAGCCACATACGTCTGCTGGCTCTGGCCGTTTCGCTGCGCAGGGCTGGGACGCCGAGCGCCATCTGATGCCTTGGTCATGTGGACCCTCCTTATGTCACCACCAAGGGTATCGGCATATGTGTCTCCAGAAAGTCAACTATGCCGTGGGCGTGAACGCGTCATATTGCAAGAAAGCGAAAAAGCGGCAAAAGCCGTGATTCCCTCAAAATGCCAAGAATCGTTGAAATTCCAACGAAAACACGAATGCGACACGCCCGGGAACGCCTCGATTTGCCAAATGACATCCGTGTGGTTATATTTATGACTCGTTGCTTGAGGCACGGGTTCACAAGACACCGCCAAGAGAAACATGCGGACATAGCTTAGTTGGTAAAGCGCGACCTTGCCAAGGTCGAGACCGCGGGTCCGAGTCCCGTTGTCCGCTCGAGGTCACGAGAGTGACGTCCTGCGGTGGGTTAGCCAAGCGGTTAGGCAGCGGCCTGCAAAGCCGTATAGACGAGTTCGACTCTCGTACCCACCTCGCTTGGGCGATTGGCGCAGCGGCTAGCGCACTTCCCTGACACGGAAGGGGTCACAAGTTCGATTCTTGTATCGCCCACTCAGGCTTCATGGCCAAAAGCCATATGAAGCCGCTTATAAATAAACAGCTTGTTCATTATTTATTAATGAGCAGCCGATACATGCTCTTTGAGATTGAAACATCGCGAAGTTCATGCTTCGGGCGATTGGCGCAGCGGCTAGCGCACTTCGTTCACACCGAAGGGGTCGTAGGTTCGATTCCTACATCGCCCACCCTTTGAACCCCAGTCTTATGACTGGGGTTTTCTTGTTCCATAGACTCTCTGTATACATCCTCTCTGCAATCGACGAAGACTTATGGGGGATGTCACAAACCATGCGACACGCAACGCCAGAGTGCACCTCGTGTTGCTGCGTGTCGCGTCACGGAACCGCGTTCCCCATGAATTCACAAGAATTCGCAAGGGGAGCACCGCCAATTCATCCATAATTTGCCGTCAGCATTTGCATTCATGAACCAAGTTACATATTGTGTCTACGTAACTTCAGTCCCGGCCCGCACCTTGTACCGCGGGTCCCGATAGCAAAGGACACCAGCAATGGAACAAACCTCCATGATTTCAATCACCGTCAACAACGAGCACAAGGAGGTGGAATCCACTGCCACCGGAACCCAGCTGTTCGCTGAAGACCCCAATGTCATCGCCGTTCGCCTGAACGGAGAGCTGCGCGATCTGTATACGCCGCTCAAGGATGGCGACACCGTCGAATCCGTGACGCTTCAGTCCGAGGATGGTCTGGCAATCATGCGTCACTCGGCCACGCACGTGATGGCGCAGGCAGTCCAGCAGATTCGCCCCGACGCAAAGCTCGGCATCGGACCGGTTATCAAGGATGGTTTCTACTACGACTTCGATGTCAAGGATCCTTTCACCCCTGACGACATCAAAGAAATCGAAAAGCGCATGCAGCGCATCATCAAGGAAGGCCAGACCTTCCGCCGCCGCGTGGTGACGGAAGAGGAAGCTCGTTCCGAGGAAGCCAACGAGCCGTACAAGCTTGAGCTCATCGACTCCGCCGAAAAGACCATCAGCGACGAAGAAGCCACAGAGGTGTGCGAGAACGAGCTGACGTTCTATGACAACCTCGACCATGATGGCAAGGTCGTGTGGAAGGACCTGTGCCGCGGACCTCACCTGCCCAGCACGAAGTACATCAAGGCCTTCAAGCTGCAGCGCTCCGCCTCCGCCTACTGGCGCGGCGATGAGAAGAACCCGATGCTGCAGCGCATCTACGGCACCGCATGGGCATCCAAGGACGACCTCAAGGCCTACACGACCCGCATGGAGGAAGCCGCCCGCCGCGACCACCGCAAGCTTGGCCAGGAAATGGACCTGTTCTCGTTCCCGGATGAGATCGGTCCCGGCCTCGCGGTGTTCCATCCCAAGGGTGCCGCCGTCATCAATGCAATGAAGGAATACTCCCGCAAGCGCCATCTGCGCGGCGGCTACTCCTTCGTGCAGACCCCGCACATCACCAAGGGCCACCTCTACGAAGTTTCTGGTCATCTTTCCTGGTACAAGGACGGCATGTATCCGCCCATGCGCGTGGATGAAGAGCGCGACGCCGACGGCAATGTGACGAAGCAGGGCTTCGACTACTACCTCAAGCCAATGAACTGCCCGATGCACAACCTGATCTTCGCGTCCCGCCAGCGCTCGTACCGCGAGCTGCCGCTGCGACTGTTCGAGTTCGGCACGGTGTACCGTTACGAGAAGTCCGGCGTGGTGCACGGCCTGACCCGTGTACGCGGTTTGACGCAGGATGATTCCCACATCTACTGCACCCGCGAGCAGATGCGCGACGAAATCCGCCGCGTGCTCAACTTCGTGCTCAGCGTGCTCAAGGACTTCGGCCTGAACGACTTCTACCTTGAGCTCTCCACGAAGGACGAGCACAAGTTCGTCGGATCCGACGAAATCTGGGAGGAGGCGACCAATACGCTTGCCGAGGTCGCCAAGGAATCCGGCCTCGAACTCGTCGACGATCCGGGCGGCGCGGCATTCTACGGCCCGAAGATCTCGGTGCAGGCCCGCGACGCGATCGGCCGCACCTGGCAGGTGTCCACCATTCAGCTGGACTTCAACCTGCCGGAGCGCTTCCAGCTCGAATACATCGCGGCAGATGGCTCCCATCAGCGTCCGGTGATGATTCACCGCGCGCTGTTCGGCTCCATCGAGCGTTTCTTCGCCATCCTGCTCGAGCATTACGCCGGCGCGTTCCCCGCATGGCTCGCCCCGGTGCAGGTGCTCGGCGTTCCGGTGACGGACAACGCAGGGGAGCATCTGAAGAAGGTCATCGACAAGCTCACCTACAACTTCGTGCGTTGCGAGCTTGATGACTCCGACGACCGCTTCGGCAAGAAGATCCGCAACGCCTCCAAGTCGAAGGCACCGTTCATCCTCATCGCAGGTGAGGAAGACACCGCGAACAACGCGGTCAGCTTCCGCTTCCGCGACGGCAGCCAGAAGAACGGCGTGCCGGTGGACGAAGCCATCGAGCAGATCAAGGCCGCCATTGCTTCGCATCGCCAGGTCAACACCGCCGATGATTTCGAAGCAGCCATCGTCGCGCCGGCATACGAGTGAGCCGCGCGATGGACGACACACAGCAAGGGGAAGCCGTGAGGATCGACGATCCGCGCGACTTCCCTCCGCGTGAGGATGGATACCAGCGTCTGTGGACGCCGCAGCGCATGTCGTATGTGCTGCGCGGCAATAAGGACGGCGACGCCAAGAAGCCGCACGGCTCCGAGTGCCCGTTCTGCGCAGGGCCGAAGAAATCGGATGAGGACGGGCTCATCGCATGGCGCGGCACGTATGTGTTCGCCATCATGAACCTGTATCCATACAACTGCGGGCATCTGATGATCTGCCCTTACCGTCACGTGAGCCTGCTCACGGATCTGACCGATGACGAGCTGTTCGAGTTCGAAAAGGCCAGCGCGCTTGCGATGGACGTGATGCGCGAGGTCTCGCATCCGGATGGCTGGAACCTGGGAATCAACCAGGGCGATGTCGCCGGTGCGGGCGTCGCCACGCATCTGCATCAGCACATAGTGCCACGCTGGAACGGCGATTCCAATTTCATGCCCATCGTCGCACAGACCCGCACGATGCCAATCCTGCTCCATGAGCAGCGTGAGGCATACGCCGAGGGATTCGCCACGTTGGCGCCCAGCCATGGGCTGCCCGCACAGGCACCCGCGACAGGCAACGACACCAAGGACAGGAACTGACCCCATGTTCGAGAATCTGCGCAAACCATGGAAGCGTCTCATCGCGCCCATCGCACGCGGACTGCACGCCATAGGCGTTACCGCGAACGCCGTGACGATTTTCGGTGCCGCCGGCACTGTCATCGCCGCGTTCGTAACCGGCATCACCGGATGGATGCTTGCCGGTTCGCTCGTGATGGCGGTGCTTGTCGTCTTCGACTCCCTTGACGGCTCGGTTGCCGCTTTGGAAGGCGGCGGCACGAAGTTCGGGGCGTTCCTGGACTCGACGCTCGACCGCATCGCTGACTGGGCGGTGCTCACTGCCATCATCATCTATCTGGTGCGGCAGCCGGACTTCATGACGGTGTGGCCGCAGGTGTGCTTCTATAGCGCACTAGTGGCGATCATGACGTCGTTCGTGACATCCTATGCTCGCGCCCGCGGCGAAGCGGTGGGCTACGAAGCGAAGAACGGCATCGCGACGCGCTCCGACAGACTGGTGATCATCTTGGTGGGCATGTTCCTGTATGGATGCGGCTTGCCGCTTGCCGTGCTCAGCGTGTTCATCGCCGTGCTCGCGCTGCTTGGCGTCATCACCGTGTGGCAGCGCATGCATCGCATCCACCAGTTGGCGATGGCAGATCCGCACAACAGGGTGAATTCCTGATACGCGGCCCGCTCTCACAAGCGCCCTGCTTTTCGCGTTGTGATATTTGCTCCAACGCGGGAACGGGGCGCTTTTGTTGGTATATGTAATATTGCGTAATATCGTCAGGCCTTGCATGAATCCGCCTCTTCGACGGAAAATGACGAAGGCTCAGACAGCCAATCGACCGATCGCCCGCCACGCAGATGATGAGAAATGCGGGGGACAAGGAATGATGAGATTAGTCTGGCACCATGCGGTGTGCGACCCCACTGTGACATACGCTGAGCGAGGACATGCACGCTGTGACATGCACGCTGTGACATGCACGCTGTGCGAGGAAAGGCGAGAAGGACAATATGATCGATTCGATTTTGGTATTTGTGGCAAAGCATGCCTCCAGTCTTCCCGAACGACTCGTCAGGGGAGCGTTCCTGCTCGCTGCCGACATCCTGTGGCTTCTAGGACTTGGCGGAGAGCGGCAGCTGGAGCGAAACCTCGCGCATGTGCTGCACGCTCGTGACGGTGCGGCACCGTCGCGTCACGCTGTGCGCCGCACAGCCCGCCGGGCGATGCGCTCGTATTTCACCTATTTTTCAGAGGCCATGACGCTTGAGGCCCGTGATAGCGCTACGTTGGACGCGCGCGTCAGGGGGGCGGGCGCCTACCTCGATGACATTCTGGCGAATTCCCGCCATGCATCGATACCCGCCGCACTGGGCCATCAAGGCAATTGGGATTACGCCGGATTCTGGTCGCACCTGCATCTGTTGCCTGTCACGACCGTGGCGGAACGTCTGTCGAACGAACAGCTGCTCGAGGAGTTCATTTCCATCCGAAAGCGTGCAGGAATCGCGATTTTCACAACGAAGACACCGGGCCTCACTGACAAGCTCAAAGACGTCATGCGCGGCGAGGAGCACCGCCTCGTGCCGCTGCTGGCGGACAGGGATCTGAGCCACCATGGCGAATTCGTCAATGCCTTCGACTCGATGATCCGTGTTGCACGAGGGCCCGCCACGCTGTCGTATGACCTGATGACACCGCTTTACGTAGTCAATGTGTATCGCGAGAAGCTTCACGGCGAGCGCCGCAAAAAAGCGAAGACTCCCTACGGTTACGTCATTGACATCTCCGGAAAGGTCGATCCGCACGACTACCAAGGCATGGAGCGCGAGGAGGCGCTGCGCGCCATCAGCCAGGAGTGGGTGCGTCAATGGTGCGCGAACGTCATGGAGCACCCCGAGGACTGGCACATGCTGCAAAGAGTGTTCCTGGAAGACATGGATGCGACGCGCATGTCGAATGTGCCCGACGATGTTGCCCATCGACTCGAAGAGTTGCATAAAGGCACACGCCATGCGTGAGTGAGCTGGGCCGCGAGCAGGCTGCGGGTGAGCAGGCTATGCGATAAAAAGTCTGCTCATCGATTAGACTATGCGTTTGTTTTGAATCAGGCAGGCATGCCCCATGCACAACCCCGCGTACACAGACACGCATGGATACGCATGAATACGCATACGAAGGCAATTGACAGCGGCGCCTGACGGCAGCCGCATGACGCGAACGAACAGAACACACACGAAAACACCAGCGAAAGAAGGAAGCGATGACCCTCGATGACAGTCAGGCAGCCGCTCGCATCGACTTCAGCACACTGAGTCTCGACGAGCTGCGGGCGATGGACCCCCTGCAGGGACGCAAACTTCGCATCGGCATCATCTGCCCGTACTCGATGGAATACCCCGGGGGCGTGCAATTCCACATCCTTGATTTCGCCGAGGAACTCATGGAACGCGGTCACTACGTGCAGGTGCTCGCGCCTGGCCGACGCACGAAAGACATGCCCCTGTGGGTGCAGACCACCGGCACGAGCTTCACGATTCCCTTCAACGGATCCGTCGCGCACCTGAGCTTCTTCGGGACCGCGGGGATGCGCACCCGCCGATGGATACGACAGGGGAAGTTCGACATCGTACATCTGCATGAGCCGGAGGTGCCGAGCCTGTCGCACAAGGCGCTGCGCCCGGGTTTCAAGCACCCGCCGTATGTGGCTACGTTCCATGCGTCCTTCGACACGTATCCCAAGACCTTGGAGATGTTCGAGAACTACCTGCGCCACCGCACCAGCGCAATCAGCCAGGCAATCTGCGTCTCGCCATCGTCCTGGCGCATTGCGCAGCATTACCTCGACACATCCATACCCGTGCACATCATCCCCAACGGCGTGCAAACGCAGTATTTCTCGCAAGCCACGCCGAACCCTGCATGGCAGGGCACCACGTCGGCGCCCACCATCGGCTTCCTTGGCCGCATGGGGGAGGAGCGCAAGGGATTCCGCGTATTCGCCGAAGCAATGCGGCACATCCTCAAGTTCTATCCGCATGCACGGTTCCTGTGCGCGGGCGACGGAGAGGAGGCGGCGCGCAAGATCCTCAGCAGCATCGACGGAAAGCTCGTGGATCATGTGGAGTTCCTCGGGCGCATCTCCGATGACGACAAGGCGCGGTTCTACAAGTCGCTCACGATGTACATCGCTCCGCAGACCGGCGGCGAAAGCTTTGGCATCGTGCTCGTGGAGGCGATGGCGGCGGGCTGCCCGGTCGTCGCATCCGACCTCGAGGCTTTCAAGGATGTTTCGGAGAACGGCAAGGACGTCAACTTGTTCCTCGCCGGACAGAGCAAATCCCTGGCGCAGAACGTCATCGGGCTGCTGGCGAACAAGCCGGTGCTTGACGAACTGGGACAGAAAGGGCAAGCTCGGTCGCTGACCTATGAATGGGACCGCGTGGACGTGGAGCTTCTCGACGTGTATGCGAAGGCACTGGGCGAGCAGGAAGGCTCTGACGTGCTCGAGGAAAGCCTCAATGCCACCAGCACAGGCCACGCCCGCAGGCGGGGTCGATTCAGCGCTCGGCTTGACTGAGCGCCTGATGTTGTGCCTTGTCGCAAACGCTATTTATAATCGCAACGTTTGAATGTATTCGTCCGTTCTCAATCAGGAGCACTAATGTCCGGACATTCCAAGTGGGCCACTACGAAGAACAAGAAGGCGGCCATTGACGCCAAGCGCGGCAAGCTGTTTGCCAAGCTCATCAAGAACATCGAAATCGCTGCACGCACCGGCGGCGGCGACCCCAACGGCAACCCGACCCTCTACGACGCCATCGTCAAGGCGAAGAAGAGCTCTGTGCCGGCCGACAACATCACCCGCGCCGTCAAGCGTGGTTCCGGTGAAGAAGCCGGTGGCGCAGATTACGAAGAGATTGTCTACGAAGGCTATGCACCCGGTGGCGTCGGCCTGATCATCCAGTGCCTCACCGATAACCGCAACCGCGCCGCAGCCGACGTGCGTTCCACCCTGACGAAGAAGGGCGGCTCGCTCGCCGCAAACGGCTCCGTGAGCTTCAACTTCGAACGCAAGGGCCAGATTGTCGTGCCGTCCGAGGGCGTCGATTACGACAAGCTGTTCGAGATCGCCGCTGATGCAGGCGCAGAGGATGTGTCGGATGACGGCGACACCTACACGATCACGACCGATCCGTCCGATCTGGTGACCGTGCGCAAGGCCGTGCAGGACGCTGGCATCGACTACGATTCCGCTGACGCCGTGCTGGTGCCGCAGAACGAGGTCACGCTGGACCTCGAGGCAGCGCAGAAGGTCAACAACCTCATCGACGCCCTCGATGACCTCGACGATGTGCAGAACATCTACTCGAACTGGACCGCCTCTGACGAAGTCATGCAGCAGCTCGAGGAAGCGGAGTGACGAAGGCATCGTCATGCTGATCCTCGGTGTCGACCCCGGACTTACCCGGTGCGGAGTCGGTGTCATAGAAGCCGGCGCATCGCGCCGGCTTTCTTTTGTGCACGTGGATGTGATCCGCTCCAAGCCGGAGCAGCCGCAGGACCTTCGGCTGCTCACCATCTACAACGGATTATGCGCGAAATTCGACCGGTTCATACCCGATGTGGTGTCCATCGAACGCGTGTTCGCGCAAGAGAACCGCAGCACGGTGCTCGGAACGGCGCAGGTCGCGGGATTGGCCATGCTCGCCGCCGCGCAACGAGGCATCCCCACGGCCTTGCACACGCCGTCGGAGGTGAAGCTGGCCATCACAGGCAACGGCATGGCTCCCAAGGCGCAGGTGGAGAACATGGTCATGCGCATCCTGAGCCTCAATGAGCCTCCCAAGCCGGCGGACGCGGCGGATGCCTTGGCACAGGCCATCTGCCATGCTTTGCGACCTGCCGGTGCCATCCAAGGCGGCGAACGCGAGGAGCATCTGACCGCCGCCCAGCGCCAATGGGCGGTCGCCATGCAGAAGGCACGCCGGGGCAGAGGCGGAATAAAGCGCGATATGTAACATACTTCGAACATCTGTTCGAAGTATGTTATGATGGCCAAGGATACCGTGACCCAGCCAGCGCAAGCGGTTCGGTCAAGCCTTATCGATTGCAACCTTTCAAGGAGGTCGGAGATGTTCGCCAGCCTTACCGGGACCGTGGAGACAGTGGGGGCCGACTCCGCCGTCATCGACGTCAACGGAGTGGGGTTCCTCGTGAGGATGTCCGCCCTCGATCTGGCGCACCTGCACACAGGCCAACAGACGCACGTGCTCACATCGCTGCACGTCGCGCAGGACAGCCTGAGCCTCTATGGATTCCTGGCCCGTCAATCGCAGGAGCTGTTCGCACAGCTGCTCAAGGTCAGCGGAATCGGACCGAAGGTCGCTCTCGGGGTGCTGTCCAGCTTCACTCCAGCGCAATTCGCGGACATCGTCCAGCGGCAGGACACGACCGCCCTCACCAAGGCGCAGGGGCTGGGACGCAAAGGCGCCCAGAAGATCATCTTGGAACTGGCCAACAAACTGGTGCTCGACAGTGACTCAGCATCTGGCAGCCAGGCTGATGCACAGCCCGCGGACCCGGTGGCGGCGCAACTCGTCGACGCGATGGTCGGCATGGGCAAGGACGCAAAGCAGGCGCAGGAAGCCGTGAACAAGGCCATCGAGGCCTTGGGGATCGCAACGCCCATGCCTGCCGACAAGAGTGTCGAATCCCAAGTGCTGTCCTACGCGTTCCGCAGCATGGATAGGAGGGACTAGCGATGGCAGATGGCATCAAGCCGAATCTCGGCGCCGCGGAAGACTCTCTGCGCATGGTCTCCGCTCAGACGCAGCAGAACGAGCAGCTGTCCGACGAAGAGCTGCGCCCGGCGTCCCTCGATGACTTCATCGGGCAGCCGCGCCTCAAAGAGCAGATGCGGCTCTTCCTGACGGCAGCCCAGAAAAGGGGAGTGCCGCCGGACCACATCCTGCTCGCAGGCCCTCCTGGACTGGGCAAGACGACATTGGCAATGATCGTCGCCAATGAGCTGGGAGTTCCAGTGCGCATCACGTCCGGACCGGCAATCCAGCACGCGGGCGACCTTGCCTCCATCCTCAGCTCTCTGGATGAGGGAGAAGTGCTCTTCATCGACGAGATCCATCGCCTGCCTCGCGCAGCCGAAGAGATGATGTACATCGCTATGGAGGATTTCCGCGTGGATGTGATGGTGGGCAAGGGCCCTGGCGCGTCATCGATTCCCCTGACACTGCCGCGGTTCACGGTGGTGGGAGCCACGACACGCGAGGGCATGCTTCCATCGCCTTTGCGCGCCCGCTTCGGTTTCACCGCTCATCTGGACTATTATCCGGACGATGAGCTGCGCAAGCTGATTCATCGCTCGGCTTCGGTGCTCGAGGTCTCGATCACCGAAGAGGCCGCCGCCCAGCTGGCAAGCAGGTCACGCGGCACGCCTCGAATCGCCAACCGCCTGCTCCGACGCGTGCGGGACTGGGGCGTGGTCCACGATCTCGATGTCATCGATGAGGACGCGGTGCAGGCTGCGCTCGACCTGTATCAGATCGATTCGCAGGGCCTTGACCGACTGGACATCGCCGTGCTCAACGCCGTATGCCGCCAGTTCAATGGCGGTCCGGTGGGATTGAGCAATCTGGCCGCCATGGTCGGAGAAGAGGCGGAAACCGTCGAAACCGTGTGTGAACCCTACTTGGTGCGGGAAGGATTCCTCATACGCACGCCTCGAGGCCGCGTGGCGACGCAGAAAGCGTGGAAGCATCTGGGGATCGTTCCTCCCGATGATGTCAATTCGCTGTTCTAAGGTGGCACAAGGCAAACCGGGCTGCACTCCGCAGCCGCAGCGCAGCCCGTCGCAACACGCTACCGTCGCGCCCCACTGCTGCAACATCACTGTTGCAGCTCACTGCTGCAGCGACTGTTGCAGCCCACTGTTGCAACAGTCGCTGCCGGATGAACCGTGGAATGCGTCGGGCATCGCGCCTGATGCGCAGCCCAATTGATGCACAGCCCAACGGCATACCGCTATCGCTTTGAAAACATACGCCAGCCGCGACCGCAAGGAGGTCACCAATGCCAGATATCACGACGATCGTCATTCTCGTTCTGCTCATCCTCATGATGGTGTGGATGGGGCATACGTCCAAGAAGCAGCAACAGTCCATGAAGGATCGCGAGAACTGGCGCCAGAACCTCGAGCCGGGCGACAAGGTTGCCACGCAGTCCGGTCTGCTTGCCGAGGTCGTCGAGGTGCTGCCCGATTACGACGAGATCGTGCTCAAATCCGAGGACTCCACCAGCCGCTGGCGCCTCGCCGCCATCACCGAGCCTCCGGTGCGTCCCGCGTATATCCCCGATGAAGAGGACGCGGACAACTCCACGGGCGCAACGGAGAACGCGGATGCTACAGAGAACACAGACGCAACGGATGCAGCAGACGAACAACTGACGGACAATTCTTCCGAACTCAACGTCAAGTAATTTTCCTTCCTCAACTATCGACTACGATGGCGTGCAGCGTCACCGCATCGGGCTTGGCGAGGAATCGTTTCATCAGCCTGGTCCGCGCGGGATGCTGCACGCCATGCAATTCAAGGCACGCTTTCACACAGACCACCAAGGCACACAGACCACCAAGGACACCACATGGAAAATGACATCACGCCTGAGAAGCTATCCCTTATGGGCGAGGAGGACAGCGACTACCTGCTGTCGCTTTTCCGCTCCATCCCCGGTTTCCCCAAGGAGGGGATCAATTTCAGGGATTACATGCCGCTTCTGGCCGATGCGCGAGGACTTTCGATCCTGATGGACGCCTTGGTGCGGGCCCTGCCTGTTCCCGCTGATTCCATCGACGAGGTGGCCGGCCTGGAGGCGCGTGGATTCCTCATCGGCGTGCCCCTCGCCGCGGCCTTGCACAAAGGCTTCGTGGCTGTGCGCAAGGCCGGCAAGCTTCCGCCACCGATCGAGCACGCCGACTACAGCCTGGAATACGGTACGGCTTCGCTTGAAATCGAGCAAGGCATCATCAAGCCAGGCACCCGCGTGCTGGTGGTCGACGATCTCATCGCCACGGGCGGCACCGCCCATGCCGCAAAGACCCTCATCGAATCCGTGGGCGGCACGGTGTGCGGCTTCAGCTTCATCATGAAGCTCAACGGATTGGGCGGATGCGACAAGCTTGGCGATGCACCGATCTCCACGCTTGTCTCCATGCCGGCATGATCTCGGGTCTGGCCGTTCCACGTCTCGCATGGCGGGCGCGGAACCCACGCCCGCCATGCCCACGCCCGCCATGCCTGTGATGGTCACGCCTGCAACTGCCACATAATGACGAAAGAATTCGAAAAACACTAGAAGACACTAGAGTATGAGAAAGCACTAGTGTTGATGGTCAGAGGCGGCAACGATCCAACCGGACCGAGAAGCTGCGACAACGTTCCTCTGCCAGTGCAATGTGGCACAGCGAATGATCAGCGCAGCAAACCTGAGCGTGAACCGATGCCGCACGTACCGGAAAACCGAAGATTCACTGAGAGGGTCGAATATGGATTTGTACGAATACCAGGGCCGGCAGCTTTTCGAAGAGGAAGGCATACCGGTTCCCAAGGGAATTTATGCGATGACGCCGCAGGAGGCCCGCAAGGCGGCGGACTCCATCGGATACCCTTGTGTCATCAAAGGCCAGGCGAAAATCGGTCACCGCGGTCAGGCTGGCGCCGTCAAGATCGCCCATGACGCCGACGAGGCAGAGAAACTCGCCGCCCAGATCCTTCCGATGAGCGTGCGCGGACACAAGGTCAACGGTGTGCTCTTGTGCGAGGCAGCGCACATCATCCACGAATACTATGTCTCCATCTCCGTGGACCGCACCTCGCGCGACTACGATGTGCTAGCCACTGCGGCAGGCGGCACGGAGGTCGAGGACATCGCACGCCAGCACCCCGAATACGTCAAGCGCCTGCACATCGACCCATACAAAGGCTTCACGCTCGACGATGCCAAGGTCATGGCGGAGCAGATCGGCTTCTATCACGCCGACAACGACCAGGCTGCACAGATCCTGCTCAAGATGTGGAAGGTCTTCAGCGACAGCGACGCGACGCTCGTCGAAATCAACCCGCTTGCCAAGGTCGGCGATCCCGATGATGAGTCCAGCAAGAGTCTGTGCGCCTTGGATTCGAAGGTGTCGCTGGACGGCAACGCGGCTTTCCGCCACGACGGTTGGAAGCGTTTCGCCGACACGGCTCCCGCGGACCCGCTGGAGGAACGCGCGCAGCAGCATGGTCTGCACTACGTGCGTCTCAAAGGCCAGGTCGGTGTGATTGGCAATGGTGCAGGACTCGTCATGAGCTCGCTGGACGCCGTTGCCGGCGCAGCCCAGGACCAGGGGACCGACATCAAGCCAGCGAACTTCCTGGACATCGGCGGCGGCGCTTCGGCGGAAGTCATGGCGGAATGCCTCTCCATCGTGCTGGACGACCCCAATGTGAAGGACGTCTTCGTCAACGTCTACGGCGGCATCACGTCATGCCAGCTCGTTGCCGAAGGCATCCTTGAGGCGCTGGACAAACTCAACACCACGGCTCCCATCATCATCCGGTTTGACGGCAATGCCGCCAAGGAAGGCCTGGAGACGCTCAAAGCCGCCAACCGCCCCAACATCATCGTCGAATCAACAATGGAGCAAGCCGCCGCGGCGGCCGCACGCATCGCAGCATCCATGGAAGGCAACGGAAACACGCAGGAGGAGAATCGCTGATGACGCTGTTTGTAAAGGATGGCGCACCTGTCATTGTGCAGGGCATGACCGGCCATCAGGGCATGACACACACCGCCCGAATGCTCAAGGCGGGAACGAACATCGTCGGAGGCGTGAACCCCCGCAAGGCCGGGCAGACAGTGGATTTCACCGACGCTGAGGGACAGGTGCGCGCGGTGCCGGTGTATGGCACATGCGCCGAAGCCCGCGAGGCGACCGGTGCCGAGGCCAGCGTGGTATTCGTTCCCCCGCGTTTCGCCAAGGGCGCGATGGTAGAGGCAATCGAGGCGGGGATTCCGCTCATCGTCGTCATCACCGAAGGCGTGCCCGTCGCCGACACCGCATATTGCGTGGCGCTTGCCAAGCGTCGCGGTGTGCGCATCGTGGGACCGAACTGCCCAGGCCTTGCCACGTTCGGGCAGTCGGAAGATTCCAAAGGCACGAATCTGGGAATCATCCCCGACGGCATCGTCAAGCGCGGCCCTCTGGGACTCGTCTCCAAGTCGGGCACACTCACCTATCAGCTGATGGGGGAGTTGTCAGACATCGGCTTCACCGCAGCGCTCGGCGCAGGCGGCGATCCCATCGTCGGCACCACGCTGCTCGAGGCTGTGCAGGCCTATGCAGATGATGATGCGACAAAAGCCGTCGTGATGATCGGCGAAATCGGCGGCAGCGCCGAGCAGGAGGTCGCCGACTGGGCGCGTACCCACATGACGAAGCCGCTGGTGGCATACATCGCAGGATTCACCGCGCCGGAAGGCAAGCAGATGGGTCATGCCGGCGCGATCGTGTCCGGAGGCAAGGGCAGCGCTGCCGACAAGAAGGAGGCTCTGGAAGCAGTGGGAATCCCCGTGGGACGTACTCCGGGCCAGACCGCTCGCATCATGCGTGACATCCTGACCAAGCGTGGAATCATCTGAGCCGTCCATGAGAAACACGCACGACCCGAACGAACCACGGCAATCGAAACGATCCGCAGGCCGTTCATCCGCCGGTGGCCGTCGCAGGACCACCAGCAGCGACGCAAATGCCTCCCAAGGCGGCTCGCCATTAGACTCGGCGCGCACCAACGCCACTGTTCCCGGCCACGCGGGCGTTCACGACCGCGCAGGTCGTGTCGGCACTGGCCGAAAGGTCTCCAGCGGCGGCAACCACAACAGCAACCACGCTGATGCGGAACAATCAACGCAGGATGGTTTCGCATCAGCGCAACCGCCGAGCTCCGGCCGACCGGTCGTTGCTGAGTTTGGCAGGGGGCTCATTGCAGGGTTGCTGGGTTGGTTCCTTCCCTCGTTCTTTCTGTCGCTGCTGTGCGGCATTTGCACGTTGCTGTTTTCAGTGGAGAGCACTACGTCCCTCACCGGCGCCATCATGCCCTTGGCAACCGCATCCGTGCTGTTGAGCCAAGGGGTGGGGGTGCGTTACGAGTTCCTCGACATCACGCTGATACCGCTGCTGGGCACGATTCTGTTTGTGGCTGTCGGTTCCGCTGTCACCGCGAAATGGTTGCGCCACCATGCGCTGATATCGTATGTGAGTTTCGCTCTCGTATGGATCGGGCTCGACTGCTTGGTGTTCGCCAAGTCTGCGCTGACACCCGCCGATTCCTTGCCCATCGCTGCAGGGAAGTTCGCCCTCATGGTTCTCGTATGCTTCGTAGTGGCACAGGGCAGTGCTCCGATTCGAGCCGGGTTGCGCAAGATCCGGACGCATATTTCGCAGCCGTTGGCCCGCACCTTGGATTCATCGCTTCGGATGGCGCGCGCGTTCCTTATCCTCATGGCCGTCATCGCTTTCATAACCGTCGCCGTGTGGGTGTTCCTGGGCTTCGATGCCATGCGCACAGTCGCTTCGTTCCTCGCAATGGGCAATGTGACGTTCTGGTCCACTTGCATCATCACATTGCTGTGGCTGCCCAACCTGTGCATATGGGCGCTGTCCTGGATCGTGGGTCCCGGCTTCAGCATTGGTCAGATCGCAACCTTCACACTGTGGAACGGCCAGGCCAGCAACCTCCCCGCGGTTCCTGTGTTCGGCATATTCCCCACGGCGATCGCCGATGCGCGGCTTCGCGTAGCGCTGGAAGCGACACCGGCTGTGGGGGCTTTCGTCATCGGCTGCTTCTTCCTATGGTCGAGCAAACGTCTGGACATCCTGCATCGCCGGATGAGTTCGAAGCCGGCTTTGTCATCGCCGCGCTCCATCGTCGACTACTTGCTCGCCCTCGTATGCATGTGCCTGTCGAGCATATGGATCGTTGTGGTTTGCCTTGTCGCCTTCATTCTCAGCAGCGGCGGCATGGGCTCCGGCCGTCTGGGACATCTGGGCATCAGCGACGTGTGGGCATCCACCCAGGCGATTTCAAAGCCAGCCGCGATGGGATTCTTCGCATCCGTTCTCCTGCTCTTCCTTGTATCCTGCATCGAATCGCTTATCCGGTTCATGAGAAGCAGACACCGCGTGACCGCGACACCACACGCGCCCCGGGATCTTTCTTCCATAGCCCCGCAACAGAAGAGGTCCGCGGATTCCGCGGCCTCCGTGGATTCCGCGATTAACGAGGCGGTGCGTCTTGCGTCTGAATCCACAGATGGCATGTCGTCAAACGCCCCAGGCACTGACACCGGCATAGGCACGGGCAGAGACACAAGCACCTCCTATTCCACCACGTCGTCGCGCTCCGCCTCCCAGACGTCGCAATCGTCATCCCCATGGCATGCGGCCGCACCGCACGAGCCGACATCCATTCGCGAAGCATTGGATTCACGCTACTTCCCGTCGGAATCATCTCTGCCCGCCGTGCCAGCGGCCGACGATGCCTCAGACGAGGAATCCCCGAAACCAACCAAATAAGAGCCCAAACGCCACGCTGTACACGGCAAGCTCTTACAATGGGGAGTTGTCGGCTCATACACATCGCCGTTATTCTTCCCGCCATCCCATGGATCGCATTCCAGCGTTCCCACATGCCACGGGTGACGGCGCTGCGGTCCGCCGCATGGCCCCATAACCCATCCAAAGAAAAGGAGAACACAGCACATGGCTGATTCCACAAGCCGCCCCATCAAGCGCGCGCTGGTGTCCGTGTATCACAAAGACGGAATCGAAGTCCTCGCCCAGGCGTTCGTCAAGGCAGGGACGTCCGTAGTCTCCACTGGCTCCACCGCCAAGAAGCTTGAAGAGCTCGGCGTCAATGTAACTCCTGTGGAGAAGGTTACGGGGTTCCCCGAAAGCCTTGATGGCCGCGTCAAGACGCTCGACCCGCACATCCACGCCGGCATCCTTGCCGACATGACGAACCCCGAGCATGCACGTCAGCTCAAGGAATTGGGCATCGAGCCCTTCGACCTCGTCGTGGTGAACCTGTATCCGTTCGCCGACACGGTGCGTTCCGGCGCCAATGAGGCTGACACCATCGAGAAGATCGACATCGGCGGTCCTTCGATGGTCCGTGGCGCAGCCAAGAACTCCGCCACCGTCGCCGTCATCACCGACAAGAACGATTATGCCCTTGCGGCAGAGCGCGTGAGCAATGGAGAAGGCTTCACGCTCGCCGAGCGTCGTTATCTTGCCGCCAAGGCATTCGCCCATACGGCAGCCTATGACGCGACGATCATCGAATGGGCCAAGAACGTGTGGAAGAAGCCCGCATCGCTCGAACCCGCCACGGATGATGCCGATGCTCAGACGCCCAACACCGATGAGCTCTTCCCGCCGACGTACACCCGCACGTGGGACAAGTCCAACGTGCTGCGTTACGGCGAAAACTCCCACCAGCAGGCCGCTCTGTATCTCGACCCGCTCACGCATTCCGACTTCGCCCATGCGCAGCTGCTGCACGGCAAGCCGATGAGCTACAACAACTACGTCGATGCGGATTCCGCATGGCGTTCCGCCTGGGATTTCGCCCCGAAGAT
Source organism: Pseudoscardovia suis (assembly GCF_002797875.1). Taxonomy (GTDB): domain Bacteria; phylum Actinomycetota; class Actinomycetes; order Actinomycetales; family Bifidobacteriaceae; genus Pseudoscardovia; species Pseudoscardovia suis. Next base: position 555,731 of record NZ_PGFC01000001.1, read on the forward strand.
CGCCGTGGCAGTCGTCAAGCACTCCAACCCGTGCGGCCTCGCCATCGGCGAGACGGTCGCGGAAGCGCACCGCAAGGCCCACGCATGCGATCCGATGAGCGCCTATGGTGGCGTCATCGCAGCCAACGCCACCGTGACGTTGGAAATGGCACAGGCCGTCAAGCACATCTTCACCGAGGTCATCGTGGCGCCCGATTACGAGCCTGAAGCCCTCGAGCTTCTCGAGACGAAGAAGAACCTGCGCATCCTCAAGGTGCCGACCCGCCCGGTGCTGGATCAGTCCATCCGTCAGATCGACGGTGGCCTGCTCGTGCAGACGACCGACCGCATCGACGCCGAGGGTGACGATCCGAAGAACTGGAAGCTCGTCAGCGGCGAAGCCGCGGACGAAGCGACGCTGCGCGACCTTGAGTTCGCATGGCGCGCCATCCGGTCCGTCAAGTCCAACGCCATCCTCATCGCCCATGATGAAGCGACCGTGGGCGTGGGCATGGGTCAGGTGAACCGCGTGGATTCTAGCAAGCTTGCCGTCGAGCGCGCCAATACCCTCGCCGATGGTGTCAACCGCACCAAGGGCGCCGTTGCCGCCTCCGACGCATTCTTCCCGTTCGCTGATGGCCTGCAGATTCTTGTGGATGCAGGCGTCAAGGCCATCGTGCAGCCTGGCGGCTCGATTCGCGATGAGGAAGTCATCGAAGCGGCCAAGGCAGCTGGCGTGACGCTGTACCTCACCGGCACGCGTCACTTCTTCCACTGACACATACGCCGAAAACAGTGCAGGAACCTGAAACGATGGATACCGAAAATAACGGTGACACCCGCCCTCAGCAGGGTAGCCCTGTTCAGGGCAAACCTTCGTCGGGTCAGCCGCAGCAGGATGACACGAACGTCCGCGAAGGCTTCCATGTCGAGCATGTCAAGGTGTCGGAGACCAACGAGGGCAAGCCGTGGTTCGAATGGATCGTGGCTGCGTGCCTTCTTGTCTCCGTCATCCTGGCATGGGCACGCCACCCCGGTCTTGCATCGCTCGTCGTGGTGGCGGTTCTGTGGAGCGCCGCCATCGTGCGCAGCGTATATGGTCCGGACAGCCCATGGAAGGTGCGTTCCGTCGGATTCGATTCCTTCATAGGGGCGTCCTTGGGAACGATTCTCGGACTGCTTTTCTGGAGCATTCGCTTCCTGCACTGAAACGGCATGGTCGCGGTCGTCACTCCATGACGGTCACGAAGAAACGTTGAGGGGCTGTGTGCAATCCTTTGGTTGGATTGCGCACAGCCCCTCGTTTGTGTCTGCGCGGATTCCGTGATGCAGCTGCCACAAAACAGGCGTGTCAGCCTACTCGCCAGCGGTTCGTGCACTTCAGGCTTTCCGCTGTGGATTCTCAGACAGCGGATTCTCAGGAAGCGGACTCTTAAGCCTTGAATTCTTCCGCTTCCGATCCTCCTACCGGGGATTGCGACTGAGACGCGTCCATATCCTTCTCCGTCTGCGCCTGCGCATCCGCATCCTCTTGCTTCTTGGCATTCAGCGCAAGGACAGCGTCGGAAATCACCTGTTCTTCCGAACGCACGCCCGGGGCAGCGGTGCTTCCTGTTCCGTCATCGCGCAGCACGGTGACGAGAAGCACCCCGCACAGCGCGATGAGGACCGCATAGACGATGATGAAGCCAGCGGTGCGAATCAGCAAATCCATCGCCGTGAGCACAATCATGATGATGCCGAAGATAATGGCGCATATCACTGCAATGCGCATCGCTTTGCGTTGTTTGTCTGTCAATGAGCGGTTGGGTTCCAGCTGCATTGTGTCCTCCCTTGTATTGTTTTCAATTGTATTGTCGTTTGTATTGTCGTTGGGTCCTCGGTGACGAACACGACAGGCCGCGTGCCTTCCACACAGCGACGGAGGCAAGAGGATGGTGACCAAAAGCGATGGGACAAACCACCGTTGGCTTTCTCTGTCACTGGCTTCTGTGCCTGCGGCGGTGCCGGCTTTCCTCCAAATTACGACCTCTCGCAGACAGATGCTTGGACAGATGCTTGGGATGCGCAGATATGAAAAGCCCGCAAGGCAACGTGCGTGTCTTGCGGGCTTTGCTAGCATTATCGTCTCCGAGCATTGTCTCCATGCATCCAGCAGCGATGCTGGACTACGCTCGGGCGGCGATTATGCGGGGTTCAGTCCTTGGACTCGGAATCTTCCTCTTCGTAGGAGATTCCGGCGGCAGCGAGCTGTTCGCTTGCATCTTCGGAATCCTCGGAATCAGCAGCGGCGTCGGAGGAATCAGCAGCGTCCTTCGCGAGCTCAGCCTTCTCTTCGACGATATCGGCAGCGGACTTCTCGTTGGAGTGCAGGGAGCGCACAACGAGGAACACGAGCGCCACAACGGCTGCGGCAAGCAGGGGAGCGACCCAGAAGATCCACAGCTGCTGCAGAGGCAACGTCACAGCGGTGGTAGTGGTGGACGTCGTGGAGGATGCCGAAGAAATCGAATCGTTGTAAGCCTTGGCTGCGGACTGGCCTGCGAGCGCCATGCCGGTTGCGCGGGCGGGGTTGAGGGCAGCGCCGGTGAAGGGGTATGCGACTGCGGTCGCCACACCATAGCCGAGGGCGGTTGCGAGCCACGCCATCGGCTTGGGAACGCCGTTCTCATTCTGGGACTTGAGCACGATGGCAACGACGATGGCGGTCATCGCGACTTCGAACAGCACGCCGAACTTGACGCCGAAGATGACGCCGCTCACGCCCATCTGGTTCAGCGTTACGGTGAGCGGGGAGGATTCGCGCACGCCGTTGACGGCGTAACGAATCCAGGTGTACACGCTGTACAGCGAGCTGCTGTTGGCCGAAGATGCATCGGACGGCATCACGATGAGCTTGACGAGAAGTTCAGCAGCGCCGAATGCGCCCAGGCACTGGGCGATGACGTAAAGGATGAAGTCCGCGAATCCGATGCGTCCCAGCAGAACGGAGGCAAGCGACACTGCAGGATTGAGGTGCGCGCCGGAGACGTGGCCGAACATATATGTGACGGCGCCGTATGCAAGGCCGACGAGCAAGCCCACGGTGAGGATGTTCGGGCCAATCATCATGGAATTGAGAACGGTTCCGATGGAGCAAATCGCGTAAACCGCCAGGAATACAAGGAACGAACCCACGAGTTCGGTGACGACGCGGGCGACGCGCGACGTCGAGAGCGTAGCTTCGTCCGTTTCAGTGGATGTAGCAGTAGAAGTTGCCATGTGTCTGTCTTTCTTTGTGTCGGTCTAACTATTACTGACCACCGCACATGATACCAGCCGTATCCTTGGAAAGACTTGGAAACCGCAATATATGTGCATCTACGCATGCGCAACGCGACCGGAGCATCTCATGTATGGCTGGGACGCGACGCGCCGTCGGCGCTTTGGCCAGGGGCGTCGCTATACTTACTCTGTTTCTATAAATTTGGATGTAGCGGGAAGCAATCCTCGGGAGTAATTCCACAGCGAATCATTTCACAAAGAATAATTCTCACGTGGAGCAATCCGCACAGGAAGCAATCCCATAATTCACGGGTTCGCACACACTCACAGGTGGCATGCACCAGTGCGGAACCACCGCAAGGACGGTACATGAAGCCGCCAGGGATTGATTCCATCCGCCATGCATCCCCGGCCACGTTGGGAGAACGATGCCACACCCTTATAGCCACGCCTTGAAGGCACATTCCGATTCCTCTTCCGAAGGCATTCGCCTGCAGAAGGTCCTCGCACAGGCGGGCTATGGCTCGCGACGCAAGTGCGAGGAGATGATCACGTCCGGCCGAGTGGAGGTCGACGGCGAACTGGCGACCGAGCTAGGCACCCGAGTGGACCCCGCCAAGCAGGACATCCGCGTCGACGGGTCACGCGTGCACATCCACAACAAGTACGTGACGCTGGCGCTCAACAAGCCCCGCCGCGTCCTGTCGACGATGAGCGACCCGAAGGGCCGTTACACGCTTGCAGACATCATCGGCGACAAGTACCAGCGCATATTCCACATGGGTCGCCTCGATTATGATTCCGAGGGCCTCATCCTGATGACGAACGACGGCGAACTCGCCCAGCACGTCATGCACCCCAAGTACGAGGTTGAGAAAACGTACATCGCCACCGTCGAAGGCCACATCGGCGGCAACGTCTGCCGTCGCCTCGTGCGCCAGGGCGTGCAGCTCGACGATGGCTGGATCAAGTTCGACCATTGCGCGATCCTCGACCAGAGCCGCGACCGTTCCGTCGTGAAGGTCGTCATCCACTCGGGCAAGAACCGCATCGTGCGCCGTGTGTTCGATGCCGTCGGCTTCCCCGTGAAGCGACTCATGCGCGTGCAGATCGGCCCCATCAAGTTGGGTGAGGTCAAGCCCGGCTCGTACCGCGTGCTGTCCGAGACCGAGGTCAAGTCTTTGGAGCAGGAGGTGGGCCTGTGATTCGCGTAGCCATCGACGGACCTGCAGGCGTGGGCAAATCCACCACATCGAAGGCCCTCGCCAAGCATTTCGGATACGCCTACCTCGATACCGGCGCCATGTATCGCGCCGCCGCATGGTGGTGCATGAAGCAGGGCATCGATCTGGATGCCGAGCCGGATGAGCAGGCCATCTGCGAAGCGGTGGCGCAGCTTTTCACCGAGGACCATCTCGACATGGGCCTCGACCCCGAAAACCCGACCATCACCTGCGACGGGGAGGACATCTCCGAGCAGATTCGTTCGGCAGAGGTCTCGTCGCACGTCTCGGTCGTCTCGGGCATCATTCCGGTGCGCCATGTGCTCATCGCCGCCCAACGCGCCTACATGGCCGGGCAGGCCGACCCCGATTCTTTCTCGCATGGTTCCGGCGTCGTGGCGGAAGGCCGTGACATCACCACGGTCGTCGCCCCGGACGCGGAGGTGCGCGTATTGCTCACCGCACGCCCCGAAGTGCGCCAGGCACGCCGCAACGGCCAGGCTCAGGCGGGTGCCGCCGGCGCGGATGACGTGGCGAAGCGAGACAAGGCCGATTCGAAGGTCACGAGCTTCCTGACCGCAGCGGATGGCGTCGTGACCGTCGACAACTCGGACATGGACTTCCAGCAGACCCTCGACACGCTCATCGACCTGGTCGACAAGGCGATCGACGAGCAGCTGTATGACGACTACGCAGCCAACCTCAACGAATACGACCTTGAGGAAGGCGACGAGGAACTCATCGAGGATGCCGGGGATACGGACGAGGACGAAGCCCCCGTCAATCGCGCCGTGGGTGTCATCGCCGTCGTCGGCAGGCCGAACGTGGGCAAATCCACGCTCGTCAACCGCATTCTGGGACGCCGTGCCGCCGTCGTGGAAGACACGCCCGGTGTCACGCGCGACCGTGTCAGCTACGACGCGGAATGGGCAGGCACCGACTTCAAGCTCGTCGATACCGGCGGCTGGGAGGCGGATGTCGAAGGCATCGATTCCGCGATTGCCTCGCAAGCCCAGATCGCCGTGGGGCTGTCGGACGCAGTGATTCTCGTCGTGGATGGCTCGGTCGGCCTGACATCATCCGATTCTCGCATCGTCTCCATGCTGCGCGCCGCCGGCAAGCCGGTGACCGTCGCCGTCAACAAGGTGGACACCGGCGAACAGGAATATCTGACCGCCGAATTCTGGAAGCTGGGATTGGGGGAGCCGTTCGGAATCTCCGCCATGCATGGCAGGGGAGTGGGCGACCTGCTCGACGACGCCCTCGCCAAGCTCAAGAAGGCCGACAAGACCTCCGGCTTGCTCACGCCGTCCACACTGCGCCGCGTTGCGCTCATCGGACGGCCGAACGTCGGCAAGTCCAGCCTGCTCAACCAGCTGGCGCATGAGGAACGCGCCGTGGTAGACGATTACGCCGGCACCACGCGCGACCCGGTGGACGAGGTCATCAAGCTGGACGGCGAGGACTGGCTGTTCATCGACACGGCAGGAATCAAGCGGCGCCTGCACAAAATCAGCGGCGCCGAGTATTACTCAAGCCTGCGCACGCAAGCCGCCATTGAACGCGCCGAGCTCGCGCTCGTCCTGTTCGACGTCTCTCAACCGATTTCCGACCAAGACCTCAAGGTCATGAGCCAGGCGGTGGACGCGGGACGCGCCATCGTGCTCGTGTTCAACAAGTGGGATCTGCAAGACGAATTCTCCCGCCAGCGGCTCGAAAGGCTATGGGAGACGGAGTTCAGCCGCGTCAGGTGGGCGCAGCGTGTGAATCTGTCTGCAAAGACGGGTTGGCACACGAATCGTTTGCCGCAGGCCATGCGACAGGCATTGGAGTCCTGGGACAAGCGCATATCCACCGGCAAGCTCAATGCGTTCCTTGGTCAATTGCAGGCAGCGCATCCGCACCCGTTGCGCGGCGGCAAGCAGCCTCGCATCCTGTTCGCCACGCAGGCCGGCACCCGTCCGCCGCGTTTCGTCATCTTCGCCACGGGCTTCCTCGACCACGGCTATCGTCGTTTCATCGAGCGATCGCTTCGTGATGAATTCGGATTCGAAGGTTCGCCGATCCAGATTTCGGTGAAGGTGCGCGAGAAAAAGAAGCGCGACAACAAGCGGTAGTTGATGCCGGGTTGATGTTGTGCTGATGCCGGGCACTGGCAGCGGTAGCCTTGCGGCCGCCTGCCGGTGCCCGGCATTATTTTTTATCGGCTTGTGCGCGCAGCCTGCGGCGCGTCGAATCGGCCTCCGGGGCGTGCCCGGCGCGTAACACCTGCCTTAACCTCCACCGGCTCGTGCACGCAAACTGCCGCCGTTCCTGCCGGCATCCAACAAGACCCTAGACATGCCGCATGGTGCATGGACGGTGCCGATACACCGTGCTTTGTGCACCTATGAGATGCGAGTGATGGCCTTCGCGCGTGGCGGTTCCGATGATGTGCGGCGGTTGTTGTGCGGTTATGCTGGTGTGAACCGGCGGGCGGGCCCGCTGCCCATCAAGGTCGAGTTCGTGATAGGGGGCAAGTGATGTTTTTGACGATTCCTTCGGATTTTTCTTCTGCTCGTCGTTTGCCCCCGGTGGAGATTGCTGGTTTCCGCTGTGTGTTTGTCGGCCGGGGTAGGCTGCGTGGCGATTTCGTGGTTTTCAACTGCGTCCTGGAACCGGGGGATAATCATGTGCCGATGGTGTGTATCCCCGCGGGGAGTGTGGGGATTCCGCATGATCTGGTCGATGCCGAAACGTTGGGCACGGCTATTTTGAATGCGCGCGATTATGATGAATCCCATATCGGGGCCGTGGTCCAGCGCATGCCCGATGAGGCCGGGGAGGACTTGTACAGTCGTTTGACGGGGCAGCCTGTAGGAAAGACGGGTAATTGGTCTGCGACATGCCTTGTGTGCTATTACCCGCAGATCGGTAAGTGGAAGGCGATACGCGAGGCCCCGTCGCTGCGCTGGGTCAATGATGTGGATACGAGGATTCGCGTTGGCATACTCGAGTGTCCGGGTGGCGTTGGCGCGGAGGAGCTTGGGGGGATGGTGCTGGAGTCGTATGCGCGGGTTGATGCGTGGTGCGCCCGTAACGGGCGGAACCCATACACGGGGATGCCGTGCCCGTTGCGCGAGGACCTGGGCGGCGACGGGGTGCTGGTGCTGACGCCGCCGGCGTATTTCCAGGAGGATTACGCACCGGCTCCGGGGGTGGTGCGCGGGTATTACCATCACGTGGATGCGATGGCGTTGCCGCAGGAGCCCGGCTCCCGGTGGTACGGGGGCTGGGTGCGTGGCCTGGACGCGTGGCTGTGCTGGCGCGTGGTGCCGGCCGGTGATGCGGATGGCCTGCTGGAGGCGTGGCAGGCCGCGCATGGCCGCGCTGTGGAGGCGTCCTCCGCGGGATGCGAGGGGGAGCCGGGCGCGGGGTGCTTCTCATCGCGCGGCGTGGTGTCGAACAGGTCGTGGGCGTCGCATTGGTTCCGCCGGGAGCTGGCATCCGGTGATGTGTTGGAGCTGGTGCTGGACGTCAAGCAGCCCGGCCGCCGCAAGCGCCTGGCCGGCAAGGCGGTCAAGACGTGGGAGCGCTGCGCCCGCCACACCCAGCTCCTCCCACCGGACAACGCTACGGGAACACAGGCATGATGCCGGCGGGTGTGAACATGCCGGTGACTGCCGTGTTTCCGCAGCTTAATCACTTTAGAGCCCCAGCACCGAAGGTGCCTGACCTTGCATGATACGAGCGGCACCGTCGTCACCGACACGGCGGGCGCGAACTTCACCTCTCTCGACACTTATCAGATGCGAGAGGCTGCACAGCCCCAGCCAGTGGCCACCCCCTCCATGGGGATTCTGGGTATATAGGAACCAAAGTTATTGCTTATAATCCCCGCAGGCGTTGTGGCCGTAGGCGTGTCGGGGTGTCGGACTTGGCTCCTGTGTCTTCATGGGGTGATGAGGACACGATCGAACAGGGCCCCGGAGTGCGGATTGTGCGGGGCGAGGATGAAGAAGAACGGCCATGACCGGCTCGGGCGCCAACGCTGGATGTGCACGGGTTGCAGCGCGACGGAGACGCCCCGGAACCCGACACCTCAATCGAATGGACCGACCTGCACATGCCCGTCTTCAACACCTGAACGAGAAGTCTAAAGCAATAACTTTGGTTCCTATATGCCGGATTCTGGCAATAGTCCATACAGACGAATCGTATAAACGACTCAGGGAAAACAAAAGGCAGGACCTCGTAATACGAAATCCTGCCTTATTTGGTCGGGCCGGCGGGATTTGAACCCGCGACCCCTTGACCCCCAGTCAAGTGCGCTACCCAAGCTGCGCTACGGCCCGATCGACGTTTCTAACGCCGAGGTAAGACGATACCACGGCCAGCATGAATTGGCAATTCAGCTCAATCAGGAGTGTCCGCCATCGGCGGAGTTGCGCGGATTCCACAGCGTGTCGCAAGAAGAGGATGCGCAGGGCAGGGAGACACACAGGGCAGCACGGCCGCTATGCGCAAGCCGTGACTGGCACATAGCGACGCAACAGGACCAGCAGGGCGAAAAACATCGGCCAGATTGCTAGGCGCGCACACCAGACAGACCCAGCACGGCCGTTATGTGCAAGCCACGACTGGCACATAACGGCGCAAATCGCCAAGGACACCAAAGACACCGGCCTGATTGCAGGAATCAGCACACCAGACAAACCCAGCACAGCCGCTATGTGCAAGCCACCACTGGCGCATAGCGACACAGCAGGACCAGCAGGGCGAAAACATCGCCCTAATTGCTCGGCCCGCACATCAGGCAAACCCAGCACAGCCGCTATGTGCAAGCCGCCACTGGCACATAGCTCAACTTCCTGTGGAACAGTCGCAGCGGGCATTGTCGTCAGTCGCGGATAAATTCGAGCCTTGTATTGCTCGTTATCCGAACATGATGATTCTGACATGATGCGGTTTTTGGGGGGACCAATCACAATGGCACATGATGAGACGACAGCTGCAACAAACGCGGCGACCACAGAGCCGCAGCCCACAGCTCCCGAGGATCTTGCAGCAGCAGCTGATTCACTTCACGGAATGTCTGCCGCCAACGACGGCGCCGGGGCATCCGGGGCATCAACGCCGCAGGCCGGCTTCGAAGCGTTCGAAGAGAAGATGCTCGACAACAACATGTCGGAGCTTTCCATCCAGCAGTTCCACCACCTGTACACCTCGTGGAAGAACGGCTCGCGCACGGTAATTCCCGAATCCACGATCACGCCGATCAAGGAAGGCGAGATAACCAGCGTCGCCGAGGAGCACGAGAACCTCGACCACGATTTCGCCATGGAGGCTTTCCGCCATACCGCGTTCCTCAAGCTCAACGGAGGCCTCGGCACCTCCATGGGTCTTGAGGGTCCCAAGTCCTTGCTGCCGGTGCGCCGTCACAAGGCCCGCCAGATGCGTTTCATCGACATCATCATGGGCCAGGTCATCGCCTCACGCATCCGCCAGGATGTGCCGCTGCCGCTGGTGTTCATGAATTCATTCCGCACGTCCGGCGATACGCTCAAGGTGATGAAGGCCGACCAGCGTTTCCGTCAGGAGAACGTGCCGTGGGAAATCGTGCAGCACACCGAGCCCAAGATCGATGCCGCCACCGGCGCACCCGCACAGTTCCCGGAGAATCATGAGCTGGAATGGTGCCCGCCCGGGCACGGCGATGTGTTCAGCACTATCTGGGAATCCCATCTGCTTGATTCCCTGCAGGCCGCTGGCATGGAATACCTGTTCATCTCGAATTCCGACAACTTGGGCGCGCGTCCGTCCAGCACGCTGGCGGGAGCCTTTGCGAAATCAGGCGCCCCCTTCATGGTGGAGGTCTCCAAGAAGACCCCGTCCGACCGCAAGGGCGGCCAGATCGTGCGCGACCGCAAGAGCGGCCAGCTCATGCTTCGCGAAATCTCGCAGGTGCCGGAAAGCGACCTCAGCGCCGCTCTCAATTACCGGCATCACCGTTACTTCAACACGAACAACATCTGGGTGCGCGTGGATGCACTCAAGGAGCTGCTTGCGCAACATGACGGCGTGCTCGACCTGCCGATCATCGTCAACCACAAGACCGTGGATCCGTCCAACAAGAACACCGAAAAGGTCATCCAGCTGGAGACTGCGATGGGTGCCGCCATTTCGCTGTTCCCCAATGCAACGTGCATCGAGGTAAACCGTTCCCGGTTCCTGCCGGTGAAGACGACGAACGATTTGTTCGTCATGCGTTCTGACCGTTTCCACCTGACGGACAGCTTCGAGATGGAGGACGGCAATTATGTCTTCCCTGATGTGAAGCTCGACCCAGAGCATTTCAAGAACATCCAGGACTTCGACGACAGATTCCCCTACGGCGTGCCTTCCATCGCCGCCGCGAACAGCGTGACGGTGGACGGGGACTGGTATTTCGGCCGCGACGTGAGCTTCTACGGCGACGCCCACCTGCCTGATTACGGCCATCCGTCCTACGTGCCGAACGGCTCCTTCGTGGGACCGCAAGGCATCGAACCCGACGAATGGATCTGACATCCATGACCGTCCTGCCGGCATCCATCGGCCACATATGACACGCCGATGGATGCCGGCATCGTCATTTCGGAACCTTTGCTGAAGTCGAATCGCGGAGCGTGGTAACCTTGCGTAAGAGCGGGAAAGCTACGCTCCGCGTTTTTGCTCTCCATACAAAACGATTGCGCGCACGGCGTGTAATCGTCGTTTTGCGTGCACACACATGAATTGGCCGCTAGAATGTCTATGGGACGCGGTAAGAGCCCCGTTTCGCAATTCATCGAACGAGATACGCGAGGTCATATGGCAGAAGGATCCAACGGCAGGCGTCGTTTTTCGGATAAGTGGGGTAAGCACGAACTTGATGTGCTCGCCGTCTTGTCGTCGGCGTTCCCCCAATGGCTCACATCACGCCAAATAGCGCAAAGGGTGAAGGCCTACGCCGATTCCTATGGGGAACTGGCTGATCAAGCCGCGAAGGCGGCGTTCGCCAAGCAATTCCAGCGTGACCGTGCCAAGCTCGCCGCGATGGGCATCGCCATCGAATCACGCCAACCGGAATATTCCTCCAAGTCCGAGGGACAGGACTTCGCATCGTATCGTCTCCAGCTCGGCGACGAACCGCGCATCAGGATTCAATTCGAGCCGCAGGAGCTCCCAGTTCTTGCTGCCGCGAACTATCTGGCGCGCTCGGTTTCCATCACCAGCCAGCAGAACCAGCAGGAGCAGGAACAGGCTCGCAAGCAGCCCCGCAACACGCCGCGCGTGCCGCAGGTGCCGGTGCCCGGGCTCGGCCTGGACTCCATCGCGCCGGGTCTGGGCACGCAGTCCATCCCCGACAATCTCGTCAAGGTCGTGGAGCAGCGCCGTTTCACGGCGACCGTGCAGACGGACGGCGAGGAAATCCACGTCGCTTACACCGATTCCGATGACTTGGCCACATTCGTGCTTGAGCACCCGGGCGCGGTGATCATGAACCCGCAGGAAGCCGTGGATTCGTTCAAGCGCCGCCTCAATGCAGCCATCGAATTCAAACCGTGCGATGACTCCAGCAAGACAACGCCGGTTCCCGTCTCGGAATACCATCCGGCATCCGTGCCAGAGCAGGAGGAGGAACCCACCACAGGCCGCCGCACGACGACACCGTACCAGACCGGCAGCGAGGTCGATCGCAGGCTGCGCCTCATGTTGTTCCTGTCCGCTCATCTGGGCGAGGAATTCAAGCTGGAGGATCTGGCCGAGCGTTTCGTAGGCGAACCTGCGGACGAAACCGACCGCAAGAAGGGCATCGCCACCATCAAGAAGGATGTGGAGCGCCTCACCACGGTCTCCGACGATGGCGAGATGGCGGGAAGCCAGTTCTTTGACTTCGACTGGACACTGCTCGAAGACGAGGGGATTGTGTGCGCCACGAATTCCCTTGGCTTGGAACGCCTGGCGGGAATCTCACCCCAATACCTGAGCCTGCTCACCGCTTCCGTGAGCTATCTGGCGCATTCGCCGGTCATGCCGGAGGATTCGCGCAAGCAGGCGGAAAGCCTTTATCAAAGGCTCCATTCGCTCATCAAGCCGGGTGATTCCGCATGGCTGAGCCTCACCGGCTATGAACTGGAGCCGCCGTGCTATACCGCGGTGAAAGAGGCCATCCGCTCCGGCCAGCTGCTCGACATGGAATACACCGACGGCGCCGGACGCACCCGTCGCAAGCTCGTGGCGCCAGCCAAGATTTACGTGGATGAGGGCGTGTATTACGCAGCCGTGTGGACGGGCGTGCGGCGCGAGGATGTAAGCTCGGACTACGACTTCCCCGAGCAGCAAGACCAGCCCAGCCGCGAGAAGAAGCATCCGGAGTGGCAGACCCTGCGTTTGGCGCGCATCGGCCATCTGGAGGTCGTGCAGCCGGTGCATCCGATCACCATTCCCAACGTGCCGCTTTCCGAATTGCGTGAGTGGAGCGTCGACAACGGCACCCCCGCCGAATTCATCACCGACACCGTCGGCCGTTCGTTCATTCGCGATCTGCCGTATGCCACGGTGGAGCCGTGGGGTGATGGCGAGAAGGTCCACCTGCTGGTGTGCTCGGATTCATGGTTTGTGGCGTTCTGCATTGCGCACGCCCGCCATATCGTGGCGGTGGGCCCCGAAACGCTTCGCACGATGATGATTGCCCGCGCCAAGCACGAGCTGTCGCTTTTCGACGAAAACAAGTGAATGAACGCAGCCGCGTGTTGCGACGCACGACGGCGCTGACAGGCGATGTCGCAAAACCTGCAAGGAGGTTGCCATGCCGGGATGGGGCTGGGCTGTGCTCGTCGTCTTCATGATTATGGCGGTTGTATTAGGGCTGATTCACGCATTCCGTCGGTTCCGTCACTTCGGATTCATGGGCGCCGCCTTGGGCAATGCAATGGGTAAGCGTTTCGACAGGATGGCCTCGGCGAGCGCGCCTAAGCGCACCAGCGAGCCGCCGCTGTTCACCCAGCCGCTGGATGTGGCCCAGCAACGTTACGAACGGGCGTATGCGAAGAAACTCGAACGCCAGGACCGTGCGCACGCAAGGCATCGCGCGACGTGGTTGCAGTGGCTTGACTTCAACAAGTGACGCTCACACGTGACACGGCGGAATCAGGGAAAGCGAAGAACCATGACGCATCACCATCATCACCGGCACGACGCGCAGGCACAGGACGCATGCACTGCACGCGCGCCGTTTGATCCGCAAAGCCCGGCGGCGCGCTATCAGGCTTTCAAGGAACGACAGCGCCATGCCTCAAGCGCCGCCGCCGCCTTCGAGAACACGTTGCAGTTCACCCTCGATGACTTCCAGCGCGATGCGATTGACGCTTTGGAAGCAGGCCGGAACGTGCTTGTCGCAGCGCCAACAGGCGCCGGCAAGACCATTGTGGCGGACTTCGCTATGTTCCTAGCGCAACGGCGCAACGTCAAGGCGTTCTACACGACCCCCATCAAAGCCCTGAGCAACCAGAAGTACCATGACCTTGCCGCGGTGTATGGGCAGGATCGCGTTGGACTGCTCACCGGCGACATGTCGGTCAATCCGGAGGCCGACATCGTGGTGATGACCACGGAAGTCCTGCGCAACATGATTTACGAGAACTCCACGACGCTCAATGCTTTGGAATACGTGGTGCTGGACGAAGTGCACTATCTGGCGGACCGTTTCCGCGGACAGGTGTGGGAAGAGGTCATCGTGCATCTTCCTGAGCGTGTGAAAATCGTGGGATTGTCCGCGACCGTATCGAATGTCGAGGATTTCTCGGCATGGATCGAATCGGTGCGCGGGGATACCGCGCTTGTCATCTCGGAGCATCGTCCGGTCCCGCTGGAACGCCACGTGATGACCCAACGGGACGACCGTACGGAACCTCAACTGTGGGATCTGTACCGTTCCGCCGATTCCGACCAAGTGAATCCCGGTCTGGTGCATGAGCTTGCGCGGCTTGACCGCGAGGGGGAGAAGCGTGCCCATGCGTTCAATGACGGGCGGGATTCGCGCGGTTCGACGCGTGGCGGACGTGGTCACCATGGCAAGACAATGGCTAAGGAGGACCGCGATACGCGCGGTCAGGAATTGCGCCACGTGCCCAAGCGTTGGGCAGTCATCGACGAGATGGACTTCCTAGGGCTGCTTCCCGGCATCTATTTCATATTCTCGCGTGCGGGCTGCGACAGGGCGGTGGAGCAGTGCGTCAATGCGGGGTTGCGACTGACGACCGACCAGGAGGCGCTGCGCATCCGCCGCATCGTGGACGGCATGATGGAAGGGCAGATCGATCGCGATGATGCGCGCGCCTTGGGTTTCTCGCGCTTCCGTTTCGCTCTCGAACAGGGTTTCGCACCCCACCACGCCGGCATGATCGCATTGTTCCGCCAGATTGTGGAGACACTGTTCGAACAGGGCCTCGTCAAGGTTGTGTTCGCCACCGAAACGCTGGCATTGGGCATCAACATGCCGGCCCGTTCGGTGATTGTTGAAAAGCTCGAGAAATTCAACGGCGAAGGCCACGTGCCGCTCACGCCAGGGGAGTTCACCCAGCTGACCGGGCGTGCCGGACGCCGTGGAATCGATGTGATCGGCCATGCCGTCATCGTCGACCACCGGGGCTTCCAGCCGCAGTTGGCGGCGGCGCTGTCGAGCAAGCGCGTGTACCCGTTGCATTCCAGCTTCTCGCCGACGTTCAACATGGCGGTGAACCTGCTTAATTCATCCACGTATTCCGAAGCCCGCGTGACCCTCGACCATTCGTTCGCCCAGTGGGAGGCCAATGAGTCGGCGGAAGACCTTGAGGGTCGCATCGACGCATTGCAACAGGCCTTGGACGGCTATGAGAAAGCGTTCTCCTGCGACCGCGGCGACTTCCGCGAATTCATGCGCCTGCGCATGGCGCTGACGGATGCGGAACGCAAGGACCGCCGACGCGCCGCCGGAATGCCATATTCCTCGCCGGAGGAGCGCAAGCAGGCGATCAAACAGATTGATGAGCGCATTGCCGATCTGAGGCGTCGTGAACGCGCGCACCCATGCCGTTCGTGCCCTGATCTTGCCGAGCATTTGCGCTGGGGCAACCGGTGGGCGAAGCAAGTGCGGCAGCTCGACAGGCTGCGCGACCGCTATGAATCACGCACCGGGTCGGTGGCGCGCCGTTTCGAACGCATCTGCGAAATCCTGCGCATCCTGGGTTACGTAGATGGAGAGGATGCGAAGAATTACCACGTGACGCAAAAAGGCCAGCTCCTGCGCCATCTTTATGGTGAGCTCGACATCGTGCTGGCGGAATGCCTCTCGCAGGGATTGCTCAATGGACTGTCAAGCGAAGAACTTGTCGCTGTCGTGTCGGGATTCGTGTTCGAGTCGCGTCGCGACAGCGCAGGGGAGCCGCGCCATTATCCCGGCGGTCTCAAAGGCCGCATCCACTCCACCGTGGTGCGCATCGGGCAAGTGCATGATGCCATCACGTCATTGTGCGAAGACTGGGGGCTTGACGATCTCAAACCGTTGGATTTCGGCGCCTGCGACATCATGTTCGACTGGTCGAGCGGCAAGAGCCTGGCGACCGTGCTCGATGGCACGGACATGACGGGCGGCGACTTCGTGCGTAGTTGCAAACGCGTTGCAGATGCCTTGGGCCAGATCGCCGCGGCGGCGCCATGGCTCGAGAACCGCGAGGTTGCCGACAGGGCGCATGACGCGATGCTCACGGTCAACAGGGGAGTCGTGGCCTACTCGGGCATCGACTGACCCTTGGTGCTGACCGCCAGTTTCAGCCTTCGGCGCAAGCCAGACCGCGCGCCATGGCGAACCGCTGCTGCGTGAGATAATGAAGAACTGGCATAACGGCGGTCTAAGCCGTTCGATAGTTTAGATAACGGAAACCACGTAAGGAGAATGCAATGGCAGAGCGCAGCCTCAGGGGCATGAGCATCGGGGCAAAGTCGTTGGAATCCGATGATAACGTCGATTTGGCTCCTCGCACCGATTATGCATATGTGTGCCCGGATGGCCATCGCACGATCATTCCCTTCGCAGAGGAAGCGGACGTGCCGCATGAGTGGGAATGCCGCTGCGGCAAAACAGCCCATCTCGAGGGCACGCAGGACCAGGAGGCGAACGACCTGACAAAGCAGGTGCGCAGCCACTGGGATATGCTCATGGAGCGCCGCACCGAAGACGAGCTCAAGGAGCTTCTCGAAAAGCGTCTCAAGATGCATCATGACGGCTGGTTCCCCGATTACGAGTGAGCCAGATGACCAGCCACGATTACGAGTGAGGAGAATCAATTGGAACATCCCACGAAAGTAGTCCTTCTCGACCTAGACGGCACGCTGACAAAATCCGATTCCGGCATTCTGTCATCCGCCATCCGCACATACAAGAAGCTGGGCAGGCCGGTGCCCACCGACGAGGAACTGAGCACCTTCGTGGGGCCGCCGTTGAGTGAATCGTTCACAAAGCACGGTCTGGCGGATGTTTCTGACGAAGCGGTGCGACTGTACCGCGAAGCGTACACCACGCCCACGTTTGATGATCCGTTGAACCCAGGCGGGGAGAAAATCCCCGGCATGTTCCTCAATGAAGTCTATGACGGGATTCCCGAGGCATTGAAGCAGCTGCGTGAACGCGGATACTTCCTTGCATTGGCGACGTGCAAGCCCGAACCACAGGCTCGCTTGATCTGCGAGCGATTCCATCTGACGGAACTGATGGATGATCTGTTTGGCGCCAGCCTTGACAATACGCGCATCCACAAGGCGCAAGTCATCCGTTACGGTTTCGACCGCATCCATTTCGACGAGGAACGCGGCGACCGAGCGGTCATGGTAGGCGACCGGTGGACGGATGTCGACGGCGGCCATTACACCGGTGTCAAATCCATCGGATGCCGGTGGGGATTCGCAGCTCCTGGCGAGCTCGAGGAACATGGCGCGGACATGATCATCGATACGACGGACGAGCTTCCCGACGCCGTGGATCGTTTCTTCGCGACATTCTGAGCTGCGCGATCACTCAGATTTTCACAACGTTCATGACAATCGTTCATGCCGTCGGCGGCTGCCGTCTGAAGCAGCCACCGACGGCTTTTTGCATATGCAATGGGTATGCAATGCATATGCAAACCGATGATTGAGATGCGTTGTATGCATTTGCACATGTTGTCGCCGGCGTTCGTCGGATCGCACGCACCGGGTCGCGTGCAGTGCGCCTGGATTGACTGACCGTCAGAACAGCGACGAGGCAACGCGCCAGGATTCGTCATGCAGTGACGTCTGAACGGCACCGGACCTGACAACGATGGCGAATCGCATCGCACAGAGAACCGCAGCACAGAGGACACAAAAGAATCAGGATTTGAGGGCATTCCAGCTGTCTCTACAAGCCTTCCCTAAGCGCCGATAATGTATGTTATGTCAGATTGGCTATCCCCGTGCGCCCATGTGCCTCTGTATCTGTGGTATCTGTATCTGTTGTATCTGCCGCAGCATCTCTATCTCCCGCTCGACACTTCGTCGTATCAGAACTCACCGGAATCTTGCGACAACAGGACTTCCTCGCACGCTTCGTCCTGGATCGCATCATGAATCTTATGCCAGATGGATCCTACGGAGACGCCGAACACAGCGTTCCCGGTTTTCATCAATTCGCCGACTTGGGCGTCGCTGGTGCATTCATACACGTGCTGTCCGTCGCACATGATGGTGATGTCCTCAAGCTGCGCCGCATTGCGCCCTTGTAAATATCCGATGGCCGTCGTCACGTTCTGCAGGTTCACGCCCACGTCAAGCAACCGTTTGGACACGGCGAGCACCAGGATGTCCTTGAATGAATACAATCTGCGGGAACCGGATCCATGCGAGGCTTTGACCGATGGTTCGACGATGTGCTTGCGTGCCCAATAATCAAGTTGCCGGTAGGTGATACCGGCAACTTTTGAAGCGACGGTCCCCCGGTAGCCTCGTACAACGCCTGGGGAATCCACGTCGATTCCCTCTGCGCCAAGACCAGCGTCGGCAGAGACCCCTGGCAGATTGTCCGCGAGCGAATCCTCGGGCAGCGCGAACAGGACGCCTTGCACTTCCTTTGCGCCTTGTTTCTGGGCGTCATGACCCTGCACGCCATGATGCGCCACACCACGTGCAGACGCACCGCCTGCAGTGGAGGCATCGGAGGCGCCAACCGCCCTGTCACCGCCCATGGCCGGATTCACCGGCCGAAGAACACAAGACGGAACTTGCCGATCATCAATTCATCGCCGCTGTGCAGCTCAACGCTGTCCACGCGACGACGGTTCACATACGTGCCATTGAGGCTGCCGACGTCTTCGATGCGATAGCGGCCGTTTTCCCGGATGAACACGGCATGTTCACGCGAAACAGTGCCGTCGTCAAGCATGATGTCGTTGGAGGGATCCCTGCCGACGGTCACCTTGTCTTCGTCGAGCAGGTAACGCGAACCGGACACCGCTCCCCTTGTGGAAATGAGCAGCGCGGTACCTGGGTTCAAGCGCGCAATCGTGTCAAGGTCCTGCTGACTCAACGGCCTGTCCCCCGTCACGGTCACGGGAACCGCGGAAATGGTGGGGATGCCGATGCTTGTTGTTTCTCCTGCGGTGGGAATCGGTTCAGTCATACCTGTCATTCTACAATCTTCGCGTATTGGTAGTTTCTCGTGCTCGCAAGCTCATCAATGACGACATTGCTCTGTGTTCGCACGATGACGTTCGCATTATACCGCACCCTGAGCTGAGAACCTATTCCGCCGGAGATCTGGATGGCGTTCGACAGCGCATTGGAATCCCCAATCGCCTTGAATTCGTACGGCGAGCTGACCAATACGCCGTCCACCTGCATGCCGCTGTCCGTATCGACGATGTACGAAGAGGCGACGATGCGCACACCGTTGAAAGCGATCGCCTCAGCGCCGGCATTGCGCAGTTCCTCCACAAGCGTAAACAGCCGGGCAGCCTCGATGGGCATGCCGGTCTGCGAGACGGTGATGGTCACGCCCTGGCCTTGGCAGGCGAGTCTGCCGGCGAGAATGCCGCTCGTGGTGGCGTTCTTCTTGGCGACTTCATTGAGCTCCCGCTGCTTGTCGGTGGAATTGGTGATGGAGGTGACCTGGCTGCTCAGCAGCGTCCGTTGTTCCTCGAGCCTGTCGACCTGCGTGTTCGTCTCATCCAGGAGCCGCACCAGTTCGTCTTCGCTCAACGACTCATAGTTGTCGCTTGCGGACCTCAACTGCGTGACGTAGCCGAAACCCAACAGCATGCACAGAAGCACCACAAGGCAGCTTGTGGCGATGCGCGTCCCCAGGCTGCGCTCAGGCTTTGCGCTGTCCGTTTTCTTGTGCACGACGGGGAACGTGCTGGTGTCGAGGGAATCGTTGACGGAATCCTTCTGCCGCTGGCGTTTGAACAATTTGCTGATGTCGGTGTTCAGGATTTCACCGGCGGTCGAATGATGCTTGCGCTCCGCATGCTCCGTGGCATGCCGTTTCTCTGTGCTCATGGCGGCCTAGCCTCGGAAGATGAAGCGGCGTATGGCGGAAACATTGGAGAAAATGCGGATGCCGAGCACGACGATGACGGCAGTGGTCAGCTGGGACCCCACGCCAAGCTGATCGCCCAGGAGCACGAGCAGGGCTGCCGTGATGACGTTCGAGAGGAACGAGATGACGAACACGCGATCGTTGAATGTGCGTTCGAAGTAGGAGCGTGCGGCGCCCAGCAACGCATCCAGCGCAGCGACAACCATGATCGGCAGGTATGGTTGCAGCCAGATGGGAATGTCGGGCTTGATGAATATGCCCACGACCACACCGACAATCAATCCGATGACAGCGGTCATATCTCATATGCTCCTTTCCAACGGCAAGGCAATCCACCCCGCGCAGCCTTGCCAATGCATACTCATATTAACGATATCAGTCATCGTCATCATGTTCCGTGGCGTATTCCAGCGTTGTGATGGCGTTTGCGTTCAACGTCAGCTTGTCGCTGCGGGACACGGAGATCGAAATGCCCAGGTCTTGAATCGACTCATAGAGTTTGGGGTTATGCACCTCGTCCACGCCCTGCAACAGGCTGTCGGCATCACCTATGGCTTGTATCGTGTACGGCGATTGGATGGCGGTCACGCCGATGAGTATCTTGCCGCCCGCCGAACGGATGGATGTCTCGGGCCCCAGGCGTTCGTCATTGACACTGATGCCTTCGGCGCCCATCGCCCACAGGCGGTCGACGAACAGCTGGATGTCGGTGTCCGTCACTTTGCGTCCGGACGTGCCCGAGACGCGCGCCCCCGTCGTGCCGTCCGCCGAATCATCCGGCAGCGCAGGATCGGCAATCGTGACGGTGATGCCCGGACCTTCGATGGCGCTCGTTCCATTGGCGATCCCGTCGGTGGAAGGCGCCTTCACTGCTTCGGAAGAACCGGATGACAGATCATCGATCTGCTTGCGCAGCTGCTGGACTTCGGTCTGCAGCTCGGTGGAGCGCTTGACCAGGCCAGCCAGCTGATTCGCCTCCTCCTGCCGCACCTTCTCGCGCGTATTGCCATGCAGCGATTGCACCGCAATGACGCACACGATGCCGATGACCACGCACAGGAAGAAAGCGATGACGCGCATGCTCCAGCGCACGAATGGCTTCTCGGCGCGTCGATACAGCATCGCGTCTTCGAACAGCGGATCGACCGGACGGTTGATCAGGTCGTCAATCAGATGAAGCGACTCATCCTGCATGGTGCGTCGCCGTGTGCGGGGCCGCACCTCATGCTGGGAGTCCTCGACATGCTGGTGCGTCAGCAGGTGATAGGCATGCGAAAACGCAACCCTGGTGTGATGCGGCGTGAAGATGGGGCTGAAAGACGCCGGCATGTCTGCAGTGTCGCCGGACTCGCCGCTCTCCCCTGCCGACGCCTCGGATGCATTGTTCGACGAACCGTCACCGGCGGAATCACCGCCGGAATCATCATTTGAATTACTGCTGGAATCACTGCTGGAATCATCATCGGCGAACGCCATTTCGTCAGGCGTGACGTCATCGCTTGAAAATTCGACGGAACTGGAAATATCGGACGAAAAGGTCGAATGCGAGTAATCATGCCCGGCCCGGGAATTGACTTTCTCCCCATCCCACAGCACCACGCGCTGCGGGGCATGGAGCGCCACGAAATCACCGACCGGTTCTTCTTCCGTCTCGCGCAGCAGTTCCGCCATCTCAGCGTGATGCACCGACGCCGGATGGCGTTCGGTCTGGGAGGCATCCTCCCCGGGCAGATTCTGCTGCGGCTTCGACCGGTCCCCTGCCATTACGCGGATTCCTTTGCGCCCGCAGGTCCGCCGGCCTGCCCATGGCGGCGTGCAGCAAGCTCCTGTCGAATCAACCCGACACCTTGGTGGATGTAGATGAATCCGGCAATCCAATACAGCGTGCACCCCCAGATGGCGCATGCGTCGCCGCCGTAATGCAACACGTTGAAGAGCCTGCCCGAGCCCAATTCTGAAATGATGAACACGGGCACGGTGATCATCAGCATGGCTGTCGCCGCCTTGCCCACGAAATGCACCGGCAGCGGCCCGTAGCCGAATTGCGCCAGGCACAGGATCTGAATCCCCAATACCACTTCGCGCAATGCAACGAGGACAAGCACCCACCACGGCACGATCCCAACCCAAGCGAGGGCGAGCATGGAACAGATAATGAGCAGTCTGTCGGCAATGGGGTCAAGCAGCTGGCCGAGTTTGGTGACCTGGTTGTAGCGACGCGCGATGTAACCGTCCACGCCGTCGGAGGCGCAGGAGGCCGCCAGCACGACGAGACTGGCGAAAAGGTGATGGTGCATGACCAATGCGGTGATGAAAGGAATGGAGACGATGCGCAGCATGCTGATGACGTTAGGCACCGTGAAAATCTTGTCTGTGGGCGCAGGGCTGAACCTGCGCTTGAGCTGGCGGATTGCCATTGTGTCTCCTTCCATGCGACGCGCGCATTCACACACATCGTACAGCCATCATGGCCGCGAAGTCGAAGAGAAGCAAAGCATGACGCCGCCCACGTGCCTATGCAGGCAGGGGCGGCGTCAGCAGCGATCTCGACAAGTGATGAGTGCAGGGCGTGGCTTACATACGCGATGCTTGCAGCGCCGTGACGATGATGGCGCGGGCGCCGGCATCGTAAAGCCGATCCATGATGGAATTGACCTGGCCCTTGGGCACCATCACACGCACTGCCGCCCATTCGGAATCATGCAGCGGAGAGATGGTCGGGGATTCGAACCCGGGCGTGATCTCGATGGCGGCGGGAATGTCGGACTGCTTGATGTCGTAATCCATGAGCACATAGTGGTGCGCCGTGAGCACGCCCTTGAGGCGACGCTCGAACACCTGCAGCTCCGGATTGCTCTCATTGACGCGCGGGGACTTCACCAGCACGGCTTCGGACTTGACGATCGGTTCGCCGAACACCCTCAGGCCGGCGTTGCGCAGCGTGGTTCCGGTGGACACCACGTCTGCGATGAGATCGGCGACGCCGAGGTGCACGGAGGATTCAACAGCGCCATCCAGGTGCACGACCTTGGCGTTGATGCCATGCGCAGTGAGGTAATCGTGCAGCAGCTTGTCGTAGGATGTGGCGACGCGCAGACCGTTGATGTCTTCGATTCGCTCGATGGAGGAATCCTTCGGCGCTGCGAAGCGGAACGTCGATGCACCGTAGCCCAGCTGCATGTATTCGGTCGCTTCGGTCTCGGTGTTGAGCAGCATGTCGCGGCCGGTCAGGCCCAGGTCGATGTTGCCGGCGCCCACGTACACGGCGATGTCGAGCGGACGCAGATAGAACAGCTCGATGCCGTTCTCTTCATCGTTGACGACGAGCTGGCGCGGATTGGTACGAAGCTTATAGCCGGATTCCTCCAGGAGGTTCCACGACGGTTCCGACAGCATGCCCTTGTTAGGCACTGCAATTCTCAGCATGTTCTTGCCTTTCGGTTGTCCATTACGAAGTCATCGACGAGAGGCGCGTCACAGGTAACGGTAGACGTCGTCGAGGGTGATGCCATGCTTGATCATCATGACCTGCACGTGATACAGAAGCTGGCTCATCTCTTCAGCAGTGCGGTCGGCGCCCTCATATTCCGCGGCGATCCAGGTCTCGGATGCTTCCTCGACGATCTTCTTGCCGATGAAGTGCGTGCCCTTGTCGAGTTCGTCAACGGTGAGCGAACCTTCGGGACGGGTCCGGGCCTTTTCGCTGAGCTCTGCGAACAATTCCTCGAATGTCTTGCGTGATTGTGCCATTGTGTCGGTTCTCTTGTGTCGGTTCTGGGATTTTCTCTGACGTGATGCTTCCTGACGGCGGTCGGCGAAGGAGCCGTCAGGAAGCCGGCTGCGCGATGCGCGAGCCTGTGCTATGCGCGGAATGCGGCCTGCGCGTTGTTGCGGATCTGGTCGATGGCGGCCGCGCGGTCCTCGGCGCCATACACGGCGGAACCAGCGACAAGCACGTCGGCGCCAGCCTCGGCCACGATATGCGCGGTGGAGGGGCTCACGCCACCGTCAACCTGGATATGCGTGTCAAGGCCGCGGCGGGTGATCTCGTCACGCAGGCGACGCACCTTGCCCATCTGGTTGCCCAGGAACTTCTGGCCGCCGAATCCCGGCTCCACGGTCATAATGAGAATCATGTCGAATTCCTCGAGGATGTCGAAGATCGGCTCGACGGGCTCAGCCGGGCGGACGGCGAAGCAGGCCTTGACGCCCATGTCATGCAGTTGGCGTGCAAGACGGACCGGGGCGTGCGTGGCGCCCATGTGGAAGGTCACGGAGTCGGCGCCGCACTTGGCGAATTCCGGCGCCCAGCGGTCGGGGTCCTCGATCATCAGATGCACGTCGACGGGCAGGTCCGTCACTTCGCAGATGCGCTTGACGATGGGCTCGCCGAGCGTGAGGTTGGGCACGAAATGATGGTCCATCACGTCCACATGGACGAGGTCGGCGTTGGCGATGGCCTTCAAATCCCTTTCAAGGTTGCAGAAGTCGGCGGACAGGATGCTCGGTGCGATCTGAATGCTAGTCATGGCTCTCATTCTATGGTTGTTGGGCGACTTACGCCGCGTTTGTGCACGATGTGGATGGCGCGGGGCGGCGGGTCACGCGTCGGCTGCCGTATCTGCAGGCGCTTCCCCACTGGATTCGCCCTCGGGTTCGTTCGGCGCATCGGATGCAGACGATTCGCCCTCGGCGTCCGGCGTGGGTTCGCCTTCGGCGCTCGCATCATCCGCATCATCCGCAACATCCGTTGGGGATTGCGTGGATTCACCCTTGGCCTGTGTGGATTCGTCCTGAGCCTGAGTGGGTTCCTCGGCGGGTTCCTCGGTGGGTTCCCCTGCGGATTCTTTGGTGGATCCCTCTGCGGATTCCACAGTGGACTCCACAGTGGACCCCCATTGGGATTCTTCGGATTTGCCCTCGGCTTTCTTATACGCATTCTGGCGATTGTTGCGTTCGCGCTGGCGACGCGCAGCCTCCTGCTCCTCTTCGGTGCGCTGGCGTTCCTCGGCGCGCGTGATGCCGAAAAGCTTGTCGGACAGCAGCGGCGTGGGCTGGCCGAACCGCTGCACCAGCATGAAGCCCACGATGCCCAGGATGAACACGACAAGCGACACCCATACGTTGATGCGCACGCCCAGGAACTCATGCGCATAGTCGATGCGCAGGTATTCAATCCAGGTGCGCCCCAGCGTGTACCACATCACGTAGCAGCAGAACAGGCATCCGGCGTTGAGCTTGTTGACGAGCTTCTTGCCCAGCCACACGAGCAGCGCGGCGCCAATGAGGTTCCAGATCATCTCATACAGGAACGTCGGCTGAAACAGCGTGTCGGAGGGGCACACCTTACCGTCGTAGCACATCTCATAGGTGCCGATGGCGCCCTTCGCGTTCGGATTGAGTTTCAAACCCCACGGCAGCGTCGTCGGCGCGCCGTACAGCTCCTGATTGAACCAGTTGCCCAGACGGCCGATGGCCTGCGCGACGAGCAATGCCGGCGCCACGGCGTCCGCGAGCAGTGGCATGGGGTAATGCTTGTGGCGGCACCACGCCCAGGCGCCGAGAGCACCGAAGAGGATGCCACCCCAGATTCCCAGGCCTCCCTGCCAGATGCGGAAGATGTCGGCGAAGTTGCCGTTTGCCCCGAAGAAGCGCTCGGGCGTCGTGATCACGTGATACAGGCGGGCTCCGACGATGCCGCAGGGCACGGCGATGATCGCGATGTCAAGGATCTGATCGAAATCTCCGCCGAGCCTCTTCCACCGCTTGTTGGTGATAGCGACGGCGGCGATGATGCCCAGCAAGATCATGAGGGCGTACATGCGAATCGTGACAGGCCCGATGTTGATGCTGGAAAATCCCGGCGATGGGATATAGGCGAGGTTCATGTTGAGGAATCCTTCTTCCGTGCGAAACAAGAATCGTTCATTCTTCACTATCGAATCTTCACAAAGTGTAGCGGCGCGCGGCGACGCAAGCCCCGCACTCAGCCGCTCCACTACTGTCGGTCTCAGCCTCCCGGGCCGTAGATACCACCGGTAACACTTCGTATCACATGCGGATGCCCGCCGCACAAGCCCCTAGGAGAGCTCATGCGGCGGGCATCATGAATGGCGGACCGGCGCTGGCAGTCAGCGACGCGCGCCGTGAATGCCGTCGGCCAAGCCGGACGCCACGGTGGCGAGCTTGCCGAACGTGGGGTCGTCGAGCACGGAATGCACGAGCGCGGAGCCGACGATCACACCGTCGGCGTATTTGCCAATCGTCGCGCCTTGCTCGGGCGTGGACACGCCAATGCCCACGCACACATTGGTAGCGCCCGCCTTGCGGGTGCGCTCGACGAGCCGCTCCGGCGTCTGGTCAAGCTGCGCGCGCTCGCCGGTCACGCCCATGCGGGCGGACGCATACACGAAGCCTCGCGTGTTGCTGGCGACGAGGCGCAGGCGTTCATCCGTGGTTTCGGGCGAAACGAGGAACACACGGTCGAGGCCGTAACGGTCGGACGCTTCGATCCACTCGCCTGCTTCATCGGGAATCAGGTCGGCGGTGACGAGACCCGCTCCGCCTGCGTTGGCGAAATCACGGGCGAAGCGCAGCACACCGTAATGGAAGATGAGATTCCAGTAGCCCATGACCAGCGGGACTGCTCCGGCGTTGGCGACGGTCTCCACGGCATCGAACACACCGGCGATCTTCTCCCCTGCGCGCAGAGCCGCGAGGCACGCCTCCTGGATGACGGGGCCGTCCATGACGGGATCGGAGTAGGGCAAGCCGATTTCGACGATGTCCACGCCGGAGTCGACGAGGGTGCGGAACGCGTCGAGCGATGAGGCGGGATTGGGGAATCCATACGGCAGGTAGCCGATGAACGCTGGCGTGTCGGCCTTCTTCAGCTCGGCGAGACGCGTTTCCGTCTTGCTGGGCTTGGAGGTGAATCCCTTGGGCTGCACGGGCGTGGTGCCCAGCGTGGCGGTGTCAATGGTCGTTGTTGTGTTGGTCATGTCAATCAGTCCTTGTCGCTCGTCGTGGTGCCGTGTGCGCCGTTGGCTTCCAGCGCCTTGCTCTGTTCATCGGTGAGGTATCCGAACCACTTGCCTGCGGTCGCCACGTCCTTGTCGCCGCGTCCGGAGATGTTGACGACGATGACGGGGTTCTCGTAGCCGCGCTTGATGAGGTCGGCGGCCGCCTTGTAGCAGCCTGCCAGCGCATGGCTGGATTCGATGGCGGGGATGATGCCTTCGGTTTCGCACAGGTCCTTGAAGGCGTTCATGGCCTCCTGGTCGGTCGCATAGCTGTAGTTGACGCGGCCGATGTCCTTGAGCCATGCGTGCTCCGGGCCAACGGATGCGTAGTCAAGGCCTGCGGAGATGGAGTATGTGCTGAGGGTCTGCCCTTCCGCGTCTTCCAGCAGGTAGGACTTGGCTCCCTGAAACACGCCGAGCTCGCCGGTCCCGTCGGTCAAACGGATGGCGTGCTTGCCGGATTCAGGGCCGTCGCCGCCGGCTTCGTAACCGTAGAGATTCACACGCGGGTCGTCGAGGAACGCGTTCATCACGCCGATGGCGTTGGAGCCGCCGCCCACGCATGCGCAGATGGCGTCGGGGTATTCGATGCCGTAGTCCTTGATCTGGTCGCGCAGTTCCTCGCCGATGACCTTCTGGAAGTCGCGCACGATCTGCGGGAACGGGTGGGGGCCAGCGACGGTGCCCAGCAAGTAATGCGTGTCATCGACATTCGTCACCCAGTCGCGCAGCGCCTCGTTGATGGCATCCTTGAGGATGCGGTCGCCGGTGGTCACCTCGACGACCTCAGCGCCCAGCAGCCGCATGCGGGCAACGTTGAGCGCCTGGCGGCGTGCATCCACCTGCCCCATGTAGATGCGGCACTTGAGCCCCAGCAGCGCGCACACGGTTGCGGTGGCGACGCCATGCTGGCCGGCGCCTGTCTCCGCGATGACGCGGTGCTTGCCCATGCGCTTGACCAGCAGTGCCTGACCGAGCGCATTGTTGATCTTGTGGGCGCCGGTATGGTTAAGGTCCTCGCGCTTGAGGAGCACGCGCACGGGAGCGCCCACTGCCTTGCTGACGCGCTCGGAGAAGCGAGGCGCCGCGGTGAGCGGCGACGGGCGTCCCACGTATTCCTTGTTGAGGCGGCGCAGCTCCTTGAGGAACTCCGGGTCGTTCTTGGCGTCTTCATAGACGCGGGTCAGTTCGTCGAGAGCCCCGATGAGGGCCTCGGGAACGTAACGACCACCATACTGGCCGTAGTACGGTCCCTCATGCTGGGAAAGAGGCGTTGCTTCCGATGCCTTCACTGTCTTACCTACCTTCACTAGTCGTTCCACCGCTTGGGTGTGGTTGTGCGCCGTTGCGACGCCTTCGCCCACGAGCACGGCATCCGCGCCCGCACGGGCATAGTCTTGCATTTCGATGGCTCCGAAGATGCCGGATTCCGCCACGCAGATGGCATCCTCGGGCAGGTTAGCCGCCAAGGAGCGGTATTTGTCGGTGTCCACCGACAGGTCCTTGAGATTGCGCGCATTGATGCCGATGATGCGGGCGCCGGCGGCGATGGCACGCTCGATTTCGTCGCGCGTGTGGGTTTCCACGAGGGCGCTGAGCCCCAGTTCGTGCGTCAACTCGAGCAGATGCTTGAGCTGATCATCATCGAGCGCCGCCACGATGAGCAGCAGCAGGTCGGCGTGATGCAGGCGCGCCTCATACACCTGGTAATCGGTGGTGATGAAATCCTTGTTGAGCACCGGGATGCTCACACTGGCGCGCACAGCATCAAGGTCATCGAACGAGCCAAGGAACACGCGTCCCTCCGTGAGCACGGAGATGGCGCTCGCCCCGCCCGCCTCGTATTCGGCTGCCAAGGCACCAGGGTCAGGGATGTCGGTGAGGTGCCCCTTGGACGGCGATGCGCGTTTGATTTCGGCGATGACCGGCACCTGGTCGTCCCGGCGCAGGTATGCCTTGGCGTCAAGGGGCTGGTATGTGTCGTGGGCGACGCGGTCCTTCAATGCTTCAAAGGGAAGGGCCTGTTCCCTTTTCTTCTGGTCGGCGAGGGCGCCCGCCACGAGGGAATCCAATACGGTAGACATAAGAATCCTTCTTCACGTGCCGCTGATGGGCTGCTGCAGACCCTATGGGTAATACGCGGTATTAGCCTATAGAGAAACTTATTGCAATATCTGCCTTGCGGCACGGGTACGGTTATGGGAAATTTCATGTGTGCATGCGTGAGTCACTCACACACGCACAAGGGACGCGGGGGTTTTCATCTGGTGTGCCTGCCATATCCCGGGCAGGACGGTGTTCAGTCCTGTGCCCCGCGGGGCCAGATGAAATCATCCGCATCGTCAATGTTACGAAGCTGCGAGGCGATCTGGATGGACCGCACGGAAGCCGCGGCCTTGTTGCGGGTTTCCGTCCATTCGTTCTCAGGCACGGAATCGAGCACGATTCCGGCTCCCGCCTGCACGCTGGCCTGATGGTCGCGGATGTAGGCGGTGCGAATGGTGATGGCCATGTCCATGTTGCCGGAGAAGTCGAAATAGCCTGCGGTGCCTCCGTAAATGCCACGGTCTGCCGGCTCCAAGGCGTCGATGATGGAAATCGCGCTGGGCTTGGGAGCTCCGGACAACGTGCCTGCAGGGAATGCGGACGTGAACACGTCAAAGACGCTCAGGTCCTTGCGCACACGACCGGTGACTTCGGATGCGATGTGCATGATGTGGCTGAACTTCTTGATCTCCATGAGTCGCGTCACATTGACGGTCTCAGGGTCGCACACGCGGCTCAGATCGTTGCGGCTCAGGTCGACGAGCATGATGTGCTCGGAACGCTCCTTGGGGTCCGCCAGCAGTTCGGAGACGAGACGGTCGTCTTCCTCATCGGTGGCGCCACGCGGACGGCTTCCCGCGATCGGGTACGTCATGGCCTGGCCGTCCTCGACGCGTATGAGGGTCTCGGGACTTGATCCGACGACGTTGAATCCCCTGCCCTGCGCATCGGCGAGCGACAGGTAGAACATATAGGGGCTCGGGTTGAGGGTGCGCAGCACTCGATATACGTCAAACGCAGCCCCCGGCGAATCGATGTCGAGACGCTGGGACAGCACGACTTGGAAGGCGTCGCCGTCGATGATGTGCTGCTTGACGCGCTCCACGCCCTTCTCGAAGTCGGACTTGGGCGTGCGGAAACGCAGCTGGGGCTGTGCGATGGAAGGATCGAGCACGGATGCGCGGCGTTCCTTGCCGGAGGGCGTCACCAAAGCCTGTGCCATGCTGCGCAGACGCTTGATGGCGTTGTCGTAGGCATTGTCGATGAGGGCCGGGGTGTCGTCGAAGTTCACGGCGTTGGCGATGAGCCACACCGTGCCGCGGTAATGGTCGATGACCGCCATGTCCGTCGCCAGTGTGAGAGCCAGTTCCGGCTGCCCTGTCTCATCAGGTGCGGTCGACGGGAGGGTCGGTTCCCAATGGCGGATAGAGTCCCATCCGATGGAGCCGACGAGACCACTCGTCAGGTTCGGAAGCCCCTCCACCTTGGGCGAATGCAAAACAGCGAGGGTGCCGCGCACCACGTCCATGACGTCGCCTTCGTGCGGCACGCCCACGGGAACAGGACCCAGCCACAGGGCCTTGCCGTGATCGGACACCAATTGTGCCATGGAGTGAACGCCGATGAACGAATACCTGTCCCAGGTGCCCGCCTGAGCGGACTCCAGGATGAAAGTACCCGGCCGCCCTGCGGCAAGGCGTTCATAGAATCCCACGGGCGTCAGCGAATCAGCCAGCACCTTCATGACGACGGGCACAATGCGGTAGCCAGCGCCGCCAATTTCATGGAATTCTTCCCGCGAGGGCCATACATCGCCCCACGCGAGGTTCTTCACGGAACAATGGAGATCGGTCATCAGCCCTCCTTAGCCTTGATCGTCTGCTTGGTGTCGTCCAATGCGTCGATGCCGCTTACGGCGGCGTTCACCGGCTGGGGTGCGCCCGGACCGTTCGGCACGAGTTTCTGCGCGGCGGTGCGGTGCCCCACGACAGCCGGCAGTTCACCGCCGGCGTCGAAGCATGAGTAATCCCCGGTGTGGCACGCGGACCCCACTTGGTCCACCTCCACCAGCAACGCGTCTCCGTCGCAGTCGATGCTCACGGACTTGACGTATTGCGCATGCCCGGACGTGTCGCCCTTGCGCCAGTATTCCTGACGCGAGCGGCTCCAGAACGTGACGCGACCGGTCGTGAGCGTGCGGCGAAGGGCTTCGTCGTTCATGTATCCCACCATGAGCACCCTGCCAGAATCGTATTGCTGCACGACAGCCGCAACAAGACCCTTGGAATCCCGCTTGAGCCTGCTCGCTATGCGCGGGTCAAGCTCCTGCTCGTTCGACATGTCAGACACTGACGCTCCTTTTGGGCGCTGCGATTCTCAGCCGCACGCCCCGGCTTGTATTCGGGATTCGTTTCGGACCCGTGAGGGTCCTTCTGCTTACGATAGCTTACACGCCGCGCCAATGCGCGCCACGCAATGTCCGCTCTGTGGTGCGTATTGGAAAACTTCACCGTTCAGCGTGTCGGATGCGGCAATTGCATTCTCGCTTCGTAAGCTATCAGGCATCCTCGGATTGTGACTGAGACTCCTCGAAACCACGCACCGGATACCCGTGCCGCGCCAGTTCGCGCTTCACGTCGGCGATGGTGAGCGTGCCGAAATGGAAGACGCTGGCGGCAAGCACGGCATCCGCCCCGGCCTCGATCGCCGGCGGGAAATCCTCGACCTTGCCGGCGCCTCCGGACGCAATGAGCGGCACGGACACGACCTGGCGCACCTTGCTGATCATCTCGAGGTCGAATCCGTCCTTCGTGCCATCGGCATCCATCGAATTGAGCAGGATCTCGCCCACGCCGAGGCGTTCGGCCTTGTGCGCCCATTCGAGAGCGTCGATTCCCGTCGAATGGTGCCCGCCCATCGTCGTCACTTCGAAACCGGACGGCGTATGCACATCCCCCCGCACGCGTCGTGCATCGATGGAGAGCACGAGCACCTGGGATCCGAAACGCTCCGCGACCTCGCTGATGAGCTGGGGGTTGTTGATGGCAGCCGTGTTGATACCCACCTTGTCGGCGCCGCAACGCAGCAGTGTGTCCACGTCATCGCATGAGCGCACGCCGCCACCCACGGTGAGGGGGATGAAAAGCTGCTCCGCGGTGCGGCGCACCATGTCGTAGGTGGTCTGCCTGTGGGAGCTCGACGCCGTCACGTCAAGGAACGTCAGCTCGTCAGCGCCCTGCCGGTAGTACTCCGCGGCGAGCTCCACCGGGTCACCGGCATCCCTGAGGTTCTTGAAATTCACGCCTTTGACGACGCGTCCTGCATTGACGTCCAGGCAGGGAATCACTCGGATTGCCAGTGACATGCGTGGGCTCCTTCTTCTGGTGTTGCGGCGGTTGCCGTGTGTTTCGTTTGTTCGGCTGTCTTTGAGTGTACGTCCCCGATGGCGCGTTTACGTTACGCGGGATCGGTCAGCGCTTGGCGGTGCCCATCATCTGGTCGGCGACGTGACGTGCGGCGAGCTGGCCGCAGGCACCGTCGATGTCCGACCCGCGGGTGTCGCGAAGCGTCGCGGCGATGCCGACCCGGTGGAGGATGTCCAGGAACTCCTCTTCATCCTCGGGGCGCGACGCCGTCCATGGGGAGCCCTCGATGGGGTTGAGCGGAATGGGGTTGACATGCACCCAGTCGTCACCGTAATGGTTGAGGCGGCGGGCGAGCTCGCGTGCATGCTCGGGCTGGTCGTTGATGTCCTTCATCAGGGCGTATTCGATGCTTACGCGCCGGTGGCTGGCCAGATAGTAGTCATGCGCCGCGTCGAGCACCTGCTTGATGTTGAAGCGCTTGTTCATCGGCACCAGCTTGTCGCGCAGCTCGTCGTTGGGTGCATGCAACGACACGGCAAGGCGCACCGGGATGTGTTCCTGGGTGAGCTTGCGGATGCCCGGTACGACGCCGACGGTGCTGACGGTGATGTTACGGGCAGATATTCCGAATCCGCTGGGCGCCTCGGAGCTGATCTGACGGATGGAGTGAAGCACGGAGCGGTAATTGCCCATCGGCTCGCCCATGCCCATGAAAACGACATTGCTGAGGCGTCCCGGCTCGCCGAACACGCCTTGCTGCGCTTGCGCGGCAGAGATTCTCACCTGTTCGAGAATCTCAGCGCATGAAAGGTTGCGTGTCAACCCCAGTTTGCCAGTGGCGCAGAACGGGCATCCCATGCCGCATCCCACCTGACTGGAGATGCACAGCGTGATGCGGGTGGGGTATTGCATGAGCACGGATTCGATGCGCGAGCCGTCGAACAGTTTCCACAGCGTCTTGCGGGTCGTGCCGTGGTCGGCGGTCTGCACGAGTTCCTCGTCGATGAGATCAGGGAAGTACTCGTCCTTTGCCGTCTGGCGAAGCGCTGCGGGGAAGTCGGTGAAATTCTCGACATCAGTTTCGAAATGCGCATAATAATGCTGCGCCAGCTGGTTGACACGGAACTTGGGCATGCCCAAAGCCTTGGCGGCATCGATGCGTTCACCCTCCTCCATGTCGGCGAAATGCACCGGGGGCTTGCCGCGGCGAGCATGATCGGGGCTGAGCACATCACGGAACCTGCCGCCCCTCCCACCTTCGGTGATGCCGGTTTCAGGCTCCTCGTTACGATCGCGCCGCTGTGTTATTGGATTACCCTGTGTTATTGAGTTGCCCTGTGTCGCCGAATTAGTATCGTCGGGCTTGCGCTCTGGTGATGCAGGTGATGCCATTGTCATATCCGCCTTGCTATAGGTCTTGTGATGATGCACGCCGTTTCACACGGCTACTGAATCATGATACCCGCTGCTCCCAACCACAGGGTCCCTCAACCATACGACTCCTCAACCACACGGCTCCCGCTCGCACAACTACCTGATTGCACAAAAACCGCCGGGCAGCTGCATTGCCCGGCGGTTGGTATCACGGCGGTTGGTGTCACAAGTGGCAGATGGCCAGCAGACCTGTGATGAACGGTGCTGAGATGATGATGGAATCGACTCGGTCGAGCACTCCCCCGTGCCCTTTGAGCAGATGTCCCATGTCCTTGAGGCCCAGGTCACGTTTAATCATGGATGCGCACAGGTCGCCAAACAATCCCGTCACGCCCACCATGATGCCCATGATCACCAGCATCCACCATTTCTGGGCGAATTCATCGAAGGGATACGTCGCCAGACCGATGCATAATGCACCAATTGTGCAAAACAGCATGGAGCCAAACATTCCCTCCCAGCTTTTCTTGGGGCTGATGCGCGGCGACAGCTTGTGTTTGCCGAATGCCGCACCGATGAACAATCCGCCGATATCACCCAAGGCAGGCACGAACACAGCGTAGAAGCCGTGCGCTACGGGATGCCCCATCGTCAGCGGCAGCACGAGGAAGCTGGGGAGCAGCGTGAGATACAGCATGGAGAACATCGAGACGGACACGTGC
The DNA here is from genome assembly GCF_002797875.1 of Pseudoscardovia suis. Lineage (GTDB taxonomy): Bacteria > Actinomycetota > Actinomycetes > Actinomycetales > Bifidobacteriaceae > Pseudoscardovia > Pseudoscardovia suis. The sequence continues at coordinate 590,318 of NZ_PGFC01000001.1, forward strand.
GTCATGCGATCGTGAACGACCTGCCCGCCGAGCACATCCTGCGGCGTGTCGATTCCCGCGTCCTTGAGCTTGGCTACGACCGCACCATCCACCCGGGCGTGGGGTTTGAATTGGAATGATGCGCACACGGCGATGATGACGACGGAGCACAACAGCCCCAAGCCCAGTCCGATGACATGCTGCGGATAGAAGTATGTCAGAAGCAGCGTGCCCGCCGAGCATATCCACAACGGAATCGTGGGGATGCGTATGCCTGCGGTGGCGAAATCCACGCGCAGCTCCCACACGGCGAGCAGCATGAACGCTATGCACAGCGCCACGAAGATTGTGCGTTCGAATACAAGGCAGGCGACCACAAGCACCACGAGGATCGCGCCAGTGAGAACGGCCTGGGGCATGTTGCGTCCCGTGCGTGAATTGATTGTCGCAAGGGTATCCGCCTTCTCCTTGCGCTTGTCGGTTGCCTCCGTGTCATGCTTGGTGGAATCTGCCATTACCGCTCCTTTGCAGCTGGGATGCGATTGATGAATGAACGACTGCAAGCCACGCAAATCGCCGACAATCGCCGTTATGAAACCGCCCTGATACACCTGATGTATCTGATACACCCACCTGCGTACCCCGCGAATGCAACCGCCGCGGCATCGAACCGCGGCGGAGCATGCGGGAATCTGATGGTGAATCACGCAGTCGGGGCTGGTGCCGATCGATCAGACCTCGAGGATTTCCTTTTCCTTCTTGTCGAGAAGCTGGTCGATCTGGTCGCTCGTCTTCTTCGTGAGAGCGTCGAGATCCTTGTGAAGCCTCGTGCCTTCGTCCTCGCCGATTTCGCCGTCCTTGACGGCAGCCTCGACGGATTCCTTCGCCTTGCGGCGGATGTTGCGAACGGCGACCTTGCCTTCCTCGGCCTTGGTGCGGGCGAGCTTGACATACTCCTTGCGGCGTTCCTCGGTGAGCTCCGGAAGCGTCACGCGAATCACGTTTCCATCACGGCTGGGGTTGACGCCCAGGTCGGAATCACGAATCGCCTTCTCCACCGCGGGAGCCTGCGACTGGTCGAACGGCATGACGGCAAGGGTGCGCGGCTCCGGCACGGAGATGGATGCCAGCGCCTTGAGCGGCGTCTGCGCGCCATAGTAGTCAACGGTGATTCCGTTGAGCAGCGACGGGTTCGCACGACCGGTGCGGATGCCCACGAAATTCTCTTCCGTCGCTTCGACGGTCTTGTCCATCTGGGCCTTAGCCTGATCGACGATAGTTGCCATAGTCCTCTCCTTTGGGTGACGGTTGCTGTAACTTTCTGGCTTGTATATCTATAGTATGCGCTGCGGCGCCATGATATCGCCCGAACAGGGAATTTGCCCCGAACGGCGTTAGGCGTATGTTACTGCGCGAATTCCGAATCGGCATCGGAAACGAGCGTGCCGATCCTCTCGCCTTCCAGCACCTTGGTGACGTTGCCCACGCCTTCGAGGCCGAAAACGCGAATCGGGAGGTGGTTGTCGCGCGCCATGGACAGCGCGGAGGCATCCATGACCGCGAGATTGTCAACCAAAGCGGTGGTGTAGCTCAGGCTGCTGTACATGCGGGCGGAGGGGTCCTTGCGCGGGTCGGCGGAATACACACCGTCAACGCCGTTCTTGCCCATGAGCACCTCGGAGCAATGAATCTCCAGCGCGCGTTGGATGGAGACGGTGTCCGTGGAGAAATACGGCATGCCCGCACCGGCGCCGAAGATGACGACCCTGCCCTTTTCAAGATGACGAATCGCCTTGAGCGGGATGTATGGTTCTGCGACCTGGCCCATCGTGATGGCGGTCTGCACGCGAGTGGGCTGGCCTTCCTGCTCAAGGAAGTCCTGCAGGGCAAGGCAGTTCATGACCGTGCCGAGCATGCCCATGTAATCGGCGCGGGCGCGGGCGAGGCCGGCCTGACTGAGCTCGACGCCGCGGAAGAAATTGCCGCCGCCGACGACAATCGCCACCTGGACACCTGCATCGACGGCCTTCTTGATCTCACCGGCGATGCGACGCACCACCACGGTGTCGATTCCGACGGAGCCGCCACCGAACGCCTCGCCGGAGAGCTTCAACAAAACCCTGCGAGAAGTGGACGCGTTTGCAACTGCCATGCCAATGCCTTTCGTCTGGTGGTTAAACGTCTTCATGGTATCCGAAATAGCCGACACCAACCAGCGCCCCGCTGACTTGCCGGAACGCACCCGTGGACGTCACGCGCACCCTTGCGCCAAGGAGTATGCGGAATATGCAAAAGCCCCGCAGACATGACAATCCAAAGGGAATTCATGCCTGCGGGGCCTTATCGACACGTAAGGGAAAACGTGGAGCGATCGGTCTCACAGAGACTTACTCAGCGTCCTCTTCCTCACCCTTGCCGACCTCGATGCGAGCGAAGGACAGAGCCTTGCCGTCGACTTCCTTGAACAGATCCTTGACCTTCTTGGACGGATCCTTCACGAAAGCCTGCTCGAGGAGCACGGACTCCTCGTAGAAGGCGTTGAGACGGCCTTCGACGATTTTCGGCATGATCTTCTCGATCACAGCCTCCGGCTTGCCCTTGGCGGCCAGCTCTTCGCGGGTCTTCTCGGTGGCGATGCGCTTCTCGGACTCGAGCACGTCGGCATCCACGTCATCGACGGAGAGCCAGCGCGGCGACATTGCGCAAATCTGCAGGGCGACTTCGTGAGCGACCTTGGCGCCGTTGGCGTCGGTGGCGATGAGGGCTGCGATTGACGGCGGCATCTCGGCGGACTTGCGGTGAGCGTACACCTCGACGTGCGGGCCGGCGATCTTGGCGAACTGACCGAGCTTGACGTGCTCGTGGAACAGAGCGCCTGCCTCTTCCACGGTCTCCTTGATGGTGCCGGACTTGGAAGGAGCGGCCTCGACCTCGGCGATGGTGGACGCATCCGCCTTGACGATGTCCGCGATCACTTCATTGCCGAAATCAACGAACTGCGGGGTCTTTGCCACGAAGTCGGTCTCAGAGTTGAGCTCGATCGCATAGCCGACCTGGCCATCGGCCGTGTCCTTGACCTGGGAGGCGATGAGACCTTCCTGCGCCTTGCGGCCTTCGCGCTTTCCAGCGGCGGCGATGCCGCGCGCACGGATGATCTCCTTGGCGCGGGCGATGTCGCCGTCGGCTTCGGTGAGCGCCTTCTTGACGTCCATCATGCCAGCGCCGGTCTCGTCACGCAGCTCCTTGATGAGCTTGGCAGTAATCTGTGCCATGTGTCTTTGCTCCTTTATGGATTTCCTGGGAAATTCCTCGCCGGGAGCCGCTTGCGCGACCCCTGGCAAACGTTTGAAGAATGAAGGGATTCCTTCCGTGGCCGGCGCCGGCGCCATGCGGTGGCGCCGGCCGCGGGAAAGGAACCGTCAGGTTCACTCAGCCTTTGCGTCGGCTTCCTTGGCTTCGGCGGCCGGGGCAGCCTCGGACTTTGCGGAAGCATCCTGCGTCAGCAGATCCTTCTCCCACTCGGCCATCGGCTGGTCTGCGGTCTTGTCGTCAGCCTTCTCAGCCTTGCCGCTGCGCTCAAGCAGGCCGTCGGCAACGGCGTCTGCCATGAGGGTGGTCAGCAGCTCGACGGCGCGGATGGCGTCATCGTTGGCCGGGATCGGGTAGTCCACGCTCTCCGGATCGGTGTTGGTGTCGGCGAGAGCAACGACCGGGATGCCCAGGATGTGGGCTTCCTTGACGGCAAGCTGCTCCTTGTTGATGTCGACGACGAACAGTGCGGAGGGAACGCGGCTCATGTTGCGGATACCGCCGAGCTCCTTGACGAGCTTGTCCTTCTCGCGCTCGAGGAGGAGGAGTTCCTTCTTCGTCAGGCCACTGCTGTGGACGTCGGTGAAGTCGATCTCCTCGAGTTCCTTCATGCGCTTGACACGGGCAGACACGGTCTGGAAGTTCGTCAGCATACCGCCCAGCCAGCGCTCGGAGACGTAAGGCATGCCCACGCGGGTCGCCTGCTCGGCGATGGTCTGCGCAGCCTGCTTCTTGGTGCCCACGAACAGAATCGTGCCGTTGTGCGCCACGGTCTGCTTGATGAAGTCATAAGCCTGGTCGATCTTCTCGAGAGAAGCGAAAAGGTCGATGATGTGGATGCCGTTGCGCTCCATGAGGATGTACTGCTTCATCTTCGGGTTCCAACGGCGGGTCTCGTGACCGAAGTGGACGCCAGCCTTGAGCATCTGGCTCATGGTGATCTGTGCCATGACTAACCTTTCTTGTCGGTTGTTTCCTAGCCATGCGAACTTGGGCGCAGCCCTCCCCTTGCGGATCAGGCCGACCGACACAAGCCGTCGCCGACATGGCGCGTATTAGCGCACGATAGACAATGGATGTGCGGATCACCGGCCTGCGACTGCCGGCTCTCCGCGGAAAACAAATGCGCCATGGATGATTGTACAGCCTTCGCCGCCCATTGCATAACGCCGCGTCGTTCATGCTGTGCGCATAATCCAACGCCCCGCCTTTCGCTGATGGATGCGAAAGACGGGGCGCGGGATGGACGTCACAGCGCAAGCGTCAGGCGGCGTGCGTGCGTAGGTAGTGCATTGCCTGGCGACGTTCCTCTTTCTCGAGACGGTCGATGTAGACATGCCCATCGAGGTGGTCGGTCTCATGCTGGAGCATGCGCGCCATGATTCCATGGCCTTCAAGCACGACCTTGTTGCCCTTGAGGTCGATGCCTTCGACCTTGGCGTATTCGGCGCGACGCGTCTTGAACCACAGTCCAGGCAGGGAGAGGCATCCCTCGTCCCCATACTGCTCGCCCTTGAGCTCAAGCACCTTGGGGTTGAGCAGGTAGCCGATCTTGCCGTCGACATTATATGAGAACGCGCGCAGGTTCACGCCAATCTGGTTGGCGGATACCCCCGCCCTTCCCGGGTCATCCACGGTGTCGAGAAGGTCTTGCACCAATCTCTCAACACCGGGGGTGATTGTGTCGATTGTGTCGCAGGGGGTGCGAAGCACGGGGTCTGGGACGACTCGGATCTGACGGATTGTCACGGTTTGTTCTCCTGTCTGGTTCGCTTATGCGCGAATCTCGATTGCCGCCGCACGGGGCTTGGCTTATGCAGCTAGGGACGATTCTAGATTCTAATGGGCGTCGTCCTTGTCTGCGGTGGCATCCGTATGGCCTGCGGGGTTGCCGCCGTCGGCGCTGTCGGTGCCGTCGGTTGCGTCTGAAGCCTGAGGCGCGGCGCTGGATTCCTCGGAACCGGCCGATTCGTTCTTGGCGTCGGAGTCCTGCAGGCGTTCCTTCACCTGGTCCACATGGTCCCTGACCTGGTCGGCGGTCTGCCCCAGGCGCTCCTTGGCCTGGTCAAGGTACGGGGCGATCGCCTCGATCGTCTCGCCGGTCTTCTCTTGCGCCAGCTGTCCCGCCTTGTCGGTGGCGGCGAGGACCTTCGCCGAGAACGGTGCAGGAATCGTGCTGGGCTTGGGAGCGTAGATGACGGTGTCGATGAGCGTGGCGTACACGCGCAGCACGGCGGGGCGCACAACCTTGAGGCTTGGCGTGAGGGTGCCGTCGTCCTGCGAGAAATCGGTGCTGAGGATTTCGAACTTGCGCACGGATTCGGCGCGGGACACGCTCGCGTTCGCTTGGTCGACATACTGCTGGACGAAGGCGCGCACCGCGGGGCTGGACGCCGCCTGCGCCACGCTCATCGCCTCAAGGCCGTTGGATTGCAACCAGGTGTTGAGCATTCCCTCGTCGAGCGTCACGATCGCGGAGACGAACGGGCGTCCGTCGCCGAGCACCACGGCCTGGGAAACGATGGGGCACTTCTGGATGGTCTCTTCCAGCGGCTCGGGCGACACGTTCTTGCCACCGGCGGTGATGATGATGTTCTTTTTGCGACCGGTGATCGTGATGTATCCGTCGTCGTCGATCGTCGCAAGGTCTCCGGTGCGCAGCCAGCCATCATCGAAGGCCTCGGCGCTGCGCTCGGGATCGTCCTTGTAGCCGAGGAACGTCATGCCGCCCTTGACCTCAAGCTCGTCGTCGTCAGCGAGTCGTGCGCTGATGCCGGGGCCGGGGCAGCCAACGGTGCCAATCTTGTTGAGGGCCTGCGTGTTGACGATGCAGGGCGCGGACGTCTCGGTCATGCCATAGCCCTGGATGAACGTGATGTCATCCAAGCCATTGAAGAAGTGCGCGAGGTCCTCATTGATCGGGGCACCGCCGCATGCCAGCCAATGAAGGTTGGGGCCGAGGGCGGAGCGCAGTGACCCGCCGACGGCGTTCTGGTAGAAGCGATGCGACATCATCTGCCACGGCGTGTGGATGCGCCCTGCCTGCTCGTCGCGGTCCCAGCGGACAAAATGCTTGGTGGCTTTGGCGAACACGCGTCCCTTGAAACCCGCGCCTGCCTTCTGCGACGCCGCGTTGTACACTTTCTCGAACACTCGCGGCACGCCCAACAGCAAAGTGGGCTTGAACTCACGCAGGTCGGCGAGCAGGTGATGTGCGTCGCTGACATAGCCGACCACGCCATTGCCGCCCATCATCGTGTATTGGATGTAGCGGGCGAAGCAATGGGCAAGCGGCAGGAACAGCAGCAGTCGCGTGGGCTCGGTGCCACGAGCGCCGCACATGATGGGCAGCACGTCGTAGCTGTCCTTGACGACGGTGAGGAAGTTGCGGCTGGAGAGCATGACGCCCTTGGGCTTGCCGGTGGATCCGGACGTGTAGACGATGGTGGCGACGTCATCGGCGTTCACCGCGCTGATGGCTTCGTCCAGCGCGGCGTCATCGATGGAGTCGCCGAAGTCCTTGACCGCTTCGATTCCACCTGCGAGGAAGTTGAACACATACCCCAGCCGCGTCTGGTCTTCCTTGCGCACGGATTCCAGCGTATGGGCCCGTTCATCGCCCATGCAGAACGCCACGGCAGGGTCCACGGCACGTGTGAGGGCCATTGCCTGGGCTGGGGAATCGGTTTCGTAGATGGGCACGCTGACCGCGCCGATCGCATTGCAGGCGTAATCCACGAGACCCCATTCGTAGCAGGTGGGCGAGTAGACGACGATGCTGTCGCCCTTGCGCACGCCCAGCCCCAGGAGGCCTTTTGCGATGGCGCGCACGGATTCGTCCATCTCACGGGCGGTGACGTACTGCCATTGTCCGTGTGGTCCGCTCTTGAAAGCGGAGACGTTTTCGTCGGGGGCCTGAGCCGCCCGGTTGACAAGCAAAGAATAAATCGTGTCGGCATCCGTCGTGGTGGAGACGGAGGGAATGGAGATTTCACGCAACATACGCACAAGTTTATTCATTTAGCCCGTTCGTGTTTTGTAGGTTTCGCCAATTGCTTCAGCCGATGTCGCACAGATCGCAGATCCAGCGTCCGCCGCGGCGCACCCATCTCATGCTCGCCCAGCAGTTCGTCTCCCCCACCATGAGGGAGACGACCATGTCCGCACGGTCCGAGCCGAATGTCATGGCACGCACGCGAAGCGGCATCACCGGGGATTTGGAACCGACGATGGATTTGAGGCGGATGGCGGCGGGGACGCCAAGCCATGGCTTGTCGGCGTTGGGGTCGTTGTGCGACAGTTCCCCGAAGAGCAACAGCCGCGACACGCTCACCGATGTCATGAAGCGATACAGTCCCGCCGGAGACAATCGTCCGCGCACCACATCGATGGAAATGCACGCTATCGAGGCGCCGGCCACGCACACCCTCATTCCCTCGTCCATGGTCATGGCGGATTCATCGATGCGCACGAGTCGCACCACAACGGGAGCGTCATACACGCCGATCTTCACCTTCGCATCCCAATACTCGCCTGCATCCCAATGCCCGCTCTGAGCCCAACACTCACTTCGCGCAGCCTCTGGGTCCGCCGGATCCGCCAGGTCCGTCACGTCATACCGCCGCAGCATGCCTGCCATGCCACCCGACAGGTCACAGATCGGTGGCATCACGACGTCCCGCCATCGGCTGTCGCACACCGGTTCCTGCGTGCTCAGTGCCTCGCTCTGCGTCGTTTCGACGGCATCGTTGGTGTCTACAGGATGCTCCATCGCCCATCCCCTTTTACTTGCCTTTTGCTAACCGCTGCACGCCGCCCCTATGCGACGCGCTTTGACAATCCGTCGCGCCGTCCATGACGGGCGCGCCGGATGAAGGCAATTATGGTCCTGGACGCAACCTGACGCACCCGCAACACGGGATTGTTCCACGATGAGCACCGACACGCGGCTGCATGCACCCATATCTTGCACACCGTGGTGTTTTTCGCACACGGTGGTGTTATATGCACATCTGTCGCGACCGTGTGCACGAACGCCCACATGCGCCGGCATCTTATGCAAAAGGCCTGCAGCGATAGCTGCAGGCCTTGATGCGCATGTCACCGGCGCCCCGCACGGAGTGCCGGCTTGGACAAGCGTCAGTTATGCGATGCGGCGACGACAACCTGCGCACGCTGGAAGTCGTGGAGCTTCACATAGCCGGTGGATGCCATGGCGCGGCGGAGGGCGCCAATGAAGTTCGTGGAGCCATCGGCCTGGTGGCTGGGTCCCAGCAGGATCTGCTCAAGCGAACCGACAGTGCCGACTTCGGCGCGACGGCCACGCGGCAGCGTGGGATGCACGGCCTCATGGCCCCAGTGCATGCCCAGGCCAGGGGCTTCAGCGGCGCGCGCGAGCGGCGTGCCGAGCATCACGGCATCGGCGCCGAGGGCGAACGCCTTGACGAAGTTGCCGGAGAACCCCATGCCACCGTCGGCGATGACCTGCACGTAGCGGCCGTCCGACTCCTCCATGTAATCCTTGCGGGCAGCCGCGATGTCTGCGATCGCCGTCGCAAGCGGCACATGGATTCCCGTGATCGTGCGGGAGGTGGAGACAGCGCCGCCGCCGCTTCCCACGAGGATTCCCGCGGCACCGGTGCGCATCAAGTGCTTGGCGGCACGGTAGTTGGCGGCACCGCCCACGATCACCGGCACATCAAGGTCATAGATGAACTGCTTGAGGTTCAGCGGCTCGTGCGTCTGGGACACATGCTCGGCGGAGACGGCCGTGCCACGGATGACGAACAGGTCCACGCCCGCGTCAAGCACGGTCTGGTACAGGTCCTGCGTGCGTTGGGGCGACAATGCGCCCGCAACGGTGACGCCCGCATCGCGAATCTCGTGAAGGCGCTCGGTGATGAGCTGCGGCTTGATGGGCTCGGCATACACGCGCTGCAGCAACGCCGTGGACTCTTCCTGAGGGCACTGGGCGATTTCGCGCAGAATCGGCTCCGGGTCGTCATAGCGGGTCCACAGGCCTTCGAGATCGAGGACGCCCAAACCGCCGAGCTTGCCCATCTCAATGACGGTGCTCGGGCTCATGACGGAATCCATGGGTGCGCCGATGACCGGGATGTCGAACTCATAGGCATCCACCTGCCAGGACGTGTCCACATCCTCGGGGTCACGGGTACGTCGGGTGGGGACTATGGCGACGTCGTCGAGCGAATAGCACATGCGGCCGGTCTTGCCCTGGCCAATCTCGATATCCTGAATCATGATTCCAAACCTACCCCGCCGCGCTGACCGAAACGGCGGCAGAGGCCGCATTGCGGAACGACGGGGCCGCGCACACGCCGCGATGGACGCAATGACGCATCCGTAACGGGAATCGACCATAATAGGGATGTCATACGAATCTGCACATCCCCAAGGAGAAATGCATGTCGAAGATTGCAGTCAAGGGCACCGTCGTCGAACTTGACGGCGATGAGATGACCCGCGTGATCTGGAAACAGATCAAGGACCGGCTCATCCTCCCCTATCTGGACATCAACCTGGATTACTACGATCTGGGCATCCTCAACCGCGACGCCACCGACGACCAGGTGACGGTCGACGCGGCGAAGGCGATCCAGCGCGAACACGTGGGCGTCAAGTGCGCCACGATCACGCCTGACGAGGCACGAGTCAAGGAATTCGGACTCAAGCGCATGTACCGCTCCCCCAACGGAACCATCAGGAACATCCTCGGCGGCACGATCTTCCGCGAGCCGATCGTGATCTCCAACATCCCGCGCCTTGTGCCCGGCTGGACCAAGCCGATCGTCGTGGCCCGCCACGCATTCGGCGACCAGTACAAGGCGACGGACTTCCGCGTGCCCGGCGCCGGACGCCTCACCGTCACCTTCACCCCGGAGGACGGTTCCGAACCGATCGAGCACGTGGTGTACGACTACCCCGGTTCCGGCGTGGCGCAAGTGCAATACAACCTCGACGATTCCATCACCGGTTTCGCCCGCGCATGCTTCAACTACGGCCTGATGCGCCACTACCCGGTGTACCTGAGCACGAAGAACACGATCCTCAAGGCCTATGACGGCCGGTTCAAGGACATCTTCGCCAAGGTGTTCGAAGAAGAATACAAAGACAAGTACGAAGCCGAAGGCCTCACCTACGAGCACAGACTCATCGACGACATGGTCGCATCCTCGCTCAAGTGGCACGGCGGCTACATCTGGGCCTGCAAGAACTACGACGGCGACGTGCAGTCCGATTCCGTCGCACAGGGCTTCGGCTCCCTCGGCCTGATGACGAGCGTGCTCATGACCCCCGACGGCAAGACCGTCGAGGCCGAGGCTGCGCACGGCACGGTGACGCGCCACTACCGCCGTTGGCAGAAGGGCGAGAAGACGTCCACCAACCCCATCGCCTCCATCTACGCGTGGACCGGCGGCCTCAAGCAGCGCGCCAAGCTTGATGAGACGCCTGAGGTCGCGAACTTCGCCAAGACCCTCGAAAATGTCATCATCAAGACCGTCGAAGGCGGGCAAATGACCAAGGACCTCGCCATGCTCGTGGGCCCGCAGCAGGCATGGCTCGACACCGACGGCTTCATGGATGCGCTCGCTGAGAACCTCGACAAGGAGCTCACCGCACAAGCGCAAGCGTGACGCATCGCGTTCCGCACCATCCGCCTAGGCAGTCTTGAGCGCTGATGGTTCCGCCCGCCGCCCCGGATTCTTCTTCACGAATCCGCGGGGCGGCGGGTTTTTGTATACTGAGGTCGATTACGCGCCTTGCGCCGACCAAGCATCTGTCTTCAGCAAACGCCTAAGGACAGCAAACCTCTAAGGACAATGGTGAAGTTCCCTCGTTCCATGACACAGTTTTCGCATATGCTGCCCCGGCTCTTCCGTTGCGCCATCGCAGCGTTCACGGTTGTCGCGGTGGCAGCGTGCTCCGCACCGGCGTCCACAACGTCGCCGTCCGCCAGCTCCAGCAGCGCGCAGGCCAACGCATCGTCGGGGCACGTGGCGGTGTTCTTCCCCTCGGACGGATTCACCTTGAGCCAGTCGACCCCTCAGAACACATGGAAACAGCTGGCGGCAGATACGAAGTCGCAGCTTGAATCCGCCGGATTCGATGATTCCGACATCACCGTGCACAGCGCTGGCAGCACCAGCGACCAGGCAACTCAGGTGCTCGACTTTCTGACGGATTTGGGAATCGAGGAATACGGTGCCGGTGCGACGGAATCATCGGAATCACCGACTCCATCGGATTCCTCCACATCTTCGGATGCATCCTCCAGCCCGTCCGACACGTCAAGCACAGCGACAGCCAAAGCATCGACCATCATCATCGCACTAGCAACAGGTCAAACCGCAGATTCCAAGCTTTACAGCGATTATGTAATATCTGATAACACCACATCCGACGGCAATTCGGCAGGCGCATCTTCGGCCACCGACCCGTCGGACTCCGGCTCTTCAGCCGATTCGTCCTCGTCCGGTTCCTCTTCAGCCGGTTTCTCTTCAGCCGCGACAGATGAGTCGCAGAGCTCCGCTGGCTCCACCGCATCTGAGACCTCCAAGGCACCAGCGGCGTCCGGGACATCCTCCTCATCCTCTTCGACCGACAGCGCGGATGCAAACGCCGTCTATTCCCTGGCGCACATGCTGGGCGCCGCGCAGGAGGCAGGCGTCACGGTCATCAACCTTGGCTCCCCCATCGAGGGATTCACCGCCAACGTGCAGGGCGAGCTGTCGTCCCCATGGTTGATCGGCAGGCTTCAGGCGCTCGGAATCGTCAACAAGCTTCACCTGGCGAGCACCGTGGAGAACCAGCCGCAGGCGGTGGAAGTGCTCATCCCCTACAACGATGAATCCTTCGCGCAGCAGGCGTTCGAAGGCGTGTGGGAGATCCTCGGTCCTTTCTTCCGGTCCGGCAGGGTCTATAGCCCTTCGGGAAAGCTCGGGGCGAATTCCACTGCGGATTCGTGGAAGTCGGTGGCGTATGCCGCGACGTCGGACGACGACACGCAGAAAGAATTGGAATCCCGACTTGACGCATCGGGCAGAGCCGTGTCGCACATGGAGATCGATGCTGTGCTCTGTCTCAACGATTCCGCCGCGAGCGGCGCAATCGCCGCCCTCAAGTCAATGGGATACACCGGCACAAGCGCGACCATCAACCCGGATGTATCCATCTCGGGGCTCGTCGACAACCTTCGAGGCGGCAAGGACATCACCAAACAACAGGTGCCGGCGCCTTCACACACACCGAGCGAGACAAGCACGGATTCCTCCGCGGCAACGGACAGCGCACAACTGGCCGAAGAGCAAAACACGTTGCGCGACACGCGCGACAGCACGTCGTGGCCACTTATCACCGGATACGGGACCTACAAGTCCCAGCTCGGGTCCATCGTCAGCGGAGAACAATGGTTCACCGGCTTGGAGGATCGGCAGGGGTATGCCCAGGACCTGGCGCGCATAGCCAGCGGAATCGAACAGGGAACGTCATTGCACGACCTCACATCCCAAGTCAATTCCCTGAGTGAAGACGACAGCAGCGCGTCGAACGCCTCGTCGGATTCAAGCTCAGCCAACGCATCCTCGGCGCCTGCGCAGACCTTCGTCCTTCAGCGCACGCTCCTCGCCATCACCGCCGACAACATCAAGAGCTCCCTCATCGACCGGGGCTATGTGTCTGCGGCTGATGCTGGTTTGTGACTGCTGCAGGCGGAGCAACACAACACCGCATGAACAAAAAGGCCGGTTGCGCGGGGGACGCCCTGCGCAACCGGCCTTGTGCGTGATGCAGTCGCGTCACTTCTTCTTCGGCGCGTAGATCACCTGATCGATGAAGTCCTTGTAGTGCTTCGTGATGACCGCGCGACGGGTCTTGAGGCTGGGGGTGAGCATGCCGTTGTCGACATTCCACTCATCCGGAACGATCTCGAACTTGCGGATTGACTCGGCGCGAGACACATTCTCGTTCGCCTCATTGATGACCCTGTCAACCTCGGAATACACCAGCGGGCTCTTCGCGGCCTCCTCCAGGCTTTCACACGGACGTCCACCTTGGCTGACGAGCCACGTATTGACGCCTTCGAGGTCGAGCGTAACGATTGCCGCGATGAACGGCTTGCGGTCTCCCACCATCAGGCAGTGGTCGATGAGCGGACTTGTGACGATCTGGGATTCGAGCTTCTCCGGAGACACGTTCTTGCCGCCGGCGGTGATGATGAGGTCCTTCTTACGGCCGGTCAGGCGCACGAAGCCTTCGTCGTCGATGTCGCCAAGGTCCCCTGTGTGCAGCCAACCGTCTTGGATTTGCTCGTGGGTGAGTTCCGGATGGTTATGGTAACCACGGCAGACGGAGGGGCTTTTGATGCACACTTCGCCATCATCGGCAATGGCGAAGCTCATGCCGCAGAACGGGCGTCCGATGGTACCGATGCGGAAGGCATTGAAGGTATTGACCGCGCATGGTGCACACGTTTCGGTCATGCCATAGCCTTCGAGCAGGGGCAGGCCGATGCCGTTGAAGAAGTGGGCGAGCTTGCGCGAAATCGGAGCGCCGCCGGAGATCGCGCAACGTGCGCCGCCGAAGACCTCGAGCAGCTGGGAGTACACGAGCTTGGAATACAACGCATGCTTGGCACGAAGCGCCGGGGAAGGCTTGCGGCCTTCCTGCTGGGTGACGCTCCACTGGTATGCGACGACCGCTGCCTTGGCGAACACACGGCCCTTGAAACCGGATCCGGCGCGCTGGGTGGCGGCGTTGTAGACTTTCTCGAACACTCGCGGCACGGAAAGGATATAGGTGGGGCGGAATTCCTGGAAGTCCTTGATGATGGTCTTGAAATTGGATGTCAGTGCGACAACATTGTTGCCGCCGATGCACAGGAACTGCATGTACCGGGCGAAGACATGCGCCAGCGGCAGGAACAGCACGAGCCTGTTGCCCGGTTCGTAAGTGATTTCGGGCAGGGTCTGGAATCCGGATTGCACGCAATAGACGAAGTTGGCATGTGTGAGTTCCACACCTTTGGGGGTGCCGGTGGAGCCGGATGTGTAGACGATGGTGGCAAGCATGTCGCCGTGCGTAGCGGTCTCGCGTTCCAGGAACTCTTCATCGCCCACGCCTTTGCCTAATTCGACCATGGCATCGATGGCGCCCAGCTGCATCACATACACGCCCTTGAGTGTGGGGCATTCGTCCTTGACGGATTCCACCTTGTCGCGCTGCTCATCGTCTTCGGCGAACACATACGAGATTGTGGAATCGTTGCAAATCGACCGGATTTGCAACGCAGAATCGGTTTCGTAAATCGGCACTGTTACGCAGCCGATCGACATGATGGCGAAATCCATCGCCGTCCACTGCCAGGACGTGTGAGCAAGAATGCCCACGCTGTCGCCGGGCATGAGGCCTTTGGCGATGAGTCCCTTGGCGATGGCGACGACGAGGTCACGGAATTGGGTGGCGGTGAATCCGGTCCATTCGCCGTCTGAGCCACGGTATGCGACGATTGTCTGTTCCGGTGTGCGCTGTGCTCGGTCCGCCAGAAGATCGAACACATTCTTGTCTGCGTCGATGGATTCCTTCAATGGCGTGGTGTATTCCTTGAGCATCATGGTCCTCTCTCGTTGCCCAGCACCGCCCAGGACCACGAAGGCCGTTCATCCAGCGGCAGAAAGTACCGCATGCCGCTGTGACAGCGGCTTCAAACCGGGCGGGCATGGAAATCCCACAATAAAACTAGCTGCACCTTATCGCGCAGCAACCCCGCCGTTCCATGAGGCGCGCCACAAATTTCAGGAGTCGGTTTTGTCACAACCTACAAACCGTTGCAACAGGGACGAATTCAATGAAGGCATCCCGGTTCTCACGCCTCTTGCTCATGCCCGGCATGCATTCGTCCCCGCGCACACCGTCCCGCACATCCCGTCCAGCGCATCCCGTCCAGCGCACGCCATGCCCCTCACGCAATGCCCCGCCCAAGGCCCCGGCACCATGCCATGTGCCGACACGCAACCCTAATGTACGACGCTCAGCCAGTGTCACCATCCGGCTTGAGACCAATGAAGCGCATCCCAACGTAGGAGACGGGATTGCGATAATCATTTCGCGCGGCTCTCACACCCCAGTGCAGGCACGAGTCCCCGCAATGGTCTGACTCCCCTTCCACAGTCCCCACGACATCGCCACGCTGCACACGGGTCCCCACGCTCAACCGCGTGCGGGCCGGCTCGAAGGTGCTGATCAACCCAGAATCGAGCGTCAAAGAAACGACGTCCTTGCCAGCCACCCGACCCGCGAACCGCACCGTCGCATCCTGTGGTGCAACGAACTCAATCCCGGATGTCACCGGAAGATCGACGCCGCGATGCCCCGGAAGCCATGGCTGCGCCGGCGCATCGAACCGACGAGTCACTTGCGAAGGCGACCGCACCGTGGATACCGGCCAGATCATGCGCGACGTGCACGGCGCGCCTTGCTCCGGCAAACTCTCAGGATCGGCAACCAGCTGACTGTGTGCAAGCGTGGCGCTCGCAGTAATGCCACCACGGGGTCGAACGGACCGGACGCCCGTCGCGCCGCAATCCCAGCTGTGTACCACGCCAATCGCAGCATTCCGCCCATCAGACGGCTGCAAGCACAGGCCACCGTAGAGTGCCGCGACCAAGCAGATAACGATTCCCACCGCAGCAATCAAGCGTGGGAGCACATCATGCTTGGCCGACGGCTCTCCGCACCGCTGAGAGTCATCGCTCGACAAGCGAAAGCGACGAGGAGGATTCACGAAGGGTTGTGCGGATGGCATGGCATGAGAGCCCAAGGACTCATGAACGTGCCTATCATCCACGCGATCCGCATGAGCTGAATCGGAGCGCATGCCAGAGCATCGGCGGCGCTCTGGACCTGTGAAGTCGCCCACAGGCGTTGGGGGATTGCGATGTCGTGTCATGGAAGCCATGCTGGCATATCCAAGGCCATGATCGGCTGGTTTTTGACCAATGTGGACCGTCTTTGAACACATCCAGCACTTTGTACAACAGTTATCCACAATTTCAGCTGACTCTCAGACTCGGGCACCGCGCACTGCCGAACTTCCAACACGCACCACATACTGTCGTTTCGCAACATCGCATACCCACACCGTCTGCAATACCCAGCAAGCCGCCCCCTGCGCAAACCCATCGCTGCGCGTCCGCGCCATCTGGCACCCCATGCCCTCTGCCCCCGACGCCCATAGCAACCCCACTCATCGCACGTCATGGCATTCACATGCCACGGCGTTCGCTCATGAGATGATGGCATCTCACGCCACCCGCGCCATCCCGCGGCAAATAGCCACAAACGCTCGCGACTCATAGCGCCGCGCCGTTTCCCCCAACGCCGCTGCATCGCCTTGCTTCATGCCCGCGGCATCGCATGCCGCCGACTGGTCGCAATGAGATTCCACAGCAAGACAGCTCACATTCGATGCACCCCGCTTTGATGAAAACCGCCCCCCCTTTTTTCAACGCGACACGCCGAAGTTGCAATCAGCCGTTCACAGGATATTATTTACTTCTTGTGAGCGGTTGAAAGACAGCTCATGGACATTCCCGCATAGCTCAGTTGGCAGAGCGTCTGACTGTTAATCAGAATGTCGCTGGTTCAAGCCCAGCTGCGGGAGCTCATTCAAACCTGACAACCACATGGTTGTCAGGTTTTCTTTTTACTAACCACTTTTGTCAGTTGCTCTTCGTCAGCTCCCTGTCAGCCCCTCCCCTCTTAGTCCCCTCAGCCCCTTTAGCTCCTCTCACCTTTCACTCTTTCATTCCCTCATCCCTTCATCCCCTTGAGGGTTGCTTTTGTCAATCTTTTTCAAGTGCTTTCCATCACCCCTGCTCCCTTACAGCACAGCCATCACCCCATCACAGTCTTCATCAACTCCCCTTGTCCCTTTGCACCTTTTCATCAGCCGCCATCCGCCAACCATCCGTCGCACCTACTCCTGCATCTGTTCCTACCCGCTTTCCCCAAGGCCTGCACTTACACACCCGTCCCGCCCAAGCTCCGGCCACCAATCAGCTTCGACCATTGTCAGGGTGGGGGCATTGAGCCTTGGGAATGGGAGCAGAATCGTCCCATTGCGTCAGTTCTCGAACGCATACTCGGTGGTTATCTGCGGGGAATGTTCCACGTTGAACGTCTTGCCGACCAGCCCGCACGCAAAGCAGGTCTCGCCTGTCCACTGGGCAGTGCGCAAGTGCAGGTCAGCGCCATCGTACGAATCGTCATCATCGCCTGCACCCTGCGTCTCCGATGCAACGCCGGAAGCGTCCGGGGACGTGATGGAAAGCGTGCCCGCGGCGCGGAAGCGTGCGTCGGTGCACGAAAACTTCGTCAGTCCCCATGTACCGCTGCCGCAAGGATGCACTTCCGGAGCGGACAGCGGCCCCTCCCCGCGCAGTTCATAGCGTAACTTCACACCGTCAGGGGTGTCGAAGCTGTAGGCGACCGCGCAGGGGGAGGCCGTGCCGGTCTCCGGATCGTCGTACCAACCATCGGTCTCGGCGGTGCATGCGGAGTCGAGCGTATTGGAATACAGAAGATTGCCGCGCTTGTTCATCACAAAAATCATGGGGAAACGAATGAAACCGCTGCGCGACGATGACGTGGCGTCGAGAAGCATCACCATCCGTTCGCCGAAGTCCTGGCTTACGACAAGCCAGTCGTTGATTGCACGGGATGGTGTCACAGTGCCCCACGCATGCGAATGCCGAGCGGTGCCGGCGATGGCATGCGTCTCGCCTCCGATGATGACCGTTCCCTCCACGCGCGCCAACGGCATCGGACACACCCACCCGAGCATGCGCTTGCCGTCATAGCCCATATCAAGAATGCCCGTCGCAGGCCTCACCGGACGCGTCAACGCAGTGAAATCCAGATTCAGCGAAATCGTAGTGGATTCCGCTGCTATTTTCGATGTTTCTGCTGATTCTGCTGATTCTGCTGATCTTGTGGATTCCGCCTCTGCTTCCTCTGCTTCCGCAAATTCAGCCGCTGCTTCCGCTGCTTGTGTTGGTGCAGACGCCCCTTGCACTTCCAACGCATTCGCCACAAGGTGTATGCCACGCAATGTGCCGCTCAACTCACAATCATCGCAGTGGATGTCAAGCTCCTGCTCATCCCACGTGCAGTCAGCAGCCGCGAAACTACGCGACGCCTGCACAAGCGTGCCGTCGCCACGCACCAACGACAGCCTGATGGCCGGGGTATCCTTGGCGAAATGGATTGAAGCGCCGTCCTTCGTCGCCACGCGCAGGGACAGCACCGCCCCGTCATCAAGCGTGGCATCGAAATCCCATGCTTCCCAGCAATCCTTCGCGCAAGGGCTGCGTCGCGAATTCTCCCAATCCTCCACGCGCTTGGGATTGATGCCCCTGGACTGATAATCCTCCATGTCCGTCATCAGACGTGCGTACATCCCGGTTCCTTTCTGCCTGGCGGGCGGCAAGCGGACGGGCGGCGCGCGCCCGCATGATGCTCACGCAACATCCCGCATGTTTCGCCGTACTACCTCTAGTGCATGAACCGCACAATCCGATATGCAAAGCCTGAGAAAGAACTGGGAACCCGCCTTGCTACTGATTGTCAGCCTTTGGTCTTTCAGTGCCGCCGACCTGCCCCTTCAGCGGCACCGATTCAAGCACCACGATTCTCATCGCCGCTGGGCGCCAACCTGCATGCCTCGCCGCAGCCCCGCTGATGGTACAAATTGGAGCACCCTCGGCGATGGTTGCCCTTCTCCAAGAGAAGCCACCAGCATCTATCTCGCGCCCAAGGAGCAAGATTATGTATCCTCGGCATGCAACACCAGGATCACAGATGACAAACGCCTGTCCAAACCCCACCAAGGCGCAAAACTGTGCACCCTCGGCACAACTTACCCTCACCTAGAAGGCGCCATAGGCACCCAACCCCGCCCAAGGCACAAGCCTGTGCACCCTCGGCACGAGTTACCCTTCCCAAAGGGGCATCAGGAGCGCCTAATCCTTGCCGAGTGTGCAAGATCGCGCACCTTGGGCAAGAAATACCCTGGGCTCGGGCAAGTAATACTGGAGCATGGACAGGCACCAGCCCACATAACCGCAGCCCAAAGCGCAAAGCTGTGCACCCTCGGCAAGCAATACCAGAACAGAAGGTAATCACAGCCCGACTAATCCCCCACCCGAGGTGCAGGATCACGCACCCTCGGCGCCAGTTGGCGTCCCCACGGATATGACAGACACACCTAGCCGCCATCCAGGGCGCAAGATTATGCACCCTCGGCAAGCAATACCGGAACCGAAGTCGGGGAAAATGCCTAACCCAACTCGAGGGCGCAAGGTTGCACACCCTCGGGGTGGATTAGCCTCCCTAAGGATGTGACGGCGACGCCTAATCCCCCATCCAAGGCGCAAGCCTGTGCGCACTCGGCGCCGCTTACCCCTCCCAAAGGGGCGTCAGAAACACCTAACCCTTGCCGAGGGTGCAGGATCGTGCACCTTGGGCAAGAAAATACCCTGGGCTCGGCAAGCAATACCGGGGCAGAAACAGGCACAGCCCGCATAACCGGCACCCAAGGCGCAAGGCTGTGCACCCTCGGCACAAGTCACACCTCTCAAAAGGGCGTCAGGAGCTCCCAACCCCGCCGAGGGTGCAAGATTGTGCACCCTCGACGCCGTTTACCCCTCCCAGGAAGGCAGCGGAAGCGCACAACCGCCGCCCAAGGTGCAAGGCTGTGCGCCCTCGACGCATGTTGCCCCTCCTGGGTAGCCGACAAGGGCCCCAACCCCTACCGAGGGTGCAGAATTGTGCGCCCTCGAGGTGGGTTAGCCTCCCTCGGGAGGTGACGGCGACACCCAATCCCCACCCAAGGTGCAAGGCTGTGCACCCTCGACGTCAGTTACCACTCTCGGGAAGGCAGCAGAAGCGCCTAACCCCTGCCCAAGGTGCAGGCTTGTGCACCCTCGGGGTGGGTTGACCTCTCCCCGGTGGCCCCGGTGGCACCGTTCCCAGTGGCCCCTGCAGGCGCACCAAGAGCGTCAATGATCGCGCCGCCGTCCATGCGCAGCACGGTATCGGCGATGCGCGTGGTCGAGGGACGGTGCGACACAAGCACCACAGTGTGGGAACTGCGCTCCTGATCTTGAGCCAGGGACCGCAGAATCTGCGCTTCGTTCAGCGCATCGAGATTGCTGGTCGGTTCATCGAGCAGCAACAGGTCGGCGCCATGCAGGAATGCCCGAGCAAGGCCAAGGCGCTGCTTCTCGCCCGCAGACAGCGTGTCACCCAGCTCCCCCACCTGGCTGTCATACCCATGGGGCAGCGCCATGATCGTGTCATGGATATTCGCCTGCCGGCAGGCGCGCTTCAGCTCCTCATCCGTGGCATCGGGCTTGGCAATGAGCAGGTTGGCGCGCACAGTGTCATGGAACAGCTGCGTGTCCTGCGCCACGAACGCCTCCACGCGTCGCAGATCCGCCGTGTTGATGTCGCGGATGTCGCGGCCTGAGACGCTAACAGTGCCCCTCTGCGGATCCCAGAAGCGCATGAGCAGCCGCAATGTGGTGGATTTGCCCACACCGCTGGGCCCAGTGATCGCCGTCACCGACCCCTCGGGCACGGTGAGGCTGACATCACGCAGCACGGGCAAGGCGTCCGGGGTGTATCCGAACGTCACGTTCTGCATGCTTGCGCCATCGAATTCAACCGGCTTCCTGCCTGTCACGACCGGAGTCGCAGGCGCAGCCTGCAGCACAGCGAGCACACGTCGGCCTGCCGCCAGCGTATTGTGCAAGGAACCTCCGAGCGACGCCAGGGCGCTGACCGGGCCGAAGGACCCGACGAACGTGACGAATGCCATGAGCGCGCCCGCCACATCCACCCCGCCAGCGGAATACGCGAAACACACCATCGCGAGCATCGCAAGGTCGAACACCGCGATGACCACGCTTGTCAGCGCCTGTCCGCGAGCCTGGGAGCGTTGAAGCCTCTCCTCCGACTGCGTCAGGTGCTGCGACTTGGCGTCCAGACGCTCCAACAGGTCACGGCCGCGGTCGTATTGAATCGTCTCGCCCAGCGCCCGCAGGGAATCGAGCACGAAGGATGCCATGCTACCGTGCTGCCCGCGGATCGCGCTGCCGGCGCTGCGCCCCATGCGTGCGATGACGAGGGGCAACACGAAGCCGACGGCAAGGTATGCGCACACGGCGAGGATGGCGAACGCCGGGTCGATGGACCCGAGGAACACGCATGCCACCACGCCGTACACGACCGCGATGCACACCGGCGAGATCGTATGCGCGTAGAAGACCTCGAGCAGCTCGATGTCTGAGGTGATGAGGCTGATGAAATCACCGGCGCCTTTGCCGTCCACTGCTGCGGGCCCTTGGCGGCGCAATGCACCGAACACGCGGCTGCGGATGAGCGCGAGCAGACGAAACGCCACGTAGTGGTTGCACATCTGTTCGCCGTAGCGCAACACGCCGCGCAACACGGCAAGACAAATCATGGCGGTTATGGCTGCGGCGAGCGGAGCCGCGGGGTCTGCATAAGCGCGGGCAACGGCATATGCCCCCGTCGTGCCGATGGCGGTGGCGGCTATGTGCCCCAATACCCCCAGGAACGCCGCGAGGGCGAGGAATCCGCTCAATGGCGCGACGATCGACAGGAGGCGGCGCATGACCCGGAAGTCCCCCTGTCTCTGAGGTTGTCCCGGACGGAACGACTGCGTCGCGCGAGTGATGGAATCAGCGCTGCCGGGATGGGGCTGCGCGGAATTCCCATGAGCCGTGTTGTTGGCCTGAGGCTTGGTTGCGTTCATCGCTGCGTCCTTTCCGTCTCGTTGCCGTCTGTGATTTCTTCCGAAGTGATTTCTTCCGGAGATAATCCTTCTGAAGCTATTCCTCCTGAGCTGGCTCCCACCGAAGCGCTTCCTTCCGAGATGATTCCCTCCGCAGCGGCCTCTTCCGAAGGCGTGGCGAATGCTTCAAGCTCCTGCTGCGACCGCCACAGTTGCGCATATGCCCCGTCAAGCGCCAGCAGATCCGCATGGGACCCGGCTTCCGCAATGGCACCATGGTCAAGCACGATAATGGAATCGCACTGGCGCACGTTGATGAGGCGATGGGCGATAACGATGACCGTATGCTTCCTCGCCAGACGCGAAATGGCACGCATGATGACGCGCTCGCTCTCGGGGTCGACGTTGGATGTCGCCTCGTCGAAGATGTAGACGGGGGTGTCGTGAAGAAGCGCACGGGCCAGCGCAAGACGCTGGCGTTGCCCGCCCGAAAGGTTGGAAGCGTTGGATTCGATGACCGTGTCAAGCGCGAGTCGTTCATCCGATGCCGAATCCAAGCGCACGTCATGCAATGCCGCCTGCAGCTGCGCGTCATTGGCATCCGGCCGCGCCATCATCAGGTTGTCGCGAACGGTGCCGGGAATCATGCGGCTGTCGCTTTCCACAAGCGTCACATGATGCATAAGACCCGCCGAGTCAGCGTCCCGCACTTCGACGCCGCCGACGACGAGGCTGCCCGTATAGCCGTCCAGCCTGCCGCACAGGAGTTTGGCGAGGGTGGATTTGCCGCTTCCGCTGCCGCCGACGATGCCAAGGAAGGCGCCGTCTGGCACGTCGAACGAAACGTCGGTCAGCGCGACGCGCATCTCGTGGGACTGTGCGCCGGTCTCGGTTTGCGTTGCATTGCCCTCGGCTGGACGGGTCTTCCCAGCCGTCCTCTTCCCAGCGGCTGCACTGGCCATCGCCATGACGCCGCCCTGTGCATCATCATCAGGCACGGCGTAGGCAAAGCTCATGTGGGAGGCCGCAATTCGCTTGTCGGCACTGTCAGGGGACGCCGATCCCGACGGCATGTCGTCCAGATCGAGGATGCGGAACATCTTGTTGGCTGCCGCCGAGCCGTTGAGCGCCACATGGAAGTAGGATCCCAGCCGACGCATGGGCAGGAAGTAATCGGCGGCGAGCAGCACGATAAGCAGTGCATGCGCCAGATCGATGGATCCGTTGCGCATCTGGATGGTGGCGATGATGGCGCCAGCCGCGGCACCGCCGTAGGCCACGAGGTCCATCACTGCGATGGAATTGAGCTGCATCGTGAGCATGCGCATGGTGACGCGCCGGAACCCTTCGGCCTCCTTGTCCATCTGCTCGTGCCTCTGTTTGTCGGCGCCATACACGATGAGGGTCGTGAGCCCCTGCAGGTTCTCGAGAAAAGAATCACCCAGCGATGTGTATGAGTTCCAGTACTTCGAAACGATGCGCTTGGCGATGGTCTGCACCAGGGCGATGATGATGGGTATCAGCGGCACTCCGGCCAGCAGCACGATTGCCGCGACGGGACTGAAGGTGCACATGTAGGCGAACAACGTGACCGGTGCGGCCATCGCATAGATGAACTGCGGCAGGTAGCCGGCGAAGTACGCCTCCATTTGGTCGACGCCTTCCACGGACATCTGCACCGCTTCCGAAGAACCGACCTTCTGGTCATAGGCTGGCCCCAACGCAAGCAACTTGCGGAACAGGGCGCTTCGCAGCACGGATTTCGCCATCGCCGCCGCACGGTAACCCATGCGTGTCGCCGCGGCAATGCATGCCGCTGACACAATCGCCAGCAGGAGGCTCACCCCGACCGAATATGCGATGCCGCGTGCGACGTCAGGGCCTTGCACACCGCTAACACCGCTAACATCACTGATGCCGCTGCCGCTAACACCGCCGCGCACGACGCGTGCCACACACAGGCTGATCAGCGTCATCATGGCCATCTGTGCCACCAATGCAAGCCATTGCAACAGCGCGTCAAGTATTACGTATCGCCGTGCCCCTGGCACAGCGGCGACAAGCCTTTTGTTGATCACCGGGTTCCTCCTGTCGACTAGGCCGACTTCACAGTGTATGCGAGGAACCCGTGGAGGGAAAGAGGAAAATTCGTTGAATTACGCGATTGATTGTGTGTCGGCATGCATGGCGGCGTCTTCAGGCGTCTCCGCACCGGCGGGATGATTCATGCTGCGACGCGCCAATGCCAGCTGCGGCTTGGCATGCTCGCGCTGCGGCGCAACGGGAGAGCGCAGCTCTTGGTCCCTGAGCACGTATCGGGGCTGCTCGCTGCCTTCGACCGACGCTTTTGTGACGATGACCTCCGCCACGTCAGTGCGATCGGGAATCTCAAACATGGGGCCCTGCAGCACTTGTTCCATAATGGAACGCAATCCGCGCGCGCCGGTACCGCGATCGACGGCGGTCTGCGCAATCTGCGCGATGGATTCCTTGGTGAAAGTGAGTTTGACGGATTCGGCTGCGAACAGCTTGCGGTATTGCTGCACCAAGCTGTTGCGCGGCTCGGCAAGCACGCGCGCCAAGTCAATAGCATCCAGGCCATGCAGGGTGGTGACCACGGGGAGTCGCCCGATGAATTCCGGCAGCAGACCGAATTGCTCCAAGTCATCCGCCGTCACGTGCGCAAGCACGTCGTCGGAGGGCATGTCCTGCTTGGTCCAGTCTGCCCCGAATCCTGAAAAACGGCGTCCCATGCGCCCGCGCACAATGTCCTCAAGGCCAACGAACGCCCCTCCGCAGATGAACAGGATGTTGCGGGTGTCGAGTTTCACCTGCTCCTGCTCGCGATGCTTGCGTGTGCCCTCCATGGGCACTGTCGCGACTGTGCCTTCGACAATCTTGAGCAGGGCCTGCTGCACGCCTTCGCCGGAGACATCGCGGGTGATGGATGTGTTTTCGCCGGTTTTGCGGGCGATCTTGTCGATTTCATCGATGTAGATGATGCCGCGTTCAGCGCGCTTGACATCACCATCAGCGGCTTCGATAAGCCGTTGGAGCACCGTCTCCACATCGTCGCCGACGTAACCGGCCTCGGTGAGGGTCGTCGCATCCACGATGGCGAACGGCACGTTCATCACATGCGCCAGCGTCGACGCCAGGTATGTCTTGCCGGTGCCCGTGGGACCGATCATGAGGATGTTGGATTTGGCGACTTTCACGTCGCGCAGGTCGTCGCCTTGCTCGCCATCCCCGAACACAGGGCTGCCGGCGCTGCGTTCGTCAAGGTCACGCGCCTCGTCGGCGATTTCGATGTTGATGCGTTTGTAATGGTTGTAGACCGCCACGGCGAGGGCGCGCTTGGCGTCCTGCTGCCCCACGACGTACCTGTCGAGGTACTCGCAGATATGGCTGGGCGACACGAGATGCAGCCGTGCCGCCCTCGCCTCCTTGCGCTTCTCATCGGAGATGATGTTCACGCACAGCGCGATGCATTCTTCGCAGATGGCGACGCCGGGGCCAGTGATGAGTTTGTCGACCTCGTGCTCCGTCTTGCCGCAGAAACTGCAGCGAGGAACGTCATCTGCGTAATTGACGATCTGAGCCATATGTGGGTTCGCCTTGGTTACTGACGGTTGGCCAGGACTTCGTCCACGATGCCGTATTCCTTCGCCTGCGGTGCAGTGAGGATCTTGTCGGTCTCGATGTCCTTGCGGATTTTCTCAACGTCCTGCCCGGTGTGCTTGGCGAGGGTCTCCTCGAGCCATGTGCGCATGCGCAGCATTTCATTGGCTTCGATCTCGATCTGCGTGGCCTTGCCGAAATCCTGCTGCATGGCCGGCTGGTGGATGAGCACACGTGCGTTGGGCAGCATAAGGCGCTTGCCCTTCGTGCCGGCGGCGAGCAGCACGGCAGCGGCGGACGCGGCCTGTCCAAGGCACACGGTCTGCACGTCGGGCTTGATGTACTGCATCGTGTCATACACGGCGGTCATGGCTGTCATGGAACCGCCGGGAGAGTTGATGTACATCATGACATCGCGGTCAGGGTCTTGGCTTTCCAACACGAGCAGCTGCGCCATGATGTCGTCGGCGGAAGCATCATCGACCTGAACGCCCAGGAAGATGATGCGGTCTTCGAACAGCTTGGAGTAGGCGTTGGTGGTCTTGAAACCATAGGGCGTGCGCTCTTGGAATTCCGGCAGGATGTAGCGCATCTGCGGACCGGCGAGACGGCCTGCGCGGGAGACGAACTGTGCTTCTTGACTTGCCATGCTCACTCCTTCGTTTCCACTGTGTCGGCGTTCATGGTGCCGGGCGTGGTCACGATCTTGTCGACGAAACCATATTCCAGCGCCTGCTGCGCAGTGAACCAATGATCATACTCGTTGTCGCGGTAGATTTCCTCGACGGTGTGGCCGGTCTGCTCGGCGGTCAGTTCGGAGAGCGTCTTCTTCATGTCCATGATGAGCTCAGCGCTGATGCGCACATCCGTCTGGGTGCCGCCGATGCCGCCGGAAGGCTGGTGCATGAGCACGCGGGCGTGACTGGTGATGAAACGCTTGCCCTTGGTGCCGCTGGAGAGCAGGAACTGCCCCATGGATGCTGCCATGCCGACGGCCACCGTCGCCACATCCGGTTTGATGAGCTGCATCGTGTCGTAGATGGCCATGCCGGCCGTGATGGATCCGCCCGGGGAGTTGATGTACAGCCAGATGTCCTTGTTGGGGTCCTGCGCGGCGAGCATGAGCATCTGCGCGCAGATAACATTGGCGTTCTCCTGCTTGACCTCATCGCCCAGCCAGATGATGCGGTCCTTGAGAAGCCGGGAGAAGATGGGATTGGTCAGCCCGCTGATCGCGGCGTTCTCCTCGTCCTCCATCGATGGGACAGGAAGCGCCGGTGACGTCTGTAATGCCACTGTGACTCCTTCGTTGTGGTACGTATTGGTTCGAGATTACCGCGTCAAATGGATTTACGCGGCTGATTGCGCTGCGCGCGGAAACGTGTGTGCCTGGGGCAACTCAGTGACGGGAGGCACATGGCGCAGCACGGCGCGAGCCACCACCGTTGCTCCCACGCAGCACAATCCCACGGGCATGGCGAATTCCACCGACAGATGGCACAGTTCCAACATGAGGCAGGAAGCCATCAAAGGCGCCTGCTGAGAGCTGGCGAGCACAGCCGCCGCACCCAGCAGCGCACACGCCGCCACCGGCGTCCCCGGGAACAGGTGTGACCATCCCAATCCCAATGCAGCCGCCAGGCAGGCGCCGATGGCGATGGACGGCGTAATGACGCCTCCGGACGCACCGGCACGAATCGTCAGTATCGTCAGCACCGCCTTGAGCGCAGCCAGCAGCACCAGCCACCCAGCGAGGTTCCATGCAGCCTCCGCCGGCAGGCTTGCGGATGTAAGGAAAGCCTGCTGGGCGGCGGCACGACCATTGCCACACACCTGCGGGAAGGCAAGAGCAACCACACCGGTGATGACGGCTACGAGCGGCAGTTCCCACAGTATCGCCGATCCCTTGGCATGGCGCGAACCGGCCCACTGGTTGCCACGGCGGAACAATGCTCCGACCGCGCCCCACAGTGGTGCAGACAGCAGTGCGAAAACAACGAACGACACGCTCAAATGCAATGACGGCAGAGCGTAGAAAGCATCGCGCCCTTTGATGAAACCCGCCACGTAGGCGCTCACGCAGGATGTGCCCAGAGATACTGCAACCGTGCGCCAGCTGGAATCCACCAACAGCATCTCGATGGCGAAGAACGCTCCGGCGAGCGGCGAATCATACACGCCAGCGAATCCGGCTCCTGCGGCGGCAGCGACAACGAGCCTGACGTCCTTGGAATCCATGCGGCTCAGATGGGCGAAACGCTGACCCATCATGGCGCCGAGCTCACGCGGCGCGGTCTCGCGGCCGATGCTCATGCCAGCGCCCACGATGAAAATCTGCAACAGCACGTGAATGATGGTGGCAATGACGGGCATCCGCTTGCCCGCCACCGCTTTCGCGACGGATGGAACCGGCTTGCATCGTCCACGCAGCAGCCACCACGCGAGTGCGGAGATGACGCCTGCCGCCGCAAGGCTCGCCATGATGCGCCATCCCGGCACACCGGACGGCCCGGGATGCTGCGGATTCTCCACGTAGCCGAGGAACACGCTCTGCACCGCTTCCAGCGCAAGATACAGCACGCCGGCGCCCACGCCTATGAGAGCACCCACCACCAGCACGAATGCGCCGAGCCGGCACGCCTCAAGCGCAGGGTGCTCGTTAGGCTTCACCCCGCTGCCCGCCTTCTCGCTACGTGCCTCTTCGCTATGTGTCTCTTCGCCGCGCATCTCTTTGCCGCGTGTCGCCTCAGCATATCCGGGGTTTTCAGCGCCTTGTTTTTCTTCCATCCCGGCCTCCTTCGCAGGCTGCACGGAATGGGGATCCGGCACAGCGCCACGCGACTCTTCCATCGTGCCATGTCCATTGTGCCATGCATGGCAAACGAAAAACCGGGCGGACCCGCTTCCCCACGCCCATGCGTGGGGCACGCGAATCCGCCCGGTTCATGATTCAACGATTCAACCGCAATCCGTCAGTCACCGAATGCGACCGCCATGGAATCCGATGGAATCATCAGGCGTTCAGCTCAGTCTTCCTTGGCTTCCTCAGCCTTGTCGGACGCTTCGGCGGCGACGGCAGCAGCAGCCTCTGCAGCCTGCACGCTTGCCTCCTCCTCGGCCTTGGCTTCGTTCTCGACCTGCTCTTCTTCCTCACCGAGGAACTTGCTCAGGTCGACGTCCTCGCCATCATGCTGGAACGTGACGGCGCGCATGGCGGCAAGCAGGCCCTTGGAGCGGGCGACTTCCTGGGCTGCGCCCGGAAGCTGGCCGTTGCGCACAACGGAGCTGATGAACTGGTTGGGATCCATGCCGTACTGCTGTGCGACGGATGCGAGGAAGTTGATGACGTCGCTCTGGGAGACCTTGACATCGAGCTTCTCGGTGATGGCATCGAGCAGGATCTGGTCGCGCAGCTGCTTCTCGGCCTGTTCCTCGGCCTCCTGCTTCTGCTCCTTCGTGGCCTTCTTCGGGTCGGCGACAACGGCACCAAGGTTCTGCTCGGTCAGCTTCTCCTTGAGGCCCTTGGGCACTGCGATCTCGATATCGCCTTCGAGCTTGGCGAGGAATGCGTCGCGTGCCTCGGTGGCCTGACGAGCCTCAGCAACCTCGGCGCTGTCCTTGCGCAGCTGCTCCTTGAACTCGTCGAGGGTGTCGTATTCCGACGCCTCGGTGGCGAATTCATCGTTGAGCTCAGGAAGCTGCTCTTCCTTGACGCTGTTGACCTTGACGGTGATCTGGGCCTTCTCGCCCTCATGCTCGCCGGCCTCAAGCGTGCCTTCGAACGTCGTCTCTTCGCCAGCGGAGAGGCCTTCGAGGGCCTCGTCCATGCCGTCGAGCATCGTGCCGGAACCAAGCTGGTAGCTCACGCCCTCCTGGGAATCGACAACCTCATCGTCGATGCGTGCGGTCAGGTCGATGTTCGTGAAATCGTCCTTAGCGGCCGGGCGGTCCACGCTGGCGAGCGTGGCATAGGACTTGCGCAGGCTCTCAAGGCGCTGGTTCACATCGTCGTCGGTGACTTCGGCGGCGGGAATCTCAATCGTCAGGTCGGAAAGCTCAGGAAGGTCGAACTTCGGGCGCACCTCGACTTCAGCGGTGAACTTCAGCTTCGTGTCGGAATCCTCGGTGTCCGGGATGTCCTTGACGTCGAGCTTCGGCTGGTCCATGGGGCGCAGATCCTTCTCCTGCACAGCCTTGTCGTAGAACTCAGGAACGGCATCCTGCACGGCCTCGCCGGCGATGGCTCCGAAACCGAAACGCTGCTCGACGAGCTTGCCGGGCACATGACCCTTGCGGAATCCGGGGATGTTGACCTGCTTGGCGATGTCGGTGCGAGCTTTGTCAAGATACGGCTTCAGCTCGTCGTTCTCCACGGTGATGGTGAGCCTGACCTTGGTCGGCTCGAGGTTCCTCACGCTGATTTTCACTCTGCGCTCCAATTCGATAGTGATGGTCTACGCCCCTAAAGGCAACCGTTTTATAGTAACGCTACTTGAGGACGGCTTGCCGCACTTTCGCCGCAAGCGCACCCCCGAGCAGCTCAGCCTGCCACTGCCTGGCGCCCTGGCGCTCCAAGAAGTCCACCACGAGCTCAGTGGTATCAAGCGCCACGCCTTCGCCCGCCTGCCAGCACAGGTTGCGCACGATCTGCGGTCGCAGCAGCACATCTGCGGTCGTGCCGGTGTCCTGCGCTATCTGGTTGAGCCGGGCGCGCGATTTCTCCAACAGCTCGTAACGGTCCGGATGATGGATGCGCCAGTATTTGAGCGAGCGGGGCGCCTTGCCCACGTCGTCACTCTCCTGCCCCTCCCGGCTCGCGGTCGGCAGCTGGGACGCGGGCAGGGCCAGCGCACGCAGTATCGCCTGCTTCCATATGGAGGGTTTCACCTTGCGCTGCAGGGGCGCGTACCGTTCGAACATCTTGTCGCGTTCACCGCCCACATGCATGCGCACACGTTCGTTGAGCACACGTATGGATGCAAACTGACGGCTGTTGCGCGGCTTGGCGATGGCGGCCTTGATGATGGCCGAATCCTGCAGGAGCAAGGACGGTGCGATGTCGAGTTCGCGCGCCTGGCGGTCGCGTTCCTCCCACAGCTCGCGCACGATGGCCAGTCCTCGGCGGTCATGCGACAGCTTGGATATGTAGCTGGTGTGCCGCCACGGGTCGGGCTGCTCCTCCCTGGGGGCGGTGCCTTTGGCAAGCAGATACGTGAATTCCTGCCTCGCCCACTCCTCTTTGCCCTGTGCTTTGATCTGCTCGAGCATGCGCTGGCGCAGCTCTATCAGCACCTCGACGTCCAGCGCCGCGTAATCGCGCAGGTCACGCGTCAGGGGACGATGCGACCAGTCCGCCGCGGAATGTTCCTTGGCGAGCGTGATTCCTAGGTATTTCTCGGTGCATGCGGCAAGCCCGAAACGCTGGCATCCCAGCAACCGTGCCGCAAGCTCCGTGTCAAACAGCGCCCGGGGCGTCATGCCGATGTCCACGAAACCCGGCAGGTCCTGCAGCGAATCGTGGATGATCCACGTCGCGTCTCCCACGGCATCGTTGAACGGGCCCCAGCTCACGCCTTGCTGCGCGAGGGCGACCGGATCCACCAGCGCAATCCCTGCCCCCGTGCGCTTAAATTGCACAAGCCAATCCTGCTGCCCGTATCGATATCCGGATGCCCTCTCAGCGTCGGCTGCGATTGGTCCGTCCGCTTGCGCGAAACGGTCCACCATGTCATAGAACTGGGTGGGCGTGTCTATCACGTCGGGCACGCCGCCGCGGGGTTCCTTGAGCAGCACGGGTTCTGTGTGGGTCATGGCTTGGCAGGTGCCTTCTTTCGCTGGTTTCACTGGGGTTGTTCCACCTGGCGCACGCCGGTGCGATAGGCGCGGCGGGCGCGGGCGCGGCGGGCGCCGCGCGTCATTCGGTGAGCAGTATACCCACGCGTGTGAACGTCACGGCCGGCACCCGCCACGCACAGCGTCAGAACACTTCGAAACCGTGGTCGCGGAACTGCCCGCGCACCCGTTCGAGAAGCGCCGCGCCGGGGCCTTTCGCATCCTCCAGCGGGTAGTCATATCTCAACGCATGCCACTTGGGCCTTCCCAGCTGATGGAAAGGCAGCACGTCGATGTGGTCGATGGCGTCATGGAACCCATCACAGATCGTGGCGACGTTCTCCACATTCTGTTCGCTGTCGGTGAGTCCAGGCACAAGTACGAAACGCACCCAGATGCGCACGCCGAGCCGTGCGAGACGGTGGCCGAAATCAATCGTGGGCTGCAGCGCTCCCCCGGTGACCTTGTGATACGTGGCTTCGTCGCCGCTTTTGACGTCGAGCAGGCACAGGTCGATGTCGCGAATCTGCTCGTCGCTCCATGTGGCGCCAAGGAACCCGGAGGTATCGAGGCACGTGTGGACGCCCATCTTCTTGGATTCATGGAACACACGGGAGACGAACGCCGGCTGCATCATCGATTCGCCGCCGGAGAACGTGATGCCGCCGCCGGTGTATTGAAACACGTCGGAGTAGCGTTCGATCTTCTTCATCATCGCGTCGAAATACACGGGCTTGCCATCGCGCATCTTCCAAGTGTCGGGGTTCTGGCAGTACTGGCAGCGCAATGGGCAGCCGCTCATGAACACCGTCATGCGCGTGCCCGGCCCGTCGACGGAGGTGTTGAGATCCCAGGAGTGCACAAACCCCAGGTCGCCGGTGCGAAGCGCTTCGATGCGGTCGCGTCTGTCGAGCCCCACCGGTGATTCGAAACCGGAAAGTCCCCCCATGAGCGTCTGGCGCTGGTATTCCTTATTGGCGCGCAGCATGTGCGGCGTCGTGGTGCGAAACTGTGACATCGGTGCTCCTTGTGTGTTCCGTGGCCGACTGAAGAGCTGGTTGGCTGGTTGCTGCCCGGATGGACGGCGGATGGCTGCTCTGTTGACTGCTCAGGCAACTGTCTGGCGACTGTCCTGACGACTTCCCTGACGACTTTTTAGAGGGCTGAAAACGGCCGCGGGGCCGGCGGCACACAGTCCGACCGGCCCCGCGGGTGTGAAAAACGGCGGCGCTTAGTCCGTCACGGCTCCCTTGTGGAACGTGCGGGAGATCACGTCGAGCTGCTGCTCCTTGGTCAGGCGCACGAAGTTCACCGCGTAGCCGGAGACGCGCACGGTCAGGTGCGGGTACTTCTCCGGGTGGTTCATCGCGTCCTCGAGCTGCTCCTTGCGAAGCACGTTGATGTTCGCGTGGTACAGGCCGTGGCCGTTGCCGGAATCAAGGATGCCCACGAGGTTCGTGATGCGGTCGTCCTCGTCGCGACCCAGGCCTTCGGGGGTGATCGTGTTCGTCAGCGAGATGCCGTCGAGCGCGTCGTTGTAGTCGATCTTGCCGACCGAGAACATCGAGGGCAGCATGCCGTGCGTGTCGCGGCCATTCTCCGGGTTGGCGCCCGGCGAATACGGCGTGCCCTTGTGGTGTCCGGACGGGAAGGAACCGGTGTTCTTGCCGTATTCGACGTTCGAGGTGATGGTGAGGATGGACTGCGTGGGCACAGCGCCGCGGTACACGGGCAGGCGACGCACCTGGCCCATGACGGTGGACACAACCCACTTGGCGAGGTCGTCCGCGCGATCATCATCATTGCCGTAGACCGGGTAGTCGCCCACGGTCTTGTAGCCGACGATCAGGTCGTCCGGGCCGTTCTCGCAATACTCGTCGGTGCCCTTGGCATCCTTGTTGTAGATCGGGTACACCTTGGCGTACTTGAGAGCGGACAGCGAGTCGGCGGCGATGGACAGGCCGGACATGCCGCAGCCGAGGGTGCGGTAGACCTCCTTGTCGTGCAGCGCCATCTCGATGGACTCGTAAGCGTACTTATCGTGCATGTAGTGGATGATGTTCAGCGCTTCGACATACGTCTCGGACAGCCATTCGAGAGCCTTCTCGTAGTTGTTCTTGACTTCCTCGAAGTCGAGCGTGCCGTCCGCCTTGGGCTTGACGGGCTCGATGTAGCCTTCGTCGATGACGCGCAGGCCGGTCATTTCGTCAATGCCGCCGTTGATGGCGTACAGCAGCGCCTTGGCGGAGTTGACGCGAGCGGCGAAGAACTGCATCTGCTTGCCCACGCGCATCGGGGAAACGCAGCATGCGATGGCCGCGTCATCGCCCCAGTGGCTGCGGATCTGCTTGTCCGATTCGTACTGGATGGCGGAGGTGTCGATGGAGATCTTGGCGCAGAAGCGCTTGTAGCCTTCGGGGAGCTTGGGATCCCAGAAGATCGTGATGTTCGGCTCAGGGCCGGGTCCCAGGTGCTCGAGGGTGAGCGTGTTGAGCAGACGGAAGGACGTCTTCGTGACCATGCAGCGGCCGTCGTCGCCGAAGCCTGCGTCGGACCAGGTTGCCCAGTACGGATCGCCGGAGAAGATCTTGTCATAGTCCTTGGTGCGCAGGAAGCGCACGATGCGCAGCTTCATGACAATGTTGTCGATGATCTCCTGCGCGTCGGTCTCGGTGATGAGGCCCTTCTTGAGGTCGCGTTCGAAATAGATGTCGAAGAATGCGGAGAGGCGGCCGATGGACATTGCCGCGCCATCCTGGCTCTTGACGGAGGCGAGGTAGCCCATGTAGGTCCACTGCACGGCTTCCTGCGCGGTCTGTGCCGGACGGGACAGGTCAAGGTTGTATTCCTGGCCGAGCTTGATGAGCTTCTTGAGGGCCTTGATCTGCTCGTCATGCTCCTCGCGGAAGCGAATCCAATGCTCGATCTCCGGCTCGGTGAAGTCGTTGCGGTAGGGCACGGAGTCCTTGTCGCGCTGCTTGAGCTTGATCAGGGTGTTCACGCCGTAGAGCGCCACGCGACGGTAGTCGCCGATGATGCGGCCGCGGCCGTAAGCGTCCGGCAGACCGGTGAGGATCTTGTTATGGCGGGCACGCTTGATGCGGTCCGTGTACACGCCGAACACGCCATCGTTGTGGGTCTTGCGGTAGCGGGTGTAGATCTTCTTGATCTCAGGATCGACTTCCTTGCCTGCTTCCTTGATGGCCTGCTCGACCATGCGCCAACCGCCGTTCGGCATCATGGCGCGCTTGCACGGCACGTCGGTCTGCAGACCGACGATCACGTCATCCTGGTCGTCGATGTAACCGGCGGGGAATGCGTCGATGTCAGCCGGGGTGTGCGTGTCGACGTCATAGACACGCTGCTTGCGTTCGACGGCGAGATAGTTGTCGTCGAGTGTCTTCCACAGATGCTTGGTCTTGGCGGTCGCCGGCGCGAGGAACGACTCGTCGCCTTCATACGGCGTGTAGTTCTTCTGGATGAAGTCCCTCACGTCGATGTCTTCCTGCCAGTGGCCTCCTGCGAAGCCTTCCCACGCCTTGGCTTCCAACTCCTGCTGGGTCGCTGCCTGGCTCTCCACTGCTGCCATAGGTGGCTCCTTTACTTAACTTACTTGAGGTGACGCTGCATCGTGTCGCCGTCATGTACAAGTCTAATCGCATGCTGAGGTGGAATTGACGAAGACACGCGTGATGTTCGTCACAGTGATGTCAATCACCCTCACTCTCACCGAGGGCGCAAGATTTCACACCCTCGACGCAGATTAGCTTGCCCGCCGGGGCTCCACAAGCCCTAACCCCCACCGAGGGCGCAAGGATTCGCACCCCCGACAAGCAATACCACAGCCGAGGACGCACACAACCCTCCCAACCCGCGCCGAAGGCGCAAATCCACGCACCCTCGGGACGGTTCCGCCCGCCTAGGACGCACCACAGACGCCCAACCCGCGCCCAAGGAGCAAATCCACGCACCCTCGACGCAGATTGGCTTGCCCACCGGGGCTCCACAAGCCCTAACCCCCACCGAGGGCGCAAGGATTCGCACCCCCGACAAGCAATACCACAACCCAGGCCGGACACAGCCCACCCAATCTCCACCGAAGGCGCAAGGATTCGCACCCTCGACACGGTTTGATCCATCCAGGACGCACCACAGGCACCCAACCCGCGCCCAAGGAGCAAATCCACGCACCCTCGACACGGTTTTGCTTGCCCGCCGGGGCTCCACAAGCCCTAACCCACACCGAGGGCGCAAGGATTCGCACCCCCGACAAGCAATACCACGGCCCAGGACGGACACAGCCCGACCGACCCCCGCCGAAGGAGCAGATCCATGCACCCCCGGAGCAGATTGGCCCGTTCAGGAAGGCACCGGGCGCACACAACCCGTGTCCAAGGAGCAAATCTGCGCACACTCGACGCGGATTGCCCCGTTCAGGAAGGCACCGGGCGCACCCAACCCACATCCAAGGAGCAGGATCACACACCCTCGACGCAGATTGGCTTGCCCACCATGGTCCCACAAGCCCTAATCCCCCACCGAGGGCGCAAGGATTCGCACCCCGGCGCAAAACAGGTATCCCAAGATAGGACTCAGCCCACCTAAACCCACCCAATGTGCAATCATCCGCACCCTCAACGCAGATTGGCTTGCCCGCCGGGGCTCCACAAGCCCTAACCCCCATCGAGGGAGCAAGGATTCGCACCCCCGACAAGCAATACCACGGCCCAGGCCGGACACAGCCCGCTCAACCTCCGCCGAAGGCGCAAATCCACGCACCCTCGGGACGGTTCCGCCCGCCTAGGACGCACCACAGGCGCCCAACCCGCGCCCAAGGAGCAAATCCACGCGCCCTCGACGCAGATTGGCTTGCCCGCCAAGGCAAACAGAGGCCCTAACCCTCACAGCCCTCTGCATGATTCTCGCTCCACCGCGCGGCATGATGACACGGCTTGATGACACAGAAAACGGGCATGCGCCTTTCGCGGCCATGCCCGTTGTTGATTGCTGCACTATCAGTGCCTCCGTCAGCGCCTTCGTCAGCGACCTTCGTCAGTGTCCTTCGTCAGCGTTCTCGTCGGAGCCGCGCCCATCCTGCGAGTCGCTGTGAGCCGGCGACCATGAGTTCCATCTCTCGTCATCTCTGTCCCACTTGCAGTTGCGGTTATGCACAATCTCCCAAGCGCGCAACGCGTCCTCACGCGTGCGGTACGGCCCCAAGCGCACATTCGCAGGCGACTGCGGCCCCAGTTCGGGCTTGCCAGTCTTCGTGTTGAAGAACCACTGGTGTGCCATGTCGTTCATATGTCCTCGATTCCTTGAATTGCAATGCGGCAGCAGCACGCGCCATCCGCCCATTCGCGGCGTTTACTAGCGGACCACTCGCAGGTCCGACTCGCGGCATCCGCTCGCGATATCCGCGACATCCACCAGCACCGCTCGCCCGCAGCTCTATTCGCGGAAAGCGCTGGTAATGGGCAGGCGGCGGTCACGTCCGAAAGCGAGCGCCGTCACCTTGGGTCCGAGTGGATATTGGCGGCGTTTCCATTCGGCGCGGTCCACGAGGCGCATCACGGTGTCGACGGTCCGTTCGTCGAAGCCGTCGGCGAGTAGGTCGGAGCGTCCGTGGGCTTTTTCGATGTATGCGGCGAGCACTTTGTCAAGCAGGTCGTATTCAGGCAGGGAGTCGGAGTCTTTCTGCCCGGGGCGCAGTTCCGCGCTGGGCGGCTTGATGATGGAGTTGACGGGGATGGGTGGCAGCTGGCCGTGTTCTTCGGCGTAGCGGTTGCGCCAGCGGGCGAGTTCCCATACGCGGGTCTTGAGCAGGTCCTTGATGGGGGCGTATCCGCCGACGGCGTCGCCGTAGATGGTGGAGTAGCCGCATGCCAGTTCGCTTTTGTTGCCTGTGGCGAGCGCGAGCGCGCCTTTGGAGTTGGAGTAGGCCATGACGATGACGCCGCGGATGCGTGCCTGCAGGTTTTCTGCCGCCACTCCTTCGAGGTGGAGTTGTTGTTGGAATGCGGTGAACAGGGGTTCGATGGGTTGGATGTCGTAGTGTGCGCCGAGGTTGCGGGCGAGGTCGGCGGCGTCATCTTTGGATCCGTCGGAGCTGTACATGCTGGGCATGGAGATGCCGTATACGTTGTGTCCGCCGCATGCGTCGGCTGCCATGGTGGCGACGAGTGCGGAGTCGATGCCGCCGGAGAGTCCCAGCGTGACGGATGTGAAGTGGTTCTTGGCCATGTAGTCGGACAGTCCAAGCACGCAGGCGCGGTAGACCTCCTCGTCGCGTTCCATGGTGGGGGCGAGCGTGGAGCGGGATGCTGCGAGCGCGGCGGCGTCATGCGAGCGCGTGGGCAGTGTCCAGTAGTCGAGGGCGGGGGTGAATTGCGCGGAGCGCTCGAGGATCGTGCCGTCGGGTGCGATGACGAAGCTGGCGCCGTCGAAGACGAGGTCGTCCTGTCCGCCTACTTGGTTGAGGTAGATGACGGGGGCGTTCACTTGCTGGGCGCGGCGCTGGCATAGTTCTTGGCGTGTGCCGGTTTTGCCTTCTTCGTAGGGCGAGCCGTTGATGGTGAGGAGTACGTCGATGCCGCGTCCTGCGAGATCGGCGACGGGGCCGCCTTCCTGCCAGATGTCTTCGCAGATGGCGACGCCGATTTTGCGGCCGCGCACGTCGAGTACAAGGCTGCGTTCCCCGGGGGCGAAGATGCGGAATTCGTCGAATACGCCGTAGTTAGGCAGGAAGTGCTTGTCGTATCCGGCCCATACGACGCCTTCGTGGAGGACGACGAGGCGGTTTTGCGGCAATTGCTCGCCATGGGTGGCGCCCACGGTGCCCACGACGACGAACAGACCGCCCAGTCCTTCGTCCTTGAGGCGCGCGGCGAGATCGTCGGCGGTGCGGCGTGCAGCCTTGCGGAACGTGGCGCGGAATGCGAGGTCCTCGATGGGGTATCCGGTGAGTGTCATTTCGGGGCAGACGACGACGTGCGCGCCGTGTGCAGCTGCCTGACGGCAATCGTCGAGCACCTTGGCGGCGTTGCCGTCCAGGTCGCCGACGCATGTGTCGATTTGGGCGAGCGCAAAGACCACGTCCTGGGTGGTGTCGGATCCGTCGGATCGTTCGGAACGTTCCAGGTCTTCGGATTCGTGGGTTTGCGCGCTGAGAGCGTGGATGGACGCGTCATGGGAAGCAGTCTGTGTGGTCATGTGACCCATCGTAGCCCGCTTGCCTCCCTTCAGGGTTCTCCCATGCTGCGCACTGCGTTCTGTCACAGGTTTGGTGGTGTGCGCCGAGGATTTCGACAGGCTACTCAGTGCACGGGGCCGCATACTGGGCGCACCAATGAATTGGGCAAACCAACGAATGCATGCCTTCCGTGGCGTGCATGGAAAGGACCGCCATGTCATCCGCCATTCCTACGGATTCTGCCGCCACTGCGAATTCGACTACCCCTGCGAATCCAAACACCCCTGCAAACGCCGATGCCCCTGCAAACGCCGGCATCCTTGCGAATCCCGGTGCCGCCGACCCCAATGCCGACGCCAACCCCAATGCTGGCGCTGCCACTGCTGACAGCGCTGCCGCCAATACAGCGGCTGCGGGCGCTCCCCTGCGTCCCCTCGCACAGACTCGGTTCCCCGGGCAGGCACAGGCCGCCGCTCAAGCGCAGTTCCCAAGGCAGACACAGTTCCCAGGGCAGACAGCCACGCCACTGTCCGCACCTCTCAACCCGGCAGCACGGTTCGAAGCCCCCGCCGCATTCAGCCAAGTGGCGCCGGGCACGCGGAATCCACGTCGCGAGAAGCGCAGGTTCATCATCCTGCTCATCGTCATCGCCCTGCTGTGCGGCGTGGGCGGCGGCTTCGGCGGAGCAGCCATCATGGAATCGTTCTCACGTCCAGACCCCGGCTCTTCCAACAGCATGCAGACCGGCCGCGGCAGGTACGGCTCGGCGCAGATGCCGGACGAAGACCAATCATCCGGCTCCTCAACGTCGGATTCCACCGTCTCGGGCGACTCCATCACCGCGTAAGCGTCCGCCTGTCACGAACGGGACGCGGATCCCCGCGCCCCGCCATCGCCGTCCGCAGCATCCCCGGGATGCGGTTTGGCTTCCGGCGTGCCGGAACCGGAACCCGCGACGGGACCGGACGGGGAATCTCGGGAATCCTGTGACCCCTGGGACCCCTGAGACCCCTGGGAATGCAGGATGGCACGCACCACTTTCAGACGCCGCGACACCTCGCGCTCGTAACCGCGGTCGCTGGGATCGTAATACTGGGTGCCACGCAGCTCCTCGGGCATGTATTCCTGCGGCGCGATCGCCTGCGGCCAGTCATGCGCGTAACGGTAACCCTTGTAGTTGCCCCACTGCTTCATGAGCTTCGTGGGGGCGTTGCGCAGGTAGAGCGGCACGGACCCCACCTTGCCGGCGTCGATGTCGGCGAGCGCCTGGTTGATCGCGTTGTAGCTGGCGTTGGACTTGGGGGCGGTCGCCACGGCGATCGTCGCCTCGGCAAGGATGATGCGCGCTTCGGGCATGCCCACCATGTCGACCGCCTGGGCGGCGGCGACGGCGACCTGCAGGATCTGCGGCTCGGCCATGCCCACCTCCTCACTGGCGGCGATCATGATGCGCCGCGCGATGAAACGGGGGTCCTCCCCCGCCCGCAGCATCTGGGCAAGGTAATGGATGGCGGCGTCCGGGTCGCTTCCCCGCATGGATTTGATAAAGGCGGAGATGACATCGTAATGCTGGTCGCCGTCCTTGTCGTAGCGCACGGTCGCCACGTCCATGACGGACGAGACCACGTCGGTGGTGACGAAGGGGCGGCGGGCGCCTTTGCGCCGTGCCTTGTCGCCAGTGACGGCCCCCGCGGCGGCCTCGAGTATCGTGAGCGCCTTGCGAGCGTCACCGCCGGACAGGCGCACGATCTCATCCATCGCATCGTCCTTGACTCGCACTTCATCGGCGAGCCCCTGCGGGGCGTGCACGGCGCGGTCGAGCACGGTGCGGATGTCGTCAGGTTCCAGGGACTCGAGCTTGACGACGACGGAACGCGACAGGAGCGGTGAGATGACAGAGAAACTGGGGTTTTCCGTGGTCGCTGCGATGAAGGTGACGTCGCGGTTCTCGACGCTAGGCAGCAGCGCGTCCTGCTGGGATTTGGAGAAACGATGCACCTCGTCGATGAACAGCACCGTCTCCGTGCCTTCGGAGACGAGCCGGTCATGTGCGCGCTTGAGCACATCGCGCACATCCTTGACGCCGGAGGTCACGGCGGAAAGCTCCTCGAACGCACGCCCCGACTGACGCGCCACGATGTAAGCGAGCGTGGTCTTGCCCACCCCGGGAGGGCCGAACAGGATGATGGACGTGGGCGCGGTGTATGAGCCCGCATGCACGGGTTCGGCGACGCGCCGCAACGGGGACCCCGGCACAAGGGCGCGCTCCTGCCCGACCACATCGTCGAGCGTCTGAGGGCGCATGCGCACCGCCAGGGGACGGGTCATGGCATTGTCCGCCACATCGGAAACATCGAAAAGGTCCTGCATGGTTCCCACGATAGCAACACGCCGGAGAGCTGCACGATATTTAGTGATTCTTTTGACTCGGCGCAATTATCGAATTTTACGAATTTGAACTTTACGGCTGGGATATTTCTGTGTACCTGCGTGTATCGGGTTGTAGTTAGGTGTACGTTCATTAGTGCCTAGTATTACTTGCCTTTTTGAATTTGTGAAGCTTTCTTACCATCCGATTAGACCGTTCCGGAAATCGATTGGACAGTACGATTACATCACTATATTCTTGATAATTGCATCCGAATTTGCCACATCATCACCACCGATCCCGGGGAATGCACGAGCAGAGGAATGCATGCGAAAGGCAAACGTACAACCAATACAGAAAGGTCCCATGGCACAAATCAGCACCACCCGCAGAAAACTGACGGAACTGTCCCGGCTGCCCACGAACAACCGGTACGGCATCCCGTTCGTCAGGAAACAACTCATCAATCTGAACAACGTGGATCTCATCAGCTTCACCGATATCTGTCCGGAAACCAAAACGGAGACCCTCATCAACCGCGTCAAAGGCGTCCATTTCTTTATCGACGACGACCGGTTCCGCGCCGTGGTCAAGGACCCCGACAAATACGTCGATAAATTGCGCCCCTATCGCTTCGTGCTGACGCCCGACGTATCGCAATACGCCGACCTGCCGCTGTGCTGGCAGATCACGGCCGTGGAGCGGAACCGGATGTGCGGGGCCATGTGGCAGCAGAACGGACTCGTGGTCATTCCCACGGTCAGCTGGGGGTCAAGGGATTCATATTCCGTTTCCTTCCTGGGAATCGAGAAAGAATCCATCGTCGCCGTCGCCACCTACGGATGCCGGAAAAGGGAAAGGCATTCCTGGACGGGTACAAGGCGATGCTCGAGGCCATCGAGCCGTGCGCCGTCATCTGCTACGGCGCCCCGTTCGATGGTATGGAAGGCACGATATTCGAGGTCGACCCCATGCCCTCGAGAAAGGTGGATCGAAATGGGAGGTAGGGGAACCTACTCCACCGGGCAGGAGCCCGAACAGAAATACCATGCAGTAGGCGAGATCGATGGCGTCAAGATCCTGGAGCCCATCGACGGGAAACAATGGAAACTGCCGGAGGAGAACCATTCCAGTACCGAGTACATCTTCCTGTATCCGGACGGCACCTTCCACCAGTACCGCGAATACAATGAGGACCACACCGCCAGGTTCGACATCGACTACCACCCTGCGAAAAAGGAACTTGGAACCGGACGGCAGCCAATCCTGCACATCCACGAATACCACAA
The DNA here is from genome assembly GCF_002797875.1 of Pseudoscardovia suis. GTDB lineage: Bacteria > Actinomycetota > Actinomycetes > Actinomycetales > Bifidobacteriaceae > Pseudoscardovia > Pseudoscardovia suis. Next base: position 632,743 of record NZ_PGFC01000001.1, read on the forward strand.
TGAAAATGGCACGTGGAAACGAGGAGCAGCCCGATTCATGACCGAAGAGGAATACACCACGTACAAGCGATTTTTCGTCAACGTACCGGAAGGAGCATACCTGCCATGAAACGTGAGTCACACGCCGAATTCGTCGAAGACCTCCACAACGAGGGATTCGCCATCCAATACAAGGACCAGAAATGGTTCCTCGACTGCGGAATGGCATACCGAGAGGGCGACGACAAGGAGCATCCAGAACCCCATATCCAGACCAACGTCTGGGGCCTCACCGACAACGTCGCGGACAAGTATTTCACCTACGTCGGCGCGACCGACGAGGAGTGCTTCGAGAACTTCATCAACGGATTCCGCGAACTCGACGGCAAGACCATCTTTGAAGCCGAGCCCGAACTCGAAATCGTCCAACCCACCACCGAACTCGAAGACATCGACGACTGACCGGAAACCGCACCGCGCAAAGGCACCGCGACACGACTCGAACACGCGCCACGACGCAAACACACCCGGGGAACCACACGAACCACACCAAGGGAACGGACCATGGAGAAGAACATCATCGACATACAGATGCTGGGATACCGCATCCGCCAGGCACGCACCGAGGCCGGCTACGCAACGGCGGAGGATTTCGCCAATGCCATCACGAAGCGGACGGGGGTCCCCGTGTCGAAACAGACGATCTACAACATCGAAAGCGGCAAGCAGGAGCCCCGCCTGACCCTCTACCTCGCTATGCTCCGCCTGCTCCGCCCTGACGAGCAGCTCCCCATCGACGACATGCTGCGCAGCACGCTCCCGTCGCGCTGGCGCATACCCCTGAACGCCGCGCAGGCCATCGAGGACATGCAGAACGCCGCTGCCTCGGAGACGACGGACGAGGAGTCCAAAGCAGCGGACGATGCGCATGACGAGCACGACGGAACCGCGCACAGCAGGCTGACCATCGACAACGTCGCGAAAACCTACGATGCGATCAACGCCATGGCGATGAACACCCTGTACAACGCCAACGTACAGAACGCGCTCAACGAAATCACAAAGAACATAGGGAACTACCTCATGCAATCCGGCATGCAGAATACCCTGCAGAATTCCATGTCCCAGATCAGCGCCAGCATGTCGAAGCTGGCGCTCGGCAACATGGCGAAGGCGTTGGAGGGCGCCGACATCCCCGGCAACCGAACCGACGGGATGAAAGACAAGAAGTAGGACGGGCCTCTACCCCGCCATGCCTATTGGCACCACCTACTGGCGCCCACCGGCCTGCGGGCATCCATCGTCGCCCCATCACTTCCAGGCGCGGTTCAGCGACGCAATGCCCTTGGTGAGCGGTCGGCACTGCGGATGGCGCAGACCCACGACGCGCATCATATGCGCCACGCCGCGTCGCCCGGGCCACTGCTCGATCGTCTGCGTCAGGTAGCGGTAATCCGACGGATGCCCCGTCAGAAGGCCGCCGACAAGGGGCAGGACGATGGCGTCGTACAGGCGGTATGCGTTCGATAGAAGGGTACCCGAGGGCATGTCGAAGTCCAGGGTCACGATGGGGGCGCCGGGCCTGGCGACACGGCGCATCTGCTCCAGGGCAGCGACGGGGCTGGGCATGTTGCGCAGTCCGTAGCAGCAGGTCACGGCATCGAAACGGTTGTCTGCGAAACCCATGTCGCATGCGTCCGCGATGCAATAGGTGACGGCGCCGCATCTCCCGTCCGCGCGGGCGGCGACCACGTCGCGCCCCGTCTCGCGACGCCGTGCCTCGGCGACCATGCCTTCGGACACGTCGCAGCCGATGACGTCTGCCCCCAGCCGTGCGAGCGCGCGGCTGCTGGTGCCCGTGCCGCAGGCGACGTCGAGGATATGCAGACCCCGGAGCGGAAGTCGATCGAGCGCAGGGCAATCACCGGGGCGCCCTTCCGCGCGGTCCACGCTCGTCGCGTCCGCATCCGCCCGCTCCGCATCCGCGGGCCCCGCATCTACACACTCCACGACGGCGCGGGCGAAGGCGCGCGTCCATCGCCGGCTGCACCCCAGGGAGGCCACGTCGTTCACGAGATCATAGCGGCCGGCGATGCGGTCGAAACGATGCGCCTGGCGTGCGGGGTCGCGCGACCCTTCGTCGAAATACGCTCCGAACATCCGATCCTCCTTCTGCGCTGTTGTCTCGTTACTGTGCCGTTGTCTCGAAGGGCCCGAGCTGTTCGACGGATCCCACGCGGTAGTCGGCGAACACGACGTCGGCGCCTTCCTGCGTGGCGTCAAGGTCCACGTAGGCGTCGATCGCCCAGTCATGGTCGCCTTCCCAATCGGCGAGGATCTGCCGCACATGCCACACATGGCCGGAACGTTCGCGCGTGTCGTCGATCAGCACATACTTGGCGCTGCGCGCATCCATGTCGGTGTCAAGACCCTCGTGGGCGTCGTAGAACATGTCGAGCGCGTCCTCCCACGCATGCACGCCCATGCCCCAGTCCTTGTCGAGTTCGCCGAGCGTCTCGGGATCGTCGTTCGCGATGAGCTGCACGCGGCGGAACAAGGCGTTGCGCACGAGCACCGTCAGGCCTCGGCGGTCGGAAACCACCTGGTCCTTGGGCACAGGCGGCGCCTGCGTGCCGGCCGCAGGATCCTCCCCTGCACTGCGCGGCGTGCCGTTGACGGCGCTCTCCCATTCGTCCACGAGACTGGAGTCGATGGAGCGTACCATGACGCGCAGCCATGAGATGATGTCGCGCAGGTCGTCGTTGAGCTTGTCGTCGGGAATGGTGCGGGAGAGCGCACGATACGCGTCCGACAGGTAGCGCAGCAGCGTGCCCTCGCTGCGCGCGATTCCGTAGCGGGCGATGTACCCGGTGAAATCAGAGGCGGTCTCGATCATGTCGCGCACGACGGATTTGGGGCTTAGCTCATAGTCGTTGGCCCACGGCACGTCCTTCTTGTAGCGGTCGAAGGCTTCGTCGAGGAGTTCCTTGAGCGGCATGGGATACGTGACCTCCTCGAGGCGTTCCATGCGCTCCTCGTAGTCGAGGCCTTCCTCCTTCATGCGTCCCATGGCTTGGTCGCGGGCCTGGCGGCGCTGTGCCTTGAGCACCTGCTTGGGGTCCTCGAGGGTGGATTCCACCATGGATACCAGGTCGAGCGTGTATCCGGGCGACTCAGGGTCGAGCAGTTCGATGGCGGCGAGCAGGAACGGCGACAGCGGCTGGTCGAGGGCGAAATCCTCGGGCAGGTCCATCGTCGTCGTGTAATCCATGCTTCCGTCATCCAGCTCCCATTTCTCCACGACGCCGGAGTCCATGAGGGTCTGGAAGATCTCGGCGGCACGCTGGAAGAGGCGTTCCTTGCGCTCGTCGCTTTCATCGGATTCGTCGATGAGCGTGCGCACGCGATGCCACGCGTCGCCGCCCTGCGCCACTTCGGCGAGCACCATGGAGTGGGTGATGCGCATCTGCGGCACGAGGGTCTCGGGCTGTGCGTCGATGAGCTTGCGGAACGTGGCGTCGCTCCAGTTGACGAAGTTCTCCGGTGGCTTCTTGCGCTTGATTTTCTTGAGTTTCTTGGGATCGTTGCCTGCCTTGGCGAGCGCCCGACGGTTCTCGATCTCGTATTCGGGGGCTTCGGCGATGACGAGTCCCTCCGTGTCGAAGCCGGAGCGACCAGCGCGGCCGGCGATTTGGTGGAATTCGCGTGCCTTGAGGCGGCGCATGCGCGTGCCATCGTATTTGGTGAGCGCCGTGAGGATCACCGTGTGAATGGGCACGTTGATGCCCACGCCAAGCGTGTCGGTGCCGCAGATGACGGGAAGCAGGCCCTGTTGGGCGAGCTGTTCGACGAGACGACGGTAGCGTGGCAGCATGCCCGCGTGGTGCACTCCCACGCCGGTGGTGAGCAGGCGGTGCAGAATCTTGCCGAATGCGGTGGTGAACTTCGTGCCTTTCATGGCTTCCTTGATGGCGTCGCGCTGTTCGCGCGTGGTCACGCCGGCGGCGCTGAGGTTCTCGGCGGTCTCGAGGGCGGCGTCCTGCGAGAAGTGAACGACATAGATGGGCGCGTGTCCCTTCGACAGCTCGTCGGACACCGTGTCGACGAGCGGGGTGTCGACGTATTCGTAGCTCAAGGGCACGGGGCGGGGTGCATCGGCGATGACGTCGACGGCGCGTCCGGTGCGCCGTTCGAGAGACTGCGCCAGGTGCGACACATCGCCCAGCGTGGCGCTCATGAGCAGGAACTGCGTGTGCGGCAGCGCGATGAGCGGCACCTGCCATGCCCAGCCGCGCTCAGGGTCGCCGTAATAATGGAACTCATCCATGGCGACCATGCCGATGTCAGCGTGCTCGCCGTCGCGCAGCGCCTTGTTCGCCACAATCTCGGCCGTGCAGCAGATGATGGGCGCATGCGGGTTGATGCTCGAATCGCCGGTGACCATGCCGACGTTGCGCGCACCGAACACCTCCATGAGGTCGAAGAACTTCTCGTTGACCAGCGCCTTGATGGGGGCAGTGTAATACGACGTCTTGCCCTGGCACATGGCCTGGAAGTGCATGGCGAGCGCAATCAGGGACTTGCCCGAGCCGGTCGGTGTGTTGACGACCACGTGATCGCCGGCCAGCAGGTCAAGGGCGGCTTCCTGCTGGTGTTCCCACGGCTCGATGTGCTTGGTGTCGGCTACCCAGTCGAAGAATCGTTCGAAGATCTCCTCATCGCTCAGGCTCTCGCCCTCGTCGGGCAGGTAGTTCACGATGGTGCCGGTCGCCGCGTCCGGCGGCGTGACCCATCCGTCGCCGTCCTCGTCTTCGTACCGGCGCTTCGCCGCATTGTCGAAAGCCGCGAAACGGCCGTCGTCGATCTGGTCCATGTCAGTCATGACTCCCAGTGTACGGCCGCACCCTTCCCACTGGCGACCCACGGCACCGCGCTTTCTTCAGCACCATCCCCCACCCAAGGTGCACCACTGTCCACCCTCGGCACGACTTACCACCACCCAGCCAGCCCCGGAGGACGCCGACCCGCATCGAGGGTGCACGCCAGCACACCCCCGACGGCAAATAGCGCCGCCAGCACCGTCCCAACGGCACCCAGCTCTGCCCAAGGTGTACACCAATACACCCTCGGGAGCAAATACCCCCGCATAGCGCCGCACAACACAAGCCAACCTCCACTCAAGGCTCACAGCCATGTACCCTCAATATGATTTACCGCCACCCGACCAGTTCCAAAGGCACCTAATCCATGCCCAAGGTGCACAACAATGCACCCCCGACAGCAAATGCCCCACACAACACCAGTCAGGCACAGGCCATCACATGCCGAGGGTGCACAACTGTGCCCACTCGACACAACTTGCCTTCACCCACAACACCAAAACGGCACCCAACCTGCATCGAGGGTGCACGCCACCGCACCCTCGACAACGAATATCACCGCCAACATCGCCTCAACACGGACCATTCCGTGCCAAGGGCACACAACCGTGCACCCTCGGCACGACTTACCACCACCCAGCCAGCCCCAAAGGATGCCGACCCGCATCGAGGGTGCACGCCAGCACACCCGCGGGAGTAAATAGCACCGCCAACACCACCCCCAACACACGCCAACCCCATCGAAGGCGCACAACTGTGTAGCCTCGACATGATTTACCGCCACCCGACCAGTTCCAAAGGCACCTAATCCATGCCCAAGGTGCACACCAATGTTCCCCCGACAGCAGATATCACTGCTGTCGCCGCTCCAACACAGGCCAATCCCCATCGGGGGGCACACAAATGTGCACCCTCGGCGGGGCTCACATCCACCAACACCACCCCAACAGCACCCGACCCACATCGAAGGCACACTCCAGCGCACCCTCGACGCCGGCTGTCCTGCCGCCGGGGCAAGACGATCATCTCCCGCCCCTGCGCACCACCGCACAGCACCGGTCCCACCGCACATCTGCGCCACACAGGTCTGCCCACGCCCTGCGCTGCACAGGTGGGGCACGCTGCACCGATCAACCGCACAGGCGGGGCGCACTGAAACCAGGCAACCTCGCATCCTGGCATGCAAAAGGGCGCTTCACTGTGCGATGTACACAGTGAAGCGCCCTGACAATCTGGGTGCGGTGAGAACCATCACTCGGCACGGAGAGTTGGACAAAGAGTTTAGTCAAAGTCCCGATACAGCCGAGCCCCAGTCGAGGCAAAGGCCAGCCAAAGCCAAGACCAGAGCCAGCCGAGCCCCAGGCCAGCCAAGACCACGGCCCCAGTCAGACCCCAGCCAAAGCCAAGGCCAGAGCCCTTAGCCGGCCAAAGCTCAGCCAGCCCAGCCAAAGCTCAGCCAGCCCAGCCGAAACCTAGCCCAGCCAGAGCCAGACCCCGGCCCCGGCCCTACTGCTCCTAGTCCTCGTCCTCTTCATCCGGATCGTAATCGACGCCGGTCTCGGCACGCTGCTCGTCCGAGATCGGAGCCGGGGCCCCGGTCAGCGGATCGCGGCCGCCGCCGGCCTTCGGGAAGGCGATGACGTCGCGGATGGTGTCGGTGCCGGCGAGCAGCGACACGGTGCGGTCCCAGCCGAGCGCGATGCCCGCGTGCGGCGGCGCGCCATACTTGAAGGCCTCGAGCAGGAAGCCGAACTTCTCATCGGCCTCTTCCTTGGAGATGCCCAACACCTTGAGCACACGGTCCTGGATGTCGTCGCGGTGGATACGCACCGAGCCGCCACCCATCTCCTCGCCGTTGCACACGATGTCGTAGGAGTCGCTCATCGCATGCTCCGGATCCTGGTCGAACGTGTCGATCCAGTCCTTGCTCGGCATCGTGAAGGGGTGGTGCATGGAGGTCCACTTGGAGTGGCCCACTGCCACGTCATCGTCATCGGGGTCGTCGGTGGGCTTGAACAGCGGGAAGTCCACGACCCACGTGAAGGCGAACTTCTTGGGGTCGAGCAAGCCTTCACGGCGTGCGATCTCAACGCGGGCGGCACCCAGCAGCAGCTGGGAGGATTCCTTGGCGCCGGCGGCGAAGAACACCGCGTCGCCATCCTCGGCGTGCACGGCCTCCTTGAGGCCTTCGCGCTCCGCGTCAGACAGGTTCTTGGCGACGGGGCCCTTGAGCACGCCGTCGGAGGTGAACTGCACGTAGGCCAGGCCCTTGGCGCCACGCTGGCGAGCCCACTCCTGCCATGCGTCGAACTGGCGGCGCGGCAGGTCCGCGGCGCCCTTGTAGAGCACTGCGCCCACGTATGGGGCCTGGAACACGCGGAACGGCGTGTCCTTGAAGTATTCGGTGAGGTCCACGAGCTGGTTGCCGAAACGCAGGTCGGGCTTGTCGGAACCGTACTTGTCCATCGCGTCCTTCCAGCTGATGCGCTGGATCGGGAGCTTCACGTCGTAGCCGCGCACCTTCCAGATGGCCGCGATGACCTTCTCGGCCATCGCCATCACGTCCTCCTGGTCGACGAAGCTCATCTCCATGTCGAGCTGCGTGAACTCAGGCTGGCGGTCGGCGCGGAAGTCCTCGTCGCGGTAGCAGCGGGCGAGCTGGTAGTAGCGTTCGACGCCGGAGACCATGAGGAGCTGCTTGAGCAGCTGCGGGGACTGCGGCAGCGCGTACCAAGAGCCCGGCACGAGGCGCGCGGGCACGAGGAAGTCGCGGGCGCCTTCCGGAGTGGACTTGATGAACGTAGGCGTCTCCACCTCGGTGAAGTCCATCTCTTCAAGGGCGTGGCGGGCGGCGCGCGTCATGTCGCTGCGCAGCTTGAGGTTGGCCTGCATCTGCGGGCGGCGCAGGTCGAGGTAGCGGTACTTCAGGCGGGTCTCCTCGCCGGGAAGCTGCTGCTCGGTCTCGTTCGCGAGCGCGGTGGAGACCTGGAACGGCAGCGCCGCGGACTTGGCGAGCACGTCGATCTTGCTGGCCACGATCTCGACCTTGCCGGTGGCCAGGTGCGAGTTCTCGTTGCCTTCGGGGCGCAGGCGCACGTCGCCGGTCACCTGCACCACGTATTCGCTGCGCAGCGGGCGGGCGACCTCCTCGTCGTACACGACTACCTGCACGAGGCCGGATGCGTCGCGCACGTCCAGGAATGCCACGCCGCCGTGGTCACGGCGACGGTCCACCCAGCCGCTGATGGTGACGGTCTGACCGACGACGTCCTCGGTCACCTCGTTTACATGATGTGTTCTGTAAGCCGTCTGATGGCTCATCGTTCCTCTATTCCATCCTTTGCCGCCAGCGATCGGTCGAGCCGCGCCGGCGTTTGTGCCGGATTGTGATGTTTGCCGGAATGCCCCGTATTGTCCGCATTCCACGCGCTCCGCCCGAGGCGGGGCCCGAAAACAACCGCGCACCACCCTACCCCATGCCGTTGAATTGACCGGCGCAAGGGCGAGGTGCGCGGTCCATGTCATGCGCCGCGCCGGGCAGACGCGCCCGTATCAGCCTTATCAGTCGCCAAGCTTCACGTCTTGCAGCGCGTAGCCGTCGGCAGGCGTCCATGTGGCGCGGTCTGCCTGGGTCTGCTCGCCGGTGACGATGTTCTTCACTTCGTCGGGCGCGCCTTCCTGGCCGTCGGCGCCTTCGGGGAACCACACGTAGGGAATCCCCAGCTTGTCGGCGTATTTGATCTGCTTGCCAAGCTTGGCGGCGGTGGGGGCGACGTCGGCGGCGATGCCACGGGAGCGCAATGCTGCGGCGATGCGGTTGGATTCACCGCGGCGTTCCTCATCCCACACCGCCACGAGCACGGCGGCGGGAGACACGCGCGTCGCCGTGGCGTGCGCGGTATGGAGCATGTACGAGACGAGACGGGACAGTCCGATGGACAGGCCAACGCCCGGGTACGTGCGGTTGCCGTGGGAGGCGAGGTTGTCGTAACGGCCGCCCGAGCAGATGGATCCCAGTGCGGACGCGCTATCAAGGAACGTCTCGTACACGGAACCCGTGTAATAGTCGAGTCCACGGGCGATCTTGAGGTCGGCGATGACGGCGCCGGGGAGGATCACGGCGGCTTCGTCCACGATCATCGCAAGCGTCGCCACGCCCTGGGACGCGAGCGCGTAGGCGTCGGAGTCCTTGGGGATGCGGTGTTCGTCGCACAGTGCGTCGAACTTGCTGCGCAGCTCGTCGCCGTTGGCCGCCGTCATGTCGGCCAGTTCGAGGCATGCCGCCGCTTGTCCGGCGTCTGCGCCGCATTCAGAGACGAGCAGCTTGGCGACCTCATCGGGGCCGATCTTGTCAAGCTTGTCGATTTCGCGCAGCACGCCCTCGATGTCGGTCAGTCCCAGGCCACGGTAGAAGCCTTCGGACAGCTTGCGGTTGTTGGCGTGCACGGTCGCCTTGGGCAGGCCGAAGGCACGCAGCTGCTCGAGGGCGGTCACCATGACCAGAGGCAGCTCCACCTCGTAATGCTCGGGAAGCGTGCCGTTGCCCACCACATCGATGTCGGCTTGCACGAATTCACGGAAGCGGCCCTCCTGGGGGCGTTCGCCGCGCCATACCTTCTGGATCTGCCAGCGCTTGAACGGGAAGGCGAGGTCGCCGGAATGCTCCACGACGTAACGACTGAGCGGCACCGTCAGATCGAAGTGCAACCCCAGGCGCTCGGGAAGGGGCGTGTCGTTCTCCTGCCCCGCGGTCACCTCCTGCAGACGCGACAGCAGGTAAATCTCCTTGCTGGTCTCGCCTTTCTTGAGCAGACTGGCACCGGTCTCCACCGCGCGCGTCTCGATACCGATGAATCCATTGAGTTCGAAAATCCTGCGGAGCGTGTCGATGACCCGCTGCTCGACGACTCGTTCGGCGGGCAGCCACTCCGGGAATCCTGATATTGATGCACCTTTAGCCACGAATCCATATAATAAGTTATGTTGTGGAAAAACCGTGGCCCCGCCCACCCTTCAGACACCAAGCTTGAGGCGCCGGGAAAGGCCCGCCGGCCTCATGGTATTTCCTCCCTCACCTACCTCCAAGGAGATGACTATGTCCGAACAGACTGTCACCACGCCCGATAATGAATCCGCCTCCACCCCCAAGCCCGCCGCTCCCAAGGCGACGGCAGCCAAGCCGGGGCCCCATCCATCCCCTGCTGCGTTTGCCAAGAAGGCGGCCTCGGCAACGGTGAAACCGGTGTCGACGACGTTCTCCGACGAGGATGTGCGAGATGCCGAGAAGTTCGGCCGCGTGGCGGACGACGGGACGGTGTTCGTCAAGGACGGGGACGACGAGCGTGCCGTCGGCCAGTATCCGGACGCCGAGAAGGAGAAGGCGCTGGAGCCTTACGCCAAGCGCTATCTGGAGCTCAAGACCAAGCTCGACCAGTTCGCCGCGCGCCTCGCATCCTCCGCCATCAAGCCCGGCGAGATCGGCAAGACGCTGCAGCAGCTGCAGTCCGAGGTCGCCGAGCCGCAGGTGGTGGGCGATCTCGAGGCCCTGCGCAAGCAGTTCGGCGAACTGAAGGTCGCCGGCGAACAGCGCAAGCAGGAACTCGAGAAGCAGCGCAAGGAGGCCTATGCGAAGGCCCTTGCCGAGCGCACGAAGATCGTCGAGGAGGCCGAGCAGATCGTGGCAGGCCTTGGCGACAACACGAACTGGCGCGACACCGGCGACAAGCTGCAGAAGGTGTTCGAGGAATGGCAGCACCACCAGAAGACGACGATGCGCCTCAACAAGTCCGACGCCGACGCCCTGTGGAAGCGTTTCTCCGCCGCTCGCTCCACGTTCGCCACGCGCCGCCGCAAGTGGAGCCAGGCGCGTGACGCGCAGCGCGCCGAGGCGAAGGCCGCCAAGGAGCAGATCATCAAGGAGGCCGAGGAGATCAAGGACTCCACGGATTGGGGCGAGACGTCGCACAAGTTCAACGAGCTGATGGACCGTTGGAAGCGTTCGGGCCACACCGGCCGCCAGGAGGACGACGCCCTGTGGGCGCGCTTCCGCGCCGCCGCTGACACGTTCTTCAACGCCCGCCAGGCCGATCGCGACAAGATGAACGAAGGCGAAAAGGAGAACCTCGCCAAGAAGGAGGAGCTGCTCAAGCAGGCGCAGGCCCTTGTGCCGGTCAAGTCCGCGAAGGAAGCCAAGCAGGCCCGCCAGGCGCTGAGCAAGATCCAGGAGCAGTGGGACCAGGTCGGCTTCGTGCCGCGTTCCGACGTGCATCGCATCGAGTCCGCCCTCGACGACGTCGACCGCCAGATCAAGTCGGTTGAAGAGGCCGAATGGAAGAAGACGGATCCGGAGACCGAGGCGCGCAAGTCCGACTTCGAACGCCAGCTCGAGGACCAGCTCGCCGAGCTTGACAAGAAGATCGCCGCCGAGACCGATCCGAAGAAGAAGGCCGACCTCGAGGCCGAGAAGGCGACGAAGGAGAAGTGGCTGTCCGTCGTCAAGTGACGTGACACCTGCCGAGGAAGTTCCCGGCAGGGAAAATTCCCCGGCAGGTCACTCCCCTGTCGGGCTCCCGCCAACGCATGAATAAGCCTCCCGCATCCTGTGTCTTGTCAAAGGATGCGGGAGGCTTTCTTTTGTCGATGCACTGCCGTCCGCCCGGCGCCATCCGGCACCGGCATGCGCAGAACCGCATGCGCGGCACCCTCCATGTGCGCCAACCGGCACGTGTGGCGGCTCGCGCGCCTTAACGGATGTTGCGGATCTTCAAGGAATCCTGGGACGACTGGCCGGTGAGCCGGTAGCAGTCGAACACGCCGTCGATCTTGCGAATGTCGGCGAGCAGCCGTTCGAGGTTCTTGGGGTCGGCCATCTCGAACGTGAACTGCGAGATGGCCACACGGTCCTCGCCGGTGGATTGTGAGCCGGAGAGGATGTTGACGCCATGGTCGGAGAGCACCTTCGTGATGTCGCTGAGCAGATGGCCGCGGTCAAGGGCCTCGGTCTGGATCTTGACGAGGAAGTTGCCCTTGTCGCCCGTCCACGCCACTTCTACGATGCGGTCGGGTTGCGTCGCCTCAAGGTTGAGGATGTTGACGCAGTCGGCGCGATGCACCGACACGCCCTGCATGCGCGTGATGAAGCCGACGATCTTGTCACCGGGAACGGGCATGCAGCAGCGGGCGAGCTTGACCCACACGCCTTCGACGCCCTTGACGGAGACCCCCACGTCGCCCTTGTGCGAATGACGCGGCGTGGAGGGCAGCACGGTGTGCTCGACCTCCTTGACAGCCTCTTCGGAGCTGGAGTCCTTGACCATGTGGGCGATGACGTTCTGCGCGGAGATGGCGCCCTCGCCAATGTTGGCCAGCATGGTGTCGGAGTCGGGGAATCCCAGTTCCTCGGCAACGCGCGCCACGGAGGCGGGCGCCATGAGGATGTTCACCGGCATGTTGCGCTTGCGCATCGCGTGCGTGAGGTCGTCGCGACCGGCGTCGATCATCTCGGTGCGGCGTTCCTTCGTGAACCACTGGCGGATCTTGTTGCGCGCCTTGGGGCTCTTGACGAAGCTGAGCCAGTCATGCGACGGTCCGGCGTTCTCCGCCTTCGACGTGAGCACCTCGACGGTGTCGCCGTTCTGCAGTTCCGTGTCGAGCGGCACGAGCCTGCCGTTGACGCGCGCGCCCATCGTGTGGTGGCCCACCTCGGTGTGCACGGCGTAGGCGAAATCGACCGGCGTGGCGTGCGCCGGCAGCGGGACAATCTTGCCCTTGGGCGTGAACACATACACCTGCGCGGAGCCAAGGTCCTCCTTGAGTGTGCCAAGGAACTCATCCGAGTCCGGCGTCTCGCTCGTCCAGTCCGCCAGCTGCTGGATCCACTTGAGGTTGTCCGCCTCGCTGAGCTCCTCGCGGGACGCGGAATCCGCGGACTGCAGTTCCTTCTCACGCTGGCGGTCCGAGTTGTCCGGCTTGCTCAGCGCACGCCCGGCCTGGCCGTTCTCCTTGTACTTCCAATGCGCGGCGATGCCGAATTCGCTGCGGCGGTGCATCTCCCACGTGCGGATCTGGATCTCGACGGGCTTGCCGCCCGGCCCCACGACGGTCGTGTGCAACGACTGGTACATGTTGAGCTTGGGCATGGCGATGTAATCCTTGAAACGCCCCGGCACCGGGCTCCAGCGCGCATGCACGGCGCCAAGCGCGGCATAGCAGTCGCGGATCGAATTGACGATGATGCGCACGCCCAGCAGGTCGTAGATGTTCTCGAACTCGATGCCGCGCACGACCATCTTCTGGTAGATGCTGTAATAGTCCTTCGGCCTGCCGGTGACGTAGGCGTCGATGCCTTGTGCCTTGAGGTCCTCTTCGATCTCGTCGATGACCTGCTTGAGATAGACCTCGCGCTGACCGGCGCGATGCTTGACGAGCAGCACGATCTCGTTGTAGATCTTCGGCTCGAGTGTCTTGAAGCTCAGTTCCTCCAGCTCGGTCTTGATGGCGTTCATGCCCAGACGGTTGGCCAGGGGCGCATACACGTCGAGGGTCTCGCGGGCCTTGCGCTGGGCGCTCGAGGTCTTGACGTAGCGCCATGTGCGGGCGTTGTGCACGCGGTCGGCGAGCTTGACCACGAGGACGCGCACGTCGCGGCTCATGGCGACGACCATCTTGCGGATCGTCTCGGCCTGCGCGGACTCCCCCACGTCCATCTTCGTGAGCTTGGTGACGCCATCCACGAGCCCCGCGACGGTGTCGCCGAATTCCTCGCGGCATTGGTCGAGCGTGTAATCGGTGTCCTCCACCGTGTCGTGGAGCAGTCCGGCGGCGACGACGGTGGGGCTCATGCCCAGGTCGGCGAGCGTCTGCGCGACGGCGAGGGGGTGGATGATGTAGGGCTCGCCGGATTTGCGTCGCTGCGAGCTGTGCTGCTTGACGGCGCGCGCATAGGCCCGGCGCAGTATGGAAAGGTCGACGTTGGGATGGTGTTCGCGGCACATCTGCCAGATGGGAAGCAGCGGGTCGGTGGGGTCGGCGCTGATCTCGCAGCCGAGTTTGCTCGAAGCGATGCTCGTGCCCGGGTCGCTCTGCGCTCCCCTGCCTTGTGCCCGCGCGTCCATGGCCGCCTTGCGCATCGGGGCGGCATCCTCCGCCGCGCCCGTGGCCTCCGTGTGCTTCTCCTCGTCCATGTCGATGTCCCTTCCGGTAATCGAAACGCCGCGGCGGGGCATCCGCCCCGCCGTTTCACTCCATCATAACCAGCCGCTGCACCCGCCGCGTCCCGGAAGGCGACGGCCATGGCGCAACATAGCCGTTTACAGCCCTGTCGAGCCGAATCCCCGTTCCGCCCGGTCGGAGCCAGGCAAGGTGGTCGCCGGAACGAAACGCGCCTCCACGTAGCGTTGGATGACCATCTGGGCGATGCGGTCGCCCTTGTGGAACACCGCGGTGGTGTGCGGGTCGAGGTTGATGAGCGGCACCTTGATTTCGCCACGGTAGCCCGCGTCCACGGTGCCCGGAGCGTTGAGGACCGTCACTCCCTGCTTGGCTGCGAGGCCGGAACGCGGGTGCACGAGCGCCACGTAGCCGGCGGGCAGCGCGATGGCGATGCCGGTGGGCACGAGGCGGCGTTCAAACGGGGCAAGGGAGAAATCCTCGGCGGCGCGCAGGTCCACGCCTGCGTCACCGGCGTGCGCGTAACACAGACGGGCGTTGTCCGCGCCGCCTTCGCCGTCGCCTGCCGCGGACAGGTCCTTGACGAGGACCTCCACGTTCTCGGGCTCGCAATAGGTGTCGTCGTACATCAGGCGGCGCACTCCTTGCACACCATCTGCCCGTCAGGCGTCGTGTATGCAAGCTGGGTGCGGTGCTTGACGAGGAAGCATTCGGAGCACACGAACTCGTCGCCCTGCATCGGCACGACGGTCACGGATGTGTCCTCGTTGCTCAGGTCCTCGCCCGGCAGCTCATAGCTTTCGGCGATGGCGTTCTCGTCATCGTCCATGTCGGTCGCCTGATTCTGGCTGTCTCCGCTCAGCGCCTCGACGGCTTCCTGATCGTCGTCCTTGTTGCGGGGAGCATCGTAATCCTGAGCCATGCCAGTCCTTTCGATGTATGGTCTGTATCACATATACGCGGCATAGAATACACGATTTGCGGACATGCACACGCAACATTTCGCCTTTTGCACCCCAATTCGGCCACAAATGCGAAAAAACCGGTTCGCAATGGATAATATGAGATAAGAATTTCACGGAAAGTTGGTGCAAAGGCATGGCCGAAGATTCGTTGCAACGCGCAAGCTTCGTTCGCACGGACGAGAACGGGCTCCTCGAGTTCCGCGTCGACGACGGACGGTTGATCTGCGTCGAGGTCACGGATGAGCTCGAACGCGGCATCATCGAGTCGAAACAGATCGTCGCCGAGCTCAAGGGGACGCCGTCGCCCCATTCCGAGAAGGCGCTGCCCATCTCCACGATTCAGACGCTGCTGCGCGCCGGGGAGGACCCCGCCGACGTGGCCAAGGAATACAACATCGGCGAGCCTCTCGTGCGGCGCTTCGCCAAGCCGGTGGAAATCGAGAAGAAATACCAGATAGACCAGTTCCGCCACAGCCACATGCCCGGCTCCACGATCCCCCATGAGACGGTGGAGTCCGCGCTTCAGTCGCAGCTGTTGCAATCGGGTGTGCGTTTCACCGACGTGGCGTGGAGCGCGACCCGTCACGGGCGCGACCCATGGCGCATCCAGGCGAGCTTCCCGCAGTCGGGACGCACATACACCGCCGAATGGTCGTTCGACACGATCCACGGCAACATCACATGCCTCGACCAAGTGTCCAAGAGACTGTTCAGCCGCACGCAGGCGACCGCCGCCCCCACGGAGGAGGAAAGCGCCGTGCAGGCATCGGCGGAGCACGATGACGACGCCCCGTCCCGCGCTGCCGGCGCCGCGCAGGCACAGGGCGCGGGCAGCGCGGCGCCGCATGACGGCGCTTCCATGGGCACGCCCCACGCCCCCGTGGAGGACGACATCGTCCGTCGCGGCGGCCGTCTCGCCGCACAGGACACCGCCGCGGAAGCATCCGCCCCGATATCCGATGCGCACTCGGCGTCCGTTGCACAGGGGGCACGCCCGAGGTCTTCGCAAGCGTCTTCGCAGACGACGGATGACGCTCAGACAGAGCGCATCCCCGCGACCGGCGAGAACCCCGCCTCCCCCATCCCTGCCACAGCAAGTGCAGCAGACTCAGAGGCAACCGGTGCCGCCGCCCCGTCGCAGCAGGCTCAGCAGGCGCAGCCCAAGAAACAGCGCCCGGTGTTCCGCAAATGGGACGACATCATCTTTGGTGAGTGAACCGGGTGAGTGAACCGGACGAGCGAACCGCCTGCAGGGAGCCGCACGCATCCTGACGCTGATGGGCGCCGCAGTGCCGTTGTCAGATGGCAACAGCATTACGGCGCCCATCAGCATTGCCGGCGCCCGCCGGTAGGGAGAATCCCGCAGTCCAAGCGGTTCCCGTCAGTCCGAGCGGTTCCCGTCAGTCCGAGCGGTTCCCGTCAGTCCGAGCGATCCCCGTCAGTCGATGTAATCGATGAGGAACGGCACGTCCGTCTCCATGACGGTGGCCGAACCGTGCACGCTGGGCAGTCGCGTCGCCCTGTCCGTCTGGAATCGGGAATCCACGATCGTGACCCTGTCGTTCGCGGCTGCGATCACGTCGCCGATCATCGGCTCCACCTCGGGACGCACCATGCCATACAGCCCGGCGTCAATCGCCTGGCGGCGTGTCCCGACCCACGCTCGCTCGCCCAGATAGTCGCGCCAGCGGTCGGCGACGTCGCGGGGGTCCACGTCAGGATTCACATACAGCATGGGGGCGCGCGGCTCCCCTCCCACCAAGGCGACCCCCTGGGAAAGCTGCGGCGTGGCGGCGATGTCAATGCGCTGCTGCGGGTCGGTCTGCACCATGCCGTGATCCGCCACGACGACGATGAGCGTGTCCCGCGGCACTTCGCGCCGCAGAAGCCCCAAGCATCCGTCGACTTTCTCGAACGCCGCGATCCACTGCTCCGACTCCCACCCGTAGTTGTGGCCGGCTTTGTCGCACTCGTTGAAATACAGGTAGGTGATCCCCGGTTCGCGGCTTGCCTCGGCGGCGGCGCGCACACGGTCGTCCATCGACCGCATGCCGTGGTAGTCCGCCCCGTGGAATGCGGCCTCCGTCAAAGCCGATCCGGCGAACTTAGGCAGTCCGATCGACGTGACGCGCATGCCGGTGCCGGCGAGCGCCGAAAACATGGTGGGTTGCGTCTGCAGCTCCTGGGGGCTCATCGCGTCACGGAAGGCGATGAGCTGGCAGATTTTGCCGTTGCGCGGGTTGAGCTGCGAATACCCGGTCATGCCGGTGAGACCGGGGCATGTGCCGGTGCCGAACGTGCCCATTGCCGCGACGGTGGTGGCGGGAAAGCAGGTGCTGATGGGGCGGCTGCCGGCGCTGTCGTCCAGAAGGTTCCTCAGGTATGCTGCGTGGCCGCGGCGCAGCGTGAGGTTCCAGAAGCCCAGGCCGTCCACGAGCACCACGATGGCGGCGCGGGCGTGGGGAAGGCCGAGCTCGACCCGCAGCCGTTCCGGATCGGGGTGGATGCGGGTCGGCACGGGCGCTCCCAGCGCGGCGCTGACCGCCGGGAGCACGCACCCGAGGTGCCGGGCTCCCACGTATCGTGTCAATCCATGCCGCTTGCCTTGTTCCGTGGCTGCATTGCCCACGGTCTGCCCTGTCGTCGCGGCGTTGGCGCGGCTTGCGTCGTCGTATCGCGCGACGGGCCGCAGTTCATAAAGTCCCTCGTTCTCACTGTCGATCTGGCTGTCCATGGTTCCCCATTGAAGCACCGCGCCTGCCCATCGCGCTCCTCATGCGGCGGCGTAACCCGCCGCATGGGCGCATGAGTGTGGTAGTTTTTTGGGTTGGAACCTTGAAGGAGCAGCATGGCACAGCGCACCAAGAAAGCATCGGCATACGACCCCAGGAAGGTCGACGAGCATATCATCGACACACCGTTGAGCGAGGAGATGAGCACGTCGTTCCTCGAATACGCGTATTCGGTGATCTATGCGCGCGCCCTGCCGGACGCCCGCGACGGCATGAAGCCGGTGCAGCGCCGCATCATCTATCAGATGGGCCAGATGAACCTCACCCCCGACCGTCCTTACATGAAGTCCGCGCGCGTGGTGGGCGAGGTCATGGGCAAGCTGCATCCGCACGGGGATTCCGCCATCTACGAGGCGATGGTGCGCCTGGCGCAGCCTTTCGCCATGCGGCTGCCTTTGGTGGACGGGCACGGCAACTTCGGCTCCCTTGACGATGGGCCGGCCGCATCCCGTTACACGGAGGCGCGCCTGGGACCGGCGGCGCTGGCGATGAACGCTGCCATCGACGAAGACACCGTCGACTTCACGCCCAACTACGACAACAAGCTGCAGGAACCCACCGTCCTGCCTTCCGCCCTGCCCAACCTTCTGGTCAACGGCGCGTCCGGCATCGCCGTGGGCATGGCGACGAACATGCCCACGCACAACCTCGCCGAGGTGATCGCCGCAGCCAAGCATCTGATGCACCATCCCGACGCCACGGTGGACGAGCTCATGGAATACGTGCCCGGCCCCGACCTGCCCGGCGGAGGCATCGTCATGGGTCGCGACGGGATCCGGCAGGCGTATGAATCCGGCCGCGGCATGTTCATCACCCGCGCGCGCACGCACGTGGAGAACGTCACGGCGCGCAAGAAGGCCATCGTCGTCACCGAGCTGCCGTTCATGGTGGGCCCGGAGAAGGTGCTCGAGAAGATCTCCGAAGGCGTCAAGAACAAGAAGCTCGACGGGATTTCCAGCGCCATCGACCTGACGGACCGGCACAACGGCACGCGTCTTGTCATCGAGATCAAGACGGGCTTCGACCCGCAGGCGGTGCTCGCGCAGCTGTTCCGCCACACCCCGCTCGAGGATTCGTTCGCCATCAACAACGTGGCGCTCGTGGGCGGCCGACCTCACACGATGGGCCTCAAGGAGCTGCTCGACGTGTGGGTGGAGCATCGCCGCGACGTCATCACCAGGCGCAGCGAATGCCGTCTGCGCAAAGCACAGGAACGCCTGCACTTGGTGGAGGGCCTGCTGCTCGCGCTGGTGGACATCGACCAGGTGATCGCCGTCATCCGCACGTCCGACGACGCAGAACAGGCGCGACGCCGGCTCATCGACACGTTCGACCTCGACGACACGCAGGCGCAGTACATCCTCGACCTCCGTCTGAGGCGCCTGACGAAAATGAGCCGCATCGAGCTCGAATCCGAGCGCGACGACCTGCGCGCCCGCATCAACGAGCTCAACGGGATACTGGGGTCGCAGTCCAAGCGCGACGCCGTGGTCGAACAGGAGATGGACGAAGTGGCCGCCCGTTACGGCACGCCGCGGCGCACCGTGCTGCTCGACATGAACGAGGACGGTTCCATGACACCCGTCGTCTCGAAGGCGGAGGGGTCGCCGGCGAAGGCAGCGGGAGCGGCGCTGGCCACGGTGGCGGCATCCGCTTCGGCAACGGTGACACGAGAGGACGCCCTTGGCTCCGCACAGCTCGACGACGACCCGTGCGTCGTGATGATGGGCGGCGACGGACTCGTGGCACGCGCCCCGATAGCGGCGTGGGACGCACTGCACGCCCGCTCCTCTTCGACGCCGCGCATCCCCGGTGACACAATCACCTCGACGGTGCGCACGACCACGCTGTCGACATTCGGAATCATCACGTCCGCGGGCCGTCTGGTGGTGGCGCACGCCGCCGACCTGCCGGCGCTCAAGGCTCCCGAGGATTCCGGTGCCGTGAGCGTGGCGGGCGGCGTGAAGGCCGATGACCTGCTGGGGGCCACACAGAGCACGGATCCCGTCGAAGGCGAACGCGCCATCTGCGTGGTGGCGCTCGCCCCGTACCACGTGCCGGCTCACGACACGGACGGCACGAAAGACACGGACGGCGCGGGCAATGCCTCCGCCGCGCAGGATGCGTCCAAGGCGGAACCGGCGCCGCTGCCCCCGCTGGCGTTGGGAACCCGCAACGGCGTGGTCAAGAGGTGGAACCGGGAATCCCCGACCACGATGGACTCGTGGTCGGTCATCGACCTCAAGGACGGCGACGAGGTCGTGTCCGCCGCCGATGCGCCGGATGACGCGCGCCTCGTCTTCATTTCGTCCGACGCCAACCTCCTGTCGTTCGACGCCGCGGCCGTGCGGCCGCAGGGACGCACAGCGGGCGGCATGAACGGCATCCGACTTGCAGACGGCACCCATGTGGTCGCTTTCGCCGCCGTGCCGGCGAACGAGGTCGCGTGGTCGTACGAAACGAACGACGAAGGCCTGAGCAACGGTTCGGGCGCCGTGGTGCTCACGGTCGCCGGTGACAGCGACGCGCTGCCCGGCATGGATCCGGGAGCCGCCAAGATCACGCCCCTCGAACAGTACCCCACGAAGGGACGCGGCACGGGCGGCGTGCGCTCGCAACGCTTCCTCAAGGGACAGAACGCCGTGCTGCTCGCCCATGTGGGCGCATGGCCGCTCTTCGCGTCATCGCAATCGGGCGCCGCGGTAGACCTGCCGCCCGTGGACATGCGCCGCGATGGTTCGGGCACGGACCTTGCCACGCCCATCGTCTTCGTGTCATGAGGCGTTGTCGGCCGTCAGCTGACCAAGCTCAGCTGACGGCCGACAATGAGAATGCCGCCGGAGGTTCAATATCTCCGGCGGCATTTTCATATGGGCGTTCGTTGCCATTGTTCCAACGGCGATGGCTGGCAGCGGCATGCCACGCGGCGCCCCCCTCACGATCGCTTCTGATGCCTGCCGTCAGTGGCGGGAGATCTCCTTCGTGCTTTCGTACACCGCGGCCTCGCGCAGCACGTTCGCCATCTGCGCGTCCTGCGGCACACCCAAACCCTCGTCATACAGGTCCGCCAGGCGCATCATCGCATGCACTTCGCCGGATGACGACGCCTTGGCAAGCAGATCCGCGCCCTTCGTGTAATCCTGCGGCACGCCCCGCCCGTCGACGTACATGGCGCCCAGGCGCCACTGTGCGGTGCGGTCGCCATGCGCCGCGGCCTCGGTGTACAGGTCCTTGGCATGGTCAAGGTTCTGCTCGATTCCCATGCCCTGCTCATAAAGCACGCCGAGGTTCGTCTGTGCCTTGGGGTCTCCCAGTTCGGCGGCGCTGGCAAACCAGTCGAACGCCATGCCATAGTCGCGTTCCACCCCGTCGCCGAAGGCGTACATCATTCCCAGGTTCGTCTGGGCACGCCCGTCGCCATGCGACGCGGCCTCCTGATACAGGTCCATGGCCTGCCCGAAATCCTGTCGCACGCCATTGCCCCGCTCATACAGCACGGCGAGGTTGAACTGTGCGTCGGTGTCGCCCTGCTCCGCGGCCTTGGAATACCATGCCGCCGCCTGCGCGGGGTTCTTCGGCACTCCGTAGCCCAGCCGGTAGATGTCGCCCAGCGCGCCCTGCGCGATGGCGAATCCCTGCTGAGCCGCTTCCCAGAACCAGTAACCGGCCTTGCGGAAGTCACGCTTGACGCCCCTGCCTTCGTAGTAGGCGCGCCCCAAAGCGGTCTCGCCGTGAGGAAGGCCCTGCTGGGCGGATTTGCGGAACCAGCGGACGGCTCCCTTGTAATCATGCTCGCGCCCGATGCCGGTGTACAGCATGATGCCGATTTTGAACTGGGCGATGGCATTGCCGCGTTTGGCGGCGCGCGTGAAGTATTCGGCGGCTTTGTCCAGGTCCTGTTCGCCAGCATTGCCGTTGAACAGCAGCGTGCCGATTCCCAGTTCGGCTACGGCGATGCCAGCGCTCGCCGCTTTGGTGAACCAGTGCGCGGCCTTCTTCACATCCCGCCGCACGCCCTTGCCGGCATCATAAAGCAATCCCAGGTTCGCCTGGGCGCACGCGTCGCCGGATTCCGCGGCGCTGTGGAACAGTATCGCCGCCTGGCGCGGATTGGGGTCAACGCCTCCGTCTCCTCTAAACAGCATGATCGCCAACGCGTTCTGTGCAGCCGCATTGTGCTGGTCCGCCGCCTTGCGATACCACTGCAAGGCGCTGTGGTCGTCCTGCGTGACGCCCACGCCCAGCGCCAGCATGTCGGCGAGCGTCACCTGCGCCTTGTCATCCCCGTCCTGCGCAGGCTGGCGGTATGATTCCGCGACCTGCACCGCCCTGACGGCACGCGTCACATCCTGTATGCGCGCCGTGAGCATGGACACGCCGTCATTGCCCTCGCTGGGGTCCTTCTGCTCTTCCGTGGCAACAACATCCGAAGGGTTCGGGCAATCCTGCGTTCCGGAACGCTGTCCCGCGGTTGGCTGCTCTGCTGTGGACTGCCCTGCCTTCGGCTGGAGTTCTTCGCCGCCTGCCGCGCCGTCTTTCTCGTCTGTGGCAATGACCTCGGGGTCGTTGGGATCGTCCTCAGGGTCGGGCACCCACAGCTCTGCCGGCATGAGATCGGCGGGGATGGCGTATTCGCGGGCGAAGTCGAAAGCCGGGAATGCCATCGTGTCGCGGGATATCCGGGCGTGCTGCGGGGTGATGCGCTGGTTCTCGTCCTCGTCGTGGCGCGACAGCGCGTCGGATGCCAAGCCCAGCACGCTCAATCCGGTCTCCAAGCGGCTTTCATGGACGTGACGGCTGTCTTGCGTGGGAATGGTGGAATCCGACGGTGCCTGCGAATCCGACGGTGACTGAGAATCCGAGCGGGCGGCATCAGCATCGGCCGAGACGGCGTTCTCCGTCCCCGACGGAGGCGTTGCCCCATTGGTCGGCTCATCCGTCATGCTGCTGTCGGATTGACCTTGTTCCACGATCTTCAAGTCCCTTCCTTCGCACGCTTGCGCGTGACGTGCGATCTCCACGGCGAATTGTGTTCTCTGCACTATGGCATCGTGTGTCGGCATCGTGTGTCGGCACCATGTGACGGCACTATGCTGCGGCACCATGCTACGGCACGCTCTCCCGCCGTTCCACACTTTCGTTTCATTGTAAGCCATCGCCGCGGCATAACCAATGCAGTGGTCGGACGACCAGCCGCCAGGCGTCTCAACGCCCGGCGAAGGGGTTCTCCCACTGGGGCGTCATCGCGAGCGCCGGTCCCCTGTTGTAATACATGAGCCGCCACCGGGGGTCGCCGCCGTTGGGTTCGTATGGCACGAGCTGCGCCCAATGGTCGTTGCGCATCGTCGAGAAATTCGCTATGCCGCCCGTCGTGCCCACTGGTTCGAGCATGTGGTCGATTGTTTCGGCGATGCACGCCCCGTGCGAGAAGAAAACGATCGTCTGGTCCTCGCCTGCGCGTGCAGCCCAGTCGTTGATCGCTTGCATTCCGCGTGTGCCCAGGCTGTCGCGTGATTCGGCGCCATGCCTGAGTTCACCGCCTTTGCCGTCCCTCCAGTCCGCGTAATCGCGCGGGTAGTCGTGCTTGGCGTCCTCGAGGCGCACGCCCTCCCATTGCCCGAACGAGCGTTCGCGCAGCCGGGGGTCGAGATGCACGTCGAGCCCCCACGGGTCGGCGAAGCTGTGGGCGGTGCTGGCGGCGCGCGATAGGTCGGACGCCACGACGAGGACGTCCGCCGCGGGGTCGAACGCAGGGCCGTCGCCGGCGATGGGTGCGCCGCTGGCTGGGGCTATGCGTTCGTCGGCCTCAAGCAGCTGGCGCAGCGCCTCACCGGTGCGTTCCGCCTGCCACATGCCCACGGCGTCCAGCGGAATGTCGATCTGGCCTTGGAACCGGTTCTGTGCGTTGTACGCGGTCCTTCCGTGCCGCACGAGGATTATCTGGCGGACCATGGTGGCCTTCCTTCCTGGCGTCTGCCTAACGCCTTTTGTGTCATTCCTTCTGCGTCATTTCCGACGGCCATGTCGTTTTCTGATGGCCATGTCGTTCCCTGTTGGATGCACCGGCAGCCTGCCGGCGTGGCCGCCCAGCGGCAGCCTGCCGGTGTGGCCGCCGCTGGGCGGCCGGGTCTCCTTCCCCGCCTTGCGCCGCGTGTGCGCGGGCGGATGTCATGCGTCGATGTTCGAACGGTCGAAGTCCTCTGCATTGTCGATGATGAACCGACGGCGCGGAGGCACGTCGTCTCCCATGAGCAGTTCGAACACCTGCGAGGCGCGGGCGGCGTCCTCGAGGCGGATCCTGCGCAGCGTGCGGGTGCGCGGGTCCATCGTCGTGTCCGCCAGCTGGTCGGCGTCCATCTCGCCAAGGCCCTTGTAACGCTGCACATCGGGGTTGAAGTCGATGCCTTTGCGCCTCAGGTCCTCGAGCTTCGTCTGCAGTTCCTCCTCGGAATACGTGTATACGAACTCGCCTTTGTGCCGTCCCGCGAGCGCTATGCGGTGCAACGGCGGCACGGCGGCATACACGTGCCCGGCCTGCACCAGGGGGCGCATGTAGCGGTAGAACAGCGTGAGCAGCAGCGTGCGGATGTGCGCGCCGTCCACATCGGCGTCCGTCATCATGATGACCTTGTTGTAGCGCGCCTGCGTGATGTCGAACGTGGCTCCGGAACCGGCGCCCACGACCTGTATGATCGCCGAGCATTCCTTGTTGGCAAGGATCTGCGCGGTGGATGCCTTCTGCACGTTGAGGATCTTGCCGCGGATCGGCAGCAGCGCCTGGAACATGGAGTTGCGCGCCGCCTTGGCAGTGCCGAGGGCGGAGTCGCCCTCGACGATGAAGAGCTCGGCGATGTCGTCGTTGCCCGGCTGACAGTCCGAGAGCTTGGAAGGCATGGATGCGGATTCAAGGGCGTTCTTGCGGCGGGTGACCTCCTTGGTCTTGCGCGCCTGGATGCGCGCGTGCATCTCGCCGGCGATCTTCTCGAGCACGCGGGAGGATTGCTCCTTGTAGCCGCGCTTGCTGCCCGAGAGCATCTGCCCTATCTGTTCGTCGCACATGCGGGTGATGATCGGCTTGACCTGCGCGGTGCCCAAGGCGTCCTTGACCTGGCCTTGGAACTGAGGTTCGGCTATGCGCACGGTGACGACCGCCACCAGGCCGGTGGTCACGTCGTCGCGTTCGACCTTCGTCGAGGAATCCTTGAGGTTGACCTTGAGCTTGCGGGCGTTGGCCTCCACATACTTGCGCACCTGCTTGACGAGGGAGTTGAGGAAGCCGTCCAGATGCATGCCGCCGCCCGGTGTCTCGACGACGTTGACGAAGCTGCGGATCGTCGTGTCGTAGTCATCCACCCAGCGGAAGGCGATGTCGACACCGCACGTGCGCGTCACCATCGTGGCGTGAAGGTCGCCGCTGGCGTCCACCGCCTGGGTCTCCTCCTCGTAGGTGTCCTCGCCGTGCACGTGCCACACGTCGCACACGGGCGCGCCGTGCGAAAGGAAGTCCACGAAGTCGACGACGCCTCCTTCGTGCAGGAATTCCTGCACGCGCGGGTGCGGGGCGACCGCGGCGTCGGCCTGCTGCGGGGCGTCAACCCCATCGGCGTCCGCTACGTCCTGCGCGTCGGCGGAGGCATCAGCCTCTGCGTCGGCATCGCCAGCGGAGACATCGGCATTGGCATTGGCTGCATCAGCGGCGTCCTGTTCCCCTTCGGTCGCCTCGATCGCCTGTGCTGCGAGCGTCGGCGTGGCGTCCCCGTCCACTTCCAGACGGTCATCCTTGGCGACGTCCCCGGTCGGGTCGACGTTTTCGTCGATGACAATGATGCGCAGCCCCGGCACGAGGAACGTGGTCTGGCGCACACGGTCGATGAGCTGGTCGTATTGGAAGCGCGCGGTGTCGTTGAAGATCTCGGGATCGGACCAATAGCGTATGCGCGTGCCGGTGTGCTTGCCGCGGTATGTGCCGACGACGCGCAGCTGCGTCGGCCGGCCTTTGCGCGTCTTCTTGAACGGGGAGTCGGGGGACGGCGCCTCGGGGTCGGCATCCGTGTACACGCCGGGATGGCCTTGGTGGAATTCCATGCGGTATGTCTTGCCGTCGCGGTCCACTTCCACGTCCAGGCGGGTGCTCAGGGCGTTGACCACGGAGGAGCCCACGCCGTGCAGGCCTCCGACCGCGTTGTAGGCGCTGTTTCCGAACTTGCCGCCGGCGTGGAGCTTCGTGAGCACCACTTCCACGCCGGACAGCCCTGTCTTGGGCTCGACGTCGACGGGGATGCCGCGGCCATTGTCCTCCACGGTGATGGAACCGTCGCGGTGCAGCGTCACGGTGATGCGGTCGCATGCGCCGGCGAGCGCCTCGTCGACGGAATTGTCGATGATCTCCCACAGGCAGTGCATGAGCCCCTGGGTGTCGGTCGTTCCTATGTACATGCCGGGGCGTTTGCGCACGGCGTCGAGACCTTCGAGGACGGTGAGGTCCGCCGCGTTGTATTCCGGTTCCTTGTGCTTGGCCTGCTTCGATTGTGCCTGTGCCACGTGCTTCCTTCCTCATGCCGCGCGCCGCTGCAGCGCGCCGCCGATGGAAAAGCCCGCCGAAGCGGGCTGTGTGTCTACTTGCTCAGGAAGTCCCTGAGTGTCTGGGAACGGGACGGATGACGCAGCTTCGACATCGTCTTGGATTCGATCTGGCGGATGCGTTCGCGCGTCACGCCATACACCCTGCCGATGTCGTCGAGCGTCTTCGCCTGGCCGTCCTTGAGGCCATAGCGCATTTCGATGACGCCGGCCTCACGGGGGCTGAGCGTCTCGAGCACCTGCTTGAGCTGCTCCTGCAGCAGCGAGAAGGCCACTGCGTCGGAAGGCGCGATGGCGTCGGTGTCCTCGATGAGGTCGCCGAATTCGGAGTCTCCGTCCTCGCCCAGCGGGGTGTGCAGCGAAATGGGCTCACGTCCGTACTTCTGCACCTCCTGCACCTTCTCGACCGGCATGTCGAGTTCGCGGGCGAGCTCGTCCGGCGTGGGTTCGCGGCCCAGGTCCTGGAGCATCTGGCGCTGCACGCGGGAAAGCTTGTTGATGACCTCCACCATGTGCACGGGCACGCGAATCGTGCGCGCCTGGTCAGCCATGGCTCGCGTAATGGCCTGTCGGATCCACCATGTGGCGTAGGTGGAGAACTTGAAGCCTTTCTTCCAGTCGAATTTCTCGACCGCGCGGATCAAACCGAGGTTGCCTTCCTGGATGAGGTCGAGGAACAGCATGCCGCGGCCGGTGTAGCGCTTGGCGAGGGACACGACGAGTCGCAGGTTGGCCTCGAGCAGATGGGACTTCGCCTTCTGCCCGTCGTTGGCCGCCCACTTGAGCTCACGGCGGCGCTTGAAGCTGAGCGTGCCGCTTTCCGTGTCGAGCAGATGCTGGGCGTACAGCCCTGCCTCGATGCGTTCCGACAGGTCGACCTCCTGCTCTGCGGTCAGGAGGTTGACGCGGCCGATCTGCTTGAGGTAGTCCTTGACCGGGTCGGCGGTGGCGCCTGTCGCGACGACGCGGCGCTTGGGGTTGCCGGCGGGCGTGAGGTTGTCGTCGTCATCGTCGTCGCGGTCCGAGACGATGAACGCGCCTTTCGCACTGACGGACTGGGCGAGCTGACGCTTCTTCTCGGCCTCGTCCTCCTCGGACTCCTCGTCGCGCGCATCGTCGGCAAGGTCATCCTCGGAATCCTCGTCCTCCTCATCGTCGTCCGCGTCCTCGTCAGTGTCGCCGAACTCGTCCTCGATGTCGTCGAAATCGTCGCCCAGGTCATTCTGCTCGTCGGTCAGCTCGTCGGAGATGTCCTCCTCGAGCTCATCGTCTGCAGCCTTGGCGTCATCGTTTTCTTTGAGCAGCTGCTTCGTCGGCTCTTCGTCCTGGGGCTTGGACGACCGCGACGACCGCTTCGGGGCTTTCGCGGCGGTCTTGGCGTCGGATGACTTGGCGGTGGACCGTGTCGTGGACTTGCGCGTCGTCTTCTTCGCACCCGTCTTCGCTGCTGATTTCGCAGCTGATGATTTAGCCGCTGTTGATTTCGCGGCCGTGGACTTCGCGGTGGAGGATTTGGCGGACGTCCTCTTCTTCGTCGTCTTCGCACTGCCGGCGGAAACCTTGGACGCCGCCTTCGTCTCCACGCCTGCCTTGGCTTCGTCAGCGGTCTTGGCTGTCGGCTTGGCAGCGGTCTTCGCATTGGTCTTCGTGGTGGCCACAAACCCTCCTCGCACGGCGCCTGCGGTGCCCTACGTCACTTTGGGCACAGTTATGGCAAGCGCAACTCAACAGTTGACCACTATACAGTACCGTGCGACCTCATTGCCGGTCCCCGGCGTTCCTTTCATCGACAGCGGAATCGGCCCACGCAGGCAGCACATTGAACTCCGCGGCGGTGAGGATGATGCTCGCCAGCGAACACCCCGGGTCGATCCGCAGGGCCTCGTCAGAGCAGCGCCTTGATTCGTCGAGGAACCCCATCCACCAGCAGATGTACGCGACGCACGCCAGCGGATGCGCCCGGTCCTTGCGAGGCACCGCCTCCACCACCACGGAGAACAGCCGGAGCCCGGTGGCGCACCGCGTGGCATCGGGGAACGTCCCCGGGTCGCGGAACACGCCGTTGAGCGCGTCATAGACCGTCTTGGCGCTGTTGACGTCGTGGGGGTCGCTCGCCAGCAGCTTCATCGACCTGCGCGTGAGCGGGCACAGGACCGAGACGAGCATCGCGTCGCGCATCGACAGCGTCTCCCTCGTGCCCGCCACGATATGCAGCAGGGATTCCTCGCTCAGACGCGCCTCCCCGCCGGCGAGCGCATCCATCCACTCGTCCACGGCAGGCGCGAACCACGCCCCGTCGGCCTCCACCAAGCCCTTCTCCAAGCGCTGCGAATGGAAATCCTGCGCCGCACGCTTGATCGCCGGCTCGTCAAGCGTCATGTGCTGAACGCCGCGGGCAACGCCCGCGCATTCCTTCACATGCTGCATCATCAGGGAAAGCGTCGGGGCCTGGTCCATCCCGCCGGCGCAGCCTGCCGTCTCGCATGCCTCGGCCGCCCGCTGCGCCGTCTGCGGATCGTGTGCCTGTGAATCCTGCGGGCGCGAACCATACGAACGCGAATCCTGCGGACGCGAGTTGCGCGAGTGCGGGGTGCGCGGACGCGATGATACATGATGATGCGATTCGCCCGTCGGCAAGGGCTGCTGCTTCGACTGCTGCGACATGAAGGTGTCCTTTCACCAAGGGCGCCCCGGGATGGCGCCGTGTGGGCTCAACGCTGCCACATCTGGGCGGCTCACCCATGGGTTTTCGACCAATGTGGACCGTCTGCCCTTGTGCGGAACGCCCCTGTGGACAACCTTTTTCGAACATCGTGTGAAGGCGGTCGCGACCGAGCCATGGGCTACGATGGACGCGTGACCCAGATGACCCGCGAACAGATAGACACACGCATCGAACGCCTCGTGGCGGATTACTGCGCCTTGGATACCGCCGACGGCACGGATGCCACCGACGGCATGGATGCCACCGACGGCATGGCGCACAAGGACGGGCCGGATCCCGTTCTTCAGGTGGCGTCCCTCGTCGCCGACCAAGCGGTCGCATCCTCGCGCGGAGGCAAGAGGCTGCGCGCGCTGCTGCTGCTCCAGGCGTTCGACAGCGCCCATGGGTCCCCTTCCCTGCTGCCCACGGCGCAGGACATCGCATGCGCGATCGAAATCTTCCAGACCGCCGCGCTGGTGCATGACGACATCATCGACGACTCCGACTTGCGGCGGGGTGCGCCATCCGCCCACCGGGCGCTGTCGGATGCGCTGCATTCGCCTTCCCAAGGCAACGGGCTTGCGATCATGCTCGGCGACCTGCTCGCCACCGGGTCGGTCGACGTCATGCACCGCGCGGCGCTCAAGGCACCGCATCCCGATGCTGTGGTGTCGGCGTTCCTGCGCATGCACCGCGCCGTCGAGATCGGCCAGATCATGGACGAAGCCGTGGAAACGCTCCCCTTGGACGCCCCCGGCCAGCTCGCTCTCGCCGCCCAGCGCACCTACCGGCTGAAGACCGCCAGCTACACGACGGTCGCGCCGCTGCTGCTGGGCCTGCTGTGCGCCGGCGTGAATCCCGACGCTGCCCATGAGGCAGCCGAAGCGGTCGGCGAACCACTGGGGATCGCCTTCCAGATCAACGATGACCTCATCGACGTGATCGGCACCAGCTCCACGACGGGCAAACCCGTGGGCGGCGACATCCGCGAAGGCAAACGCACCCTGCTTCTGGCGGACGCGCTGATGGCGGCGGACGAACCCACCCGGCGCTTTCTCATCGCATCGTATGGGGCCGACGACGAATCGGACCGCGATGTGCCGCGCATCATCGAGATCTTCCGCACCACGGGCGCCGTGGACGCATCCCGCCGGCGCATCCGTTCCCTGTGGGCGCAGGCACGCCAGGCCTTGGCATCGCACTGCGCCGCACTGGGATTCGACGCCGAGGGCACCGCTGCCCTCGAACGCCAATGCAGCCTGTTCGTCCCGGGCATCGGGTGATCGGAGACGGTAATACGATGTCATATATGAACCCTGTGGATCCAGAAAAACCCGCGGACCCCGAAGCTGCCGGAACGCCTGAACCGACCGAGCCGCCGGAAGGCGACCTCGTCGACGGACGCTATTCCATTCGCCGCCGCATCGCCGACGGCGGCATGGCGACGGTCTATGAGGCTCAGGACGTGCGGCTGGACCGCACGGTCGCGCTCAAGGTCATGCACACGCGGCTGGCACAGGGCCCCAACCGCGAGGCATTCATGCGGCATTTCCGCCGCGAGGCCCAGTCCGCGGCACGCATCGCGAACCCCCACATCGTGCAGGTGTACGACTTCGGGCAGTGGCACGGGCTGGACTTTCTCGTCATGGAATACGTGGATGGCTGCAACCTGCGGCATGTGCTGCATGAACGCGGCCGTTTCACGGTCGACCAGACCCTGCATGTCATCGGCGAGACCCTGGACGGGCTCACCGCGGCGCATGGGCAGGGCGTGGTCCACCGCGACATCAAGCCCGAGAACATCCTCATCAACACCCGCGGCCATGTGCAGATCACGGATTTCGGCCTGGCGAAGGCGGCCTCGCAGACAACGATGGCGACGACAGGCATGCTGCTGGGGACGGCGGCCTACCTGGCCCCCGAAATGATCGAGTCGAACCTTGCCACGCCGCAAGGCGACCTGTATTCGGTGGGGATCATGGCGTGGGAGCTGCTGTGCGGCGTCGTGCCCTTCGACTGCGACAATTCGATGACCATGGTGTTCAAGCACGTCAACGAGGACGTGCCCGACGTGGCGAGCATCTACCCGGACGTTCCCGCGCCGGTGAACGATTTCATACGGCACCTGACGATGCGCGACATGGAACGGCGTCCGGCTGACGCGGCCGCGGCGCTCGCTGAATTCGAGCAGATGCGCGAGAGCCTCTCTGCCGAACAGCTGGGATGGCGGGCGCAGGAAGCCCCGTCCCCCGAGGCCTTGGCGGGAACGACGAAACTAGGGCAGGTCGCCCAACGCGCCCGCATCGCTTCCCCCATCGGCGCCACCGGTTCAGACGCAGACAATGCAGACAATGCAGCAGGCACAGACGCCGCGGAGGGCAACGGCATCGGCGGCGCAGACACGGCCGGCAGCGCGAACCCGACCGGCAGAGCAAACACAGCTGCAGACACAGCATCAACAGCATCAACAGCATCAACAGATTCGGCGACGGCACACGACGCATCGGTCGACGACGCGGATGCAACAGTGCCTCTTGCAACAACGACGGTGCCCATCATGCGCGATGACGGGATGAATGCCACGGCATTGCTGCCGCAGGACGATTTGCCCACGATGGCGATCCGCGACGATGCCTCCGACAGCGCGACCGCCCCTGCGAACACCCTTGAGACCACCCCTGCGACGCCTCCCCTTCCGCCGGCAACCCCCGCACATGACCGGCGGCATTCCGCACGCCGTCTTGTGGTGACCGTCCTGCTGGTGCTTGTGCTGCTGGCGGGCTGCTCCGCGGTCTGGTGGTTTTTCTCCGGACCGGGAAGCTACCGCGTGCTCCCCGCCGCACAGGACGTTCCCTGCGACGCGTCGACCGCCTCTTGCACACTCACGAACGCGAATTGGGACAACTACCGTGCGCTTCTGGACGATGAGGGAATCGCCTATCAGGTGACGGAACGCAACGACGATTCCGTGCCCGCCGGCAGCATCATCTCGACATCCCCCTCGCTTGTGGGCAGCCATGTGTCGATTCGCGGCGGCATCGTCGATGTCGTCGTCTCGCAAGGCGCCGTCCAGCTGACGGTGCCCTCCGATCTGCTGGATGCGAGCACAGCCGATGGAAAGGACCCGTTGGCGGCGCTCGCGGCAACCGGTTTCACCAATGTGCAGCATGATGAATCCGCCGACCAGTATTCGCTCACGGTCCCGCAAGGGGCGGCGATCTCGGTGACACCCGCCCCGGGAAGCACCGTCGACCACAACACCACCGTCACCGTGGTGCTGTCCAAGGGCCTCAAGCCCATCACCTTCCCCGACGTGGTGGGAAAGACGCGCACTGAAGCCGAATCCACGCTGGCGCCCGACAACCTGACCATCACGTGGAAGCAGGAATATTCCGACTCTGTTGAGGAAGGCACGGTGATTTCTGCTTCCGCGGCTGCAGGCGACGCTCTCCATTGGGGTGACAGCGTGACGATCACCGTGTCGAAGGGGCCGCAGATGGCCACCGTGCCCGATGTGGTCGGCAGCAGCTACGACGACGCTGAAAAGACACTCACGGCCCTTGGCTTCAAGGTTGAGAAGAAGACGACGATCCTGGGCAATTGGACGGACCAAGTGCGTCAGCAATCCGTGGACGCCGGCACGTCGGTGCGCATCCACAACACGGATGGCACGCCCACGGTCATCACCCTCACCGTCGTGTGAAAACTGCACGGTGCGGCTGCGCGACCCTTGAGACGCGCAGCCGCACCAAGACGAATGGCGGCTCAGACTATGCCTGAACTCAGACTATGCCTGGCTCAACCTGTGCCTGCGGCGAAACCTATGCCTGCGACGGCTCAGCCTGCGTCTGGGACGGGTTGCCGCCCTGCTCCTTGAGCATCTTCTTGTAGACCTGGGCGTAAATGTCGACGTATTCCTGGCCGCTCATCTGCTGGATGCGGTGCATCATCTCGTCGGTGAGCTCGCGGATCGCCTCATGGGTGATGGCGTCCGGCTCGCGGCGTTCCACCTCGATCGGCGTGCCGTAGATGACGGTGACCTTACCTTTGCCCGGCATCACCTGTCCGGGCGCCTGGATGTCGCGGGTGCCGATGAGCGCGGTGGGGATGATCGGAGCGCCTGTTTCCATCGCAAGGCGCGCAACGCCGGTATGGCCGCGGTACAGCCTGCCGTCCGGGCTGCGCGTGCCCTCGGGGTGGATGCCGAACACATGCCCGTCCTCGATGATCTTGCGAGCGGTTTCCATAGCCCCCAGCGACTTGCTGCCGCCGGAACGGTCGACCGGGAACACGCCTGCCTGCGTGAACCACCACTTCTTGAAACGGCCTTTGATTCCCTTGCCTTCGAAGTATTCGGCCTTGCCCATGAAATGCACCATGCGCGGCGACGTCATGGGAATCACCGCGTCGTCGATGACGGCAAGGTGATTTGCGGCGATGATGGCGCCACCGGTCCTGGGGATGTTCTCCACGCCCACGCACGTCGGATTGAAACGTCGACGGGCAATCGGGCTGAGCGTTTTGACGAAGAACCAGTACAGCATTGCGTTCCTCCGAACCACGCATGGCGTGCCGCGCGGCGCGAGGATTTTCGCATGCCGCGGCGCTCCAGGCGATACAGTGTTACCATGAGCGACTTCAACAATAGCAGTGCGTCCGAAGAAACGTCACGCGATGGTACGAACGGCGGCGTTCCTGCCGGCGACACGGCGGGGAACGACAATCTGGATTCCCAGTGGAGCGAGTTCCTCTCCGAGCATGCCGACGACGTGTCGGCGCTCGATGCGTCCCGCACGGCGAAACGCTTTGAGAGAGAGGCCGCCAAGCAGGACAGGCTGCGCCATGAACGCCAACGCAAGGAAGCCGAGAGGCAGTTCAAGCAGATGGCACAGTCCGAGCAGGGTCAGGGGCCGCGTGATTTCGAGACAAGCATCCTCGATGATGCGCCGGACGACCACTTCACGCCACCCACCAATTCAGACGCGAGCATGGACCATTACACGCGTGTCTATCTCATGCTGCTCGTCTCGGGGCTTGTGCTTGTCGTGCTCGGATTCGTGTTTCCCCGACTCTCAGCGGCGTTTGAATCCACCGGCGGCATGCTGCTGCTCATCGGCATCCTCGCGCTCATCATGCGCAAACGGTGACCTGCACAAACGGGTCACCTGTGCAAACGCTGAACCTGCACCAACAGTAGCCCTGTACAAACGGTACCCACGCCGGAATACACAACATTCAGGACACAGCAATGGGGCTGCCCCACCAACGTGGAGCAGCCCCATCATGCAACATGGCGACCGCAGGCAAGCGGCCGCCTGCCGCGCCTAGCGCCTAACGCCTAACGCAGCGACAGGTTCGCGGCGCCGATGAGGCCCGCGTCCTGGCCAGCGCTCGCCGGCACGATCTTGGCGATCGGGCGATATGCGCTCGCCTGGAGAAAGCGCTCATACGCCTGACGCGCCGGCTCGAGCAGGATATCGCCCACGGCGATGACGCCGCCGCCGATCACATAGATGTCGGGGTCAAGCACCGCGGAAATGGCTGCCATCGTGCGACCGAGCCATTCGCCAATCTTGTTGAAGGAATACAGGCCGAGCACATCGCCTTCCTGTGCCGCCTTGGAAATCATCGGACCGCGCAGATCCTCGATGTGACCGTTGCACAGCTCCATGAGGCGCGTCGCATCCTGGGGGCGGCGGCGCACCGCGGCCTTGGCGAAACGTTCAAGGGCGGATCCGGAGACGTAACGCTCGGCGCAGCCGCGCAGGCCGCAGCCGCAGGTGTCGCCGTCCGGCACCATCGGCAGGTGGCCCAGCTCGCCCGCCATACCGAACGAGCCGCGGTACAGTTCGCCATTGAGCACAATGGCGCCGCCCAGACCGGTGCCGACGGTGAGCATCACCATGTTGCGGCTGCCTTTGCCGGCGCCATGCACGTATTCGCCCCAGCCTGCGCAGTTCGCATCATTCTCGACGACGACAGGGATGTCAGCGCCGATGAGCTCCTCGATGTGACCGGACAGGTCGTAGTTGATCCATGCGGGGATGTTCGCGGAGAAGTTGACGGTGCGGCGGTCCTGCTTGATGTTGCCTGCGGCGGAAATGCCGATGGCGCTGATGTCATCGAACGACTCGCATGCCTTCTTGTACAGTTCGGCAACGTTCTCATTGATGCGGTCAGCGTCGCTTTCGGTCGGGACGGTCCAGGACCTGACGATCGTATCATCCTCATCACACACACCGACGGCGATCTTCGTGCCACCGATATCCACAGCAAGCTTATGCATGTTCCCTCCTGAATTGACCGGGTTCGACTTCGACTTGCGCGGCCGCTCATCCTTGGGCTGCCGCGACACACAGTTCACCTTACCATGAAGCCCGCCGCAGCGCACTACGACGGGCTTGGTAATAGTCACAATGTGACCTATTCGACACAGATGTCGGATGTCAGGCCGCAGAACCTGCCTTGACGGCCTTCGCGGTCTCGATCCATTCGTTGAGCTTGTCGGTGGCGGCGCCGGATTCCACGGTCTTCTTGGCGATGCCGTACGCTTCGCCAATGCGCTGGGAAAGCGGGGCATCGGGTTCGCTCAGCAGCTGCGTGTTGACTGCGATGGCGGCTGCCGCGTTGAGCAGGATCGTGCTCGTGCACGGCAGTTCGCGGCCGGCGATGACGTCGCGCGCCACCTGAGCGTTGTATTCAGGGGTGTCGCCCTTGAGGTCGGAGACCTCGACCTTTGCCAGACCCAGCTGCGTGATGGGATCGAAGGTGCTTTCGGTCACGCCATCATCTTCGATGTGCCACAGCGTGACGGGACCGGTGGGCGCAAGCTCATCCATGCCTTCGTTCGACGTGAACACCATGCCGGTGGCGCCCTGCTTGTGCAGCACGTCCGCCATGATGGAACCCAGGGAGGGATCCGCGCAGCCGATGACGCAATGCTTGGGATGCGCCGGATTCGTGATCGGGCCCAGCACGTTGAATACGCACGGCACGCCCAACTGAGCGCGGATCGGGCCGACGAAGCGCATGGCGGGATGGAACACGCGGGCGAAGGCGAACGTGATGCCCACCTTCTCCCCCACCTGTGCGGCCTGCTCCGGCGTCAGGTCAAGCGGAAGGCCGAGCGCTTCGAGGCAATCGGCGGCACCGGACTTGCTGGATGCGGCGCGGTTGCCGTGCTTGGCGATCTTGACTCCCGCGGCGGCTGCGATGACCGCGGCGGTCGTGGAGATGTTAACGGTGGCGAATCCATCACCGCCGGTTCCCACCAAGTCGGTGGTCTCCCCAGAAAGCGGCAACGGCAGCGCATGCTCCACCATCGCGTGGGCGGCTCCTGCCACTTCGTCCGCCGTGAGCCCCAGCTGCTGCTGAGTGGCGAGCACCGCGCCGACCGCGGCGGCATCGGCATTGCCATCCATGAGCTCGTCGACGTACCACTCGCTTTGCTCCTGCGTGAGATGCTCGTGCTTGACGACGAGCTGGTTCAGGATCGACTTCCATGTGTAGTCGGCCACGGTCTTCCTCCTTGTAGATAGTGGTTTTGTTCAGTGACAGGTCCATACTAGGCAGCCCGAATGCGTCGGTCTTGTTACATGACCACATTGCGGCACCGTTACGGGCTTGTCCCTGCGGATACATACGGGATGGGCGAATGAAAGAGCGGGGTGCATTGGGAGCATTGGGTGCAGCGAATGCAAGGGATGGACGAATGCGCGGGACAGTCGAATGCACACGACTGGCATATGCCAAGCCAATGAATGCAAAAAGGCGGCACCGGACATCATCCCGGCACCGCCTTCTGATCAGCGAACCTCAGCCGATTGCATTGGTCGGCTTACTCCTTGGTTTCGTTGCGGCCGTGGCACATCTTGTACTTGCGGCCCGAACCGCACGGGCACTTCTCGTTCGGCTTCGTGCCCGGGAACGTGCGACCGTCCTCCCACGGGGAGTGGGCCTCGACGCTCTTGGGGCGCTTGTTCGTCGGAAGCGCCGAGTCGGCGTGGCTGAGCGGCTCGTAGCCGACCTGGCCGCGCGGTGCGGAGTATTCGTCGGAATTAGACTCGCCCACGGACTTCGGTTCCATGCCGTCCGGCTCCTCGCCGTCGATCTGGCCGTCGGACAGGTCGTCGGCGGTGTCGGCCTCGGACTTGTCGGCGTTGTTGGAATCGGGGTCGTCCGGCGCAGAGTACTGCACGTCGCCGCTATGCTTGGACTCTTCGAACAGGCGCTCAATCTGCTCGGTGGTCATGTGGAACAGCAGCTCGATGGACTCTTCCTTGATGGCCTCGACCATGTGGTTGTACATGGTGTAGCCTTCGCGCTGGTATTCGACCAGCGGGTCGCGCTGGCCCATGCCACGCAGGCCGATGCCGTCCTTGAGGTAATCCATCTCGTAGAGGTGTTCGCGCCACTTGCGGTCGAGCGTGGCGAGCACGACCTTGCGTTCGGCTTCGCGCAGGGCGTCGGAACCCACGGTCGCTTCGATCTGGTCGTAGACGTCCTTGGCGTTCTCGATGTAGGTGTCGGCGATGAAACGACGCGCCTTGTCACCCTTGAGGGCCTTGGCATGCTTGGACTTCTGGGAGTCGTCGTCCTTCTTGTCCTCGGCTTCAGCAGTCGTATCAGCGTCCTGTGCGTCCTTCGCATCATCCGCATCATCGGCCGTTTTCGCAGCAGCGTCGTCGGCGGACTTGATGCCGAGGGCCGCGTAGATGTCGTCGAGGTCCACGCCTTCGACGGAGCAGATCTTGGCAAGGTTGGAATGCAGCTCAGCGAGGTTCCAATCCTGAGGCTTGTCGGAGCCCTTGGTCGCCTCGCGCACGTACGTGCGAATCGTCTCTTCGATGAACAGCTGGATGTCTTCCGACAGATCCGCGCCCTTGAGCACGATCTGGCGCTCGTCGTAGATGACGGTGCGCTGCTTGTTCATCACATCGTCGTACTTGAGCACGTTCTTTCGGATTTCGAAGTTGCGCGATTCGACGGCCTTCTGCGCATTGCGCACGCCCTTGGACACGGTCTTGGACTCGATGGGCTCGCCTTCCGGATAGCCCTTCTGCATGACGCGTGCGACGAGCTGCGTGTTGAACAGGCGCATCAGGTTGTCTTCCAGCGACAGGTAGAAGCGGGATTCGCCCGGATCGCCCTGACGGCCGGAACGACCGCGCAGCTGGTTGTCGATGCGGCGGGATTCGTGGCGTTCGGTGCCAAGCACGTACAGACCGCCGAGCTTGCGCACCTCTTCCTTCTCTTCCTTGGCCTGCTCCTCGATCTGGGCGAGGGTGGACTTCCACTTGGCCTCGTATTCGTCCTGATCGGGCGACAGGCCTTCTTCGCGCAGCTTCTGGTCGGCGAGGAACTCGACGTTGCCGCCGAGCATGATATCGGTACCGCGGCCTGCCATGTTCGTGGCGACGGTGACGGCGCCCTTGCGGCCGGCGACGGCGACGATGGCGGCTTCCTTCTCATGGTGCTTGGCGTTGAGCACCTGATGGGGCACGTTGACCGCGGTGAGCAGGTTGCTCACGAGTTCGGAGGATTCGACGGACGCGGTGCCGAGCAGCACCGGCTGTCCCTTTTCGTAACGCTTCTTGACGTCATGGACGATGGCGTTGAGCTTTTCCTTCTTCGTGCGGTACACGAGGTCGTCCTGGTCCTTGCGGATCATCGGCCTATTCGTTGGGATCGGGATGACGCCCAGCTTATAGGTGTTCATGAACTCGGCCGCTTCGGTTTCTGCGGTGCCGGTCATGCCTGCAAGCTTGTCGTACATGCGGAAGTAGTTCTGCAGCGTGATGGTGGCGAACGTCTGGTTCTCGGGCTTGACCTCGACGCCTTCCTTCGCCTCGATCGCCTGGTGCAGGCCTTCGTTGTAGCGGCGGCCCGGGAGCACACGGCCTGTGTGTTCGTCGACGATGAGGACCTCGCCGTTGGTGACGACGTAATCCTTGTCGCGCAGGAACAGCTCCTTGGCCTTGATGGCGTTGTTCAGGTAGCCGATGAGAGCGGTGTTGCTCGGCTCATACAGGTTGTCGATGCCCAGGTAGTCCTCGACCTTGGCGATGCCTGCATCGAGGATGCCGATGGTCTTCTTCTTCTCATCGACCTCGTAATCCTCGTCTCGCTTGAGCTTGGGCACGAGGCGGGCGAACTGACGGTACCAGCGGGTGACGCCGCCTTCGGCGGGGCCGGAGATGATCAACGGGGTGCGGGCTTCATCAATGAGGATGGAGTCGACCTCATCGACGATGGCGTAATGGTGGCCGCGCTGCACGAGTTCGGACTTGTCCCACGCCATGTTGTCGCGCAGGTAGTCGAAGCCGAATTCGTTGTTGGTGCCGTAGGTGATGTCGCAATCGTATTGCTTGCGGCGTTCCGCGGGCTTCTGGCCGGTGATGATGCAGCCGGTGGTCATGCCCAGGAAGCGGAAGACGCGGCCCATGAGGTCGGACTGGTAGCTCGCCAGGTAGTCGTTGACGGTCACGACGTGCACGCCTTCGCCACTCAGTGCATTAAGGTACGCGGGAAGCGTGGCGACAAGCGTCTTGCCTTCACCGGTCTTCATCTCGGCGATGTTGCCCCAGTGAAGCGCTGCGCCGCCCATGAGCTGCACATCGAAGTGACGCAGGCCCAGCACGCGGTTGGATGCCTCTCGCACCGTTGCGAATGCCTCGGGCATGAGCTTGTCGATGTCCTCGCCCTTCTCCAGGCGTTCGCGCAACTTGCCCGTCTGCCCACGAAGCTCATCATCGTCAAGCTTCTTGATTTCGGGTTCGAGCTTGTCAGTCTCGTCAGCCACCCCCTTGAGCTTGCGAAGCTGAGCGCCTTCACCCACACGCAGGACCTTGTCCAGAATTGTCACGTCTTACTCCTCGGACTAGCAAGCTGCCCCGGCGTTGCGGCGCCGGTGCCTTGGTTTACACAAACTTATTTCATAATACGCGCCCGACAAGAAAACACCTACAAAATAGCCATAAGCGCAATCCTGCAAAACGCATTTGCCTAGACATGACGATGCCCCGCACGAAGCGGGGCATCGCATTCAAATCATCTCATCTCATTCAAAGATCGTGGCACGGGTCCATGGCATGGGGTTCATTCGCACGCCCCGAGCCCTGTGCCTTAATGGGAATCGGTGGGATTCACTTCTTCTTGGCGACGTTCTCCGGGGTGTCGATCTCGAACACGCCGTAGCTCCAGCCGTGACGATGGTAGACAACGGACGGACGGTTCGTCTCCTTGTTCACGAACAGGAAGAAATCATGTCCGATGAGTTCCATCTCGTACAGCGCCTCGTCGATGGACATGGGCTCTGCCAGATGCAGCTTGCGGCGGATGACGATCGGGGTATCGCCCACCTTGACTTCGACGGACTCGCCGGGGCCAAGGTCGCCGGCGACAGCGTCATCGGCACTGTTGTTCGGCTCTGCTTCCGGTTCTTCGACAACGGGCGCCGCTTCGACCGGACCCTCATCGACGATCTCGGTGTAGCCGCGGCGATGGTCCTTGCGGCGATCGCGCATACGGCGCAGACGGAGGGTGAGCTTGTCCAGGGCGATGTCGAGTGCGCTGAACTCATCGCTGCTCGAAGCTTCGGCGCGCACAACGGTACGGCCGGCAATCACGGTGATTTCCACGCGCTTGGCGGTATCGGCCTGGCGCGGGTTGCCCTCATGGGACAGCACGATCTGCGCACGCTCCGCATCCGGGGCGATGGCAGTGACACGGTTCATCTTGGTCTCAACAACGTCACGGAACTTCTGCTTCACCTGCGTGTGGCGACCGGTAACGACGATTTCCATGATGGACCTCCTTTGTGTAGGGTAGCGACCCGAAGGTCGCTTCGGACATTTAGCGATCGGCCTCTTTGCCAACCTGTAACCCCCATAATAACCCAAATTTCACGAATGTCACTTTACGTTCAATCTCGGGCGTGGCTTATTGAACCGGGCTGGCGCCGCTCATTCTGGGATTCTCGCCTCGCGTCACCCACGGTCGGTCTGCACCTTCCCGTAGGGTGAACGCAGAGACCCCGCGATGGCCGCGGCGAAAGCTGAGGAACTTCCGGGCTCCGCAGAGCACGATGGCGGATAACGTCCGCCCAGGGTGACCTGAGAGATAGCGCAGCAGAGAACAGACCGCCCGCTTCGGCGAGCAAGGGTGAAACGGCGGTGCAAGAGACCACCGGACCCCCGGTAACGGCGGGTCGCATGGCAAGCCTCATCGGGAGCAAGGTCAAGCAGAAGGCGTTACGTGCTGCTCGCACAGCCTTCGGGTAGGCCGCTAGAGCCTGGCGGTGACGTCAGGTCGAGATGGATGGCCATCCGTCTGCCCAGCAGACGACAGAACCCGGGGTATGCGGGGTCTCTTCCACTTCTATTCCGCGATGAGCATTCGGCAATATCGCCCTTCGGCGGCATCGGCATTCCGCGACACAGGCATTGGTGACACCGGGATTCCGCGACATGTGATGCCGGCGTGCATTTCTGTGATGCTGATGCACATTCCCGTGATGCTGTGGCAACCGGGCTGCGTCAGGATTCGTCGATCAAGTAGCGGTCGGCCGCCGCGCGAAGATCCTGTGGCGAATGCCCCTTCCGCCCGCCTGCCGACCAAAACCTGCGCAGACGCGTCTCACGGTCCAATCCTTGCGTGCGGCGAGCTGTCTTCTGTGCAAGCTCATCCGCCGCCACGGCAAAACGTCCGGCATCCTCAGCATCCTGCACCGCATCATGGGCGATGCGCCGAGGAACGCCTTTGCGCAGCAACTCGCGCTCCGTGCCTCTGGCCCCCAGCAAACGCCCCAGGCAATGCTCCACCAATCCGCGCGCATAAGCTTGGTCGTCAAGCAATCCGACACGAATCAAATTGCCCACGACCCTTTCGACAACAGACGGGTCATAGCCTTTGCCCAGAAGACGCTCCTGCATATCGCGCACCGAGCGAGCCGACGCATCGAGAAGCCTCAGCGCCGCCTCCTGGCATTTATCCAAATCATGCGCGCGGTCTTCACTCTTGCCGAGGGTACGCGGAGCTCCATCCGTATCGTGACCGCCCGTCATGCGGTTTTCTGCGCCTTGCCAAGAACCAGCGCCGCGACGGCGACGGGTATGCCCGCCTCGCCCCTGGCGCCAGCCTCGCGATGAGTCCGCCGACGGCCGCGCCCATTCCTTTGTGGCGGACCCTCCAAAGGAACCCCTCGAGCGCAACAGGCTCCTGCTCGGCTGCGCAGCAGACGCCTCACAGTCACTGCCTTCGCCATCGGCTTCCCCGGCACTGGATTCCACAGTGCCAAATTCCCCTGTGCCGGATTCCCCAGCGCCGGGTTCCTTGGAATCAGCCTCCTTGAAGTCAGTTCCCTCGGAATAGGCTTCCTCGGAATTAGCCTTCTCAGGGTTGACCCTCTCGATGCCCGGCCTGTCATCACAGTCTCTCGCGGCAGCACTTTCTTTGCCGGTGACTGCCGTATCCGTTAAGGGCACGGCAGGGTCGCATACCCGAGGGTCTACTCCCCTGCCGCGAAGAAATTCCTCTGCTGAAATCATGCCAGTGTCAAAATCACGCCAATGATGGGATCACGCCGGATCATGCTTCGGCGGCCTTGGCTGCGGAATCTGCGCCAGCGGGCTTTGCAGCCGCAGCCCCCGCATCCTGTCCCTTGCTGGTGGTACCGGCGGTAGCCGCGTTGGCTTTGGCCGCGGAGGCCGCGTCTCCGTCCTTCTTCGGTGAATCGGCATCCTCAGCCTCGGGCTCGGAGATGAGACCGTAGGCGACGCGAATCTGACGCTCCAGATCATCGCAGATCTGAGGATTCTCCTTGAGATAGAGGCGGCACTTCTCACGGCCCTGCCCCAGCTGGTCACCGTTGGCGAGCGTGAACCACGAACCAGACTTGCGAATGAGGTCGCATTCCAACCCCATGTCGAGGATGCTGCCTTCGCGGCTGATGCCCTCGCCATACAGCACGTCGAATTCGGCGGACTTGAAGGGAGGAGCCATCTTGTTCTTGACGACCTTGACACGGGTGCGGCTACCGATGGCCGAATCGCCGTCCTTGATCGTCTGGATGCGACGGATGTCCATGCGCACGGACGAGTAGAACTTCAAAGCCATGCCGCCGGTCGTCGTCTCGGGGTTGCCGAAGAACACGCCGATCTTCTCACGAAGCTGGTTGATGAAAATGGCCATCGTGTTGGTCTGGGCGAGCGCCGGCGTGAGCTTGCGCAAAGCCTGGCTCATGAGTCGCGCCTGCAGGCCCACGTGGCTGTCTCCCATGTCGCCTTCGATCTCGGCCTTGGGGACGAGCGCCGCGACGGAATCGATGACGATGACGTCAAGCGCACCGGAACGCACGAGCATGTCGGCGATCTCGAGTGCTTGTTCGCCGTTGTCCGGCTGGGACACGA
Source organism: Pseudoscardovia suis (assembly GCF_002797875.1). Lineage (GTDB taxonomy): Bacteria > Actinomycetota > Actinomycetes > Actinomycetales > Bifidobacteriaceae > Pseudoscardovia > Pseudoscardovia suis. The sequence goes on from NZ_PGFC01000001.1 coordinate 676,219, forward strand.
TGAGCTGATCGGTGTCAACGCCCAGCTTGCGTGCATACTCGGGATCAAGGGCGTGCTCAGCGTCAATGAACGCCGCCACACCACCGCCTCGCTGGGCATTGGCGACGACATGCAGCGCAAGGGTGGTCTTGCCGGACGATTCCGGACCGTAGATCTCCACGACCCTTCCGCGGGGCAAGCCGCCGATGCCCAAGGCAAGATCCAACGCGATGGATCCGGTGGGGATGACGTCTACCTGCTGGTGCGGGTGATCCCCCAGACGCATGACAGCGCCTTTGCCGTAGCTTTTCTCCACTTGCTGAAGCGCCGTGGCGAGAGCCGCCGCGCGATTGTCCTGAGGCTTTCCGCCGCTCTTCTTGGCGGTTTGCGCAACCTTGGGCGCGGATTTTGCAGCCTGTGCAGCCATTGGGTCTCCTATTCCTGTTTCATGCGGTGGTTAGCCGCTCCGGTCCATCGCCGAAGACGGTAATGGACAGGGTACGCTCATCCGGCTTCACCGCACGGCCTTTATGGCAAATGGGGATAAAATCGGGTCTCGGTGCGCACCTGCGAACCAACTGCGCACAAGTATAGTCGAACAGTTGTTCGAATCCAATCGACACGCCGAAGAAAAATCAAAGCCTGATGGCACCAAGGCACCATCAGGCATCGGTATGTCTCATGCATCTCACCGCACATCACATCCACCGCCGGTGTGCATGCCACCGTCGGAGGGCATGCACGAGACCGACCAGCGGGTCAGCGTGCGGGCATGGGCGGAGCATTGTGGTCCTTGCCCCAGCGCCGGGAATCCGGGATGTCCATCTGATCGCACAGCACGTTCCACACGACTCGCGGCTCTTCCCCGTCGGCAAGGGCCTCCACCACCGTGCGGTCATTCAGCTTGAACAGACGCTGGTCCCGTGACAGCGACCTGCCGTAGCTTCTTCCGAAAACCTCTTCGAGAAGTTCCCAGAACTCCCGTTCGCGCATCGACATGAATCAACGCCGAGCCGAGGAATCGACATGGGCGGCGCCGGACTGCTCGGCACGGGCGACACGCTCGGCAATCATCGTGAGCACTTCGGAAAGCTTGACTCCCAGCGCCTGGGTGATGGAGACGAGCAACTCGGAGCTGGCCTCCTTCTGGCCGCGCTCGACTTCCGACAGGTATCCAAGCGACACGCCGGCCTTCTGGGAGACCTCGCGAAGCGTCTTGTGGTCGGACGTGCGCAGCTCGCGCAGCACCTCGCCTTGGATCTTGCGCAGCGAGAACATGGAGTCGGACGGCGCCGGCTCCGCGACGGAACGCGCCTGCACCTGCGGCGCCGTCTCCGTCGCCTCGGCGTTCACGCCCTTCTCCCAGTTGAGCCTCGCCTGCTCGCGCTCCTCCCTGATGCGGCGGTTGCGCTGGGCGAGGAGAATCTGCTGGCGGCGCATTTCAATAGCGCGCCTCTGCTCGGGGGTGAGCTCACGGGTCATGCGGCTGGCGGCGACGGACTCCTTCGCCGCAGCAGCGCGCATGGCTTCCTCCTGCTGTGCATTCCTCGTCTGCATCACATTGAGCGTATTCATCATGTGTACCCCCGTTCCTTTCGTTGTATCCGTGATTGTTCGCACCGGCCGCGTCACCAGGCCGGCATTGTCGTTATGCGTTCTCGTAAGCTCCTTCCAAGCTTTTTCTTGTCGCTACACAGTATACCAAAACTTGAGTGTCAGTATCAAAACTTGAGTGTCGATATAGCAAGTTTTTGTATTTGGTTACCATATCACATACCGGCGCGACACACCATGCCGTTATGCAAACATATGGGGAAATGCGAGCAAACTCACATTTCCCCTGTGCTTCCAGTTCCACGCTGGCATGGGCGCACGCAATGCGCATGCGGATCGGGCTTCACAGCCCCAAGCGCCCGGCAAGCGACTCCAGCACATGGAGCACCACGCCGCGTCGCACCTGTTCACGCGTGCCGCTGAGATGAAGCTCTTCCGCCTGGGCATCCAGGCCATGGGGCTCTGGCAGCGCGAACCCTACATAGACCAGGCCGGCGGGTTTGTTCCCATCCGGCCCCGGGCCGGCCACACCGGTGGTCGACAGGCCGATGACACAACCGCGTCGCGAGGCCGGCACGGAATACGCGGCGACCGCACCCACTGCCATCTGCTTGGCGACGTCGGGATGCACCGCGCCCTCCCGTTCCAGCAGCGCGGAATCCACGCCCAGGATGTGTGCCTTGGCGGCGATCGCATAGGTGACGGCGGAACCCAGGAACACGTCGGACGCTCCCGGGATCCGCACGAAGGCATCGGCCAGCAGACCGCCTGTCAACGATTCGGCGCTGCAGATGAACAGGCCTCGGGTGCGGCAGGCGTCTTCGATTCGCTTGGCCAGATCGTCGCATTCGGCGCGTTGTGATTCCATGGATTGCGCCTCGTCCTCATGCTCTAGTGACATAGACCCTTCCTTTCACGCCTTTCGGCCGAAACCGCCCGCCCGCTTCACTTGCGCCACATATACGCCGCCTGAATACAGGCACAGCACGAGTGCGACGAGCACGACCGCATACGACAGCCAGTAATAGAACCCTTCGAATCCCGTGTTGCCTCCCACCAGGCTCCACATGGGGAAGATGACCATGCCCAGGCCGATGCATTCGAACAGGGTCTTGAGCTTGCCGGCATGGTTGGCTGCGATGACCGAGCCGCCGGTATCGATGACGAAGAAGCGCATGATGGTGATGCCCAGCTCCCTGATGAGGAACAGCGCGGTGATGACCCAGCCTCCCGGGTTGAGTTCGCCGAAGGCGGCGAGCATCACCAGCGCACCGCACACAAGCAGCTTGTCGGCGATCGGGTCGAGCAGCTTGCCCAGTTCGGTCACCTTGTTGTATTTGCGAGCCAGATACCCGTCAAGCTTGTCGCTGATTGCCGCGAGGACGAACAGCACGAACGCAGCCCACCGCGCACCGATGCCGCGCGAGCCGTCCGGGCCACCGATCCCCAGCATGATGAGGAACACGACGACGAGCGCTATCCTGCCCATCGTGACGAAATTGGGAACGGTGCGCCATCCGTCCAACAAGGACGGACGATTTGATTGCTGCTGTGCCATCGTTGTCTCCTGCCTGCGAAATCCGTGAGAACCTGCCTGAGCGAAGCGGCCGAGGTTTCCTCTTCGTGAAGGTTTCCTCTTCGTGAAGGTTTCTTCTTCGAATCCCGTGCGGTCGTTTCACCACCGATTAGACACTATCACCTTCAGAGCGCAACGCTGTCACGCGATGCTGTCACATGCCACCATGCAACGCTGTCACGCGACTACGCATATCGGCCACGCGCATGCAAAGAGGACTCAGTAATCCGCATCCGCCCCGCCATAGGACCCGTAGTCCGCGTACGCGTCCGCCGGTGGCTCCTCGTCATCCGGCCGTCCTGATGCACCGCCGAAACCGTCAGCCGAGCCCACCGAGGCGTCGGCGCTGCTGTCATCGCCCTCCAGCGAATCCGATTCGCCGCGTATGAACGCGAGCACCTGGGGCAGATCGTCGGGCTTGACGAGCACCTCACGCGCCTTCGAGCCTTCGGAGGGACCCACGACACCGCGGGATTCCAGCAGGTCCATGATGCGCCCCGCCCTGGCGAATCCCAGATGCAGCTTGCGCTGGAGCATGGACGTGGAGCCGAATCCCGAGGTCACCACAAGGCGGGCGGCTTCGAGCAGCTCGTCCATGTCGCCGCCGATGTCCTCGGTCGCCTGCGCCTGCGCTTCCTTCTTGTCGGCCTGTTCGGCCATCTGGGTGATGTCCTGCCGGTATGCGGGCTTGCGCTGGTGGCGCACGAAGTCCACGACCTTGCGGATCTCGGATTCCGAGACCCACGATCCTTGCACGCGGGTGGGTTTGCTGGCTCCCATCGGCAGGAACAGAGCATCGCCCTGGCCGATGAGCGTCTCGGCGCCGATGGAGTCGAGGATGACGCGCGAATCCGTGGCGGAGGACGTCGCGAAGGCAAGGCGGGACGGGATGTTGGCCTTGATGAGGCCCGTCACGACGTTCACGGACGGCCTTTGCGTGGCGAGCACGAGATGGATGCCTGCGGCTCGGGCGAGCTGGGTGATGCGCTGGATGGAGTCCTCGACCTCGTTCTTGGCGACCATCATGAGGTCGGCCATCTCGTCGACCACGACGACCAAATACGGGTACGGTGCGACCTTGCGCTTGGAACCGGCGGGCGCATGCACCTTTCCGGCGCGCACCGCCTCGTTAAAGTCCTTGATATGACGGTAGCCGAAGAAGCTCAGGTCGTCGTAACGCGACTCCATCTCCTTGACCACCCATTCGAGCGCCTGGGAGGCCCGCTTGGGCGAGGTGATGATGGGCGTGAGCAGATGTGGGATGCCCGCGTACGCCGACAGTTCCACGCGCTTGGGGTCCACAAGGATCAGGCGCACCTGCTCGGGGGTGGCGCGCATGATGAGCGAGACGAGCATGGAGTTGATGAAGCTCGACTTACCCGATCCCGTGGCGCCTGCCACCAGCAGATGAGGCATTTTCGTCAGGTCGCATTTGACGAAACGGCCTTCGATGTCTTTGCCGACGCCGCACAGCATGGGGTTGGGGTCGTTGCGCATGATGTCGCTGCGCAGCACATCCCCCAGATGCACGATCTCGCGGTCTGCGTTGGGGATTTCGACGCCGATCGCGGATTTCCCGGGGATCGGCGAGATGATGCGCACATCCGAGCTGGCGACCGAATAAGCGATGTTCTTGCGCAGGCTCGTGACCTTCTCGACCTTGACGCCGGGACCGAGCTCGACCTCGTATTGCGTGACGGAGGGTCCGCGGAGGAATCCGACGACCTTCGCATCCACGTCGAACTGTTCGAACGTGGAATTGAGCGCGGCGATGATGCGATCGTTCTCCTGGGTGCGGGCGGCGTGTGGCTTGCCATGCTCCAAAATCTCCGGATCAGGCAGCACATAAGGCGGCAGCATATGCTCGGGAACCGAGGCGCCATTCCCCGATTCGGCGTTCGCCTGGACGATGCCGGCAGCCTGGCCGGCGGCATCGTCAGCGTTCGTCTCTTCGTCGGAGCCGTATGCGCCTCCCGTGTGTTCCGGGGACCCCGCCTGACCCTGCGGCGCCTGCTGGGCTTGCTGAGCGCGCTGCGCAACGGCGGCGATAGGCCGCGCGCTGCCTTCGACGCCTTGGTCCCGGATCACCATCGGATGCGTGGCGTCGTCATAGTCCTCGTCCGTTGTCCCCTGTGCCGTCGGAGTCCCGTCGCCGAATTCCTGCCAGGGATCCTCGCCGCTCACATCCTGTACATCATCGCCCGCTGCAACGGCACGTCGCGGAGCCACACTCTGGCGCCTGTCAATGTCGTCAGCATCCGCCGCATGGTCGAAAGCTTGATCGGCAGCATAGGAATCCAGGGAATCGTCCGCCGAGTCCTTGCCACGGCGACGGAACCACTTCTTCCAGAACGGTTCGCGACGGGCAGGGGTGCTCTCGCCGGCGCCGTCCTCATCAGTGCCGTCATGGGAAGGCACGCCTTCTGCGAACTGCATCGTCCCGTCGCCCACGCGCACTTCGTTGGGGAATTGCTCACCGTCGTCAGCGTCACCATCGGCCGCTCCATCCGTGGAGTCGCCGATGAACGCGGTCTTGAGCTGGCTGAACTTGTCAGGAAGCTCCTCGACATGGGTATTGGCGATCATGAGGATCGCGAACAGCCCGATCACGACGAACACGATGATGGCGAACGGTTTCGACAGCCCCCAGCTCAAGGGACTGCCCAGGATGAAGCCGAAGAGCCCGCCCGCTTTCTGAAGCGTCTCGATATGGAACTCGCGGTCTCCGGAAGCCATCGCCGCATCCAGTATGGAGCAGATGGACCACATGAGCAGGCCCCAGCCGCACAGGACCCGTGGATTGTTGGAATTACGGCCCGCGTTACGAAACAGCCTCAACGCCACGATGACGAACAGGACCGGAAGCACCACCGACATGACGCCGAACAGCGCTGACGAGCAATAGTGGAGGGCGCGTCCCAGCCAGCCGTCCACGCGGAACCATTCCGACGCGATGAACAGCACGGCGAACACCAGCAGCATGAAGCACAGGCCGTCACGACGGTAGCTCTCGTCGTACTCCCCCACTCCTGTCAGGGAGCGGACCGTGTAGCCGAGGGCGCGCGGAACCGCCAGCAGCGCCTTGCGCCACCACGGTTCGACATAGGTCATCTCCTCGTCCTCGGCAGGGTCTCGACGCGAGCTTCGCCCGCCCGACCTGGGCGTCGAAGCCTGCGAGGACTCAGCGGATGAAGCGTTTGACGAGCGCCTGGGGGCGGATTCCCCCGGCCTGCGGGAAGATGAACTACGTGCCATAACGGCTCAAGGATACCAAACCCCCGAGCCGTTGTGGAGGGCACCCCGCGCGGCCGTGCTGACGCGAATCTTTACAAACGCATCCCTTATTACGATTGCACACGCGCCTGCAGACGCGTCGTATGCAGCTGGCCCAGGTGATGCTGCACGTATTCGTCCGCTTGGGAGTCGATGGCGTCGTAATCGCCCGCGTCGGCGTGATGCACAATCTGCACCGCGCGTTCCACCAGCCCTTCGCTCGCCGCGGTCAGCCAATGGATGCGGGGGTCGCGCCCGAACCATCCCATCTGCTTGCGCGCAAGGCGCTTGGTGTGCTGGGCGATGTCGGCGAACGCCTCGTCCTCGCTCATCAATCCGTCAAGGTAATCAGCAATCTGCTGGTATCCGAGCGCACGGGCGGCGGTGGGCCCCAGCCGCGGGCGCATGCGGACGACCTCGTCGACGAAACCCTCGTCACGCATCTGCTGGGTGCGGGCGTCGATGCGTTCGTCCAGCTGCTCGCGGGGCATGTCCAGCCCGATTTGCACGGAGGGAATCACATACCGGTAACGCGGCAGCATGGAGGAATACGGCCGGCCGGTCAGTTCGATGACTTCCAGCGCCCGCACCGTGCGACGCGTGTTGTGCGGGTCCATGTGCTCGGCTGCCTCAGGGTCTCGCCGCTGCAGCTCGTCGAACATCGCCTGCCCGCCTATCTCGTCGGCCTGCCGTTCAAGGCGTTCCCTCACCTGCGGGTCGGTGGGCGGGAAGCTGATGTCGTCGATGGCGGCGCGGGCATAGAGCCCGGAGCCTCCCACGAGAATCGGCCGCACTCCCCTGTCTTGCAGCTGGCTGATGCATTGGCGCGCCATCTGTTGGAACAGCGCAACGGACATGGTGTCCTGCGGGTCCATGCAATCGAGAAGATGATGGGACACTTGGGCACGTTCGGCGGCGGTGGGCTTGGCCGTGCCGATGTCCATGCCGCGGTACATCTGGTAGGCGTCGGCGTTAACGATTTCGCAAGGCGTGCCATCGGCCTGTTCCAGCGCCTTGGCGAGCGCGATGCCCAGGCTCGTCTTGCCGCTCGCGGTGGGGCCGACGATGGAGACGACCCGGCGGCCGGACGGTCCGGCGGAGGCTGCCGAACCAACTGCCGTGATTGGATTCGCATCAGTGACGGACGGCATACGTCTGCCCCTTCGACGGATCCGGATCGGCGATGAGGTCGTGCGCGGCGGCATGGGTGACGGTGGCGGTCACGAAATCGCCGACCTTCGGGATGGGCTGGCCATCCGGCACGCCCACGTGCACCAGCACGCCGGTTTTCTCACGCCCGGTGACACGGTGGGTCTGCGAATCTTTCTTGCCGCTTTGGCCGGTGACGAGCACTTCCACGTCCTTGCCTTCGAATTCCTTCATGCGCGCGGCGGTGATGGATTCCTGCACTTCATGGAGGCGGTCGAAACGGTCCTGCACCACATCATGCGGCACTTGCTCCATCGAAGCGGCGGGGGTGCCGGGGCGCGGGGAATAGATGAACGTGTAGGCACTGGAGAACTGCGCCTGGCGCACGACGTCCAGCGTGCGTTGGAAATCCTCCTCGGTCTCGCCGGGGAACCCCACGATGATGTCGGTGCTGATCTGGGCGTCCGGCATGGCGGTGCGCACTTTCTCGAGAATCGACAGGAACCGTTCGGAACGGTAGCTGCGGCGCATTGCCCGGAGTATGCGGTCGGAGCCGGATTGCAGCGGCATGTGCAGCTGGTGCATGACGTTGGGGGTGCTCGCCATCGCGTCGATGACGTCATCGGTGAACGCCGCGGGATGCGGGGACGTGAAGCGCACGCGCTCCAGCCCTTCGATCGAACCGCAGGCGCGCAGCAGCTTGGAGAACGCGTATCGGTCTCCGCTGGCGTAGCCATACGAGTTGACATTCTGCCCCAGAAGCGTCACTTCCTTGGCGCCGGCATCCACGCAGCGGCGGATCTCCGCCAGCACATCGCCGGGGCGACGGTCGCGTTCCCTGCCGCGCACCGACGGGACGATGCAGAACGTGCACGTGTTGTTGCAGCCGACGGATATGGCCACCCACGAGCTGATGCGCGAACCGCGCTCCACCGGCAGGTCGGAGGGGAAATATTGCACGGAATCCAGGTCGGAATACACCTCGACTTGGGAGCCGGCGCCTTCTCTCGCGGCGTCGAGCATGCCCGGCAGCTGGGCGATGTTCTTCGTGCCGAACACCGCGTCGACCCAAGGGGCGCGGCGCACGATGCGCTCGCGGTCCTTTTGCGCCATGCAGCCGCCGACCGCGATCTGAAGCCTGGGATTGGTGCGCTTGAGCTGCGCCCACAGGCCGATCGTGCCATACATGCGTTCGGTGGCGTTTTCGCGCACGGCGCACGTGTTGAGCACAATCAGGTCCACGTCCTTGCGGGCGGCCTGCTCGGCGGTGGCCGGCACATAGCCGTCTGCCTCAAGGACGCCGGCTATTCGTTCGGAATCATGCACGTTCATCTGGCAGCCCAGCGTGTGGATGGAGAACACGCCCTTGCCTCTGTCGCTGCCATTGTGGACGCCGTGGCTCTGGGGGAAAATCCCTGTGCGTTCGGCACCGGTCATCATGTCTTCGTTCATGTCTCCCGATGATACCGATACCTCACGGCGGAACGCCAGAGCCCGCGGGGCTTCGCGCCGGCGCCACGAACGCTTACCACAGCAGCGAGATGAAAGCGAAGATGGCCGACGCCACGAGCTCGATCACTCCAAGGAACAGGAAGACCTTCGCGAACGACGACGTGGCGGGCACCCGGATCACGTAGGAGCGCGATGGCTTGGCAGGGTCGTAGTGGACGTCCACGCCGGTGCCGACTGGGAACGGTTCGCGCATCGCGTTGCCCGCGGCATGGGGGTCGTCGGCGATTTCGTAGACGCACAGGTCCTCGGGAAGGTCATGGATGTCCGTGATGTTGGTCAGCGGATGCCCGTGGGCGCAGTCGCCGCTCAGGGTGCGCGCCCGGTAGGAGGCGAACGTCGGACCGGTGACGGTGTATTCGGCGCCGTCCACGCGGTAAGCGACGACGGGAAGGAACGTGGAACCCGTCACCTGTTTGCTCGTGGAGTATCCGCTCACGCGGCCCTGCGCCCGGCTCGTGCACTGCGCTCGAAGCTGGGAATCCCTGCGTCGCATGTAAACGGCGGGAATGAACGAAATGATGGACGCGGCAAGCAGTATGCCCGCCAAGGACAGCAGGAAGACGCTGGGAGTCATGGCATGCCTTTCGTTGGCGTTACGGGGAGGCGGCGATGACGGATGCCACCGATGCGATGGGCGGCCCGACGTGCGCGCCTGCGCATCACCTTATGCGCAAGTCCACGTTACACGCTCAGGAAGTCCAAGGAATCACGGTTCAGCAGGTTTCCCGATGAGTGAAAACGCAGATAACAGGCATGGATTCGCTTGTGTTTGCACGATTGGAGCGAGGCATGCCGGATGCACGAGACAATGCAGCGACACGCGGGACTCGCCGAGTTTTGCGCAATCGGCAATCCATGCTATGCTTTCTTCTCGTTGCGCTGATGCGCATCGCGGACATAGCTTAGTTGGTAAAGCGCGACCTTGCCAAGGTCGAGACCGCGGGTTCGAGTCCCGTTGTCCGCTCCCCTACGGCCTTGCGATATGGTTCGCAAGGCCTTTTCTTTTCTCAGGAACCCCGCATAGGCAGCCCCTGCAAGCCCCGGACAGTCAAGCCCCGGGCAGTTCCGAAAGCTTGGCAAACTCAGGCGAACTTCGGCAAGGGTCGATCAGTCGAACCAATCGGGCGGGCTGACTTGATCGCGCGACGAGGTATCCCCGTGCGCCCGAGCGGCCGGCTCCCGATGTGACCGTGCAGCCGCCGTGCCCTGTGCCGCGGCACCGGCATCAGTGTCGGCATTACCATCGGCATCACTGGCATTGCCACTGGCGTCACCGTCCCTCGCACCCGTGCCGCCTGCGACACCCACGCCAATTCCGGCATCCGCGTCATCGTCCGCGCCGTCATCCAAGACATCCCCGCCCGCATCGACGCCAGACACTTCGTCACTCATACCACTGGCATCGATCGACTCATCAGGCTCCAAATACAGCCCATACGCCGCTTGGTAGATCTGGGTGAGGCGATCGGCTGTGGATTCCTCGTTCCCGCGCAGCCTGTGGGTCAGGTAGTCGGAAATCACCGTCATCGTCAGTTCACTGGTGAAGTCCACGTAGCGGCGCAACGCTTCGTTGCTGCAACCCGTCGTGCGTGCCACCTGTTCATAGAGCACAGGCACGGAATTGTTGCGCATGACGGCCATTAGGCTGCGCCTGTTGGCGTCATTGGGCACAAAGATGCGTTCGAGCAGCAGGCGGGAATCGTCATCCACCTTGCCCATGAGCAGCAGCAGGTATGTGTGAGGATTGCGCGGATCTGCATAGGGACTGATCTCACGCAAGTTGGAACGCACGCGCCGCACGACCACCGATACGAAGTCTTTGAGCAGCTCGTCGGTGGAGGAATAATGCGCATAGAACGTGTTGCGCGCGAGGTTGGCGCGACGCATCACTTCCGTCACGGTGATGCGTGAGAACGATTGCTCGCGAATCAGATGCGCGAATGCATCGGTGATCATGTTGACCGAACGCAATGCGTTGCGATTTGCCGTGCCGCCTTCCTTGCGATGCGCGATTTGCCGTCGTCGTCTTTCATTGCTGCCCAGTGAATTCCACACCCCAGCGGAAAGACCGCCGCATCCCTCCTTTGGCTCATCATCGCCCAGACCGAACAATAGCGGAAAGACCGATGCCGCTCCCCGATCCGGCTGTGTCACATCCATTGCTGCATAGCGCCCCGCATCGCCGTGATACGGCAGTGCATTCATCTGTGCAAACTCCATACCATCCATCTCCCGGTTTGGCGCACTCCATGTGGTTTGGCGCACTCCATGTTGTCCGGCGCACTCCATGCTGTCCGGAACCCATCCCAGATACAGCGACGCCGTGATTTTCGCATCATGCAAAACACCTGCATATGCGGAGCATTCAGGGGGAACGCAACATCGCGCCAAGCTCTTGCGTGCCACCATGATATAACGTGACACGCGGCATAAAGTTACCTGAATGCATACATGCACAACTTGCCCACATATGAGCACGGCATGCGCGCACGACACACCGAGAGCGCCATTCTTTTCGACAATCGCTTTGCAATTGACCACGCCCTTGAATAAAATGGTGGTGTGATCAGCGGCGAATCTGATTGGTTCCTTTCTCTCCCTCACCAACGCCGTCTGACACCGGGTACGTGCGGGTTCCGTGAGGCGATTCTCTTCCCATCTATCCCCGACTCACCGAGCCCAAGTCCATGCTTCATGCTGGACACACCCCCGAGAAATCCGGGGCGCCCCCTATCCCTAGGGCGCCCCCTCTTTTTTCTTTAGCGGCCTCTGCCCGAGGTATCCGTCTGCCGGAAGGAGCGCGCCATGGAACTCAAACAGCTGCAGTACTTCTACGACGTGCTGCGATTGCACAGCTTCACCGCCGCCGCGCGCAACAACCATGTCTCGCAATCGGCGGTATCGCAAAAAATCAAGGCCCTCGAAACAGAGATGGGAGTGCCGCTGCTCCATCGCAACGGCCGGGAATTCACCGCCACCGCCGCGGGAACGAAACTGTATGAATATGCCAACGCCATCCTCTCGGCATCCGAGCAAGCGGTGAAGGATGTGCGCAAGGCCGCCGCCGGGCAGGAACTGCCCCGCTTCACAATCGGCATGATCGCCGCGACGACGTTCTGGGAGCCGGTTGCGGCCGCTCAGATATTCCTGCAGCGCCACCCGCAGTCCAACATCGCCGTGCTGTATGGCACCAACCAGCAGCTGCAACAGTCTCTGCTCAATCACAGCATTGACATCGCCTTCGCGGACAATTCCGTGCACTTCGCCGACTACTACCAGACGCACACCGTGCGGCGCACATACATCGGCGTCGAAACGGCACGCAGCGTGCTCGCCGCCCTGCCGTCCGCCACGCTCATGCCTCCTTTGGAAGAGGTGACCAGCACCGCGCTGTCCGACGTGCCGTGCATCCTGCAACCGCCCGCGACACCGCTGTCGGGCACATCACAGGACGAGGGGGCATCCGAGCAAACAGCCATGGAACCTGCAGGTGTCGAATCGCTTTCCATGACGTATCCTTCGCGATTTCCCCAAGCCGCGCATCACGCGTCCGATGACGCGCCCATGCACACCAGGCAGCTCGCCGACGGCACGAACGCGCTCGTCAGCAATATGCGCAGCGTCATCCCCTCCTCCCCCGACATGGATGAACGCCTACGCCCCGAACCCACCCGCACGATGATCCAATCAGTGCTCAACCAGTGCATGCATGAACTGTTCGGGCTCACCTCGCCCGTTGTCTACGCAAGCACTTCCCGTCAGGTGCACGCGCTCACGGCGATAGGCCGCGGCTACACGCTCTTTGAATCAAGCGAACCAATCAACCCTCAGGGCGCAATAATCCGCCGAGTTCCGCTTGTCGACAAGAACGGACCGGTGGTCCGAGAATTCCATCTGGTGACGCTTAAATCCGACTCCCAGCCCGCGACAAGCGAATACAGCAGAATTCTCGAGCAACTCCTCACCGACACAAAGGTGTGACGGACCGCACCACGCAATCAGACTGCACCACGCAATAAGGGCACGCGCCCATGCATACCCACGCACCCATGCGACAGTGCCAGCGTGGCAGTGCCAGCGTGACAGTGCCACGCAGACCCCGCCGTGCCGGCCGCCAGCCGGCGAGGGGCGTGCCTTGCCTGCCTTGTTAGGAGGCATCCCCCTCGCCTGCCGCGCGATCCTTGCCGTAGATGTCGGGAATGAAACGATGCTGGTCGTGCAGTTTCTTCCAAATCACAGGCGTGCCTTGCGCCAGCGAAGCCTGCACATCAATGACACGCTGGTTGGACGAGCCGCGGAACTGCAGGAGCGAATCCTTGAGACCGGCGATGTAACGGCCGTCCACCAACACGTCTATCTCATCGAGCAACTCACGCTTGTCCGGGGTCTCCCCCGGCCTCATGAGCTCCTCCCACGTGTAACCGGTCCAGCTCCAAATGTCTTTCGAGTGACCGTATTCCTCACGCACGCGGCGCACAAGACGCAGGAGCATGGGGGTGTTAAGGAACGGCTCGCCGCCCAGAAGCGTAAGTCCCTGAATATAGGCGGGCGCCAGGTCGGCGACGATGGCATCCTCCAACTCGTCTGTGTAGGGATGCCCGGCTTGGAAATCCCAGATGGACGAGTTGTAGCACCCTTCGCATCGGAATGGGCAGCCGGCGACGTACACGGAGTTGCGGATTCCTTCGCCGTCCGTGACGACCATGCGCTTGTAATCCGCCACGATGTCGTGGCTGAGCTTGAGTCCGTCCCACTGGCCCGCCGCCGGGTTGTTGCTGTGGGCGAAAGGCACGCACGGGCCGCGGCCGACCTCGCCTTCGGCGAAGTCATGCCACGATGCCCTGTGCCGTGCCTCGGCGCGTGACGCCGAGCCCGCCCCAGTCTTGTGGAAGGTGTCGGAGGCCGCCCTTCCCGATTGTGCGGCGTCGGCGTCACCCTGCATGGCGGGTTGAGTGGAATCTGAAGTGGAATCCATGCGAGTCGTCACTCCGCCTTGTCGTCCCACCACGTGCGGCTGGTGCCGTCGGAGAGGGTCACGCGACCGGTCTCGCCCTGCATGTGCTTGGCGCGATGCGCGATCTCTTCGTGGCGGCCGTGCACCATCGGGCGCTGCACCGGGTTGCCCAGATAGCCGCAGGTGCGCTTGGTCACGTTGCACTTGTCAGGATCGCAGTTGCCGCACTCAGGGCACTTGAAGCCGTCCTCGGTGGGTTCGAAGTCGCCTTCGTAACCGCACACGAAGCAGTGGTCGATGGGCGTGTTGGTGCCCAAGTAACCGATGCCGATCTGGTAGGCGTAATCCCACACGGCTTCGAGGGCCTTGGGGTTCTGCTGGAGGCTGGGGAACTCGCAGTAGTTGATGAAGCCGCCTGCCGCGTAGTACGGGAAGTCCTTCTCATAGTCGAGCTTCTCCATCGGGGTGGGGCGCAGCCACACCGGGTAGTGGAAGCTGTTCGTGTAGAAGTCATGGTCGGTCACGCCGGGCACCTTGCCGAACTTCTGCTGGTCCATGCGGCAGAAGCGGTCGGTGAGGCTTTCGGCCGGGGTGGAATACACCGAATAGTGATATCCCTCCTCCTTGGCCCACTTCTTGCACAGCTTGTTCATGCGGCGCACGATCTCAAGGGCGAATTCCTTGCCGTCCGGATCCCACGTGTGGTCGGTCATCCAATCCTTGCCGTAAAACACGCTCGTGGCCTCATACAGGCCGATGTAGCCCAGGGAGACGGTTGCGCGCTCATTGCGGAACAGCGTGTCGACGGAATCGGTGGGCTTGAGCCTGCCGAAGGCGCCGTATTCGAACAGCGTCGGGGCGTTGATCGGGGTCGCCTGCTTGCAGCGCATGATGCGGAACTGCAGGGCGTGGTGCGCCACGGCCATGCGCTCGTCGAACAGCTTCCAGAAGCGGTCCTTGTCGCCATGGGATTCCAAGGCGATGCGCGGGATGTTGACAGTGACGACGCCCAGGTTCATGCGGCCGTCCTCGACGTCCTTGCCGGTCTTGGGGTCGGTCCATCCCTGGAGGAACGAACGGCAGCCCATCGGCGCCTTGAAGGAACCGGTGATCTTGATGATGTTCTCGTAGAAGAGCACATCCGGATACATGCGCTTCGTGGAGCATTCCAGCGCAAGCTGCTTGATGTCGTAGTTCGGGTCGCCGGGATCGGCGTTCACGCCGTGGCGGATCGTGAACACGAGCTTGGGGAAGATGGCCGTGTGACGGTCCTTGCCCAGGCCGCGAATGCGCACGAGCAGGATGGCGCGCTGGATCTCGCGGGCGAACCACGAGGTGCCCAGGCCGAAGCCAACGGTGACGAACGGCGTCTGGCCGTTGGAGACACGGTTGGAGTTGATCTGGTATTCCATCGTCTGCATGGCGTCGTAGATGGCCTTGCGGGTGAGCAACTTGGCGTAGATCTGACGCATCTGGTCGAGCTGTGAGACGGTTGTGTCGAACGGCACGTCGGGAGCGATGGTCTTGCCGTCCTCGAGATGCAGCGCCTTGGGTTCGCGCTCGCGCAGGGCGTCGACGAGGCGCTGCGCGGCGTCGAGCGGCATTCCGTCCGGCATGACGAGGCTGGCCATGTCGAGGTTCTTGCGGTAGTCGATCTCGGCGTAGCGGCTCATCATCTCATCGCAACGGTTGACGGTCTGGCCGCCGTACTGGGAGCTGGCAATGTCCTTGATGATCTGGGTGATCTGCGTGGATGCGGTCATGATGGACTTGGGGGAATCCATCATCGCGTTGCCCAGCGCGAAGCCGTGCTCGAGCATGTCGCCGAAGTCAGGCAGCGAGCAGTTGCTCTGTGCGGTGAACGGCGAGTAATCGGCGTCGTGGAAGTGGATGTCGCCCTTCATATGGGCGTTGGAGACATCCTTGGGCAGCATGCTGAAGGCGGTCGCCTTGCTGACTGCGCCGGCGAGGAGGTCGCGCTGCGTGGCGTAGACGTTGGAGTCCTTGTTGGCGTTTTCGCGCACCAGCGACTCGTCGCGGCTCGTCAGGCGCTTGACGGCCTCGTTGATGTCGGTGGCCTTGGAACGCTCGATGTCGCGGTTCAGGCGGTAGGACGTGTAGGCGCGGGCGACGTCGTATTCATGCTCGTTGATGAGCTCGTGCTCGACGAGGTTCTGGATGTCCTCGATCTTGACGGGCTTGGTGTAGCGATCGGCGATCTCGGATTCCACCTGGTCGACCATGGCCTCGATGATGCGGCGCTCCTGCCCGCCAATGGGCTTGTGGAGCTCTTTGTATGCCGCAGCGATGGCATTGTAGATGTTCAGGCGGTCGAAATCGACGACGCGGCCATCCCTCTTCTCCACCTTGATGCGGGTTGCGGTCTCGTCCGTTCCCTGTGCATCGGCGATCGGTTCGGCAAGCGTTGTGATCTCCATGTCTCCTCCTGAATGAATGGTCGCGGATGGTTCGGGGGAGGCGCGATTTTAGGCCGCGCTTCGCCCTTGCCATCCTGATGGGTTTTGTTTGAAAGCCGACCGGATTGCATGCCGGTCTTGCTTGGCATGAAATAGAATACCCCATTTGCCGACAGCATGTTCCCACATGTAGAGTGTGATTTATCTAACACAACTACATATAGTGTTTTCACATAAGTGAGAACCGCGGAAAACAGCGGCTTACACCATAACGGCGCATGATGGGCGTTCACTACATGTGGTGTTTGACGTATGGTGGGACGGATTCACCCGTGGCGTGTCGCACCGACGGTAATACACGAAGCATACCCATGCGCGTCCGAGCAACGCCCAAGGCATGAAAAAGGCGGGGCGCCCGATTCCCTTGAGGAATGCAGGCGCCCCGCCGATGGGGCGACTTCAGCATGCGACTGCCGCTCGCCTCCTGTGTGCGTGGCTGGGCTGTGTGCGTGGTTGGTTACGCGGCCGTTTTACTTGGTGTTTTCGGCCATGAGGTTGCGCAGCACGTACTGCAGGATGCCGCCATTGCGGTAATAATCCGCCTCGCCGGGCGTATCGATGCGCACGGTGGCGTCGAAGCTCACGGTGGTGCCATCAGCCCTCGTGGCGGTGACGGTGATGGTGCGCGGCGTGGTGCCGGCGTTCATCGCCTCGATGCCATCGATGGCATACGTCTCGGAGCCATCCAGCCCCAGGGACTGCGCGGATTCGCCATCGGGGAACTGCAAGGGCAGCACACCCATGCCGATGAGGTTGGAGCGGTGGATGCGCTCGAAGCTACGCGCGATGACCGCCTTGACGCCGAGCATGAGCGTGCCCTTGGCCGCCCAGTCGCGCGAGGAGCCGGTGCCGTACTCCTTGCCCGCGATGACGACGAGCGGCGTGCCTGCGGCCTTGTAATGTTGGGAGGCCTCGAAGATCGTGGACGGCTTGCCGGTCGTGAAATCATACGTGTAACCGCCGGGAGTGACCTCCTGCCCCATCGAGGCGAGCAGCTGGTTGCGCAGGCGGATGTTGCCGAAGGTGCCGCGCACCATGACCTCGTGGTTGCCGCGGCGCGAGCCATAGGAGTTGAAGTCTCGCGGCGCCACGCCATGCTCGACGAGGTACTGCCCTGCCGGGCTCGACGCCTTGAACGCACCAGCCGGCGAGATGTGGTCGGTGGTCACGGAATCGCCGAGGAACGCAAGCACGCGCGCCCCCTTGAAATCCTTGACGGGTGCGGGGGTTGCCCCCATGCCGTCGAAGAACGTCTGGCGGCGCACATACGTGGAATCCGGATCCCATGCGAACAGTTCGCCCTGGGGCACGTCCAGGCCCTTCCAACGGCTGTCGCCGTCGAACACCGTGGCGTAGTCCTTGACGAACATGTCGCGGCTCAGGGACGACGAGATGGTGGCGGCAATGTCTTCGTTGCTCGGCCAGATGTCGCGCAGGTACACGTCGTTGCCATCCGGGTTCTGCCCCAGCGGCTGGTTTTCGAAATCGAAATCCATCGTGCCGGCCAGCGCGTAGGCGATGACGAGCGGCGGCGACGCGAGGTAGTTCATCTTGACGTCGGGGCTGATGCGGCCTTCGAAATTGCGGTTGCCCGACAGCACGGCGGTCACGGCAAGGTCATTGTCGTTGATCTGCTGGGAGATGGCCGGGTCGAGCGGACCGGAATTGCCGATGCAGGTGGCGCAACCGTAGCCCACGAGCTCATATCCCAAAGCATCGAGGTCGTCCTGCAGGCCGGACTTGCGGTAGTAGTCGGTGACGACCTGGGAGCCGGGGGCAAGCGACGTCTTGACCCACGGCTTGGGCTTGAGGCCCAGGCGATGCGCGTTGCGGGCCAGCAGGCCGGCGGCGATCATGACGGAGGGGTTGGACGTGTTCGTGCACGAGGTGATGGAGGCGATGGCAACGTCTCCGTTCTTGATGTCGAACTGGCCCTTGGCTTCGGAATCGACATGCACGTCGCCTTCGGCGGTGCGGTCGGTGACGTATGCAGGCAGCGTGTTTTCGAACGTCTGCTTGGCATCCGACAGCAGGATGCGGTCCTGCGGGCGCTTGGGGCCGGCGATGGACGGCTTGACAGAGCCCAGGTCGAGTTCCATGTATTCGGAATACTGCGGCTCGACGTACGCGGGGTCCGTGGTGTCGCCCCACAGCTTGTTGGCCTTGGCGTAGGCTTCGACAAGCGCGATCTGCTCGTCGCTGCGGCCGGTGAGGCGCAGGTAGTCGAGCGTGACCTGGTCGATCGGGAAGATGCCGCAGGTGGAGCCGAATTCAGGGCTCATGTTGCCGATGGTGGCGCGGTTTGCAAGCGGCACCGCGGCGACGCCGTCGCCGTAGAATTCAACGAACTTGCCCACGACGCCATGCTTGCGCAGCATGTCGGTGATGGTGAGCACCACATCCGTGGCGGTGACGCCCTCGGGGATCGAGCCGGTGAGCTTGAATCCCACGACGCGCGGCACGAGCATCGAGATGGGCTGGCCGAGCATAGCGGCCTCGGCTTCGATGCCGCCCACGCCCCAGCCGAGTACGCCCAGGCCGTTGACGGTGGTCGTGTGGGAGTCGGTGCCCACGCAGGAATCAAGGTATGCGAGGGTGGAGTCGCCCTGCGGCTTCGTCATGACGCACTTGGCGAGGTATTCGATGTTGACCTGGTGGATGATGCCGGTCCCCGGGGGCACGACGCGGAAGTTCTTGAACGCTTGCTGACCCCAGCGCAGGAACTGGTAGCGTTCCTTGTTGCGCTTGTATTCGATGTCCATGTTCTGTTCGATGGCGTTCGGCACGCCGGCGACATCGATCTGCACGGAATGGTCGATGACCATCTGTGCCGGGACCTGCGGGTTGATGACCTCAGGGTCGCCGCCCAGGTCCTTCACCGCGTCACGCATGGTCGCCAGGTCGACGATGCAGGGCACGCCGGTGAAATCCTGCATGACGACACGGCTCGGGGTGAACTGGATCTCATGGCTGGGCTCTGCGGAGGCGTCCCAGTCGAGCAACGCCTTGACATGATCGTCGGTGATGTTCTGGCCGTCGATGTTGCGCACAAGATTCTCGACGAGCACCTTGAGCGAGTATGGCAGGTGGTCGATGCCGGGAAGGTCAGCGATGTTGTAGTAATCGAATCCCTTTCCGTTGACCTCAAGCCGGGCGAGCTGTGAATCGCGATAGGACATAGGGCCTCCGTTAAATATGAAATGTTCCCTACCATTATTACTTGTTGCGTGTGACGTGTCGGCGTCGCGCGCACATGGTGGACATCGCGTCAGGCAGGCGCTTGCCCGCCGCCACGCACAGGGCGAGCACGAGCATGCCTGCGGCGAGCGCCACCAGCGTGGGGATCACGAAGCGGCCGCGCGGCAGCGCCACGTCGAAGAAGTTCGAGACAAGGGGGATGACCGCTCCTGCGACACCGGCCAGGGCGAACACCGCTACAAGCACGCCGCGCCACGAGCGAAGCGGCTGTGCGACGCGGGCGAGCACGATGACGCTCAATGCGAACAGCACGAGCACGCAGATGTGCCGCAATTGCGTGAGGTCGGCGGCGACCGCCGTGTCGAGGTGCAATGCGCGCGGCAGGATCCATGCCGCGCCGAGCACGCTGATGGCGATTCCCGTGCCGCAGGGCACGGCGAATCGCAGCACGCGCCGCAGGAATCCCGGCATATAGCGGCGTGTGTTGGGCGCGAGCGCGAGGATGAACGCCGGGATGCCGATGGTGAGGGCGCCCACGTAAGTGATGTGGCGCGGCAGGTATGGGAATGGAATGCCGGTGAGCACCACGCCGAGCGAAATGAGGGCCGAGTAGGCGGTCTTGGCGAGGAACAGGCTGGCGACGCGTTCCATGTTCGCCATGACCTGTCGGCCGCGGGCGACGACGTCGGGCAGGTGCGAGAACTTGGAGTCCACGAGCACGACCTGCGCGACGGCTTTCGTGGCGGATGCGGCATTGCCCATTGCGATGCCGAGGTCGGCTTCCTTGAGGGCGAGCGCATCGTTGACGCCGTCACCGGTCATGGCGACCGTGTGGCCGCGCTTGTGGAGCGCCTGGACGATTGCTTTCTTCTGGTTGGGCAGCACGCGGCCCACGACGTCGACGTCTTCAAGGACCGCGGCGAGCTCGTCGATGTCTTCGGGCAATTCGCGGGCGTCGATGGCGCGCGGGGCGCGGTCTGCGCACAGGTGCACGCGGTCGGCTATCGCCGCGACGGTGAGAGGGTTGTCGCCGGAGATGACGCGGCACCGCACGCCTTGCTCGCGGAACCATGCGAGGGTTCTGGCGGCATCGGGGCGCACGGATTCGGCGCAGACCACGAGCGCCACGGGAATCGCACGAGGATCAATCGCACAAGAATCGATTGCAGCCTCGGCCGCGGCGTCGTTCGCCACGGCCTCATTCGCAGTGGCTTCCGGGCTTGGCGCGGGGTCCCGCTGGGTACTCGCCGCTCCCCTCTCCGGCGTGCCGGATGCACCGTCCGCTGCCACGCAAGCCAATAGCAGCACGCGCGAGCCTGTGCGCGCCTGCGCGTCGATCGCCGTGCGCACCTCGGGGTATTCGCCATACAATGCGCGCAAGATCACTTCGGGAGCGCCCATGTACCAGCGCGTCGCGGCGCCATCCGAACCCGTGCCGCGCACATCTGCGCTGCTCCACTTGCGGGAGGATGAGAACGGCACGCGGGAGATAACGCGGCCACGCCCGCCGCGGCCGGCGCCTGCCGCCTCCCCTCTCACCGCGAACGCCTGCAGCTGGCGGCCATCGGCATCCGTCAGCTCGTATGCCGCATCGCGAAGGCCTGCGAGCACCGCGGCGCCGGTGATGTTCGGCGTCGGTTCGTCGCACACGTCACGCAAGGCTTCCAGCACTTCATGCGCCGCCGGTGCGGGCGTGGCCGTGGAATCCGGCAGCAACCGCACGCCGGTGAGTTCGATGCCGCCGTCGGTGATCGTGCCGGTTTTATCAAGGTTGAGGCAATCGACGCGTGCAAGGGTCTCCACCGCCTCCAGCTCCTGCACAAGGGTGTTGCGTCGGGCCAGGCGCATCGCGGCGATGGCGAAGTTCAGTGAGGTGAGCAGCACGAGCCCCTCGGGGATCATGCCGACGACGCCGGCCACGGCGGAAACGACCGCATCGCGCCACTGCCCCGTGGCGATCGCGGCGTTCCATCCGCCCACGCGGTTCATTTGGGAAAGCACGAGCAGCACGCACAACGGCACGACGAGGAACGTCATGAACTTGAGGATCGTGTTGATGCCGTCCTGCAAGTCGGATTTCGTGCGGGTGAACACCTTGGCCTGCGCGGTGAGACGCGCCGCATAGCTGCGCTCGCCCACGGCGACGACGCGCGCCAATGCGAGGCCGGACACCGCCGTCGCGCCGGAGAGCGCCTTGTCGCCCGGTTTCTTCTTCACGGTGGCGCTTTCGCCGGTGAGCATGGATTCGTCAAGCTCCAAGCCCCATGATTCGAGCACTTCGCAGTCGGCGGGCACTTGTTCGCCCGCGCGGATCCACAGCACGTCGCCTTCGACGATGTCCTCAGCGTCCACTTCTTCGTCATGTCCGTCGCGCCGCACGAGGTTGCGGGATTTGACGAGGATGGACAGCTTGTCGAGTGTGCGCTTGGATTTGAGCTCGGTGACGACGCCGATGAGGGTGTTGACGATGATGACGAAGCCGAAAACGGCGTCCTTCCACCGTCCGGTGAGCAACACGACGATCATGGCGGCAAGGATGATGCCGTTGAACAGCGTGAACACGTTGGCGGCGATGATCTGCCCCACAGTGCGCGTGGTCTTCGTGGACTGCACGTTCACCTGGCCGTGCGCCACCCGGTCGGCCACCTGCCCGGCGGTGAGCCCGCGCTCATCGACCGCAGGCATGGACTGCGCCGCGCCTGACTGTGCCGATGTTGAGTGCGTCGATGTTGAGTGTGCCGTCATGGATTGTGCCGATTGTGCAGATTGTGCAGATGTTGATTGTGCCGTCGTGGACTGTTTCACGGAATCCTCCTTGGCGCTTCGCCCCTGCGCGTGCGGCGCACCGCCGTCTCACATGCGCACGTTCATCTTTTTTTCGTGCTCGTCGGCGTTGATGACAGCCGCGAGCGCGTGATACAGCGAATATATGTTGTTGGCGATGTCCTCGTCATCATCCGTGGGTATGAAATCCGCCGCGTACAGCAGCTGGTTGTCCGGATCGATCGAGCCGTCGAGGAGTATGACGGGGATGCCAGCCGTGCGCGCGACGCCGAGAGCGTCCTCCCATGCCTGGCTCGTCGAGGGATCGGCAGTGTCGTCGGGATGCACGACGATGAACGTCACCTTGCGCTTGGCGAAGTCCTCGACGGCCTTGCGCTGCTGTTCTCCGGTGCTGGCCTGCGCGTAGAACACCGCGATCGAATTGCTTTCCACGTCTTCGCGGAATTCGTCGACGAGGTCCGGTTCGGCGCCGCTGCCGACCAACGCCACGCCATAGTCGGAGCGGTCGATGTAATCGTGGGAGATCGTGGCCTGGGTGTCCTGCGTGTCGCCCACCGCATGCCCGCGGGGCGCGCAGGAGCCCAGGCACAGCAGCGCGCACAGCATCGCGGCGATGCACGCGACAAGACGGCGCGCGCGCCTGCCTCCGGCGGCGTCTGTGCGGCGCAGCGACGCCTGTGCCTTCAGCCCGGGGGTTCCGTATCCTCGTCGCGCCATCGCATCCTCCGTTCGTCGACGCATTATCGCATCTCAGCTTAACGCATGAACCCGTCCGAGAGCCGGCGAATCAGCCCACGGCGCACCCGTCCGGCGCCGCACCGCCCGCATCAGTCGCATCCCATGCAGCCCGTCCATGCCGCATGGCGCGCACGAGACGTGTGAGGCATATCACACGTGACAAAGCACACAGTGAAATCCCTCCCGCATCCGTGCGTCGCACGATACGATGAAACCAGCGGCGCACACCGGTGCCGGGACGGCCCAGGCTCCACTCGCACACGCAACGCCGCACAGCGCAATCACGCCAAATCCTGGGAACGAACAATGGAAAGGACCACCAATGACGCTTCTCAACCACGAAATCACCGACTTCACGGCAGACGCCTATCTCAACAATGATTTCACCCAGGTGAGCAAGAAGGACATCCTGGGCCACTGGTCCGTGTTCTTCTTCTATCCGGCGGACTTCACCTTCGTGTGCCCCACGGAGCTCGAGGACCTCGCCGATCACTACGACGAGTTCAAGAAGGCGGGCTGCGAGATCTATTCCGTCTCCCACGACACGCAGTACGTGCACAAGGCATGGCATGAGGCCAACGACAAGATCTCGAAGATCCAGTTCCCCATGCTCGCCGATCCCACGGCGCGCCTCGCCAAGGACCTCGATACCTACAACGAGGAGCTGGGCCAGGCGGAGCGCGGTGATTTCATCATCAACCCCGATGGCAAGGTCGTGGCCTACGAAGTGATTTCGTCGAACGTGGGCCGCAATGCCGAGGAAATCCTGCGTCGCGTGCAGGCTTCGCAGTTCGTGTATGAGCACGGCGACCAGGTGTGCCCGGCGAAGTGGACGCCCGGCGAGGAGACGATCGAGCCGAGCCTCGACCTCGTCGGCCAGCTGTGAACCATCCCGCGTAGAAGAATCCAGGAAGCCTATGCAGCAAGACAAGAACCTCTATGATGCCGTCGTCATCGGCGGCGGACCTGCCGGCCTGACGGCAGGCTTGTATCTGGCGCGCGCACGGTATCGCGTCGTCGTGCTGGAGGACGAGGACTTCGGCGGACAGATCACCCTGACGGACGCCGTGGTCAACTACCCGGGCGTCACCAAGGCCAGCGGGCGCCAGCTCACGGCGACGATGCGCCAGCAGGCGCTGGATTTCGGCGCCGAGCTGCGCGTGGCGCGCGCCACCGGCATCGAGAATGCACAAGGCGACGTCAAGGTCGTACACACGTCCACCGGTGACATCCGCACGTTCGGCGTGATTCTCGCCACCGGCGCCAAGCCGCGCACCATCGGGTTCGAAGGCGAGAAGGAGTATGCCGGACGCGGCGTGGCGTATTGCGCCACGTGCGACGGCGAATTCTTCACCGGACGTGAGGTGCTGGTCGTCGGCGGCGGTTTCGCTGCGGCCGAGGAGGCGGTGTTCCTCACCAAGTACGCCAGCCACGTGACGGTGCTCGTGCGCGAGGATGACTTCACGTGCGATGCATCGGTGAGCGCCCCGACGAAAGCCGATCCCGCCATCACGGTGCGTTACAACACGGAACTGCTCGGCGTGCAGGCTGGCAAGGGCGGCCTTGCGCAAGCCACGTTCCGTGACCGCACGACCGGCACGACCGAGGAATGGTCCCCCGCCGACGGCGGAACCTTCGGCGTGTTCGTCTTTGCGGGCTATGTGCCGCGCACCGAGCTTGTCAAGGACCTTGTGGAACTCGACGAGCACGGGTATGTGGTGACGCACGATTATTTGGAGACGTCCCTGCCGGGCGTGTGGGCTGCCGGCGACCTGCGGCGCAAAAACCTGCGCCAGGTCGTGACCGCCACCGCCGATGGCGCCATCGCCGCCGTCGAAGCGGAACGCTATGCATCCCGCATGAGCGAGAAGACCGGCCTGATGCCGGTGCGCCCCACCGACTCCCCTTACCAGCATCGCGAGGAGGAGCAGGCGAAGAAGGCACGCGAGGCGGCCACGTCGCCAGCCCCGGCGCCTGTCTCGCCGCGAGCGCAGGACGCGAACGCCGCCCAGGGTGGCGCTGCGACGCGAGGCTCGTACTTCACGGATGCGGTCCGCGCCCAGCTCGACCAGGTGTTCGCACGCATGGCGCGTCCCGTCGTGCTGCGGCTGGACCTTGACGACACGGCGCTGTCGACCGAGCTCCACGGTTTCATGACGCAGCTGGCCGATGTCAGCAATGGCAAGGTGAGCGTGGAGGAACATCGTCATTCCGATGGACCCGCCGCGGACCTTGACGGCGCTGACCCGCAGCTGCTGCCCTGCGTGCGCCTGTGCGTGCCGGATGGCGACGGCAAGGCGAAGCCGACGGGCATCGCCTTCCATGGGGTGCCCAGCGGCCATGAGTTCAACTCGTTCGTGCTGGCGCTCTACAATGTCGCTGGACCCGGCCAGCCGCTGGATGATGCCGCTCGGCAGCGCATCGCTTCCCTGCCGAGCACGCGCATCATGCTGTTGGTGTCGCTCACTTGCACGATGTGCCCCACGACCGTGTTGTCGGCGCAACGCATCGCGAGCCTCAACCCTGCCGTCACCGCCGAAGCCTACGACATCGCCCGCTTCCCCGAGCTGCGTGACAAGTACGACGTGATGAGCGTGCCGTGCATTGTCATCACGAAGCCCGGCGATTCCGACGGCGCGGATGGCAGCGATGGCACGCGCACTGTGGAATTCGGCAAGAAGACGATTCCGCAGATGCTTGACCTGCTCGCCGCCTGACACCCGGCTTCCCCGCGGCAAGCCCCAAGCAAGGCGAGCCCAAGGATATGCAAAGGCCTGTGTGGTTCCCGCACTCCGGTGCCAGGAACCGCACAGGCCTTTATCGTCTGGCGTGCGCTACCGTCCACATGGGGCGTGCGCTGCCATCCGCGCGATCAGAGCGCGCCCGTCGCCTTGAGTAACTTCTCGACGTCCGTGCCCTTGACCTTCTTGAGCACTTCCCTGAGGGCGAGCCGGTCCTTGAGCGGCAGGTCCATCTGCTCGAGGGTCTTGCCGTCGGCGAGTTTCACGGTGGCGGTCAGCAGGTCGCGCACGTCGAACACGCTGCCCCACACCTCCGGCACGCCGCGGTCCACGTTGCACAGCGTGTACACGGCTTCCATGCCGGTGCGGATCGAGTATTCGGTGGTGAACACCGTGTCACGCGGCGTTTCGGCGTATTGCCCTATGAACGCGAGGTTCACCGAGCCGGCGGGCACGACGTCCGGGCGGTCACCCTTGCGACGCGGCTCGAAGAAGCTTGTCACGTAGGGCATCATCGTGGGCGTCGTGTTGCACTCGTTGTGCGCCAGGTAATCGATGCGGTCGGTGGGAACGCCGATGTGATACAGCCATTCGGCGCACAGTTCCGCGCCCGTGCATGCCGCCATCGGCTTCTTGACGTAATCGCCATCGTCATGCCAGCAGTTGAGTCCATACACCCAGATGAGGCAGTGGTCGGCGGGCTGGTCGGGGAACTGGCCTTGGCGGTTGATGGTCCACGACAGCAGCCAGCTGGAATCCTTTGCCGTCACGATGCCGCCGGTGACGACCTTGCCCGACAGCGGATCGCGGTGGCAGATCGCCTCGATGGCATCCAGCACTTCCTTGTTGGACGTGTCGACGGTCCAGGATTCCCAGCTGGTTTCCTCGATGTCCTTGAAGAACTTCTCGGGATGGCCGAAGTCCGGCGATTGCGCGGCGATTTTCTTCCACAGCTGCACTGAGGGACCTTCGCCGTTCTTGATGGTGACGACCGGGGCGGTGTCCTGGCTTCCGTAGGCGGTGCAATCGCCTTGAGAGCCGTTCGTGACGAACACAAGGTCGTTTTCGGTCAGGTCGATGGACTTGGCGACGCCTCCCTGCATGTATTCGATGCGCTTGGCGACCTTCTTCGTGGGCGTCACGTCGCACACGACGTTCGTGACCTGCGTGTCGTATTGGAACACGCCGCCGGCGTCCTCGATGTACTTGACCATCGGCTTGATCATTGAATCATACTGGTTGTAGCGGGTGAACCGCAGCGCGGAAAGATCAGGCAGCCCGTCGATATGGTGGATGTAGCGCTGCATGTAGAGCTTCATCTCCAAGGCGCTGTGCCATTTCTCGAACGCGAACATCGTCTGCCAGTAGATCCAGAAGTTCGTGTTGTAGAAGTCATCGTCGAACATGTCGTCGATCGTCTTGTCGGCGAGATCCTCCTCAGTGGAGAGGAACAGGCGCAGCAACTCCTGCGTGGCGCGCGGGTTCATGCCGTATTTCTTGTCGGTGTGGGCGTCCTGCCCTTGCTTTTCCGTCACGCGGCACAGCGAGAAGTTCGGGTCGGACTTGTTGAGGCGGTAATACTCCGAGAAGATGGTCTCCCCAGGGTTGACGATGGAGGGGATGGACCGGAACAGGTCCCACATGCATTCGAAGTGGTTGTCCATCTCTCGTCCGCCGCGCATGATGTAGCCGCGCGTGGCGTCATAGATGCCGTCGCATGATCCACCCGGCAACGGCAGCGATTCGAACACCGTGATATGGTCGGCCGGCATCTGCGCGTCTCGGATCAGATAGCACGCGGCGGAAAGACCCGCCAGCCCCGAACCCACGATGTATGCGTGCTTGTCGTCAATGCCTTCGGGCTTGTCCGGCTTCGCGAACGCCTCGTAATTGCCTGCGGAATAATACATGGTGCCCTCCTTGCCCATCGCATGCAGTCCGCCTGCATGCATCGCTCGACCCCTCGTCGGGTCGCGTCCCCGGCTTCATCGCCGGAAGACGTTTTCATTATCGGCATTCCTGCCGCAGGGCGGTACCCACAACCATTCGGACACCGTGCAGTTTTCATACAGATTGAGGATTTTGTATGAAATTATCGTTTCTTCTTGCCACCCCGGTCATTCCGCAGCTTCCAGTTGGCCAGGGAATGAGCGAAACTCCCGTCCAGCGTCGTGCGAAGGTCGTCGATCACCTCGTCGATGTCGCGTTCCATGCCTTCGCTCACCCATTCGACGAGAGCGCCCACGAAAATGAACGCGTAGACATGCGCCACCCCACGCGCCGCTTCGTCATCGGCGCCAATCGCCTCCGCCTCCTGGTGGGCGACGCCATACATGAGGTTCTCGCCCTGCTCCATCAGATACACGCGGGCCTTGTTATGGTCGACGCCGGCATACACGTTGCGGATGAATACCTCATCGCGCCGCAGCTCCTCCATCACGCGCCGCAGGCCCTCCGGCCAGGACCCCTGCCCGCGGTCCTTCCCGATGACCACGCCGAAACGGGCGACCACCACCTGGCCGACAAGATCGTAGATGTCACGGTAATGGTAATAGAACGTGGAGCGGCTCACGCCGCAGTCCCGTGTCAGGTCCCCGATGGTGATCTTGCTCACCGGAGTGACGCGCACAAGCTTGACCAGCGATTGCTCCAACGCGCGCTGCGCCAGATCAGTCATGAGCACTCCTTCTCAGCGATGACTCAAGCGCCTAGATCCACAGCAAAAAGCCTATGTTGCGCACCAAGTCTGACTTGAGATAGCCGCCGCTCACCAAACGGTGCATGCGGGCGAACTTGCCCAGGCGGGGAATCTCCAGGAACCGTTCGAGCGTGCGCCGCGACCCGTCGGGCATGGCGTCCCCCAGGCGCTCATACAGCGCCTGTGCCTGGCGCAGATAATCGCGCGAGGATGAACGCGCCGCGGGGTCGCGCAGCCTGTCAAGACGATACGCCCAGCTTTTCACGTCCTTGGCGCCCACGTCATTGTCACCATGCTGCCGGTAATCCATGAGCACCGTCGGATCGTGCACGATGCTGCCCATTGCGGCGCAGCACAACGCAAGCCACCAGTCGTGCATGAGGATCGCCGGCTCCCATGCGCCGGCAAGGCGGCAGGCGGCGCGGTTGATCATCATCGTGCACCCGGTCACATAGTTCTGCACGAGCAGGCGATTGAGCGACACATAGAACTTGTCGATCTGCAGGTGTCCTTTAGCGACCTCGATGGGCTGCAGCCGCGCATCCACCACACGGTAGTCGCCGAATGCCAGCACCGGCACATCGCTGCCGCCGGCATGCCGCTCCTGCCGCCGCGTGACGCGGAGCATATGCTCGGCCTTGTTGGGATACCAATAGTCATCCTGGTCGCTGAACATCACGTAATCTGCGGTGGAATGCTTCATGATCTCCATGAAATTCGGCGCCGGCCCGCCGCAATGCACGTCATCCTCGATGAGCGTCACCTTGCCCGGATAGCGCCCGGCATACTCATGCAGGATCGCGACCGTGGCATCGGTCGAACCGTCGTCACGGGCAAGCACCCGCACATCCGACGCGGTCTGTGCCAGCAGCGAATCCAGCTGTTGGGCCAGATAGCGCTCGCCGTTGTATGTGGCAAGGCAGATGTCGATCATGCGCGTGCTCCTTCCCTGCCATGCACCGCGGGTTCGATGAACGTCGACACGGCGCTGTCCAAGGCCTCATTGAAGCGTTCCTCGGTGAAATGCGCGTCATAGCACGCCCTCGCCGCCCGATGCATGCGCTCGGACGCCACGGGATCGGCCGCGAGCGCCACCACGTGCCGCGCCGTCGCCTCGATGTCGAGCGGGTTGACGTTCACGCCCACGCCTTCGCGCTCCACCAGGTCGGCGCTGTCGCCGCCGATGGCGTTGAGCAACGGCAGCCCGCAATACAGGTAATCGATGGACTTCATGCTCAGCCCCACCTTCACCGTGGGTTTCATGATGTTGATCCCGTACGCGCACCCGCCCAGGATCGCATCCTTGCGCGGCTCGTCATACACCGCACCATGATATGTGACGCGGCTCACAGATTCGCGTGCCTGCTCGACGAAGCGTTCAAGTCTCTCCCCTGTTCCCACGATGTGCAGGTGCACGGGGCGGATGTCGTTCATCGCTGCGAGCAGCCGGGTGATGAGGGGTATGTCGATGATGTTGTTCACCGCACCCAGATATGCGACCGGCAGCGGCGCAGCGCCGTCATGCGGTGCGGCGTCCCGCGCCACTTTTCGCCATGCCGCGTCAGGGGCGAACCCCACCGCCCCGGGGTCCCCTTCGGGACGCGACTTGTACCAATACAATGCGCGCGTACGGTCCGCAGGAAGCCCAATGATGCCGCGGTATCGGTCGCATTCGGTGGTGATCAGGCTCGCACAGCCCAGGTGCGCGTCGCGCAACCGCGCCCACATGCGGGCGGGCGGCGTTGCCGCCAATCCCTTCACCGGCAGGGATTCGGGCCACAGGTCAATTATGTCGAACACGACGGGCGTGCCATAGCGTTCATGAAGGCGGTCGGCGACACCTGCCAGCGAATTGGCCGGCAGCAGGAACCACAGCACGTCAAATGGATCGGTGCGCATGCGCGCATCCAGCTCGCGTTCCACGTCATGCGAGAACCGTCTGATGGCACGCATGCGCTTCATAGACATATTGCGTTTGAACGGCTCGAGATGCACATAGACGTGACCGGGCGCGCTGCGTTCCACTGTTTTCTTGGTGCGGTGGTCGAGGTCTGAGAAGAACCAAGTGACGTCGTCGCCACGGCGACGGAAGTAGTCTCCGATGGCGTGCGCACGCGCCTCGAACGTCGAGGAATGCGTGATGATCGCGACTTTCATGGGGTTCCTTCCGATGCTTGCGTCGAAACCGTGCACCGCGCATCGGCGTTGCCTAGGCGGCGCAAAGCATAACACCGCCATATTGTAGCGTGCCTGCTGGGGCTGCGCCGGAAAGCCATGCCGAGACTCTCATCGCCGCCTTGGACACGCCCCCACGCGGCGCAATTACCGCGTCTGTCGTGTCCAAGGCACGCGAGTGCCGCGCCT
The DNA here is from genome assembly GCF_002797875.1 of Pseudoscardovia suis. Classification (GTDB taxonomy): domain Bacteria; phylum Actinomycetota; class Actinomycetes; order Actinomycetales; family Bifidobacteriaceae; genus Pseudoscardovia; species Pseudoscardovia suis. Next base: position 707,216 of record NZ_PGFC01000001.1, read on the forward strand.
ATCCCCGCCTATTCCGTTTATTCCGCTTATTACCCCGTCTATTCCCGTCTATTCCGCCTATTCCCCGATGGAGATGATGGTCTTGCCGCGGGATCGGCCTTGCTTGACCTTGGCGAGCGCCTCGTTGATCTGCTCGAGGGTGTAGACCGTGTCGATGGAGGTTTCCAGCGGATGGTCGGCGTCGAACAGCCTGCCAATCTCGTCGAGCTGGCGTCCGTCCTCGTGCACGAACAGGAAGTCGTAGGTCTGGCCTTTTGCCGCCGCCATGCGGTCGTACTTGCGGCCGGCGATGGAAAACAGCAGGCGCTTCCAGACGGGCATGCCACTGCGCTTGGCAAACCGTCCGTTGGGCATGCCGCGCAGAGAGACCAGGCTGCCGCCTTCCTTGAGCACCTTGAATTCATTCGGCAGCTCGCGGTCGCCCAATGTGTCGAGCACGTGGTCGACGTCGGAAAGCACGTCGACGTAGTTCTCTTTCTTGTAGTCGATGAACCGTTCGGCGCTGAGCTGGCGTACCCGCTCCTCGTTGCTGCCGCTGCCGTTGGTGTAGACGTGCAGGCCCAGGCTCTTTGCCACGGGGATTGCCATGGCGCCCAGGCTGCCGGTGCCGCCGGAGATGAACACGGATTCGCCTGCCGTGACGTGCATAACCTCAAAGGCCTGCATGGCGGTGAGCGCCGTAAGCGGGACCGTGGCGGCCTGCTGGTATGAGAGGTATTCGGGGATCACCGCGAGCGCGGATTCCTCCACCGCCGCGTATTGCGCGAAAGCACCGATCTTCTTGAGTGGCATCCTGCCGTAGACCCGGTCGCCTGCCGTGAAACGGGTGACGTTCCTGCCGGTTTTCTCGACGATTCCGGCGAATTCGTTGCCCATGACCAGCGGCATCTTGTAAGGGGTGATGAGCTTGACTTCGCCGCGGATGATCATGTTGTCGAGCGGGTTGACCGCCGCCGCCATGACCTTGACCAGCACCTCCGTGTCGCCGGGCTCCGGGACGGGGATGTCGCGGATCTCAAGGTCGGTGCCATCCTTGGCGTAATGCGTGAGTATGGCTGCTTTCATAGGATCTCCATTCGTGCGTCGGCGGTGCGCCGTTGTCTGTTGGGTATTGGGCCGTCAGCTAGCGGTGCGCGCAGTCAGCTAGCGGTGCGCGCGATGTAGGCGCGCATGCCGTTGATGCAGTCGGCGAGGGTCATGCCTTGGAGGCGGTGGTTCACGTCATCGTCCATCTGCTGGAACATGCCTCCCAGCACCGGGCGGATGTTGTGCCCGACGATGCATGCGTCGTTGGGATTGTGATGCAGGTCGAACAGATGCACGGAATCCGTGTCCATCACCGCCCGGTAGATGTCGAGCAGCGTGATGTCGGCGGGCTGCCTGAGCAGCCGGAACCCGCTGATGCCACGCCTGCCTTCGATGATGCCCGCCTTGCTCAGGCGTGCGGTCAGTTTGCGGATGTAGCTGGGGTTGGTGCCCACGCTCACGGCGATCTGCTCGGAATTGACCGGGGTCGCGGATTGCGAGATCAGAATCAGCGCATGGATCGCTGACGAGAATCTGGTATCCACCATGGCGCCCCTCCCTGTTGTTTTCAACCGCGCTGATTCCAGTCGTGCGGATTCGACAGGCACCCGCAGTTATCTGCACTCGCAGCATTCACAGTCGTAAACAGCGCCCGCGACTGTGAATCATCATCCGCACTACCTGCAATTGTATCTGATACTGATACTTTAATGGACGGCGCGACATCTGTCAACGCCGCCCGTCGATGGACATGCATCGCCTCGGGCTTCCTTCGCCGCGCAGAGCACAGCGGCGTGCCAGGCCCTCCCGCTCAGGCGCTATGGCCGGCGAGGAAAACCGTCAGCCGGCTAAACGCTGCCGCGGCGGTGGGGTCTTCCCTCTCTTCGGCGACGAAGCAATGCGGCATCGTGCGGCCTTCCTCAGCGAGCGGATCGACGAGTTCATTCACTGCCCCGGCCGTGTCGAGCGCCTCGTGCATTTCATTCATGTCAACCCGGTATTCGCTGCCAAGGAGGAACGCGGGAGGGTATTCACCGGTGACATGGAGGATGTTGTTGTAGCGCGACTTGTCGTCCTTCGACAGGAACGTCGTGCCCTTGACGTAATTGCCGATCGGCAGCCATCCGTGGATCTTCGGAGTCATCGTCTTCATCCTCTGCGCGGCCTTCACCCTTCTGCCAGCCTATCGCTCGGCACGCGCCGAGGCCTACCAATCGTGCCAGGAGTACATGAACGAAGCCCTTGCACTGCGGCGGCAGCTATTTGACGAGGGGAAGTCGGACGGCTATGTCAGATTCGGCAACCACGATTTCCCGACTGTGCGAGACGGCGTGATATTGACCAAGGACACGGACCAGTGCACCACTTCCATGACCCTACGCGATCTTCGCGCCGAGGAGCGCCTGTGGAAATACGACATCGAGAACCTTCGCTACTTCAGCACCCTTCCGTCCGAATATTCCGACCATTGATCGAATGAGCGAGGCGGATGAGTGATGTCACGACATACAGAGGTACGCGACATGCATGACGCCGCCAATTGCGGCCGAGGGTACATGATCGTGCACCCTCGGTGGGGATTACCACTGCAAAGCAGCCCTGCGCCCGCCCTAATCGCGGCCGAAGGTGCAAATTCCCGCACCCTCGATGCAGATTAAGTAGGGAAAAGCCAGGATTGAGCAAGATAACCGCTGTCGAGGGTGCAACATCGTGCACCCTCGGTGGGGATTACCACTGCAAAGCAGCCCTGCGCTCACCCTAATCACGGTCGAAGGCGCAAATTCCCGCACCCTCGACCGCGATTAGGCAAGGAAAGGCCGAAATCGCGCGAGGCGACCCCGCCGAAGGCGCATGGAATCGCACCTTCGACAGCGGTGCACGGGACTCAAGGGGCGATGCTCGGCGCGAACTCCGGGTCAAAGCGCGACAACAGCCTCTTATCGGTGATCTGCGGCCTTTCCAAGGCATATGACGCATCCGTCACGACCTCACCACGATAATCCATCAGATGCAGATAACAGCCGATGACGACGGCAGCCACCGCAAGATCGTCGTCATCGACCGCACCCGGGGGCGTCGCCGACGAAAACCCGGTACCTGTACAGGTTATTAGGAACATAGCTCGGCACACGCACCTCCGCCGCCTGGATGTCGCCCACATGCACGCAGTAGGCTACGCACCACCCCTGGGGAAGCTCCGTCCGATGCCCTCATGCGCGGGCGTCAACATGGGGTCGACACCGCCACAGTCACCTTGCGCCATACAGGAAACGTTGCTATTACAGGCGACACGCGTCAATCGTTTTTAAGTTGTAGTTAAACGTTTAATGTTGTATGCTGTTTCTCGCAGCGAAACAGACACCGTGGTCACACAAACGCAGTGGAGGGATGCAAGCCAAGGCCATTGTCACCACGCCGTCGGTTACACAGCACAAACCCAATCAGAAAGTTGAGGGATAGAAATGGCACGAAGAAGTGTTCGGATGGCCATCGCATCAGTCGCCATCGCATCCATGCTCGCCCCGCTTGCCGCTTGCGGCGGCAGTGACAAAGCCACGACCGACGCCAACGGCAAGCCGATCGTGACGATTCAGGTTCGTCGTAACGTCACCGACAATCCGATGAAGGACACGCAGTACTCCAAGGACCTCGAAGCCGCTTGCGATTGCTCGATCAACTGGGAAGAGGTCAGCGACAACGCATGGGGCCAGCAGAAGTCCGCGAAGATGGCTGCAGGTGACTTCCCCGACATCGGCCTGTCGCTGTATGACCCGACCGACGTCACCAAGTACTCCGACGAGTTCGAGGACCTGTCGCAGGACATGGATTCCCTGCCCAACGTGCAGAAGTTCTTCGAGGCGCAGCCTGACGCCAAGAAGTTCGCCGAGGACGACGGCCACATCTACCTGCTGCCTTCCGACCGCGGCAAGGGCTACCGTGTCTCCGCCACGCACATGTTCATCAACAAGACCTGGCTTGACAAGCTCGGCCTGCCCGTCCCGACCACGTGGGACGAGCTGAAGACCACGCTCGAGGCCTTCAAGACCGAGGATCCGAACGGCAACGGCAAGGCCGATGAGATCCCGATGAACATCCGCGGCCTCAGCTTCGGTCTGTGGAGCCCGCTCACGCTGATCAACTCCACCGGCCTGACCACGAGCTTCATGGGCTCCTCGGCATCCAGCCAAGGCTACTACGTCAAGGACGGCAAGGTCTCCAGCTACCTGACCTCCAACGAGCTCAAGGACACCATCAACTACCTGCATTCGCTGATGGCCGAAGGCCTCGTCCCGCAAGACGCGCTGACCCGCGACGCCTCGATGTACACCGCCCAGACCATCAACGACGGCCAGACCGCACTCAGCGGCGTGACCTTCGGCTGGTCGAACTACTCCGAGTTCGGCGACAAGCTCGCTTCGCAATACATCACGCTTCCCCCGCTCAAGGAGAAGGCATCCGACCCGGATTCCCAGGTCAAGTGGGATTACTCGCAGGTCTCCGCTGAGTTCGCTTACTCGCTCAGCCTCAACCCGGAAGCCCCGAACAAGGATGCAGCCCTCAAGCTCATCAACGCGATGTATGACGAGAAGCTCTCGGTTTCCGGCTTCTACGGCTCCATCCCGGACATCGTGGCCGACAACGGCGACCACACCTACACGATCGACAAGGCCAAGGCCTACGCCGAGTACCCCGACACCCGTGCCGTGGCACTGCAGGACCGCTTCGCAGGCTGGATCCCCGATGACGCGACGATCGTCAACGACACGAACGCCGAGCAGGTCACTGCAAGCGACGAAGGCGTGCGCGACGTCATCAAGAAGAACGTCGACCCCGTCAAGGACGTCATCCCGGTCTGGGTGCACCCGAGCAGCGAAGACATGGACACCCTGTCCACCAACAACACCGCCATCTTCAACTACACCGACAACCAGCTTGCCAAGTGGGTGCAGGACGGCGGCATCGACAACGAGTGGAACGACTACCTCAAGAAGCTTCAGGAGCCGACCCTCGGTCTCGACACCAACATCCAGATCTGGCAGAAGTACTACGACCAGCAGGCTGAGTAACCCGAGCCTCTCGGCATAGCACCGACGCACCAGACAACACCAAATAACCAAATAACTGAACAGTGGCGGCACGCGGGATGCCCAACAGGCACAGCAGCCTCACGCATCCCGCGCACAGCCACCTTGCAACTCATCTTTGAACATTCATCCTTGAACCCTTGGATGACCCTTGGGTGGTGGAGGGCACCGCTCTCCACCACCTTCCCCTCCCTCATGCCGATGATGGCGCAGCAAGGCTTCCTCCCCAGCGTCCGATTCTTTCCACCGGCCAGGTGAACACACACAAACAACAATCATTGGAGCTAACATGGCTACGCAATCCCTGCCAACGGCGCCAGTTGCAACGGCGCACGACAGCCGTCAGCACAACGCTGAAGAGGGCAAGACAAAGAAGCCCAATATCATTGACAAACTCGCCAGGCATTTCAGCCGCTACTGGCAGCTGTGGATCCTCAGCGCACCGGCGCTCATCTTCGTGGCGGTCTTCGCCTACGTGCCGATGTGGGGCATCCAGCTCGCCTTCCGCAAGTTCGACCCGAAGAAGGGCCTGACAGGCGGCAAATGGGTGGGATTCGAATACTTCAACAAGTTCTTCCACTCCCCGCTGTTCGGCGAGATCATGACCAACACCATCCGCATCAGCCTGTGGACCCTGGTCATGGGCTTCATCTTCCCGATCATCCTCGCTCTGCTCATCAACCAGATCCATTCGTCGAAGGTCAAGGGCTTCGTCCAGACCGTCACCTACATGCCGCACTTCATCTCCGTCGTGGTCATCGTCTCGATGCTCAACATCTTCCTGACTCCCGGCAGCGGCATCATCGGCCGCTTCCTCGGCCCCGAGAACCTGCTGGGCGACCCGAAGGCCATCACCTCGATCTACTGGATTTCCGAAGTGTGGCAGCATTGCGGATGGAACTCCATCATCTACCTCGCGGCCCTCGCCGGCGTCGACACATCCCTGTACGAGGCCGCCAAGATCGATGGCGCCGGACGCTGGCAGCTCATCCGCCACGTCGACATCCCGGCGATCCTGCCGACCGCGTCCATCCTGCTGATCCTGAGCATGGGCAGCGTGCTCAACGTCGGCTTCGACAAGATCTTCCTTATGCAGAACTCGCTGAACCTTCCCGCCACCGAGGTCATCTCGACCTACACATACAAGATCGGTATTCTCAACAGCCAGTTCTCGTACTCGACCGCAATCGGCCTGTTCAACACAGTCGTCAACTTCGTCTTCCTGATCACCGCCAACGCGATCTCCAAGAAGCTCTCCGACACCAGCATTTTCTAGGAGCCAACAATGTCGACAACACCAGCAGCGCCCGCACCAAAGACGTCGGGCGACGAAATCCCATGGAACAAGCATCAGCGCCAGCACATGACAGCCGGCGACTGGGTGGCATCGATCATCATCTACGGCTTGATCGCCCTGGCAGTGATCGCGGTCATCTACCCGCTGTGGTTCGTGATCATCGCATCGTTCTCTGACCCGAACAAGGTCGCCAGCGGCCAGGTGACCATCCTGCCCAAGGGAGTCACCTTCGCCGGATACGCGAAGGTGTTCGCCAACGCCCGCATCTGGCGCGGCTACCTGAACACCATCATCTACTCCGTGGTCGGCACGGCGGTGAACCTCGCCGTCACCATCCCCTGCGCGTTCGCACTGTCCCGCAGGGAGTTCAAGCCCCGCCGCGTGATCCTGTTCCTGTTCACCGTCACGATGTTCATCAGCGGCGGCCTGATCCCGAACTACTTGCTCTACAAGCAGCTGGGCATCCTCAACTCCATGTGGGTGTTCATCCTCCCCGGCGCTGTCAGCGTCTACAACGTGATCGTGGCGCGCTCCTTCTTCGAAAGCTCCATCCCCGAGGAACTGTTCGAGGCCGCGCAGCTCGATGGCGAAAGCTACTTCGGATACTTCTTCCGGATCGTGATCCCGCTGAGCTCCGCAATCCTCGCCGTGATCGGCCTGTATTACTTCGTGGGTCACTGGAACGACTTCATGACAGGCTTGATCTTCATCACCGATGATTCGAAGCAGCCTTTGCAGGTCGTGCTACAACAGCTGCTGCTCGTGGCGCAAGGCACCGCGACGAACGTCGATGCGGCGGCCCAGCAACAGGCTGCCGACCAGATCAAGTTCGGCATCATCATCGTCTCCACCCTGCCGCTCATGGTCATCTACCCGTTCTTGCAGAAGTACTTCAACAAGGGCGTCATGCTCGGAGCAGTCAAGGGCTGACCCTTCCCTCTCCGGCCCCTGCCGGGGTGTCGTCACCTTGCAACACCCCGGCTGTTTTCATATCGCTTCACGTCACGCGGGCTCTGCCCGCACCCCGCCAGGCAACACTGGACAACAGGCAACACTGGACAACAAATCGAGAAGGAGAAGATCATGCTCCGTCAGTTCGCCATCGGTTACGAACACTTCTGCCGCGTCGTGCTCATGATCGCAGTCACGCATGTGGCATTCCTCGTGCACACGCTGATGGGCGTGGTCGTCGTCGGCCTGTTCCCCTCGGTTTCGGCAACCTACACGACGTACAGAACCTGGTTGCTCGACGAAGACCACAGCTGGAGCATCCGCCAGACATGGACCGTCTTCCATCGCGCATGGAAGGACGACCTCGCTGGCGCGAACCGCTTCGGATGGCCGCAGGCCGTGCTGTGGGCGCTCTTCATCTTCGACTATTGGGTGGTAAACTTCCATGACGCTGGCAAGCTCGGCTATGCCAGCGCTGGGGTTCTGCTCCTCGGCATGGTGCTCTACGGTCTGTTCTGCAGCTTGTCGTGGGCTTTGCGATCCAATTTCAGCGAATCCTGGCGCTGGATCGTGCGCATGACGGTGCAGATGGTCGTCGCGCGTCCGTTGTGCAGCCTGTGCCTTGCCTTCATCTTCGTGCTGACGGCATGCTCGTGGGTCACCTGGCCGGGCCTGATCCCCGCCTTCGGCATCGCGCTGCCGGTGTTCTTCGTCATGCTGGCGGTCAGCATGATCGGCAAGGTCCCCGGCATGAGCCGCGCGAAGGACGACGACACGCACGGGGCGCTGCAGCAGGCTTCCACCGCTGCAGGCATGCATCCAGAGCAATGAGGAGCGGCATATGACATCCCTCAAGGACATCGCAAAAAAGGCCGGGGTGTCCGTGTGCGCAGTCTCCCTGGTGCTCAACGGCAAAGACAAGAACCGGGTCAGCGAGGCGACCGCCCAGCTCATCCGCGACACAGCCGCATCGCTCCATTACGAGCCGAACATGATGGCGCGCACCCTGAAGACAAACAAATCGCACACCCTGGGCTTCGTGACCGACGAAATCATCACCACGCCTAACGCAGTGCGCATCATGCTCGGGGCGCAAGAGGCCGCGCGAAAGCTCGGATACATGCTCATCACAATGAACACGAACAACGACAAGACGCTGGAACGCCAAGGCATCGCCACCCTGAAGCGATACCACGTGGACGGCTTCCTGTATGCGTTCATGTATCACCGCGTGGTCGACGTCCCCGACACGTTGCGCAAACTGCCGACGGTCGTCGTGGATGCCGAGGATGCCAAGTGCGATATCCCCTCCATCTATCCGGACGAATTCGCCATCGGCTACGATGCCACTACCCGCCTGGTGCGCGCCGGCTGCAAGCGAATCGCCTACTTCGGTTCCGAAGCGGACATCATCGCGCAGACCAAACGCTTGGCGGGATACCGCCAGGCGCTGCAGGACGGGGGGATGCGCGAGAATCCGGATCTGATCGTGGGGGCGACGGAATACGACAACGCTGACCAGCGCGCTCTCAAGCTGTTGAAGGAACAGCAGCCTGACGGGGTGTTCTCGTTCAATGATGTGCGCGCGGCATCGCTCTACATGGCCGCCAACCAGCTCAAGCTGGGCATTGGCACCGACATTTCAATCGTCAGTGTCGACAACCTGCCCAACATCACCGCCGTGCTTCGGCCAGGGCTGACCACCATCGAACTGCCTCATTACGAAATGGGCTTCGAAGCGGTCCGCCAGCTGGTGGCGATCATCGAGCAACGCAACAAGCCGCAGATCGAGCCTAATCAGCCCTTTCGTTCGAGCTTCGAAACTCGGGACATACTCACCACTGCCCATGGATCCATTATCGAACGCGATTCAGCCGTAGCGGTCTCCTCCCCCACGCCTGAAGAAGCCCTCAAGCAGGACTGAAAAAGCCTCGAAGCATCAAGAAAAACCGGAAACCACCAACCGCCAATCCAGTGGCTTATGCCAGCTGGGTGTGATGAGTGCGCCTTATTTCCCAACCACCACACCACAACAACCAATACTTCCCAACCACCGATCAATCAGAGAAAGGAACACACCATGCTCCCTGATCCCCTCACCACCAACACGCGCATCACGACCGGCGCATACACCGCGCTCGACCTGTTCGTCGAACGCACCGGCGACGAAGCCAAGGTCACCATCACCAACGCCGCGGATGGGTCCGTTCTGGCATCGCAGCCGATGCCCGCTCTCGAGAACCGCCACCACTACCATTTTGAAGTGCCGGTGAACGCCGAGCTCGACATTCGCATCGACCATGCCGTCAGCCGTTTCGGATACCTGTGGGAAGGCGACGACGACCTCACCAACGGCATCCAGTACGTCAACCTCGACCCTGCGTTCGCCCAGTGGAACGCACAGCCCGGCGTCAGGGACATCCACTACCAGCCGGAACGCACGCAGGCGCATTTCGAGCCAATCGCCCACTGGATGAACGATCCCAACGGCCTGTGCCAGTTCAAGGGCGTCTACCACTTGTTCTATCAGTTCAATCCTTACGGCTGGGGCTGGGATTGCATGCACTGGGGCCATGCCGTCAGCCCTGACCTCGTGCACTGGACGCACCTGCCTGTCGTGCTCGAACCCCAGCCGGAATTCGCCACCGACCATACGCTGACCGGCGGCGCGTTCTCCGGCTCCGCCATCACGGTGGACGCCGACGGATACCCCTGCAAGGGCGAGGATGCGGACGCGATTCGCTTCGCGCTCACCCGCCACACCGAGACCCGCGGCGACGAACAGTCCGTCGAGGAATACCAGACCACGTGCCTGAGCCATGACGGCGTGCACTTCGAGGTGGAGACGCCGTGGATCACCCGTCCGACGCCGACGACCGGCCTGGACTTCCGCGACCCCAAGATCGAGATCAACCTGCCGCTGCACAAGACGCATGGCGACCGCGCATGGATCGTGACCGCCACCAACCTGCCTGTCACCGAATTCGACAAGAACGCCAACGCCGGCATCTGCCATGACGAGACCGACGGATGGTTCGCCACGTATCCGATGGGCAAGCCGGGCGAAGCCGAGCCCAATGAGAAAACCGTACCCGCAATGACGCTGTTCTCCACTGCCCTGCCGCTGCACCGCAATTCCACGTGGCAGTATGAAGGTCCCGTGCTCGCTGACTTCGGCCACCAGATCTCACGCACCTACGAATGCCCCGACCTGTTTGAACTCGACGGACACACCGTTGCCTGCGGCGCGCTCATGCACTACCGCGACAAGCAGGGACGCTTCCAGCCAGTGCGCTGGTATGTGGGCGACATCAACGACGATGGCAAGGCACCGCGTCTGACGGTGACACACAGCGGCTGGAATGATTTCGGCATGGGCTACTATGCGACGCAAAGCTTCCGCGACGACCAGGATCGCCGCATCGCGTTCGCCTGGATCGTGGACCACGCCGGCGTGCGACGCGAAGGCTCCTGCCGCGCCAACGGCATCATGTCGCTGCCGCGCGAGCTGCATGTCGTCAACGATCGTCTCGTGGGCAAGCCGATCAAGGAAGTGTACGACGAGCTGATCGGCGCGAACATCGACGTCGAGGCTTTCGATAACACCGCCGCGGGAGCGAAGGTGTGGTCCGCCAACTGCCCGAGCGACATGTATTATGCCGACATCCGTCTCGACGACGACGCTGACTTCACCCTCACCATCGCCGCGAACGACGACGCCGAAGGCAACATCACCGAAAGCCTGCGCCTAGTGCGCAAGGATGGCGTGACCCGCCTGGTCACCAAGGGCCAGGGCGGCTTCGACGACAACGATTATGACAGCGGCATCTCCCAGGTGCGCCGTGCTGAGGTGTTCTTCGACCATCAGGTCGCCGAAGTGTTCCTCAACGGCGGCGAAGCCGCCGCGACCATGCTGTTCCAGGCGGGTGGCCCGCAGGTGCGCATGACCCTCGAAGCGCACGGCGCCGTGAGCCAGTGCAAGGCGAACATGCTGAACCCCATCTGGTGAGCTGTCAGGTGAGCTGCCCGGTGAGCTGTCAGCGCAGGTCGGATTCGCCAGCGCAGGTCGCTTGTGGGCTTGCCTTGGTTAACCTGCCTTGGCAAGCCTCCATGCGGGTTGCCTTGGTGAACATGCCATGCAACCCGCAATCCCCTATCTGAATTGAATATTGTGATGTCGATCGTCTCGAATCTTGTTCAGGGTTCGGGACGATTCCATATGCATCGCCAATCCGATACACCAATCCAATGAGCCAACGGAGGTTCATGATGACACAGTTGTTCTACACCCCCAACCTCCTAACCTCCTTCATCGGCGACAAATCAGCGGGTCGCCGAAGACGGAGGTTACAGACCCAAAAACAACACCCCAAACCTCCATCATCGGCGAATCCCCAAACCGTCGCCGAAGACGGAAGTTAGCAGGCTAATTCAACCCCTCCTAACCTCCACCATCGGCGAACCAACCAAAGAACCGCCGATGACGGCAGTTACACGGTCCCCCCAAATCCGCCTATCCTCCGCCATCGGCGACAAATCCGTGGGTTGCCGAAAACGGAGGTTACACCGCCCCGAAACAGGCACCAAACCTCCTTCTTCGGCGAATCCCCACAACCATCGCCGAAGACGGAAGTTACAGGCCCGAAAACAGCACCCCAAACCTCCACCTTCGGCGACCTATCCCAGACTCGCCGAAGATGGAAGTTAGCAGGCTAATCCAACCCCTCCTAACCTCCATCATCGGCGAATCCCCACCTCGTCCTTTCTCGGTCAGGCGACACCGATGAGGACGTCCGCGTTGGAATCAGCTATGCAGGGGATCTGGAAATAACCCCTCCACCCGCGGGCAGCATAATAAGAATCAGCCCCATTATGAAAAGTGAACACAACACCGTATCGTTTTTCGCAGAAGAGGGCTCCGCCCTTTTGCCTAATCGCCTCCGGAGTGGCAATCCAGGAAGAGGTTTTCAGGTCGAATTCCCCAAGCTCTTGGAGTCTGCGGTAGAGTGCCTCCGTCATCAACTCGACTCCCATCTTGTGCGCTTGGCCAACGGCGCTTCCAGTTGGAGGATTCTTCTTTCTCTTCAGAAGCGCCGAATCGTCATAGCACAGGCTCCGGCGACCGGCAGGAGATTCTTTCGAACAGTCGCAGAAGATAAGACCTCCGGTTTTCTCATCAAAACCGATTGTGTCCGGCTCTCCGCCGCTTTCCTCCATGCGCTTGAGGATGGCAAGCGCATCGGGATTCCCATTCAGGCACATCTCGACATCCTCCCATGCTATGCCCTGGTGGCGCATGGGATTGTCAAGAAACCTGTTTTTCAACACCTCAATCATCAGGTCGTCTCCTTCATTGGCTTGTCCGCCGTCAATACTCTTGTCAATGGTTCGCTTCACTGAATGATGTCATCAGGATAAATCGCATCGGGGATCATTCCATGCTCAACAAGTGAACCATCGGACGGTTCCCAAACACCCCAACTTCCGTCTTCGGCGACAAAACCATGGGGTCGCCGAAGACGGAGGATACACACACCGAAACAGTGTTCCTAACCTCCACCATCGGCGACCGATACAGGATTCGCCGAAAACGGAAGTTACAGGACCCCAAAAGGGGTTCCAAACCTCCGTCTTCGGCGAACCCCGAAACCGTCGCCGAAGACGGAAGTTACACACCCCGAAATAGAGTCCCTAACCTCCGTCTTCGGCGACCCACCAGTCCAATCGCCGAAAAAGGAGGATACGGCCCCAAACTCTGTGTCACACTCCGGCTCCGGCACGGATGGTTCACAGTAATGGCACAGGCAGAGACGTAAACACATCGCCGATGTCCCCGTTAATGCAGATGCCTCTGCGCTCAATCTCGCCTGGGCAGAACGCCTCGCCGTAATTGACGCAGGCATACACCGCTTTTTCATTCGCCAAGGTCATCTGCCAAAACGGATACTTCACAATGACCGGAGTGTTCGCCCCCACACCCAGCTCCAGATACAGCACATAGTGGCCCTCGCAGCGGTGCAGAAAGTCAGCATATGCCGCCGACGCCCTGTGCCAGCCCGCATCCTCGACAAAGGATCCATCCACACGAAGATTCATGGTCACATCGGATCCATCATCGGGGCATTTTGGAATGAGAGCCGCGGGAATCCTCATTTTCAGTTCGCCGCTTTCGGGAACCTCAAACGCTCCATTCCCATCCCGCACGAACCCCTGCGCCTCCATCGCCTTCATCACCCATTCTTCGTTATCGTAGGTCTTCTGCGTGGATGGATTGACGCTCTGGAAAAGTCCGAAGTCCCCCTGGGTGTAGAACAGGCGATCTTTATCAAAGCCCGCCCTTTGGAACTGGTGATCCACGTTCGTGGTGATGACAAAGTAATCCTTGTCTTGCACAAGCGAGAGCAGCTGCCGATAGACGGGCCTCGGCGCATCCATGTATCGGTTGAAATAGATGTTCCTGGCCCACCACGCCCAGCTGGTCTCCGCATCGGGGAAGGGATAGAAACCGCCGGAATACATATCCTGAATGCCATACTTGCGTGCGAAATCAAAGAAATATCGGTTGAACCGCTCCCCGCTGTAGGTCATCCCGGCGGAGGTGGAAAGTCCGGCACCCGCTCCGATCACGATGGCATCTGCCGTTTCGATCTCATTCTTTAGCCGGGAGATTCGCTCCTCTTTCGAGCCCGTTCCGAATGACGTATTCCCACTGAAATACTGCACCGCGGCAAGTCCCTTCTGAATGCTCTCCTGATAGCCGTTCGGCATTGCGTCATACAAGTTCTTCATAGTATTTTCTGTCCTCATCCTTGAACACGTCGAAAATCACCCTGTCCATGGCGCCCGGATGCTGCGACAGCCAACCGTTCACGGTGCTGACGGCAATGTGAGCCGCCCGCTTGTTGGGAAAACGGAATACGCCTGTGGAGATGCAGCAGAACGCCACGCTTTTCAGATTGTTTTCCCAACACATGTCCAAGGTGCGCAGGTAGCAGTTCGCCAGGTCCTTCTCAAGTTCCGGCGTCAAACCGTATTGCACAATCGGACCGACGACATGGATGACTTTTTTCGCTGGAAGATTGTAAGCATCCGTCAGCATGGGCACAGCCGTCGGCTGCTCATATTCCTGGCCATATCTGCTGCGCAGCTGGTCCATCTGCCGGTTGCACTCTGCCCGAAGCTGAATGCCGGCAAAAGTATGGATGGAGTTGTCAATGCAGATATGCATGGGCACAAAGCAGCCCAGCATCTGAGAATTGGCGGCATTGACGATGGCATCCACGGCAAGCCGCGTAATGTCACCCTGCCAGATGGACACTGCGCCTCGGGTCACCGGGATGTCGGAAAGACGCACGACGCCTTTTTCTTCAGCCCTGCCTGCCAGATAGTCATCCTGGACGGCGAGCGCCTCTTCGGGGAATGGCTTTGGCATGCGGATGTTCATCAGCGACCGAAGGACATACCGCTTTCCCTCTGTGTCTTTCGGCGTTTCCAAATCCTTGTATTGGACGGAGTCTTTCTTGAATTCCTCCACGAGATAATCCAGCCGCTGATCCTGCGTCATTTTCTCTGTCATGCCGTTTCCTTCTTCTTTCTTCCCATCGCACCGACCGGACGAATTGTGGTCACGATACATTACATCCAGCGCACCGCTGTCAGATAGCCCCTGGTCATGTTCAGCCCTCAGCGAAGCAGAATCCCACAGACACAGAAAATGCCTCCAGGTCATGATGACTCGGAGACATTGTGACGTTGCGCCAGCTCTCTATCAAGCTCTGTGTATGTAGGGCTCCACCTTTGTGTACATCCACGGCATCGGCAACGTTATCCACCGCCCTGCGGTTCAGCCCTTCTTTGACCGCCTCACCGGCGACGACCATTAGAATTCGCCCGTGGGTGATGATGGCGGCGATCTCTTCCTTCGTTACGCCATGGGCTTTCGCGTTCTTTTGTTCTGCGCCATAACTCCAACCAGCGGATGCGGCACATAAGGCTCTTCCAGATACAGAATCTCTTCTGGTGTCAGTGAAAGATCCAATGCCTTTACCGCGCCTTCTATATGATGAAGCTTTGTCGCTCCGACCACTGGGGCGGTCACCTTTGTGAGCAGCCACGCCAGTGACACTTCCGTCATGGTCACGCAGCGTTTTTCGGCAAGTTCAGCAACCCGGGAGATGATCACATTATCCTGTGCGGCTGTCGCATCATATTTGAACTTCGCATAGGTATCTTCTTTTGCTCGCTTTGTTCCGTCTTCCCCCGAGCGCCTCGATAGTCTTCCGGAAGCAAGGGCGCTGTAGGGAGTAAGAGCGATATTCTCTTCATCGCAGTACGGCACCATTTCCCGTTCCTCCTCGCGGAAGATCAGGTTGTAATGTCCCTGGATGGAAACGAACTTCGCAAAGCCTTCTTTTTCTGCCACAGCATTAGCCTTGGCGATCTGCCAGGCAAAGCAGTTGGAGATGCCGATGTATCTGACTTTACCGGCCTTTACGATACGGTTCAGGCCGTCCATGATGTCTTCGATTGGTGTCTGCCAGTCCCACATGTGATAGATGCATAGGTCCACGTAGTCCAATACCGAGGTTCTGCAGACTGGTGTTGATCATGTTTTCGATATGCTGCTGGCCGGTAATTCCCCGGTCTATCTCTTCCTGGGTTCTTGGCAAAAACTTGGTGGCAACAACCACGTCGTCCCGCCTTGCAAAATCACGCAGGGTCCTTCCGACATACTGCTCGCTGGTGCCGTTCTGATAGGCGATAGCCGTGTCATAGAAGTTGATACCAAGCTCCAGACCACGCTTAATAATTTCTCTTGCATGTGCCTCGTCAATCGTCCAGCTGTGCTGACCGCGTCCGGAATCACCGAATCCCATGCACCCCATGCAGATCCGCGATACATTTAAGTCACTGTTTCCAAGTCTTGTATATTTCATGCGTTCAATCCTGTCAGCAGTCTTATTGCGTTACAAAATAGTGACTGAACATCAGTCGCAGCGCACGGTCCACCCGTTGATGGTCGCAGAGGTAATGGATCTGCGTCACATAGCAGCCGAAGAGAAGAAGGATAACGGCAAACACCAGAACAGGCCTTATGGAGAAGTTCTTCACGTCAAAGAACTCCGTCATGCCGACGACCCCTTCGTTGCGTTGTCGATGTCTTTTTCAACAGCGCAGCCTTGTTCCTGCCATTATTCGTAGATTATTCTAATGTAATCGCAACATCTCCGCCGCCAAGCATCTCTCTCATTCCTGCTGCGACAGATCAACATGTCCCAGCCTGGTATAGGCCCAGGAATTGGAGCCGTAGAAGATAACGATCTGGTTTCCGGAGTAAAGAACGATATCTCCATAGCTTGTTTCGGTCTGTACATCATTCCGCACGATGCTCTGCCCGATCGGACCGACCTGCTCAAAGCCGCCGTACATCGACATCTGAATCGTAACGGGGCTTAATTCCTTCAGCGCCTCTACAGACGCATTGTTTTCCCAGGTTACGGGAACCTCTGTTTCACCGATCAATAATCGCATGGTATCCTCCGCTTTCTGTGTTTCTTCATCGGACGGTTCTACCGGTATCACACTCTCTGTTTGGGAAGATGTCGTTTGAGGCTCCGTAGAGATACTCTTTTGCGCTGTACATCCCGAAAGAACGAACAATATAGAAGCCATCAGAATAGCCGGTTTTCTCAATGCAGCTTACCTTCTGTAGAGTTCTTCCAGAGATAAAATGATTTTCATTTCAGATATTCCTCAAAGAAGCTCTGCAGCTTCTCAAAGGGGATCGCATCCTTACCGCCGCCGTCATAGAGGTCCGTATGAACCGCATCCGGAATGATCATCAGTTCCTTGTTGTCCGTGTATTTACTGTCCTTTACCATGTTGGCGTAGGCATCCCGGCTGAAATAGCAGGAGTGCGCCTTCTCTCCGTGAACGATCAGGACAGCGGAGCGAATTTCATTGCTGTACTGAAGGATTGGCTGATTCAGGAAAGACTCGCAGCCGATGACATTCCACCCTCCATTGGAGTTTAAGGAACGGGCATGATAGCCGCGGCTGGTCTTATAGTAGTCGTAATAATCCTTCACAAAGAAAGGTGCATCTTCAGGAAGCGGATCGACTACGCCGCCGCCCAGCGCATATTCACCGGCCTTATAATCCACAATGCGTTGCGCGCACAGGGCAGCCTTCTTGGCATAGCGGGCTTCCTCGCTGTCCTCGGCGTCAAAATAACCTTTGGCATTGACCCGAGTCATGTCGTACATCGTCATGACTGCCGTAGCCTTGATACGGGTATCCAGTGCCGCTGTATTCAGGGCCATACCGCCCCAGCCGCAGATACCGATGATGCCGATGCGGTCGGGATCGACCAGATCACAAAGAGACAGGAAATCCACTGCCGCCATGAAATCCTCGGTATTGATATCGGGAGAAGCCATGTAGCGGGGCTGTCCGCCGCTCTCGCCGGTAAAGGACGGATCAAATGCAATCGTCAGGAATCCACGCTCCGCCATGGTCTGTGCATACAGTCCGGAGCTCTGCTCCTTGACCGCGCCAAAAGGCCCACTGACTGCAAGCGCAGGAAGCTTACCGTCTGCATTCTTCGGCACATACATGTCCGCTGCCAGCGTGATTCCATAGCGGTTCACAAAGGTCACCTTGCTGTGATTCACCCTGTCGCTTTTCGGGAAGGTCTTGTCCCATTCCCGAGTGAGTTTCAGGTCTTCTGTCTTCATCATGGTCATTGCCGCCTTTCTATTTTGTATGGCTCTTTTTCTGTTTTCCGAATGAGTGAATCGAGGCAACCAATCCTTTATTGGTGCTTGACGGGTTCTTTACAAATGGTTATATTGAATGTCGCGTTATTCGTTTTTGGAATATCATATCATATAAAGAGAAGCTTTCAGGATGGAAATACGGACGCTCAGATACTTTCTTGCGGTCGCGCGGGAAGAGAACATGACGCGGGCGGCAGAAACGCTGCATGTAACACAACCCACGCTGTCAAAATCGCTGAAAAGTTTAGAGGATGAACTCGGGAAGAAACTGTTTACCCGGCACAGCTTCAGTATCAAGCTGACGGATGAGGGAATCCTCTTGCGCAATCGTGCCGAAGATCTGGTCAGTATGGCAGACAGAATCGAGCAGGAGTTCATTTCCCTGGACGACATCACCGGCGGGGATCTGTACTTTGGACTGGCGGAGTCATTCCAGATCCGCTATCTTGCCCAGTCAATCCATTCCTTTAAACAGACCTATCCCGATCTTCGGTATCACATCACCAGCGGTGACACGGAACAGGTCATGGAAAAGCTGGACAAGGGGCTGCTGGACTTTGTGGTGTTGGCGGAATCTGCGGATGCAGGAACGTATGAATCCGTCGTCTTCCCTGAAGCCGATCTCTGGGGTCTTGTCATACCGGAAGATGACCCGTTGGCAAAGAAAAAGGCCATCCATGTGGATGACCTGATCGGACTGCCATTATTCTGTTCTGAGCAGAGCTGGGAAAATGATATTCCAAAATGGGCCGGGGATAAGATGAGCGATCTGCATCTTGAGGGATCCTTCCGGCTAGCATACAACGCTTCTATTTTTACAAAAGAGCATCTCGGATATCTGCTCACCTTCGACAGACTGATCGACACCTCTCCCGAAAGCGGACTTGTGTTCCGGCCGCTTATGCCTTGCCTTGAAACAAAGCTGTACCTTGTGTGGAAAAGATATCAGACGTTCTCTCCAATCGCGGAAAGATTTCTAAAACAAATACAATCTACATTTACTGCCATATGATTACAATGACTCCCGGCGACTGCCAGTAAAGCTGACTTGAGATGTCTGCTATTTAAGCTGCTGTTATAGGCGCAAAGCGGCCTACGACCAATTTTAGCTGTGCACTCATGCCACAGTAATAAAGCGGCGTGGCAAAACAACCATATCCGATGCGAGGAGTTTTTGACGAATCATCTCCACATCGTCTTTTTGCACACAAGACCCTTCATAACCACAGGCCACGCATCCGCAACATGCTGCGCCGGCGCACTCCGGTAATGATCTTGATATCCGGGGTCCCCATAAGATCAAGAAGCCGCTGCATATATTCTGGTCTTTCAATATATTTCATACTGCCACTTCCGAAATTGAAAAATTTTGAAGTTTCGCACCTGCGTTTGCGGGAACTGCTCAAAGCCGAAAATCGGCGCCATTACAGGTGCTCTTTGTTTGCGGGAACTGGTCCGCGTGCTTTTTCTGCCTAACGAGTCTTTGTCGTTCGTGTCACGAGAAGATACACCGCGAGCGCGGCGGCAGATAAAAGGCAGCCCTCGAATGGAGAGCTGCCTTATGTCAGTCATAGAGATTCATTTTGTTTAAGGCCTTGAGCTGATCACGTTTTGCATAAATCACATTCAGGACGTAGACCCTTCCGGATGCTTCATCCGGGCGGTAGTAGATGTAGAAGTTCTTCGCGATGATCTTGCGCACGCCTCTGGAATGCCACGGCTCACGTTCCTCCGGCGCAATGATGTCTGCCATGTAGGAAAGCTTCTCCATCTCCTTGCGGATGACTCGGATGCAATTTAAGGCAACATCAGGTACCAGCAGAGTCTCAGCTATGTAGTCTCTGATCTCATGAAGGTCTGCTTCCGCAGGTAGTGCCCGAAAGGTTGCGCACTTTGGATCATGCCCGTCCATGGCGCGATGATCAGTTCGCTTCCTGCAGATTGTCATCGAGCCGGGACATGT
>NZ_PGFC01000002.1 GCF_002797875.1 Pseudoscardovia suis
TCATTGTCTAGCGACTGAAAATCGTACCCGGCGCGGCCCATGTCCTTTTCCATCAAGGCCGGAATCCGAAAATGCGCAAGAATTCGGACGTTATCCGACAAAGAACGCCACTGTTGTGCGTCTCACATTAATTTAAGAAACGTCATCAATCGAACTGCAACGTCAAACAGACCAAGTCGGTTTGACGAGCCGATTCTCGGCGAAACGTCGAGGATCCCGCAGTGTTTTTGAGAGGAGGCATATGAGATTTACTGCGGACCTAGACAGAGGCATTTGCTCTTTCCTTGTGATTGTGGCATTGTCATCAGGTGCTTTGGGGCTCGGAACGGGTTCTGCTGAGGCGCTTCCCGTTGATTCAGCGTCAACTCTTCAGGTGGGTTCTGCGGAATCAGCTGAGGTCAGTCGACGCATCGGTGCCTCGGCCGTGGCACGCGCTGTGATAAAAGCATGGAGCAGAATCCCCGCTCCGGTGCGAAAAACTGTCGAAAAATATGCCGGAGCAGGAGGGTTCTTCGCAGCTCTCAACAGATTTACCGGTACAGAAGAACATGTGATTTATAGCGCATGTCGTGCAGTGGGCATGGGAGAGCCGGTTGCGCGATGGGTGACGAAAATTATTCTGCTCTTCATCTGACTGTATGAAGAAGAGACGATTCCTATTTCAAGGAGAGACAAATGAAATATATCAAGATGCTTGCAGCGACGGCAGTGACAGTTGCATTGGCTTTTTCAAGCGTGAATGTGGCAAATGCCGCTGAAGTGACGCAGTTGGAAGCGATGACTCAAATTGTGGCGGTTGACTCTTCCTTAAGTGAGCGAAAAGCTGAGGATTTGCAGCGTGGCCTTACATTGATTATGGCTATTCCTGATGCTGTTCTTCTTCAGGGGGATGAGGCGACGCGTAACTGGATTCAGAGCAATGTGCAACGGGCGCAGAATGGTTCTATACGGCGTGCTAATTTTTGGAAGTGCGCTGCCGCTATCGCGGCCTTGATCGCGTCTACTGCCTTTCCGGCTGCGAAAATCTTAAAAATTAAGAAGTTGATTAAGGCGCTGGGCGGTGTGGCGAATGCTGTGAGAATTATCGCTGGTGCCTCGTTCAGCTACGAGAAGTTGCGGGCGCTCGGTGGCGCTGCCGCGGCGCTCGCTGCTGAACTTACGGGTATCGGAAGCGTCAGGTCGGCTTGCTTCGCATGATGACAGGGGCGTAGGCTGTTTCCGTGCCGAAACAATGTGGATTCGAGAAGGGAGACTCGTGAAGGATTCTGGAAAAGTCTGGAAAATCGTCGGGACGGTCATTGTGTGGGCCACGTTGATTATCGGTCTCGTCATGAATTTCAAAATGCACATGGCTTTGCAGGGCGTCGAGGTGATGCTGCTCGGTGCGCTCATCGGCGATATCGTGAATCGACGGGCCGGTGGGAGCGTGGTAGACAGGCTGACTGCGGAGAGCCAGGCTTCTGCGCAGGCTGACGCTCAGGGGCGTGTGCAGGGGGATGCGCAGGGGAAGCAAGCGCAAGGGCAGGCAGAACTCGCACATAACCAGGCTTCAACGTGGCGAATCGTGCTGTGGGTGGTCCTCGCTGTGCTTGCGGTCGTTGGCATCGTGCTGCTGTGCATGCACCTTTCTGATGCTGCGATGTTTGCCTTCGCTGCTGGCTTTGCGATATTTGCCGTTGCTTCGCTCATAGAGACGGTTCGCGCCTGAAACAGATGCGCGCCAGCCGTGTGCGCGCTTGCGCTGTGTACACAGACGCGCGGCGTAAGAGCTGTGTGTCCAGGCGCGCACGCGGTTGAGGGATGGCATGAGGTTGGTTGCCGGCGGAGTTATGCGCGGGGTGGTGGATACTGGAGGCATGGAATATGCGCATGGCGATGATTATGAAGGACTCGTGTCAGATCGTGGCGAATCGTCGAGAAGGGTGGAGGCATCCGCAGACAAACCAGTACTGAGCAATCAGGGCACGCTCGCGGCGCCTGCAGCTTCCGCGGCGCCTGTGATTCCCGCTGATTCCACGACATCCGCTGCGTTCGCTCCTGATTCCGCTCCTGCGTCCGCCGATGTGCAGGACGATGCGACGCCGATCCAAAGCCGCGACGGCGAAGTTGCCGCAGGCATCCCTGTTCCGCATGGTTGCGTGGTGCTCGCCGCAACGCCTATTGGCAACACCGGTGACGCCTCGCTGCGCCTCATCGCTCTGCTGCAGCAGGCGGATATCGTCGCTGCGGAAGACACGCGTCGCCTCTATGACCTTGCCCGCCGCCTGGGTGTGCACGTCAACGGCAGGGTGGTGGCAAACCATGACCACAACGAGCGGCAGAAGGCCGATTCCTTGCTGGACGAAGTGGAGGGCGGCGCCACTGTGCTGCTTGTTTCCGACGCCGGGATGCCCACGATCAACGACCCTGGGCTGGCGATTGTGCGCCGCGCCATTGAACGCGGTCTGCCCGTGACCTGCGCCCCGGGTCCTTCCGCCGTGCTGGATGCATTGGCGCTCGCCGGCCTGCCCACTGACCGCTTCTGCTACGAGGGTTTTGTGCCGCGCAAGGCGAGTGACCGTGAGCAGCGGCTGCGCTCGTTGCACAACGAAATGCGCACCATGGTGTTTTATGAGGCGCCGCATCGCATCGATGAGACGATGGATGCGCTGCTTGCGGCGTTTGGTCCCGACCGTCAGATGGCGTTGTGCCGTGAGCTCACCAAGGATTACGAGCAGGTGCGCCGCGGCACAATCAGGCAGGTGCGCCAAAGCGTGGTGGACGATCCGCCGCGTGGCGAGATTGTGCTGGTGATCGCCGGTGCCTCCACCGAGGAGGTCAACGAGGCATCCGCCGAAGTATTGACGGACGAGCAGCTTGCGCACCTCGCCCAAGAACGCTCCAAGGCTGAAGGCATTCGCATGAAGGATGCGATTGCTGAGGTCGTCAAGGAACATCCCTTGCCTGACGGCTCGTTCCCCAATCGCAAGAAGGTGTATCAGGCGTCGCTGTCGTTGAAGTGAGCGGCGGTGCCTCCGCGCCGGGTTCTTGCAGTGAATCGTGCAGCAGCTGCATGGCTTGGCGCACACCCGGTCCACCGGCGCGGGCAATCGCATTGATGAGTGCCGCCGGGGCAGCGGTGTTTGCGATGATCCACTTGCGCAATTCAGGGATGCGTGCCAATTCCCACAGGTCTTGCGGCGGCGTTCGCGGGTCGGACGCGCATTGCGCGGTCGCGGACACATAGATAGCTGCGGCAGGCGCGCTGGGGACTGCAGATACGCTGGCTGCAGCAGCAGGTGCGATAGGGGCTGCAGGTGCGATGGGGGCTGCAGGTGCGCTGGGGGCTGTGAGCGCCGGCGCGGACATGCCGTGTCTGCTGCTTTTGTGTTTGCTGCGCCATGAAAACGCTGAGCTCATCGCGTGTTCGGCCATCGTTCCTCCTGCATCTCTGGCCACTCAATCGCATGTGCAGTGCCTTGTTCCTTGTCGTGCAAACTGGCATGCGCCGGCACCATGACGGCGGGATGCAGCGTTGGCATCGATGGCAGTGGCGGCTCCTTTGCGCGGTCATGGATGATGTGTCTGAGCCGTTCCTCTTCGTCGCGCATATCGCGGAATAATCTCACTCCTTCGGGATGGCCCATAGTGTGTGGATTGTTTTGCAGCGCATGGATGCACGTTTGCGGTGCGAGTGCGCACTCCCTCATGAGCGTCGCCACCGTGGCTCGTTGCGTGGCATGCGATTCGACATCGGCATCATCAAGGCATGCAATGTCGCATGCGGTGCGCAACGGAGAAGACACACGCAGCCTGCGCAATATCACGAGGTCGCGTCCGTTAACTGTGCGGTTATGCAGTCTCAGCGCCCGGTTGTAGGCATCCGACATGTAACGGGTGGGCGCCACCACATCCAGCGCTTCGGGGAATTCGCCTCCCACCCAGATCCATGCGGCAAGCCACAGGCATACGGTGATGCCGTAGGGAAGCAGCGGTCGTACGAGTTCGGCCCTGCGCCAAGGCGACAGTCCGTCGCTTGACCGATACAGTGTCTTTCGCGCTGAGGCATTGACGGCGCCGGCATGGTGCAGCACGATGTGGGACATGCCCCCGGGCAGCTCATCCGGCTGGTAAATCGCGTCGAATGATTGCGTGATGTCATGGGTGATGGTGTGGGTAATAGTAGCCATGTCTGAACGCTATTCGATTTGTCGCGCGTGGGGGAGGCGCATGACGAAAATTGTGGATAAGGGGATAAATTGTGCGCCATGTGGAAAATTCTGCACGCTATGTGGAAAGCCAGTGTGGAAATCCAACGTGGAAATCCTGGGCGGAAAGCTCTTGCGGGAAGCCAACGCGGAAATCCCATGTGGAAGGCCAGCATGGAAAGCTCCTGCGGAAAGTGCATGCGGAAGGCTCATGCCGGCCACCGTCCGCGCCCGTCCTGCCGTCCGCGCCCCCACCGTTCGCATACCGTGCAATGCTCGCCCCTTGTCTGCGCAAACATCGATAATCGCAACTATGACTAACGTTCTTGTTTCCGTTGCTTGGCCGTATGCAAACGGCCCCCGACATATCGGCCACGTAGCCGGTTTTGGTGTGCCGTCCGACGTCTATGCCCGTTATGCCCGCATGAAGGGCGACAACGTGCTCATGGTCTCCGGCACCGATGAGCATGGCACGCCGATCCTCGTGCAGGCGGAAGCCGAGGGCGTGAGCGCGCAAGAGCTTGCCAACCGCTACAATGCGGTCATCGCGAAGGACCTATGCGATCTGGGCCTGAGCTACGACCTGTTCACCCGCACCACCACCGGCAATCACGAGCACGTGGTGCAGGAACTCTTCCGCCAGTGCCTCAAGAACGGCTACATCTACAAGGGCACGCAGCAGGTCGCCATCTCGCCCAGCACCGGGCGCACGCTGCCTGACCGCTACATCGAGGGCACCTGCCCGATCTGCGGCGCGGATGGCGCTCGCGGCGACCAGTGCGACAACTGCGGCAACGAGCTCGATCCAATCGATCTGATCAACCCCGTCTCCAAGATCAACGGCGAGACGCCGATTTTCAAAGAAACCGAGCACTTCTTCCTCGACCTGCCGGCATTGGCGGACGCGAACCTCGCCTGGCTCAACACCCGTGAAGGCTGGCGCACGAACGTCATCAACTTCTCCAAGGGGCTGTTCAAAGAAGTCCGTCCCCGCGCCATCACGCGTGACATCGACTGGGGCATCCCGGTGCCGGTGGACGGCTGGATCGACAACCCCAACAAGAAGCTGTATGTGTGGTTCGACGCCGTGATCGGTTACTTCAGCGCCTCCATCGAATGGGCCCGCCGCAAGGGCGACCCCGAAGCATGGCGCAAGTGGTGGAACGACCCGAACTCCCTGGGCTACTACTTCATGGGCAAGGACAACATCACGTTCCACTCCCAGATCTGGCCGTCTGAGATCCTCGCCTACAACGGCGAAGGCAACAAGGGCGGCGAACCGGGCGAATACGGCCATCTCAACCTGCCCACGCAGGTGGTGGCGAGCGAATTCATGACGATGGAAGGCAAGAAGTTCAGCTCGTCGCGTGGCATCGTCATCTATGTCAAGGACATCCTGGCGCGTTACCCCGTGGATGCCGTGCGCTACTACATTTCGGTGGCAGGCCCGGAGAACTCCGATTCCGACTTCACGTGGGCGGAATTCGTGCGCCACAACAATGAGGAGCTCGTGGCGAGCTGGGGCAACCTCGTCAACCGCGTCGCCGTGCTGCTGCACAAGAACTTCGGCGAGATTCCCGAGACAAAGCCCGAGGCGTTCACCGGCACCGACCATGCGCTGCTTGACGAGACGCTGGCCGCGTTCGACACCGTGGGCGACCTCATTGGTGAGCATCATCAGAAGGCCGCGCTTTCCGAAGCGATGCGCATCGTGCAGGACATCAACAAGTATGTCTCGGCCGAAGAGCCGTGGAAGATCAAGGACAACCCCGACCGTCTCGCCGCCGTGCTCTACACGGCTGCGCAGGCTGTGATGGATGCGAACGTGATGCTTGCGCCGTTCCTGCCTCATTCCGCGCAGAAGGTGTGGGAGACGATGGGCGGCGCGGGCGTGTTCTCGCCGATGCCACATATCGAACAGGTGGAGGACCTTGACAAGCCGGGCTTCACGTATCCGATCATCACCGGCGACTACAAGCTAGGCGTAAACGTGCATCCGTGGGCGCGCGAAGAGCTCAAGCCCCATACCCCGATTGCCAAGCCGACGCCGATCTTCCAGAAGATTCCGCCGGAGGCAGTGGAAGAGGAGCTGGCCCGTTTCCAGGCTGACCTTGACGCCCGCCGCGCCAAGGAAGCCGCCCGCCTCGCCGCCGAGAAGGCCAAGCTGGCCGCCTCTGAAGGCGCCGGTGCGGCTGACGGCGCAGCGGAGTAATCGCGTCAGTCATCGAACGACGGCCGTGTGATCGGCCGAATCTCTGGGACCTCGTAGTGCTTTCCGCGCTGCGAGGTCTTTTCTTGCTGTGCAGTGGAATCGGTGGAATCATTGGCAGGCTTATCGGCGGGCAGCACGTACTCGACGTTCGCCGAAAGACCGGTGGTCGTCAGGCGCATGCGCAGCTCCGATTCCGTCATCGCCGTTGCGAAAACATCGCCCAGCACCGTCGAGCACCCGAGCTTGCGCAGCTGTTGCACTTGGCGCGGCTGCGACACTCCGCTGAAAAACAGGCTGAAATCGTGACGCTTGGCCGATTGCAGCATTTCTGCCACGATGCTGTGCGTGCGGGGATTGTCAATGTCCTGCGTCACGGAGGAGTCAAACACCATCGAATTTGCGGGAATCGTGGACAACGCCGATAGCTCAGAGAACGACGTGCCTGCATCCGCAATGGCGATGCTCACGTTGGGCAGTGCTGCGAGCGTGAGTAGATCCTCCGTGAAATCAGGCAGCGACGGCGCCTGCTGCATGGCGTCATGCCCGAACTGCAGGTGAAGCGTGATGTTGGGGTGGGCTTTGCTTGTGTTCTCTATTTGCTCGTAGAATGCGGGGTCTTCGAGTTCGCCACCGTTGAGGATTATCCCCAAACTGTTCAGTCCCTGGGTGGTGGATTGCAGCTGCGTCAGGAAGGTCACGCCTTGCTGGATGATGCTTGTTGTGAGCTTCGCGCCCAAAGACAGTCGCAGCGCCTCGTTCACGATGAAGTCATGTGAGAGAACGTGTCCGTCGGCATCGGTGATATGCGGGATGGCGATGACTCCGATGATCGTGTCGTGATCTAGGTTGAGCACCGGTTGGTAACGCAGCGTGAACGATCCGCTTTCGATGGCTTCGCGCAGCGATTCGGATGGCATTGTGGAATGGCTGGTGTCTTCCTGGACGTCCGTCGACTCTTCCCCAAGGTCCACGCCGGCGCTTTCCAGAATTGAATTGAGCTGCGAGAAATTGCTGGGTGCCAGCACGGATGTGCTGACGATTGTGGAGACCGACACGATGTCGTGATCCACATGCAGCGGCAGTGACGTGGCGTCATGGAGCTTGCTGGCAAGGTCAGGCAGGTCGAGGTCGTTTGACTTGTCTTGCAGCACGACCACGAATCCATCCCCGCCCACGCGCACGAGCATGCCATCGTCGGGCATGAGGCTGCGGATTCTCGCAGCGGTGGTGCGCAGCACCATGTTGCCGGTGCGCCTGCCGTAATGCTCATTGACATGACGGAAGCGTTCAAGCTCCACATAGATGATGGCGATGGTGTTCGCGCTGTTTTCAGTCTGCAGCGTCTTGAGGTATGCGACCAGCGACGCATAGGTGTAGGCGCCGGTGAGCGGATCCGTTTCGCTTTCCGTGCGCAGCATCGTGACCTCGCGGTGCGCGCGAAGCTCTTCGGACAGGATTGCGGCGGCGGATGCAAGCACCTCCCCGTCCGCTGTCAGGAACGGGCGATTGAGCATGCTGCGTTCGAAGACGATGACGCGCGGGTTGCGCGTGTTGCCGATGGGCTGGGATACGCGGTATGTGTGGAATGTGCGGTAGGGCAGGTGGTGCGGTTCGCACACGAAGCATCGCACGTTCGGGAGCGTGTTGTTGATGATGGAGACGATGACGTCTTCTGGCTTGTCGTGCGGCAGCGGAAGGGCATCGGTTATTGCGGTGATGCTGTGCAATGAGTTGCGGGTGCGTGCAAGGTGACGCATCGTGTAGTAGCTCATGAGCGCCAAGGCATAGATATCCAGCAGCGACAGGAACAGCACGTGCACGTCGAGGATGTTGGCCAGATCGAAGGAGAATTCGAAGATAGCAGGAATCCAGATTGTGATAATGGCAGCGGCGAGGTCGGCGACGGCTAGGCCAGTGGTGCGGGTGACGCTGAACTCCTGCAATGCCGCGCGGATTGGACTCCCCGTGGCGATGAACACGATGATGTCGCACAGGAATCTCGTGGCGATGAAGGCGAAGGCGAGGATGACAAGCGGCACGATCCAATGGCCGATCAAATAATGGAACGCTGCGTCGGTCGGCACGGAATTTACCAGTATGTCGCGCAGCTTCCCAGGCTCGTCTCCCAGAACGAGGTAGGTCACAGGCACGATTGCCAGAGCGCTTGTAGCGCTTATGGATCCGAGGAGCACGCTACGAGCCGTCCATGCGGAGCTGAGCAGCGTCACGATGATCAGCGGCAGGAACAAGCCGTTGAACGTGCCGGTGACGAGCAGCATGATCGTCAGCAGCGGGATGACGCTGTGTCGGCAGGAAAGAGGGACGCTGGAAAGCTCCGTTGCATAAGCCAAGCACAGGATGAACGACATGATGGAAGCAAGCGTTGTATGCGGATGGGCTGATGCAAACGCCACCGTCGAGGGCCAATAGCTGATTGCGGTTCCTGCGAGCAGCGCGAGGCAGACGATGCTGAGCAGCCACACGCGGACGTTGCGGTTGCCGGCATGCGGCATGAATGACGGTGCGCTGGGCTGCATGGTCGGCTGCGCGTTTGACTGTGCGTTTGGCTGCGCGCTCGGCTGCGTGGAAGCTAGCTGCGCCGGTGATGGGGTGATCGGGGGTAATGCCATGATGCGCTCCTTGAGAGAATCATTGCATGGATTGCGAGTTGCATGGATTGTGCTTGCGTGAATTGTGCGGATTGTGTTCGGGTTGTGCGGCAGCGGTATTGCGCGGCACAGGCGCGGCAGTGCCGCCGCTTACTGATGCGGCTGGTCTAGCTTGTCGGGCCGATGAGCCTCCAGGGGGAGTCGGTGCCTTCGGCGGTGCTGTCGGGCTTGATACCGATGTTGGGCGAGAGCGCTTCGTAGATTTTGCTGTCCCAGACGACTTTATCGCCCTTGGAATACTGCGTGGTCTCGTTCCACTGCGGGTAGGCGCTGCCGTTTTGCTCCCATGTGGTGTTCATGTCGACGAGCGTGCCAGGCGTTCCGCGGAATCCCGAGCCTAGAATCGTGGCGAATTCGCCTTTGGTCTGCTTCACGCCGCTGCATGCGGTTTGCGTGGAGGTGACGGAGGCGTTTTCACCGCATTGCTGGTCGCGGTTGAGCGACCACATACTCACTCGTCCCAGATTCGCTTGCATGGCGAACGTGTTGATTTGCTGCGCGTCGTCAAGCGTCAGATATTCCCCGTCCGTGTCGTTTTGCCCGATGAGCACGGTCACGCCCATCATCTCCCAAATCTGCGTGTCGCTGAACAGCTTGCCGCGTGAATACAGCATGCTCTTGTATTGGGCGTGCACGGCGTTCAGGGCTTGCTTGATCAGTGTGACTTGGTCCACTTTCGTGGATTGCACGTTGAAATCCATCGCCATGACGTTGAGCGAGCCGAGGTTCACGCCTGCGTCGAGGAAGGATTCGACGGTATCCTTGCCTTCGCTCGTCAGACCATTGGTGTCGACAGGCAGCGTGAGGCCGACGGTGAGGGGATTGCCGGATTCCTCGGCTTTGCTTTGCAGCAGGGCGACGGCTTGCGCGCGCCGCGTGGCTGAATCGCTGTATCCGTCGAGATTGCTTTCTTCAATGTCGAAATCAAGGGACGACACATGATAGCGGGAGATGACGGATTCATAAGCGTCCGCGAGGTCCTGCGCGGTGGAGCATTGCGAAGCCAGTTCCGTACCCGCTTGCCCACCGAAGCTGATGGTGACGGTGCGCCCGGCGCGTGAGACGCGCGCGATGCGGCTGTCCATGTCGAGCTGTGATGCGGCGTCGTCCATCGTGTAATACCCGCCCCAGGTGGGCGTGCAACCGGAGGATGCCGTGATGAACCCCAGCACCACGTTCTTGTATACGTCGCCCACGTCGGACTCGAATGTGTAGCTGGGCGTGGATGTGACGTCGGCATAGCCGCCGAACCATGGGTAGGGAAGTTTCTTTGACGAAATCTTCGTGTAGGTGAGCCATCCCCACACGCTTGCGACGATGAAAATCAGCGCAACGAGGAATATTGCGAAACGAGCAACGGAAAAGCGGCGGCCTGGGAACAATGGTTTATTGCGACTCATGCATGCTTCTTTCCGCGTCCTTTTATCGCGCTAGCCTTAGTGTATCGATAAACGTTGCCAAGCGTTGGGTGGCTTCCAAACTGGAATCAAACCGGAATGCAGCCATGGGATAGAGCGTTTGGTATAACGTTGCAGCTCACTGTTTCCGTCATTCTATGCGGACAGTGTGAAAACTGCCCGTGCTCTGCATGGGCCTGTGTGAAAACCGAACTTGAGGTAGAGAAAATGGCAAGTCATAAAGCCGCGAAGCGTGCGCATGACGGCCGTAGCAGACAATGGGGCGCGGAACGCTCCACACAGCCGCTGTCCATCATGCATGACCGCCCGACCGGTCGGAAAATCGTCACGGGATACTGTGCGATGATCATGACCGTCGTGTGCTACGTCGTGTACATGGTGAGGATGGTGCTCACGCTTTTCGTGCACAACCCGAACATAACGCTGAGGTTTGTGCTCGAAGGCGTGTTGTATTTGCTGATCGTGACGGTGCTGATATTCAGCGCAATGGTGTATCTCGTCACGCGACAGGGCGCCATGCGGCGGTTCATCAAGCATCACCGCATCCCGCGCGCCATGCTCGATGAGCATTTCGACCACGGGTATTCCAAGGGGATCACCGTGCTCATCCCCTCATACGTGGAGCAACCCAAGGTGGTCGAGAAAACCATCTGGTCCGCCGCCCTCCAGGAATTCCCGGACATAGCCATCGTGCTGCTCATAGATGATCCGCCGAATCCCAAGGACGACGAGCACCGACGCATACTCAAAGCCAGTCGCGACCTTGTGCCCAAGGTGATGGACGAACTGGCGGCGCCCGCCGCCCGCTTCCGCGATGCCCGCGACAAAGCCCGCGATGAGATGCAAGACCACACGTATGCCCGACGCGGCATTGTGGCACAATGCGCGGAGGATTATTCCGCTGCCATCGCTTGGCTTGATGCGAAGGCAGATTCTTGGGTGGTGGAAGACCACACGGATGAGTTCTTCTGCGACCAAGTGCTGCGCGGCCTCGCGAGGGAATTGGGTGAAACCGATGAAGCGCTGCGGCAGGCCGTGAACCTTAACGAACGGATTCCCGCCGAACGTCTGCTTCAGCTGTACAACCGCCTCGTGCGAATCTTCACAGCCTCCGGCTGGTCGTTCGAACGCAAGCAGTATTGCTCCACCTCGCAAGAAGGCAACAAAGCCATGAACCTCAACTCGTTCATCGGCTTGATGGGGCATAAGCTCAAGCGAGAGCAGTCGGCGGACGGCATCGTGCTGCGCGACATCCGCCCGGGCGAAGCGCCGGACTTCGTGATGCGCGACTCCGAGTATGTGCTCACGCTCGACGCTGATTCCATGCTGTTGCGCGACTACTGCCTGCGCCTCGTTTATCAGCTTGAACAGCCCGGCAACGAGCGCATCGCAGTGATCCAGACACCGTATTCGTCGTACCGTGGCGCGCCCACGCGCATCGAACGCATCGCCGCAGCCACCACGGACATCCAGCACGTGCTGCACCAAGGCATGACGTATTACGACGCCACGTTCTGGGTGGGTGCCAATGCGGTGATTCGCAAACGCGCGCTGGACGACATCTGCGTCGTCTCCACGGAAGGCACCCGCACGATCAAGACATACATCCAGGACCGCACGGTTATCGAAGACACCGAGTCGAGCGTGGACCTGGGGTATTACGGCTGGCATTTGGTCAATTATCCCGAGCGTCTGAGCTACAGCGCCACGCCGCCGGATTTCGGTTCGCTCGTCGTGCAACGCCGCCGCTGGGCGAACGGCGGCCTGCTCATCATCGGCAAGTTCTTCAACATTGTGCGCGCGCGCAAAGCCGGGCCCGAGCCGGTGAAACTCGGCGAATGGTGCCTGCGTGTCAACTACATGGCGTCCATCGCATGGTCGAGCTTCGGCCTGATATTTCTGCTCGGATACCCGTTCGACCAACGCCTGCTCAGCCCATGGGTGGTCGCCGCGTCGCTGCCGTATTTCGCCTCATACGCCTCGGACCTCAAATACAACGGCTATAAACGCACTGACATATTCCGCATCTACGGTTTCAACATCGTGCTTCTCACCGTCAACCTCGCTGGCACCCTCAAATCCATCCAGCAAGGCATGACGAATACGAAAATCCCGTTCGTGCGCACGCCCAAGGTCTCGAACCGCACGGCTTCGCCGCCGCTTTACGTGGCGATGCCATGGGCGATCGTGATCTTCTCGTGCTTCGTGTTTTACTCCGACTACCTGTCTCAGAACTGGGGCAATGCCGTTTTCGCCGGCTTCAACGCCATCGTGACCACGTGGGCGATTGTGTCGTATATCGGCGTGTGGCATTCCGTGCAAGACATGGTGGTGGGCTTGGTGCGGTGGTTCTTCGTGCCGATCAAGCCCAAGGTGGAGCCGGCGCAGCGTGTGGCGCAGGATTCGATGACCAAGGCTTTGGGCGGCAACGAATCGTGGCGAGACGCGCTGTATTTCGGCGATCGCTCGATGGTGTTCGAGTCGCGGCTGCGCTAGGTGTGGTTGCTTGGCAGGGCGGTTTGCGGCGGGTTTGCGGTGGCTTGCGGCTTGCGGCGAGCGATGCGGCTTGTGGCGGATGATGCGGCTCGCGGTAGGCGATGCGGCTTGCGCTTTGCTTGCGGCAAGCAGGGTCTTATCCTCGGTGCCCGTGCCTGATTAAACTAAGCGCCCGCCTAGCTTGCACTAGACGGGCGCTTATTCGCGGCGGGCGGTGTGCCTTGCGCTATGCGCGCACGACGGAGATGCGTTCACCAATGTGGTTGCCATTGGCGATCTCATCCACGATGGCGATGGCGTAATCGGCATAGCTGATGATGGATTCGCCGCGATCGTTGAGCTTCAGCTCTTCGCCGGCGAGAATATACTTGCCGGTGCGCTCGCCGTCAGCCTGGAAATCGGCAGCCGGGGAAACGAAGGTCCAGCGCACGTCCTTGCGCTCGCGCAGCTCGGCGAGGGCCTTGCCCTGTGCCTTGGCGAGCGGCTTGAACGCGTCCGGGAAGTCCGGGGTGTCAACGAGCTGTGTCTTGTGCTCGGGATCCACGTACAGCGAACCGGCGCCGCCGACCACAATGAGGCGGGTCTGCGTGCCCGAGAGGATGTCCGCCAGGTGCTTGAGGGAAGTGGAGTGCTGCGGCAGGGTGTCGGGGGTCCAGGCGCCGAATGCGTCCACAACCGCGTCAAAGCCCTTGAGGTCGTCGGCGGTCAGGTCGAACAGGTCCTTGGTGATGACGTGCTGGGCGACGGTGTGGTTTTCGCCGCGCACGACCGCGGTGACGTCGAAGCCGCGATCGACGGCTTCCTTGACGATGAGCTTGCCGGACTTGCCGTTTGCTGCGACTACTGCGATGGATGTCATGGTTGTTCTTCTTTCTTTAGGGCTTCTAAGTTCCTCGGCAGGTGTTTGATCTGCCGCCTCCTGGGGGAGTTGGAGCTGGCAGGTGTTTGATCTGCCGCGGCGGCATTTGATCGGTTTCCCGCCGCCTAGGGTTGGTGGGTGTTTGATCAGTTTTCCGCCGTTGGGGCTGGCAGGTGTTTGATCTGCCGCTGCGGCACTTGATCGGTCTCCCGCTGCCTGGGGCTGGCAGGTGTTTGATCTGCCGCTGCGGCATCTGATCGGTCTCCCGCCGCCTCTTGGTTTCTTTTTGACACTATTGATGATACTGCGTAAACTATCAAAAAGTAACCAAGACTGTAAAAGTTACTCAGTCACCAAAAGGTAAGAATTTGATGATTTCAGGTATGAGGAGTGATAAAAATCATGGCAAATACAACGTTCGTCGGCGTGTCGCGCAAGGAATTGCCAGCATGTCCAGTCGAGACGACATTGCAGCTGATCGGCAACAAGTGGGAAGTGCTGATTCTGCGCGACTTGATGCCAGGGAAGAAGCGTTTTAGCGAGCTGCGCGCATCAATCGGCTCCATTTCGCAGAAGGTGCTCACTGCGAAACTGCGCGAGATGGAGGCGAACGGCTTGGTGCAGCGCAAGGTATACGCGGAGGTGCCGCCGCGCGTCGAGTATTCGCTGACGCCGCTCGGACGCAGCCTCAAGCCAGTGCTTGATTCCTTGGAGAAATGGGGCTATCAATACAAGGCGCAGATGGCTCAGTCGAGACCCCAGCGTTCCCGCTGAGCGCACAGCAGTGCAGGGTGGCGCGGTATGGTGCGGCACTGCAGGCGGCTATGTGTGAGTGCCGGCTGTCACATAGGGTCCTGTTGCGTCGGATTCCCCGCTATGTGTGAGTGTCGGCTGGCACATTGTGATGTTGTTGCATTGAATCTCTGCTATGTGTGAGTGCTGGCTGACACATTGGGTGTGTTGGGTGGTGTGGGGTGAATGTGGATTGGCTTGTTTCCTAGGGTTCGTTGTGTGGCTGGCGTTGCGATGGCGGTTATGTGTGAGTGCTGGCTGACACATTGAGTCCTGTCACGCCGGATTCCCTGTTATGTGTGAGTGGTGGCTGGCACATTGGGGGATTGGGCGTGGTGGTTGCTGTCTTGGGTGTTGGGAATTGTTGCGGTTGCTGGCTTTCGGGGTTCCTGTTGCGGTGCCCTGCCTCCTTGCCGGTGCTATGTGTGAGTGCCGGCTGTCACATTGGGTGTGTTGAGTGGTGTGGGTGAATGTGGATTGGCTTTTTCCCTGGGGTTCTTTGTGTGGCTGGCGTTGCGATGACGGTTATGTGTGAGTGCCGGCTGTCACATTGGGTGTTTTGGTGCTGCCGGTTGGTGTGGGGTTGGCTTGTTTGCGTGGTTCGTTGTGTGGTTGTCGCCGTTGTGTCCGTTATGTGTGAGCGGTCGCTGGCACATTGGGGGCTTTGGCGCTGCTGGTAGGGGAGGATGTGGCAGGTTTGCTGGGCTTTGTGGCTATGGCGGTTTCAGATGGGCGGTTATGTGTGAGTGCTGGCTGACACATTAGCCGTTGTGTTGGGTTTGCCTTGGTGAGGGTGGCATGGGAATGGCTTGTTTGCTGGCTTTTGTGTCCTGGATCTTTTTGGGCGGGCGATTATGTGTGAGTGCCGGCTGGCACATAGGGGCCTGTTGCGTCGGGCTCCCTGCTATGTGTGAGTGCCGGCTGTCGCATTGGAGACTTGGGGTGACGACTGACGGGGTGGAACAATCCGGACACGGTGGTCCCAGGGTTGATGGCGATGTGAAAATTGCGCGGTCGCGGCGTCACTGCACAATCCAACACAATTCCGACACAAAATTTGCAGCAGACTCTCAGGTTATTGCATGTGTTTCTCAAGCAAGGCGTGGCTTAATAATAACTGTCAGCAAGAAGCTGACCGGCATGAGCCGATAATTCAATCCCTTCTTCTCTCTCTCCTTTTTCTCTCCAACCCGGCGATTTCCCTTCCGCCGGGTTTTCTTTTGCTTTTCAGTGCCTTAACTCTTCGGGGCTCAATTCTTCCGACTAACTTCCTTCCGCCGCGCCCTCTGTTACTCCCTCCGCTCAACTCCTCCTTTCCCTCTCCTCCCGGTCGTCTGTAGTCGGCTCCTCCCGTCTCCCGCCCAACTCCAGTTCCCAGTCTCAAGCCCCGCCATGCCGCCGAACGCCGTGCGTAGACTGGAAACATGACCCATCACAAGCATCGCGATCGCAGCTGGCCGGCACTGCCGCAGCCGCTGCCGGAAGGCGCCCAGGTAATCGACAACCACACGCACGTGGCATCCGTGGTGAACTACTCGCAATACATGAGCAGCGAAGCAGCGGCGCGCGGCCAATACGATGTGCCGGTCTATTCGACGGAAGAACTGTTGCGTCGCGCGGCAAGCGTGGGCGTGACGGGCATCATCGACGACGCTTGCGAATACCCGCATCTGCGCACCGCCATCAACATGGCCAAGGCATACCCCGGCCAGGTGCACGCGGGCGTCGCGATTCATCCCAATGAGGCGGTGGCGCACGGGCATCGCGCGCAAATGGGGCCGGATGGCCTGGAGCCCCATTACATGCCGTGGCATGACATTCCCTTCGACGAAGCTCTCACCGAAGTGGACCGTTTGGCGCGTGAAAATCCGCGCGAAGTCGTGGTGATCGGCGAGACGGGGCTTGATTACTTCCGCTGCGGTGAGGATGCGCGGCGTTACCAGATCGAGGCATTTCGCGCGCACATTGCGCTCGCCAAGGAGCTGAATCTGCCCATGCAAATCCATGACCGTGACGCGCATGAGGATTGCATCGCAACGCTGCTGCGCGATGGGGCGCCAGAACGCACGGTGTTCCACTCGTTCTCCGGCGATGCGCAAATGGGCAGGATTTGCAAGGAAAACGGCTGGTACATGAGTTTCTCAGGCACGGTGAGCTACAAGGGCAATGACGGGATTCGCGAGGCGTTGGCGCTTGCGGATCCGACGCGGATTCTGGTGGAGACCGACGCGCCGTATCTCACGCCGATGCCGTATCGAGGGCGCACAAATTCGCCGTCGATGATTCCCTACACGCTGCAGGCAATGGCGCAAGTGCGCGGATGCAGCGTGGAGGAGATGGCTCGCATTACGCGCCGCAATACGCGTGAATGCTACGGCATCTGACGTTGGTGGCGTAGCCGCCGGGGCGTTATGTGTGAGTGGCTGCTGGCACATAACGCCCTTTTGTTTCTGATGCCCTGCTATGTGTGAGTGCCGGCTGTCGCATTGGGCGCGTTTGTGGTGTGGGCGGATGTGGAATTGGCTTGTTTGCTGGGGTCTGGTTTGGGGGTGGTTTCGGAAGAGTGGCTATGTGTGGGTGGTGGCTGGCGCATTGGGCGGCGGTGATGTTGAATCCTTGGCTATGTGTGAGTGGCGACTGACACATAGGGGGAGGGTGGTTTGCTTGTGGATGATGGGGCTATGGCCCACTACCCTTGGCACTGAGCGTACATCTCCACCCGCCCTCCATCCGCCCTGGCGCCAGGCCTACATGCCGCGTGCCCATCCGGGCAGGATCATGCGGAACAGCCATGCCGTGGTGGTCATCGGAACGAAAGTCCACAACGGCAGCAGGTAGATGCCTATGGCAATGGTCGCCACATCCAGCACAACAGCGGCGTTGCGCAACGAATTCACGTACCGCCCGCGTCTCGCCAGCCAATCCAGCCAATAGCATGTGGCGAGAATCACCCACGGCAAAAACGCTATGGAGTAGAACGAATACGTGGTGCGATTCATATACAGCAGCCAGGGTGCCCAGCCCGCCAGCATGCCGGACCACACGGCCAGCACGCGCCAGTCGCCGCGGCGGATAATGGCCATCACGAGCGCCGCCACCAGGCATGCCACGCCGGCCCACCACACCACAGGATTGCCTACATTCGCAACGGTCACCAGGCAGTCAGAGGAACCGGCTGATGGTCCGCACAGCGTGGGGAAGTCAAACGACAGCGGCTGGACGTGGTATTTCCCGATGAAGAGCGTGTCGGTGAGCTGCAGCGGCCAGGCGAGCGCCGTGGACGATGAGGGGCGAGGTGCGCTGATTGCGCTGGCGACTTGCACATCATGAATATGCAATTGCACAAGTGAACGCAGGGTGGACGGCAACCATGCGACGCCGCTTCCGGGGTTCTCCTCGGCCCAATGGCGGTAGAACGCATCCGGTGTTAGGAACCAGCTCATCCAGCTGGCCAAGTATGTGGCAATGCATAACGGCAGGGCGTACAGGGCGGTCAGCAGACCGTCCTTGGCGACCATGGCGCCGAACCATCCGCGATATCCGACGATGCGGCGGTTATAGCCGTCCCACAGCACGGAGATGATGGCAAACACCGCGAGGAAGTACCCTCCGCTCCATTTAATGCCGGTAGCCAATGCGAGCAGTATGAATGCCGCCAGCCGCCACCCGCTGAATGCTACGATCGGTCCGCTTGACGCAACCACAAGCCTGACGGACGGTTGGCCGGCGACAGCGTTCGCCTTGAGGCGGTCGCCGCCTTCGCCGCGGCGCTCGCGAGGCGTGAGAGTGACGGATCGAATCACCATGCCGGGGCGCGCAACGTCGAGTTCGTGCGCCATCCGCAGCGTGGCGAGCGCCCATTCGCGGTGATGCAGCAGGCAGAGGAATGCGCCGAGCACAAACACCATGAGGAATCCGTCGAGCATGGCGGTGCGGCTCAGCGTGATCGCTTGTCCGTCGAACGCCATGAAAATGGCCGCCGTCGTGGCAATTGTTACATTGTGGAACAACCTAAACGCCACTCGGGCAATCAGCAAAATCGCGAGAGTGCCGGCCAAGGCGGCGGTGAAGCGCCATGCGAAGGGATACGCCCCGCCGAACACCTTCATGCCAATCGCAATCAGCCATTTGCCCAGCGGCGGATGCGTGAAAATTTCTTCGGGTTGCGACAGGAAGATGTTCACGTTGCCGTTTGCGAATTCGTTGTCGATTTTCGCTGCACCCGCGCCCAGGTTGAGGATTGAGCCGGCGTCTGGGTCCGGCCATGCTCTTTCGGTGCCGGTTTGCAGCATTGCCCATGCATCTTTGACGTAGTAGTGTTCGTCGAACACGAGGACATGAGGTTGGTCCAGGCGGAAGAAGCGCAGGAATCCGCCGATGAACGTGACGATAAGTGGTGCGATCCACCCCAACGCCCGGGTGCTGGGGCGGTGGGCGCGCCACCATCGCACGAAGCGGCCTGGTTGGGGCGAGCCGCCGTTTGCGTATGCCTTAGCGCCGCGCTGTTTCGTGAGGAATTCCAGCACCGGGTTCGTGGCCTCCATGCCTCGCTCCTTTTCTCTCGGTTTCTGACCTCATGATAGCTTCAATCGGTCATTGTCGCGGGCTCGCACGTGGGGCGTTATGTGCGCGTGGCGGCTGTCACTTTGGGGGTTGGGATGGTGGTTGTGGTGTTGGGCGTTTGGGGGATTGTTGTGTTTGCTGGCTTTGCGGGTTCCTGTCGTGGCGCCTTGTCCTCTCGCGGGCGTTATGTGTGAGTGGCGGCTGGCACATTGACGGGTCGGTGGGATGGGTGTGTGCGGGGAGTGGCTTGTTTGCTGGGTTCTGGGCTGGGGTTGGTGTTGTTGTGGCGGTTATGTGCGAGTGGCGGCTGGCACTTTGGGCGGTGGTGGTGCTGAATCCCCGCTATGTGTGAGTGCCGGCTGACACATTGGGGGTTGGGATGGTGGTTGTGGTGTTGGGCGTTTGGGGGATTGTTGCGGTTGCTGGCTTTGCGGGTTCCTGTCGTGGCGCCTTGCTCTCTCGGGGTCGTTATGTGCGAGTGGCGGCTGGCACATTGGCGGGTCGGTGGGATGGGTGTGTGCAGGGAGTGGCTTGTTTGCTGGGTTCTGGGTTGCGGGTGGTTCCGGATGGGCGTTATGTGCGCGTGGCGGCTGGCACTTTGGGGGTTGGGATGGTGGTTGTGGTGTTAGGTGTTTGGGGGATTGTTGTGTTTGCTGGCTTTCCGGGTTCCTGTCGTGGCGCCTTGTCCTCTCGTGGTCGTTATGTGCGAGTGGCGGCTGGCACTTTGGCGGGTCGGTGGGATGGGTGTGTGCGGGGTCTGGCTTGTTTGCTGGGGTCTGGCGTTGTGTTGGTTCCTGACGGGCGGTTATGTGTGAGTGGCGGCTGGCACATTTAGGCCGAGGATGAGGTTGAATCCAAGGCCAAGGCCGAGGGGCGGACCGGAGGGGGCGAGGCCAAGACCGGGCAGAGCGGAACCGAGGCGGCGAACGATCCCCCGTGGCGTTTTAAGGCGACGCCATGAAATCTTCCAGACAAAATCGAAGGATATAGCATGAATCGATAACCGCACGCTGTGTTGTGCGGTGCTCATCGAATAGAGTGGAATTCATGTGTAGATTGCTGGGATACGCGACGGCGGGGACGAACAAGAGCCTGGAGGATGTGCTGGGCGAGGGCATCGTGCGCGAATACCTGCGCCTTTCCCTCGTGCATAACGACGGGTGGGGAGCCGCATTGGTGGCGGATTCCTCCCGCCGCGCTGGCGTCGATGACGGTGGTGCAGCGACCACCGGTAGCTATACGACGCTGTACAAATCCACGGAACCCGCCTACCTCGATCCCGCCGCAAGCTTGCTCGCCCAGCAGGGCGCCCGCGGCGCGCTGTTCCACTTGCGTCTAGCGTCATCGAACCTGCCTCTCATCATCGAGAACCAGCAGCCATTCAGCGCCGATGCCATTTCATTCATCCACAATGGCGACATTTCCGATGATTCCGGCCGCAACCTCGTGCATGACCCTGACCTTCCGGTCACACGCGAGCAGATCCTGGCAACGGGCGGCAAGTCGGATTCCGCCATCTACTTCGCTGTCGTGTTGCATCACCTGAGCGAAGGCAAAACGCTGCCCGAAGCGGTCTCGGCAGCCATCGCCGACCTGCGCAAGCGCTACCCGCACAGCTCCTATAACTGCATGGTGCAGACGGAAAACACCTTCATCGTCGCCAATGCGGCGGGCCGCGTGGAGACGAGCCCGCGCATCGTCGAAATCTACAATCGTTTCGGGCTGGGGGAGCGCTCCAAAGGCTACCGCGTGCTGCGATACCGCGACATTGATGGCGGCGGCGTGGTCGTGGCATCCAGCGGATTCCCCCAGGACTCGCGCGACGGTTGGCGCGAGCTGCCCAACAACCACATGCTTGTGGCGTCCAACCGCACCGGACGCTATGAAGTGCATCCGCTGTGAGCTTTGCCGTGGTGATTTCCCGGGTGAATTTCGAGAGGTGAATTCCGGGCGGCTCGGCGCGCGTTGCGATAGGGCAATGCCTATGGCGCCGCGCTCGTCGCGATTGCACCGTGCATGCATGCAACGGCAATAACCACCCCGCACGGTAAACAAAGGAACCATAAATAATTCATAGAGCTAAAGGCGCGAGTATCTGCGCGCCTATCGATAGGCTGGTGCCATGACGATTCACGAGTTTGATTACTTTCATCAAGACCGTTCGGTCAACCCCAAGCATCTGAGCAGCTTGGTGCATTTTTTTGAGGGCGGCATCCTCCAGCCCAAGGATTTCGGTTTTGGTGTGGAAATCGAGCATCTGCCAGTGCGCGTGGGCACGAATGATGCCGTGACGTATGCCGAGAAGGATGGCGTGCACGAGGTCCTCAACGAGCTGTCGGCGTTGTACGACCCGGCAACGCGGTATGTGGAGAACGGCCAATTGCTGGGATTTTCCAAGCCGGGCATCGCCGTGTCTCTCGAACCGGGCGGCCAGATCGAGTGCTCCCTCGGCATCGCCCACAGCGATGAGGATTTCGCACGCTTCTACACGCAATTCCGCCGCGACATCGACCCAATCCTCGCGCGTCACCACATCCGCCTCGTGAACTACGGTTATCAGCCGCACACGCATGCCTCCGACATCACAATCATCCCCAAGCCGCGCTATGACGGCATGACCAAGTTCTTCGGACGCACGTGGCGCCTGGGCTGGAACATGATGCGGTGCTCCGCGTCCACGCAAGTGAGTTTCGACTACTCCAGCGAGGAGGACGCCATCTCCAAACTGCGCATCGGCGTGGCGATCGGCCCGATTCTCGCCCTGTTCTTCCGCAACACTCCGTATTTCGAAGGTGAAGAGAACCCGTGGCCGCTGCTGCGCCAATACATGTGGGACGGCCTGGACCCGCAGCGCACCGGTGTGCCGGCGGGACTGTATGACGACAATTACACGTGGGAGGAATACGCCTACGACGTGCTCGCCACGCCGCTCATGGTCACCGACCTCACGCACACGCCCGAATACACAGGCGACGAGCCGGTGCGCGCAGCATGGCACGACAACGCGGCGGATGTTTACCCTGACCGTGAGCTCAACAAGGCCGAGATCTCGCACATCCTCTCCACGCATTTCCCGGACATGCGTCTGAAGAACTTCCTCGAGATGCGGCATTGGGATTCCCTGCCGTTCGAACGCGCGCGGCGGCTCGCCCAAGTGGTGCTGAGCAACTTCTACGACACGAAGCAGCTCGACAACCTCGCCACGTACTTCGACGGCGTGCGCACGGTGGACGTGTTCGCCGCGAAAGCTGACCTGCTCGCCAATGGCACGGACGCCCGACCGTACGGGCAGTCGCTGGACTTCTGGCGCGAATTCCTGCGCGTCGAAGGCACCATGAGCGATGTGCCGGGCGATCCGGAGCATCCGGACGTATTCCAGCGGTAACGGGCGCGGGGTGGCGGGGTGGCGAGAAAGCCGCCCCTGCCCGTCGCGTTACGCTGACAGCGGAGGTGCATGCGGGCGGCACGTGACGGGCTCCGTTGTTCCGCTGCTACCGCTAAAATCGGCGGTGTTCCAATAATTCCGCGCCTCCAAGCGGTGTCATGCATGCAGCGCGGTGTCGTATATGCGGCCGATTCACGCTCGACGGCCGCATGAATCCTATGGAAGGCTTCACATGGCAGAAAACACAAATGCAGGGAACGCCGGCAAGAAGGCAAACATCGGCGTCGTCGGCCTCGCGGTCATGGGCTCCAATCTCGCCCGCAACCTCGCTCACCACGGCAACACCGTCGCTGTGTTCAACCGCACGTACGCCCGCACCGAAACGCTCATGAAGGAGCACGGCACCGAAGGCGATTTCATTCCGGCCAAGACGATTGAGGAATTCGTGGCAAGCCTGTCCAAGCCGCGCACCGCCATCATCATGGTCAAGGCAGGCGCTCCGACCGACGCGATGATCGAGGCTCTGGCGGATGCCATGGAGCCCGGCGACATCATCGTCGACGGTGGCAACAGCTTCTACAAAGACACGATTCGCCGCGAGAAGGCGATTCGCGCCCGCGGTCTGCACTTCGTCGGTTGCGGCATCTCCGGCGGTGAGGAAGGCGCGCTCAACGGCCCGTCCATGATGCCCGGCGGCACCGAGGAATCATGGAAGACCCTCGGCCCGATCCTGAAGTCCATCGCCGCGGTTGCCGAAGGCGAGCCGTGCGTGACCCACATCGGCACTGACGGCGCCGGCCACTTCGTCAAGATGGTGCATAACGGCATCGAATACGCCGACATGCAGCTCATCGGCGAAAGCTATGACCTGCTGCGCCGCGGCCTGGGTATGACGCCGCAGCAGATCGGCGACGTGTTCGATGAATGGAACAAGGGCGACCTCAACTCCTACCTCGTCGAGATCACCTCCGAGGTGCTCCATCAGGTGGATGCCAAGACCGGCAAGCCGTTCGTGGACATTGTGGTGGACAAGGCAGGCATGAAGGGCACCGGCACGTGGACCGTGCAGACCGCCCTCAGCCTCGCGGTGCCCGTTACCGGCATTGCAGAAGCCGTGTTTTCCCGTGGACTTTCCGGCATGAGCGAGCAGCGCGCTGAAAACGCCCGCACCCCGCTCACCGGCCCCAACGGCGACCTTGGCATCGACGACGCTGACAAGGCTGCGTTCGTGGAGGCCGTGCGCCAGGCGCTGTATGCGTCGAAGATCGTGGCATACGCCCAAGGCTTCGATGAGATTCAGGCGGGCGCCAAGGAATACGGTTGGAAGATTGACCTGGGCGCCGTGGCACGCATCTGGCGCGGCGGCTGCATCATCCGCGCCAAGTTCCTCAACCGCATCTCCGAGGCTTACGACAACGTGGCGGCAGGCAAGCAGGAGGCGTTCAGCTCGCTGCTGTTCGACGATTACTTCACGAAGGCCGTGGAATCCGCGCAGGAGGCGTGGCGCGAGGTCGTGGCGAAGGCTGCGCTCGCGGGCATCCCGGTGCCGGCGTTCTCCAGCTCGCTGTCGTACTACGACGGCCTGCGTTCCAAGCGCCTGCCTGCTGCGCTGATCCAGGGGCAGCGTGACTTCTTCGGCGCCCACACGTATGGTCGCGTGGACCAGCCCGGTGCGTTCCACACGCTGTGGAGCGGCGACCGTTCGGAGATTCAGACCGCCTGATGCGGCGTGAAGCAGGACTGACTGGGGCGGCTGAGCGCAATGACGGCCGCCCCAGCCACGTGCGCAAGCACATTGTGGTAACCGGCATGGTGCAGGGCGTGGGATTCCGCTACGAATCCGTGCGTGCCGCGCGACGCATAGGCATCGTCGGTTGGGTGCGCAATTGCATGGATGGTTCTGTGGAATTGG
This sequence comes from Pseudoscardovia suis, assembly GCF_002797875.1. Lineage (GTDB taxonomy): Bacteria > Actinomycetota > Actinomycetes > Actinomycetales > Bifidobacteriaceae > Pseudoscardovia > Pseudoscardovia suis. The sequence continues at coordinate 24,494 of NZ_PGFC01000002.1, forward strand.
AAATCCAGGGCGAGCCGGAACCGGTTGCGCAGATGATCGAGTGGCTGTGGCATGGCCCCCAATGGGCGCGCGTGGATGACGTCACCGTGGAATCCGAACTGCCCAAAGACCCCATTCATGCCGAGCGCACGTTCCTTGTCGTTCGGTGAGTCTCGCGTCTTGCGTCGTGACGGTTTCGTCTTGTGTCGCGCGTCTCTCGTCTCGTCTTTTCGCCCCTCTCCGTCATCCTGTATCGCCGATGACGGAGCATAGGGCTAGATAGCAAAGCCCCCATTGCCGTGATTGCGCTGTGCAAACGGCAATGGGGGCTTTGCTGTATCCGTGAAGCTTGCGTGAAGCCTGTATGTGGTGAAGCCCGCTCGTTAGCTCAGGATGTGCTGCTGAGCGGAGAATGCGTTGCGGTCCACCATCCACAGGGTCTGGCGATGGCCAGCTGCGAAGGAGCTGGGAATGTCCGGATCGCCGGGGCGCTCGATGGCGGAGTGCACGGCATCGGCCTTGGAAAGACCGGAGGCGACCATCCACACATAGTTCGTCTGCTGGATGAACGGCAGCGTGAGGCTCAGGCGCAGGGGCGGCATCTTGGGGGAGTGGCTCACTCCGGTCACGCGCTGATTGGGGTCGTGCACTTGCATTGCGTGATGGTGCGGGAACAGCGATGCGAAGTGACCGTCCGGGCCCACGCCGAAGAGTGCGATGTCAAGCGTCTTGCGTTCCTTGTTGCCCAAGGCGACGGAGAGTTCGTCGTTGTAGCGTTCTGCGGCAGCATCCAGGATTTCGTCATTCGTGCGTGCGGGGGCAACGTCTGCTTCGCGGCGCGGACGGGTGTCTGCGGGCATTTCGTGGATGTTTTCTTCGGGCAGCAGGCCGTTGCGCACCAGCCCGTCGAGCCATGCTTCTCGTGCCTGCTTGGCGTTGCGGTCGTCGGAATCCTGCTGCACGAAGCGTTCGTCGCCGAACCAGAAATGCACGCGAGGGAATTCGATGATGCCCTGCGCGGTGCTCACGCTGGCGGCCTTGAGCACGTCAATGCCGGTAGTGCCGCCGGTGAGAGCCACGTCCACGCGTTCCTGACGGGTCAGCAGGTCGCTGATCTTGAGCAGCATGCGGGTGGCGACCGCGGTCACGAGGATCTGCTTGTCGGGGTAGACCACCATCTCGCGGCGCGCCAGCGCTTCCTTCAGGCCTTCATCGGAATCGTCCGAATCTGAGTGATTGATGTAAAAAATTGAATCATTCATGTTTGTTTATTATTTCTATGTTGTTTGAATTATGTTCAATAATGTTTGGAACTTGAGCGTATATGAACAAAAGTGCATCGCGTCGCCAGCGAATCACCGTATTCGTGGCAACGCGATGCAATTCAGCCTACATATCACGGCGCTGGAGCGCCACCGCAGCATCACCGCATCTCGCAGCATCACCGCATTTCGCAGGATGCTGCACTGCCGCGGAATGCCGCAACGTCACGCAGGGCGTCGCACCAAATCCCAACCTTTGTCTACAACCTCAGCATAAATCTCATCCGGGTCAAGACGGCGCAGTTCCTCGCTCAGACAATCCTCAAGCGTGCGGCGCGGCACGGAAAGCGTCTGCGGCTTCTGATTCGGCAGCGAGATGATGCACTTGTCCTCATGCGGGCGATCAAGCGACATCTCGCCATCCTCGCGCCACAGCGACACACCCGTCACGACTTCGCCATCGGGATCGGTCTCCAGCGTCACCGGCACTTTCAGCGTCAACGCAAGCCATGCGGCCAGCAGATACGCGGGCAGATACGCGGGACCGGAACGCACGGTCGCCTTGAGCACAGGCGTGTAGGGCGGGCGGTCGAGCAGCGACGCCACCAGCGCGCGCCACACGGTCAGTCGGGTCCACGACATATCGGTGTCTTCGGGCGTGCGGTTCTCGCGCAGCTCCGCGAACGTCGCGGCAGGCGAGTCGCTGCGCAGCGCATCGGTCACACGTGCGGTTGCCATGCGGCCGAGCGAGTCAGCGGACGGATTGAACGGCGGATTTGTCGGCCACCACGCCACAATCGGCACATCCGGCACGAGCAGCGGCATCACGAGCGTGTCGAGGTGATCGTTCAAACCACCATGCGGGTGCAGCACAATGCACTCGCCGGCACCAGCGTCCGCGCCAAAGCGCACCTGCGCGTCCAGCGGATGGCAGGTGCCGTCATCGTCCACGATCGGGGTGCGCGAGCTCGATGGCACCACCGCGATGATGCGGCACGGATGCTCACGGCTCGCAGCGTTGGCGGCCTCCAGCGCGTTCTCGAGTTCGGCGTCCGTCGTTGAAATGATCAGTGTGAGCACGCGGGATTGCGCAGATTCGCCGCGCTCCTCGTGCAACTGGTCGATTTTGCGCGAAATCTCGGACGTCGTGCTGTCAGGCATTTCCACAATCATGGCATCCTCCACATCCTGCCCTCGCGGGCAAGCATCTCGTCGGCTTCCTTCGGGCCCCACGTGCCGGCGCGGTACGGTTGCGGCTGGCCGAGCGTGGCCCAGTATTGTTCGATCGGGTCAAGAATCTCCCACGAGAGCTCCACTTCGCGGGTGGTGGGGAACAGCGGCGGATCGCCGAGCAGCACGTCGAGAATCAGGCGTTCGTAGGCTTCCGGCGATGCCTCAGTGAACGAGCTGCCGTAGTTGAAGTCCATCGACACGTCGCGCACTTCCATGGCGGTGCCGGGGACCTTCGCGCCGAAACGGAGCGTGATGCCTTCGTCGGGCTGCACGCGAATCACGACGGCGTTCTGCCCCAGCTCACGCGTGGCGGTTTGCTCGAACGGAAGGTGCGGGGCGCGCTTGAACACGACGGCGATTTCCGTCACGCGCTTGCCCAGGCGCTTGCCGGTGCGCAGGTAGAACGGCACGCCAGCCCAGCGGCGGGTATCGATGTCGAGACGAATCGCGGCGTAGGTCTCGGTGCGGGAATTGGGATCGATGCCCTTCTCATCCAAATACCCGATGACCTTCTCGGAGCCTTGCCAGCCGGCGGCGTACTGGCCGCGGGCAGTGGTGTGCGCCAGGTCGTGGGGCACCCGCACGGCGGAGAGCACCTTCGTCTTCTCGGCGGTAAGGTCCGCGGCGCTGAACGACACCGGCTCTTCCATGGCGGTGAGGGCGAGCAGCTGCAGCAGGTGGTTCTGGATCACATCGCGTGCGGCGCCGATACCGTCGTAATAGCCGGCGCGGCCGCCGATGCCGATGTCCTCGGCCATCGTGATCTGCACATGGTCGACGTAGTTGGCGTTCCAGATCGGTTCGAACATCATGTTGGCGAAACGCAGCGCCAGCAGGTTCTGCACGGTCTCCTTGCCCAGGTAGTGGTCGATGCGGAACACGGAGCCGGGGTCGAACACGTCGGAAACCACGCGGTCGAGCTCCTTGGCACTTTGCAAATCATGGCCGAACGGCTTCTCGATGATGACGCGACGCCATGCCCCCGATTGCGAGTGCGACAGGCCGGAATCGCGCAGCATCTTCGACACTGTGGGGAATGCGCGTGGCGGCACCGACATATAGAACGCGTGGTTGCCCTGTGTGCCGCGCTCCGAGTCAAGTTCGGAGACCGTCTGCGACAGGCGCTGGAATGCAGCGGGGTCGTCGAAGGTGCCTTGCACGAAGCGAATGCCGCCGCTGAGGAACTTCCACGTGGCTTCATTGAATGGCGTGCGGGAATGCGCGCGCACGTTCTCTTCGACGAATGCCGCGAACTGCTCGTTCGTCCAGTCGCGGCGGCCGAAGCCGACCAGGCCGAAGTTCACCGGCAGCAGGCCGCGGTTCGCCAAGTCGTAGACGGCGGGCAGCAGTTTCTTCTTGGATAGATCGCCGGTGACGCCGAAGATGACGAGCGAGCACGGTCCTGCGATGCGAGGCAGCCTCAGGTCTCGGCTGTCGCGCAGCGGATTATGCCACGGTGTTGAAGCCTGCTGTGCTGAAGCCTGCGGCTGCGCTGGTTTCGGTTCTGCCATCGTTCCTCCTTTGAGCTCAATGTGCAGATGTATGGACGTATATGGTGTGGCGCTGGCCTGCCGGGCTGCCTAGCTGTGGCGTGCGCGTGGGCCTGCGGTGTGCGGCCGCGGTGGGCGGGCCTGTGGCGGCCTGCCTTGTCTGGCGGGTCGCTGCCTTTATGGGGCTAGCTCCTGTCCGGTGTGATCCTCGCCAAGGTTCACTTACGATGACGTGAATGCAATACTTCCTTCGTTTGTGGCGCTGTGTTTCCGCTTGGCGCGCCTCGCGCTTGGCGAAGCCCCGCATTTTCGCTGCGGCGTGGCCTTTGCGGAGGTGCGGCTTTCGCTGCGGCACGGCAATCGCAGAAAGTAACCAAACCTATGGCAAGTCTATCCAATGGTCTACGAAATCGTCCGATGTGAATCGCTACGACAGCGTCTATTAAGCCCAAAGCGAAGCGCGCCGAAGACCTGAAGGGTGCTGAGCAGCTGCCGACGTGTCATAGAGGGGGGCTATGTGTGAGTGGCGGCTGGCACATTGGCCGCTGTCGTGCCGGATTCCTCGCTATGTGTGAGCGGTGGCTGTCACATAGCAGGTGTTTGTGGTGCGAGTGGGTTAGGGGTTGGCTTGTTTTCTGGGGTTCGTGATGTGGCGGGTGCCGTTGTGGCGGTTATGTGTGAGTGGCGGCTGGCACATTGGCCGCTGTCGGGTCGGATTCCTCGCTATGTGTGAGCGGTGGCTGTCACATAGCAGGTGTTTGTGGTGCGAGTGGGTTAGGGGTTGGCTTGTTTTCTGGGGTTCGTGATGTGGCGGGTGCCGTTGCGGCGGTTATGTGTGAGCCGTGGCTGTCACATTGGGTGTGTCGGTGGTGTGGCTTGATGCGGGAGCGGCCTGTTTTCAGTGTTTGCTTGTGTCTCCGGTGCTGCTGTGGTCGCTATGTGTGAGTGGTAGCTGGCGCATTGCGGTGGGCGTGCGGCTTCAAATATGGGGTGGTGTACATCATTGATGCCGACCGATGATGTACTGGTAAGAATCAAATAACCCGCATCAATACCACCAGAGGGTGGTACCGAAACGGGCTATCTGTTCCCAGAGTATCACGTTCTTTGCGGGCTGGCTGAGCTGCGGCACATTGAGGGATTTTGGTGGTGTGGATGATATGGGGGATTGGCTTGTTTGTTGGGGTTCGTGGTGCGGCGGGTGCCGTTGTGGTGGCTATGTGTGAGCGGTGGCTGGCGCATTGGGCGCGCGGGTGGTGTGGGTGGATTCCGGATTGGCTTGTTTTCGGGGTTTCCTTGTGCGGTGGGTGTTGTTGTGGCGGCTATGTGTGAGTGGCGACTGGCACATTGGGTGTGTCGGTGGTGCGGGTGGATTCGGGAGTGGCCTGTTTTCAGTGTTTGCTTGTGTCTCCGGTGCTACTGTGGCGGCTATGTGTGAGCGGTGGCTTGCACATTGCAGTGTTGATGCGCTGGATTCCTGCTATGTGTGAGTGGCGACTGGCGCATTGGGTGTGTTTGTGGTGTGGCTCGATACGGGAGCGGCCTGTTTTCGGGGTTTCCTTGTGCGGTGGGTGTTGTTGTGGTGGCTATGTGTGAGTGGCGGCTGACACATTGGGCGGTTGGTTCGGTGTCCTGCTGCGTAGCGGTTTTGCTGCGGCATTGCCATCCGCCGCCATGTCGGGAATGCCGTGGCACTATGGGGAATATGGATACAACAACTCCTGGCACCGCAACCCCTGGCACCGCGATTCCCGGCACTACTTCTGGTACAACAACCCCCATCACCACAACCCCTGGCATGACCGGAAACATGGACTTCCTCCCGCTCACGGAAGCCACGGGACTCACCGAGTTCGACATCGAACGTGTCGCCGCGCTGCACCGCGCACTCGCGCCGTCACAGCACGCTTACGACATCATCCACACGCATTGCGTCATCGTCGCACGCCTCGCGCTGAGCCTCGTCCGCGCCGACGCCATCACGCACGCCGACGGCACGCCGCTCGACGAACGCCTTCTCGCGCTGGGCGGCATGGTGCACGACATCGGCACGTACCAGCTCATCAAATCCGATGGCAGCGATGGCGAACCGCTGCGGTTCAAGCATTCGAAATACATCCAGCATGGGTTGCGCGGCTACAAGTTGCTCAAAGCATGCGGATTCGGTGAGGATTTGGCGCAGTTCGCGCGCAATCACACGGGAATCGGCCTGACCGCCAAGGCTGTGAAAGAACAAGAGCTCCCGCTCCCGGTGGCGGATTATGTGCCGGTCACCGCGGAGCAGAAGCTCGTCATGTACGCCGATAAATTCCACACGAAGTCAGATCCGGCGGAATTTGTGGGCTTTGATCGCTGCATCCGCCGCGCCGCAAAGCACGGCGAGGCGAATGCGCAGGGTATGCGCGACCTTATCGAACGCTTCGGTATGCCGCCGATTGAACAGGCCGCGCGGGAATACGGTATGGAACTGCGCTGAATCAGTCGAACCGGTCGCGCTGTGCTGCGCCGCGCTGTGCCGCACCATGCCGTGTTGCACCACGCGCTGCCGCAATCAACCGCCACCTCAGCCAGCCGCTGCCTCAGTCAACGACGCCGTACAGCCTGTCGCCGGCATCGCCCAGACCGGGCACAATATAAGCCTGCTCGTTGAGGTGGTCGTCGAGCGCACACGTGAGCACGTGGAAGTCAATCGAGGGGTCCACGGTTTCGCGCAGCCGCTTGATTCCTTCGGGCGCAGCGATGATGTTAAGCGACGTGATGGTCTTCGCACCGCGCTCATGCAGGTAGTGGATCGCTGCCACGAGCGTGCCGCCAGTGGCGAGCATCGGATCGAGCAGGAAGCACTGGCGACCGGAGAGGTCGTCGGGCAGGCGGTTGGCGTACGTGATGATGTCAAGCGTGGATTCGTCGCGCTTCATGCCGAGGAATCCCACTTCGGCGGTTGGCAACAGCGACGTCATGCCGTCGAGCATTCCCAGTCCGGCGCGCAGAATCGGCACGATGAGCGGGCGCGGTCCGGCGATGCGCTTGCCCACGGTGGGCGCCACAGGCGTTTCGACGGGCACATCCTCGACGGCGAGGTCTCGCGTGGCCTCGTATGCCTCAAGCGTTACGAGCTCCGAGACGAGGCGGCGGAAAAGGGACGACGGCGTGTTTTTGTCACGCAGCACGGTGAGCTTGTGGTCCACCAGCGGGTGGTCAAGCACAGTGAGTTTCATGGTCATGCTTTCAGGATACTTCGCCGGCGGAGTTCAGCCGACAGGTGGGGTGTCCGTGACTGGTGAGATCGGGGATTTCTGGCGGAGTGGATGTGGCCGGTGGCGTGGAGCTGGTTGCGGTTCGGGCTTAGATAGCATGGTGGCATGGCAGATGACAAGGGACGGATTACGCAGGGAACAGACACGGCTGTGGTCACGTCCGTGGAGATGGCCACAGACATGACTGCAGACGATGCCGCCCACACTACGAATGCGCACACTGGCGCGCCGATTCCTGTGCGCGCGGATACCAAGCAGCGCTCGCCTTATGAAGGCGCGATGCGCGAGGCGTTGCGCCAGGCACAATCCGCGGCTGTTGCCGGAGACATGCCGATTGGCGCAGTGGTGCTGAACGCCGATGGCGCGGTGATTGCGACGGGCCGCAATATGCGCGAAGTGCATTGCGATCCGCTGTCCCACGCCGAGGTCGAGGCGATGCGTGCGGCGGCTCGTGCGCTGGGCACGTGGAATCTTGCGGATTGCACGCTCGTCGTGACGTTGGAACCCTGCCCGATGTGCGCGGGAGCGGCGGTGAGCGCTCATATGGGACGCATCGTGTTTGGTGCGTGGGATCCGAAGATGGGCGCGTGCGGTTCTGTGTGGGATATCCCCCGTGATCCGCATGTGGGCGCCATGCCGCAGGTTTATGGTGGAGTGCTCGAATCCGATTGTTCCCGTCAGCTCACCGCATACTTCCATACCCTCCGCACTGCCTAGCGAGGTGGTTCGTGCCATCGAGCGGCATGGGTGATAACGGCGCGGATGCTGGTGGTGTGCAGCGCTGGTGGCGCGGGCAGCGGCGTGGAGCGGCAATAATGGAAGACAGAAGCGGGCCCAAAGCCAATCCAGCCCAAGGCCATCCAGCCTCAGGCCGTACAGTCCAAGTCACTGAACTCGGGTCGCACACAGGCACCGCAACGAAGCCAAGAAGCGGCCTTGCCGAGCAGAAAGGATCATCATGACATCCACTCAGCGCATCGAACTTCCCGATAGCGTGCGCACCAACGGCGCATCGCCCAACCCATGGTGGGCCAATTGCGTGGTCTATCAGATTTATCCGCGTTCATTCCAAGACACGAACGGCGACGGAATCGGCGACCTGCGCGGCATCACCCAGCGTCTCGACTATCTGGCACGCTTGGGCGTCGATGTCATCTGGCTCAGCCCCGTCTACAAGTCCCCGCAAGACGATAACGGCTACGACATCGCCGACTACCAGCAAATCGACCCGATGTTCGGCACTCTCGCTGACATGGATGCACTGCTCGCCAAGGCACACCGGCTGGGCATGAAGGTCGTCATGGACCTCGTGGTCAACCACACGTCGGACGAACACCCATGGTTCCAAGCCAGCCGTAGCAAGGACGACCCGCACGCGGACTGGTATTGGTGGCGTCCGGCCAAGCCCGGCCATGAGCCCGGCACGCCCGGCGCTGAGCCCAACCACTGGGGATCCTACTTCGGCGGCAGCGCGTGGCAATACGATCCCAAGCGCGGCGAATACTACCTGCACCAGTTCTCGAAGAAGCAGCCGGACCTCAATTGGGAAAATCCTGCCGTGCGCCACGCGGTGTACGACATGATGAATTGGTGGATGGATCGCGGTATTGACGGTTTCCGCATGGACGTGATCACGCTTATTTCCAAGCATCTGGGCCCCAATGGCGAGATGGAGGATGGCGAGATCGGCCCCGAGGGCTACTCGAACGTGTATTGGTTCTGCGAGGACGGCCCGCGCCTTGACGAATTCCTCCAGGAGATGCATCGCGAGGTGTTCGATGGCCGCGACGGCTATATGACCGTGGGCGAAGGCACCGGCATCGAGGGCGGCCCCCGCGACGAACACATCACCGATCCGCGCAATCGCGAGCTTGACATGCTGTTTGTGTTCACGCACCTCGACATTGACCACGGCGAGGGCGGCAAATGGACCCCCAAGCCCATGCGCCTCACCGATCTCAAGCGCACGATGGCGTCGCAGCAAAATGCCGTCGCCAGCAACGGCTGGGCGAGCATATTCCTTGACAACCACGACCAGCCGCGCGTCGTGAGCCGCTGGGGCGATACGTCGAGCGACGACATGCGAGTCAGGTCCGCCAAGGCGCTCGCATTGCTGGCGCACTTGCACCGCGGCACGCCTTACATCTACCAAGGCGAGGAACTGGGCATGACGAACGCTGGTTTCACGCGCCTCGACCAGTATCGCGACCTGGAGTCCATCAACATGTATCATCAGCGCGTCGAGGAAGCCAAGGTCGAGTCAGCGGATGACATGATGGCCGGTCTTGCCGCCCAGTCGCGCGACAACGCCCGCACGCCGATGCAGTGGGATTCCACGAAATACGCGGGTTTTACGGCGGAATACGCTCCAACCGAACCGTGGATCAGCGTGAACCCAAACCACGATGTCATCAATGCCGAGGCGCAGGTGGATGATCCCGATTCCGTGTTTGCGTTCTACCAGAAGCTCATCGAGCTGCGCCACACGAATCCCATTGTGGCGGCCGGCGACTGGACGCTGCTGGACCCGGAGGATGAGCAGGTGTATGACTTCCTGCGCTCGCTGCCGGATTCGGACGGCGGCGTGGAAGGTCGTCTGGCAGGCAGTGCGGAAGGTCGTTCGGACGGCGGTGCGGCAGGCAGTACGGAAGGTCATCTGGAGGGCGGTGTGCTTGGGAATGCGCGCCGTTCGCTGCTCGTGGTTGTCAATTGCAGCTCTCGTTCGGCGCATGTGCCCGCGCAGGCCGCTGCGGCGCTCGACGGCAAGGTGGATGCTTCGCGCATTGTGCTGTCGACCACCGACCCCGACGATGCGGCTGCGAGCCTGCTGCTGGGCAAGCTTTCGCCGTGGGAAGGCGTGGTGTACGAGCTGTAAGCCTGTGAGAACCAGCGAGGCCGTAAAGAACCGGCGAGGTCTGTGAGAACCGCTAGGCGTCTGCGGCGAACTGCAAGGCGCTTGGCGGTTCTCTGAATCCCCGCGGCGCAGGCGCCCGAGGCGGCCTAGGGCAAGGCGGCCTAGGACTGTGGAGTCTGTGGTATTTGTTCTGATGCCCTGCGCGCTGTTCGACATATCTGCCCGCCACAGAGCGAAGTGTGCACAGAAAATCGAATTGTGCACATGAATTTTCGCGACACGGGGAACGACTGAGAAACGCCCGGTGTGGCGTAATGCAGCGGAACTTGCTCCCGTGTTAACATCGAAAACAGCAGATGCGCGATTGCCGAAGCCGGCACGTTCCGGTTTCGGGCGTTCGAGAGCTTGGGAGAGCGCGAGTCCTTAGGAATGCCTGATTTCTTAAGGGATTTCGCATACGCGCATATATCGAACGCAGACATACGGCGCCAGTGGCAGGGATACCACGGCGTCTACTTCCGGCACGCCGGAGGGAAGGGAGGCCGCAATGGTTGGCATGAGAGATGTCGCTCGCAAGGCAGGGGTGTCGCTGAGCACGGTGTCACTCGTTGTGAACGACACGGGTTATGTCTCGCAAGACATGCATGACCGAGTGATGCAGGCGGTGAAGGATTTGGGCTACATACCCAAGAAGAAGCTGCATCGCGCGGACGCCCAGCGTAGTGGGCTCGTGGGCGTTCTGTTGCCTACGCTTAACCATCCGTTCTTCGCTTCGCTGGCGTCGGAGATTCACAAGCAGCTTGTCACCATCGATGAAGTGCCGGTGACTCTCGGCGTGGAGCAGATGCCCGGCGCCGAAACCGTGCTGCTCGACATGCTGCGGCACAAGAAGCTTGACGGTCTCATCACCTGCTCCCACGCTGAGGATGAGAGCTCCGTGGCGGCCCTTGAGGCGCCGATCGTGGCGTTCGACCGCTTCATCGACCCCTCGATCCCCATTGTGCAGAGCGATTGGCTGCAGGCAGCGCGGCTGGTATGCACCCAGCTGCTGGATAGCGGCGCCAAGCGCGTGGTGGAAATGGGCGGCCCGCGCTCGCAATTCCGCGACATCCCCATCGATTCGCAGGGCAACGACACGTCGTTCCCCACGACCCATTACCATCGCGCCCTCGAAGAGGAGCTCGCTTCGCATGGCGTGCGTGTCGACTACGTGCAGGTAGATCACGTGGCACAGCTGCCGTTGTTCAGCAAGGCTGCGGTGGCCGCTTTCGAATCGTTTCCGCGTCTGGACGCGATTATTGCACCGGATATGGCGGCGGCGTATTCTGTACAACAAGCGTTGAAGCGTGGTCTGAAGATCCCGCAGGACGTTCAGATTATGTCGTTCGATGGCACATTGGTGGCCGATGCCGCAGGGCTGCGCATCACCACCGTGCGCCAAAACGTCGGTATGCTGTCCCACAGCTTGGTGCACCTTCTCGCAGAGGAGATGCAATACGACGGTAAGCGCCGCGATCGGCGCGCCGAACGCAAAGTCATTCCTGTGAGGCTCATCAAAGGCGATACGACACGCTGACAGCCGTTTGGCAAACGTTTGACGGTTGCTGTGCAGTGAAATGAGTCTGAACTGTGGGAATCCTTGGGGTAATCACAGTTTTCGACGTTATGCTGCGCCTCATAATTGAAACACAGATAGTCGCACATGATAGGAGGAAACAATCATGAACGACGACGCATCAGATCGCTTGGGCACTGGCAACGATGCCGATGCCCGCGAAGAGCTGCGACCTGCGGTTGATCCATCTGAACCCGCTCCAGAGGCAGCTCCCGGGTCTACGGCGGCCGACGAGGACCGTGAGGCGATTCCCGGTATCGAACGCCCGGATGTAGGCCATGCTTTCACCCAACAGCAGTTCGAATCCGTCGACAAGCTCGGCGAACCATTCATCACCAAGGAAAATCGGCCGGAGGGATCGCCTGAAACGGTCCAAAACACCGATGTGCAGAACGTTGTGGCGGCAACGGATTCCGGTGCTCCCGCGACAGCGCTTTCCAGCGTGGTGGGGGCGGAAGCATTGAACACCGAATCCGCCTTCAACGACATGCGTGACCCGATGGCAGCCGCGGATGGCAGCATCCCCACAAAGACCGAAGTGGTGCGGCTGGGCATCGGTTTCACCCTGTCCGCTGTGCTGTGCGCAATCCCGTGGGTGGCGCTTTCGTCGATCATCCTGCCGGCAGTGCTTGAAAACATCAACGCCGGCGCCAAGGAATCGATGCTCGGCACCATCAATGCAGTGGGCTCGATTGTGGCGCTGCTGGCCAACATCATCTTCGGCACGCTCTCCGACCTCACCCGCAGCAAGTGGGGCAAGCGCACACCGTGGATCATCGCCGGCGGCATCGTCGCAGGCCTGTCGGTGGGCGCCGTCTCGCTCGTGCAGCACAGCTTCGGCGCCGTGCTGTTCTTCTGGTGCATGGCACAGCTGGGATACAACGTCATGCTCGCCCCGTTCGTCGCCACGATGTCCGATCGCGTGCCCGACAAGTTCCGTGGCCGCGTTTCCGGCTTCTACGGCGCTGGCATTGCCGCCGGTCAGACAATCGGTAGCTTCGTGGGCGCACGCTTGCTGGCGCAGGGTCAGTCCGGCATGGATGCAGGCTGGGTGATGGGCCTGGCTGTGTTCGCGCTCATCGGCATTGCCGTCGTGGCCATCTGGCCTCGCGAGAAGAGCAACGAAGACGAGCCGCGCGAGAAATTCTCGCTGCGCATGCTGCTGCTTTCGTTCCGTCCGCCGCGCCACGCGCCTGACTTCTACTACGCGCTCGCCGGCCGCACGCTCATGATGGGCGGCTACTGGATGATCAACTCCTACCAGCTCTACATCGCACAGGATTACGTGTATGCCGGTGATCCGGACGGCGGCACGAAGGCGGCCGCGTTGATCGCCACGATGTCGGTGATCACACTCATCGTGTCTCTCGTCGCCGCGTTGGGCGCTGGACCGCTGACCGATAAGATCGGCATGCGCAAGGTGCCGGTCGCGCTCGCAAGCTGCATGTTTGCTCTCGGTGCCGCCATGCCGTTGCTGTTCCACAGCGCGGTGGGCATGTATCTGTTCGCCGCCATCGCAGGTCTGGGCTACGGCACTTACAACGCCATCGACCAGGCACTCAACGTCTCCGTGCTGCCCAACCCCGAGGAAGCCGGCAAGGACCTGGGCATTCTCAACCTCGCCAACACGCTGTCGACGGTCATTGGCTCGGTGTTCACCTCACTGATTGTGGTCATCGTCAAGTCCGTGATGGGTGTGACCAGCACGCCTAGCCAGGCCTACACGGTGGTGTTCATCGTGGCAATCGTCATCGTGCTTATCGCGGCGTGGCTCATCGTGCGCATCAAGAAGGTCCGCTAAGCCCGCGGTGCGCGGTGCGTGGTGCGGTGCGCGGTGTGTGGCGCTGCGGCGTGCGGTGCGGTGCCGAGCTGCACGGTACGTGCGGTGCATCGGTGTGGTGCATCAGTGTGGCGCGGTGCTTGCGTGCGGTGATGCTGTGCGGTGTGCCGTGGCGCGGTGTTGAACGTCGCCGCATGCATGGCTCATGCAGTATGAGGCGCTCGCCGCACAATGCACATGTTGCTCGGCTCGGCGCGATGTGCGCGGTGCTGCGGCGTCGTGTTGCAGCGCGGATGGTGCGATGCATAGCGGTGTGCAACGCTGATACTCACTAGCGGTGTCGCGCCTAAGCCCACGCCCTGACCCTATCCAATCCTGAACCAATCCTCGATACTATCCATTAGCCCCCGAGATTCCCGACTACGGAATCTCGGGGGTTCTTTGTTTCTAGGCTCCTCCCGTCGCGGCTTTGTCCCCTGCTGGCGGCTATGTGTGAGTGGTGACTGGCACATTGGCGCGTTGCCGTGCAAATCCCCGCTATGTGCGAGCGGTGGCTGTCACATTGGACGTGTGGCGGCGCGGGTGGATTTGGGATTGGCTTGTTTGCAGGGGTTCCTTGTGTGGCTGGCGTTACTTTGGCGGTTATGTGTGAGCGGTGGCTGGCACATTTGCGCTTGGGTGGCGCGGGCGAACCTGGGATTGGCTTGTTTGCTGGGTTCCGGAGTTGTGGAGTTTCCGGATGGGTGGCTATGTGTGAGTGATGGCTGGCACATTTGCGCCTTGGGTGGGTTGTTGGTTTCGCGGTGGGGCAGGAGTGGCTGTTTTTCGGGGTTGTTGATGTTTGGGAGTACCGGCGGCTCGGTTATGTGTGCGCGGTGGCTTGCACATTGGGTGTGAGTTAGCGCGGGTGGACTTAGGGCTGGCTTGTTTCCTGGGATCCTTTGAGTGGTTGGTGCCGTTGCGGTGGTTATGTGTGAGTGGTGGCTGGCACTTTTGCGCCTTGGGCGGGTTGTTGGTTTTGAGGTGAGGTGCAGGAGTGGCTGTTTTTCGGGGTTGTTGATGTTTGGGAGTACCGGCGGCTCGGTTATGATGTGTGCGCGGTGGCTTGCACATTGGGTGTGAGTTAGCGCGGGTGGACTTAGGGCTGGCTTGTTTCCAAGGCTCTTTTGAGTGGTTGGTGCCGTTGCGGTGGCTATGTGTGAGTGGCGGCTGGCACATTTGCGCCTTGGATGGGTTTGTCGGGGTGCGGGGTGGTGTGGGGGTCGGTTTGTTTGCGGGGGGGCTGGTGGTCGTGGTGGTTTGTGCCGGATGGTTATGTGCGAGCGGTGGCTGGCACATTAGGACGGCGGATGGGTGTTGGGTTTGTAGGATCGGCTTATTTGCTGGGTTCTGGTGTTGTGGAGCTCCCGGACGGGTGGCTATGTGTGCGTGGCAGCTGTCACATCGGGCGCGTTGTGGTGCGTGCGGGTGATGGGATTGGCTTTTTCCAAGGGTTCTTTGTGCGGCTGGTGCTGTTATGACGGTTATGTGTGAGTGGTGGCTGGCACATTGAGGCGGCGAGTGGTTACCGGGGCTTTATGTGTGAGTGGCGGCTGGCACGTAGCCGCCCCGCTCCGCCCCGCCATCCAGCCCTGCCCGCCGCCCCGCCATCCAGCCCCGCCCATCCAGCCCCGCGCCATTGCCCGCATAGCACACATAACGAACGCGAATGTGTCCACTATGTGAACACTAGCGCTCAGCCGCTAGGCGACGGTGCCTAGGTTGTAGCCAACGTCAGCCAAACAGGCTGGGATTCATCAGATACAGGGTGTCCACCCGGTGGACGCACGGTTTGCGCTTCATCGCACATCGTGCCGCACGCCGCGGGATGCACCGGACTTTTGAGGAAGGAGGTCCACCGCTATGAAGGCTCAGGGTGTCGTTTCCGCCAATGTCGCAGCCGTTGCTTCCGTTGTGCTTGCTGTCGCTAACAGCATCAACAGCACTATCAGCACCAACAGCATTACCGGCATTATTGGCGAGATTATTAGCGACGCCATTGTCGTCCTGCGCAACATTCTGGTTGTCCTGGGTCGAATTATTAACTCGCCTTCATCGTTGGTGGACTGAAAATCATACAGAGCCCGCCTGCGGTGCAGGAAGGGCTCAACAGACACAATCCGTTGTGCCCGCCTGATAGCAGGGTTTTCAACGATGCCTCAAGCAATTGCACAAGCCATGTAATTGGCACACAATCGGCACCACAGTCGATTCGCAGCAATAAAAGCTCAACGCCAACAGGCCAATGCCCAATAGGCAGATGCCCAAGGCCAGCCAGAGCAATGGCAGTAGCAATCGCCCAGACGCATCGCCTCGTCGAAAACAACGGAGGCAATACTCATGTCAATGGCAGAAGGATCAGCGGCGGCAGAAACCGCAGTCGACAAAGCCATGCAAGCCACGGCAAAAGTGGCAAGGAACTCAGTCAAGCAGGTCATCGCCGCATCAATGGTCGGCACTGCAATCGAGTTCTATGATTTCTATGCTTATGGCACCGCAGCGGCGAACTATTTCCCCAAGATTTTCTTCACGAATCTTGACAACGACCCCACGGTCGCACTGCTCGCATCGCTTCTCACATTCTCCATTGCTTTCATCGCTCGTCCGCTGGGCTCCGTGATCTTCGGCCACTTCGGCGACCGCCTCGGCCGCAAGGCAACGCTTGTTGCTTCGCTGCTCACGATGGGCTGCGCAACCGTGCTCATCGGCTGCCTGCCCAGCTACGCTGTGTGGGGCGTGTGGGCTGTCGTCGTGCTGTGCCTGTGCCGTTTCATCCAGGGTATCGGCCTGGGCGGCGAATGGAGCGGTGCGTCGCTGGTCGCAACGGAGAACGCGCCTGAAGGCAAGCGCGCAACATACGGTTCGTTCCCGGCGCTGGGCGCCCCGATCGGCTTCTTCCTGTCGAACGGCACGTTCTTCATCCTTGAGGCGAACCTCGACGATCAGCAGATGATTCAGTGGGGCTGGCGCGTTCCGTTCCTGCTGTCGTCCATCCTGGTGATCGTCGGCCTCGCCGTGCGAGTCACGATGGAAGAAACCCCTGTGTTCAAGCAGACCATGGCAAAGCACAAGGTCGTCAAGTCTCCGATCGTCACGGTGTTCCGCACCAGCTGGCGTCAGGTGCTCCAGTCCACGTTCATCGTGGCTGTGACCTACACGCTGTTCTACACGCTCGCCACATGGTCCCTCGCTTACGGCACGACGCATTTGGGCTTCAGCCGTCAGGAATACCTTGGCTTCCTCATGATTTCGATCTTCGCGTTCGCCATCTTCATCGTGGTGTCCTGCAACTTCGCTGACCGCATCGGCCGTCGTCCGGCGCTCACCATCTCGTCCGTGGCGCTTGTGGTATTCGCGATCTTCTTCCCGTACTTGCTCATGCAGCAGCACAACACGTGGCAGGTGCTCTTGTTCCTGTGCGTTGGCTTCGCTCTCATGGGCATGGCGTTCGGCCCGATCGGCGCATTCCTTCCGGAGCTGTTCAAGGCTTCGGTGCGTTACTCCGGCTCCGGACTGGGCTACAACCTTGCGGCAATCGTGGGCGCGGCTTTCGTGCCGACCATCGCTACATGGCTTTCCAGCCACTGGGGTGTGAAGTCTGTGGGTCTGTATCTCGCTGTGATGGCTGTGTGCTGCCTCGTTGCAGTGCTCACTTGCCGTGAGACGAAGAACGCCGATTACATGGATTGATCATGGATTGATTCGGTTCAGATTGATTCGCACCATTCACATTGCATGATTCCATAATTCCATAATTCAAGACTTGCCAAGCGGAACGCACGGTTTGTGCTGTTTTGCACTGCGGCGGCGGTTTTAAACAAACGCTGCGAAAAACGTGTTCCAACTGGCGGACAACCATCAGGCCATTCCCATGTAATCATGGGTATGATAGGCATCAGGTTTAGGACAAAATCCTTCGCCGCCGTGCCTTGACGGTTCCATGCTGTAGTTTAGTAGTAGCGAGTTCTGCAGCATGGATCACAGAAACTCGCAACATGCAAAAATTAATTTGCAAATATTTATTAAAGGAGTGCTAAGTTATGGCAGCTCAGATTTGGTACGAAAAGGACGCTGACCTCTCCGTTCTCGAGGGCAAGACCGTCGTCATCGTCGGCTATGGTTCCCAGGGCCACGCTCACGCTCTGAACCTCCGTGATTCTGGCGTGCATGTGGTTGTCGCTCTGCGTCCTACCTCCAAGTCCGTCGAATATGCCAAGGAGCAGGGCCTCGAGGTTATGTCTGTGCCGGAGGCCGCCAAGGTCGCTGACATCATCATGATCCTGGCTCCTGATCAGTATCAGGCTCAGATCTGGAAGAACGACATCGAGCCGAACCTGAAGCCCGGCGCAGCCATTGCATTCGCTCATGGCTTCAACATCCACTACGGCTACATCAAGCCGGCTGAGGATCACCCGGTGTTCATGGTTGCTCCGAAGGGCCCGGGCCACATCGTGCGTCGTGAGTACGCCGCTGGCCGTGGCGTCCCGGTGGTCGTGGCTGTCGAGCAGGATCCTCGTGGCGATGGCTGGGCAATCACCCTGGCTTACGCAAAGGCTCTTGGCGCTCTGCGCGCAGGCGCTATCAAGACCACGTTCAAGGAAGAGACCGAGACCGATTTGTTCGGCGAGCAGGATGTCCTCATGGGCGGCATCAACCACCTGTGCGACATGGGCTTCGATGTGCTGACCGAGGCTGGCTACCAGCCGGAGATCGCTTACTTCGAGGTGTTCCACGAGCTGAAGATGCTTGTCGACCTCGCTAACGAGGGTGGCCTGAACAAGGCTCGTTGGTCTTGCTCCGACACCGCTCAGTACGGCGATTACACCTCCACCGTCATCAACGAAGAGACCAAGAAGCGCATGCAGTACCAGCTGAAGCGCATCCAGGATGGCTCCTTCGCCAAGGAGTTCATGGACGACCAGGCTGCTGGCGCTCCGAAGTTCAAGAAGCTGCAGGAAGAGTACTCTCACCCGCACCTCGAGACCGTTGGCCCGAAGCTCCGCGCTATGTTCTCCTGGAACAACCAGAAGGATGCTGACGCCGATATGGCTGAGTCCTTCAACGGCAAGATCGCTCGTACCCAGGTTCAGTGAGCTTGTTTGATTCAGGGTTGAGGCTCTGAATCGGATTGGAAAAGGCCGTCGCTCTGATGAGCGGCGGCCTTTTGTTATGCGGTTGTTGTGGAGGTGTGGAGGCGCAGAGGCGCGCGGCGTGAGGCGTGAGGCGTGGGGCATGTGACAGGTGGCGGGTGCCAATGTGCTAGCCGCCGCTTGCACATTGTGGTCTTTCCGGATTCGTTGCGGTGGAGGAGCCTAGGGAGCAGGCCGGTTCTCGTGCTGCCGGGCCCAGTGTAGGCGCCAATGTGTTAGCCGCCGCTTGCACATTGTGGCTTTTCCGGTTCTGTTGCGGCGGCGGAGCCTAGTGAACAGGCTGGTTCTTGTGCTGCCAGCATCAGTGCGGGCGTCAATGTGTCAGTCGCCGCTTGCACATTGTGGTCTTTCTGGTTCCGTTGCGGTGGCGGAGCTTAGGGAATAGGCCGGTTCTTGCACTGCTGGGCTCGGTATGGGCGCTAATGTGCCAGTCGTTGCTTGCACATTGTGGCTTTTCCGGTTCTGTTGTGGTGGCGGAGCCTAGGGAACAGGCCGGTCCTGGTGCTGTCGGGCCCAGTGTGGGCGCCAATGTGTCAGCTGCTATTCACACATAGCGTTAGCGCAACGGCAGAGGTGCCGCGATGGGATGCGTTCCGGTCGGCAGACGCCTAAAGCATGGAGTATTCGAGGCGCGTGAGTTCGCGCGCGGTGTCGATCATGCGCTGATAATCCCTGTGTGATGCCAGACGGGCTTCGCGATTTGCGATTTGCGCTATGTGTGCTGTGATGT
Organism: Pseudoscardovia suis; assembly: GCF_002797875.1. Lineage (GTDB taxonomy): Bacteria > Actinomycetota > Actinomycetes > Actinomycetales > Bifidobacteriaceae > Pseudoscardovia > Pseudoscardovia suis. Next base: position 43,883 of record NZ_PGFC01000002.1, read on the forward strand.
CCGAGAGCTCGTCGGCCTCCGAATCGGCCAAAGTCGGCCCGTACTCCAGCGAAGCAATCCAGAAGTGCGGCAGAAGCGCGGCGGCAAGCAGCCCGAGGGAATGCTGATCAGCGATGGCGCGCAATGCGTCGCTGACAGTGCTGCACTTCCCGCTGCACTTCCCGCGGCATTCTCCGCTGCACTCTCCGCGGCGCTTTCCGTCATGCTCACTGCCAGTGTGCGTCACATCGCCATCGTAGGCGCAATGCCGGTAGCCAGTGGCAGCGGCGGGAATCTGCGCGCTGACATTCGATGCGCAGTGGATGAAGAACGCACGGTCGCTTGCGTCGCTTGCCTCGGATGCCGCTGCGATAAGTGCGTGGACATAAGCCTCGAGATACTCAGCTGGATACCGCGAAGCGAGTGTCGAAGTAGCGTTATGTGCCGTGGCATCATGAGATGCGGATTCCTGCTGTGATTGCGTGGCAGTCGGATTGTGCGCGCCATCACGATGCTGGGCGGCAGCCTGCGAAAGAATTCCCCAGTATTCATCGGTGAAAAGACGGGATGTGGGCGCGGACTCCCACGTGAAATCAATCGGGCCGTGGCCTTTGCCCACATGCAGGTCATTCGCGCCTGAGATGGCGCCGACCATCCAGTCTTTCGCTGCCTGTGCGGTCTCGCGCCAGTCAAGAAAGCGCGGGCGAAGCGCGGCGAGCGACGACGAGAGGGAATCCCCGGTGCCATGCACATTCACGGTTTCCACGCGAGGGCCATACAGCGTGGTGATGCGTGGCGATCCGGCCTGTGCCGAAGATCCGCTCTCGCTGCACAATGCCGCCGGTTCCACAAGGACGTCGTTGCACTGCATTACTGGTTCCACTCCGCGAGCGTCGTTGCACTGCATTGTTGGTTCCGCTCCGCAAGCGTCGTTGCACTGCATTGCCGGTTCCACTCCGCAAGCGTCGTTGCACTGCAGCGCTGATTCCGCTTCGCAGGCATCGGTCGTGTTGGATTCGGAATTTGCCAGTTGTTTGTCTGCCGCATGGTTTTCGCTTGCCTGCAGCGCAAACATGCCGGCCTTGGCATATACGCGCACGCCAAGATCCTGCGCGACGACGCACGCCATGTTCACGGCTTCGTCCCATGTGCGTGGCATCGTCGGAGTGCTTGCGGTGTCCGGAGCGCTTGCGGTATCCGCTGCGCCTATGCCTGCCGCTGTGTGCGCTCCCGCATGTGCCAGCGCCGCAAGCTCGGGCACGTTGGGCGTGATGATGTCTGCCAAGGGCAGGATTGAGCGCAGTTCCTGCTCGGCTTCCGGGGTGAGCAGCGAGTCACCGGATTTCGCATACATCACCGGGTCAATAACGATCCATGGGCGAGGCAATCCGCGGCGTTCATAATCATGCAGCAGGTCGACGAGCCAGTCGCGCACGCAGTCAACGATTTCCGGCGTGCCCAGCATACCGATTTTCATTGAATCGATGATTCCGTCGCTGGAGACAGAAATCAGCTGTTCGCGTAGAAAATCAGGCTCCATGTTGACGATGTCCGTCACGCCTTGTGTGTTTTGCGCACACACGCAGGTCATCGCGGCATATCCAAAAACGCCGTGTGCGGTGAATGCCTTCATGTCGGCCATTGTGCCCGCGCCCCCGATGGGGTCGGAGCCTTCGACCGACAGCACGCGTGCGCGGCTGGGATACGTATCGTCAGCGCCGTTGGTACGGCTCAGCATGGTGGCAGCGTGGTGCTGGATTTGCGCCAGCGAATGATGGAAACGGTCGGCCGAACCATGCGCGGGCGAGCTGTGCGCGGCCGAATCGTGCGCGAGGGGCGAATCGGCGTGTTGCTGCGAGGATTCGCTTGTGCAAGTGGATTGCGACGACGAATGCGATTCATGAACGTTCGCGTGCTCGTATGCCATGTTTGGTCCCTCCGACTATCCCACTGGCCAATCTCTGTGACCTCTCAGCAGGATGAGCGCTGCCAAACGCGCCTGAGCTGATGCGGTCCGAGTCTGTGCCAATCTGCACACGAGTCTAGCAAAGCCTAATCCGCCTGCATACTGCAGCTCAGTGCTGCGCACGCTGCGTTTCCGCCGTTAAATGCCGCGGCGCAGCACGTTCGACGTGGCATCCTGATGGGGCACGTCCTCAATCGGCGTGGAATCGACAAGATTCCACGAATGGTTGATCGGACCATTGCCCAACCCCACGCCGAGTTCGTCAGCGTGCTTGATCGTGCCGCGAATCCACGCCTTCGAACGCTGTGCCGTCTCCAGCCAATCCTTGCATTGCGGGCGGAACGTTGCCAGAGCGCTGGAGAGCGCGCATCCGGTGCCATGCGTGTTGCGCGTGTCGATTTTCACTCCAGGCAGGCGCGTCACCACGGGGTTGCGGCTGATGGCGCGCATTGTGCACGCATCAATGAACGCGTCGGCGCGGCTGGTGGAGTTCTCCAGATGGCCGGTCTTCACATAAATGCGCGTGCTGCCGCCAAGTTTGCCGAGCAATGTTGTGCCTTGCTCCACGGCTTCTTCCCATGTCTGCGCCACAGGCTGCCCGACCAGTGAAGCGAGTTCAGGCAGATTAGGCGTGAGCACGTCGATGAGGCCGGATGTGAGCAGCTCCGCCAGCGCGCCCTCCGCCGCGGGGTCGAGCAGACGCGTACCGCTCGTAGAAATCATCACGGGATCGAGCACCACCCACGGGCGCTGCTTGTCTGAGACGCGCTGCTTGATGCCGTGGTATGCGGCCACCGGGCGGCCATCGGAATCCGTGGCGAACGTTTCCGGCGTCATGGTGGAGCCCTCGGGATTCAGCAGCGGCTGGGAGCCGGGCAAGTTCAGGGAATCTTGCGCTGCGTGGCTGTGTTGGCTGCGTTGCACAATCGGCGTTGTGATGACACCAGTGTTTTGGATTTTGTGCGAGGATTTGCGCCACAGGCCGCCCATGCGTGTGAAATCCGTCGTTTCCAGCCATTCATGCACGGCGTTGATGGCGTCGGCAGTGCCCATCATGCCGATTTTGATGGAATCGATGGATACGTCGCTGGAAACCGCCTGCAGTTGCGCTGTGATCGCCTCGGCACTTTGCGGCCAGATGCCGCTGACCTTGCACGTGTTTTGCGCCACAACCGATGTGACGACGCCCATGCCGTAGCCGCCACACGCCATGATGCTTTTCATGTCGGCGAGGATTCCCGCGCCGCCGGTCGGGTCGGTGCCTGCGATGGCGAGAACCCGAGGTTTTTGGTTGACATGGCCATGCGCGAGGTTGGAAGGCTGGTATGCTCCGTTGGCTGAGACGCTGCGGGATGTGAATGAGCTGCGTGAATCGTGGGTGGCGTAGGAGACGTTCGATGTGGCGCCGGACGAGGGGGAGATGAATGCCGTCGATCCGTAGTTGCGAGCGATGCGGCCGCGCACTGTGCCGCTTGTGCTGCCTGTGCCGCGGGACGCGTAGGCAGAATGGTCTCCATTGACGAGCGGGAGAGTGGATGAGGCGGCGAGGGACCGAGGCGATTGATGCGTCTGCTGTGCGGGGGATGCCGGTTCGGAGGTTGCCTTGACAGCGTCCACGGCGGCGGCTGGCAACGTGGGCGCGGGGACGGCTGGCTGTGAGGGCGCTGTCGGAGACTGCGCTGTTGCAGCATTCATTGCGCTGCGCGCTTCCTGTGCGTTCGTTGTGTTTGCTGTGTGTACGTTTGTTGCATGCGCATGCGGTTGTGCGGATTGCATCTTGTGATGGAATTCGAATCCGGATTCCATCAATGCTTCTCGCACTGCTTCTTCTGCTGCGTTCATATTGCCAAAGTCCTTCTGGAAAAAACCGCATGCCAAGGCGATGCGTATTTGGCGCGTTTCTTCTGGATTCTCTCGTGCACTACATTACGTGTGGCGCAATCTATCCGTGTAAACATACGAATCATGTAAACATGCGGGTAAATCATGCCACATTCGTGGGAACCGCCGATGCTGCGAGCGGGAATTCCGCTGCACAGATGAATGCATTTTGTGCAAAAACTGACAATGTGCCCATGTTCGTGTTCCATCGTAAAGGCAGGCGTGGAGAACGAGACGGTGCGCAAGTGCATGTGCGAAGTGGCAGAGAAAAAGTCTGCGTTTTTCGAAAGGCCTGCGGCCGCTACGAAGTCCTTTCAGGGAAATCGCTGAGCCGTAGGCCTTGCAAATAGACGTCAGCGGGCGTTTTCCCAGGCGCTGCGTAATTCGTATGCAGCGTGTTCGATGCTGGGGGCGCGGCAGATGAAGGAAATGACGCATAATCCGTCGCCGCCGTTCGCTGCAATCTGGGGAGCGTCTTCCGGCGTGACGCCGCCGATTGCGCAATTGGGCAAGGGGCGTGCGGCGCGGGAGACGGCGGCGAAGCGTTCGGCCCCCAAGCCATCGGGGGCGTCGGCCTTTGAAATCGTGTCATGATACGGGCCGATTCCCACATAATCGATAATGTCGGCGAGGGGAGCGGCGGCCTGCGCTTCCGCCACCGAGCCAGTGGACAAGCCGATCACAGCATCATCGCCAAGCAGCGCGCGCACATGCCGCACCGGAAGATCGGTTTGCCCTACGTGCACACCATCGACCTTCAGGCCTTCCTGTCGCGCCGCCCACGCCACGTCCACGCGGTCGTCGATGACGAAATACGGCCGGTCGATGCCGGGTTCGCCCTGAGGCAAAATGGCGCTGATCTGTCGCGCGAGCTCGAGAATATCGCCTGCGTCGCCGGGCTTGGCGCGCAGCTGAAGGAACGTGATACCACCGGCGAGGGCCTGCTTCACCGCATCGAGCACGGTGCGTCCCAGCGGTTCCACATCTTGGGGTCCGAGCACGAAATACGCGGTCATAGCGCGGCGAATGCGTTCACGGTTGCGCGCTCCGTCGAACGGGGCGGGTGCCGCTGCTGCGCTGTCGGATGTGGGGTTTTGCGTGTCATTCATGGGATTTTCTGTGGGATTGTTCATCTCAGTCCTTTTGTGGTCCTTCCAGTTCGGCAAACGGATGCCTGGTGTTTGTTGCCATTATCGATTATCAGCCGTGGCAACGTATCTGCCATGCTCATTGTGCCGTTTGTGAGGCGACGGTGGCGTGTTCGATAAAACAAGCATTATTATGTCGAACGACAATGTGGTTCAGGGACGAAACAGGGGAGACGCCATTGGAGATGCCATTGAAGACACCACGGGAAACACCACGGGAAACACCCTTGCCAACGCAGACGTTCCAGATGCTATACACGGTGGAGCTTGAGGCACAGCCCATGCGTGTGGGGTTCTCCGTGCCCACAAAGCAGGTGCCCGTCTTGCTGCACCCTCCGCTGCCACCTACGCCCGCCATGCATGCCGCTGGCATTCATGAGGATTTGGCTTCCTGCGTGGGGCTCCAGATCCAGGGGAGCGTTAGTGACACCGCGCAATCGAATGGTGATGTTCACATTGCTACCATGCAATATAAAGATTCACATGGTAGTGCTAATTCCCATGAGGATTTCTGCGTGGATTTCACGCATAATGATTCCGCAGTTGATTCCGCTGTGGTCCCCGTGGCCGGTGAACGCATGAATCCTGCTTTCATCAGCGGTGTGACCATGGACGGCGAAGATAGCGACGCAACGAAGGAGGCGGCTATGAACGGAGCTCAGGCAGACCAGGCAATGGTTGACAATGCTGCGATGATTGGCGCGGAGGCGACCTCTGTTGCGGCAATGGCAGGAATCCCCATCAAAGTGGCGCTCGCCGATACCGAAGCTGCGGCTGTTGCGAATGCTGATTCGGCCGATGTCTCCGGAGCGGATGCGCACGCGGAAGCTGTAGAGGCAGGTGACGTGCAGCTGCGTGTGCCGGATGCGGCGAGTTTTCCCGAACCGGTGTGCCCCGGCACGATTCCCGTGGTGGGAGCGGCGATTATGCGCGATGGCAAGATTCTGTGCGCACGCCGGCCGTTCGATAAGAATCTCGGCGGCAAGTGGGAATTCCCAGGCGGCAAGGTCAAGCCTGGCGAGACGTATCGTGAGGCGCTTGCGCGAGAGATTCGCGAAGAGCTCGGATGCGAAGTCGAGGTCGGCGACCAGGTGTGCACCACGCTCAACACATACCGTTTCGGCACGATTTCGCTGGTGACGTTCCGTTGCACGTTGAAACCCGGCGAGGAGCCCAAGCGTCTCGAACATTTGAAGCTGCGTTGGATGGACCCGCTCGATATGCCATCCCTTGACTGGGCGCCTGCGGATTGCGAAGCCGTGGATCTCATCTCCATCGAAAGCCAAGGCTGACTGGCTTTCGTGTGACTGGCTCTCGTATGTCTCATAACGCTATCGGGAAGATGCCTGAGATGCCTGTGAAAAAGCCGAGAGAGCGGCTGTGCTTTGCTAACCGCGGGGCGCTGTGCTAGTGTTAACCGAACAGAACGCTGATTGGTGCACGGGGGAGTAAGAGAATACGAATGCTGTGGGTGCGTTTGACACGTATCGCGGATTCGTCGAGGTAGTGAAGCCACCTATTCTTCTTCCTTTCCCTTCAATCGGCACAGATGTGGAGGAAAGATGAGCCAACGAGGCGCGCATAAGGCCATGCACAGGGGTCTGGATTTTGTAGTGGTGCTGGCTGCGCTCGCAGGCATGATTGCAGCCCTCGCGCTGGGGGGGGGGTACCTCATTTGACGGATCTCCGCTAGCAGATAGCGGAGGTACTGGTACACCTGCTGGTACACCCGGGTGGTGTACTCCCCGAACGATTTCGCTTGGTGATGAGGCGACCCTGACAATGGGGGGAGCTTCCGGGAACACCACTGATTACGGCATCGCTACGTTTGCGACAAGTGGCATCAACATTCAAGGCTATGCCGTGGAAGCCGAAGGCCTGACGGCGACCCCAGGCGACATGTCCATCGATCAGGTGAAGAACAGCTGGAACGGCCGAGGCTTCCGCTTTGGAACAGTGGGATTCGGCTCCCAGTATCGCCCGACGGCGAATGTCGGCAACACTGCTGTTGCCGTGGGCGGCGTGGTGTCGAAAGGCTCCAACCACGGAGGTTGGATTGCCACCGGTGAGTATCAGGCTCGCATCGGCGGCAGCACCGATAAGAACGCTTTGGTGAACAACAACACGAGCGGTGCGTCGTCAGCTTCACAAAATAGCAATTGGTGGAATACCGCTGACCCCCTGAACGTCCAAGGCGATGACCACGACAATCCGGGCAGCCAGAAATCCGTTGACTATTCGAACTTTGCGGCGGAGACTTTCACCAATAAAGATTCTTTGCTCAACACGTTCAATTCATTCAGCACCGACACGACCTTGACCGGCATGTATCGGCATACGGTGACCGATGCCGACGTGTCGACATACTTGGGCAGCGTGACACGCAATCGCTATGACTACCAGCAGTCTGGGCAAACCACTGGCTATACAGCGACCTTTAACGTGACTGAGAAGGTAATTACATTCACGGGCGATGATTCGTCATCGCTCCAAGTGTTCTCGCTTCCCGCGAGCTATCTGAGTGGCGTTGGCGTATCTGACGGCAATACCGGTGTCTCATGGGATTTTGAGAACATCGCTGACGGCGCATCAGTGGTGGTGAACATCACGGGGAGCGGCTCCGGTCTGACATTCCGGAACGGATGGCGTTTTGTGTGGAATGGCACCGACATTGGTAACGGGTATTCCAACACGGCATCCGATACCGTCAAGAAGGCATATGTGTCTGCGGCTGAGCATGTGATGTGGAACTTTGCCTCCACGGGGAACGTCACCGTTTTAGGTGGCAAAGCGACCAATGCCACGGTCAAGGGCGATAAAACCGTCTCGCTCAACGGAGCATGGGGCTATGGAGGAGCTTCGTTTACAGCCAGCTCTACGGATGACCCAGCTGCCGCGATGATTGGAAGCATCCTGGTGAATGGTGATTTCGCTGACCATGTGACGACGAATGGTCGCATGTATGTGAATGGAACGTTCACGATGGTAAACAGCGCTGATGATGTTGTGAAGAATGGTAGCGGCGAGGTCGTGAAATATAGCGAGGGCGACCATACAACCGCCTCGACTTCCATCATCAACATGGACCAGGAGCGTCACAATTTTCCTTGGGCGACCACCTACAGCGTGACCTGCGCCACGCTGACGTGGAACAAGGTGGATAGTGTGCACGGTCAAACGCTGCATGGTTCCCAGTGGGGCATTTATTCCACTGACGAAGCAGCACAAGTGGGCTCTGACAGCACCTCAGATAGCACTCTCATTGCCAAGGTGACCGATGGAACGTTCACTTCTGATGCAGACAACAAGGTGATGGCCGATACGAGCGACACCGCTGCAGATGGCGTTCTCAAGGTCGAAAACCTGGCGCCCAACGCCACGTATTACATCCGTGAGCTCACTGCGCCCACGGGATACTCTCTTAACACGACTGTCTACACCGTCACGGTGGGGGCGGGCGGCACCACAACCACGCTGGCAGGTGATGACGGCAACGGCAACATCAAGGATGCGCTGCTGCCGGGCACGGTTTCGTGGAGTAAGAAGGCCGGCACTGTGGACGGCGCCGATCTGACCGGCTCGGTCTGGAAGCTGAGCAAGTGCGCGGATGATTCGGGAATTGCAGCGGATTGCAAGAGTTGGAACGATGAGAGAAGCGACATTTCTTCGACAACCGCGCAATTCACCATCGACGACATCAAGCCCAATGCGCTCTACAAGCTTGTGGAGACGTCGGCGCCGGCCGGTTATGCCACTGCCGGGCCGTTCTATTTCACCGGTCATACGAACGCCCCTACGTATTTCACTGATGAGGAAGGCAACAATCTTGCTGCAAGCGACAGCTACAAGTACGACTCGGACTCTGGCGTGAACTATATCGCCGACGCCCGCATCCTTGGCACGGTGACGTGGAACAAGGTCGAAGCCGATGGCGTCACAGGCAATCTCGATACCGCGACGTTGCTGAGCGGTTCCAGCTGGGCGTTCTATGCGTCCTCGGATGATGCAGCGAACCAGACCAATGCCATGGGAACAGTCACCGATTGCACGGGCACCTGCCCCGCATCCACGGCTGCTGCGCCGTATGTGGATACGAATTCCATAGCCGGCCAGTTCGCGGTAACCAATCTTGCATGGGGAACGTATTACGTGCGCGAAGCTGCGGCGCCTGCGGGCTATAACCTCAACGACACCGTGTTCACCGTAACGATCGATGCAACGCATACGTCCGTGAAGCTCACCGATGGAATCACTGATGATGCCGCGCGTGCTGCGGCGCTCGTGGATGCTGCGGGCAACATCGGCGACAAAGAAAAGACCTACCACTTGCCCAACACAGGACGCTGGGGTGGCGTTTCGGTCATCATGACCGCAGGCTTCCTCGCGCTCCTTGGCGGTGCGGCATTAGTGCTCAGACTGACGAGGAAATCTCAAGACTGAGTTGCTGGTGCGCTGAGACGCGTCGGTGGTGAGCTGCCGATGCGAAGCAAGAGGTACACACGCGATAACTGAATAATCCACTATTGATTCTTCCCAACTGAAGCTGGTGCAGCCGTGGCGACACGGCTTGATGGTGGAGGGGAGGGGAAACACGAGCTGCAGCACTCTTTGGAGGAAGTCTCCGATTTGTAGCTTGTGTCGTTAGAGAAAGGAACGAAGCATGAAAGCTTCAACCATGAAGAAGACATGGGCTGCGCTTGTGGCGCTCATCGCCGCTGTGGCGATGTCCCTGGTGGGCGTTGTGTCTGCAAACGCGGCATCAACCGCGAGCATTACGCTCAAGTCCACCACGAGCTTGGAGAATCGCACGTTCGAAGCGTGGGAACCGATTACGGTCTCGGCGGTGAATGGGGACTCCTATACGCTGGATATTGATTCCACGTATCTGTCTACGGTCACGAAAGCTGCTGTTGCAGCTGGCTTGACCACTGATGGCAGCACGGCGGTCACTGCCTCTTCGTCGAAGGAAGATGTGCTCTCTGCCGTGTCTTACCTTGGCGAGAAAGGCACGGACGCTGATAAGCGCACGTTCGCTGAGAAGCTGCTCGCTCAACTCACGGCGGATTCCAAGCCCGCCACCATTACCACCAAAGCAGGTGACTTCGTTCTGTCTGCTGATAAGCTGTCGCAGACCGCATCGAATCTGACGTATGGCTGGTATCTGGTCAATGAGACTACCGCCGATGATCCGACTGCTCCCTCGACGACGGCGAACAATTCCCCCGTGTCGTTGGTCATGACGACCCCGGCGACTGGCGATGTGACCATTGATGTCAAGTCCACCAGCCCTGAGTCCCACAAGAATATCGTGGATGCCGATTACAGCAATCAGCGCAAGGCCGAGACCGTCAACGAAAACGAAGACGTCACCTATCAGCTCACGTTCTTCGTGCCGTCCGAATGGGCGACCCAGTATTCCAATAATGGCTTCTGGTTCACGATGAACGATACCCTGAGCTCCAATCTGACCTTCGGCGCTGTCAAGGACGTCAAGGTCGGTTCCTCTTTCGACTCCACCACTGGCGACACCGATTTCAGTGCTGACAAGGGTCTGTACGCGGCGCCTACAGCCACGACCGTTACCAATGGCGATGGCACCACCACCTACACGTGGGCTTTCGGTGATTCCACCGGCGCCAACACGAAGAACAACAAGCTCAACCTCAACCTGGCCGGCAAGTGGGTCAAGTTGTATTACACCGCTCAGGTCAAGTCCGGCACTGCGGAAAAGACCGGTGTCGTCAACGGCTATGACGTGACCTACCAGCACAATCCGAACAGCGTGGCCGGCGGCGAGAAGACCCCGACGGAGCATGCCTATGTCTACACGTTCAACATCAATGTGCTCAAGGTTGATGGCAGCGACGACAAGACTGCTCTTCCGGGTGCGCAGTTCGAGGTCTATGCAGATGAGAGCCTGAAGACCAAGCTCAACTTCGTGACGACCGATGCCACCGTGACCAAGGCGACGGCCGGCACCTACTATTACGTGCCCGCTGCTACCGGTACGTCCACCTCCACCGTTGAAGTTGACAGCACTGGCAAGCTGAACCTGCGCGGTCTGAAGGCGACTGCGGATGGCACCAACTACTGGCTTAAGGAAGTCAAGGCGCCCGAAGGCTACCGTCTCTCCAGCACTCCCATCAAGGTGACTGCTACAGCTGAGGGCTTCAACAAGGGCACGTCCAGCACGAAGACTGATTTCGCTGATCAGACCATCAGCTACGTGGTGAATGACACTGCTGATGGCACCGTCACAGTGAAGAACTACAAGGGCTTCCTGCCGAGCACTGGTGCTGCCGGCATCGTCGGCATCGTTATTGCGGGCATCGCCCTTATCGCGGGTGGCGCGTTGATTCTGCGTCGCCAGCGCGCATAAGTGTTCTGCACTGCAGAGCGCTATCTGTGAACCAGGGGAGCACCATGGCAGTGGTGCTCCCCTCATTTTTCAGACATTGATATCTTCTCTTCTGCCGGGAAGTTCACATAGGAGGCAATAGGCGATGAAAGACAAGGAAAGGGCCGTGAAGACCGCACGGAAGAGCCACCTCGCGGCAACTATCTTCGCCGTGCTGGTGATGATCAGCGGCGTCTGCCTCCTCATGTATCCGATAGTGATGCAATATCGTTCGGCTCATGTGCAAGAGATGCGCGTGGGTGACTACGATTCGACGGTTCTGTCTATGCAACAGCAGCAGCGCAATGATTTGCTTGCACGCGCACAGGATTACAACACGCGCCTACGCCTGGGGCAGACACCGGTTTCCAATCTTGACGACAATTCCTTTGAACAAGACACAGACTACATGTCGCAACTGTCGGTAGGCGGCATGGTCGGAAGCATCTCGATTCCCAAGATCTCTGTTGTGCTTCCGATATATCACGGCACTTCGTCAGCCACTTTGAGCGCTGGCGTTGGGCATCTGTATGGATCCTCCCTTCCCATCGGAGGCAAAGGCACCAATTCCGTGCTCGCCGGCCACCGTGGGCTTCCCAATGCCTTGATTTTCACTCGCTTGGATGAGCTTGGGGCGGGGGACACGTTCTCCATAACTGTGCTGGGCGAGACTCATACATATCAAGTGGATGCTACGTGGGTCGTGGAGCCTGATGACACGTCGCATTTCACCATCGACTCTAGCCAGGATTATGTGACTCTCTTGACCTGCACGCCATACGGCGTGAACACTCAGCGGCTGCTGGTGCGTGGCGTGCGTGTCACAGTTCCAGTCGCAGCGCAGAAAGACACGGGCGTCTACCCGGTGGGTGTGTATTCGATGATGATTGCCGCCATTGTGGCCGTCATAGGGATCGTCATCATTTCGCTATGGCGTCGCCGCACAGAGTTGTCTCACGCAAATCAACTTCATGCCGCGCATCGCGGGTAGCGCCAGTAGTGCCAGAGGGTGTGGGGAATCCGCGCAGAACTGGGGGTGCGAGGTCGCGGTTGGCGCGGGTGTTCGACGTGCGTTCATTATCAAGAATGGGAATTCGCGGGCAAATGACACTACGCCCACCAGTGGCGTAGCGGGAACCGGCACACCCGGGTGGTGCATGCCCCAAGAGAGCGATTCGGATTTGTTGCTGAGCAGTGACGCCGACTAGACAACGGACGATGGCGTCGCTACTTACGTGGGTGGCAATATGTATATCGGCCAATCCACTGGTGCCACGAGCTTATTCATCTAGCAATGCAATCAACGGCTCTTATGCTGTGTATTTCACGGATGCGGAGGGCAGCACCCTTTGCCGCAAGCGACGGCTACAAGCATGACTCTGACGTGAATGTCATCGTCGATGCCCGCATCCTTGGCACGGTTTCATGGCAGAAGGTCGATGCCGCCAGCGCGGATCCGTTGGGCGGATCTGAATGGGCGCTCACCTACACGCCGGATTCCACGGGCGCCGCATCGGTCACATACACCGTGTCGGACGCGGACGGTACTGCTACGTGTACCGCTTCGGCAGAGGTGCTGTGTGATGAAGATAACACCAAGGGTTCGTTCAAACTGACAGGACTCCAAGGAGGCGCATATACACTTGTCGAATCCAAGGCTCCCGACGGTTACGTCATTGACAAGACGCCGCATGCTTTTACGATTAGCGCGGCACACCAGACCATCGTTGTTGGTAGTATTGATAACGAAAAGGCGGTGACGGCGCTTCCGCTGACCGGCAGCGCATGGACGCCACGGAATGTGGCGCTCCTCGGTCTTGGCTTACTGGGGGTTTCGATAGTAAGATTTGCCATGCGACACCGTAGGCGGAGGTGATGTGACGCTTAGGGGAACTGGACGGAATGTTGGCAATCCGGCACAGTTAGGCAGTGCGCGACGGTTACTATATGGTGATGGCTACCGTATGGTAATTGTTGCCACGCGGTGCTTGCGACTGTATGGCAATTGTGAACGTTCCGGTGCAGCTCCCCGCCCCTCGGCGGCATCCGAATGCGGCATTCGTGCAGCATCTGGGCGCCACTGAGACAAGTGAAAGATCTGTATCTCGGGCGTAAGACGTGCCTGCGACACGCTTTTACGCATGAGAGAGGGATAGACGACGCAAGTCGTCGGGAATGCCGCTTTATTACGATATGTAGTAAGGCAATTGGCGAAAGCCAGCCACTATGGAAGAACAATATGAAGAAGGAGAGAAGACATGAAGGCTTCTTTCAAAAAGGCGATCGCCGCGGCGGCAGCTGCGGTGACTGCATTGTGCGGCATGGCCGTGGGTGTGGGTGCCGCTGCAGCTGATGACTCCACCCCCCCCCATTACACCGAGTATGCCTCGACGGCATCTGGCAAGCTGACGGTCAACGCGCCGAACGGTACGACAGGCCATACGCTGACTGCGTATCTTGTTGCCGCATACAACAAAGACTATGCTGCCTACACTGATACTGATAGTGCTGTTACCAGCGGCACCGCTAAGGCCGGCAATCTCAACATCGATACGTTCCGTTACGTTGTGCACGACAGCGACGAGACGGCTATCGAGAATGCTCTTACTACAGCAGGCGTCACCGCTGAAGCCTCTGGCTCGCAAACCGCAGCGGAAGAGGGGCTGAAGTCCCTGACTGGAGTTTCTGCTACATCTCCCTACGGCTACGATGTCAATACAAATACTGCCAGCGCACAAGAGCGTAAGTTCGCTGATGCACTCGCGGCACTGCTGAATGATACAGATACAACCAAGAAGTGGACGCCGAGTATTTCTAAGGACTTGACGCTCGGACAGGAAAACACGCTCACTCCTGAGGGCCTGTATCTGGTGATTGATACGTATAAGCAGGATGATGATAAGGTCGCTAACAGTACGCAGTCTGTGCCGATGCTCGTGGGAACCACGTTCGCCACCCTCACGGTTACCGACGAAAACGATCCTAACAAGAACCTGGGCGTGGGCACCATCGATATGAAGAACACCACGGCTCCCATCACCAAGCAGGTGGTGGGCAAGGACGGCACGACCCCGAACAACCATCCTTCCTACAATATCGGTGATACCGTGTTCTTCCAGCTGACGACCACGATCCCCGATTTCACGGGCTATGCTTCTGATCCGACTCTGAAGTCGGCAACGACGCGTCTGTTCAACATCGTGGATACCTTCCAGGATGGCAGCTTCGAGGCTCAGAAAGTTGAGTCTGTCACGGATAAGACAGCTGTAGATAAGACAACGAATCAACCCCTGGCCCTGAACCCCGGGACGGATTATGATGTGACCGGCGAAAGCACGAATACCCTCACCGTCGATTTGAAGAGGCTTGTCAATGGCGCTGCAGGTGCTCAGACCGGTTGGAAGGCTGGCGATGAGATTGTGGTGATTGTGTCCGCCACGCTTGCGAAGGGCGCCACCACGACCGATTCTCCGAATGTCGATGCCGCCGACAAGACCGGTGCTGATCCCCAGGGTAACTACAACAAGGTGGAGCTGAACTACTCCAACAATCCCTCGGATAATTCCAAGATGAACAATGTGCCTGGTCCGACGGTCAACGTGTATTCCTTCAACCTCAACCTGAACAAGGTTGGCCCCGACGGAAAATCCCCTGTGTCGGGCGCTGGGTTCACAGTCAAGACTGGTGAAACAACCTATAAGTTCACTAAGCAGACTGATAGCGCCACCGGTAAGGTCACATACGTTGTCGATAACGTATCAGGGACGACAGATCAAGTTCTTTCTGGCGAAGACGGTACCATCTCCATCAAGGGCCTTGACGCTGGTACCTATACGGTGGAAGAGACCAAAGTGCCGAGCGGCTACTTCTCTGGCGCTCGTCCGACGTTTACGGTGACGATTGCTGACACTTCCTATCAGAACGATAAGACCAACAATGCTCCTAAAGGCACTGCAGATGGGGCGGGTGATGATTGGCTGACCGGGCTGACGTACACCACATTCACCCCGGATTTCTTCAATCTGGTAACGCAGGATAACGCTGACAAGGATGGCTTCACTGTGAAGAACGTCAAGTCCGTCACCCAGCTGCCGAAGACCGGTGCTGCTGGCATTGCGTTCTTCAGCTTCATCGGTCTGGCTCTTATCGCCGCGGCGGCATTCTTCGCCATCCGCGCACGCAAGGCAGCCAAGATCGCCTGAATCGAGACTGACGCATTGTGCTAGTTCCTCGTGCTCGTCACGTGGTGCTATTCGCACGATGCCGGTCTCACGACGCGCACATGTGGTTGACGCAACCTAGTTGCGCAACCTACCCTGACCCCGTGGGCAGAAACGCGGACCTCGAGCCCGCCGCTCTGCACACGGGGTCATTTCTTGAATCGTCCAGTGCTTTAAGAAACAGAAGAATCTCAGAAATTTCAGTAAGCTCAGGAACCTGAGGAACCGAGGAACCATGGCTGCGAAACATTCACCCAAGGCGGCACGCCCAACGCGGGACGCGAGCCGTTTCACCGCCACTCCCTCCACCATGCCCGAGCTTTTTGACGCTGGCTTCACCGAGCGCATGCGTGCGCAGCGCTCCGCCAAGCGTCAGGCGACTTTCTTCACTGCCGTCGCACTCGTGCTGTTCATCGTGGGCTGCACGGTGATCGGTTACCCTTACGTGCTGCAATTCATCGACCATCAGCGCCAGGCGCAGATCGCCGCGGAGGTCAAGAAAGACGTAGCCGATTGGCCCTACCCGCAGGCCGAGGACGCGCTTGCCGCCGCGAGAGCTTATAACACTGTGCTTGCTTCGAACGGTCAGCCTACGATTGGCGAGACAATTGACCCGTTCACCGCGGAATCCGGCCAATCCTCCACGAATGATGACTCCGATTCTGCCTCCGCCCAAGATGCCACATACATGGGCCTGCTCAATGCTTCCAACGACGGCATCATGGGATCCATCGTGATTCCCAAAATCTCCGTGAATCTTCCCATCTACCATGGCACGAGCGCCGACTCCCTCAACCGTGGTTCCGGCCATCTCTACGGCACGTCGCTGCCAGTGGGCGGTGACAGCACGCATGCCGTGCTCACCGGTCATCGCGGCATGGTGAGCGCCCTCATGTTTACTCGTCTCGATGAGATGGTAATCGGCGATGATTTTTACATCAACGTGATGGGCGAGACGCTTGCCTACGAAGTGGACTCCATTCGCGTGATTCTGCCCACCGAGGGCAGCCAGTACCTGCGTATCCGCTCCGGTGAGGATCGCGTCACCCTCATGACGTGCACGCCCTATGGTGTGAACACGCACCGCCTGCTCGTTTCCGGCCATCGGGTCTCCATGCCGGAACCGGCTCCGTACCCTGAGGAGGCGCGCGGCGATTACCGGCTGGTGGCATGGTCGGTGGGTGCTGTGTGCGCCGTGGTGGTGATTTTCAGTTTCGCTATCATCCACCGCCGTCATCGCTTCCTGCCGGCGCATCACCGTGCGACTGCGGCAGCCAGCGCCAATGGCAGCGCGTAGACGCTGGCTACGAGGTAGCGGGGGAGCACAATAGCCGCGGCAGCGAGCGTGGCGAGAGTGACGAACGCGGGCACGAGCATCACAAGCCCCAGCCCGTTGCGACGGCGCAGGCAGTAGGCGGCGCAGATGAGAGGAATCCACGTGGTGAAGGTCGCCTTGATGAACAACACGGGTGTGTAATGCTCCAGCCATGCATACGCGGTGTCGAAACTGTCGGCGATGCGCGCTGCCCAGGCGGGGCGGTAGGAGCTGCGCATGAGGGCTTGCACACGGGCGAGGCTATCGGCGGTCGTATCGCCGGTCTGCCAGCATAGATAGGCTTCAGAGCCTATGGCGGACGGGCTGGTGGAGGCGGCGGGCAGATTGTTGCGGTAGCTCACGAAGGATTCATCCGCCTGCGTGGTGGTGTCAGGATACAAGAGCGGCAGGGCGGTGGCACCCCATGATATGAAGAAAACACCGGGATTGCGAAGCATGGTGGCGGCATACCAGCGCAGGAAACGCCATTTGGCGGCAGATGGGGCATTGCTGACCCAGCTGTCTTTCGTCGCGTCGGCGCGGTACGGGTCATACACAGTGCCTAGATTGTGTGCATCCGTGAACACATCGCTCACGGTTTGCCAATCTTCGTCGCTCATCTCGTCACCATGCCATGCAATGTAGAGCGCTGTCTGCTGAGTAATGATGCTCATCGTTTCTTTGCTGGGGCCGGGCTGCACGCCCATCGCAGGGAGTGCGACGTGCTGCCAGACTCCGCCCACCAGGGCAAGCGCTGCACACAGCATTGCGATTGCGCGCGTGAAGGCATGCGGCTGGCGTTGATCTCGCCGCGACCACCACCATATGTATGCGATCAACACAATGCAACTGATGACGGCAATGTAGAGACCGGTTTTCTTGGTAAGCATCATGAGGCATGTCACCACGCCGAATGCGCCGACAAAACGCCACGAGGCGAATGCCGCGCCTCGCGTGCGGGCGGCTTCGGCGAGGCAGAGCAGGAACAGCAGGTATGGCCAGGCGAATAGCATGTCTTTCGCCATCGTCTGGGCGAAAAGGGGTATTGCGGGGTAGAGGGCGGCGAAAATCAGTGTGAAGCGTTGCAGGGTGCGCGGCAGGCCGGCATTGTGCATCCAGCGGATGCACAATGCAAACGTGCACGCAGTGCAGGCCATTTGTATGAATTCATACAGCAACAGCGACCATGCGAAGGAACCGAGCGCCTTGCCGAGCTGCCAGAATGCGCCGAATACGAGTGTGTCAAACCATGGGTGCTGGTCCGTGCGGCTCGCCAATCCGTAGAACTCCAACAGTTGCCATTGGGTGTCTGGATCCAGGTTGCCGGGGAATCTCAGCAGCAGGTATGGCGACCAGCATATGCAGATAATCGCAACATGGGCGGCAAACGGGTGGGATGCTCTGGTGGGTTGGCGCTTCTCGCGACTGGTGTCGGTTGATGTGGGCTGCGACTGTTTGAATGAACGGTCAAGTGAACAAAAAACAACATGAAGCGATAGATATAGCACGGCGATAATCGCTAATGTCCATAATCCGGTGACCGGCCAATATGCGGAGTGCATATGCCATGTGTCGCCCGCGCTGAACACGCGGTGCACGTAATCGCCCCATGCAATCGGCAAAGCTATGGCGATGGAGGTGACCAGCGCCCATGTGTCGCATCGCGTCGAGCGTGCAGTGGCTGCAGCGGCGGTAGGGGTCATCGGGGCTGCAGGAGTGTTGCGGGCGTCATTAGAGTTGTTGAGCGATATGTGTTCGAAAACATGTTCAGATTGTTCACAGGTGTTTATGGCTTGAGTGTTCATATGTGTGTTTGTGTGCATATTGCGAACATCCATTGCCTGCGCCATCCGTCTACATGCCAGTCCGCTACATGCACAGTCCGGTGAACCAGCTGCGCACATAGGCATACAACACCGGATCGCGGTAGGTGAGGGCCTCATAGCGTCCCGGCGCAAAGAATCCAGCAAAGACCATGAACAAGCCAATCAACACCATCGCGGCAATCGTCGCAGCGAATATGCGTGCCGGAGCCGTGGCGCATGTGGCTGTCACATCATCACGCCTGCCGTCCGGCCGAAGGGCCTCTTCCACGCAAGCGGCAACACAAATCGCCGCCAGCGCGATGAGATACGCGTAATCGCCGTAATAGCGGTTGTTCACGCCACCAATCGACGTATCAAACCACAGCGCCACAGCAGCCAGCGCCAGGCACAGCACAGTGAGCCCCCATACGCGGTGAGCCTTGAGCTGACGGCGCATCATCCAAAAGCCCAGAGCCAGCACGGTGAACGGTACAATCGCGAAGATGCCGCCCAACGACGGTTCGCAAGGCAGCGGCAGCGCGTTGTCGGTCGTCTGCACGAAGGGGAACCTGGGGCTGATGGCAATCGGTTGGAACAGTTGCACAAACAATGCCGCCGCCATCAGGAACTTCGAGGGGCGCTGACTCGTCATGTCGAACGCCGTGAGGTTGTAATCCGAGCCGAAATCCAGCAGCGAGCCAAAGCGCGCGGCGTTGTAGCCGAGCAACGGCACGAGCACGATGAGTGCGCCGAGCGCCGCCGCCAGCGTAAGCCTCCAGCTGCTGCGCGAAAACAGCTGGCGCGTATGGCGTATCTCGTCCCAGAAAATCGGCACTGCCAGCAGAAAAGCGATGGCGAACTGCGGCCGACTGCCCACGTTCATCGTCATGAGCACCGAACCTAGCACCACGCGCCACGCGGAAAGTGCCGTGTTGCGGGGCTGCGTAGCAGCGGTGGCGGTGGTAGTTGCGGCAGCCGTAGTGGCGGCGGCAGTGGTGGTTGTTGCATCGGTGCCCGTGGAAGCCGTGTCCGTGGAAGCCGCGACCGTGGCATCTGCGAATTTCGCAAGACCTGCCCATTCACCGCTCGCTGAATCACGCCGCGCGCTCACCCAAAAATACAGCGCCGCGGCGGTGAGCATCATGGACATCAGCATCGGAATGCCATAGAACGACGGGGCGAACACGTAATACCACATGCTGTTTGCCACCATGAGGGTCAGCGTGCACATCACCGCCAACGCCTGCGAGATATGGGGGAAATAGCGTGCTACGAATTTCGTAGCCAGCAGCGCGGCAAACACCGTGAAGCCCACCGACAGCAGCCATGACGCCGCCCACGTCGGCAGCCAATGCCCGGTGAGAGCCTCGAACGGTGCGAAGAGGAACACGGCAGGCAGCACGCCAAAGTAGCAGTAATACTTGCCTTGGAAGTAGGCGTGATCCCAGTAATACACGGCGCCGGTGCTGCGGTTCAGCGCCTGCCGCTGCGAGAAGTCATAAGGATTGCTCATCGCCTGCAGCGAATTGTCAACCTGCAGGTCAAGCCATGTGTGCCCATGGAGCAGCGCATCGCCGAGACGCTGGTATTGCAACGGATCGAACCAGTGCTGGAATCCCCAGCCGAAGCTCACGCCTTGGCCCACGAACGCGCCACCGGTCATCTGGCTGACCGCGAGCAGCACCAGCGACTGCACGGCAATGAGGGAGCCGACCGCCATTTTGTGACCGCGGCTGGAGACGTCCAAGCGCCTGCGCCACAGCACAGAGCCAGGGCGCAGGCAGATGAGGAATGCTGCAATCGCCAGCATGATGAGCACGCGCAGCGGCGAATAAAACATCGGCACCGTGGGATTGAGCTCAAACGACGCTAGGCTCACCGTGGAGCCGGCGGTTTCTTGGCTGAAGCTGATGCGCAGCCACGTGCTCGTGCGGTTGTCGGCGCTTTTCTGCCCGGCGAGGATGTATTGCGTGGAGGGCAGCTTCGTGTAGGTGAGCGTGCGCTCATTGTCGGTCCACACGCCTGCGCCTAGGTCGCGCCATGAGATGTCGTCGGTCTCGCTTGAGGTGGCGTCGCTCGACGTGTAGAACTCCACTGTGGTGCTTTCCCACCCTTGCGAATCAGGCACCAGCCGGATGCTGTGCAATTCCGCCGCGCCGCCGGTCTTGGCATCGCTGATGGGAATGTCAATCGTGGCTGTGTCCGGATCGCTCACCGTGAACGTGCCGGTGGCGCTGGTCGCCCGAGTGCCATCCGCGGAGGTGAGGCCCGCCCCGATCACTGCTGTGCCGGTCTGGATGCTGGGCGTGTGTAGCGTGCGCCAATGCGCCAGATTGAAAACGCCGACTTCCATGACGGCGATGATGGCGATGGCAATGATCCACAGGATGGCAGTGTGCATGCGCGGGCCCACGCGGTGCAGCTTGCTGCTGCGAGCGGCGGCGTCTGTGGTGGCAGCCGTGGCGGCATCTGTAGCGACGTCTGCGGCGGCTTTTGCGGCAGCGCTTCCCGACGTGGCGCGTTCTGCCGAAGCAGCGCGTGAAGCATCACCTTGCGAAGCGGTGCTGAGTGATGTCTGTGGATTCCTCGGGAGATTCATGGGGCTCCTTGCCAATTGCCTGCGGCCGGTGCATGTGCGCGGCATATGAGCGGCGTGCCTGCGCCGGCCTTCCGTCTGTACCGTACCATTGACGCTCGAATGGCGGGCGAGGTTGCGGGTATGGCGCTAGCGTTCATGCGAGTGGCGGCGTTTGCCGGTATGTGGTGCCGGCGTCCCTGCGGGCGGTGACATTTGTGCGGTTGTGTCGGCATTCATCGATATGCGGCGGTAGAGTGCCATTATTATGTCTTCTCATTCTTCTGTGCACGAGTCGTCTGATACCGCGGCCAATGCAGCGGCTGTCACCAATACCACCGGCACCAATACCGCCAATACCGCTGGCGCCGGCACCAGTGCCGACCTCGCCGACCTTGACGCATCCAACTCCATGAAACGCGGCCTCAAGAACCGCCACGTGCAGTTCATCGCCATCGGCGGCACCATCGGCACCGGCCTGTTCCTTGGTTCCGGGCGGTCCATCAGCCTCACCGGCCCCAGCATCATCTTCGTATACATCGCCGTGGGCGCCATCATGTTCCTGCTCATGCGCGCCATCGGCGAACTCATGTACCGCGACCCCAGCCAGCACACCTTCATCAACTTCATCCACCGCTACCTGGGCTACGGATGGGGCAAGTTCGCCGGATGGTCATACTGGATCGTGCTCGTGCTGCTCGGCATGACCGAAATCACCGCCGTCAGCACGTATTTCGTCACGTTCTTCGCCACGTTCGGCATCGACCTCGCCGCATGGAAGTGGCTCATCGAACTGGGATTCCTCGTCGTGCTCACAGGGGTGAACCTCATCGCCGTCGAAGTGTTCGGCGAAGTCGAATTCTGGTTCTCGATGATCAAGATCACGCTCATCATCGCCATGATCGCCACCGCTATCGTCATGGTCATCGTGGGATACCACTACAACTCCGTGTCGGTGCCCGGGCAGGACCATCCCTCGCTCGCCGGCACAGCCAGCCTGCACAACCTCGTTGATAATTTCCAGATCGCGCCGAACGGTTGGCTCGCATTCCTCATGAGCTTCCAGATGGTGTTTTTCGCTTACGAGATGATTGAATTCGTGGGCGTGACGGTTTCCGAAACGCGCAATCCGCGCACAGTGCTGCCCAAGGCCATCAACGAGATAATCATGCGCGTGCTGATTTTCTATGTGGGAGCGCTCGCGGCGATCATGGTGATTGTGCCGTGGCGCAGCTTCCAGCCGAATGCGGATGGTTCGTTCGCATCGCCGTTTATCATGGTGTTTCGTTTCGCGGGGCTGAACTGGGCGTCGGCGCTCGTGTTCTTCGTGGTGATCACCGCCGCCGCCAGCGCCCTGAACTCGCTGCTGTATTCGGCAGGGCGCCACTTGTATCAGCTTGCGCAGGATTCCCCGTCGCCCACCTTGGGCAAGCTCGGCGTTGTGTCGCGCCGGCAGGTGCCTGCGCGCGCCATCGTGGCGTCGGCGGCGTTGATCGTGCTGTCGCCGATCGTCAACGCGATTCCAGGCGTGAAAGGTGCGTTCGTGCTGTTTTCATCCGCGTCGAGCGCGGTGATTCTGTTCATTTACATCCTCACGATGGTGGCACATCGCCGGTATCGGCGCAGTGTCGACTTCATGCCGGATGGCTTTGTGATGCCCGCATGGCGGGTGACGAACACGCTGGCGATTGCGTTTTTCGTGTTCATTTACGTGACGCTGTTCCTGGATTCTTCAACGCGCGGCCCGGCGATTGCCGGCGTCGTGTGGCTGGTGGTGTTTGGCGGGTATTGCGTGCTGCGCGAACACTGGCAGGAGCGTCCGCTGCGCCGTGCCGCGAGGCGGTAAGCGAGAAACAAAAAGCCGGAAGGCTTGGCGTTCCAAGCTTTCCGGCTGATGGCGGAGGATACGAGATTTGAACTCGTGAGGGCTTGCACCCAACACGCTTTCCAAGCGTGCGCCATAGACCACTAGGCGAATCCTCCATTAACTTATTTAAGTTATTGCTGACCGCTTCGCAACTTCACAGTCGCTCGGCAAGCAACTTGATAAAGATACCGCACATTCCCTGATTGCGCAACCGCGTGTCGCGATGTCGCACGGGTACGGCTGCCCGCCCGGTCTTGCGTCCGTCCATGAATCTCCCAGCCTCGGTCAGTGCCATTGCACGCTCGAAGACGTCAGACAGTCGGTTCTGTATACTATCAGGCAGAATCAGGACTGGTCCTTGTACGGTGTGTGCGCAGTCATGTGAGAAAGTGAGCGAAAAATGTCCGAAGCGTCTCAGGAAGCACAAAAGATTCGGCTCTTTGTCTCGTGCCATAAACAAGGGATCCATTTCCCCAAGAACTCCTTACTGGTCCCTATTCATGTGGGTGCTGCATTGTCGCAAGTGACGCTTGACGGTGTGCAGCGCGATGATGAGGGCGATTCCATTTCGGAGAAAAATAAATCGTATTGCGAACTCACAGGGCAGTACTGGGCCTGGAAGAACACAGATGCGGATTACTACGGTTTTCTGCACTATCGTCGGTATTTCAACTTCACCGAGCATGAACTGCCCATTCATCATGAACCCTTCATTTTTGGCGATGTCGTATTTGAACACAACGACGACGCGACGTTGCGCCAGATTGGGTTTGAAGAAGAGAATATGCGAAAGGTGATAGAAGCCCATGATTTCATCGCTCCTACACCTATCGAGACGCCAGACCACGCAACAGTTTATGAGCAATATTGCACGTCGGTAGGCCATCACATTGAAGATCTGGATACGTGTCTGGCGATTATCCGAACTGATTTCCCCCAGATTTGGAGAAGCGCTAAAAAATACCTGTCTCAGACAAAGGTATACGCATGCAATATGTTCGTGATGCGAAAAGATTTGTTCAACGACTATTGCAACTTCCTGTTCTCCGTACTTGCGAAGCATGAGCAACTCCGTGACATTTCTCACTACACGGCCGTCGGCAGACGAGTTTCGGGATACCTGGGTGAGCGTCTATGCGGCATTTATTTGCAGTATCTGTATGATTCCGGATACAACGGAATTGATTTGCAGCGTGTGTACTTCCGCGATCCTGGCGAACATTCCGACGGCGCCGTTGGCAGCAAGGCAGTTACGGCAAATGGCGGCGTTCAGCCTTCCCTCCGCTTGTCTCACACCACGCGAGGGACCGGGAAGTCATATTCATTGGTCTCGGTTGATGATTCATTGCGGCCGTGCCATCTCGTTGCCACTGCAAAAAATGAGAAGGGTAATTCGCTTCCCGTAAAAATCATCAAGACGCAGTGGGGGAACGTCCTCGTTGCGGCGCTGATACTGGGCAAGCAAACGGTTACCATTCAGGCGAAGAAAGGGAAGCGGGTACTCCTGTCGCAAGATTTCGTACTGCATCCTGAGCGAATCAAGCGGGAGTCGCGTTTGCATACGTTGCGGCATGATCCCCTTGCTATGAATATTCGTCGATGCGACGAAAAGATGATGCTCAATGATGTTCAGGTCGTCATTGATCAGATCAGTGCGGATGTGGATGGCTCCGACATCGTTCACGGGCATGTATCCATTCCTCAGGTTGGTTTGCATTCCGATCCCCATGAGTTCGTGGAAATAAACGTCATGGGGAACTCCGGTGTGCCTTTTGGCATTACGGATTGGGTGTGCATGGGCGATCGGATTGAGGACGAAAAAGAGCTGCCCGGATTGCGGGTGCGCACGGTGTCTTATTCGGTGAAAGTGCCAACCGGCTCGACCTTCTATATTCAGGCGAGTTTCCCGGACTCTGACGCTGCGGACGGATTCCAATATTGTGATGTAGCGATGGCCACCCGACTGCGAGCACAGTGGAACGCAATGACGGAACCTGCTTGCAAGGCGCCGTCATATGATTCGTGGTTCCGCTCACAGCACCGTGCATCAGCGGAAGAGATCGAAATGCAGCGGCATATTCATTTCGATGTGGAA
This sequence comes from Pseudoscardovia suis, assembly GCF_002797875.1. Classification (GTDB taxonomy): domain Bacteria; phylum Actinomycetota; class Actinomycetes; order Actinomycetales; family Bifidobacteriaceae; genus Pseudoscardovia; species Pseudoscardovia suis. The sequence continues at coordinate 69,131 of NZ_PGFC01000002.1, forward strand.
CCGACCTATTCCATCATTGTTCCGTTGTACAAGACCCCTATCAGCTTCTTCAGAGATATGGCGAATTCCGTGCTTCGACAGAGCTATCCTCGCTGGGAATTGGTTCTTGTCAATGCGTCCCCGGAGGATGACGCCTTGAGGGGCCAGGTGGCCAGTCTCTGCGAGCACGATAAGCGAGTTCGTTGCGTTGAGCTTTCTGAAAATAAAGGAATCACTCTCAACACCAATGAGGGTATTACTGCGGCAACGGGGGATTTCCTGTGCTTCCTCGACCATGATGATTTTCTCGAGCCCGATGCCCTGTATAGATATACGCTTGCGATCAATGACCGCCCTGACACGGATATGCTCTATTGCGATGAGGATAAGTTCGATAACGGTCGTTATCGTGAGCCGTTCTTTAAGACAGAGTGGAATCCTGACCTGTTAATCGGGATGAACTATGTATGCCACTTCTTGACGGTGCGCAAATCAATTGTTGATTCTCTTACGCTTCCCGAAGCGGAATACGATGGTTCGCAGGATTGGCATATGACATTCCGCGTCGGCGAAAAGGCGCGTCACGTATGCCATGTTCCTAAGGTCCTCTACCACTGGCGCGTCCATAAGAATTCCACCGCACAAAACGCTGAACAGAAGGAATACACGCTTGATTCAAGCAAGCTGGCGGTGGAAACCCATCTGCAGCGATTGGGCATCAAGGGCGAAGTCGTCGAATCCCCGATTGCGCCGCGTCGTTTTCTGGTGAAGTATGACCTGGCGCCATTTGCGAAGCATCCGCAGCAAAAAGAAGACACGGCCAAGGATATTGATGTGACATATGGCGAGCCGTTTGTGTCCATCGTGATTCCTAACAAAGACTCGGTCAAAGTGCTCCATCGCTGCCTGATGTCGATTCGCAAACTGACGACATACCATCATTATGAGATTGTCGTTGTCGAAAATAACAGCAGTGAGGAAGAGACCTTCCAGTATTATCGCGATATTGAGAAGGCGGATGAGCGCATCCATGTCGTTTACGATCGCGATGTGGAAGGCTTTAACTTCTCTCAAATCGTCAACTTCGGCGTGAAGAATTCGCATGGCGACTATATCGTTTTGCTGAATAATGATACTGAAATTATCACGCCGGAATGGATTCAGGAATTGCTGGGGCCCTGCACCCGCGAGGATGTTGGCGTCACCGGCGCCAAGTTGCTATTCCCGGATGACACCATCCAACATGTTGGTATAACCTGCGGTCCTTCTGGCCCTGGTCACCTGTATTATCAGATGCCTTATCGCAACACAGGCAATTTTGAAGAGACAATTGTCGCTCATGACGTGGCGGCAGTGACCGGCGCCTGCATGATGGTATCCCGAAAGCTCTATGACGCGGTCGGTGGATATGACGAAGATTTGGCTGTGAATTACAACGACGTGGATTTCTGCCTTCGCGTGCAGAAGGCTGGAAAACTCGTGGCGGTATGCCCCACTGCGATGCTCCGTCATTATGAATCGGTATCGCGCGGTCCGGAGACGGAGGGTGCGAAGGCCCTTCGCTTCCAGCGGGAACGAGGGCAATTCATGGAACGTTGGCCTGAAGCCTTTAACGTCAAGACTGCGCCGATGGCAAATCCCAATCTGGTATTTGGAAACATTTACCAGATCCTCGATACCTTCCAGCCCAAGAGAGTTCAATGGTAACATTCCGCGAGCATATCCGGACGTGGGTGTCTCCGAGGAACATCCTTGCCTCCTTGTTGCCTGCGGTGGTGGCGGCAGGAGTAATGGTGCTATGCGATGCTATCGATGGGAACGGATACTTTGCCTTCTCCCATACGGTCCTGCATGCGTTACTCCTGACCGGGGGAATGACATTGTTATTTCTCCTTCTTCTGGCGGTCGCTCCTTATGCGCGGCTTCCTCAGAAGGAGAAGCGAGGCGGAGATTCTCGGGATGCAGATAAGGCCAGATGGTATTCTCGACATGCGGTATTGGTCGAGACCGGCATTATCTTTCTTTGCTGGCTTCCTTGGCTGATTGCGCTGTATCCCGCGAACTTTCTCGGCGATACATTGATATCCATCGGTTGGTTCACTGGAACAGTTGACGGGGCTGGTAATTTCCTCTCGGACCACAATCCGATTTTGACGGTTGCGCTTTTTGGCGGGCTCGCCGAATTAGGAAAACTGCTTCATCATGTGGGGTTGGTTTTCTTTGTGTTCGTGCTTGTTCAGGCGGTTTGCACCTGTTATGCATTCGCCCGCGCTGTGCAGTATGTGTATGCCGAGTTCGGATTGAGAAAAGCTGCGAGAAATCTCGCGCTTGGCTTCTATGCGTTATGCCCGTTGTTCCCAGTATGGTGCACGTATCTTTCGAAGGATGCCCTTTTCTCGCCGCTGTTCGTGCTGTGGTGTGTTCATTTTGTAGAACTTGTGCGCACATCGGGGCGTTCGATGGCTTCTTCTCGAGAGGCGGTTGTTTTTTCGCTTCTCACTATTGCCGCCTGCTTGACGAAGAAGCTCGGGATTTATATCTTATTGCCCTCAATATTCATTGCGCTCATATGCTGTGCCATTTCCCGGGGTGGATCTGATGCCTTTGAAGGCAATGTTGCGCATGATGGTGGTGTTGCGTGCTCCGGCGCACATGGCGAAGGCAAGACCTCTGGCACGTCTCGTGTGCCAGTAATGAGGAATGTCATTATTTCTTTTGTGGCGTCGGCAGCGGTTTTGCTGGTGCTCGTTCCTCATGTCCTGCTTCCAATCCTTCATGTGCAGCCGACTGAACGATATGAGACATATTCGGTGCAGTTGCAGCAGACGGCTCGGTATGTTGCCGATCACCCTGATGACATAACTGCCGAAGAATGGTCCGCTATCGACCGATTGCTTGATGGTAGTGATTTGTCCACGCGATGGGTTTGGTACATCTCGGATCCCGTGAAGTATCGCATCAGTGAACCAACGGATGCTTATTCGGATTGGTTGAAGGCGTATCTTGCCGAAGGTCTGCGCCATCCATTGTCTTATGTGCAATCGTATGTTGCTCTCGAAAGCGGTTTTGGGAAGTCGGATTTGCAAATCGCTGTGCAGATGGACTCGAGTTTCATGTCTGCATATGACGCTTCAGACATTCCTGATGCGTATATGAGCACGGGGTGGAGTCTGAAGACAGGAGAGATGGCGGAACGGATCTATACGAAGCTGGCTTCGTTGCCAATCGTGGGGCTGGCCCATCGATGCGTCGTGTATACCTTAGTCATCCCGGGTTTTTATGTTGCGGCATTGCTTGCTTCTCGAAGAAAGAAAGCGTGGATGTGGCTTATTGCCTTGCCGTTCGCGCTCACGGAATTGGGACTATGGGTGTCGCCTATTTCCATAACTGTTCTTGGCAGTCGGTACTTCTTGCCATTGCTGTATTGTGGTCCCTGGCTGTTTCTGTTATCAATGGCAATGTACGCATCGGGCTCGCCTGCTGACGGGGAATCTTATGGTGATGATGCACCGTCGAAGTCAGCGTCACAAGCTTCTCTCAGCGCCGCTGAGGCCTAATATGACGGATCACGATAGTTTGAGCAGTACAAAGGAAATCGGATGGTAGACAGGACCTCAACTGAGGGAGATACCTCAGAACATTCGGCGGCGACGAAAATTTCGAAAAAATTGAAATATGGCTATTGGAGTCTTTCCGATATCATCCTGTGCCTTGTTTTATCTATCATCGTCGGGTCCGGCATGAGCCTCGGTGCGGAGTTTTACCACACATCCGGCTCTCCTGACTATTGGTCTCCGTCGATGTGGGGGATAGGCGCTGGCATTGCTGTCGTCGTCGCGTTGCTGTTCTTGGGGCTTGTGGCTTGCTGGAACCGGAGATGGTCAAGAAGCAGCCACAAGGGCACCGATTGCGATGCTCCGGATGCTTCTTATGCAGAAGGTGCATCAATGGGTGGCCGACGGGTGGCTGATCGTATCAAGCGCGTGAATCCGCACCTGGTCAGATTGGTGATGTGCCTTGGCGTGGTGCTGATTTGGCTGCCGGCAATCATCGTTTTCTTTCCGGGCAACTATTCTTCGGATGCTCCTTTGCAGCTTTCCGCGTACTACAACGGGCATGTGCTTGATGCACATTGGCCGTTGGCTCATACGCTTTTTCTTGTCGCGTGTTTCAACACCGGCTTTCATCTGTTTGGGAATTTGAGTGCAGGGGTTTTTCTGTATTGCCTTGCGCAATTACTGTTTCTCGCATTCGCATTATCATTCGCTGCTGATCGACTGATCCGTTGGAACGTGCCTGTTGGGGTTGTGGTTGGTGCATTCGCCATCATTGTTTTTAATCCCGTGGTCCAGACCTATGCGATGACAACTGCAAAGGATTCGTTGTTCTCTGGTTTTCTGCTATTAACCGGCGTGCTTCTGGTTCAGGTACTTCGGGATACCAGCAACTTGCGGGACTGGAAATTTGTAGTTGAGTTTTGCCTAGCATGCCTCGGGATGTCTTTGCTCAGAAAGCAGGGACTGTATGTGCTGCTGATCGTATGCCTCATCGCTGTTTGCATGTCGTCGCTGCATAAGAAGAGGGTGCGGTTCGCCGCTATTGTAGCCGTGCCTGTCTGTGCTGCAGTGATCTTTCCTGTGGTGGTTGGATGGTGCTTCCCCGTGCAGCAAAGCCAGGTCCTTGATGAACTCTCATTAGCTCGACAGCAGATTGTCGCAACGTATATGTACGACAACAGTTCGCTGTCGGCCTCCGAGAAAGAAAGAATCTGGGAATACTTTGATAAGTCCTCGCTGGATGCAGGTCTCAACAGCGAATATCCGTGGGAGGGTATGCCAGGAGTCGGCAGATATTACAACTCCCAGACGGGGACTGGCTATTTGGAACCGTTGACCGATGTCGCGGGCATCGATATGAAGACGGATTATACGAAGCAGCATCTGGCTGGTTTCATTAGCTTGTATTGCGAGTTAGCGCTGCATCACCCATACAGGTTCACCACGGCATTTCTGTGGGGGTCGATGGGCTATGTTTACCCGACGACGCTCGCCGACAATCGTTGGTCAGGCCTGGCTCCATGGAATGAGTTCGGAGTGCAGCTCGGAATCGCCTCTTCTGAAGCCCAGCCAGTCGACTATCACCAATCATGGAAACCCCAGAAATTATTGGCATGGTATTGCGATGCGGCGGAATTTTTTGCCAAAGCTCCTGCATCAACCCCATGGGGGACTCCGTCGAGCAGATATCTTCCTTTCCTGAGGCTATTGGTGCCGTGGGTTTCGCCAGCCTTGCCGTTTTTCGCGTTAATCCTGTCGTTGTTGCTGATTGGCAGCCGGAGGAAATTCCTGCGTGGCGCCAGCCGGAAAATGGCTGATGGGACGGCTCATCGAGGTGATGAATTTGCCTTGGGGGCGGGTTCTGCAACCTTTGTTGCCATGACACTTGTATGGCTTTTGGCAATGCTGTACTGGCTCACGTTGTTTGTGTCTCCCGTCATGTGCGGCAGATACGCTTTGCCCCTGTTTCTCTTGATTCCTCTGTTACTCTGCGTGCCATGGATCTCATCGTTGGCGTATCGGCAGGCGGAACGCCAACGGGAGAATGTTGAAAGGACTGCAGTTGAAGGGACAGGTGCAAATGCTTGATTCTTCCACCACGACACCAGATGGTGCAATTCATGCGTGCGATTCGGGCTGTGATGATGATGCGTTCTTTGAGAACGTGAGGCGTTGCAGTCAGAAAGGGCACGAGTACCGTTCGCAGCAAGAATTGGCTCGATTGAATGAAGCGGCAGCTGAGAGCAAACAGCTGCCCGGGGGAAGCAGCCCTCGGACGGCCGTTGCCGTTGTGAAGAGAGTTGGCGGTCATGTTCCGCTCTTGCGCAGGGCGGGTTCCGTAACAGGACGTGCATTGCGCATCGCGCGGTCTGGAAAATGGCATGGAATGGCGCTGCGGGATTTATTCGTTCGCTGTGCACGGATGTGTCGCCCCGTGTTGTTGGAGCGCTTGAAGCAGTACTATTTGTATGTGAAAAGACGGTGATCTGAAGTCGACGACCAGATTCTTGGGTGATTTCAGGTTGCCGTTCGTTGGCGTAGATTCGGTGTGATGCCGATACCCGTACATACGAACTGGGATAGTTGGAGAACACACATGAGAAAAAGTCGTCACTGCGCTGAAGACACTTCGCGTTCGTCCCGATTCCACGGCAGGCGTGGTCTTTATGCTGCCATGATGTCACTGGGCTGCATCGCTGCAGTGGTCGCCGCAACCTGTATGCCAATGGGTGCTGGGGATGGTGGCAACGCTCAACTCAGCCAATTGACGTTTGCGAGTAATCAGGCGGGTGATGTCGCGGCTTTGAACGCGATGTCTTCGAGCGCGCAGAAGCAGGAGCTTCCCGCCACAGTGGATTCTTCTCTTGCGGATTCTGATACGGTGGTTTCGCCAACGATGGCGGTGAAAGAGGATGGCACCGCCGTTGATGTTGCGACCGGCGATGAGATTACCAATCCCCAGCTGGTCGGCACAGTTGACGAGCAGCCTGATCCGCTGGCAAAAACCGATGGCGATACCTATGTGCCAGTTGAAGTCGGAGAAGTTCGTGCAGCCAATTCGCACAATGGGACCGATGGCGATACGGCTGTCAATGGTGACGGTGCTGCAATGGCAACCGTGGCAACGAGTGCTCTGGGGCTTCAAGATGATGGTTCCTTTGCGGCAACGGCAGTTGCGGAACGAGTCGGCAATTCATATGGCGCATATTGGGGCACTTACGATGGAGCCGCGGCAATGTTCAATTCCGATGGAACCGTCGCCATCCCTAATGCCTCCGCGGTCATTGACGTCTCCTCGTGGCAAGGGCGCATCGATTGGAACAAGGTGAAAGCAGCTGGTGTTGAGGGTGCAATCATCCGCATCGGATACGGTTGGGACAATCCGATGGATTCAACAGCGGCATATAACATTTCCCAGTGCGAACAGCTGGGGATCCCCTTTGGCATCTATTTGTATTCCTATGCTTATTCATCTGAGCAAGGAACATATGAGGCGAACACCGTTATCAGGTATTTGCAGCAGCTGGGGATTTCTTCGGCACAAATGACCTTCCCGATTTATTACGATTTGGAAGCGTGGACGTGGACAGGACATTCGCATCCCACAGATGCGAATACCTATGGGCAGATTGTCCGTAATTTCTTCTCGACACTCGCTTCAGCGGGATATTCGAATACCTCGGTGTATTCGTATACCTCATATCTCGACACTGCGTTGAACAGCACATATCTGCATCAACTCACGGGTTGGGTCGCTCAGTACTCATCGGAATTGCAATATTCCAACTGGTCATCGGCCCAACGCGGCTGGCAATATTCGGCCTCGGGAGCGATTGCTGGAATCAGCGGGAACGTGGACTTGGATGCCATGTCGTTATCGCCGGGAACGGCAGTTCGTCTTGATGATGATAGCTATTATGTAAATTCTGCTGTTTCTGATGCGTATTCGTTGTCAATCGACGGCGAATCTACAAGGTCGGGGGCTCAGACTCGGTTGGGGCGGGGCACTGGAACATCTGCGCAGCAGTTTGCTTTCACGCGTCTGGACGACGGGTCCTACAGGATCACGGATGTGGAATCCGGGTTGTGCCTGGATGTGCCTGGAGCTGATGCCCGCTCGGGTGCTCGCGTGCAGCAGTATCAGTGGAATGGCACAAAGGCACAGCGCTGGTATGTGATCGACGCTGGTGATGGTGCGTATTATCTCCAGTCCGCTCTAGGCAACTGGGTCTTGGATTTGGCAGGGGGCAACGCGGCTGATGGGCAGGTCGTGCAATTGTATGCTCCCAATGCCACTGCTGCTCAGAAATGGAAGCTTGCGTCCGCCACTGTTTCCGTCCCGACATCGGGAGCGGTGCGGATTACTTCTGCGGTTGATTCCTCTCATGTGATGACTTTCACAGATGCACAGAAATCTCAAGGGGCGAAGCTCCGCATCGCGTCGTGGTATGGAGCGAATTCTCAGTTGTTCCAATTCGTGCGCGTCGGCAACGGTGTCTATGAGATCAAGAATCTGGGGTCGGGGAAGTTCCTCGACGTTCCGAGCAATAGCACTGCCGATGGAACGCGGATTCAGCAGTGGGATGGGAATGGCACACCGGCGCAGAAATGGTATGTGAGGAACGGTTCCAACGGGACTGTTGTCTTCTTCGGTGCGGGAAGCGGCAAGACTTTGGATCTGTCGGGGGCGTCCGTGGCGGATGGCAACTCCATCGATTTGTATTCTTCGAATGGCACGAATGCCCAGAGGTGGATACTGTCGCGTGGGAATACTCAAGTCTCAATTACGGCCGGCACATATTCCATCCGTGCATATGGCAATTCAACATATGCCTTTGATGTGGCGGGAGGATCACATGCAAATAGCGCGAATGTGCAGTTGTATGCATTGAACGGCACTGCTGCACAGAAATGGAACGTCCGAGTTGATTCGTCTGGCTTCCTTACCTTCGTCAATGCCGGATCTGGGAAAGCCCTCGATCTGAGCTCTGCGCGTGCGGTGAATGGCGCGAATGTCCAACAATATTTCGCAAACGGAACCAATGCCCAGAAATGGCGGGTCATTGCCAAGAATGATGGGTCGTTCGTCCTGCAATCAGCGGTAAATGGATGGTACGTCATTGACCTATCCGGTGATTCTCTCACCAATGGCAGCAACATCCAGCTTTATTCATCCAACAATACGGATGCGCAGCGCTGGTATTTCGCTAAGCTATAAATGCTGATAGAAGTCCGAAGATAAGAATCACATTTCGTGAGACGTGTCGGGATTCATGCTCTTGTGAGCGCAAATCCCGACACGACGCGAGCGACTGAACAACTCTCCTAAGACGAGGAATTTGATGATGCCTGAGACAAAAGAGCAACTTTCCCCCAAGGCTGCGGCGAGCAGCATTGCTGTGCTGATTCCCTGCTACAACGAGGAAGTTACAATCGGCAAGGTTGTGCGCGACTTTCATGCCGCGCTGCCGGGCGCGACGGTGTACGTGTATGACAATAATTCGACGGACGCAACCGCCGAGATCGCCCGCCGGGAGGGAGCGGTGGTGCGTCGCGAGCCGCGGCAGGGCAAGGGCAACGTGGTGCGCGCCATGTTCAACCAAGTGGATGCCGACATCTACGTGATGGTGGACGGCGACGACACATACCCGGCGGAAGAGTCAGTGAAGCTCGTGAACAAAATCGCCGAAGGCTACGACATGGTGATCGGCGATCGGCTGAGCTCCACGTATTTTGAAGAGAACAAGCGCCCGTTCCACAACTTCGGCAACAAACTGGTGCGCTCATTCATCAACCGGTTCTTCCACGCGAATGTGCGCGACATCATGACGGGGTACCGTGCGTTCTCGTATTCGTATGTGAAGACGTACCCGTGCCTGTCGCGCGGCTTTGAAATCGAGACGGAGATGACGATTTTCTCGCTCGACAAGAACGTGCGCATTTATGAGACGCCAATCCAGTACCGCGACCGGCCGGAGGGGTCGGAGTCCAAGCTCAACACCGTGGGCGACGGCGTGAAGGTGCTCAACACGATCTTTTCGATGATTCGTCAATACAAGCCGATGCCGTATTTCAATGCGCTGGCTGCGGTGTTTGGCGCATTCGGCATTGGGTTCCTCATCTCGGTTTTGGTTGAGTTTTCGCAAACGCATATGGTGGCGCGGTTCCCCACGCTCATCGTATCGGTGCTGCTGATTCTCATCGCCTTACTGCTGTTCGTGGCGGGCATCATCCTGGATGCACATGCGCGCAAGGACCGCAAGGACTACCTGCTGTGGCAGAACCTGTTTGCGCAGGCACCCGGTGCAGCATCTGCTGAGAACGGTGTGGTGCGCGGCGCCAATGCACGCGATGTCAATACTCGCGACAAGCGATGACGCCCGCGCAATCCAAGATGATTACACCGGATGATTACATATCCAAACAGAGGCGGCTGAGCGGTGTTTGGTTCGTGCGTTCGGTTATGATGGGTGCCATGGTTGATACTGAGGTTTTTGCTCCTCGTAACATCATTGTGACGGGCGGGGCTGGTTTCATTGGTTCGAATTTCGTGCATTGGGTGGTGGATCATCATCCGGAGACGCATGTGACGGTGCTGGACAAGCTGACGTATGCGGGCAACCTGGAGAACCTGGCGGGGATCCCGGACGACCGCATGGATTTCGTGCATGGGGACATCTGCGACGCGGAGCTGCTTGACAGGATTGTGCCGGGGCATGACGCGATCGTGCATTATGCGGCGGAGTCTCATAACGACAATTCGATCGCGGACCCGGAGCCGTTTGTGCGCACGAACGTGGTGGGCACGTTCCGCTTGTTGGAGGCGGTGCGCAGGTACGGGATCCGTTACCATCACATCAGCACGGACGAGGTGTACGGGGACCTGGCGTTGGACGACCCGGCGAAGTTCACGGAGAGCACGCCGTACCATCCGTCGAGCCCGTATTCGTCGACGAAGGCGAGCTCGGACCTGCTGGTGCGCGCGTGGACGCGCACGTATGGTTTGCGCACGACGATCAGCAATTGCAGCAACAATTACGGCCCGTACCAGCATGTGGAGAAGTTCATTCCCCGCCAGATCACGAACATCCTCACGGGCGTGCGCCCGAAGCTGTATGGCGCGGGCCTGAACGTGCGTGACTGGATCCACACGGAGGACCATTCCTCCGCGGTGTGGACGATCTTGACGAAGGGCCGTGTGGGCGAGACGTATCTGATCGGCGCGAACGGCGAGAGGAACAACATCGACGTGCTGCGCATGATCCTGCGCCTGATGGGCCAGCCGGAGGATGCGTTCGACCATGTGAAGGACCGTCCGGGGCATGACCGCCGGTATGCGATCGACGCGACGAAGCTGCGCACGGAACTGGGCTGGGAGCCGAAGCACACGGACTTCGAGTCGGGCCTCAAGGCGACGATCGACTGGTACACGCAGAACCCGCAGTGGTGGGAGAAGACCAAGGCTGCGACCGAGGAACGCTACAAGCAGCAAGGCCAGTGAAACGTAACGAATTAATGCTGGGGTTTGATTCGCCCCAGCATTAATTCGTTGTCATTGCGGACGTTGCATGTGCGTTGCCATCAATTCATGTGCCTGGATCTTGCCGGGCAGCGATTGAAAGAAACGTGCGAAGCGGCTTCAGAAGCGGAGGTGCAGGGTGCCAAGATTCTCCTTTGTCGTGATTGCTTATAACGTTGAACGTTATATAGAAAAGTGTGTAGAGAGCATCAAGTCCCAGACGTTTTCCGATTTTGAAGTCATCATCGTTGATGACTGCAGTACGGATGCAACGGCATCCATTGTTGATAATGCAATTGCCGAGGATTCGCGTTTCTCTCTCGTGCGTCGGCGCGTCAATGCTGGAGCGCACATTGCGAGGAAAACAGGGGCTGGCAGAACACACGGAAGGTATCTGCTTTTCATCGACGGAGACGATTGCGTCCGACCGGATTTGTGCGAACGTCTGGATACAGAGTTTCAACGCGATGATGTGGATATTCTCCGTTTCGGGCTTGAAGTGTCATCGACGGATGCGCCGTTGGACTTTCGCCGTGCACTTGAGGACTCCTTTAACTTGGATACAGGCTTGCGGCGTGGCCATGAGATATTGCAGTCCATTTTCTCCGAGACTTTTCCCCAGCGCGGGAATTGGAGCGTGGAAGATTGCTGCTTTGAAGGTGACTTTGCCAGAGAGTCCTTCGCAATGATGACAGAGCAATCATTAGGGCGGATGGAAGATGCCTATGAGTTTTTCGTTCTGGCCGACAGGGCTCGCAGCATGCGCGTTATCAATGATTATCGTGGTTTGCTGTACTCATATGGTGCGGGTGATTCCGGGAATGGCAACCAACCCCGCGAAAAGTTCGAGAAAGGGCAACGAGGCATTCATGATTCACTTCAGGCCCTGATGGACTATTCGGCTAGTCATGATGATGAAATTCATCGAGAATGCTCTGCCTGGATGAGAAGGACTACATTAGGCATCGTTGGTCGCGATTGGTCGGGGCGAATGCCAATGGAGGACCAGATTCACTCGTTTCCCGCTTTGCGTGACACATGGCAGCCTTCGGAAGTTGCTTATATCGTGTCTGAACCTTTGTATGCACGAGCAGTTTTTGTATGGCAAGCGGGTGGTTATCCGGATTACCAAGACCCGTTGGTTCAATGGGCACAGTTACTGATGTCTGTGCCTCGACAGGATGACAGAGATGAGCGCGTGACGGCAAAGGTCAGAATGTGCCGTGAACTATGTTCAGCGATTGAACATCGTGAGGATTCCCGGATGCAGGCAGGCTTTCTCGCGTGGGCGCGTATGCATGAGGCGGACAGGCAGAATGATTTGCGTGCACGCATTGAACGTGCGCGTGCAACGGAAGTTCAGGCTGTCGAGGAGTATGAAGCATCGAAGGCCGGTGTGGCACGCGCGATTGGTCATCGAATGCTCCCTGCAGGGACGCGCCGTCGCGAAGTTGTCAGAGCTCTTGCCCGGCGGAGTCTGCATCGGTTGTGATGGTCTAAGGAGGAGGGACGCCCCTCCCGCCCTTCGTTCATCCCTCCACTCATTGGGATATAATCAAGGCGGATTGTTTTGCACTCGCGTGCATTCCCGCTTGACAGTAATGCCGATGCCGGGAGCTGCGCGAGCGGTGCGATTGGGGCGCCCAGTGGATCCGCGCGGCACACACCGCCTGATTCACACGAGAATCCAGAGAACTCAAGAATCGTAAGGAACGAGAACGCACATGGAATTCGAAAAGGAACTCAAAGCCACCCAGACCGGTATCCCAGGCCTCATCGTGTTTGACCTGCCGGTGCATGGCGACAATCGCGGTTGGTTCAAGGAGAACTGGCAGCGTGCCAAGGAAGTCGCCCTCGGTCTGCCGGACTTCGGTCCCGTGCAAAACAACATCAGCTTCAACACCAAGCGCGGCGTGACGCGCGGCATCCACGCCGAGCCGTGGGACAAGTACATTTCCATCGCCACGGGCAGTGTGTTCGGGGCCTGGGTGGATTTGCGCCCCGGCGAGACCTTCGGCAAGGTGTTCACGTGCACCCTCGACCCGTCCAAGGCCATCTTTGTGCCGCGCGGCGTGGGCAACAGCTTCCAGACGCTGGAGGACGGCACCGCCTACACCTATCTGGTGAACGCTCATTGGAGCCTCGAGCAGAAGAAGACCTACACCTTCGTGAACCTCGCGGATCCGACGCTCAACATCCAGTGGCCCATCCCGCTCGACCAGACCGAGCGCAGCGAAGCCGACCTGCATCATCCGATGCTCAAGGACGCCAAGCCGATGGAGCCCAAGCGCACGCTTGTCACCGGTTCGAACGGACAGCTGGGTCGCGCCATCCGCGAATACGCGGAATCGCATGACCTGCACGGCTTTGAATACCATGACATCGACACCTTCGATTTCTCCGACCCGGCAGCCTACGATCAGTTCGATTGGGACCTGTATGGCACAATCATCAACGCCGGCGCGTTCACCGCTGTCGACAAGGCCGAGACGCCGGAAGGCCGCACCGCCGCGTGGAAGGCGAATGCCAGTGGCCCGGCGCTGCTCGCCAAGGTCGCCCGTGAGCATCACATCACGCTCGTGCATGTGAGCTCCGACTACGTGTTTGACGGCACGGTGGAGGAGCACACCGAGGACGAGCCTTTCGCGCCGCTGGGCGTGTATGGGCAGAGCAAGGCGGCGGGCGACATCGCCGTGGCTCAGGCGCCGCAGCACTACATCCTGCGTTCCAGCTGGGTGATTGGCGATGGCCATAATTTCGTCAAGACGATGATGGCGCTTTCCGATCGCGTGGCGGATCCGGGGCAAGCGCTCAACCAGGTGACCGTGGTGGATGACCAGTTCGGTCGTCTCACCTTTACGAAGGATATGGCCGCCGCCATCTTCCACCTGCTTGATTCGCAGGCGCCGTATGGCACGTATGACCTGACCGGTGAAGGCGCCGTGCGCTCGTGGAAGGACATCGCGGCCGAGGTGTTCGACCTGACGAATGGCAATGGCGCCGCCGTCAAGCCTGTCACCACCGAACAGTATTTCCAGTCCGCCAAGGGCCCCATCGCGCCCCGCCCTGTGCATTCCGCGCTGTCGCTGGGCAAGATCGAGGCAACCGGCTTCACACCGGGCGACTGGGAGCAGACTCTGGGGGAGTATGTGCGCGCTGAGCGCACGAAGCAGGCTGAGTGACGCACGAAGCGTTGCGCCAGATGCGGCGCCAGGGCAGCACACATGATTCGCCCCGGCGCCGCCCTCGCAACGCTTGTGCATTCGCTCTGTCAATCACAACGCGAAAGGCAAATATGAAGGGAATCATTCTTGCAGGCGGTTCAGGCACGCGCCTTTACCCCTTGACCACCGTCACGTCCAAGCAGCTGCTGCCCGTCTACGACAAGCCGATGATCTACTACCCGTTGAGCGTGCTCATGATGGCCGGCATCCGCGACGTGCTCGTGATTTCCACGCCCAAGGATCTGCCCAACTTCGAGCGCCTCCTTGGCGATGGTTCGCAGTATGGCATCTCTCTGAGCTACAAGGTGCAGCCCAGCCCCGACGGTCTCGCGCAGGCGTTCCTGCTGGGCGAGGAGTTCATCAGCGGCGATTCGTGCGCACTCGTGCTCGGCGACAACATCTTCTACGGCAACGGCTTGAGCAAGCAGTTGGAGCGCGCTTCGCACATCGAGCGCGGCGCCACGGTGTTTGGCTATTACGTGGATGATCCGGAGCGCTACGGCGTCGTGGAGTTCGATGACAACAAGAAGGTCGTGTCCATCGAAGAGAAGCCTGCGCACCCTGCATCCAACTATGCGGTGACCGGTTTGTATTTCTACGACAATCGCGTGGTGGATTTCGCCAAGCATGTGCGTCCTTCGGCGCGCGGCGAGTTGGAAATCACCGACCTCAACAAGATGTATCTTGCCGATGGGTCCCTCAATGTGGTGACGCTCGGCCGTGGCTATGCTTGGCTTGACACCGGTACGATGGACAGCCTTTATGAGGCGGGTGAATTTGTGCGCACCGTGGAACGCGCCCAGGGCCTGCCGATCTCCGTCCTTGAAGAGATCGCCTTCGAAAACGGGTGGATCACCCGCGAGAAGCTGCTTGAGGCGGCTCACGCCTACGGCAAGTCCAACTACGGCAAGCACCTGCAGCAGGTCGCTGAGAACCGCGTGATCTCCAAGCCCAACGACTGAGACAATAGACTGCGATTCCGCGATCGTCGCTCAATGACAGGGCAGGATTGACAGGGCAGGATTGGCTGGACGCCTTGGTCGTCGCTTATGGTGAGGTAACCATGGGGAGTTGTTGACCGGGGCATCCAGTCAATGGCGTTACGTACGCTACCTAACTCATACTATTTTTCAATAGACTCGATTCACAAGAAGCTCGAGGCAGAGGAAGCCATGGCACAAAACGACGATAAGACGCTGACGAGCGGCACGACGAACCGCCTTGCGATTTTCTGCTTTTACGATGCCCAGGGGCACGCTGATGATTATGTGCGCGTGTTCCTTGAAGGGCTCATGCCGAGCATCCGCCGCCTTGTCGTTGTATCTAACGGCAAGATTGATGATGAGAGCCGCGCGATGTTCGAGGGATTCACCCCATTCGTCATTGAACGTGAGAACGAGGGCCTCGACACCGCTGCCTACAGGCAGGTGCTGCTGCAAGTGGGATGGGATCAGCTGGTTAAGTTCGACGAAGTCATCTGCTGCAACGACACATGCTTTGGTCCTGTCCATCCATTCGAGGACGTCTTCGATGAGATGAACAAGCGTCCTGTGGACTTTTGGGGGATCACGTCCTACGCTGCGACAGTGCTGCCCTCAGGGGAAGAGATTCCAGAACATGTGCAAGCATACTGGCATGTTTATCGACCGTCATTGATTGCGGCACCGTGCTTCCAGCGTTATTGGGAGACGCTCAGGCTTACAAACGATTATGGAGAGAACACTCACAGGCATGAGATAACGTTCACCAAGTATTTTCAAGATTTGGGATTTTCTTGGGATACGTTTGTTCCGCGTGACAAATATGCGGGCATGACACCATACCCATTGCTGGACATGCCGATGCAGGTCATGCGTGATGATCACTGTCCCGTGTTGAAGAAGCGAGTCTTTGAGACGGGACTTGTTATGTCGCTTGAGCACACTGCGGGGCAAGGTGCTCGCCAAGCATTAGATTATGTTGCTTCCTCCACAAATTATGATACGAGCCTGATTTGGCATCATGAGCTGCGATCCCAGAACGTTACACGATTGCGGCAAACCCTGCATTTGGAGTATGTGCTTCCTCGGCACGCTCTTCAGGATTCCGGGCAGAGGCCCCGTCGAGACTTGACACATGTGCGGAGTGCGTTCATTTTTCATATTTTCTTCGTGGATATGCTCGATGAGACTCTTCGTTATGTAAGAAACATTCCTGAAGAAACTGACATTTATATCACGACCAATGAAGAGAAGATTGCCCGCATTGATGAGGCGATCCTTGACGCAGGCATTACGCGACGCGTGACATTTCTTCCAGTGAAGAACCGAGGACGTGATGTTTCTGCATTGCTGATTGCTGCTCAAGACGTCGTGCTTTCCGGACGCTATGATGTCATCGGATTCGCGCATGACAAGAAGTCGTCTCAGAACACGAGACTGCTCGGACGTCAGGGGACGGAATCCGAGGGTTTCCAAGAGCGTCTCTTGGAAAATACGCTGGGCAGCACGGAATATGTGCGGAATATCCTTTCGCTGTTTGAGAAGAATGCCTGCTTGGGGCTTGTGGCACCTCCGTCTCCCTTCCATGCGATTTATTTCCCAACAACGATGCCGACTGATTGGGGGCCGAACTTTGAAAATACGGTGACGCTCCTGGAATCTTTGGATATTCACGTTCCGCTGGATTCCACAATCGGGACGACAAGTGCCATAGGATCGTGTTTCTGGTTCCGTCCTGAAGCGTTGCGGCCACTGTTCGAACGAGGGTGGGAATATGAGGATTTCCCCGATGAATCGCACATGAGTGGAGATGGCACGATTTCCCATGCGATTGAGCGAGCCAATGGATATGTGGCTCAGTCACAGGGATTCTATCCGGCATGGGTGATGACGGATGAATGGGCTTCGTTGGAAGCGAGTCAGTTGCGGACGCTGCTGGAGGAGTTCATTGCTGCGCGCCCCCAGCGATACGTGGAAGCTACACCTCGAGAAACGTTGCTGAGCCAGCGCTTGGGGACCCGATTGACATATGTGGATTCGAAAAAGGTAGCAGGCAGGCTTGGGTCTCTTATGGAGCGGATCATGTCTGCTCTGCCTGGGCGCATGGCCGAGTCGATGAAACATGCTGCAGGCAACGCGAATGTCCGGGGGCGTTGGGCGATGCATCGCTTGCTAGACAACTTTCAAAGGATGACGAGACACTGACGACATAAATGCCGGAGGTTAGACGTCCTTGGTGTCATCAGCGTATATTTAAGAACTATGGCTAAGAAAATCAAGAGTCAGGGAGGTGCGCGAACTGCGCCCTCCTCAGGTCATGAATATTCACGAATCGTTCTGAAAGAGCTCGTCAAGACCGATTTCAAGATGAGATATCAGGGCTCTGTTCTTGGCATGGCTTGGTCAGTGTTGAAACCGCTGATGCTATTCGTCGTGATGTATTGCGTATTCGTCCGTTTTCTAAAGTTCACGGACGGAACTCCTCATTTCGCCATGGTGCTGTTATTGGGCACTGTGTTGTGGAATTTCTTTTCTGAAGCGACTGGAATGGGTCTACAGTCGATTGTCGCTCGTGGAGATTTGCTGCGAAAAATTCACTTCCCCAATTACATCATTGTTATGGCTGCAACGTTGAATTCATTGATTTCGCTTGCCATCAACTTGGTAGTGGTGGTGATATTCAGCATCATCAACGGCGTGCATTTCACGTGGCGAGTCGTTCTGGTCCCCGTTGGAATTGCGGAACTCTTCTTTTTGACTCTTGGCGTATCGTTACTGCTTGCGACGATGAACGTATATTTTCGAGATATCCAGCACATCTGGGAAGTCTTGAGCCAGGCGCTTTTTTACAGTATTCCTGTGATTTACCCTCTTTCCATGGTCATCAGTGTATCCCCGGTTTTTGCGAAAATCCTGCTGTTGAATCCTCTTGCACAGACAATTCAGGATATTCGATACTGGCTCATCGCCCCCGAGACCACTCCGACTGTGTGGAACTACATTAATACTTGGTGGATCTCTTTGATTCCTCTCGTTATTGCTGTGTTGATTTTTGCCGTTGGAGCGTACGTCTTCAATAGGAACAGCCGTCGGTTTGCAGAAATTCTTTAGGATTGTGGGAAATGAATACACATTCAACTGATGAGTCAGAAACCATCATTACCGCACGAGACGAATATTCCGAATCCGTTGTGGATGCTCAGAAGAATGATGATTCTTCCGATGATGTTCCTCAAGACGTTGTGCTGAGAGTGAGCCATGTCTCGAAGTCATTCCGTTTGCCAACTGAAAAATCCAGCGGTTTGAAGCAGGCGTTCATTAATTGGACGCGAGGAATTAAGGGCTATACGGAACAGCATGTTCTTAAGGATCTTACTTTTGACGTGCACCAGGGTGATTTTTTCGGTATCGTCGGACGCAATGGCTCGGGTAAATCCACTTTGCTGAAGTTGATTTCCGGCATCTATGTGCCCGACTCCGGTGAAATTCTGGTGAAGGGTAAGCTCGTATCTTTCATTGAACTTGGTGTTGGATTCAACCCTGAACTGACCGGTCGTGAGAACGTATACCTCAACGGCGCTTTGTTGGGCTTCACTCGCGATGAGATTGATAGTATGTATGACGAAATCGTTGAGTTTGCTGAGCTCGAGGATTTCATGGATCAGAAACTGAAGAATTATTCTTCAGGTATGCAGGTTCGTCTTGCATTTTCCGTTGCCATCAAGGCGCGTGGGGACATTCTTGTGCTCGATGAGGTGCTCGCTGTGGGCGATGAGGCGTTCCAGCGCAAGTGCGACAATTTCTTCACCAGCATCAAGAAGGATCCGACAAAGACCGTCATCCTTGTGACTCACGATATGAGCGCAGTGAAAAAGTATTGCAATCGAGCCATTCTTATCAAGGATGGCGTCATCGTTGAGTCGAAGAGCAAAGATGATGTAGCAGATGCATACTCATTGGAGAATCTTGCAGTTCCCGATGCTTCAGAAAAAGCATCTTCTTTTGAAGCATCTCATGGCACGCAGGCAGATGACAAGACACCGACAGAAAATCCCGCTCCGGAATACGAGACTGGACTCAATGCTCGAGTGCCGTTGTTGAGAATAACACCAGCAGGGCTGCCTATTGTGACGTCGGACGATGACTTTGCGTTCGACATCGAATACCGCTTTGACGAGAAGGAGACCCCGTTCTATGTGGCGTTCTCCTTGCTTGACATGAAGCGTGGCGGCATTCCCTATGATTCTGGCTCCGTGCCGCTGACGAAGCGCGGGCATCAGAAGATTCGCTTCACGCTGCCGATGAAGCTGTTCAACTCCACCGAGTTCAAGATTGTTGCGTCGATTCGTGAGGATGACCCCGACAATGAGCGCGATACCAAGCTCGTGGCGTTCACCAGCGACAAGAACTCCTGCTTCTTCTCGGTGCACAACGACTACATGCGGCCGGATTACGCGCTCATCTCCCCGGACCAGCTGCCGCTCAAACAGGAATACGTGCCTGTGGAGGACGAGCCGACGGAGAAAACGCAAGCCGAGGATGCACAGGGTGCAGATTCACAGGCCTGATTGTCCATCGGCCTTGGTTATTCATCCAAGCTCTTGAAGAGTATGCAATAGCCAGTACCTTGCACTAACAAGGCTGCGCTGCCACGAAGCAATTCCGTGGCAGCGCAGCCTTTTCGCATCTATTCGTTGTTGCTCGTGCCTTCGCCTCGCGTGGGATCGCCGAACCACGCGTTGTAAAACAGCGTGAAATTACGGTTGCCATACGTCGAGCAGGAATCACCCTCGCCGCCGGAACCATCCGCCAACCCCTCAAGCGCTGCCTTGTTGGGCTGGTATGGCGTGTAAATGTAAAGCATTGCGGTGGCGTCGTTTTCAATGTAGACCTTGGTGCCGCCGCAAGACTCGTCAGGATTGTATTGGATGTATGCCGTTTGCTTGGGGCGATAGTTGTAATCCTTGAAATGCGCCTGATAATACTTAAGTCGATGGGCAGCACCGAAGACCTGGTTGAAGAAACCGTAGTACGCTGCGTCGCAATCGCCATCATCAGGGCATGAGAGTCCCATCGCGATTGTGTAGTTCTTGTTGGTCGGGTTGGCAGCGGTCACCAAGCCTTGTTCCTTTTGCAGCATGACAATGAGCACTTTTGGGTTGATGCCGCAGCTTGTGGCGACACCGCTGATGATTTGCGCCGCAGTCTGGTCGCTCGCCTTGGTGTATCCGTCGCACAGCGAATCCTTCTTTTCATCATTGGTGTCAAAGGTTTTCGTTGCAAGGCACGAATCGCCAGAGCACCCCGCCCCGCGGGTATCCAGAAAATCCTGGATCTCATCGGTAGTGAGCGACGTTGAATCAGTCATTTCATCATCGGCGATGATGAGCCCGGGATTGAAGCCATACTGTCGCGCGAGCAACGCCTGTTCGGACTCATATTCGCGCACTTGCGCCGCGCGCCGCCGTGCAATCACCACATCTGCCATCAAACCGATGATGACGAGCACGCCGAGCACCAGCAACACGATTGACGTCAGGCGATGCGATGCCGGGGAGGGGGCATGCGCGGCGGGCTGAGCGGCATCCGGAGTCGCCGTGTCTGCCGTGTCTGCCGTGTCTGCCGCAACGTCGGTTACGTCATCAGACGTTGCGGCATCTGTCTCCTTTGCATCATCCGTTGCCTTCGCGTCAGCCGCTGCTTCTGTGCCATCCGTTGTGTCGCTTGCGGCGTCCGTTATTTCGTTTGCGGAATCCGCCGTGTCGCTCTCCGCCGTGTCACTGCCTGCAGTGTTGCTTTTCGCAGTGTCATTCACCTCAGTGCCATTCATCGCAGCGGCGCTTTCCGCTGTTGCGCTTTCCGCCTGCGCTGCGTCGCTCGCTTGTGTTGCGTCGCTTGTGTTGTTGTGTGCAGCTGTGTTGTTACGTGCATCCGTGTCCATGCGGTCTATGCGATCCCGTCTTGTTATTGCCTCAATAACGTCATCACCATCGTACGCAATAATGCGTCAGAAAGCTCAAGACATTCGTGGGGAAATAAAGCAAAGACGCGACAGGACGAACACAGCCGCAGGTGAATCCACGCCAGAACCGACATTCACGATTTCGCCGCTGTGGTGCGCTTGCAACGCGCTGACGAGTTGTGAAAACATCGTTAAGGTTGCGGCAAATTGGCGGGAAAGGTCACAGTCATGAACTACGCTAACAGGTTGGAATAGTTTCATTTCGCAGAAAGTTCAAAGAACATGAGCGATAAGAAGTCTGTCGTAATCATCGGTGGTGGCCCTGCGGGTCTGACCGCCGCATACGAACTTCTTAAGGACGGCGGCGCCGATAAGTACGACGTCACACTCCTCGAAGCCAGCGGTGAATTCGGTGGCATCTCTCGTACCGTCAAGCACAATGGCAACCGCATGGATATTGGCGGTCATCGTTTCTTCTCGAAGGATGATCGCGTGATGGATTGGTGGAAGAACATCCTGCCGCTGCAGGGCGCTCCTTCCTACGACGATAAGAAGCTTGGTCGCAAGCACGACCTCGAGCCCGGCGGTCCGGATCCTGAGACCACCGACGAAGTCATGCTCAAGCGCCATCGCGTCTCGCGCATTTATTGGCATGGCAAGTTCTTCGATTACCCGGTGAGCCTCAAGTGGGACACGTTGAAGAACATGGGCTTCGCGCAGACGATGAAGGTCGGCTTCTCTTACCTCAAGTCGCTGATACACAAGCTGCCGGAAGACAATCTTGAGAACTTCTACATCAACCGTTTCGGCCGAGCCCTGTATGGCATGTTCTTCGAGGGCTACACCGAGAAGCTGTGGGGACGCCATCCGAGCGTGATTTCCGCTGATTGGGGTTCGCAGCGCGTCAAGGGCATCTCGATTACCGCTGTTCTCAAGGATGCGTGGGGCAAGCTCGTCGGCAAGCAGAAGAAGGCCGGCGAGGGCGAGACGTCCCTCATCGAGGAATTCTGGTACCCCAAGTATGGTCCTGGCCAGCTGTGGGAAACCGTTGCCAAGATTGACATGGGCAATGGCTGCACGATTATCAAGCACGCCAACGTCATCAAGGTCAATGAGGCTGACGGCAAGATTGCTTCCGTCGTGTATGCCGATGCAAACGGCGATGAGCACACGGTGGATGGTGACGTGTTCATCTCGTCCATGCCCATCAAGGATCTTGTCAACGCCATTGACGCCGGCACCACCACCAAGCCGGTCGCCAAGGAGCAGCTTGACATCGCCAACGGCCTGCCATACCGCGACTTCGTGACCGTCGGCCTGCTCGTTGACAAGCTCAACCTCAAGAACGAGACCGACATCCCCACGCTCGGCAACCCGCCGATCGTGCCGGATTGCTGGATTTACGTGCAGGACACGACCGTCAAGGTCGGCCGCATCCAGATCTTCAACAACTGGAGCCCGTATCTCGTCGATGACGTGGACAACAAGGTGTGGATTGGCCTGGAGTACTTCTGCAACGAGGGCGATGACTTCTGGAACCAGACTGACAAGGAAGGCATTGACTTCGCCATCAAGGAGCTCGTGCGCATGCACATCATCGGCTCCAAGAAGGATGTGCTCGATGCTCACCGCGAGCGTGTGAAGAAGGCATACCCGGCTTACTTTGACACGTGGTACGACATGGATAAGCTCACACCGTGGCTTGATGGTTTCGGCAATCTGTATTGCGTGGGTCGTAATGGCCAGCACCGCTACAACAACATGGATCACTCGATGGTGACCGCCATGGAGGCTGTGGAAAACATCAAGACCGGACGTGCCGACAAGCACAACGTGTGGTCTGTCAACACAGAAAAGTCCTATCACGAGGCCAAGTAGCCACAAGCCTCGTCCCCGTCACGTGTGACTGGCTGATGCCATTGGCGCTGTAAGACTGATGCGAATGGGCGTTGGGCGGCCTTGGATGGGAATCTTTGCGAAGGAACCTCCGCGAGCTGTATGGCACAGCTTGCGGAGGTTCCTTTTTGCCTGGACGTCGGTTGTTGTTGAGTATAGGTGGGCTGACGAAGGTCGGTGCTGAATGGGTGTCTGTGAGGGGCTGTTGAACGGGTTTGCCCGATGGTCCGCCGGACAGAGGTCTTTTCTAGGGCTCGCTTGTTTTCCGAGAAAAAGAAATGGGTGTGGTCGGGGAGAACCCTCGACCACACCCTGAGACAAGAGGAGTGAAGGATAAGTCTTGAATTATGCGCCTGCTCATTGCGAAATCACCCAAGCCTTGCATGGGATGCCGCGCGTAGTCTCCATCGCGGGTTTCCGCTAGGCGGCGTATACGCAGGCTCCATGCAGTGGCGCAGTGGAGGCAACTGTGCAGGCGACTGTGGATTCAGCGTGCTCGCAAGCCGAGCGGCTCAGGCATTGAGCACCATGAAGTCCGGGCGAGGATCGCCAACGAGCAATCCCGGAACCGACGAGACTTCACCCGCCTTGACGTTGTAGAGGTTTTCTCCATCCGTCAGGACGATGGCGTTCAGCTTGTTGCGCTGTGCCAAATCCATGAAGTTATTGGTACCGGCTGCCAGTGCAGCGGTGGACCAGACATCGGCCAGTGCCAGGTCAGGCGACACGATTGTCGTCTGCTCGCAGTCACGTGGTCCCATGAAGTGGAAGTTCGGCGAAATCATGTTCGCGAACGTCGTCGAGATGGCGCCGTTGCGAAGCACGACCTGCTGAAGCGGGGCACTGGAATCAAGCGAGTTCTTGATCGGGATGTTCCAGTTCGTCTCGAAGTCGCTGTTGGTTGCGTAAATCGTATCGTTACGCGAACCAAGGGAAGCGGACTGAACAATGTCTTTCTCGACGAGCGGGCGCACGTAGCGGTTGAAGGCCTCGTTGATGGCCCAGCCGCGCAGCATTCCAAACGGGTCAAGCTTGCCCTCGCGGAAAGGCTGGAAGTAACCCTCAGTGACGCGGTGTGCTTCAACGCACTTGGACACCACCTGAAGGAAGTCGTTGTTCTCGGACAATCCGGAATCATCGCCCCCGTTGTAGCGGGTCAGCAGTGACGTAGCCGACTTCGGGGAGAAGGTGTCCGACACGTACTTGAGGAACTTCTGAACCTCAATTGTCTGATCATCGAGGATGTTTTCATCCTTGACTCTCATCTGCAAAACATATGTTGCACCATCAACGGGCAGGACGCGGAGATGGAGCTGCTCAACCGGCTTGGTGTCGTTATCGGCTTTGTCGTCCCCGCGGCCGAATAGATGGAAACGCGAAGAAAATCCTGCGGCGGTCATTTTTGGCTCCTTTCATATCGTCGAACCTGTATGGTGGACAGGTCGGTTTGATAGGGAAGACAGCTCCGCCTTATGGGCGTTGCATATGAGCCTTAAACAGCACGGCACTCCTCGTCGCTCTGCTCTGAGCTCTATCCCTACCTAAACCTAGGTTCCTCTTGCAGTTTTTTATTCTAGCAGTCTGGCGCTGGTCGACGTCGGCGTGTCGTGTGCAAATCGTGAAAAATTTTGATACATCGAACACTTCAAAGCGGTTGATTTTGCCGTGGTGAAACGTTTTTGCAAACTGTAAAAATTCCAGAATCAATGCTCTGAATCCTTGGAATCTTGCCTGTTTGGCTTGGTTCCGTTGTGTCGAACGTGGGGAAATCATGGGTGAAGGCGCGACCATTGTGCATATCGCTCAAATGACTTTGTGGGAACACGTGCGTATGACAGATTTCGAGAAAAGTGGTATGCGTGCGGTCGGTGGGTTGGTGTATTTTAGTGGAGTTGCTTTGGTGAAAGCATGACAGTGAATGCATGCGATTCGCTGGGCAGCGCGCTTACACACTCCTGTTGCGGGAACGTCCCGTAACCATTAGCCCGAAGGAGGTGGGTGATGTCTGCGCATAAATATGAACTGATGCTCATCGCTAATCCTGAGCTCGACGAGCACGCACTGCGTAAGCTCGTGGATCAGTATCTGGAAACCGTCACCAATGAAAAGGGTACGGTTGACGACATCAACGTGTGGGGTCGTCGCAAGCTTGCCTACGAGATCAACGGCAAGACCGAAGGCAACTACGTTGTGGTCAACTACACCGCTGAGCCGACGACTTCCGATGAGCTCGATCGTCTGTTGAACCTCAACGAGGCAATCGTCCGCACCAAGATTCTGCGCAAGGACAAGTAAGTCCATCTGCGCGCAGGTCGCGGATGCTGAATGTCCTGACTCGGAAACCTTTCCATCACACTCAGGCGGACATGTGAAAAACACACGTGTCTGCAGGAAACATGAGTCTACGGGGTAGTCCGATATACAATTGTCTGACTTCAAACCGCAGATTTGGAAAACCTATGCAGTGTGCAGCTGTGCAAGGCAGTTGCGAGATAAGGAGCATGAGCAAGATGGCTGGAGAAACCCCGATTACCGTTATTGGGAACCTGGTGCAGGATCCTGAGCTGCGCAACGTGGGCAAGGGAACCGTATGCGATTTCCGCATTGCCTCTACGCCGCGCACCTACAACCGCACTTCCCAGCAGTGGGAAGACGGCTCCACGCTGTTTCTGACGTGCTCGGCTTGGGACAGCCAGTATCAAACGCTGGCTTCCAACATCAAGGCCACTTTGAGCAAGGGCATGCGCGTGATCGTGCAGGGCAACCTGACGTCTCGCTCATACACCGCGCAGGATGGTTCTCAACGCACTGTGTTTGAAATCCACGTGAATGAGATCGGTCCCGCTCTGTCGCGAGCCACTGCAGTTGTCACCCGCGCCGGCGGTACCGGTGGCTATGGCAACGGCGCAAACGGTTACAACGGCGGTGCCAACGCACAGCGCGGCGGATACTCCGGTGGCGCACGCGGTGGCTATGGCAGCAATGCCCCGGCCGCTGCCCCCGCAGCACAGCCCGCTCCCACCCAGGATGTCTGGGGCGTGGAATCGCAGGGAGCACAAAGCTTCGGAAGTTTCGGGCACTCCGGTTCTTCCGACGCAGGTTCCGGTGATGATGAGTTTTCCGCAGGTGTGGATTTCTAATTCAATCATTGATTGACATATCGCACACGACCTGTCACAAACATTTAGATTTAAAGGAGCATATTTATGTCACGCAAGAGGCCGCAGCCCCCTGTTAAGCCGTTCAAGAAGAAGCCGAACCCGCTTCGCGCCGCCCATGTCAAGGAGATTGACTACAAGGACGTCGCACTGCTGCGCAAGTTCATTTCCGACCGCGGCAAGATCCGTTCCCGCCGTATCACTGGCGTCACCGTGCAGGAACAGCGCGAGATCTCCAAGGCGATCAAGAACGCCCGCGAGATGGCGCTTCTGCCCTACGCCTCCAACGGTCGCTGAACCGGAAGTCGGAAAGGATTGAACGAAAATGTCTAAGTCCGTTAAGGTCATCCTGACCAAGACCGTGTCCAACCTTGGCCAGTCCGGCGACGAAGTCCACGTCAAGGCCGGCTATGCCCGCAACTTCCTGTTCCCGCAGGGGCTCGCCTTCGCATGGAGCAAGGGCGCAGGCAAGCAGGTTGAGGCTCTCAAGCGCGCTCGCCGCGCCAAGGCCCTCGCTTCCCGCGAAGACGCCGTGGCAGCAAAGAACGCCATTGAAGGTAGCGTCGTGACCATCGCTGCCAAGGTCTCCGAGTCCGGCAAGCTCTTCGGTGGCGTGAACGCCGCCGCTATCGCTGCCGCTCTCAAGGAAGCTGGCAACGCTGTTGAGGCTTCCGCCATCACGGTGGAACCCATCAAGACCACGGGTGAGTTCCCGGCAGAGGTGCAGCTGCATCCTGAAATCTCCGCGAAGTTCACCGTCAAGGTTGTCGCTGAGTAAGTCTGATTCAGACTGAGCGCCGGGCGGGACCCTGCAAGCGCCGTGAAGTCGTGTCCGATGGCATTCCATCCGGTGAAATCACGACGTGTTTGCTGCAGGCACACTCATGAAATCGGCCGCCGTATGTTGTGTTCGCAGCATACGACGGCCGATTCTTTTATGTGTATTGTCTGCGGCTTGTTCCCGCGGTATGCGTATCATCAGTCGCGTGGAAAAACTGTTTGAACAGGTAGTGAAGTTCGGCATCGTCGGCATCATTGCATTCTTTATCGATTGGGGCATCCTCAATCTGCTCGTCATCTTCCTGCATATGAATGCAACGGTGGCGGCAACCATTTCGTTCCTCATTTCGCTGTGTTTCAACTACATCGCCAGCATGAAGTATGTGTTCGTGCACCGCGATGACATGGCGCGTTGGATGGAAATGCTGATCTTCCTGCTCAGCTCTGCCATCGGTCTGCTGATCAATGACGCCATTATCTGGTGCTTCACAACGGTTATCATCGACCCGTCGGTGGCCGTGACCAACCACCCTCGATACACGTTGTACGCCAACATCGGCAAGCTCATCGCAACCGTCGTGGTGGCAGTATGGAATTTTGCAATTCGTAAGTGGCTGCTCGATGCTCCGGATCCTAGCAAGCCGGTTAACGAGCATTCCGCTGCGCATCGTCTCGGCACTTGGTCGCTGACACATGGACCGGGCGCCGCCCACCGCATGCAGAAAGCAGAACAGACGGCGGACGCATCTACGCCCACCAGTGAACACAAGCGCTAGGCGGTACGTTTTAGAACACAGCGGCGACAAGCGCCAGCCATACCCCTGTGTGCAGGACTTCCGCTGCTTGAAGCAATCGCCTCGATTCACCCTCATTGCCTTTACAATGAGGGTGAATCCGTTTATGCGCGTGCCTTCGCAGACGATTGGCATGGTCCAGATGGATGTGCTGGAGCCATGGATCGCTGGGGAAGGGCGACTATCGAGGAATCGAGGAACAATGCCCGTTATTCATACCCATGTCAGCACTCCGCTCACCGCTGAAAACCGTGAACATCTCAAGACGGCATACGGCAAGGCGATCACAGCCGTGCCTGGCAAGTCCGAGGGATGGCTCATGTGCCCGTTCGAATCCGATATGCCGATTTACTTTGGCGGCGACGATTCCCAGCCCGCGGCATACGTGGAGGTCAACGTGTTCGGCAGCTCCGTGCCTAAGTCCGCATGGGAAAAGCTGACGCATGCCATCATGGCAGCGCTGAACTCCGAGCTGGAGATTCCCGAGGACCGCATATACATCCGCTACACCGCAACCACCGATTGGGGTTGGAACGGCGGCAATTTCTAGCCGTTCCACGTTTCTCTCCGCCCTGGAATCCGCCCTGGAATACGCCTTGGATTCCAGGGTTGGGTTCCACGGTTGGATTCCACAGCGGAATCTTGCAGAGGAATCCCACATGGCGCCAGGCGGTCCGGTTGGCGACCCGCCTGGGTCGGTCAGCTCTGTGGGGCTCAGCCAAGTCTGTGGAATCTTTTCATTGTTGCGTAAACCGGAGTGGAGTCATCCAATTCGGCCGATTGCACAGGTGGCATGTCGTTGATGGTGCTGCCTCGCAATTCCAGCGTCGTCCCGAACAACAGATGGCAGGGAGCCTTCACTGATTCGTTGTCGGTAATCATGCCGTGAAGCAGCATCGCCGAGGCTTGGCCCATCGCCGATGTGTTGAGCGTGAGTGTGCTCAATTCGGGATACACCTGCTGGGTTATGGGCGTGCCTTGGAACGTGATGAGGCTGACTTCATGGGGCACGTCTATGCCACCTTCATGCAGCGCTTGCAGCGCCCCCACACCCATGGCGTCCGCGCAACAAAGAAACGCTTGGGGACGTGCGTTCCGATGCTCCATCATCGCCTGCCTCATGAGTTTATAGCCACTATCCGCTGTGATCTGCCCGCGGTATACATAGCTGGGCACGAACAGGTTGCGTTGCGTCATGTAGTCGCGGAACGCGCGGAGGAACGGGTCGTCATACATCACGTTTTGCTTGGAGAACTGCAAGTCAGTGCAGAGCAGTCCGATACGTGTCTGCCCGCGGCTGATGAAGAAATCAAGTGCGGCGATAACTGACGATTCGATGTCGGGCGTGACGCAATTGCAACGTTTGGCGGTCGTGTCGGTGTAGATGGACAGCAATGGCTTTCGGAACTTTTGCAAATGCACGATTTCTCGTGAGTCGAAGATTCCGACGGCTGCGATGGCGTCGGCAGGGTGGTCGGTGAGTTGCTCAACGACCTGCGGCAGGCTGCCGTTGAGACGCATCACGGTATAGCCCAGCTGTTCCAGTTTGTTTTCCAATGGCACGCGAATGTAATACGCGAACATCTCTTCGCCTTTGAAAAACGGCGCGATTCTTTGCACCACCGCCACGGTTTTGTGACCGTCGCGACCGGCTGATCCATGTGTGGTCCGGCGGTTTTTGTGATATCCCATTTGCGTGGCGACCGAGAAGATGCGGTCGCGGGTCGTGCTGCTCACTGACAGGGTGTCGTCGTTGTTGAGCACGCGGGAGACGGTGGCGGCTGAGACTCCGGCGACTTTGGCAACATCGCGGATGGTGGGGGACTTGCGGCTCCGCTTCTTGGCGCTGCCGGTCGGTGATGCGCTCGTGGTGGCTTTGGCGTAGTTACCTGATGGCGTGGTGTCTGCTGCAGCCGCAGTCGGGGCTGCGGTATTGGGCGAGGCGGATGGATGAAACTCGTTCATGGTTGCTCATCTTCGATTCGTGGTGATGATTCGCGGCGATTCACAGTCATTCGAGAGGAATAAGCATGATATCGTTCGTGTGCTAACCGTCTGTTTAGTAAACATAGCATACAGTTTTATCGAGGCAGGCGCTGCTTGTTTCTGCGGGCGCTGCTTATTGCGGATTTTCGCGGATCGTTGCTGATTGTCTCGGCAGGCGCTGATCTGCCTGGCAGAGCGTGGGCGTGCGCGGATTCGTAGGAATGCGCAGATTCGTGTATGCAGACGCGTTGAGAGATGTCCGCCCCTGCCTACAATGGAGACGGTGCGCAGATGGCTACGGCTGTTGCGGACTGCGATACAAAGCAACAAAGCGCGGTGCATGGCATCTGCGCGAAGGAGTGGGAATGACTGTATTGGTGCTGGGGGGAGCCGGTTACATCGGTTCACATATGGTTGACCGTCTCGTTGAGCGAGGCGAAGAGAAGGTCGTCGTGGTCGACAGCTTGGTGACGGGACACCGTGCCGCTGTCAATCCCGCGGCGAAGTTCTATCAGGGCGATCTGGCGGACCAGGATTTCATGCGTCGTGTGTTCCACGAAAATCCGGACATTGACGCGGTCATTCATTTCGCTGCGTTCTCGCTTGTCGCTGAATCGATGGGCAATCCGCTCAAGTACTTCGATAACAACACCGCTGGCATGATCAAGCTGCTGGAAGTCATGAACGAGGTCGGTGTCAAGCGCATTGTGTTCTCGTCCACCGCTGCCACTTATGGCATCCCCGACAGCATGCCGATTCATGAGGATGACCCGCAGAGGCCGATCAATCCTTATGGCGAGAGCAAGCTCATGATGGAGAAGATCATGCGCTGGTCCGACGCCGCATACGGCATCAAGTTCGTGGCGCTGCGTTACTTCAACGTTGCCGGCGCCAAGCCGGACGGCTCCATCGGCGAGGACCACAATCCCGAAACTCACCTGCTGCCCATCGTGCTTCAGGTGGCGCAGGGCAAGCGCGATATGCTCAAGATCTTCGGCAACGATTACAACACGCCCGACGGCACGAATGTGCGCGATTACGTGCATCCGTTTGATCTGGCGGACGCTCACATCCTCGCCGTCAAGTATCTGCGTGATGGCAATCCATCCGACGCTTTCAACCTCGGTTCGTCCACGGGCTTTTCGAACCTGCAAATTCTCGAAGCCGCCCGTCGTGTGACCGGCAAGGAGATTCCGGCACAGATGGCGCCGCGCCGTCCCGGCGACCCCGACACGTTGATCGCTGCATCCGACAAGGCGCGTTCCGTGCTGGGATGGAAGCCTCAGTTCGATAACATCGACAAGATCATCGCCTCGGCATGGGCATGGCATTCCACCCATCCGAATGGGTACGACGACCGCAACTAATGCTGCGCATGACCCTGGTGGCACGCCCTCGCTGGCTGCGTCACCAGGGTCTTTTGCATAAACCGCCACTAGTGGGACCAGTCGCAATCCTGTGGAATCCGTTTTGGGGTTCACCGTGCGGAAACCGATGCGACACATGTGAATGGATTCGGGATAATGGTGTGTGTCGCCAAAGCCATTGAGTAATGTTGGTTGTGAGTATGTGTCGATCAAATATGATGGCTAGTTGACGGCATGGCGCAGTCCCGCGGGGAACGTGAAAGGAAGGACATCGCATGAGTTCTCAGGAAGTCAAGGAATTCAGCCTGCTGGGCATGGTTCCGAATGCAATCAAG
Source organism: Pseudoscardovia suis (assembly GCF_002797875.1). Classification (GTDB taxonomy): domain Bacteria; phylum Actinomycetota; class Actinomycetes; order Actinomycetales; family Bifidobacteriaceae; genus Pseudoscardovia; species Pseudoscardovia suis. The sequence continues at coordinate 100,668 of NZ_PGFC01000002.1, forward strand.
AATTCCGAGGCATCGTTGATTCGCACGTTCGATGCTTATGCCAGCCAGTTCGAAGGTGTCATCCGTCTGACGCTCGGTGAGCCTGATTTCGACACTCCGCAAAAGATCAAGGACGCTGCCGTCCAATCCCTGAAAGACAACCACACGCATTATCCGCAGACCGTGGGTACCCCGGAGTTCCGGAAAGCGGTGTGCGAGTTCCTGAAGCGCCGCCGCGGATTGGATTACCAGCCGGACCAGATTATCGCCACCATTGGTGCCAGCGAGGCCTTGCGTTCGGCGATGTCGGCGCTTATCTCTCCCGGCGATGTGGTGATTGTGCCGACGCCGGCATTCGGATTCTATGAAACGATTGCCCGACAGCTGGGCGCGCAGGTCGTGCGCATCGACACATCCCGCTCCGATTTCAAGCTCAGCCCCGAAACCCTTAACCGCACGCTTGCTGCGCTGGAAGACGTCAACACGCTGCTCGTGCTCAACTACCCGAACAACCCCACCGGCGTGAATCCCACGCGCGCTGAAATCAAGGCGCTCGCGGATGTGGTGGCGCGTCACAAGGCCGCAGTGATCAGCGATGAGGTCTATGCGCTCATTGCCTATGACGAGCCGACGACCTCCATCGCCGAGTTCCTGCCGGATCGCACGGTGCTCGTGGATTCCTGCTCCAAGACGCTTGCCATGACCGGATGGCGTCTTGGCTATGTGGCGGCGCCGAAAGAAATCATTCCGCAGATTGCGAAAGTGCACCAGAGCACCGTCGCCACGGCCCCCCGCCCTGCAATGGATGCGGCAGTGGTGGGTTACCGCGATTGCGATGATGACGTGGATGCGATGGTCGAGGAATACCACACCCGTCGCAACCTGCTGTATTACGGCTTGAAGGCGCAGGGCTTTGACTGCGTTCCCTCCGCTGGCGCGTTCTACCTGTATGCACGCATTCCGGATTCCTTCGCAGACACGATGACCTTCTGCAAGGCGATGGTTGAAAAAGCCAAGGTGGCGGCCGTGCCCGGCGACGCATTCGAAAAGAACTCCCGTTATGTGCGCTTCAGCTACGCCACAAGCCAGGAGAACCTGCGTGAGGCATTGCACCGCATCTCTGCCTGGAAGGCGAAGGAAGGCTTCTGAGCGTGACATACACGACGATTCACTTCGTGCGGCATGGCGAGGTTTACAATCCTGGCCACGTGCTGTATGAGAGGCTGCCTGGATACCATCTTTCTGACCGCGGTCGCTCGATGGCGCGTCGCACAGCCCGATACCTTGCAGCAAACGCCGGCCCGGCGCATGCCATCGCCGTGTATTCGTCACCGCTGGAACGGGCGCAGGAGACCGCAGGGTGCATTCTTGATGCGCTCAACGAATTGCGCGAGGCCGAAGGCGAACCGCAGCTGGAACTGCATACCGATGAGCGCCTCATCGAAGCGGGCAACGAATTTCGCGGCACCACTGTGGGCAAAGGCGACGGATCGCTGTGGCGCCATGGTCATTGGCGGCTGATCGGCAATCCATACAAGCCGTCATGGGGCGAAAGCTATCGTCACATCGCGGAACGCATGGTGGACTTCACTTACGATCTGCTGGATTCGCTGAGCGACCCTCCGCATGATTCCTCGCCTGCATTCTTCGGCAAGGATGTGATTGTCGTCAGCCATGAATCGCCTATCTGGTGCTTGCGCCGTGCCTTGGAGATTGGCAAGCCCGAACACAACATGTTGAGGCGCCAGACTGCGCTCGCATCCGTTACTTCGTTCACTTTTGAGAACGAAACTCATCGCTTGCTGGGATTGGCCTATGCCGATCCGGCCAAGCACGTGAAGTGAGGCGCATTATGAACAATTCTGATTGGAATGATCCCGAGCTGGTTCGCCGTTTGTGCGATGAAGCTCCCGTGCGCGACGCTGCGGAGACCGGGCAGCGCTTGATGGCGATGTGGCCGCTCACAAAGCCTCTGTATCTCGAGAACGACACGAAATACGCTGAGGAACTGCAAGTGCGGCTTACGCAGGAATTCGCCAAGCTCATCATCGGCGACCCTGAACTTGCACAATCCGTGACGCTTGCGGATGCCGACTTCGTGTATGAGGGCGCGCAATCCATCCCCGGCAGGCCGCAGGAGATCGTGGATGCATTGGTTGCCGCCAATGAAGCCTATGACGCCGCTGCCGATTATTCCGATGACGGTGATGCCCGGCACTTGGTGAGCGCAGCGCAGAAAACCGGCGCTCGCGTGGATTATGGCGAGGATGCCGAGCTGACCGGCGCAGCGGCGGAATTCGCACAGACTCTTGATGCCGGTGACGCATTCGTGGATCAAATCGAACAGGATTCACAGTCCTTGGGCGATCCCGTGGAACGTGTGTCCGTGGCGTTGTGCGCTGTCGGACTTGCGTTCTATGGGGCAATGCAGGCGTCTCGGGCGCTTGCTGAGTCCACCGACGGCAATCTTGTGGCAGGCATGATCAGCAGTGCGCTGTATTGCAATGAACTGGGCGAGCGCCATGGCGTGCCGCGGGTGTTTTTCGACGCAGACACGCTTGCAAAGCTGAATCGCCCGATGGAACCGGCGCAGTTCGTGCGCGCAGTGGCGCATGCTGCTTCGCTCGAATGGTCCCGTCATAAGGCGGATGTGGTGTGGGATCCCGATGCGGCGAAGGCCGATGCTGAGGAGGCCGACCGCAAACGTGAGCGTGAGGAACTGGCCAAGAAGTTCCAGTGAACGCGGCGCTGGCTTGGGTGTGAAGCTGGCGGCGGACCGTTGCGGCCTCTGTTGGCCGGTGGCGGTGGAGCGCCTGCGCAGTAGCGAACTCATGCGGCAGGATGCCTGCACGGTAGCCGACTCATGTGGCGGCGAGGGCTGCTTGCGGCACTGTGCTGCGATTCGTCTCACACTCGCGGCAAAATGGCGCTATGTCTGAAGATAACAATCGTCCGGAACTCCCGGAGAACGTTCGAGTTCGATTCTGCCCATCGCCCACCGGCACCCCGCACGTGGGCATGGTGCGCACAGCCCTGTTCAACTGGGCGGAGGCGCGTCACACCCATGGCACGTTCGTCTTCCGCATCGAAGACACCGATGCCGCTCGTGACACGGAGGAGAGCTACAACCAGATTCTCGACGCCCTCAATTGGCTGGGCATCGACTGGGACGAGGGCATCAACGTCGGCGGCCCGCACGGCCCCTACCGTCAGTCTGAACGCACGGACATCTACAAGGATGTCGCCGCCAAGCTTCTCGCGGCAGGATACGCCTACGAGTCCTACTCGACGCCGGAGGAGATCGAGGCGCGCAATGTGGCGGCAGGCCGTCCGAAGGCATTCGGCTACGATGGCTACGATCGCAACCTCACCGAGGAGCAGAAGGCTGCTTTCCGCGCAGAAGGCCGCAAGCCGGCGCTGCGCATCAAGATGCCCGATGAGGACATCACGTTTGTCGATCTCATTCGTGGTCCTATCGAGTTCAAGGCCGGTTCCGTGCCGGACTATGTGATCGTGCGCCCGAATGGCGATCCGCTGTACACGCTGACCAACCCGGTCGACGATGCAATGATGGAGATCAACGTCGTGCTGCGTGGCGAGGATCTGCTCAGCTCCACGCCGCGCCAGATCGTGCTCTACCGCTACCTGATGGAGCTCGGCATCGCCAAGCAGATTCCGCTGTTCGGCCACATGCCGTACGTCATGGGTCAGGGCAAGAAGAAGCTGTCGAAGCGCGATCCGGAATCCAATCTGTTCCTGCATCGCGAGCATGGCTTCATTCGTGAAGGCCTGCTTAACTACCTTGCGCTTCTCGGCTGGTCCATCGGCCCCGACCGCGATGTGTTCTCGATGGATGAGATGGTCGAGAAGTTCGATGTGCGTGACGTCAAGGCGAACCCGGCTCACTTCGACATTGACAAGGCGATCGCCATCAACGCCGAGCACATTCGCATGCTCGATCCGCAGGACTTCCTCAACCGTTCCGTGCCGTACTTGCACCGTGACGGCGTTGTGTCCGCTGATACGTGGGACGGCCTGACCGATCATGAGCGCGAGGTGCTCACTGCCGCTGCGCCGCTTGTGCAGCCGCGTGTGCGTCTGCTGGGCGAGGTCTCCGGCATGGTGGGCTCTCTGCTCTCTGATGCTTCCTACATTGAACCGGATGCTGATGCGCGCAAGACGCTCAAGGATTCCGCGGGCGATGTGCTGACGAAGGCGATTGCTGCGCTTGAGGCCGTGCCTGAAGGCGAGTGGAAGGCTGAGCATATTCATGACGTGCTCAACACTGCGCTCGTGGATGAGGCCGGTTACAAGCCGCGTCTCGCGTTTGGTCCTGTGCGCACGGCTCTGTCGGGTCGCCGCGTGTCGCCGCCGCTGTTTGAATCCGCCGAGATCATTGGCAAGGATGTCACCGTGGCGCGTCTCAAGGGGCTGCTCGAACACCTGTGATGCAGCGGGCGCCGCATGGTGCCTGTGATGCTGTGTCGCGGGCGGTGCCTGTTCGATGAATTAGGGCTGGGGCATGGTTAACATCATGCCCCAGCCTTTTGCGTTGGGTCGTGTGTGCCGGATTGTTTTCGCCGGGGTAGCGCTAGTTCATTGACCGGTTTGCGAGTATTAGTTCGATTGCTATGTATTGCTCGCGCGGGGTTGCTCGCGCAGGGATGTTTGCGCACCGGGGGTGCTTGTGTACTGGCTCGCTCTCGCCGAGTTGCTCGCGTCGAGTTGCTCGCGTCGGGATACTTGTCGTGGTTTGCCCACCGTGGCTTGTTTGTGTTGGTTTGTCTGTGTTGGTTTGCGCACTTATCTTGCAATCGGACGATCATGACGCGGATTGTCCGATTGCGAAAACCGCGGAATTCTGCGGCGACACGCCGAACGTTATTGCGATTTGCCTTATTGCGAATGAGGCGGTATATTATTCAACTGTTGCGCCGAGAGGTGTGACCGTGGAAAAGTGAATGCCCCTGTCGTCTAGCGGTCTAGGACTACGCCCTCTCACGGCGCCAACACCGGTTCAAATCCGGTCAGGGGTACGAAGTCTGGTTATTCCAGGCCCAGCTGAAAAGCTATTGGGGTATGGTGTAATTGGCAACACAGGTGATTCTGGTTCATCCATTCTTGGTTCGAGTCCAGGTACCCCAGCAAGTTGACGGAAACCGCACAATCGCGGCTTCCGTTTTTTGTTATTCTGTCGCTGCAGAATTGCAGTGCAGCTAATCTCTCTGTGGGCTCATTCTTCCCATGAGCCCCGTCTTCCCCAAGAGCCCGTCGCTTCTAATGGATTCGCCTCTTTCTATGAATCCTGTCTTTCCCCTGCAAGTCTCGTCTTTCCTCGTGAATCCGTCTTTTTCTCATGGATCCATCTCTCTTAGTGAATCCACCTCTTCCTGTGGATTCATCTTTCCCTATGGATTCTGCCTTTTCTCATGGATTTGCTTCTTCTCGTGGATTCCGTATTTCCCTGTGAATCCATACTTGACGGAGCCCCATGTCTGTCGCGCCTTACCGTTCCGCAATGTGCGAGTGGGCGCTGTCACATTGTGCGTTCATAGACCCTATGTGTGAGCGGCGGTTGGCACTTAGGCGGGTGGGGTGGTGTGTTTGGTTTGGGGTTTGGCTTGTTTGCTGGGTCGTGGTCTGCCGGGCTGTTGGGTTTGTGCCTATGTGTGAGTGGTGGCTGGCACATTGGGGCATGTTGCTGTGAGAGATACCGGATGAGTGGCTTGTTTCCGGTGGTTGCTGTGCGTCGGCGTGTGGGTTTGGCCTCTATGTGTGAGTGGCGGCTGGCACATAGCGGCGGTGATGTGCGTCGGCGGTGATATGCGTGAGCGGTGGCTGGCACTTAGGCGGCGAGGGCGTGCTGGATTGCCGGGGTGGCCTTATGTGTGAGCGGCGGTTGGCACTTAGGCGGGTGGGGTGGTGTGTTTGGTTCGGGGATTGGCTTGTTTGCTGGGGTCGTGGTTTGCCAGGCTGTTGGGTTTGGCCTCTATGTGTGAGTGGCGGATGGCACATTGGGGCATGTTGCTGTGAGGGATGCCGGATGAGTGGCTTGTTTCGGTGGTTGCTGTGCGTTGGCGTGTGGGTTTGGCTTTTATGTGTGAGTGGCGGCTGGCACTTAGGCGGCGAGGGTGTGCTGGATTGTCGGTGGCGGTGATATGTGCGGGTGACGGCTGGCACATTGGGGCATGTTGCTGTGAGGGGCGACGGGAGCCGTCCCTCACTTCGTGAGTGTCAGGAAGTGGCGGTCCATGCCAAAATGCCAGCCGTCAAGCATGGCGGATGAGATGATAAGCGCCCCTAGCATAATTCCGCCCACGTTGAGCACAATGTCGAGGATGTCAAAGATTCCCACGCTGAATATGTATTGTGCGCCTTCCACAATCAGCGCAAGCACCGCAGCGCCAATGGCGGTTTTCCACATTGATTTGATGAGCGCTTGCAACACCATGCCGAGGGGAAGAAAGATTGCAATATTCCACATCATGTCGAGCGGTGTGGATGCGAACTGCGCTCCGAACTGAGTGATGTCGAGATTGATGCCGCGAGTGCCGGGGGTGCGGTCAAACAGCACATACCACAGCGAGAAAAGGTATAGCAGGCCCACGGCGGCGGCGAACACCACTTCGAAGCGCTTTGCGAGCAACTGGAAGATGAATGCCCCAAAGATCACGCCGCTCAGCACCAAAATCGTGCCGGCGAAGATCCCTGGTCCGACTGCCGCATATGCCCCGTGGAATGCGGTGATGAGGCTCTGCCGTAGGTCAGTGAATGTGATGAGGGCGTATTGGAATATGAAAATCCACAAAATGCCGCACGTGACTGAAATGCTGGCGATCGTCCGCTTCTCCATCGAAGGCCTTTCCTTTGGGCGGCGGTGCGGAAGATGGCGCCTCCGCATGCCGTTCTGCTCTCGTTGCCTTCGTGGCGCGGCGTGATGATGACGCTGGACGAGGGCATTCCTCCTCTTGATGATACTTGCACTATGCGTCTTCTGCACAGATATCTAGGCGCAGACCCTAAGCGCAGAGAACCTATGCGGTTGTCTAGCTTCCGTCTTCGGCGACTGTTGTGGCGGCGGCGTGGATGCTTGGATGCGGGTATCCGGGTTTTTCGGTGTGGTCGTCTAGCCTCCGTCTTCGGCGACCCTTGCGATTTGTGGCGTGGATGCTTGGGGACGGATATCGTTGGCGTTGAATTGACTTGGAAACCGTGGTGACGCTAGCTGGTGCCATTCGCGGTCGTATGCTTGGAGCATGAGCATTCATCTTGATCCTCATCATCATGCTGCCGTGGGTGCCACCAAGGGAGAATCCGCCGCTGGTCAATCCGCTGCCGTGTCCGCCACCGGTCGACCGGCCGCCCAAACTGACCCGTCGTCCTTTGCCGCGTCGCAGGTGCCGGCGTCAGCGCAACCGGGGCGCCCGCTGTCGATTTCGGCACGATTGGGTCGTTTGCAATTCCATAATTCCGGCAAATTCCGCGTGCTGCAGCTCTCCGACATTCAGGATGGCCCCAAGGTGAGCGCTGACACCATCAAACTCATCGCGGCGGCGTGCGATGCCGCGCGTCCCGATCTTGTGGTGCTCACTGGCGATCAGATCGCTGGATATCATTCCGCTTACCGCGCCACATATCGCAAGCGCCGTTGGAATGATGCGCTTGACAGCATTATTGGCATGGGGCGTCAGGCCGTGAACTTCCTCGGCGACGCGTTCCAAGGGTTCCCTCAGATGCCGCAGCCGTCGCAATCCACGGTGCGTCAGCAAGAAAGCCTCGACGAGCGCGCACAGGAAGCCACCGACCCGCAGGATGTGCGTCGCCTCGAATATGAGCGCGACCTTGCGCGCACCCGCGACATGGTGCGGCAGTCGATCCAGCAGTTCATGCAGCCCATTGTGGACCGCGGCATTCCGTTCGTCGTCACCTACGGCAACCATGACTTCCAATGCGGTCTCGACAATGCGGAATTCGATGCCATGTTCCGCGAACTGCCCGGGTGTCTCAACGCTGAGGCGACGGTGGCCGAGCCATTGCGTCCCTTGCATGTGCCGGGGAGTGGCCTGCCTGACCAAGTGGTCTACACCGCCGAACCCGGCACGCTTGCGCTGCCGGTGAGCGATGTGCGCCATACCCGCACGGTGTTTGGCATTGTGTTGCTTGATTCGGGTGATTATGCGCGCGAGGGTGGCTATGGCACGCCGTCGACGACCGGGATGGAATTCCTGCGCCTTGCACCGCAGGCCATGGGCGGTGCGAAGTCCATTGTGTTCCAGCACATTCCGTTGCCGCAGTTCTATAACTTGCTGCGTGTCGTTCCTCCTACGGCGGCGTATGCCGTGCAGGGATACCGCACGTATGATTCTCAGACGTATCTGCTGGATGAAAGCGTGACGCAGCCCGGAAGCTTCCTGGGGGAGGGCATTAGCTGCCCGGATACCGATTGCGGTGAATTCGATGTGATGAAGCAGACGAACGGCTATTTCGCATTGTTCGCCGGGCATGACCACCGCAATGGTTTCGTGGGGGAATACGATGGCATGATGCTTGGCGCCACCCCGACGTGCGGCTTTGGCGCATATGGTCCCGCGCCGAGCATGAGAGCGGCGAGGCTGTTTGAGTTCGACATCCGCCACCCCTACAACCCGCGCACGCAGCTGCTGCAGTTCGGCGATCTCGTGGGCAAGCCCAGCAGTCACAAGGCGTATACCTATGCCATGAGCCATGTGCCGACGAATGCTGGCGATACATGGAACCTGTTGCGCAAGCCTAAGGTGTTCGGCGGTGTTGTGGCGGCGGTGGCGGGGCTGCTTGCCACGACGCTGTTCGGTGGCGGTCGCAAGCGCAGATAGTGCAAGAACGCAGATCGCACATAGTGCACAATGCACAATGCACATAGCGCACAGAACGCATAGTGCGCAGAACACACGAAGCGCGAAAAATACGAATGCGCCCCGAGGCTCCTCCGCGCACCCGCAATGGGGTGGCGGCGGAACCTCGGGGCGAATTGATGTGGCGCATGGCGCGGCACGTGGCGTAGCGCATGGCACGGCGCATGGAGCGGCGTCTGATGCGCGGCACGATGTGCAGCGTCTAATGCAGCAACGGCGGCTCAGTGCATGTCAGCGCATGTCAGTGCATGGCGTAGGCGCTGCCTTGCGCCTTGGCGAGAGTATCGCTCAGGTATTTCCCGGCGCTCATCACAAGAGGCGCGAAATGACGTCCCGGCGACGTGCCCATGCGATCGGTCGGTCCGGAGATGGAAATGGCGGCAATCACTTGGCCGGTGGCGTTGCGAATCGGTGCGGACACAGACGAGACGCCATGCTCGCGTTCGTTGACGGATTCCGCCCACCCGCGCTTGCGCACCGCGCTGAGTGTGGCAGTGGTGAAACGAGCGTGGCGCAGGCCCTGGTGCATCTGCTCGGGGTCTTCCCATGCCAGAAGGATGTGTGCGGCGGATCCCGCCTCCATCGAGAGCATGGCGCCCACCGGAATGGAATCACGCAGGCCCGATGCCCTTTCGACCGATGCGATGCATACGCGCTGGTCGCCTTGGCGGCGATAGATCTGGGCGGATTCACCCGTGCGGTCAAGCAGGGTCTGCAAAATCGGCTCGCATGCGGTGAGCAGGCGGTCCTCGCCGGCGGCGGCTGCCAGCTCGGCAAAGCGGGAGCCCAGTGTGAAACGTGCATGCTGGTCGCGCACAATGAAGCGATGCGCCTCGAGTGCCATTGCCAGGCGGTGCGCTGTGGGGCGCGCCAGACCGGTGTCGTTGACCAATTGAGCCAGTGTTGCGGGGCCGCGTTCCAGGGCATCGAGAATCAATGCCGTTTTGTCGAGCACTCCCACGCCCGAATGTATCTCCTCGAGTTTCGACGAGGCCTTTGTCCGTTGCGAAGACTGTGAATTACGTGAAGGTTGTGAAGCCATAACGATAGTATGCCATCTCATTATGTGAAATGCAAAAGTTTGATATGTGAGAACTGAAGCACAATCGAAGAGGAACAACACAGAGCGGCGTCGCGTCGTTGGGATGCCGGAATTCGACATGGATTCAGGATGCCGATGATTGACGATGCGCTCACGACTGAGGAGGTCATCCGATGGGAACAACGCTGGCCGAGAAAGTATGGAATGACCATCTCGTCCGCAAGGGTGAGAACGGCGCTCCGGACCTTATCTTCATCGACTTGCAGCTGATGCACGAAGTGACGAGCCCGCAGGCGTTCGAAGGCCTGCGCCTTGCCGGTCGCAAGCCGCGCCACGTGGAACTGACGATTGCAACCACCGACCACAACACGCCTACGGTGGACATCGACAAGCCCAATCCCGACAAGACGTCAGCGTTGCAGCTGAGCACCCTCGAGAAGAACTGCAAGGAGTTCGGCGTGCGCCTGCATGCGCTGGGCGACCCCGACCAAGGCATCGTGCATCAGGTGGGTCCGCAGCTGGGCCTTACACAGCCGGGCATGACCATCGTGTGCGGTGATTCCCATACGTCCACGCATGGCGCGTTCGGCGCCCTGGCGTTCGGCATCGGCACGTCGGAGGTCGAGCACGTGCTCGCCACCCAGACCCTGTCTCTCAAGCCGTTCAAGACGATGGCCGTGAACGTGGAAGGCGAACTGCCGTCGGACGTGACCGCCAAGGACATCATCCTCGCCATCATCGCCAAGATCGGCACCGGCGGTGGCCAGGGCCATGTCATCGAATACCGTGGTTCCGCCATCCGCAAGCTCAGCATGGAAGCGCGCATGACAATCTGCAACATGTCGATCGAGGCAGGCGCCCGCGCCGGCATGATCGCCCCTGACCAGATCACCTTCGACTACCTCAAGGGCCGTCCGCATGCGCCGGAAGGCGAGATGTGGGACAAGGCCGTCGAATACTGGAAGACGCTCAAGAGCGACGATGATGCGGTGTTCGACAAAGAGGTCACGCTCAAGGCGGAGGACCTCAAGCCGTTCGTGACCTGGGGCACTAACCCCGGCCAAGGCGCTCCGATCGACTCCGTGGTGCCCGATCCCGAGTCCTTCACGGACGAGACCAAGCGCGTCGCAGCCGAGCGTGCGCTCACATACATGGACCTCAAGCCGGGTCAGCCCATCAAGTCGATTCCCGTCGACACGGTGTTCATCGGCTCGTGCACAAACGGCCGCATCGAGGACCTTCGCGCCGCCGCGGCAGTGATGAAGGGACATCACAAGGCGGATTCCATCCACCGTGTGCTCGTGGTGCCGGCCAGCTCCCGCGTGCGCATCCAAGCGGAGAAGGAAGGCCTTGACAAGATCTTCAAGGACTTCGGAGCCGAATGGCGCAACGCCGGCTGCTCGATGTGCCTGGGCATGAACCCGGACAAGCTCGTGGCGGACGAACGTTCGATCTCCACATCCAACCGCAACTTTGAAGGTCGCCAGGGCAAGGGCAGCCGCACGCATCTGGCGTCGCCCGCAGTGGCGGCGGCCACCGCAATCCGTGGCACGATCTCCAGCCCCGCTGATCTGTGACCTGCGCTGCCTGCCGTGTGCTGCAGCCTGCGGTGCGCGGCAGGTGATTCGCGATTTAATAGAACTTTGAGAAAGCTTGAGTGAACGATTATGGAAAAACTGACAGTTGTGACCGGCACCGGCGTGCCGCTCCGCCGCTCGAACGTCGACACCGACCAGATCATCCCTGCTGTGTTTCTGAAGCGCGTGGCGAAGTCCGGCTTCGACGACGCTCTGTTTTACGCATGGCGCCGTGACCCGAACTTCGTGCTCAACCAGCCGGCATACAAGGACGGCAAGATTTTGGTCGCCGGCCCTGATTTCGGCATCGGATCCTCCCGCGAGCATGCTGTGTGGGCGCTGCACGACTATGGATTCCGCGTGGTCATTTCGCCGCGCTTCGCGGATATCTTCTACGGCAATACCGCCAAGAACGGCGTGCTGGCAGCCATCATGCCTCAGGAATCGGTGGAACTGCTGTGGAAGCTCCTCGAAGAGGAGCCGGGCCGTCAGATGACCGTGAGTCTCGAGGACCGCACCGTGACGTGCGGCGACGTGACTCTTCCATTTGAAGTGGACGATTACGTGCGCTGGCGCCTCATGAACGGCTACGACGACATCGACCTGACGCTGCAGCATGAGGACGATATCAAGGCGTACGAGAAGCTGCGCGCTGAGAAGTTCCCGTTCAAGCCCACCACGATTCCTGCGAAGCACCTGCCAGAGGTGCCGGTGGAATCTGCCCGTCCGGTGGATGATTCCGCCTGGGCCGGTCCGCTTGCCGACCGCAAGTAATCACGGCATGGCGTAAATCTCTTAAGGCCTCTGATGCGAGTGGAAGCTCGTGTCGGAGGCCTTTTGCGTTGGCTTGTGTGGTTGGCGCGGATTGTGTGGTCGGTGCGGATTGTGTGGTCGGCGCGGATTGGCAGGGCCATTTCATAACCGCGCGTTATCGAAAGGTATAGGCAACGGTTAGTGCAAACGCCCTCGAAGGCGCGATTTTCCCGCTATAGTGAAAGACATCAGGGGCACAAGTTCACAAACAATCACACAAACCAAGCATTTTCCACAGGCGTAGCTGCACGGTTTGGGTGTCTGGGCGAATCAGCCATACTGCATAGCCCCGTTCACCAATTCCCACAGCTGTATCATCCGCAACCCACGTATTGCACGGCTGCGGTTGCCATAGCATCGCCGGCGCGTAGCCCCTGGCGCGCGTATCAGGAAAGAAAGGAGCCAGCATATGTCACGCTCAATGGGCATCTCAATGAAGAACGCCGTTGCGGTCATGATGAAAGACCACCGGTCGATGCGCATGTGTATGCGCGGCTCCCGCATGATGGCTGCCTAAGTCACATGCTGTGAGCCCGGTTGCAGGCGATGGTGCGCTGTCATGAGCCTCGCGCCCACAACCCAGCATTTGCTATTTTCGATTCCTACAGATTTCTGCAGATTTACCGATGAGGCGCTGTGCGCCGAATCGCTCGTCATAATCGTCCCATACGCCCGCTGCGGCGCTACACGCAGCCAGCGGCAACGGAACGTGTGAATCCGACACCACCTACGGTCAATGTCCTGGAGACGCCAGGTAGGGCGAAGCATACCCTGATTCGCTTCACCCGGCAGGACGCCGCCAGGCGTTGACACGACGGCGAAGCCAATTCACACGGTCCAGGAAGCGCAGCCACGCCATCATTGCGGCGCGAGCGCATCCAAGCCCTGATATCGAGCCAAACGCTGCAACCGCATCGCAGCGGGCGCATGGGAATCTTCATTAACGCATATTGAAAAGGACTTTATCGTGACCACAGACGGCAAGAACGACGGTTTTGAACTCGACCGTTTCGAACGTCACTACACCGAACGCCCCAACGTCACCGAGTCGCGCCTGCGGCTCATATGGGCGGCTCTCACCACAAAGCTGCCAGGGCGCACGCTGTCGATCGGCGCCGGCACGGGTGATGTTGAAGCGGCGTTGCGTGACCGGTTCGGCTTCACGGTCGACACGATCATCGAGCCTTCCGAAGCGCTGCTCCCGGCATTGCGCAGCAAGGGTTTCAACACCTACGCGGGCATCGCCGAGGACTACCCGTATGAACCGCAGACCTTTGACACGATCTACTACAACGGGTCGAGCTTCGGCTTCATAGACGACGAGAACCTTGAATCCACGTTCACCAAGAATTACGAGGCTCTTCGCCCCGGTGGGCGTCTCATTCTCTCGGACGTGCCCAAGGAAAGCTCGCTGGGAATCGTGCTGCTGACGATCCTCAACCATCCCGACATCGATCGCGAACCGTACCGCGATTTGCTCAAGGGCACGGCGTTCTTCGATCTGGCGGATGGTGGCGTGCCCACCTACAAGCCGAACTGGCATGTGATCCCGTATTACATCGATGTGCTCAAGCGCGTGGGGTTCACGAACCTGCAGTTCAAGCAGACGGTGCTCGCCAACACCACGTATCAGGATGACACGGTGGAAGACCCGGTGCCTGGCTACGACAAGGGCAATTACGTGGCGATCATCGCAGAAAAGGCGTAGCGGGTTCGCTCCCGGGAACAAGCTATGCGTGTGATTGCGGCCGCGCGGCAATCATCAGTCAGATGCCAACGACGGCGCATCATTCGCATCAACACATCATTCACATTCACACAAGCACATATTCACACAAGCACACAAAGAACAACAGAAATAGCCAAGTATCCACGTCGTTCAGGCACGCATCATCTTGGCAAAACATCCAACGAACGCTGCGGACAGCGTTCAAGAAAGGACTCATCATGTCTCGCTATCTCGTTTCCGAATCCGTCACCGAAGGCCACCCTGACAAGGTCGCGGATAAGATCTCCGACGCAATCGTCGACGCCTACCTCGCAAAGGATCCGGATTCCCGCGTCGCGGTGGAAACCGTCGTCAAGGAAGGCCTCATCTCGCTCGAAGGCGAAATCTCCGCTCCGTTCACGCTCAACCACGCGCAGATCGCCCGTCAGGCGGCTGCTGAGATTGGCTACACGGACGCTGACAGCGGCCTCGACCCGCAGGGCGCTGGCATCATCAACAACGTGTGGCCGCGCGACTTCGATTCCAACATTGGCGATTGGGGCGAAGCCCGCGAACTCAGCCCCGAAGAGAAAGAGAAGCTGTACAACAGCTACGTGGGCGACCAAGGCCTGGTGATCGGTTACGCCACCGATGAGACGAAGGAATACCTGCCTCTGCCGTATGTCGCGGCGACAAAGCTTGCGGAGCGCTTGGCATATGTGCGCAAGAACGGCATAATCCCGCAGCTGCGCCCGGACGGCAAGACCGAGGTGATCGTGGAATACTCCGAGGATCTGACTCGTGCGTTGCGCTTCGACGCGGTGCTCATTTCCACGCAGCACAGCCCTGAGATCTCGTTGGAGGACGTGCGCAAGCGTGTGCATGACGAGGTGCTGGTGCCGGTGCTCGATCAGTTCGGTCTGGATTATTCCCGCGCCAATATCGTCATCAACCGCTCGACGTTCATCCACGGCGGCCCGCATTCCGATGCCGGCCTGACCGGTCGCAAGGTTGTCGTAGACACCTACGGCGGCATCGGTTCCCACGGCGGCGGTGCATTCTCCGGCAAGGATCCGCACAAGGCCGACCGTTCCGAGGCATACGCGGCACGCTGGGCAGCCAAGAACGTGGTGGCGGCAGGATTGGCGCACCGTGCGCAGGTGACGCTTGGCTTCGTGCTCGGCCAAGGTGCGCCTGCATCCATCGACGTGGAGACCTTCGGCACCGAGACCGTGCCGCGCCAGGCGATTCAGCGTGCAGTGGAGAAGGTCTTCGACTTCCGTCTGCTGTCGATCATCGACCAGCTTGACCTTGAGCGTCCGATTTACTACAAGACCGCGGCTTACGGCCACTTCGGCCGCAACGATCCTGACTTCACGTGGGAGCGCCTCGACAAGGCGGATGCGCTGCGTCAGGCCGCGCAGGAAGCCCTGAGTGAGGCTGCGGAAGTGGAGAACGCGGATGCCGGTGTTGCGGCTTCCGCCAAGTGATCCGCGGGCCATACCCGAGCATTCACGAGAGAAGCACAAGGAGGAGCGCATATGGCAGATTCGTCGAACAATAACCCATGGGACGTCGTTGCCAGCAACGATCCTGCGGGAAGCACTGAGAACACGGTGGTCGAGAATACAGCTGCGGAAGGCGCAACGGATTCCACGAGCACACCGGATGCACTGGGCGCCACGGACGCTGCGGGCACTGCGGGCACTGCCGCCAAGGTATCTACGAAGGCGACGAAAGTGCGCAACAAGCTGCTGGCGGCATTTGCGGCAATCATCATTGTCGCCGCCGGCTTGGTGATCACCGAGCATCGCATCAACGCGCAGGCGGATGCGGCGGCCGCGGGCACCACAATCGTGACGATCGGCATCACCGGCAGCGCGGACGAGCCCATCTGGCAGGCAGTGCAGGAAGAACTCGACAGCGAAAACGCAGGAATCACCGTGCAAATAAAATCCTTCGAGGATGGCACGACCATGAACACGCTCAACGCGACCGGCGAGCTCGACCTCACGGCATTCCAGCACTACGCTTACTTTGAAGACAACATCGCCCAGAACAACCTGGACCTCACATCGATCGGCGACACGTACATCATGCCGCTCAACCTGTATTCCGAGAAATACACCGATGTGAGCCAGTTCAAGTCCGGTGACAAGGTGGCCATACCATCCGACCTCACCAACTCGGGGCGTGCCCTCAAGGTGCTCGACAGCGCTGGGCTCATCAAGCTCAAGGACAACACAAAGGCCAGCCCGACGCTGCTCGACATCGCGTCCAACCCCAGCGGCATCGAAATCGTGCCCAACGACGCGCCGACCATCATCGGCCTGCTGCCTGACTACGCCGGCGGCATCACCAACACGAACCACGTGCAGGATGCCGGGTGGAGCGTGGACGACGCGATCTACCATGAGCCGGTGGACATCAACAACGAGGAATACAAGCCCTACATCAACCTCATCGCCACCCGCACCAAAGACAAGGACAACCCCACGTACCAAGCCGTGGTGAAGGCCTACCACTCGAAGCACGTGGCGGACGCCATCCTGCAGACATACAAGAATGCAGTGCAGCCGGCGTTCTCATACTGAGGTTGCTGACTCGTCTTGTCGCGGATTGCCCTGCGCTTCGTATAATGAGGCGCAGGGCAATTTTGTGCTGCGGCGTGACGATTCATGCGGCAACATGGTGACGCTACGGTGATGGTAAGGAGCAACATGACATCGATGGACGCACCGTTTTACGACGTGAACCTGAGCTACGAAGACAATTACGCCAAGGGGCCGTTCGGTGCGTTCGCGACAGCGCTGGCGCGTGAAGACGCCGCGGATTCGGCGGCTGGGGCTGTGGCGGCGGCTGGGGCTGCGGCTGCGGTTGGGACGACGGCGACGTTCCTTGGGATTCCCGTCGACCTGCCGTTCGGCATTCCTGCCGGCCCGCTGCTTAATTCGCGATACACGCACGCCGCGTTCCTCGAGGGCTTCGACATCGCCGTCTACAAGACGGTGCGTTCGCGGCCGTGGGCATGCAATGCCTTCCCCAACGTGCTTTCCGTGCATCCGCAGGGTGATTCGATCGATCCTGAGGGCACCGAGAAAGACGAAGGCGTGCTCGCCGACTCTGATTTCGGTACGGATGCGGCGCGCATCTCCATCTCCAACTCGTTCGGCGTGCCGTCACAGGATCCGGACATATGGCAGCCGGACATGGCGCTCGCTGTGCAACAGGCGGGTGCCGGGCAAGTGCTCGTCGGCAGCTTCCAAGGGTCGCGCACGCCTGGCATGAGCGATGACGCCTACATCGCTGACTGCGTGACGACCGCGCGTCTTGTGCAAGAGACCGGTGCGAAGATCATCGAGATGAACACGAGCTGCCCCAACGAAGGGCACAATCGCCTGCTGTGTCATAACCCTGAGCTGGTGGGGCGCATTTGTGATGCCGTGAAGAACGAAATCGGCGACACCCCGTTCATGATCAAGCTCGCATACCTGCCAGCCGACGAGCAGGTGGAAACGATGGTGCGCGACACCGCCGCTCATGGTACGGTGCAGGCGCTGTGCACGATCAACACGATTTCATGCAAGCTTGTCGATGCTCAAGGCGGGCAGGCGTTGCCGGGTGCCGGCCGCGATCGTTCGGGTGTGTGCGGCGCGGCGATCCGCCCGGCGGGCCTTGCGATGGTGCGTCGCGTGGCAGCGGTGCGTGAACGCCTCGGAGTGCCGTTCGACATCGTGGGCGTGGGTGGCGTGACGACGCCCGCTGATTATGAGGCGTACCGTGCGGCTGGTGCGGCGGCGGTGATGAGCGCGACCGGTGCCATGTGGAACCCCTCCCTCGCCCGCCAGATCAAGGTCGCGCTGGCATAGACGTTAACTTCGATAGACGGTAGTAACCCGGCTCTTGCGCTCCTGGTTGTGCTTGCGTGTGACACCACCAGTGGTGCAAGAGCCTTTTTTCGGCGTGGCCGTCCCGTCTTTTCTATACGAGTAGTCATATTGCTACTGTTTTTTGACGAATGTGCTATGTTGTATTAACACTGCAAGCGCCGAAGTCAATGGGAGCTTCAGCGGTCGGAGTTAATGGAGACTTCGATATTGGAAAGGTTGCCTCTGGAAAGGGAACTCCTATGAATGATATGAATGAAACAATGGGCTATTTGGCTCTTGTAGGCCAGCAGAAGTTGGATGCTGCATTGCTGCGTTACGACGCTTGGTGGCTTGTGCTCTTCGCCATTCTGCTTGCAGTTGGCGGGACTCTATTGATGGGAATGGCTGTCTGGTGTGTCACTAGGGGGCACGGTTGGTTCACTGGTCAGTGGCACTTTTCTTGGAGCGGCGCTTCCATTGATGTGCGCTGCCGTTCCTAGCGCAGAAGGATTTCGCTGATGAGTGATCGAAACGAGACATCGCTCGAATGCGACCTGGCACAGACGGTTCCTGCCTTGGACGTGCGCGGTGTCTCGTTTCGATACCCCCGTGCCAAGAACACCGTGCTGACGGATATCACGTTTCACGTGCAACCAGGGGAGCTCGTAGGGCTCATCGGGCCCAATGGCTCCGGAAAATCAACGTTGATTCGCACAATGTTCGATATCTACGCCGTGCAGTCCGGCTCCATCTTCGTCTTGGGCGTGGATCATGCGGATTCTCTCGCGCGCATGCAAAGCCTGTATCTGTCGACGAACGATGACCTGCCTGGCTTTTTGACCGGAGAGGAATACGTACAGCTGTTCGCGCAGATGTACGGCGTTGAGATAGACGCGACGCGCTTTTCGGCGTTGCTGAAACGCTATGGTCTTTCCGGGCGCGAGCATGATTTGATCGAGGACTATTCGCATGGAATGCAGAAGAAGCTTCAGCTCATCGTCGCTTTTCTTCTTCGCGTTCCGCTGACGGTCATCGATGAGACGCTGAACGGCATCGATATCGAGAGTCTGTTCTTCGCGGCTCAGGATCTGAGGGATCTGTGCGACGAGGGGCATGCGGCGCTTCTGTGCACACATGATTTTGCAATGCTGGAGCGCGTTGCCGACCGCGTCGTGTTGCTGTACAACGGTTGCATCGTCGAAGACTTGACGGTCTCCCACATACGCAACGAGTATGGCTCCATCGAAAACCTCACCATGGAAGTGCTGGGAGTGGAATGGGGTGACGATGAGCGTTGAGAAGCCTTCCAAGCCATCCGAGGCGAAACGCGTCCGGCTGATTGCGGGACTGTATTGTCGTTTTCTCACCCGAAAGGTGCTGCGCGCGGGCATCCTCAAGCAGAAATCGGCACGCCTCGGCATAGCGGTTCTGCTGGAGCTGTTCATGGTGATGGTGGGCATCGTGTCGTACTCCATGCTGGGGAACGTGAGTGCGCCCCTGATGGATGTGGTCTTGGATTCCTATGGCATCTCCGGTGTGCTGATTGCTTCGCTGATTTTTGCCATCGTCACGCTTATCTTCTCGAAGTCCTCTCAGTTGCAAGCGCTGACCATGCAATTGCCGGTGACGAACCGACACCGTGCCTCGGCGATGGCGGTGTTTGAGATGGGCATGCTGCTTGTGGGGATGGCTATCTTCTTCGGCCCCTATCTCGTGGCGCTGTGTCTGCGCACGGGCAGCCAATGGTTCGGCAGATCCATGCTCGCGTGCGTGTTCCCTGGGCTTTGCGTGTTCTTTCTGTTCGCGGTGGTTTATGCTGCGGCGGACCGGTTGCTGTTGTTCTTGCCATCACGTTGGCGCAGTGTGGTTTTGGAACTGCTGCTTGCCGCCGGATTCTTCGGGGTGTACAGGTGGCAGGTTTGGTCGATTGAGGCACTGGGAAAGAACTATGTGGATGGTGGTCACGAATTCATCGCATCGCGCTCGTTCGTTATGCTCGCCGACAGAACGAACGGTGCGGTTGCTGGGCTTGCCTGGCTCGCGCTGATTGCTGCGTGTTGTGTCGTCTATGTGCTCATCGTGCCGGATGCGGCAATACGGGACTTTCGGTATGTGAAGGTGCCTTGTATGCGTCTTGGGATGCAGTGGGGCGAATGCGCGGGGCAGCGGGGCAGATGGGCTTTGGCGAAGGCCTATGTCATCCGGTCAGTGCGCGCGTATGAGACGATTCAAGCGCTCGTGATGGCGGTTGCGCTCTATGTGGTGCTCGCGGTCAATCGCAATATGTCACCTGTGTATGCCGCGGATGTGATGCTTGTCGCGAGTCTGTTCGCATATGTGGACACGGAACCATTGCGGAATCTGGAGATCTGGGGGCGTGCTGTGTCGTTGCGCACGTCCGTGCGTCACTATCTGCTCATCCTTCTGGGGCAATTCATTCCGTCATGTTGCGTCTTCCTTGCGATGTGCGTGAGCGAAGCCGTGCTTACACGAAACGTGGCATGGGGAACGGACGCAATCGTCCTGGGAGTACTAGCTGCGAGCACATTGCTCTTCG
This sequence comes from Pseudoscardovia suis, assembly GCF_002797875.1. Lineage (GTDB taxonomy): Bacteria > Actinomycetota > Actinomycetes > Actinomycetales > Bifidobacteriaceae > Pseudoscardovia > Pseudoscardovia suis. The sequence continues at coordinate 121,104 of NZ_PGFC01000002.1, forward strand.
TGCTGGCTGGGGTGCTGTTTCCCCCACATCGCGATAATCCGTTTTCTGTCGGCATCTCTCTGACAGTGGTAATGACATTGCTCATCGTGGTAGCGGTGAGCGTTGTCACCCTGCGTCTTCCATTGTGGGCAAAGACCGTTCTCGGGGCCTGTGCGGTGGGAGTCTGCCTGTATTTTTCGATTTATGGGATTTACGTCAATGAAAGGAACAAGAGAAATGAAGTACGTCACTAGGGTCATCGCATTGCTTTGTGGAAGCGCAGTGGTCACGATGGTTATAGCCGCAATGGGGGCGCTTGTGGCGATGTTCTCGACATCAGGGGATGGCGCTGCCCGTACCGAGGAGCTGTGGGGCGCGGTCTATTTCCAGGTCGTTCCTGCCGCCGATGGCGGCACGGATGTGGATGCCAGCATGGGCATTGCGAACGGCTGGATGCTCTTCGCGATTTTCGCCGTGCTGTTTCTTTTCATGCTGCTGGTGTCAGTCATCTACGACGCCCTGCTCCGCAGGAAACAATACTTGCTCGAAGCAGCGCGGAAAGGGCAGCATGACGTTCGATCAAACGCTGCAACAATTAATGTTGCGGATTCTAAAGCGACACAGAATCAGGTCGACCCTGGTCACAAGGTTCGTTGAATTCTTCTAGGAAAGATACAAAGACGGTGGTTGCACGGCCGAGACGGTGTTGTATTGCTGTGCTTGTGGGAGTCTTGCTGTCTAGTTGTATTGCAGTGATAATGCCAGCTGCCATCGCGGTTCTTGCTGTTGTTTTTGCTGCTATGTCAGCGGATTTGGCGTATCGTGCGATGTGCCCAATCGTTGAGGCGTGGTTGTGGTGGCTGGTGCTGCCCTATTGCATTCATGAATGGATGCATATCTTGGCATTGTCGGCGAGGGGAGGATCCCAAACACTGGAAACACAGGTCACGTGTTATCGCATTTCTGTGCGCCCAACAGAGTCGGTGACTATTCCCAGGTCTTGTCTTGTTGCAATTTCGGGGCCAATGGGAACGGCCATGATGGGTGTGTTTTCATTGCCGATAATCCAGTGGCTGGGCTTCCCTTGGTGGGTGAATCTCCCTTGGTTGTATCATGCTCTATTTCTTGTTCCGTTATTTGGTGATGGGAAGAGTCTTGTGACGGGACTCAGGGCTCTTAAGCAGGTCTGAGCGATGGGTGGCGGGTGGCTTTGCGGATGATCCATCACGCTGGCAGCGAACTTCACCGAACCGCCACACACGTCACGGCACACAGCAGGTAGAGTACGATAACTACCGATGAACATCCTCGGTTTGTAGCGCTATTTCGAATGGGAGCGCCTTGCCGCATTGCGCGGCAATATGCCGGGGAATCGAGAGCAAGGAACAATTGTGAGCGACGTGAACGCTGATAACGATGTGCTGCGCGTGGTGGGCGGCAAGCCTCTGAGTGGGCAAATCAAGGTGCGAGGCGCCAAGAACTTCGTGAGCAAGGCGATGGTGGCGGCCCTTCTGGCGCCTGGCACTTCGGTACTCAAGAACGTTCCGGAAATCCGCGACGTGCGCGTGGTTTCCGATTTGCTGCGCTTGCACGGCGTGAATGTGAACTTCGATGACGCCAAGGGCATCATCACCATCGACGCCTCGCATGTGGACCTGGCGGATGTGGCGGATGTCGATACGCTCGCGGGTTCGTCGCGCATTCCGATTCTGTTCTCCGGCCCGCTTGTGCATCGCTTGGGCGAGGCGTTCATCCCCTCGCTGGGCGGCTGCCGTATTGGTGACCGGCCGATTGACTTCCACTTGGAGACGTTGCGCCGTCTGGGCGCCACCGTTGACAAAGAGCATGCCGACGGCATCCATATCACCGCTCCCAACGGATTGCACGGCGCCAAGATTCACCTGCCGTACCCCTCGGTGGGCGCAACGGAGCAGACGCTGCTCGCCGCAGTGCTCGCGGACGGCAAGACCGAACTGTCCGGCGCTGCCATCGAGCCTGAAATCATGGATCTTATCTGCGTATTGCAGAAGATGGGCGCCATCATCTCCGTCGACGTCGATCGCACGATTCGCATCGAGGGCGTGGAGAAGCTCAAGGGCTACGAGCACACGGCCCTGACCGACCGCATCGAGGCCGCGAGCTGGGCGTCCGCCGCCCTTGCCACGCGCGGCGACATCTTCGTCAAGGGCGCCACGCAGCCCGAGATGATGACCTTCCTCAACGTCTTCCGCAAAATCGGCGGCGAATTCGAGGTGCGCGACGACGGCATCCGCTTCTGGCACCCGGGCGGGGACCTTAAGCCCGTGGCCATCGAAACAGATGTGCATCCCGGCTTCATGACGGACTGGCAGCAGCCGCTCGTCGTGGCGCTGACGCAGGCCAACGGCTTGAGCATCGTGCATGAAACCGTGTACGAGAACCGCTTCGGCTTCACCAAACCCCTTGTGCAGATGGGCGCCACCATCCAGCTGTACCGCGAATGCCTCGGCTCCCTGCCCTGCCGCTTCCAGCAGCGCAACTTCGAACATTCCGCGGTGATCTTCGGACCCACGCCACTCACGGGCCAGGACATCGACGTGCCCGACCTGCGCGGCGGCTTCAGCCACCTCATCGCGGCGCTCGCGGCGTCCGGCCCCTCCACGGTGCACGGCATCTCCCTCATCGACCGTGGCTACGCCGACTTCCGCGGCAAGCTCCGTGCCCTCGGCGCGGAGATCGAGTAGGCAAGCGGCTGACGGTGCGGGTGCGCGCCGGCTGTGGCGTGTGGTTGAGCTGTGGCTATGGCGAAGTAGTTGCGCGCCGTCAGGACTTATGCTGAGCTGACTATGTAAGGGCTTGTAGCAGGAAGAATCCTGCTACAAACCCTTGTTGTTTCTGGTTGTCTCTGCACAATTGTTGTCTCTGCACAATGCCGTGCAGTCGCGACGTTCACCTGACCCCGTCGATGCTTGTTCGGCTGCAAAGAGGTTTCTGTGCTTCAATGCGCGAGTGGTGGCTGGCACATAGGTGGGTTAGGTGATGTGTTTGGTTTGGGGTTTGGCTTGTTTGCTGGGGTTGTGGTGCGTGGGCCTGTCGGTTTGGCTGTTATGTGCACGTGGTGACTCGCACATTAGCGGCAAGTTTGTGTGCCGCTTTGTCGTGTTGCGCAAATCGCATGGGGAAGCGACATGGCACAATGGGAGCATGGCATCCAAAGGCAAACCATCGCCGCGTTCCGCGGTCTCGCCGTTGAGCGACGCTCAGGTCAAGCGCTTGGCAGCTGAGCATACGCTAGTGAATCCGTGCAACAACCATCCGTGCGGTCCTCGCGTCGACAATATCGAGGAGATTAACGCGCAGAATCCCCGTGCCACAGCGGTGCTGCGCGATATGGTCAAGTGCGATTTGCGTTCCCACTCGCGCAACTACGCATGGGGCCTCGAGAACGTGCCAGAAACCGGCCCCTTCATCACCGCATGCACGCATATCACGCTGTATGACGTGTTCATTCCCATGATCGGCCTGTTCGACCAGGGCCGTCGTCCGCGCTTCATGGCCAAGGCCGAGATGGCGCACTGGCCCATCGTGGGCTGGGGCCTCAAAACCGTGGGAATGCAGCCGGTCAAGCGCCATTCGGGGCAGGCCAGGGCCATCGAGGAGGAATCCATCTCCATCATCACCTCCGGCCGGCCGCTCACCGTGTGGCCCGAGGGCACGCTGACGCGCGACCCGAAGAAATGGCCCATGACGTGCAAGAACGGCGCCGCGTACATAGCGCTCGAATCCAGCCGCCGCCTGGGCTACCAGGTGCCGCTGTTCCCGTGCGTCACGTGGGGCGCGGCGAGCATCAACCACCTGTTGCCGTGGCCGCGCAAGAACGTGGTGATGCATTACGGTGACCGGCTGGACTACGCCGATTTGCTCGAAGGCAGCGAAAACTGGGGCGAGGAGCCGCCGTCCGTGAACGTGGAGGTGCTCACCAACCGCATTCGCGCGGTGCTGGAGGCGAATGAGGCGGAGATTCGCGGAGAGGAGCCTCCGGCGGAAGGCGTGTGGGATTATCGTCTGATGCAGCGGGTGCCTCGCAGCCAGTTCCCCGCGGCGCTGGATTAGTTGAATCGGCCGGTTGGTTGAACTTGCCGGTTGACTGAACTGGCTGCTTTGCTGGGAAGCCGAGGCGGGTGGCAAGCTGCTGCGCAATGTGCCAGTGGTGGCTGGCACATTGGTGGGTTGGGTGGTTTGTTTGGCCAGGGGTTTGGCTTGTTTGCTGGGTTTGTTGTGTGTTGGGCTTCCGGTTTTGCGCCTATGTGTGGGTGGCGACTGGCACATTGGCTGGGTGAAGGCTGGCTGTGGTGCAATGTGTGGGTGACGACTGTCACATTGCGGGGGTGGATTGTTGACGGTGACGTTATGTGCGGGTGGTGGCTGGCACATTGCGGGATGGATTGTCGGTGGCGGAGCCGGGCTGATTGGCTCACTCGACTTGGCTGAGGTGCGGGCAATGGGGTGATTGTGAAGCGTGGTGATTTGCGGTTCGCCTAGAGTTTTCTTGGGGCTGTTCTGCATGAATCCGGCTTGAGAATGAGCATGAGAGTCGGCTGACCATTAGCCTGACTATTGTTGACCGGAGAATTATTGCGTCAATAACTATCCGAATTCAAATCGGCCAGAAGGAGCGTCGCATGACCAATGTCACCGTGTTGGGAGCAGGAGCCTGGGGAACCGCATTCGGGCAAGTGCTCGCAGATGCTGGCAACCGCGTGACCATGTGGGCCATCGAACCTGAAATCGTCGAAGGCATTAACACAAACCATTGCAATGACGTGCGCCTGCCAAGCGTCACGCGCCTGCCCGATGCCATGACCGCCACCGGCGATCGCGCCCAGGCGGTCGCCAATGCGCAGATCATCGTTGTGACCATCGCCGCGCAGCATGCACGCGAGGCCTTAGAGCAGTTCAAGGAGCTCATCCCGGGCGACGCCATCGTGGTGTCCCTCATGAAGGGCATCGAACGAGGCACGTACAAGCGCATGGATGAAGTGGTGCGCGAATCGCTGGACTTGCCGGCGAATCGTTTCGCATGCCTGTCGGGCCCCAATCTTTCCGCCCAAGTGGCGGCACGTGAACCGGCCGCAGCTGTGGTGGCCAGTGAAAACCCCGAGGCGGCGCGCTTCGTGGCGCAGACCTGCACCACGGATTACTTCCACACATTTGTGTCGAAGGACGTGCCCGGCGTTGAGATGTGCGGGTCGCTCAAGAATGTGACGGCTCTCGCCGTGGGCATGGTGCGCGGCGCCGGTTATGGCGACAACACCGCTGCCATGGTGCAGACGCGAGGCTTGGCTGAACTGTGTGCGCTTGGTCGTGCAATGGGCGCGGATGAGCGCACGTTCTTCGGGTTGGCTGGCGTGGGCGATCTCATCGCCACGTGTGGCAGCACGCTGAGCCGCAACTTCACGTTCGGCGCGAACCTCGGCAAGGGCATGAGCGTGGACGAAGCTCGCGAGGCGAGCAACGGCGTGGCGGAAGGCGTGCCGACGACGGATGCCGTGGTGGCGCTGGGCAAGCGTTACGGCGTGCCCACGCCGCTTGCCACTGCGATGAGCCATGTGCTCGCCGACGGCATCAGCTGCGAGCAGATGTTGCACGAAATGTTCGGCAGCGGCATCACCGAGGAATGAGGTTTTGAGGATTGCGCGGGTTTCGATCCGGCTGGTACGGATGCTGTGTGACTGAGGCTGTGTGACCGAGGATTGCGCGGCTGAAGATCGAATGACCGAGATTCGCGCGGCACAGACTCGTCCAGTCGGAATCCGCATAGTCGGAATCCGCCCAGCTGGAATCCGCGCAACCGGATTCCCGGTCGGACTCCGCGCAACCGCAATCCGCTCCCATCGGAATTCCTCGTAATCTGAATCCTTCATAATTTTTACGCAACAATCACTCCACTAACAAAGCCCACCAATAAACCCCTACAATCCAATCGCCGCCACCGCGCTTTCGCGCGGCAGGCAGCCATCACCGCCGTGCGCACCGCGCAGCGGCAATCGGAAGGAAACCATCATGGCCAAGAAGCGAATCGTCGTGCTGTACGGCGGCCGCGCTGACGAACATTCCATCTCCTGCGTCTCCACCGCCGGTGTGCTCAACGCATGGAACAATGACAAGTTCGAGGCGATTCCCATCGGCATCACCAAGGACGGCCACTGGGTCTACGGCGGCACCGACCCGCGCACGTTCAAACTGGACGGCGCGCATATGCCGACCGTCGAGATCACGCCCGAATCGCGCCCCGTCGTGCTCAACATCGGCCAGGGACGCGACGGCTTCCTCATTGGCGAGCACGAGGGTTTCACGACTCCCGGCGCGAGCGAGGACCTCGAGTCACTCGGGCATATCGACGCAGTATTCCCCGTGCTCCACGGACCATACGGCGAGGACGGCACCGTGCAGGGCTTGCTCGAAATGATGGGCGTGCCTTACGTCGGCTGTGGCGTGTTCGCGTCCGCCGCTTGCATGGACAAGCATTTCACCAAGACGCTGCTCAAGGCTGCGGGCATTCCCGTGTCGCCGGGCATCACGCTTGACACGCGTTCCTATGATGCGCCGAGCGGCTTCAAGGCCAACGGTGCGGCACTGCTGGACGCGGTGCGCAAGGCCGGCCTAGAATATCCGCTGTTCGTCAAGCCCAGCCGTGCTGGAAGCAGCTTCGGTGTGACGAAGGTCGAGGAGGAATCCGCCGACGCGCTCGCCGCCGCCGTGTTTGAGGCAAGCCACCATGATTGGCGCGTGCTGGTGGAGACCGGCATCACCGCCCGCGAGATTGAATGCGCGGTGTTTGCGCCGAAGCCCGGGGAGACGCCTCGTCCCGCATGGCCGGGCGAAATCGTGCTCGATCACGCTGCGGTCGAAGACCAGTTCTATGACTACGACAGCAAATACACCGATGCCAGCGCTTCGCACGTGGAAGTGCCGGCGAAGCTGCCTGAAGAGCTGCTGCGCAAGGTGCAGCAGACTGCTGTGCGTGCGTTCGAGGCTGTGGATGGTGCCGGCCTGAGCCGTGTTGACACGTTCGTGAAGCCCGATGGTGATGTGCTGGTCAACGAAATCAACACGATGCCTGGTTTCACGCCGATTTCCATGTATCCCAAGGCATGGGAAGCCAGTGGCATTGCGTACCCTGACCTCATCGAGGCGCTTATCGAAGGTGTGCTTGACTGATTAGTCGTGTGGCTGACGGGCTGTGTAGCTGACGGGACGGTTGCCTCTCGGATCGGTTAGCGGACGGATCGGTTGGCTGACTGGTTGTCTGGGTGGTTGGTTTCACGTGGAACATCGGTCTCGTGCGAAACCATTGATTTCGCGCGGCGCATTGGTTTCACGTGGAACATCCGTGACGCACATCCCCATCAATCTCGAACGACGAACGCCCAGCGGCTGGAATGGCCGTCGGGCGTTCTGTATGTCTTCAGCGCGCGGATGTTTCAATCCTTGGGCGTGGGGGCGGCTGCCGATGCCTCCACCGACGCCGCACCATCCATCACCAGGCAATCGAGACCGTTCATCGCGCGCGCCACTTGGTTGCGCACCACCGAGGGAATCAGGCCAGGCTTGGCGAAAATCACCACATTGCCTTCCGCGCCGTATGGTGAGAATCCGGTGTAACGCACCTGGCACGGCCGGCCGTCGAGGCGAATATCTTCGGTGCCGGCATTCGTAGCACGTTCGATTTCGAGAGCTGTGGCATTCAGATCGCGGTCGCCGCGGGCAGTGAACGGCACGGTTATGAATGCCTCGTTCGCTTCCGTCATCTTCGTCAGTCCTGCGGTGTTGAGCACGGAGTTCGGAATCCAGAATTCGTTACCGTCGCGCGAGATGACGATGGTGTTGCGCCACGTGACATCCTTGACGATGCCTGAATAACCGCTCACGGTGATTTGGTCGCCAGGTTGCACGACCTTGCCAGCCATGAGTCCAAAACCGCCGATGATGTTCGAAATCGTGTCTTTCAGGCCGAAAGACAACGCGATGCCTGTGACGCCCAAGGCGGTGACCAGCGTCGTGGGCTCCACGCCGAATACTGGTTTGAGCACAATGAGCAGCCAGAAAAACCAAATGAGGATGCGCGCGCAGTTGACGAAAATCGATGCGCTGGGAATGTTGGACTTGTCGAGTGCCTTTCGCAGGGCCTTGCATACGATTCGTTCAGCCACCCACGCGACGGCGATGGCGACTACGAAGAAGATGATGCGGCTGAGGTTGTTGGTGAGCCACGTAATGGCGATGTTCGTGTTGGTAACGACGGTGTTTGTGGTGTCCATGTCGCTGACAATAGCGGAATTTCTGGGGGAGCGCGTTGGTGTTTTCTGTGGGGGTGGGTTGGTGCTTCCTGTAAGGGGCATGTTGGTGCTTCCTGTGACTGTGCTGGCAGATGAGGTTTGGGCTGGACGGCTGGGGTTCGCTGCGCTGTGCCTGGATGTTTTGGGCGGGGCGGGGTGGGGCTGATGCGGGCGGGGAGGGGGCGCTGCGCTGTGCCTGGACGTTTTGGGCAGGGCGGGGATGGGCGCTTAGATGGGCGAGTGGACGGGCTCGTGGATGGGCTGTGCTGGCGGTTGGGGCAGGTGGCACCGGGGCGGAGTCGCGGGCGTGGCTTGATTTGCGAAAAGTCGTCGGATGCGTTAAAATGCTGAAGTTGTGTGTTCAAGCTCTGCTTGAATGCAGCAGACGTAAGGTTTCAACCGCAAGGTTAACAAGAGGAGTCCATCATGGCAGCTCGTTGCGCAGTGTGTGGCAAGGGTCCGCAGACCGGTTTCAGCGTATCCCATTCCCACATCCGTAATAAGCGCCGTTTCCTGCCGAACCTTCAGACTGTTCGCACCAATGCCGCTGATGGCACCACCGTCAAGGTCCGCGTGTGCACGTCTTGCATGAAGGCTGGCAAGATCCAGCGCGCCAAGGCGTGAATTGCTTTTTGCATTACGCTTCAGCCCCGGGTTCCCGGGGCTTTTTCATTTCCATTCCACATCCCGCTGCCGCAGTGGTAGGTTAAGTGTCCGATTTTTGAGGCGTAACTTCCCTCTTCGGCGAGTGGTTCGTGGGTCGCCGAAGGGGGAGGTTGGGAGTCCTTTTTAGGGGTGTGTAACGTCCATCTTCGGCGACCCTTGAATTTGTCGCCGATGGTGGAGGTTGTGCGGGCTGGGGGTGACGTTTAACGTCCGTTTTCGGCGAGTGGTCCGTGGGTCGCCGATGGCGGAGGTTTGGGTCTCCCTTTAGGAGACTGTATCCTCCGTCTTCGGCGACCCTTGAATTTGTCGCCGAAGGGGAGGTTGGGATTTTGTTGAGATGGGGTGGGCGTAAACAGTGCAGTCTGGTATCCCGACACGCCCACGGTCACAGCGCCTGCGGGGATTAGAAGCGATTACCTTGGTTCTTATATGCTGATGGCGCGCGCACGGGCGTGTATACAAGTAGGTATGCATGCAGGTATGCGCGGAAGGAGAAGCCGTGAAGGTGACTTTGCAGACGGCGATGTCGTCGATCATGACGAACAAGCGTCGCGCCGGGGCGTTGAAATCGCTGGGCGTGGAGACACTGGAGGACGCGCTGCTGTATTTCCCGTTCCGCGTGACGCCCGCCGTGGAGGTCAAGCCGATCAGCGAAATCCATGCAGGGCAGAAAGCGGCGTTCCCCGCATTCATTGAGCGTGTGGCGGTATTCCCAATGTCGCGAGGCGGTTCGCGCGTTGTGGTGAGCGTCGTCGATGATGCCCAGACATGGGAGCGAGGCGCGGTGGCTGCATCGAATCCCGCGCTGCCGCTCGAAGGTTTCGCTGGCATGGCGATTCGCCCAGCCCATGCGTCACTCGTGTTTTTCTCATACAAGAAGCATTATGTGGACTGGTTGTGCAGCAGGCTGCGGGAGGGGCGGCAAATCGTCGTATGCGGTGATGCGAGCGAATACAACGACCGCTTGCAATTCACCCATCCTGCCGTGATGACCATAGCGTCTTCTGACGCTGACTCTGACGTTGACGCCGTTACGAATGCCCATGTCCACGCCGACGCCGCAAATGTCGGCGAGGCATTGCAGCGCGTATGCCGTCCCCAGCCGGTGTATCACGCTAATTCGCGAATCTCATCCGAGCACATCCATGATGCAATACTGGGTGCACTGCGCATATTGGAATTGCAAGGCATGCAGCCTAACGAATCCGAGGAATCCGCCCACGTTTCATCGCAAAATCAGCAAGATCAACCTGTACCACAGATTGCATCCGCAGCCGCTGGACCGACGCTCGCACCGCCTGAACCTGCCGTAATCAATCCTGCTCGGCTAGCCGGCGCCATTCCCGACATCATCAGCGACAGCCTGCGCGCCGACCACGGCTTGCTGCACCGCGCCGAAGCATTTTGCGCCGTGCACAATCCCTCCACCACGGACGAATTTCAGCGCGGCATTGACACACTGCGATATGAAGAGGCCCTCGTATCGCAGGTCTCGCTGCTGCGCGAACGCGCCGACGCGCGCAAAAGCCAGGCATTCGTGTGCGATCCGCCCGACGATGCCGATGTGGAGCAGCGGTTCATAGACTCCCTGCCGTTCGGCCTCACGCAAGGGCAGAAGCAGGTAATCGCCGACATCGACGCCGATATGATGCGCACATGGCCGATGCAGCGCCTGCTCCAAGGCGAGGTGGGGTCTGGCAAAACCGTGGTGGCGCTCGCTGCGATGCTGCGCGCCGTTGGGGCTGGCAAACAAGCGGTGCTGGTGGCGCCCACGCAGGTGCTCGCCGAGCAGCATTTCGAAGGATTACAGCGCATGGTGTCAACAGTGCCGGGCTGCGAAGACGTGCCCGTGGTGCTGCTCACCGGCGGCATGAAGCTCTCCCATCGGCGCAAGGCGCTCGCCATCACGGCCAGCGGCGCTCCGTGCTTGGTCGTGGCGACCCATGCCGCCTTCTCCAAGTCATTCCAAGCGCCGAACCTTGCGCTTGTGGTCATTGACGAACAGCATCGTTTCGGAGTGGAGCAACGCCAGACGCTTTTTGAAGGTGACGGTCCCACACCGCACATGCTGGTGATGACCGCGACTCCGATTCCGCGCACCGCGGCGATGACGTGGTTCGGCAATCTCGATATCTCATGGCTCACTGAACTCCCCGGCGGCCGCAAGCCCATCACCTCCGTGGTGATCAACGAGGCGGACAATGCCACGATGGGACAGATGTTCGTGCACATACGCAGGCGCATAGATGCGGGCGAACGGGCATACATCGTGTGCGCGCGCATCGACGAAGGGGATGCGCAATCCTTCGACGAAGGCTACGATGCGGCCCCGGTGGCGCCGGAAGCCGACCTAGATGGCGATGGCGTGCCCGATGACGCACAGCCGGCCGTGCCTTTGCACTCCGTTGAACAGATGAGCCAACGCTTGGAAGCGCTGCCGCAGTTCCGGGGCGTCACCTTCGCCACTCTCACCGGGCGGGATGGCGACGAGACGAAGCACAGCGTGATGGAACGCTTCTCGTCAGGCGAGGTGCAGGTCCTGGTCGCCACCACGGTGATTGAAGTGGGCGTGGATGTGCCGCAGGCGAGCAACATTGTGATCTTCGACGCCGAGCATTACGGCCTGAGCCAGTTGCATCAGCTGCGCGGTCGCGTGGGGCGCGGCGGCACGAAGAGCTGGGCGTTCTTCATCACGCGCGCCGAACCCGGGTCGCTGGGCGCACAGCGGCTGGATGTGATTCGCACATCCACGGATGGTGCGCACATCGCCCAGGCGGACCTTGAACTGCGCGGCGTTGGCGATGTGCTGGGTGACGTGCAATCCGGCAACCACAGTTCCCTGCGGCTGCTGCGTGTGGTGGCGGACGCCGACGTGATCGAACAGGCGCGCGCGGATGCCGAGAAGCTGCTGGAGTCTGACCCTCAGCTTACGGGCAATGTGGAGCTTGCCGGTGCGGTGGTGGACTTCATGCGCAGCACGCAGGCTGATGCGGCATAGTTCGTAATAGTTCGCAGCGGTGCCTCTTTCGCGGGCGTATTGCCTCGGGCGTGTCTTGGAGCGTGGTTTTCGTGTGCGTTTCTCCTTGCGGCTCCGACCTGGGCGTTATAGGCGCTATGGGCGGTGCGGCGCAATTCGAGGGCAATCCGTACAGTTGAAGCGTGCTTATCGATATCGTCTCCGTGTTCCCCGAGTATTTCTCCGTGCTTGACTTGAGCCTGTTGGGCAAGGCGCAGAGCAAGGGGCTTGTGGAAGTTCGCGCCCATAATCTGCGTGATTGGACCCACGATGTGCATCATTCGGTGGATGATACCCCGGTGGGTGGCGGTGCCGGCATGGTGATGAAGCCCGCGGTATGGGCGGAATGCTTGGACGAGCTGCTGGGATTGGAACCGCAGGATATGCCGCAGGTCGATCCGACGGCGGAATTATGGGACGAGCCTGTGCAGGACTCCGCTGCCGAGAACCTTGATGACGCTGCGAATCCTGACGATACTGTTGATTCCGCCAGCACTGCTGGAATTACTGACGTCGCCGACACCGTGCTCATTTTCCCCAATCCGTCCGCGCCGCTGTTCACCCAGCGTGATGCAACGCAGCTGAGCCATGCCCGTCATTTGGTGTTCGGTTGCGGGCGTTATGAGGGCTACGATGCCCGTGTGCCACGGTATTACAAGGCGCGTGGCGTGGATGTGCGTGAGTATTCAATCGGTGATTATGTGCTCAATGGCGGGGAAGTGGCGGTATCCGTCATGCTTGAGGCAATCACGCGTCTGCTGCCTGGATTCATGGGCAATCCTGAATCGATTGTCGAAGAATCCTATACGGGCAGCAACGCGCTGCTCGAGCACCTGCAATACACCCGTCCCACCACATGGCGCGGCATCACCGTGCCGGCCGTGCTCACCAGCGGTGACCACGGCAAAGTCGACCGATATCGCCGTGACCAAGCGCTCGCCCGCACGGCGGACATTCGCCCCGACCTCATCGAAAAGCTTGATTGCGCGGCCTTGAGCAAAGCGGACCGCAAGACGCTCATCGCATTGGGGTGGGAGGTCAGTGGTCGCAATCCTCGCAAGCTGTAGCACTGGGTCGTCGCACTATTCGAGTAAGTCGATTGATGGCGGACGGTAAACACCGATGATGGGAATGTGGCAGCAGATTCCGCCTGGGAGCCGTCAGTCGGTGTTGGTGGTGTCGGTGTTGTCCGCGTCACCGGTGTTGTCGGTGCTGTCCGTGTTGTCCGCGTCATCGGTGTCGTCGCGATCGATGTAATACACCGTTGTCTCACCGTACTTCTTGCTGTTCGACACTCTCCATCCGGCAGGGGCGGCGGCTGGTTGCGAACGACCGGAACGTTCGAGCACAATCTCGCCATCCGGCGCCACCATGCCATGCTCCACAAGGCCTGCGAGCAATGCTTCGCAGTTGTTGGTTTCATAGGCATACGGCGGATCGATGAACACCACATCGAACGCCTCGCCGCCGGCAGGGAACATGGTGACGAACTTCTCCGCTTTGCTCCGCACGATGCGGGCGGTGCATGAACCATCCCATGCCTTGGAACGCTTCAGTGCCTGCAATGTCTTGCCGATGGATGCTGCAGCTGGTCCGGCGGACTCCACACTCACCAGAGAATCCGCCCCGCGGCTCAACGCCTCTAGTCCCAAAGCGCCGGTGCCTGCAAACAAATCGAGCACACGGGTTCCGTCCAGCAGCCCCCATGATTCCAGATGCGAGAAGATGGCTTCTTTCGTGCGGTCCGTGGTGGGGCGCGTGCCCGTGTGCGGAGCTGCGATTTCGAGCCCTTTGAATCGACCTGAGATGATGCGCATGGCTCCATTATGCCGCACGGGGTGCAGACCAAAGCGCCCTGGCGGGGTTGGATGCAATCGCTTCAGTGAAACTGGCGGAAATGCAGCGATCCCCGGAATGGACAGCGGTTTGCGCGGAATGCGACGCAACAGGTAAGGTTCGTGATATAACGTTACATAATCGCAATGGCAACCATTTAGCATACATTGCGCCACTGCGGGAACTTTGTGGAATGCAACGTAGGACGTGTTGATGCGGCAGGAGGTATGCGCATGGCCAAGAGAGTGACGATCCGTGATGTCGCTCGTGCCGCAGGTGTGTCGGTCTCCGCTGTGTCGCAGGTGCTCAATGGCAAGGGGCGGCTCTCATCCGACACGCATCGCAAGGTTGAGGATGCCGTCGCGCGGCTTGGATACATCCCCGATTCCCGCGCCCGTTCCATGCGATCATCGCATTCGCGCACCATCGGCTTAGTTGTGCCGCAGATTCGCAATGATTTCTTCGCGTCGCTTGTTTCAGCGGTGCAAGATACGCTGTGGCGCCACGGATACGCCACGCTCATCGGTTCATCTTTCGATGACGATGAACGTCAGGATGCCTTTTTGCACACCCTGCTGACGCAGCGCATCGACGGGATTATCTGTGTGCCCACAGCACATGGAACGCCCGGGTTGGAGGCGGTGCTCGCCAACGACGTGCCGCTCCTGTTTGCGGACCGCACGATTGACGGGTTCGAAACGATCCCTCGCGTGCTTGCTGATCCTGAACCTGGTCTTAGCGAGGCGTTGCGCGACATTCATAAGCATGGGCACGCCAAAGTGGCGTTTCTTGCCGGGCCGGCAACAGTCCTGCCTACATTGGCGCATCGGTGTGACGTGTTCCGTGCAGTGGCGACGCCGCTTTTCGGCGAAGACAACATCCTCGTTCGCACCGCGTCAAGCCCCGCGGAACTGCCCGGGCTTGCGGTGCAGGATGCTGTGGAGTTCGGCGCCACGGCTTTGATCTTCGGCCATTCGCCCACCACGCTGCGCACCCTGCCATACTTGGTGAGCACCGGGCTGGAACCGGGGCGTGACATGTCGATCGTCTCATTCGATGAAGTGCAGACCTTTTCTGTGTACCGTCCCCGCATCAGTGTGATTTCCCAGCAGGTCGCCGTCATGGGGGAGAGCGCGGCGCTTGAGATGCTGGCGCTTGTGGAACATGCTGATACCGCAGACTCCAGTGTCGCTTCCGCAGCC
Organism: Pseudoscardovia suis; assembly: GCF_002797875.1. Taxonomy (GTDB): domain Bacteria; phylum Actinomycetota; class Actinomycetes; order Actinomycetales; family Bifidobacteriaceae; genus Pseudoscardovia; species Pseudoscardovia suis. The sequence continues at coordinate 136,121 of NZ_PGFC01000002.1, forward strand.
GACTCTCATGGTTTCGCTGATGCCTCTGACGCCGATACCGCAGACTCCATATTGACGTCCGCAGAACCTCCCGTACCTGCAACAAAGCTCATCTCCACCCACTACATTGCCCGCGACTCCGTATGTCCCGTTCCCACTCATGCCGCGTGAGTTCCTCGAGGCATGCTTTGCGGAGAATCGTGCTACTGCTGCATTTGTCCCCGGTTTTGAAACTGTTCAGCACTTTTCATGTTTGGGGAACGTCCAACAAATAGAATATGGCACATATGCTGCATTGACTCTTTGTGGTTTACCTGGTGTCTTCTCGCCTGGACTCTGAGTTCTATTTTCAAGGAGAAAATCGTGTCGAATTCTCATAACAGCGGCTCTGCTTCCGGATGGAAGCCATGGGCGGCTGGCGTTGTGGCATTCGTGGCCGCCTGGTGGTTTTTCTGGTTCCTGCTGGTTCCTGTCGGCGACCGCTATCTTCCTTTGATGCTGGGATACCGGCTTACCATGATTGTGAGTAATCCCTTTGTGATGCTTGCCATCATCAGCGTCTGTGCGTTGACGTGTGCACTCGTGGTATTCCAATGCACAAACCGGCGTGTGAATGTCGCCTTCATCACGGCGTTGAGCTGGCTCTATGTGATTGCCGCCGTTGCCGCAATCATGCTCAAGAGCCGAGGAGTGCAGGGAGTCAACTTCAACCCAGGTAATATCGTCGCTCAGTTGCAGGTTTCGCCTGCCGTTGTGCTCTTCAACATCCTGGTGTTCGTTCCCGTGGGGATCATGGCACACTCCCTTCATCACGCCGGCATTGCATATGCAACGGCGGCAGCGGCAATCGTTACGATGGAAGCCGGCCAGTATGCGTTCCATCTGGGTGTGTGCGATATCGATGACATGATAGCGAACGCCATAGGATTCACGATGGGCTATCTCGCCATGTCGCTCTGGCGCCGCGCACACCGCGTGATGCGCGAAGGCGCGTGGTATGTGATTGGCGGAACTTCCGCCGATTGACACGAGCGGGCTTGAGCCGTGGAATCTGCCCGTTTTGCTTTTGTGAGGATTTTGGCAGATCCGTGGAATCAGCCCTGTGCGAAATGTAGTGGTGGAAGTGCAAATTCATTTGATACGAATGACTCATGAACACTGTGAATAACACCGCGGCCAATGAAGCCGCTTCCGATTCTGCACACCACACGCATGATGAGATTGTATCCCGCAACAGCACATTGGATGTGCTGCTTAACCGCCGCAGCATCCGCGCTTACACCGATGAACCGGTGAGCGAACAGGATATCGACGCCATCGAGGCAGCAGCGCAACGCGCCGCCACCTCCCAGTTCTACAACGCATGGTCTGTCATCCGCATCACTGATACGGATCTCAAGAAGAAACTCGCCGAAGTGGCACGCCAGCCATATGTCGCCACGGCGCCATTGCTGTATGTCTTCATCGCCGACCAACATCGCAACTACCGCATCGCCGAGGCCAAGGGCGTGGCGGAAAACGACATCACCTACGGCACGAGCTTCATGCTCGGCCAGGCGCAGAATGACGCCGTGCTCGCACTCCACGCCATGGAGACCGCCGCGGAATCCCTAGGACTTGGCGGCGTGATCCTCGGCTCGCTGCTTAACAACATCGATGAGCTCATTGACCTGCTGCACCTGCCCGAGCACACCTTCCCCGTGCTGGGCCTTGCTCTTGGCCATCCCGCACAGCAGCCGCAGCTCAAGCCGCGCATGCCGCGCAACCTGCAGTTCTTCGACAACGCCTATCCGGCGGATAGCGAGAATCCTGACATTCTGGCGCATTTCACGGATTTCGATGCGACCGTGCACCAGTACTACGATCTGGGCGATAGCTCCAAGCCGGTCGCTGGTTTCACGGACCAGATTGCGCAGGGCGCCACAAGCGATGCGCCAATCAAGAAGGATTTGCATGGCCACGAGGTGAAGCAGGGATTCACTGACTGAATGTGGCTGAATCGGGCTAAAGCTGACTGAATCAGCGCAATCCTCAACAGCGCAATCCTGATAATTCCTCGAGAATGATGCAGGAGCACTAACGCCAATAATGCAGGCCAACCGGAATGAACGCGGTTGGCCTGCATTATTTGAGATTTTTGGGTGGTGTCCCTCTGGGGTGCTTTCGGCTAGTGCAATGGAGGCAGAATTTACAGTTACAGCAGAGATACCAGAGGGGCGATCACAGCAGACCATCGGGCGGCGTGAGCCGCACAAAGCCTGCCTCTAGATCCACTTCGGGCACAATCTGCTCGACGAATGGCACAAGGGCAGTGGAGCCATCCGAATCCTTGCGAACCTCCAACAGGAACTGCGCGGGGGAGTCAAGCACATCGCTCACCGTGCCGATCTTCTCAGCCGTCGCAGCATCGTCGCCCACCAGCACGTCAAGATCAATAAGGTCTTCGGGGTAGAAAGCGTCCTCATCCTCCATCTCTTCAGCAGAATCCGCCTCACAGAAGAGCTCGGTGCCGTTGAGCGCCTCCGATGCATTGCGGTCAGTGACGCCTTCGAACAGCACGATCCAGCGTTCGCGGAACTTGCGGGAGCGTTCCACGCGGAACTCACGCCCGTCCTTGCTTACCAGCACGCTTCCCGGGGCGAAACGCCGATCAGGGTCGTCGGTGAACACCGTCACGTTGACTTCGCCTTTGAGCCCTTGGGCGCGGCCGATGCGGCATACGCGCAGCATGTCAGGCTGCTCAGCGGGTGTGGTGTGCTTGATGGGGGAATCCGAATCCGTCATAACCGCCAGTCTACCGAAACCCCCACCTTGGCGTTCTTTCGCTTGCCCTTGTTTGGTGGACTGGGATAAGAAAAGGACCCCGGCGAACCGGAGTCCTCAAAAATTAAGAAAGAAGCGAGTCTGCGCTTTAGCGGCGGACATCCATAATGTCAACACGCACCCGGTGATCAGACAGCGCTTGGGCGACGGTGCGAATGGAATTCGCGGTGCGGCCGCCACGGCCGATCACGCGACCGATGTCTTCAGGATTCACACGCACGCGAAGCAGTTCCCCGCGATTGTTTTCGTAGGACTTGACCGACACATCGTCGGGAAAATCCACGATATTGCGAATCAGATGTTCCACAGCCTCAGCAAGCATGGTTACTCAGCCTTCTCTTCAGCTTCCTCGGCGGGAGCTTCCTCAGCCTTGTCAGCTTCGGCGGCTTCGGCAGCGGCAGCAGCCTCTGCATCAGCCTTGGCCTTGGCTTCAGCCTTGGCGGCCTTGAGCTTCTGAGCCTTGTTCTCTTCCGCCTGGACGCGAGCAGCGGCATCCGGGCCTTCCTCCACGGTCTTCAGCGTGCCTTCAGCACCAGGCAGGCCCTTGTACTTCTGCCAGTCACCGGTGATGTTGAGCAGCTTGAAGACGGCTTCGGTCGGCTGTGCGCCGACGCCAAGCCAGTACTGCGCGCGCTCGGAATTGATCTTGATCGTGGAAGGCTGCGTGTTCGGGTCGTACGTACCGATGGTCTCGATTGCACGGCCGTCGCGCTGCTTGCGGGAATCAATCACCACAACGCGGTAGAACGCGTAGAACTTCTTGCCGAAACGCTGCAGACGAATCTTGGTTGCCAAAATGGCTCTCCTTATGAATTGGTTTGCTAGCAGACATCGCTGTGTGGGGCACGGAGACGCCTGTTCGCGTTGCTCCCGTACGCACGGTATAGAGGGCCCCGGGCGCACAGATAACAGAGGGAATTATATGCGATGGCATGGATTTGCGCCACCGAATGTCGCATGGCCCGGAATGCGGTGGCGCCTGTGGTTACAGAGCTGGCATGATGACTCTTCGGCTGTATTGCGTCTGCCGCGTTCCGCGTTTCGGATGCCACATTGTTCGTTGTTCCCTGAGTGGACGTATCTATGCGGCGCCATCGATGCGGAGCGTGACGATCTGCGCTTTGTGGTCCGTGCGCGGCACCGTGAGCGTGTGTTGGTTCAATGTCGTGATGCCTTCGGTATGGAACACATGGTCAAGTTCAAGCATGGCAGGCACGACTCCCCACGACGCCGGCCACGATACATGCGCGCCGCTGTGCAGCTCATAGGAGGAATCCACGAAGCCGCCGTCCTTGAGCGCGGCACGGAACGAAGGCAGTGCCGAGTTGCTGTTGAAATCGCCCATGGCAATGACCGGCGCGTTCGCTCCTGCTCCGGACGGCGCGCCTAGGCGGGCGATGCCGGCCAGTCCCGCCGCCCAGCGTTGGGCACCGCGATGGGGGGATGCCGTGTGCACGTTTGCGAAGGTGACATTGACCCCTCCGACCTGAAGCGTTTGCGCGGGAATCGTGGCGGCATCGATATCGGTGGCATCGCTCACTTGCGCGATGGGTGTGACGCGGCTGTAGAGGATGTTGAACCCGCCGTTGTCTTCGTCCGTGGGGTTGCCTGCGGTCATGTGTGGTAGCTCGTCGGCGATTCCCTCTGCTTGCAAGCGTTGCTGCAAGTCAGCGCTTGCCTCTTGCACGGCGAGCACATCCACGCTGTATTGCTTGACCGCGTGCACGATGGCGCTGGCGTCTGCATTGCCATACCGCGTGTTGATCGTCATCACAGTGACGCATGATGCCGCGGTGCCGGCCTGCTGTGTGGTGTCTGTGGCAGTGGTGGAGTTAGCGGTATCGGGTGCGGCGTTGGTGGATGCCTTGGTGATTGATGTGCAGGAATCCAACGCCGTTTGCCGTTCGGTGACGCTGAGCGTTTGGGATTGTTCCGGCATACCAAGAATGTGGTTCACGGTATCGGGGAGTGCGATGAAGTATCCAGCGGAGAACAACACGTCGATTGCCAATGCCACGAATGAGCAGATGGCCTGGGCGGGGTAGTGTTTTGCCACCGAGACCACGAGCAACACCGCAAGCGGGATCCATAGCAGGGGCACCAGTGCAATGACATTGATGAATGTGGCGTGAAGATGGTCGACGCTTGCCGGGAGGAATCGTGTTGCCATCCACAGCACGAGGATGGCGAGCGCAATCCACAAAATGATTCCGAATGCCGACATATGGCCTCCTGCTTGGCGGGGTTTGGATGAAAGGGTGGAAGACGAACGGGCGCTGGATGTGCGAGTGTCGGATGCGAGGGTAGTGCGGGTAGTGCGATTAGCGCGGCCAGTGCTGTTGGTGCGGCGACGGGTGGGGTGTTGAGTGCGCGATTCCGTGCTTCGCGAATTTGCATCGCTGCGTGCTGTTTTCTGACGGTATGTGCGTTTGCTGGTGGTGCGCTGAGTGCCTCGGGATGGCGAGTTTTTCGCTAAGCCCACAGATGATGAGGTTGCAGATGATGAGCTTCGCGATGATGTGCCACGCGACGACGTGCTCTTCGAGCGAGCCCGATGGATGGCGTTGTTCGTTGCGGTCTGGTAGGAGGTGGCTTCGTCGTCGCTGCTTGCGGCGGTGCGCTTGAGCAGCACGTCGCGCGCTTCGGCGGTAGCACGATTGCGCGCGTTGGATTTCCTCTCGCTCATGCGGTCTCCTCCATCTTCGTTTCAGTGCCGGTTTCGTTTCAGTGCTGGCGCTTGGCGCTTAATTTTTTGTATTCAGCGCACCACGCAGTTCAATACCCCAATGCACAATAACGGTCGATCAATTCCAGTAAATCGCCCTGATAATGAACTCACGCGAGCGACAAGCCAACCAGATACAACTCATTAAAAACGTGGCATTGCTGTGCTTGATGCCCCTACAGACCGCCATGATACGCCAATCGGGTGTGCAGTGAAAGAACCACCACACACCCGATTGATCGGATGGCTGGGATTTGCAGCCGCAATCATGGCAATCAGCTGCACAGTCTCAGCGGCACAACCTCAGTTGCCCATGAGACCGTTGAGCCCGCCCATCGCGCCAAGCTGGGACTGCAGGTCCTCCAGGCTGGGCATCTGCTGAGCGGCTGGCTTGGCGAACGCGCTGCCGCTGGAGTTGCCTTTGCCAGCGAGCTTGTTGCGCAGCGCTTTCTCCTCAGCTTCGCGCTTCATCGGATTGCCGGACTTGCTCTTACCCTTGCGGCCCTTCTTGGAGGACTTGTTGTTTTTCTTCGAGCTGCCGTAGCCGGGCACTCCGGGGATGCCACGCGCACCGCTGCTCATGCGCTTCATCATCTTTGCCGCTTGCTCGAAACGGTCGAGCAGGTTGTTGACATCGGTCACGGTGCGACCGCAGCCGTAGGCGATACGGGCGCGACGCGAGCCATTGATGATGGAGGGGTTGCGACGCTCTTCCGGGGTCATTGAGTAGATGATGGCTTCCGTGCGGTCGATTTCACGCTCATCCAAGGCGTCGATCTGCTGACGGTATTGTGCCATGCCAGGAATCATGCCCAGGAGTTTCTTCATGGAACCGAGCTTGCGCACCTGCTCAAGCTGCTCGATGAAGTCGTCAAGTCCGAATTCGCCTTCGGACATCTTCGTCATCGCCTCGCGGGCCTGCTTTTCGTCGAATTGACGTTGCGCCTGCTCGATGAGCGTGAGCACATCACCCATGTCGAGAATGCGGGAGGCCATGCGGTCGGGGTGGAACACCTCGAAATCCTTCAGACCTTCGCCAGTGGAGGCAAACAGGATGGGCTTGCCGGTCACGCTCGCCACGGACAGCGCGGCACCGCCACGGGTGTCGCCATCAAGCTTGGAGAGCACCACGCCGGTGAAGTCAACGCCTTCGTCGAACGCCTTTGCGGTGTTGACTGCATCCTGGCCGATCATCGCATCGATGACGAACAGCACTTCATTGGGGTTCACGGCGTCGCGGATATCGCGCGCCTGCTTCATGAGCTCCTCATCCACGCCCAGACGGCCTGCGGTATCGATGATCACCACGTCATACAGCTTGCGCTTGGCGTATTCGATGGACTCGCGAGCGACCTTCACCGGGTCACCGGTTGCCTGACCGGGGGAGACGACGTCGGAGCTCGCCGTCTGCACGCCCGGTTCAGGAGCGAACACCGGTACATCGGCGCGTTCACCCACGACCTGCAGCTGCGTCACAGCGTTAGGGCGCTGCAAATCGCAAGCTACCAGCAGAGGCGTGTGACCTGAATCCTTGAGCCAGTAACCGAGCTTGCCTGCGAGCGTCGTCTTACCAGCGCCCTGAAGGCCGGCAAGCATGATGACCGTAGGTGGGTTCTTCGCGAAATTCAGCGGACGGTCGACGCCGGCGCCCAAGATGTTCGTCAATTCTTCATTGACGATCTTGACGACTTGCTGGGCTGGATTCAGCGCTTCGGAAACCTCAGCTCCCAACGCGCGTTCGCGCACGCGGGCGGTGAAAGAGCGGACCACGTCGAGCGAGACATCGGCGTCCAGCAAAGCGCGGCGGATTTCGCGAATCGTGCCATCAATGTCCGATTCGGTGAGCTTGCCCTTGGAGCGCAGGTTCTTGAAGGCTCCGGTCAAGCGGTCGGTGAGTGAACTAAAAGCTGCCATAGCTCTCTAGTCTATTGCAAGGCGTGGAATCGGAAGGTGCGCAATAGACAGCGCCGTCGCACTATGGCAGATAGCCTTCGATCCTGTGCCCCATCGTGGCGGGGCACAGGACCGAAATGGAATCAGCCTGGAGTGGAATCAGCCCAGCTTCCACGTCGAGGGTGCGGCGGGCTTGTCTTCGATAGAGATGCCAGCTGCCTGCAAGGCGTCGCGAATGGCGTCCGCTGTGGCGAAATCCTTGGCTTTGCGCGCCTGGGCGCGTGCCTGGAGCTGCGTGTTGACCAAGGCGTCCAAAGCGGCGTGCTCGGCGTCTGCGTTCCCGTTGACCGATGCTCCGCCTTCCGTGGCGTCGCCTGCCCACGGTTGTGCCAGGGGGTCCAGGCCAAACACATCAAGCATGGCGCGCACTTGCAGCAGCGCGTCCTCCACGCCAGTGCGTGCAGACTCGTCGCCGGATTCCACTTGCGAAAGCAGCGTGTTGCCGTTGCGGATCGTGCTGAACACCACGCCCAGTGCGGTGGGGACTGTGATGTCGTTGTTCATCGCGGCCACGAAATCAGCGGGCATCTGGTCGGCGTTCAGTGCGGCAATCGCCTCAGCGGTGGGTTGCGCGCCCACGGCATCGCCGGCGCGTTGCACGAAATTCACAATGCGATCATGCGCTGCCTCGGCCTCGGTGAGCGACTGCTCGCTCCATTCCAACATCGAACGATAATGCGCGGAAGCGAGGGCATAACGCACCACCCAGGCGCTGTGATTTGCCATGACGGCTTGGATGGAAAGGCCGGTGCCCAGCGATTTGCTCATCTTCTCGCCCTTGGCGGTCACCCATGCCAAATGCATCCAACGGTGGGCGAATCCCCAGCCGGCGGCGCGGGATTGCGCCATCTCGTTCTCGTGATGAGGGAAACGCAGGTCAAGGCCGCCGCCATGGATATCGAATTCGTCGCCCAGATAGCGGTGCGACATCGTGGAGCATTCCAGATGCCAGCCCGGACGTCCGTCACCGAACGGCGCATGCCAGCGGGCGTCCAGTGGATCGGATGCCTTGGGTGCCTTCCATAGCGCGAAATCGCGGGGATCATGCTTGTCGGGGGAGGCGTCCGCATCGTTCACGGGATTGTATTTGTCGGGGCCGGTGGCGTCCACGGAGGGTCCCATGCGATCGGCCACCTCGGCGTCCTCGTCGGCGGCCTTGGTGCCCTGCTCCTGGTGCGTGAGCTCGCCGTAGGCCGGCCAGCTGGGAACGTCGAAATACACATTGCCACTGGGGGTGCCGTCTGCGTTGGGCACCACATAGGCGTGGCCGCGGTCGATGAGGCGCTGCACGAGGTCGATCATGTCGTTCATGTGGCCGGTGGCGCGCGGTTCGTATGTGGGCGGAATGACGCCGAGTGTGTCGTAGGCGTGGCTGAATTCGCGTTCGTAATGGTAAGCGCGCGCCCACCAGCGCTGGCCGGCGGCGGCTGCCTTGTCAAGGATTTTGTCGTCGATGTCGGTCACGTTGCGGATGAGCGTGACGTTGTAGCCGAGCTTTGTGAACCAACGGCGAATCACATCGAAAGCGACGGCTGCACGCAGATGGCCGACATGGGGTGAGCTGTCCACCGTGGCGCCACACACATACATGCTCACTTCGCCGGGCTTGATGGGCTCAAACGGCGTGATGGAATGCGTTGCGGTGTCATAAAGCTTCAGACCGGCGGCAGCTGCCGAGACGGCCTGAGGCGTGGTGTTTTCGGTGTTGCTCATAGTGCCGAGATTACTTACGTTGTGTGACATAGAAAACGTTGTTTCCATAACTTTTTCTGATGAATCGTGCAAATGGACGAGTCGAATCGCATGAGCCGTCTGCCTGCGACACCACATTTTGCACGAGGTTACGTCTCCGTGCCACAATGGGGGCTATGTCTCAGTCTCAGGTGCTTATCTTGACGCATGCCCCTTGGGAACGCCCCGGTCGCATTCTCGACTCACTTGATACATGCGGTGTTCCTTATACGACGCTTTCAATACTCAAGGATTCCAAGCCGGATTTGCCGGATTTTGACTCACTAGCGGGCCTTGTGCTCATGGGCGGCCCGATGGGTGCGCAGGATTTCGACCAATACCCTGGTCTCAAGGCCGAAGCCAAGCTTGCGAAGGCCGCGATCGTGGCCGGCAAACCGACGCTGGGCGTGTGCCTGGGGCACCAGATCATGGCGACGGCCTTGGGTGGCAAGCTCAAGCCCGGCAAGGCTCCGGAGATTGGTTTCGGCACCATTACGCGCCTTGAAAACAGCCACGAGTTCCTGCCCATGTGGGGCAAGAAGGCGACGGTGCTGCACTGGCACAATGACTGCGTGACGCTTCCCGCTGGTGCCACGCCGCTCGCCAAGTCCGATCTGACGAAGGTGCAGGCGTTCCGTTTCGGTTCCGGTCTGGGTATGCAGTTCCATCTCGAGGTCAATCCGACGCTGTTCGATGAATGGATGAGCGAGAAGGAGATGACGAAGGACCTCAAGAAATCCGATGTGGCGCGCCTGCGCGAGGAATATCCGCAGAAGGACGCCCTCATCAAGCCTTTCGCCGAAGCCGTGTTCACGGGATTCGCCGCGCGGTGCCGCAGTCAGATCCAGACGATGGAAGCGGACGAGCCGACGGAAGAGAAAATCGTCATCAGCTGACAGCGCCTGCAGACTGTGTGGCACACTATGGTGCCCCATGAGGCGCATCGGTGAGATTGCGCTAGATTGCGCTAAATTGTGCCGGATTATGTCCCCCTGTGCCATGCGCGCATATGCGGCATGTACGGGGCGATGCATACGGCATGCCTCGGTTGCGCCGTAAGCGTGCGGAGGGGCTTACCGTCACGCCGCTCACGTATCCTATGAATCACTATGCCAAGCACTCCAACATTTGATCTCGGTCTCGAGCACGTTTCCCTGTCATTCGCAACAAAAAACATCTTCACTGACGTCACGCAGGGCGTCAACGAGGGCGATCGCATCGGCATTGTGGGTCGCAACGGCGATGGAAAATCCACACTGCTTAAGCTTTTCAGCGGCGAACAGACGCCGGATGACGGGCGCGTGACGCGTCGCAATGGTCTTACTTTCGGCATTCTCGAGCAGCGCGACCACCTCGACGACAATGCGACGGTGCGCACCGCGGCATTGGAGGACCGCGCCGATTACGAATGGGCGGCGGATGCGAAATCCCGAGAGGTCGTGGAGACGCTGCTTGCTGGCATTCCGCTCGATGCAAAGATCGGACAGCTTTCCGGCGGTCAGCGTCGTCGCGCCGACCTGGCGCGGCTGCTGCTGCGTGACTGGGATATCCTTGCGCTCGATGAGCCGACCAACCATCTTGACATGCTCACAATCCATTGGCTTGCTGAGCATCTGAAGAACCGCTGGCCCGCAGGTCAGGGCGCTCTGCTCATCGTCACACACGACCGTTGGTTCCTTGACGAGGTGTGCGAGAGCATGTGGGAAGTGCATGACGGCATGATCGATCCGTTCGAAGGTGGATACAGCGCCTACATCCTGCAACGTGTGGAACGCGACCGTCAGGCGGATGTGATGGAGACAAAGCGGCGCAATCTCGCTCGCAAAGAGCTCGCATGGCTCACGCGCGGCGCCAGGGCACGCGCCACCAAGCAGAAGTTTCACGTGAAACAGGCGCGTGAGCTCATCGCGGATGTGCCGCCGGTGCGTAACACGCTTGAACTGAAGCAAATGGCGACATCGCGTTTGGGCAAAGACGTGGTGGACCTCGTTGACGTTACGAAAATCTGGCCAGCCGCCGACCCGGCCAATCCTGGTCCTGATGCTGTGAGCGTGCAGGTGGCGGTCGATCCCGCCGCTCGTCCGCTCGACGCAGACGGCAACCCGATGGGGCCGGACACCGCTGCTGCGCAAACCCGCACGATTACTGGCAAACGTGTGCTCGATGATGTGACATGGCTGATCGGGCCGGGCGACCGCTTCGGCATCGTGGGGGCAAACGGCGCGGGCAAATCCACGCTGCTGGGCATCATTGACGGCACCATCGAACCGACGCTCGGGCATGTGAAAATCGGAAAAACGGTGAAGTTCGCTGTGCTCTCGCAGCAGCTTGACGAGTTGGAGAAGCTGGGCAAATACAAGATCAAGGAAGTGCTCAGCCGCTACAAGCCTTCATACATCGTGGATGGCAAGGAGACGACGCCGGCGCAGATGATGGAGCGTCTCGGTTTCACGTCGGCTCAGCTCATGACGCCCATCGCCGATCTTTCCGGCGGGCAGAAGCGCCGCATGCAATTCCTGCTCATTTTGCTCGATGAGCCCAATGTGCTCATCATGGATGAGCCGGGCAATGACTTGGACACCGATATGCTCGCTGTGATGGAGGATGTGCTTGATACGTGGTCGGGTACGCTCATTGTGGTCTCTCATGACCGGTATCTGCTTGAGCGCGTGACCGATCAGCAGTTCGCGCTCCTTGACGGCAAGGTGCAGCATCTGCCGGGCGGCGTGCAGGATTACATTGACGAGATGGAACGCCGTGGAGGTGCCGCAGCGCGCTTTGACAAGACGCAGTTCGACAAGCAGAGCGCATCGCAAGCTGGGGAGCAAGGTGGGCGGCAGGATGCCGCGGGCGTTGCGGATTCATCGGATGCCGCTGAGCCTTTGGATCCTGCGGAAGCCAAGGCACTGCGCCAAAAGAAATATGAGGCGGGCAAACGCATCAGCGCTATCGAACGCAAGCTCAAGAAGCTCGAGGCGCAGATCGCCGGCATCGATGAGCAGATGGCGGCGCATGACCCCAGCGATTACGAAGGTTTGAACGATCTCAATCAGCAGCGTCAGGCAGTGGAGACCGAGAAATCCGGGCTGGAAGACGAGTGGATGGAACTCAGCGAACTCGTGGAAAGCTAAGCGGGTCTGCAACAGCAGATGGCGTGCGGCAGACGGAACCGACGCCCTGGTGTCAGGCACTGGCTGAAAGACGCACGTAGCCAGTTGCTTTGAGCGTGAAACGGATGCGGGAGGCGACGAACAGGTCCACTGCATGTTCCACCGGAGTGCCATCCGATGTGTAGGCATCGCGGCGGATGCGCACGAGTGGCGAGCCGGTCGGCACATTGAGCAGCATTGCATGCTCCTCCGATGCTTCGAGGATGTCGAGGTTCTCTTCGGCGTCGCTTACCTCCACGCTGAATTGGTTGCGCAGCGTTCCGTAGAGCGACTTGCCGAAATTGGGGATTGTGAGCATGTTGGGGAAGAGGCGTGCCGGCAGGGCGCTTTGTTCCAAGGAAAGTGGCGTGCCGCTGAGCTTGCGCAGCCGGCTCAGCGCATATACCGGTGTGCCTTCCACAAGCCCTAGGTGGCGGGCCGTGACCGGAGAGGCGACGGTAAGCGTGGCGTTGAGCACCGTGGTGTCAAGGGTGAAGCCCTGCCGTCTGGCGATGGCGGGCAGCGACTCGATGGTGTCGATGTTGCGAATGAGCTTGCCATCCGAGACAATGATTCCGCCTTTGCGCCCGATGAGGCGCACGATTTCATGGTTGCGCTCCATCGTATCGAGCGCAGAACGCAATGCCGCCCGCGTGACGCCCAGCCGTTCGGCGAGCGCTCGCTCAGTGCCGATGCGCTCGCCGCTGATGAGCTGGTCGGTGCGGATGATGGTGCGGATCCGTCGGATGATTTCTGTGCGTTCTTGCGCGGGCGTTGCCGTTGGCGTTTTAGGCGGCGCCTTGCTTGGCGTAATGGCCGTCAGCGTGGTGGCTGGTGCGGTGGCCATCAGCGTGGTTGTCGCCATCGCCGTGTTCTTTGGGGTTTTCTTCGTGGTGTTCAGGTGAATGTCTCCCATGATGCCGCTCCTTGTTCTCTACCTATTCCGCATGCTATGGGTCGAATGTGTTGTGGGAATTTCCAGTACATTCCCACAACACATGCAGGCGCGTGGGCGGCATGGAACGAGTCCTAGGCGCTACAACCCCAGCGTCGTGAGTGTCTTGGTGAACGCGTCCATGAACCAGTCCACGTCGTCTTCGCTGAACACCAGCGGTGGGCGCAGCTTAAGGATGTTGCCGAATCGTCCACACACAGAGGTCAGTACATGGTTGTCGCGCAGCGTCTCGAGTATGTCGAGTGCCGCCTTCTGGTCGGGGTCGGTGGTGCCGGGGCGCACGATTTCACAACCGATGTAAAGACCGGCCCCACGAACATCGCCGATGCATGGGTGTGCGTTTTGCAGGCTCTGCACGGCGGTCTTGAACACGGCGCCGACTTTCTTTGCATTGCTCATTGTGTCTTCGTCGCGCATCACGTCGAGCGTCGCTTGCGCCGCTGCCATGCACACCGGATTGCCGCCGAAGGTGTTGAAATACGGTATGGAGCCTGCGAAGGGTTCGAGCACTTCGTGTCGCGCCGCCATGAGCGAGGTGGGAAGGCCATTTGCCATCGGTTTGCCGGACGTCACCAGGTCCGGTACGATGCCTTGGCGTTCGAAGCCCCAGAAGGCGTCGCCGGTGCGGGTGAAACCGGGCTGCACTTCATCGGCAATCCACACGCCGCCCAGTTCATGGACGGTGTCGATGACCGGCTTCAAGTATCCCACGGGGTCAGGGTACACGCCGTCGGATGAGAAGATTGAATCGGCAAGCAATGCGGCGAACTTGATGCCATGCCGGTTCATGTCGGCGACGGCTTTGCGCACTTCGTTCGCCACCCAGGTGCCGAATTCCTCGGCGGTGCATTGCGAAGCGGGTTTTCCGTTGATGACGAGGCGATAAGTGTCGGGCGTGGGGATCATGCGCATCGTGAGTCCTAGTGTTTGTGCGGTTCCCAAGGCAGGGGAGAGCTTGGATGTGAGCGCAGAGTTGCCGTGGTATGCCTCATGCGTCACAATGACGCCCTCACCTCCCGTGTATGCTTGCGCCACCCGTACCGCGAGATCGTTTGCCTCCGATCCAGTGCACTGAAACATGACGCGGTCGAGGGGAGCAGGCATCGTCGAGAGGATGTCTGTTGCGTAATTGAGGATGTTCTCGTGCAGGTAGCGCGTGTGCGTGTTGAGCAACGAGGCTTGGCGCGCTATGGCTTCCACGACGCGCGGATGGCAGTGCCCCACGGATGCGACGTTGTTGTATACGTCGAGGTATTCAACACCATCTGCGTCCCACAGATGGCTGCCCTTGCCCTTCAACAGATGAACGGGGTGCCTATAGAACAAGCGATATGCCGGTCCCAGGACCTCGCGTTCCTCGGTGAGTTTGCGGGTCTGGGGGTCGAGTGCATCCGCCATCTCGGGGCGGAAGCTGTTGGTATCCATGATTGTGGAACGTGTTGCCATGACGTGCTTCTTTCCTGTGTGTTGTGTCCTATCTCAACGGTTATGCCCGGTTTCATGGGGCCTGGGACTAGGCGTGTGCTTCATAAGCGATGGAGCCATGCAGACCGGGCGGTTCCGCCAACAGTTGCACTCTAAGAACGTGCGGCGGGAGGGCGTGCGGCGGTGCATTACCGCGATGTAACGGTATGAGGTTCTTGCGTAAATGGTCGTCGCTTCTGCACGTGTGACATCGATGGGGAAGTGTGGCGGCGCAAGGGTTTCATGCGGTGCTGAAATGTGCCCTTAACCGTGCATGCGCCTGAATTTACTGCGGTGTAACGCTGCGCCGTGATGTCGAACATTCATCAAACTCACAATGGCATCGAAAGCTTTGAAACCTACCGGCACCAAGTTCGGCGGTTCATTCATCCTCCACATTCCCATACAGCGGACCAATACAGCGGCAGAAACGGAAGGAGACAGTTCATGCTCAGCGTCAGTCAGTGCCGAGCGGCATATCTCAAAGGCGATCTCAAACCGAGTGCGGTGATTGCTGCCCATCAGCAATATGCACAATCCGTAGCGAAGGCCACGAATGCCATCAGCGTGCTCAACTCCCATGCCCCCGACCAAGCCAAGGAAAGCGACAAGCGGTATGCGGCAGGCAAGCCCAAGGGGCCACTGGACGGTGTTCCGGTGATTGTCAAAGACAGTTACCATGTCGCGGGGTTTCCGCGCTGGCATGGCAGCGCCATCCATGACGGCGACCCGGTCTCGGCGTTCTCCTCCGAGCCAATCGAACGGTTAGAAGAGGCCGGCGCCATTGTCATTGCGAAGGGCACGATGCCCGACATGGGAATGCTTGCCAGCGGCATCAGTTCCCAATTCGGCATCGTGCGCAATCCGTGGGATGTGCGCATGAGCCCCGGTGGCTCGAGCTCCGGCGTGGGCGCCGCGCTCGCCAGTGGACTGGCGACATTCGGTTTGGGCACCGATATTGCGGGGTCTGTGCGACTTCCCGCCGCGCATTGCGGACTTGCTGCAATCAAGCCGACCCAAGGGCGCATCGCCTATTCGCCGGCAAGTGTCATGCGATCATCCGGTGTGTTGGCGCGCACGGTGGCTGATGTTATCGAAGGTCTGGCCGTTGTTGGTCAACAGTCGGCAAGCGACCCTTGGTGCCTGCCCGGCAGATTCGTGCCGATCCCGGCGCAGCAGGTGTTGGCGCGTGCTCCGCGAGTCGGCATGCTGCTTGACATGGGGTATGGCGTAGCGCCTGGACCGCAGATTGTGGCAGCCGTCGAGGCGGCAGCCCGTAGGCTCAACGACATGGGGTGCATTGTGGAGCCGATTTCGTTGAGTCTCACCGATGCGGATTTCGATAACGCGGATCGTGTATTCAAAGCGCATGCAGCAGCGGAGATTCGCGGCTCTCGGCATCCCGAGGCGGTGTTGGGGCTGGTCGCCGAATGGGTTAAGGAAGCTGAATGGCTCTCCATGGCTGACTACGAGGATGCAATGAACGGTTTGTTGGTCACGGTTGCGCGCATCCAGAAAGCCATTGAGCAGTTCGACTATCTCGTCACTCCGGTGATCCCTGTTGTCGGTTTCCCTGCGGAATCGCCTGGTCCAGGCGACGATACGGAATTGCTTCACCACACTCAGTTCACCGCGTGGTGGAACCAGACAACCCAGCCAGCCGCCGTGTATTGCGAGACGATGGACGAAGCGACCCACCTGCCGATTGACGTGCAGGTGGTGGGGCGGCGCTTCGATGACGCCGGAGTATTGGCACTCGCTGGCGTGCTGGAATCCACTCGTGGGTTCGACATGGAGTTCCCGACGTTCGAGGAGGCACCTGATGGCAACGAATGACATGGCAGTGAAGGAAATAGCCACAGAGACAACAACTGCGGCGGAAGTCGCTGTGAAACAGACGGTTGCAAAGGCGGTGCCTGCGAACCAGATCTGGACGTGGGGCGACGTTAAAGAAACAGACATCACCCCCAGCTGGGTGGGCGGCGATGGAATCTTTACCGAAGGCACATCCGCGGATGGCGCTGCCGTGTTGCGTCGCGTGTTCACTAAGGAAAGCCGCCCCTACGCTTCGCCGTTTGAGAGCATCGCCACGATGATGCAGATTGCCGGCAATGCGGGTATCTCACCGCAGGTCATCTCGGTGGGTGAAGACGAAATCATCATGCGCAAGCTCCCTAGCACATGGCGCAATGCGAAGCTCGATGAGTTGCGCGACCCGTATGTGCTGTGGGCTGTGCTTGAACAGCACCGGCGCGTGCATGAGCTCACGATCCCACAAGGGCATGAGGTCATGGAACGTGACCTCATCGAAGACGTGTTCGGTATGCGTGACCTGTACCGCCACACCGGCAAGCGTATGCCAAGGGACGTGGACCGCCTGCTCAAGCGACTCGATCCCTTCATCCGCCGCGTGGATGAATTTCATGAGCCGGCTGTGCCATGCCATGGCGATGGCGCGGCATCGAATGTGCTCCTCAATCCCCAGATTCGCCCCGGCGACGTGGCACAGCCCCTGCTGTGTGGCTGGACGGTGAGTGGCGTCATGGATCCATTGGAAGAGGCCGGTTCCGTGCTCTCCGAAGTCGGGCCCTTCTGCGGTGTGCCCTCCATGCTGATTAACGGCTTGGGGCTGCCATCATCGGCGCTGCCCGTCGCACAAGTTTTCGGAATCCTCGGCGACCTGTATTGGGCACTCATTGGCTTGTGGCGCAGCGCCACGACGGATACCCCTCAGATTGATTTTGCCAAATACGGCTTGTGGCGACTTGTCAAAGCCAATAACCAGCTGCTGCTACCGACCGGACCAGCGGAATGGCTCAACAGCCTGTGAATCGGCAATCATACGGGGTTCACTTTGCATGAAAGGAGTTTGAGATGAACGTGAAGATCTACCAGCCTTTGGCACAATCGGGAACGGCGGCTGCTGACGACGGGAAGACGCTGCAGGAAGCCGCCCCATCACATACACCGATGGTGACTGAAGATCGCGTACGCCACTCGCAATACGTCGTGGTACCTCAGGATGTGCTCGCTGCCATCGAGGATGCCACGATATGGCAAGGACAGACGGTGACCGCCAAGCCGATGAGCGGAGGGTTGACCAACGAGAATTGGAAGGTCATCGATGCCCAGGGAACGCCATATTTCCTCAAAGTTCCTGGCCAAGGAACCGGCTTTATTGACCGCAGCAATGTGGATGCCGGTACACTGCGTGCCTCCGATCTAGGGATTGGTGCCGCAGTATATGAGTTCGATCCCGACAGCGGTGTGGAGATCACCGAATTCCTCGACGGCTGGCGCACCTGCACCACCACATCTCTGAGAACCCAGGAAGAGGGGCTGCAGGCGATGGATATCTACCGCAAGCTCCACGGAGGGGAGCAGTTCACGAACACAAACACCCTGTTCGATCAGATTGATCTTCATCTGGATCAGCTTCGGGAGCATTCCATCGATGTGCCTTCGTGGGTGAATGGGTTGATTGATGAGTACCACGATGTCAAAGCACGGTTTCTGGCGTCTGGGCTTGACATCGTGCCTTGTCACAACGATCCCATGCCAGGCAATTTCATGGTCAAAGATCACCAGATGCGTATCATCGATTTCGATTTCTGCGGCAACAACGAAGAAAGTTGTGAAGTGGCGCTTTTCATTGCTGAGATGTTCTACGACGATGAAGACATGTTGCCACTGCTTGAGGAATACTTTGGTGCGGTCGACGAGCGTCATCTCGCCCGTGTTCGCGCTGCCCGTGTCATCGGCGACATCAAATGGGGCTTGTGGGGAATTATCAACTCCGTCGTACGCACTGTGCAATTCGACTACTGGAAGTACGGCATCTGGAAACTGATGCGTGCGTACACATACAAGAACCAGCTGGATTGGCCAAAAGTCAAAGAATTCATCTGATTCACCTATCCATCCACTAATCATCCATTTACACACTCGACTCTGGGGCCTTGCGCAAGCCATGCCTTGTGCAGACGCTGTCTGCCACAGGTCGGTCGCACGGCCGCAGAGGGAAGGGTCATCATCATGAAGGAATTCATTCGTTCATGGACGGCGAAGACCAAGATTATGGTTTTCGCAGTCCTGTACACCATCGTTTTGGCATTCGCCGTTCTGCCACCACTCTACCTGTGGGGGAGCGGCCGCACCGCACTGTTCTTGGGTGCGCCGATGTCGGTCTGGTACTGGTTTTTCGACTTCTTCGCCCTGCTCGCCATCATGGGACTGCTCTATTGGGTCGAGGATGTGCGCGGGGAGGTCGATCCTGAGGAAGACGCTCCCGCAGACAACGCAACGCTCCCACCGACATCCGGAACTATCACCGCTGCTGCAGGTGCCACTAGCGGCAACATCAACTGAGAGGAAGTGACACATCATGGCAATCATGTTTGGCATGCTGGCATTGTTTTTCGCTGGCATCATTTTGATTCTTTTCATCACCAATAAGAACTCCCGTACATTCAATGACTATGCGGTCGCCGGCCGATCCTTCGGCCCATGGTACGTAGCCATGTGCTACGTGAATTCGTGGTGGCCGGGCACCGTATTCATCTCGTTCGCCGGCCTCACCGTAGCCTCTGGCGTCTTCGGATTCTATGGACTCGCGTATTCCACCCTCGGTCTGGCGTTTATGTATTTTGTCGCGACACGGGCGTGGCGCTGGGGCAAGCAATACAATCTCGTTACCCAACCTGACCTCATGCGCCTGCGCTATTCATCCAAGGCAGTGGGCGTCGTCACATCCATCATCGGTGCCATCGCCATCTTGCCGTGGACGATTCTAGGCATGCAGGCGCTCGCCACCGTGTTCCACATCGCTTCACGCGGCAGCTGGGCACTGCCCGTGTGCTTGGGCGCCGGTCTGCTGGTCATTCTGGTCCGTCAAATCTGGACCGTGCAGATGGGCATGCGTGGCCTCATCTACACCGACATGTATCAGGGGCTATTCGCTTATGTGCTTGCCGCAATCGTATGCGTCTACCTGCTCGTGGCGCCTTCTTCGCCCGCGAACTGGGGCGATCTGTCAACGATTTCCGCCGACCTGCTCAAGGTGCCTGGCGACGGCGGCTCCTATGGCCCGTGGTACCTGTTCTGCCAGGTGTTCACTGGTGTTGTGGGCGCACTGTGCTGGCCGATGAGTTTCGTGCGCATCTACACGGCTAATAACGTGCGCGCTGTCAAGAAGTCCACGAACCGCGCCATTATCATCGCTGGCGGTTTCTACGCGTTGCTCACGCTCGTGATGCTTGCCGCGGCGCATATCCCCGAAGTGGCGGCAAATCCCCAGTCCGGCTGGACAACGCTGCTCCAGCAGTATGGTGGTGTATGGTTGCTCGGTCTGGGACTCGTCATGATTTTCGCTGGTTCCATCGGTCACATCGACGGTAGCGTGCAGGCAGCAGGAACGCAGATTGCCAACGATATCATTGGCAACCGCGTGCACCTCGACGATGCTGCCAAGACTCGCGTGTCCAAGATTTGCATGGTCGTGTTCGTGCTTGTCTCCGCCGTGCTTGCGTATTTCACGAACGGCATGTCACGCTTGCAGTTGCTGGCGCAGTTGTCGTATCAAGGCATTGTGCAGATTGCAGTGCCGCTGTTTTTCGGTATCTTCTGCAAGTTCGGTAACAAGTATGGTGCGCTCGCTGGCATGATTTCCGGTTTTGCCGTGGCGGCAGTTCTCACCGTCATCTACCCTGATGACATTGCGGCGCTGGGAAGCCTCACGTCTGGCGTGGTGGGCATGATCGTGAACCTTGCTGTGTATGTAGTCATTTCCCTGGCGACGCGTGGCAAGATGAGCTCTCAGGAGCTTGCTCACATCGAGGAGCTTTTCGCGGTTGCCTCTGCCCGCAGGTCCTCCGTGGCGGCGGTGGAGAGTGCAGCTGTGGAAACCGAGGTCATTGTCACCGAGGATGCCGTGGTGCAGTAAGCATCGCATCGCAGACTTCATACAACAAGAGGCGGCCCTCCGGAATCGGAGGACCGCCTCTTGCGTACCTTGCTGCGGGATTCACCGGCCTTGGCTATGCCAGCGACGTGTGAATCCTGTGCATGCGCACGTACTAGTCGGCAAGCGCCTTGTCGACCACCTGGGTGGCTTCTTCGAGCACCTTGTCAAGCGTCTCGGGGGAGTCGAAGGACTCGGCGTAGACCTTGTAGATGTTCTCGGTGCCGGAAGGACGAGCGGCGAACCAGTTGTTCTTCGTCGTCACCTTGATGCCGCCGATCGGGGCGTTGTTGCCCGGGGCCTTGGTGAGCTTCGCGGTGATGTCCTCGCCGCCCAGCGTCGTGGCGGTCACGTCGTCGCCGTTGAGCTTGGCGAACTTCTGCTTCTGCTCAAGCGTGGTCGGGGTGTCGATGCGCTTGTACCAGCTTTCGCCAAAGCGGGCGACCTGGTCCTTGTGCAGTTCGGCCGGGTTCTTGCCGGTCTTTGCGGTGATCTCTGCGGCCAGCAGGTCGGGGATCAGACCATCCTTATCGGTAGTCCACACGCGGCCGTCCTTGCGCAGGAAGCTCATGCCGGAGCTCTCTTCGCCGCCGAACGCGACCTCGCCGGTGAACAGCGGATCCACGAACCACTTGAAGCCGACCGGCACCTCGACGAGCTTGGCGCCGATGGAAGCGGCCACGCGGTCGATCAGCGAGGAGGAGACGAGCGTCTTGCCGATGCCCGTGCCCTTGGGCCAATCCGGACGGTTCGGGTTGCCGTTCTTATCCTTGCCGAACAGGTATTCGACAACCACTGCGATGTAGTGGTTCGGGTTCATGACGCCCCAGTTCGGGCACACGATGCCGTGGCGGTCAGCGTCAGGATCGGTGCCGCCCACGAGGTCGTACTTGTCCCATGCGCCGTTGTTGAGGGAGTCCACGAGTCCCTTCATTGCGTACGGGGAGGACGGATCCATGCGGATCTTGCCGTCGTGGTCGATGGTCATGAAGCGCCACGTCGGATCGACCTGCGGGCGCACGACCTCGATCGTGGTGCCGTAGATCTCATTGACGAGAGGCCAGTAGTTGACGGACGCGCCGCCGAGCGGATCGATGCCCAGGCGCACGCCGGAGGACTTGATCACGTCGAAATCGATGACGTTGCCGAGGTCCTCGACGTAGTGCTGACGGAAGTCGAACTTCTCGATGAGGTCGGAGTTGATGGCCTGCTCGAACGGGACGCGCTTGATGGACTTCCAGCCGGGGAGCAGCTCGTTGGCGCGGTTGGCGATCCAATTCGTGGTCTCTGCCGGTGCTGGGCCGCCGGTCGGCGGATCGTACTTGAAGCCGCCGTCGGTGGGCGGGTTGTGGGAAGGCGTGACGACGATGCCATCGGCGATGTCGTCGCCTTCGAAGCGCTGCGTGCCATCGGCCGCGCGGTTGTGGGTCAGGATGGCCTGCGACACGACCGGGGTCGGGGTGAAGTCGTCACGGGAATCGATGCGCACGCGCACGCCGTTGGCGACGAGCACCTCAATGGCGGTCTTCCATGCCGGCAGGGACAGCGCATGCGTGTCGCGGCCGATATAGAGCGGGCCGGTGATGCCTGCGGCCTTGCGGTTTTCCGCAATGGCTTGGGCGATGGTGACGATATGCGCTTCGTTGAACGACGTCTTGAGGGAGGAACCGCGGTGGCCCGAGGTTCCGAAGCTCACGCGCTGCTCAGGCACATTCACGTCGGGGACGAGGTCATAGTACTTGCCGATGACCTCGTCGACATTGATCAGATCTTTTTCGGTGGCGGGCAATCCCGCATTCTTTGCAACCATACTTCTAAGTTTGCCACGATTCCATGACGTAGCGCGACACGGCACGCTTGGGAACAGCGTTGTGGCGCGGTGCAACGCGGCGCGATGCGACACGCCGCTTGCCGTCGGTGAGAGGACGCGCTTTGGCGGTTTTAGAACGGTTCTTCGTCGGAGCATCCGAAGGGTTTGCACGTCGTTGAAATCTGTTGTATCTTAACGGTGTTAAATGACAGGGTTGTTACTCGGCCAGAGGCAAGACCTGGGACGCGCGAAGCATTGTGCTTCAAGCAACGCCATTCGGCATTGCTTGCGAGACATTGGCTTTGTGGTGTCTTCGTAGCATTCGAAGCATCGTGCGCATCCCAGGTCTTTTTGTTTTTTAGCCGGTTTCCCTGCCCCGTCCCATTTAAGTCAAGGGAGATTCACATGGGCAAGAACCAGGAATCTGCGAAGGCGATAGTCAAGGGCGTCGGCGGTGTAAACAACATCAAGATGCTCACGCATTGCGCTACCCGACTTCGTTTCACGTTGGGCAGCACTGACAAGGTCGATGTGCCGGCGCTGGAGGCAACCAAGGGGGTGCTGGCTGTTGTCAAGCAGTCGGACACCGCGTTGCAGGTCGTCATCGGCGGTGGCGTCGAGCAGTTCTACGACGAGATCATGTCGCTGCCTGAAATGGCGAATGTCAAGGGCGGCGAAGTCGAGGACGACGCTGACAGCGAGCTGACGAACGATCAGGTCAAGGCGCAGGAACGCGCCAAGACCAAGGGCAAGAACAAGTGGGTGGATTCGTTCTTCGAGTTCCTCTCCGATTCGTTCCGCCCGATCATCGGCGTGCTTCTGGGCGCATCGCTCATCATCGCCATCATCAATGTGCTCATCGCATGCCATGTGGTCAGCAACGAGACACAGTCTCCGACGATGCTGTTCTGCAGGGCGATGTACCGCGGCGTGTTCTACTTCCTGCCGATCATGATCGCTTACAACGGCGCCAAGAAGCTCAAGGTGGATCCGTGGGTGGGCGCCGCCATCATGGGCGCTGTTATGACCCCCGAGTTCTTGGCGTTGGCTGACCCGGTCAAGTACGCGTCCATATTCTCCACGACT
Organism: Pseudoscardovia suis; assembly: GCF_002797875.1. Classification (GTDB taxonomy): domain Bacteria; phylum Actinomycetota; class Actinomycetes; order Actinomycetales; family Bifidobacteriaceae; genus Pseudoscardovia; species Pseudoscardovia suis. The sequence goes on from NZ_PGFC01000002.1 coordinate 159,755, forward strand.
GACGGGCAGAATGCCGCTCAGTCCGCGCTCAACTGCGTGACGAACTCCACTCTGGGCACCGATTCGTGCACCACGCAGGTGTTCGGCATCACGATGCAGCTCAACGACTACTCCGGCAACGTGTTCGTGCCGTTGCTCATGGTCGCCGTGCTCGCCCTGATTTACAAGGGCCTGCAGCGCATCATCCCCAACTCCGTGCAACTCGTGTTCGTGCCGTTCCTCTCCATGCTCGTCATGATCCCGATCACCGCTTTCATCATTGGCCCGATCGGCGTGTGGCTGGGCAATGGCTTGGGCATCGGCCTCGCATGGATGAACACCAACGCACCGTTCGTGTTCGCAATCCTCATTCCTATGCTGTATCCGTTCCTCGTGCCGCTGGGTCTGCATTGGCCGCTTAACGCCCTGATGCTCATGAACATCGACACGATGGGCTACGACTTCATCCAAGGCCCGATGGGCACCTGGAACTTCGCCTGCTTCGGCGCCACGCTCGGCGTGCTCATCATCGCCATCCGCGAAAAGGACACGCAGATGAAAGAAACCGCAGGCGGCGCTCTCGCTGCCGGCCTGCTCGGCGGTGTCTCCGAGCCTTCCCTCTACGGCATCCACCTTCGTTACAAGAACGTGTACAAGCGCATGCTCGTCGGCTGCTTCGCAGGCGGTCTCAGCATCGCCATCCTCGGCTGGCTCTTCCCGGCGACGCTCGCCAACGGCCAGGTTGTGCGCGGCGTGACGACCACGGCATTCGCCTTCACCTCGCTGCTCACCATCCCGGTGTTCAACCAGATGTGGGTCTACGCCATCTCCATCGCTATCGCATTCGTGGTCTCTGCAGTGCTCGTTGCCACGCTTGACTACCGCACCCCGGAGCAGAAGGCCGAAGCCCATGCACGCATCGCTCGCGAGCAGTCCAAGGCATCCGGTGCCGCTCCCGCCGCAGCTCCAGCTGCGACTGCCACTGCTGTGAAGGCTGCTCCCAAGGCCGCTCCGGCTCAGGACGCTGCAGTTGCGACGAACGAGATCCTCGCTCCGATTGCCGGCCATGCCGTCACCTTGGAGGAGACCGGTGACGCGGTCTTCTCGTCGAAGGCACTGGGCGAAGGCCTGGGCATTGCTGACCCGAAGGATTCGAAGGTCGTCGCCCCGGTGGCTGGCGTGCTCAAGACCGTTGCCAAGACGGGCCATGCCTACGGCATCAAGACCGATGATGGTGTTGAGGTGCTTGTGCACATCGGCATCGATACGGTTAAGATGAACGGAGAGGGATTCACCGTCGCGGTCACGAAAGGGCAGCGTGTCAATGCCGGTGATCTCCTTGCCACCGTTGATTTCGACAAGGTTGCTGCAGCCGGTCACCCGACCGTGACCGTGATGACCGTGACGAACACCAAGAAGCTCGCCGCCGTCACGCCGCACACCGGCATCGATGTCGCCGCTGGCGATGCCGTGATTGACATCGCGCATTGAAATCGGTTGACCCATCCGGATTCCATGCGCGGCCTGTCCAAGGAAGTGCAGGGAAGATGGTAGGTCAACAGCATGAAGACATGAAGGTGCTACGTGTGTTCAACAACAACGTGGTGCTTGCCCACAGGACTGGATCAGACGAGGAAGTGATCCTCACCGGTCGCGGCTTGGGATTCCAAGCCCGGCCGGGTGATCTGGTCGACATGAACAAGGTCATTCGCACCTTCGTGCCTTCCCAAGGGCGCGACCCCGACCACGTCGCACAGATGCTGGCAGGGATTCCGCCCGAGATAATTCAAATCGTCTCCGACAGCCTCGCACCTGCAGGATTGCAGCAGATGGCGCAGGACAGTCCGTCGCTCGTGGTGGCGCTCGCCGATCACACGGAGGGTGCCATCCAGCGTCAGGAGCGGGGAATCAACGTGGAATATCCGCTGCAAGGAGAAGTCGAGAACCTGTATCCCGGCGAATACGCCCAGGGAAAAGCGTTCATCGACGCTCTCAACAAGCAGCTGGATAATCCGATTCCTGCGCAGGAGGCGGTTGCAATTGCGTTGCATCTTGTGAGCTCGGGTTTCGCAAACGGAGACCTGACCTACACCTACCAGATGACGGGAGTCATCGAGCAGGTGCTCGCGATAATCGAAGAAAGCTTTGGCGTGCGCCTTGATCGCAGTTCAGTCAACGTAGCGAGGTTCATCACTCATATGCGTTACCTGTTCGTGCGGATTTACCAAGGCAAGCAGCTTCATGAAGAACCATCACCGGTCGTGGAGGCCATTCGGGAATCCTTCCCCGAGGCGCTGCGATGCGCCGATGACTGTGCGGCCGTGATAGGGCTGAGGCTCGGCTCTGAGCTTTCGGCTGACGAAGAGTCATACATGACGCTTCATATCGCGAGGGTCGTCGGGGACGCGAAGGCGTCTCGCTGAGGTCGCCTTCGGCAGGTCGGTGTTGATGCCGTCGCCGGTGGGTAACCGCCGCGTGCGTGAGGCGATGAATCGGGCATGAGACCATGTCACACATGGAAAACCGGACATTGATTCGGTTGACATGACCATCGCGGGCATAACACCCGTGTTGCGAACATGCATGAGTCCATGGCCGGGACGATGCAACGGTGAACATTGCATAACTGAACAAACCACATAGATTTTGGCGCTGGCGCAGGGGAATGCGCCGCGCTGGATCGCACCCCACTTGGCGTGCGATGGGACGCTGGCAATCGCCAGCCTTATGAAAGGAACCCTCATGATTACTCGTACTGCTGTTATCGGTGCTTCCGTTGGCCTTCACGCTCGTCCGGCGGCTCTGTTCGCTCAGGCAGTGGATGACAAGGGCATCGACGTGACGATGGAGTTCAACGGCGAGGAAGCCGACGCCTCCAGCGCTCTGGAAATCATGACGCTCGGCGTCAAGGGCGGCGACACCGTCACCATTTCCACCGACGATGATTCTGCAGACGCAGCCATGGATGAGCTCGCCCAGATGCTGACCCGCGACCTGGACGCGGAGTAAACGGACGGCGCAACATGACTAGCGAACACAAGGTTCTTCATGGCATTGGCGTGTGCGCAGGCACCGCTTCCGGTCCGGTCGCTTTCGTTGCGGAAGCCCCCGGCGTGGACGAAGCGGAGCCCAAGTGCACCGATGTCGATGCGGCAGTTGCCAAGCTCGACGAGGCGCGTGATGCCGTCGTGGCGCAGCTCAAGGCGCGTGCCGACAAGGCAACCGACGAAAAGTCCAAGGGTGTGCTGGGCGCAACCGCTCAGATGGCTGCGGACAAGGGCTTGTACAAGAACATCGTCAAGCGCCTCAAGGCTGGCGACGGCATGACCCACGCAGTGGCGGGTGCTGCCAGCGATTACGCTGCCAAACTCGCCAAGCTGGGCGGTTACTTCGCCGAGCGTGTGACGGACGTCAACGATGTGCGTGATCGTCTCATCGCACAGCTGCGTGGCCTGCCCGCACCGGGTGTGCCCGACATCACGACCCCGGTGATTGTGGTCGCTCGCGACCTGGCTCCTGCCGAGACCGCGACGCTCCACCCGGGCAGCGTGCTGGGCATCATCACCCAAGAGGGCGGTCCCACGAGCCACACGGCAATCCTTGCCGCGCAGCTCGGCATCCCCTGCTCCGTCAAGACGAAGGGCGCGCTTGACGCCATCGCTCCTGACGACACCGTGGCCCTCGATGGTGGTGTGGGCGAAGTCATCGTCTCCCCGACGGATGAGGAAGTCTCCCAGCTCAAGGACCGTGCCGAGCGCCGCGCTCGCGCGCTCGCCGGCTCCAGCGGCCAAGGCTCCACCCGTGATGGCCACCGCGTGGCATTGCTCGCCAACATCGGCACCGTGGATGACGCTCTCAACGCCGCGAAGTTCGACCTCGAAGGCTCCGGCCTGTTCCGTTCCGAGTTCCTCTTCCTCGGCCGCGACGAAGCTCCGACCGTCGAAGAGCAGACCGACACCTACACGAAGGTCCTCAATGCCTTTGGCAAGGATCGTCACGTTGTGGTGCGCACGCTCGACGCCGGCGCCGACAAGCCGCTCAAGTTCGCCAACCAGGAGCATGAGGACAATCCGGCCCTTGGTGTGCGCGGTCTGCGCCTCGGCATGCGCCGTGTTGACCTGCTCGACACCCAGCTGCAGGCGCTCGCCAACGCTTACAAGGCGACCGGCGGCGACCTGTGGGTCATGGCCCCGATGGTCTCCACCGTGGATGAGGCCGAATGGTTCGCCACCAAGGCGCGCTCCTATGGCCTGCCCAAGGTGGGTGTCATGGTCGAGGTGCCGGCTGCTGCAATTCGCTCCGCACAGATTCTGTCGGTCGTGGACTTCTGCTCCATCGGCACGAACGATCTGTCGCAGTACACAATGGCAGCCGACCGCTTGAACGGTGAGCTCGCCAACCTGCTCACTCCGTGGCAGCCTGCGGTGCTTCACATGATCAAGGCCGCGTGCGACGGTGGCGCTGCGACCGGCAAGCATGTGGGTGTGTGCGGCGAAGCCGGTGGTGATCCGCTCATGGCTCTGGTGCTCGCTGGACTTGGCGTGCAGTCGCTGTCGATGGCCCCCACCAAGGTCAACGCTGTGCGCGCCGCCCTGCGTTTGCACGACTTCAGCACGTGCCAGCAGATGGCCGCCTACGCGCTCGACGCCCGCACGGCAGAGGATGCCCGCAAGGCTGTCATCGCGCTGGCCGACCCGACGCTGCTCGACCTGCTGTGAGGCATGCCCTGATGCTCTGATGCTCTGATGTCCCGATGCGCTGCTGCGCTGACGGCTGGCTGCAAATGCCAGCTGCGTTGGTGACAGAAGCGCTGACGGCATCGGCGGCATCGGACGGATATGGATATGGTGAGGCCCCGGGACCTTAACGCCCCGGGGCCTCACCATATCCATTCACTGTCTTGTTGCTATCTGCAATCGTCAGACGGCAACAAGACAGTGAATGCGGCGCCTGTTTATCTCACGCTTCCCATGCGTGGGGTTCGATGACCTCAAGGCCGCCCATGTAGGGACGCATGGCCTTCGGCACATCGATGGAGCCATCCGGATTCTGGTGGTTCTCAAGGATTGCAACGAGCCAACGGGTGGTTGCAAGCGTGCCGTTAAGCGTGGCGACCGGACGGGTGCCGTCCTCGGTGCGCTCGCGGATGTTGAGGCGGCGTGCTTGGTATTCGGTGCAGTTCGACGTGGACGTCAGCTCGCGGTAGCGGTTCTGCGTAGGCACCCATGCCTCGCAATCGAACTTGCGGGCAGCGGATGCGCCCAGATCGCCTGCGGCGGTGTCGATGATGCGATAGGGGACCTCGACCTTGCCCAGCATCTCCTGCTCCATGGCAAGCAGCTGCTGATGCTGGTCGCGGGAATCCTCCTGCTTGCAGTAGACGAACATCTCCACTTTGTCGAACTGGTGCACACGGATGATGCCCATCGTATCCTTGCCGGCTGCGCCAGCCTCGCGGCGATAGCAGCTGGACCAACCGCAGTAGCGCAGCGGCCCCTTGGACAGGTCAAGGATCTCATCGGCGTGCATGCCGGCGAGAGCCACTTCGGACGTGCCGACGAGATACTGGTCATCGGGCTCGCGCAGACGGTAAATCTCGTCTGCGTGGGAGTTCAGGAAGCCGGTGCCCGCCATTGCCTCGGGGCGCACCAGCGTCGGGGTAATCGTCGGGATGAAGCCATGCTCCACCGCTTGGTCAACCGCCATCGTGAGCATGGCGATCTCCATGCGGGCCACATCGCCACGCAGGAAGTAGAAGCGCGATCCGGAAACCTTCACGCCGCGCTTCATGTCGATTCCCGCTACGCCTTCGCCCAGCTCAAGATGGTTCTTGGGCTCGAAACCTTCGGCGGCGAAATCACGGATCGTGCCGACCTTCTTGACGACGACGTAATCATCCTCGCCGCCCTCAGGAGCCTCAGGCTCCACGATGTTGGACAGCTTCCACATCGCGGTCGTGTATTCCGCGGACGCCTTGTCAGCGGCTTCCTTGTATTCGGAGACCTTCGCAGAGAGTTCCTTCGTCTGAGCGATGATGGCGGCCTTCTGATCGGCGGGGGCGGAAGCGACCTTCTTACCCATTTCCTTTTGCTCGGCGCGCGCTGCCTCGAACTGGCGCAGCGATTCACGGCGGGCTTCGTCGGAGGAGAGGACTTCGTCGACGAGCTCCACGGACTCTCCGCGCTTACGCTGGGAATCCTTGACGATATCCGCATGTTCGCGAATGAAATTGATATCAAGCATGACTCCAAGTTATCGTGTTTGCCCGACATGGGAGGGAGTCTGAACGAGCGGTGGAACGGTCGCGGTAGCCTTATGCGCATGGAGCGCAAGAATCGCGCATTGTCAGCAGAAATTGTCAGCATAATATGGGCAAATTCTATGAAAATTATTCCGATTGTTTGGTCAAACCGCAGGTTGAGTGCACAATAATAGGTATGCCCAGTCCTTGGAATGTCATCGTGCCCATCGCAATCTGCATCGTCGCAGTGGTCGCCGTGGTGCTTCTTGTTCGAGCTTTGCGACGCCGACGTGTGGCGAAAGCCGCCCAAAGCCGTGCTGATGACACCCGCGGATCCTACGCTTTCATCGTCAATCCGTCGAAGCCCGGCGCGGAGATGACCCGCACCTTCATCCAGGAATATTGCGCCGACCATGGCATCACCGACCCCATTTTCATCGACACGAAGCTCGACAAGGATGGTTCGGTGTGTGCTCAGGAGGCGTTGGACCGCGGCGCCCAAGTGGTGGTTGCCTGTGGCGGCGATGGCACCGTGCGCACCGTGGCGCAAACCATGGCTGGCAGCGGCCGCGCCATGGGAATCGTGCCCATCGGCACCGGCAACCTGTTTGCCCGCAATATCGGCGTGCCGCTGGGCGACCTTGAGGCGGCGATGGCGGTCGCCACGTCGCATGGTTCACGCACGGTGGATGCCGGATACCTGCAAATGCTGGATTCGCCGAATCCTGAATTCAAGCATCGCTTCCTGATTGTGGCAGGCGTGGGTTTCGACGCCGACATGATCGACGACACCGATCCCGAGCTCAAGAAAAGTATCAGTTGGATGGCGTACTTCGTGGGCGCGGTCAAGCATTTGTTCCAGCCCAAGGTGAAGGGGACCGTGCAGCTGGTGGATTCCAAGGGGCGCGTGCATGCACAGCCTGACCTGGAGTTCCGCACGGTCATGGCCGGCAATTGTGGGCAGATTCCTGGCTTTTCGCTCATGCCCGAAGCGCTGTTCGACGATGGGCTGCTTGATTTCGAGATGATAGACACCAGCGGCGGCATGATCGGCTGGATGAATCTCTTCGGTGACGTGGTGCACCAGACCGTGGTGAAGAAGGCCAAGCAGAGCCCGTTCAGCGTGAGCTCCACGGTCGAGCAATTCCAAGGCATCGAGGCGACGGTGACGCTTAACACGCCGCAAACCGTGGAAGTGGATGGCGACATCTTGGGGCAGACGCGGTGCGTGCGCTTTGGCCTCGACCATCGCGGGCTGATCGTACGCGTGCCTGAGCTGCCTGAAGGTGATGTGACGGGAGTGATGCAACCCCTGACGCCCAGTGATATCTCTGCCCTCAAGCGTCTGCACGGCGGTGAGTATGCATCCGCATGATTCGCACGGGCTATCAGGCGCCATGTGACGGGCGACGATGGCGATGGGCGACGATGGCGACGACAGCGGTAAGCGAGGTAAGCGAAATGAGCAGATGATGAAGCGAACAGAGTCGTCGTACTGAGTTCCGCGTGGCGCTGTGTATAATCAATACGTGTTTTGCGCTTGCCGGTGTGCATCCGGTGGGATTGCAAGACAATCATGGACAGGTGTCCGAGCGGTCTAAGGAGACGGTCTTGAAAACCGTTGGGCGTAAGCCCCGCGAGTTCGAATCTCGCCCTGTCCGCCATCAGGCTCTGTGAGCGGCGCTGGTTTCGGTGCCGCCCACAGAGCCTTTTCGTTTTCAGGTGTGCCCCGGCGGATGTATGGGTTCCAGGCGGTGCGGTGCGCTGCATTCGGGGATTGCCGTGTCTGCGCCAGGGTGAGGCCCGCCGCAGACGGGGTAATCAAACAAGGAAGATGTCCCAGAACATGAACATGAAGAAGCTGAGGATTATCGCGAGCGCGTAAACGGCAATCCACACATAGTGACCGATGCCCGCGACGGCGGGGCGTGCCTTCCACGGGTTCTTGCGGTGGCGCACCGCGGTCTGCGTCATCGTGACGAGCAGCGCAGCGAACGCTATCGTGCACAGCACAGCGAGCACGCGCACAGCATCCTGCCACACGGTCATCACGGTGGAGTTCGCAGTGAGGCCGAACACGCCGAGTGCCACATACACGATGTATCCCAGCCATGCGAGTGTGGTGGCGAATGTCAGTGCACCCAGCGTCCACAACCTTGTTGCCATGCCGGGGGCGAAGCCGGGGCGGCGGCGCGATTCCTTGGCGAGTTCGTCGTATTTGACAACGACATTGCCGGTTTCGGCGCTGTCGGGGGAGCAATTCGCCGCAAGCTGCGCCACGGCCATTTCACGGTGTATGTGTTTCTTGCGCGAAGCATGCAGGGCGGGCACGGTGAGCCCGCACACGATGAGCAGCAGCAACGCCCCTACCTGCAGCACGGCAAGGCGGTCGACCGAATGCACCATGCCGCCGCCCACGCCGTTCTCCGATAAATCCGTCATGACGGCGCTCGCTTGCCATGGGGTGTCGTCGCCGGCGGTCATGGCGGTCGCCCATCCCTGCGTGGTGGAGTCCTGCGCATCAAGAGCGAAATTGGTGATGTCTCGTTCAAAATTCTCGGCAAGAGGTAGCGATTTCTCTGCTTTGGCGTCGCCCACGCGCATTTGATGATTGGCGCCTTTGTAATAGCGCAGCAGCGTGTTCGTGTTGCCAGCATCCGCCATGAGGCTGCGAGCGGTTGCTGGCGCTTCGATCGTGGGCATCGACAGGTCGTTCGTGCCGTAGATGAACAGCGTGGGCTGTGTTTGCGCCTTGAGGTACGGGGTCACGTCAAAATCGCCGTAATTGGGACCGATCGAGCCCATGTCAAGCGTCGTGAGACGACTGATGATGTGGTTTGTGGGGAATGGCACGTTGAGTTTGCGGAAGTAATCATCCATCGCATACGTCATTTGCTCACGTGGCGTGAACACCGGGGCGGACGTCATGATGGAGAAGCTGACGTCGCTGCGCTCGCTGGCGATGATGGGCGTGATCCAGGTGCCTTCCGATTCCGCGTACAGGCCGACATTCGTTTTGCTGACGTGCACGGCGTCTACGCCATCGCCGATGCCCACCCAATTCTCAAGCACATCGAGGGATTGTTCGTAATCGTGTGCCATCTGCACGTAATCGCGATGCTGCCATGAATAATTGTCCATGCGCTTGTCCGGCACGATTGTCGCCACGCCTGCGGAAGCCATGTCCCACGCGAGGTCGCCATACACGTCGGTGGCCTTCGCCAGACCGGCCCCGGTGATGAACATGCACCCGGGGATTTCGCTGGGAAGCCGAGGGTGCTCGGCGTCAGGCCATTGCGGTTGCCGCGGCGTGCGCACGATGGCATTCACGGTCACACCGTCCCCCACATGCACGGTCACGGTCAGCTCGTCCACGTCATAAGTGCCAATGGCGGCATTCACTGCGTTGTTGGCTGCAATAGACGTGTCGGAGCTATCAAGCGCGACGGTCGCGGTGGAATCCACCGGCTGCCATGAAGGCGCGATAATGCGCCCCAACAGGCTGAATGCCACGAGAAGCACCGCCGCAACGGCGACGATGATCAGGGTTTGCTTCCTTTTACGCATACTCATACTGTATCCAAATGCGGTGAATGCCATGCATGGATTATGCTTATGGTGCGATTTACGCTCGCGGTCAATCCGGTTGCGGCGCATGAAAGACGCTGCGAAAGACGCTGCAGTAAACAAGGAAGTGATTGCAATGTCAAAGACGACGATGAAATCAACGATTTATTACGGGCCGCGCGATGTGCGCGTGGAGGAACGTCCCATCCCCGAGCCTCAAACGCCGGAGGATGCAGTGATTCGCGTTGTGCGCACATGCGTGTGCGGGTCGGATCTGTGGCCATACCGCAGCAAGGATGTCAACACGCCAGGCACTCCGATTGGCCATGAATCCATCGGCGTTGTCACTCAGGTCGGTGCGGATGTGACGGTGGCGGCGGTGGGTGATTTTGTCATTGTGCCATTCCCCATCAGCTGCGGTGAATGTGCGGCATGCAAGGCGGGTTTTGAATCCAGCTGCCTTAACGGCGGGTATTTCGGCGGTGGTGCCGAGGGCGAAGGGTGCCAGAGCGAATACTTGCGGGTGCCTCACGCCAATGGGACTATTGTCAACGTTTCCCAAGCGCTTGCGGCAGGCGACATTCCCGGCGCGCCTGCAAGCTCGAAGGCATTCAGCGATGAAATGCTTGCTGATTTGCTGACCCTTTCTGACGTGATGGGCACGGGCTACCATGCGGCGGTCAGCGCGGAAGTCACGTCTGGATACACGGCTGTTGTGTTTGGCGATGGCGCCGTTGGCCTGTGCGGTGTGCTGTCTGCCAAACTGCTGGGGGCGTCGCGCATTATTGCGATGAGCCGCCATGAAAATCGTGCCGCAATCGCGCGCGAATTCGGAGCCACCGACATCGTGCCGGAGCGTGGCGATGACGCCGTTGCGCGGGTGATGGAACTGACCGGTGCCGGGGCTGACGCGGTGCTGGAATGCGTTGGTTCCGCCCAGTCGTTCGACACTGCGCTGAAAGTGGGGCGTCCGGGTGCCGTGATTGGGCGCGTGGGGCTGCCCCACGGGGTGCAACTTCCGGCTGAGGCGACCTTCTACCGCAACATAGGCATCAAAGGCGGCCCCGCGCCTGTGCGCACCTACGCGCGCCAGCGTTTGCTGCGGGAAGTGCTGAGCGGAAACATCCATCCTGGTCGCGTCTTCACGAACACCTATACGATTGACGAAGTGCCGCAGGCTTACGCCGACATGGATGCCCGCCGCGTCATCAAGGCGCTCGTCACAGTCAGCGAAGTGTGATTAAGCGAGCGGTGATTCGGCGAGCGGTGATTCAGCACGTGGATTGAACGCTTGCAAGGTAGCTCCTTCTGTTTTGCTGAGAGCTGAGAAAGAGCGACCTGAAGTGCCTTTCCCGCGTACAGGAGAGTGTGGTACCTTTGGTAAAGGTAATGGATTGTGCTATGTTTATTTTCTTTGCTAAGTGTGAGCATAGTTCAAATCATATGTAAGGTGTGCAACCGGTGAGATGGCGATGACAGCCGTCTCACCGGCGATGAAACGGAGCGATCCATGGGATGGATACGGTGGCCAGGTACGTCACGAGACAATCTGTCCGCACAGGGCGAGGGGCGGATGTACGAAGAGCCCCAGTCAGAAGCAGGCCAAGCGCGACCGTATGCCACCACTCGCCATGGGAAGGCACCGAGTCACCGGCTGTTGTCCGTCATATGCCTTCTCGTTGTCGCCTGCATGGTTCTTCCGCTGACCAGCGCTGTGGATTCCCACCGCACTGCGACTGCCGCTGACTCCACTGCCGCCGGTTTGTGCGATCCTTCCACGACCGTGCATTACGGCGACGGTAGCTCCGACATCACCGCCGACGACACCGGCATAGCCACCTACGTGGGCGGCAACATGTACATTGGCTCCCCCAAGAGCGGAGCCACGTGGAGCGCCGACGCCATCAACGGTTCGTACGCTGTGGAAGCCGAAGGCCAGACCGTGGTCAGGGGAGACCTGCTGGCGCGACCCATCAAGACGGGCTCGGATGGCAAATCCTTCTTCACCCTCGGCATGGTGGCGTTTGGTGCACAGTACCTTCCCGCTGCCGGCACCACCATCCTTGCCGTGGGAGGAAAGGTAGGCAGCAATCCGGGAGCTATTTCCACCCTTGGCGGTGGCGACACCGACCACGCGCAGGCATGGAACGCCGGCGTCGGCATCAAGAGCAAGGCGACGAACACCTCCACGGAATACGGCTACAAGGCCTACATCGCGGGCAATAAATCCACCGTGTGGGGTGATGACACCACGCCGTCGGTGAGGGCATACACGAACACCGCGTCTAATGCCGTCACATGGAGCGGCACCACGGGGCTTGACAAGAGCGGCATCACAGGTGCGGCGAACTATCAGAAAACCATCGCCAGCTTGTCTGAGAACCTTTCGTCTCTGACCTCCACCGGCGTCGTCACCACCGGTGTGGCACCCACCGGCTCGTACACGCGCTACAAGTACGACAGTTCGCGATCCTATGGCATGACCTTCACCAACGATACCGTGAACTACACGGTAGGCTCCCAGACCTATTCGGGCATCAACAACGAGAAGGTGCTGTTTTTCGCCGGCGACGGCCACTCCAACAACCAGGTCTTCAACGTCACCGTCAGCCAGTTGAATTCCGACGGATACCGCGGACTTGATTTTGCGTTTTCCAACATTCCGGCCAATGCGAGTGTCATCATCAATGTTGTCAAGGACGATGGAAGCTCGCTGGAAAACACCGATACCGTGAGCTTCAACACGGGTTGGCGCTTCTGGTGGAACAATGACGAGATTTCCAATGGTTATGTGACCTCTGGGAAGCATGCCGTGGATTCGTCAATCAGCAATGCCTATGCGACCGCAGGCGAAAGCATCATGTGGAATTTCGGCGACGCAGGATCGGTGACGATTGGCGGCGGCAAAGCATATGAAGGGTTGAAGGCTGCAGGCGGCCTCGACAACAACGCATCGCTTGATGATCCGGCAGCCGCCATGCTCGGATCCATCCTCATTCCCAGCGGATCCTTCGACGACCACGCGACGACGAATGGCCGCGTATGGGTGGGCGGCGACTTCATGATGAACAACCCCACGGGCAACGCCAATGGCGCGAGCACCGCGTCGGTCATCGACATGGATCAGGAGCGTCACAACCTTCCGTGGGGCATGAGCAGCAGCAGCTGCTCTGCAATCGGCTGGTGGAAGTACGGCAGCGATGTGAGCGGTGTCCCCGTAGGGGGTTCGTCATGGGGCGTGTTCGCTACAGAAGATGATGCCAACAACGATACGAACGCCATCCTGTATGTTACTGACGATGCGAGCAATGATTGGGCATCGGCGAACGGCCGCCTCGAAGTGCACGGCCTGAACATCAACGCCACCTATTACGTGCGGGAGGTGTCGCCGCCGGACGGCTATAAAAACAACGACAACGTTTACACTGTGAAAACAACGTCCGAATGGGCGGCAGACAGTAACAAATACGTCAACGGCGTCTACATGGTGCAGGGAGACACTGATTCAAAGGGAAACCCTGAGTGCGGCATCAATATCTATAACATATGTGACGCTCCCAGTTCCGTCTCGTGGAAGAAGGTCGCATCCGACGGCACCAAGCTGCTTCCCGGGTCGAAATGGTCATTGACGAATACCGGTACGAACGCCGAATACGAGGTCGATGACCTTGCTGACCCGGTCACGGGTCTGACATTCACGACTTCGACGGGCACAACCTTTCTTGGCTTGATGTCTGGCAACACCAATCAAACCAAGGTGACGGTGACATCGGACGGCGTCACGTCAGCCATCCGCTATGCCTCCACGGACCCTGACGTCGCCTCGATTAACTCCACGGGTCTCGTCACCGGGCATGCTGTGGGCAGCGCGCAGGTCATCGCCTATGCAGGAGACAAAACCGCCACCATTCAGGTGCGTGTGGTGTCATCAAGCTCCCCTACGTCTTCCGGGTCAGGCGACTCCATCAGCATTCGTGGTGCGTCCGTCATGCAGCCCCACGAGCAGCAGAAGCTCATGCTGCGTCAAGGCGGGGTGGCATTGCCCAATCCGTCCGTGGCGACATGGACATCCAGTGATGCAACAGTGGCAACGGTAAACGGTGGCAATGTGACAACGGGCGATTGCACATCCGCCTCCGGCTGCCAGGTCACGATCACCGCGCAGTACCAGGGCTACACCGACACTTTTAACATAACGGTGGCCTCCTCCAACGTCGTGACGTGGAAGAACCCCATCACGATCTACTACTACACGCCGCGCCGTCTGTCGTGGAACGCCTACTACCTCCACTACGCCTTCGTGAAGAACGGCTCGGCGGTATTCGACAACAGCGACATCAAGATGGACTCGGCGTGCTCCAACTGGGTCAAGGCCACGGTGACGGACGCCGACGCGCTGCCCCTCGTCGTGACCTTCACCGACACGCCGTATCAGGCGGGCACTACGCAGACCAACGCGCATTGGGATTCCAACAACTCGAAGAACTACTACCTGGCCGCCGGCTACGACACCTATGTGTTCGACCAGGAATCGAACGGCACCAACCACACCGCCCCGTCCTGCTCCGTCACCTCGCTGAGCGTGACCGGCAGCAATGTGGCGGCAGACGGAACGATGACGATGCAGTCGGGAACCAAATCCCAGCTGAACGCCACCATCACGCCGACCGGTGCGGCGAAAGTCACATGGACATCCGACAATACGACCGTCGCCACCGTCGATGGCACGGGCCTGGTCACGGCGCTTAAGGTCGGCACTGCCACGATCGCCGCGACGGCAGGCGGCCAGCAGACGCTGATCAACCTTACGGTTCGTCCCAACACCGACGGCGAGGTCATTGTGGAGGGCAACGACGAGATGATCGTCGGCCGCACACAGACGCTCACCCCCCAGCTCGACGGCGAGAAAGCCGTCACAATCACCTCATGGGAGAGCTCGAACCCCGACGTCGCCACGGTGGACCAGACCGGCCGTGTAACCGCGGTCTCCACCGGCACCGCCACCATCACGGCCACCGGATACGCTACGGTAGCCGGACCCGACAGCGGGTCGAAAAAGGGTATGATCTCCCTGAAGGTCGTCACCACACCGCCGTACTGGAACGATACCGACGCTATCAGCGGCCAGTTCACGGTCAACGGCCTGCCGGACGGCTCCTACACGCTGTGCGAGACGACGCCGCCGAGCGGATACGCGGCGAGCGGTACCTGCTACACCTTCACGCTGTCAGCAGGCAAAGTGACGACGACAACCATTCCGTCTACAGGCGTGACCAATAGCCAGACCAGTGTCACATGGACCAAGGTGGACGCCTCCGACACCAATACGAAACTCTCAGGCACCCAGTGGAAGATCACGGGAAGCGACGGAACATCCGTGTGGTGTGTTGCTGACGGCGGCACCGCCAAAACCACGTTCGCGGCGAATGTATGCAGCGGCACCGCTCTGGCCGACGCCAACGGTTCCAATGACGGCGTCATCATCGTTCAGGGCCTGCCTGCTGGTTCGTATACGCTCAAGGAGGTTCAGGCACCCGCCAATTACAAACTGAGCACCGCTACATACAACATGGTGATTTCGGGCAACTCCACGGTGAAGAGCACTGTGGGCGGCGATTCCAACCTGCATATTGAGAATGACAAGGATTACGGCAAGGTTCTGTGGGTCAAACAGGACGAAACGACGCATGCGAGCATCACCGGTTCACAGTGGGACCTGCGCCGTTGTGACAGCGACGTGAACGATGTGTCCGAGGTCAGTGCCGACAAGTGCAAGACCTCTGTAAAATCTTACGAAGACACGACAGCGTTCACCTTCGAATATGATTCCCTGGTTCTTGGCACGTATTACCTGCTCAAAGAGACCAATGCCCCGTCCGGATACCTGCTGGGCAGCAAACCGTGGTATGCGGTCAAAGCCACGAGTGCGGCGACTCCCGCTACCATCACGCCGCTGTCCAAGGATTCCGCGGTGCAAGGGCAGGTCGGCGATCCGACGACCGACGGCACCTACCCGATTTACAACCGCAAGGCGGCAACGGCCACATGGAATAAGGTCGACGGTACCGGCGCGGCATTGGAAGGCGCTGAATGGACGCTCACCCAGTACAAGGACACGGCGGATTCCACAAACCCATCCGCTGCGCTGCGCGTTTACACAATCACGTACACCAAGCCATCGGGAACGGCCACACAAGGCAGCTACTCCATGACCTGCACGACCGGCACATCCAGCAGTCTGTGTGCAGAGAATGGGGGCAGTCTGTCCGTGACCGCGCCCACAGATAAGCCGGGCGTGACCGCGCTGTCGTATTTCATGGTCTCTGGCCTGCCGTGGGGCTATTACGTCCTCACCGAGACGAAAGCGCCTTCCGGTCATTCCATCGATGGCACCATCCCCGGCCAAGCGGTTGGCGGTGACACGGCGAAATTTGCCATCGAATATGGCACGGTGACGAACCAGAATTCCGTCACGGCGCTTCCTCTGACCGGAGGAACATGGACACCACGTCGCGTGTTGGTGCTCGGCGCGATTCTGTTCACGCTGTCGGGCGCGGCATATGCCGTGGCGCGGCGCAGTGGATGGCGCAGTGGATGGCGCAAGTCCGGTCGTCGGTAATGTGTCGGTGAATGGGTGAATGTGTCGGCGATGTGTCGCTGGCACATTCACCGGCGCACCACGCGCGGGCAAGGCATGCTGAGCAAGGCATGCTGAGCCAAGGCGGCACGCTCAACAACGCATGAGGGCCATGCATCCCATTGGAGGATGCATGGCCCTCATGTTTTATGCATTTGCGATGCACGGTCTGTGCGTGCACCGTTTTGCGTTATGTGTTTGCGCCCGCTGCCGCCATTCAACACAGTGGCAGCGGGCAACTACAGCGTCACAGGATGCCCTGTGCCACCATCGCGTTGGCGACCTTCTCGAAGCCGGCGGCGTTGGCGCCCAGCTGCAGATCGCCTTCGTGGCCGTACTTCTTGGCGGCGTCGAGCGAATTGTGCACAATGCCCACCATGATGTCATGCAGCTTGGAGTCGACCTCTTCGAAGGTCCACGACAGGCGCTCGGAATTCTGGCTCATTTCAAGAGCGGACGTCGCCACGCCGCCGGCGTTCGCAGCCTTGGCAGGGCCATAGAGCACGCCGTTGGCCTTGTAGACGGCAATTGCCTCCGGGGTAGACGGCATGTTGGCGCCTTCGCACACCACGGTCACGCCGTTGGCGACGAGCGTCTTGGCGGATTCCTCGTCGATCTCGTTCTGCGTGGCGCACGGCAGGGCAATGTCGCCCTTGACGGTCCACACGCCCTTGCAGCCCTCGTGGTATTCGGAGCCAGGCACGCGCTCGGCGTATTCCTTGATGCGGCCGCGGTGACCGAGCTTGATGTCCTTGACAACGTCGAGGTTGATGCCGTTGGGGTCATACACGTAACCGTTGGAATCGGAGGCGGTGACGACCTTGGCGCCCAGCTGCTGCGCCTTCTCGGTGGCGAAGATGGCCACGTTGCCGGAACCGGAGATGATGACGGTCTTGCCGGCGAAGCTATCGTTGCGCAGGGTCTTCAGAGCTTCCTGCGTGTAGTAGCACAGGCCGTAGCCGGTGGCTTCGGTGCGGGCGAGCGAGCCGCCGAACTCCAGGCCCTTGCCGGTGAGCACGCCGGAGTATTCGTCGCGGATGCGCTTGTACTGGCCGAACAGGTAGCCCACTTCGCGGCCGCCCACGCCGATGTCGCCGGCGGGCACGTCGGTGTCAGGTCCGATGTGGCGGCACAATTCCGTCATGAATGCCTGGCAGAAGCGCATGACTTCGGCATCGGACTTGCCCTTGGGGTCGAAGTCGGAGCCGCCCTTGCCGCCGCCGATGGGCAGCGTGGTCAGGGAGTTCTTGAGGATTTGCTCGAAACCGAGGAACTTGATGACGGATTCGGTCACGGACGGGTGGAAGCGCAGGCCGCCCTTGTAGGGGCCGATGGCGCTGTTGAACTGGATGCGGTAACCGCGGTTGACTTGCGGCTTGCCGGAATCGTCCACCCAGGCGACGCGGAACTTGATCACGCGCTCCGGTTCGATGAAGCGTTCGAGAACAGCATTCTTCTCATACTCGGGATGGGCTTCCACAACCGGCTGGAGGGTTTCGAGAACCTCACGCACGGCTTCGAGGAATTCGGGCTGGTCGCCATCGCGGCGTTCGGCCTGTTCATAGACGCGCTTCACATAGTCATTCGTGAACAATGCTTCTCCTTTGTTTCTTTTGCTGTTTCTTTCGATTTTGATTTTTACGGCGCGGGCGCAGCTCCGCGCTGAACGGCGATGCGATGAGTCATCCTTGACGGTTTGCCAATCGTGTACGTCGCTTCACACATCGTAAGCCGCCGCGCTTCGAATTGATAGGCGTGTTGGTTAAATTCGTTGCCAAAATTATGAAAAAACACCGTGAAAACCGCTCAATTACGAGAGTTTGCGAAAGTTGCAAATTCGCATGTGAGTCCACGGCCCATTCCGCATTCTGGACTTCAGGCGTGCGGCGCAATGCCTCACGCCTGCGCTTCCTCCGACTCGTCGAGGGACGCGAAACCGCCGAGGAGCACGGTGTTGCGCACGGTCAGGGCCGTGATATTTTCGCCAGCCTGTGCATAATCGCGCACCATGAGGTCATATAGGTCGAGCGTGCGCTGCGAGTACGTGCTCAGTTCGCCGCGCAGATATGTTTCGAAACTCGTGAAATCCTTCGTGTCGTCGCTGGTGCGCAGTGTGCGCATGGCCGCTCCGAGCCGGGGATAGCGGTTCGCGAAGTCCTGCGCCCATGCGACCTGCGTGGCGATGATGCGCTCCTGTTGTTCGATGCGAGCAGTGCTGAGCGTCGGAAGATACGGTTCGAGATTCGTGCGGTAGTAGTCGGGGTCGGTGGATTGCATCATGCGCGCATATTTCTCGGTGAGCAGGTTGCGTCCCTGTTGTGCGGCCTGCCGCAGGTCGGCAAGATAGCTGATTTTTGCATCGTGCGGCCATGTGAGGAATTGTGACAGACGCATCTGGTGGAACGTGGGCCAGTTTCCTTGGCACGCTGCGCGACCGCCTTCGTTGTTGACGCCTTGGAATTGCTGCCATTCCTCGCGCACAATCGCCTCTTCGACGGGTGTGCCGCCCGGCATGCCGATGCGCTTGTCCGGGTCGAGGGGAGCGGTGGACACAGGCGTGCCGTCGATGTCGATGATGGGCTTGGCAGCGTCGTCCGTGGTGCTGACGTTGGCACTGTTGGTGGTCGGAGCAGTCGCGGGGGCATGGGAGGAATCCGTGGTATCTGCCGGTGACACGGTGTCTGTCGATGGCGCCTCAGGGTCGGATCCATGCGATGTGGATTCCGACAGGTCACCGATTCCGCCGAAGTCGCTGACGAATCCTTTGTCTTCCTTATGAGTGGGACGGAGCATCAGTCACCTTCCTTCATTTTTGTGTAGTCGCGCATCTTTTCATCCACGTATGGCCGATGCCAGTCGAGGAACGTCTCATCGCTGCGAGTGAGCCCCAGTTCCTGCAAGACGGCTACGATCTGGCGACACACGGAGTCAACCAGCTGTTCGGCACGTGGACTCAGCACATCCGCGCCAACCACATTGTCTAAGGCAACGGTGGAATCTGATGTAGCGGGATTCAAGATGGCGGTGGAATTCGTGACACACAGGGAATCCAGGTCGCACAGTGCCTCCAGCGGCGCGCACACGCCCCGCAACCTCATGCCAGGGCGTCGTGAAAGTTTGCGCAGCGCTGCAAATTGCCATTTGTAATACGGCATGTAGCCTACGGTCAGGGGATTGTTGAGCAAAAAAGCAAGCGATGTGACCGCGGTGCAAAATTCGCTTACGCACATCCGCATCGCCGGTAGGTCGCCGCGCCGTGCCATACGAGGCAGGTTGTATTGACCGGCTTGCGCCGCCATGCCCAGGCGTTGGGAGATGCGTCGCAGGATTTCCTCGTCGGGCATCGAACGGAATCCTTGGCGCACGTGGCTGAACGCTCCCAAGGGATCGGCGAAAACGCGGCCATTCGTGGCAGCGGCAAGCGTCGGTTCGTCAAGGGTGACCCATAGGCGCGGGTCTGTGGGAGCCTCGGGCATCCCGGTGATAGATTCAAAGAATTCGCCGATCCGGAACACTCCCACGCGCTTGCCCGCATGGTCGGATTCCACACGGGGGCCAAAGCCGTGGAATTGCTGGGGCAACGCATCGTAGTCGGCTTGCAACTGCGCGCCGAATCGTGCATAGTCCTCATCGGTCAGCCATAGGCACACGCCCGGGCCGAAATCATGGTCGCGGCTCAACTCATCGTCGAAGCCATAGCATTCCGAGCCGTGGCCGACGAGTCCGGCGGCGATGCGGTCGCGCACCCGCTCATATTTCGCGGCGATCATGGGCTTGCAACATTCGTCCCAATACGCGCGCGCCAGCGACAGTCCCGTCACATTGTCCACAATGCGGATGGCCGTGGTTGGCTGGTGATTGTCGCGATTGTGCTGGTCTTGCGGGCGTTGTGGATTCTGCTGGCCTTGAGCCTGCTGACTTTGCTGGTCCTGGGGCTGATCTGCGAGCTGCTGCCCGGACTGCTGTTGGGATTCCTGCTGGGCGTGGAGGTCATCCGCTGCTTGCCGCGCAGCGTCCAGCGCATGCTGCGCGGTTTCCCTGTTGTCGCGCGTCACGCGGAAGTAATCGCTGTCTTCGCCATAGCGCTCGCGGATTATGCGCAGCGCCGCATCATATTCCCTCACGGAGGTGGCAGGGTCGCCGCGCAGCAGGAGCACATGCGCCACAGTGGCATGGGCGGCGGCTGCATGGGCGGAATCCAGACCGTTGTCAAACAAGCTCACGGCGTGGGACGCATGGTCATAGGCTTCGTCCAGCTTGCCTTGCGCGGCAAGGCTCAACGCCAGGTTTGAATGCGTGGAGGCGATGTCGACGACGGTGTCGGGGGACGTGGCACGCACGGAGTTTTCAAGGATTTGCAGCGCCGTTGTGAATTCGTCGATGGCGGCGTCATGACGATTGGTCTCTTGATACAACAATGCCAGGTTGTTGTGCAGGGCAGCGAGTTCGTGGCTGTCGGGCGCAAGCGTGGACTTCGCTGATTCCAGCGCCTGGTGGTACAGATCCTCGGCCTGCTCGTATTGATGCGCGGCGCGCAGCTCCGTGGCGGCGTTGATGAGAGTGTTCGTGAACTCCGGTGTGCCCTCCAGCCCCAGGCTCAGCGCCAATTCCAATGATTGCTGCACAAGGGGAAGGTTTTCTTGATGGCGTCCGCGTGACCGGTAGAAGCCGATGAGTTCGGCGAGCACGGCGAGGCGCGCCTGGGCATCGTCCGCTTCATCGGTCTGAGCCAACGATTCCAGCAGGAACTGTTCCACCTCGGTGGTGCGATGCTGGGCGAACAATTCATCTAAATCGCGATGGAAGCGGTCGATGTCGAATGATTCCATGCCTTCAGTCTACGATGGCGGTCGTCCGGTGCCGTGCATCAGGTGGCTGCGCATCAGGCGACTATCCGTCTGGAGGCTGCGCGTCTGTCGAAAGCGTGTGATGGTCGCCGCTGCGCATGTGCGTAATGGCGTAATGGTCGCTCGGCAAGGGAGTCCGATCGGCGCGATGCGGGGCGGCACGCCGTGAGCGGGCTCAATTGGACAATCTGAGAAAATGCATTATGATTCTTTAACTGTGCATGACGCTCACAAAGCGTTGAGCATGCCACTTTAGCTCAGTAGGTAGAGCGGCTCACTCGTAATGAGCAGGTCGGCAGTTCGATTCTGCCAAGTGGCTCCCCAAAATCCCGGCCGCATGACCGGGATTTTTCTTTCGGCACGGCCGGCGCCTCCATCGATGCGCTTCCACCTATGATGGTGCGCTGCGCCGTGCCGAAATCGCGCGAGTGGCGGAACTGGTAGACGCGCAGGATTTAGGTTCCTGTGTCTTCGACGTGAGGGTTCAAGTCCCTTCTCGCGCACGGTTCACGGCCTTGCAGACATCGTGCTGCGAGGCCTTTTGTCTATGCGCTCGTTCATGTGCGCTGCTTGCCCCATGCTTTCTTGGTATATAGGAACCAAAGTTATTGCTTATAATCCCCGCAGGCGTTGTGGCCGTAGGCGTGTCGGGGTGTCGGACTCGGCTCCCGTGTCTTCATGGGGTGATGAGGACACGATCGAACAGGGCCCCGGAGTGCGGATTGTGCGGGGCGCGGATGAAGAAGAACGGCCATGACCGGCTCGGGCGCCAACGCTGGATGTGCCCGGGTTGCAGCGCGACGGAGACGCCCCGGAACCCGACACCTCAATCGAATGGACCGACCTGCACATGCCCGTCTTCAACACCTGAACGAGAAGTCTAAAGCAATAACTTTGGTTCCTATATGCCGCTTTCTTCGCCATCGCTATGGAATCGCCACGGATATGTGAGAAGATAACCGTATGAGTGGCGAAATCATTGACAATTTCTACGCGATCATTCCCGCGGGCGGTGTCGGATCGCGTCTGTGGCCGATCAGCCGCAAGGATCGGCCGAAGTTCCTGTATGACTTCTTGGGAACGGGCAGCACGTTGATTCAATCAACCTACCTGCGCCTCGTGGCGCTGGCAGGCGACGGCCATGTGCTCGTGAGCACGGGGGAGCGCCATGTGGAGGCTGTGCGTGAGCAGATTCCCGCGCTCAAGGAATCCGATATCTTCGCCGAACCGGTGGGACGCGATTCCACCGCCGCCATTGCGCTCGCCACCGCGATCCTTGCCCGTCGGCATGGCGATGACATCGTCGTGGGTTCGTTCGCCGCGGACCATGTGATTCGCGACCAGCGTGCGTTTGCACAATCCGTGCGTCAGGCCGTAGCCGCCGCGCGCGCAGGCTACGTGTGCACGATCGGCATCGCGGCATCGCGTCCCTCCACCGCCTTTGGCTACATCCAGCAGGGCGAACCGTTAGGTGGCGCGATTGCGGATGCCCCCGACGCCTACACGGTGCGTAAATTCGTCGAAAAACCTGATGCTGCAACGGCTCAGGCATATTTGCTCACTGGCGAATACCGGTGGAACGCAGGCATGTTTGTGATGCGCGCCGGCACGCTGCTGGAACGCCTCAAGGAATACAAGCCGGTGATGGCGGGGCAGATTGCCCGCATCGCGGACGCATGGGACACCCCGCGTCGCGATGAGGTCATGGCATGCGAATGGGCGGGAATCGAAAAGATCGCCTTCGACTATTCCATCGCCGAACCCCTTGCCGCCGAAGGGGGAGTCGCGATGGTGCCCGGCGGGTTCGGCTGGGACGATATTGGCGATTTCAATTCGCTGGCGGCGCTGCTTCCCAGTCGCAATGCGCAGAACATCAAACTGCTGGGCGACAACGATAGCCTCGTGCAGCTTGACAGCGCAGGGGACGTGGTGGTTGCCGACGGGAACCGCACGATTGCACTGCTGGGCGTGAACGACATGGTCGTCGTGGACACTCCCGACGCCCTGCTCGTTGCCCCGCGCGCTCGCAGCCAGGAAGTCAAGGACATGGTCAAGAAGCTCGACCAAAACGGGCGTGACGACATCCTGTGACATGGATCGACATGGCTGATAAGGGCGTTATTGAGAAGGGGAAGGCGGGTATCCGCATGCCGTCTTCCCCTTTTCGCCTGTCCGCTGTGTGAGTAGATTATTGAGAGGAACTTCATAGGCCGCAAGGTCAGAAGAATAGCCGTCAATTACATGGCGGTAAATACAAAGGAAAGGACCAGCATCATGGCCATCAATCCTCCTGTTGATGCAACGCAGACCCCGGCGTGGGCTGCCCTGCAGAAGCATTACGACGAGCTGCAGGCAGAAGGCATCAACCTGCGCAAGTGGTTCGCTGAGGACCCCCAGCGCACCGAGAAGCTGAGCTTCCAGGCAGGCGACCTCTACTTCGATCTGTCGAAGAACCTCATCAAGCCGGAAACCCTCCAGCTTTTCGCAAACCTCGCCAAGGACGTCAAGCTTGATGAGCGCATCAAGCAGCAGTACACCGGCGTGCACATCAACAACACCGAGGACCGCGCTGTGCTCCACACCGCATTGCGCCGCCCGGTCGAGGATGAGGGCAAGTACATCGTCGACGGTCAGGACACCGTCAAGGACGTGCACGAGACCCTCGACCGCATCTACGCCTTCGCCAACAAGGTTCGCTCCGGCGAATGGAAGGGCGTGACCGGCAAGACCATCAAGACCGTTGTCAACATCGGCATCGGCGGCTCCGATCTGGGCCCCAACATGGCTTACGAAGCCCTCAAGGCTTACGCTGACGCAGGCATTTCCGCTCGTTACGTCTCCAACATCGACCCGACCGACCTCGCCGAGAAGACGAAGGACCTCGATCCGGAGACCACGCTGTTCATCATCGTCTCCAAGACCTTCACGACGCTCGAGACCCTCACGAACGCCCGCTGCGCTCGCACCTGGCTGCTGGGCAAGCTCGAAGCTCAGGGCGCCATCGACGGCTCCGACGCTTCCAAGAAGGATGCTGTGAAGAAGCACTTCGTTGCCGTCTCCACCGCCCTTGACAAGGTCGAGGCTTTCGGCATCGATCCGACCAATGCATTCGGCTTCTGGAACTGGGTCGGCGGCCGTTATTCCGTCGATTCCGCCGTCGGCACCTCCCTGGCCGTCGTGCTCGGACCGGAACGCTTCGAGGACTTCCTGCGCGGCTTCCACACCATCGACGAATACTTCGCCACCACGCCGTTCGAGAAGAACGTCGTTGCCCTCATGGGTCTGCTCAACGTGTGGTATGTGAACTTCTTCAAGGCTCACTCCCACGCTGTGCTGCCTTACAACCAGTACCTGCACCGCTTCCCGGCATACCTGCAGCAGCTCACCATGGAATCCAACGGCAAGTCCGTGCGTTGGGACGGCACGCCCGTCACCACCGAGACCGGTGAGATCTTCTGGGGCGAGCCCGGCACCAACGGCCAGCACGCCTTCTACCAGCTCATCCACCAGGGCACCCGCCTCATCCCGGCTGACTTCATCGCGTTCGTCAACACGAAGAACCCGACGCAGGATGGCGACCAGGATGTGCACGAGCTGTTCCTCGGCAACTTCCTCGCCCAGACGAAGGCCCTGGCATTCGGCAAGACCGCTGACGAAGTGCGCGCCGACGGTGAGACTCGCGAGGACGTGATCCCCGCCCGCGTGTTCACCGGCAACCGCCCGACCACCTCCATCCTTGGCGACGACCTGACGCCGTACGCACTCGGCGAGCTCATCGCCCTGTACGAGCACATCACGCTCGTCGAAGGCACCGTGTGGGGCCTGGATTCCTACGATCAGTGGGGCGTCGAGCTGGGCAAGGTGCTTGCCAAGCAGATCACGCCGGCCATTTCGCAGGATGATGACGCCCTCGCTGCGCAGGATCAGTCCACTCAGGGCCTCATCAAGTTCTACCGCGCACACCGCCGCTAGAATCCACCCGTGCGGAACCGCAACCATTCGTGTGCATGGCAGTGCACAGCAGTGCATGACCGTGCATGATGGCTGTTTTCGGTAAAAGCGCGATTAAAAATCAAGGAGCTCGGAACCATGTGTCCCGAGCTCCTTTGTATTGTGAGGCGGCGGTTGCAGCCGCAATGCGCCACGCCCGAGTCAGAGGCGTTTTTGATTTGGTCGCAGGTTGTGGGTATTCTTTCTCACAGTTCCGCAGTTCGCATAGCGATTCCGCAAGAGTTCATGCTTCATCCCTCATTAGGTTTCCGCATGGCTGTTTGCTGCATTGCATTGGATTTTGTCGAACTTCGGTTGAGGAAGAAAAGGAATTCAACCTCGTATCTTATGGATATCCCGGCAGCGCAGTGAAGGCATTCGCATGACCGGGAGCAGTGAAAGGTACACACAAAGTGGCAGATAGCCAGAATCTTTCATCATTGACAGTCGCGGAGCTCCGTGAGAAGGCCAAGAACATGGGCCTCAAGGGCTTCACCGGACTGCGCAAATCCGACTTGGTCAACAGAATCGAGCAGTCCCTGCCGCAGCCTGCCGAGGCTTCCGCTGCTTCGTCCGAGCGTGTTTCCGTCGAGGAACCGACCCCGTTGGTGCGGGTTGCAGATACCGGTGCGGGACGTCGCGTGACGCGCAGCGCCGGTCAGCCAATTCATTTCGATTTTGATGACGTGCGCAGCAAGCGCAACCAGGCTCCTTCGCAATCCCCTCGCAAGGAGAACGCGGCGGAAGAGTCTGCACACACCGGTCAGCTCGATCTCAATCTTGACCTTCCGCGTCGCCGTCACCGCGGGGCGGAATCGCGCGACAACGGACGCAATGCTAGCGTTGCCGCCGAACTCGACAACATCCTTGCCAATCTGCCCAATCGTGCGCATGACGCAGCCAACACTCCGTTGCCGCCGAACTCGCAGCACGCAGGTCGCGCAACGGGTGGTCAGCGCAACGATTACGCAGACCGCAATGACCGTGTGAATCGCCGTGACATGCGAAACCAGCGCAATGACCGCAATGACCGTTTTGCTGAGCGTTCCAATGACCGTCGCAACGTGCGCAACGACCGTAACGACCGCAATGAGCGCGGCAATGCTCGCGTGCGTGAGGAGCGTGTGGAAAGCTACACGCCGGTCGCGGGCATTGTGGATGTGCTGGATTCCTATGCGTTCATCCGCACATCCGGCTACCTGCCTGGCCCCAACGATGTGTATGTGTCGATGAGCCAGGTGCGCAAGTACGGTCTGCGCAAGGGCGATGCCGTGCGCGGCTACACGAAGGCGAATGGCGGCGAATCCGGGCGCGGCGGCAACGGGCGCAACGCACACCAGAAGTTCGTGCCGCTGCAGGGTCTCGAGACCATCAACGGCATGAGCGTGGAAGAAGCGGCGCAACGCCCGCAGTTCAGCAAGCTCACGCCGCTGTATCCGCAGGAACGTCTCAAGATGGAAACCACTCCCAACCGTCTGGTCGGCCGTCTCATCGACCTGTGCGCGCCCATCGGCAAGGGACAGCGCGGTCTGATCGTGTCCCCGCCGAAGGCTGGCAAGACGATCACGCTGCAGCAGATCGCCAATGCCATCACGACGAACAATCCCGAAGTGCACCTGATGGTCGTGCTCGTGGACGAACGCCCTGAGGAAGTCACCGACATGCAGCGCACGGTGCAGGGTGAGATCATCTCGTCCACCTTCGACCGCCCCGCAAGCGATCACACGATCGTGGCTGAGCTCGCCATCGAACGCGCCAAGCGTCTCGTTGAGCTGGGCCAAGACGTCGTGGTCCTGCTGGATTCCATGACGCGTCTCGCACGTGCTTACAACATCGCCGCCCCGGCGTCCGGCCGAATCCTTTCCGGCGGTGTGGATGCGCAGGCACTGTATCCGCCCAAGAAGTTCTTTGGCGCCGCCCGCAACATCGAGAACGGCGGTTCCCTCACCATCATCGCTTCGGCGCTTGTCGAAACCGGCTCCAAGATGGACGAGGTGATCTTCGAGGAATTCAAGGGCACCGGCAACATGGAACTGCGCCTTTCCCGCGATCTGGCCGAGAAGCGCATGTTCCCCGCCATCGACATCAACGCTTCCGGCACGCGCCGCGAAGAGCTGATCACCGATCCGAAGGAACTCATGATCATCTACCGTCTGCGCCGTGCACTTGGCGGTATGGAGCCCGAGCAGGCATACAACGCGATTGTGCCGCGCATGAAGAAAACCGCGACGAACCGCGACTTCCTTGCTGCGCTCGCCACGGGGCAAAATCCCAACGCCGCGTAAGTCTTGCGCACAACGCGACATGAGGCGTGGCGGCCCTAGAGCTCACACGTTCATAAATGATGAATGCATAAAATGATGGCCGGTTTGCTGGGCAGAGCAAACCGGCCAAGTTTTTAATCCATGCGGCGAATCAGTTGAGCCGCACGGTCTTGCGGAACTGTCCGCTCAACGCTGCGGCGCCTTGCATCGTTGCATCAGCGCTGGCATTGCCGAGCGTGCCCGTGCCAGTGGTGGCGCTGTTCACAATCGCGTTGACCAGATCGCGCTGTGCGTCAGCGCCGCCGAACTGGTTGCGAATGTTTTGCGAAATCGCCATGGAGCAGAACTTCGGCCCGCACATCGAGCAGAAGTGCGCGAACTTCGCCGCGCCCGCGGGCAATGTCTCGTCATGGTAGGCGAGCGCGGTGTCAGGGTCGAGCGACAGGTTGAACTGGTCGTCCCAGCGGAACTCGAAGCGCGCGCGGCTCATCTCATCGTCACGCTGGCGTGCGCCGGGATGGTGCTTCGCCACGTCGGCTGCATGGGCGGCGATCTTGTAGGTGATCACGCCGGACTTCACATCATCCTTGTTCGGCAAGCCCAGATGCTCCTTGGGCGTGACATAGCACAGCATGGCGGTGCCGTAGCGTGCGATCTCCGTGGCGCCGATGGCTGAGGTGATGTGGTCGTAGCCAGGCGCGATGTCGGTGGTGAGCGGTCCGAGCGTGTAGAACGGGGCGCCCTTGCACAGAGCCTTTTCGATTTCGATGTTCATGCGCACTGTGTCGAACGGCACGTGGCCGGGGCCTTCGATCATGACCTGCACGTTGTGATCCCGTGCGCGCTGCGTGAGCTCGGCGAGCGTGAGCAGTTCGGCGAACTGCGCTTGGTCGTTGGCGTCCGCAAGGGAGCCGGGGCGCAGGCCGTCGCCCAGTGAGAAGCACACGTCGTACTTGGCGAAGATGTCGCACAGTTCATCGAAATGCGTGTACAGGAAGCTTTCCTGATGATGCGTCAGGCACCATTGCGCCATGATGGAACCACCGCGGGAGACAATGCCGGTCACGCGGTTCGCGGTGAGCGGGACGTATCGCAGCAGCACGCCTGCGTGGATTGTCATGTAATCCACGCCCTGCTCGCACTGTTCGATCACGGTGTCACGGAACAGTTCCCAGCTGAGCTTCGTCGGGTCGTCCTCCACCTTTTCAAGTGCCTGATACATCGGCACGGTGCCGATCGGCACGGGGGAGTTGCGCAGGATCCACTCGCGGGTGGTGTGGATATCGTTGCCGGTGGAAAGGTCCATCACGGTGTCAGCGCCCCACTTGGTTGCCCAGCGCAGCTTGGCGACTTCTTCGTCGATGGAGCTGGAGACGGCCGAATTGCCCATGTTGGCGTTGATCTTGACGAGGAACTTCTCGCCAATGATCATCGGCTCCATCTCGGGATGGTTGATGTTGCCGGGAATCACGGCGCGGCCTGCCGCCACCTCGGAGCGCACGAGCTCGGGGTCGCAGTTTTCGCGCGCAGCCACATAGCGCATCTCCGGGGTCACGATGCCCTGGCGGGCGTACCACATCTGAGTCACCGGATGCTCGGTCTTGCCGTTTGCATCGGTCTTGGCGCGCAGTGGCGTACGCTTGGCTCCGCGCCATTCCTTGGAGGCTTCGCCACGCTGCTGGGCGCGCTTGCCGTCATCGGCAAGGTCGCGGCGGCGGCCTTCGTATTCTTCAACATCACCGCGGTCGGCGATCCAATCGATGCGCAGTGGTTCTAGGCCATCCTTGGGGTCAACCTGAGGACCTTCGGTGTTGTAGTCATAGACCGGTGCGTTCGACTTCGGCGGCACGGTCAGTCCGTTCGCCAGCGTGAAGCTCGGAGTGTCTTCCAGCTTGATTTCGGTGAATGGAATGTCCAGGTCATAGGAGCCGAATTGATTGTCGAAATGCACGGGGCGGGTGATGCGCTTTTGCACGGCGTCGCGGCGAGCGCTGCCACGTGCGGCGTCGTCCACCTTGTGCTGCTTGGCGAAACGCTTCGCGTCAACAGGGTCGATGCCATTGGCTGCGGCATCCTGCGCGCCGCATGTACACTCATGCGCAGCGTGTGACTGCGGGGTGTCGACAGAGTCGTTTGTGGAGTCGTTTGCTGAGGGGAACTGCTGAATAGGCATAAGAAGCCACTCACTTCCTTCGCACGCATTAACGTGACAGGTTCGGCCGGTGCTCAGGAAACCATCCTGATCTCAGCTCCTTACGGAGCGCCCGGGTGTTGGACATTTGTGAGTATCGCATGGAGGGTTGACAGCTCCCCGCCCCGCTCAAGCGAGCGCGCGTCGTCGGCGTGGCGAGCGAATTCCCCACATTTTGTAAACGCGGCGTTTACCAATGGTGATGGCGCGGCTCACGAGTTGCTACACTACGAAACATCGCTTTGTTTTCGAGACTGGGATTCACGATTCCATCAGGCTGTTTCTTATGTCGATAACAATGTTGTTGACGGCGTCAATATTGGAGGTGATTTCGATTGAGCTATTTTAGAGATGCTGAGAAAAACCAGCTGGCAGCTGGTAATCCTGGGAATGATTCTGATTGCGGGGTTCGCAAGCGGTATCTGTGTGAGCGGTGGGCTCTTCCCATTGGCGTTGCAATGGCAGCTCTAGGCTTTGCCGCGCGTTTGATTCGTCGGCAGTCATTTCAACAATTGTTGGATTCTGCTCACGAAGCAGGGATTTCCAACGATGGCATGGATGCGGCCTCCTTTGAATCCTCCTTGCGTTTTGGGTATTACTTGGGAATTGCCTCCAGCGCGGTTCCGTTCATCATCCTTGCCGTTGCATTGATTGCCTTGACTCGCCGCGCCGAACGCCGAGCCGTGGAGGAATACTTGCCTCGTGTGGCGCCTCAACCGTGGTTGCCTTGGGCGACGCTGGTGATCGTCTCGGTTGCATGCGTGTGGATGTCTGCGATGGTGGTGCTCCAAGTGAGTGGCCTTGCTGCCTTGGTGCTGCTTGCAGTCGGTTTCGCTGTCTGTTGCCTGATCAATTTCTTGGTTATTAAGCCACAGGATCTTCTCAATCCTCTCACGTGGTGGCAACGGGCGTTGCCACTTGTGGCGGGAATCATTGTTGTCGCTGTGATGTTCACGGATGTCGTGAAAAGCGCTGGCTCCGCTTTGGGCATTTCAGCCTGACTGAGTCAATCCGTGCCCGCTTGTGAAAGTGATGCAATGATGGCGGCCCCACTGTACTGCGCATGAGGGAGTCGTGGTGCACTGTGAATAAAACAGCGAGAACAGGCGGATTCGCCTGCTCCAATAGAGAATAGAGAAAGGAAGAGCATAGTGGAAAAGGAGACTGTCACATCTTCCACTCCCGCGGATAGCGCGAGCCCAGACGGGGAACGTTCTGAATCAGAGGTGCGCGGTGCGTTGACATGGGCGGTATTCGCGTGGGCGGCGGCGATATTGTGCAGTATCGCCGCACTCGTGGTATGCGCAATAAACGGTTATGGTCCTGCGATTTTCACTGACTCGACCGTTCCGGCCCAGCGAGTGGCGTCAATCGGTGTCATCTGTCTGTGCGCACTGCTGAATATTGTCGCGGCGTTTGTGGTTCGCAAGCATCCTGTGGCTGCATTTATCTGCTCTGCATGGTGCTCCGTCTGCGCCGTTGCGGTGTGGAGCTTCATTCCCGTGACCCTGGCGAAGGTCTTGGAAATCGTTGCGATTGCTCTGACCGCTGCAGGTTTGCTTATTTCGCTGCCGGCGGCGCTGGATTCCAGTGAGAAAAAACATCGGGATTTCTTCTGATGCCGCGCGATGCAGTTGAAGTATGTGATGTTCAGCCACGAAGCGACGCCCATACGCAGGCACCGTGGAGTGCGGGGAAGACCGCGATATTTCTATATGTGAGTGAACGGCTTGATACTTTGGGACTGTCACTTCCGCCGCTTGCCGTTGCCAAGATCATGGGATTCCTGGGTTTTGTAGCGTGGACTGTTTACGTGATGGTGATCAGGGTCGTCATGGCTCAGCTGGATCCGCAACAGTCCGCGTCCTCTGCACGAAGCGGGGCTGCGGCGGCATCCGTCAGTGGTTTGGTAACGATTGGTGTGGTGTTTGCAGTCGGAGATGTTGCCGCTGCCGTAGTGAAGATGGTGGGGACGCAATGGCACACCGATACGGCGTTCGCCCATTGGCGGATGCTTGCGATTTCAGCACGTGAAGCATTCACAACGACCGTGCTCATGCCTCTGTTCATTGGCATTGCATGGTGGTGGACTCCATTGGCGGTGTGTGTGGGCACATTCCATGCACGCATGTCGGTGAGTGATATCTCAGGCGTACTGCTGCTCGTGGCAATCGGGGCGAGTGTGTATGCGTTCATGATGCGAGTGGAGAGTGGTTGGCTTCAAGGCACTTCCACACTGCGATGCTATCCCGGTTTGCAATTGGCTCTTCGATATGGTGCGATGGCGATTGTGGGGTGCTGTGGGGGTCTGCTGTCCCTTGGTGTTGTCCCTGTGGTCCAAGCCGTGGTGAATCATTCGACGAACATGGCGACAATCGGTGTCGTAATCTGGGATACTCTCATGGGCTTGCCGTTTCTTGGCGAATTTCAACGCTTGTTGGCATATCCTACCGTGTGTGTGCTGTGCGGTATCGCAGCGGTGGGAGGTGTGCTGTGGTGTGTGTGCGTGGTGTGTTCAGCGTTGCGCCGTGTGCCGATAGCGCGGCAGGATTTTGCACGGGGACCGGTTGAAGAGCGGTTTGCAACACGCGATTCCCACACGGATGGATTCCGATCCGGAGTGAACGATGCTTCGGAAGCCGGCGCCTCCATGCGCCCTGTTTTATCTTCGCGGCTGCTCTTCCCCGTAGCAGGCATTGGCATGGTGCGTTGGGTGCTGAGCAGGGCAGCGAATCAATTGTATGCGCTTGCAGCGGCGTTTGTCGCGACGATTGCCGTCTGTCATCCTGTGATGCTTCCAGCAGATGGCCAACTCGGTGCCGCATTAGCATGCGCACTATGTGAAGCCACGATGCTTCCCTCGTTATGTGAAGGCGCGCTTCTTGGCGAAGCTCGATCACGGTATCGCTTTGCTGTTGAAATGGGAGAACGGGCAGAAGTGATTGCGCTCAAGGCGTGTGCTGTAATGCTGCTGTGCGCTGTTCCCAGGCTGTGCACAATTTATGCAGTGTTGATGCTTGTGCGCATACCTTGGTGGCTGGCATTGTGCGTTATGATGCTCCCCGCGGTGTGTTGCCTGCTGGCAGATGCTTTCTTTGCAGTGCGGGAACAGGGCAGGATGAGCACGATGTTGCTGGTGGCGGTGCTCGGCTTCGTGTTGAGCGTGGGGTCGGTCGCGCTGTGCATGAAATTTCCGATGATGGCGTGCTGCGTAGTGATGACGCTACTCATTGGGTGTGCACTGACATGGAAAAGGAGATTGGCATGTGCCGTATGACGATTCAACAATTGGCGATTGCACCGTCCTGTGACGAGAACAGCCTGAGCGCGGGTGCGCACGATGCCGCAGACATAGACCTTGAGGTTCGACGGATCAGCGCTGGCTACCGCGGCCGTAAGAGCGTGCTCAACGATATCTCCCTGCATTTCGCAGGACCGGGATTGTATCGTCTGGATGCGCCGAATGGCACCGGCAAATCAACGCTGTTTGAGGTGCTCAGTGGGTTTTTGCCGGTTCGCAGCGGTGAGATGTTGCTCAATGGCGAAACGTTGACTGCTGCCCGGCTGTTGAGAGAGATCACCTTGGTGCGTACGCAGCCTCAACTCGTGCCGTATATGACGGTGAGGGACAACCTGTTGCTGTGTGCGTCTCGTTTCGGGACTGACCTTTCCAAGGCACTGGGGAGAGCGCGCGAATTCGGTCTTGCCCCTCATATGCAAAAAATCCCATCGGAACTATCCACCGGCACTCTTCGAAAGACATGGCTTGTGTGCACGCTACAGAGCGACAGACCTGTGTTGCTGCTTGATGAACCGTTTGATGGGCTTGACGTTGAGGCGAGCGAATTGCTCGTTGACTGGCTGAAATCATTGTCGGGCAGTCGTCTCGTCATCCTCATCGCCCATACGCTTCCCCAACGGTTGCGTGTAGCGGAAAAGGAGAGCAGTGTTGTTTGATTCGGCATCTGACGAATTGGGAATTCCCCAGGTCGCTATCTTCGATGATGACCCCTATGCGGCAATCGGGCTTTCCGCGTGTGTCCAGAAAATGCTCGGCGTCGCAGGTGCAGTAGAGGGGGATGTGCCTATATTCAGCAGACGGGGGAGGACGCGGGTAAGCTGGAAGCATGAGTGAAACAAGCAACGGCACAGGTGAGTGGCCCCAGGGCCAAGGCAATACTTCTTCTCCCAGCGATGCTCTTTCTTCGCATGCTGGCACCGACCAGCAAGCCACTACCATCGAGGCGGCGGACACCCCTCAGACGCACGAAGCTGTGCGCAAGATTGAGGCGTTGCGTGCCACCATCGACAACATCGATGCCGCCGTGGTGCATTTGCTCGCCGAACGTTTCAAGGCAACATCGCAGGTCGGCGTGCTCAAGGCCCAGGCTGGTTTTGCCCCTGCGGACCTGCGGCGTGAGGAGCAGCAGATCGAGCGTCTGCGCCGCATCGCCCAAGATGCCGGGCTCGATACTCAGATTGCCGAGATGTACAAACAGTTCGTTGTCGAAGAGGCAAAGAAACGTCACCGTCGCATCGCTGAAGCCGGCGGCGACCCTGGCGTGCTCGATATCTACGCATGATGTGGGCAGGAATCGGCATGAAAAGTAATCTCGGCGTAATTGAATCCAATATCCGTTGCTTCAAATCATCGTGAAGAATCACGAGAAGCAAGCGTGATATGCGTGTGGGGCATCGAACGACTCGATGCCCCACACGCATATGTAGATTCGGGATTCTGCTGGCAATCAGTCCGTACAACGAGCTGATTGCCAGCAGAACCTAGTCAATCATGCGATCATGCCTTTGGCTTCTTGGCCGGCGGCTCACCCAGCTTGCTGGAGACGACCTTGATGCCAGTGTCC
Organism: Pseudoscardovia suis; assembly: GCF_002797875.1. GTDB lineage: Bacteria > Actinomycetota > Actinomycetes > Actinomycetales > Bifidobacteriaceae > Pseudoscardovia > Pseudoscardovia suis. The sequence continues at coordinate 194,336 of NZ_PGFC01000002.1, forward strand.
TGGTCGTCATCGGCGTCATTGGCATGCGTCACGGCGGTAACCGCAATCGGACCGGTCACATGGCCGGCTTCTGCGATATCGATCAGCGCGGACTTGACGAAGCCGGCGCCTTCACGGTTCACGTTGATCTCGGCGCTCAGGATCGGCGTCTTCATCGAGACCTTCGCCTCGGACTTGATCTTGCGCAGCGCGGCAAGCGTGCGGCCAGCCCAGTCAAGCTGCGCCGGGTCTGCCTTTCCTGCAATGGCGGCATAGTAGCCGGCATCCGGCCATGCGGCGCGATGCACGGAACCGCCGTCGGAATGCATCCAGCTCCACACTTCTTCAGCGGCATACGGCAGGTATGGCGCGAACAGGCGGGCGAAGGCATCGAGACCCAAGCCGAGCGTGGTACGTGCGGAGAGCACATCCTCCGGGCTGGGCACCTGATGCGTGGCGTCCGCCGTGCCGTAGGCGCGGTTCTTGACGAGCTCGATGTAATCGTCGCAGAACTGCCAGAAGAACGTCTCGATGGCGTCGAGCGCCTTGGCGTGATCGTAGTTCTCCAGCGCGTCGGTGGCTTCGCGAATCACCGCGGCGAGCGCGCCCATCGTCGCACGATCGAGGGCGACCGTCACGTTCGCCGGATCCCACACGGCCTGCGCGGGCTCGGTCACATGATGGTTCTCGTCTTCACGGCCGATGGCCAGGGCGAACTTCGTGGCGTTGAGCAGCTTGATCGCCAGACGGCGGCCAATCTTCATCTGGCCTTCGTCATATGTGGCGTCCACGCCGAGGCGTGCGGAGGCGGCCCAGTAACGCACTGCGTCGGCGCCGTACTTCTCGATCGGCTCGTTGGGCACCACCACGTTGCCCTTGGACTTGCTCATCTTCTTGTGATCGGGGTCCAGGATCCAACCGGAAAGCGTCGCATGCTTCCACGGCAGCACGCCGTTCTCAAGATGAGCGCGGTCGATGGTGCTGAACAGCCAGGTGCGGATGATGTCCTGTCCCTGCGGACGCAGGTCCATCGGGAACGAGGCGTTGAAGAATCCGTCTTCGCCCGGCTCGCCCCAGTGGGTCACGATTTGCGGGGTGAGCGACGACGTCGCCCACGTGTCCATGATGTCCTTCTCAGCGGTGAAGCCGCCGGGCTGGTCGCGCTGCTCCTCGACGAAGCCTTCGGGCACATCCTGCGTCGGGTCGATTGGCAGGTCGGCTTCCTTCGGGGTGAGAGGATGCTCGAAGTCGGTGGAGCCGTCTTCCTTCACGGGGTACCACAGCGGGAACGGGATGCCAAAGTAGCGCTGGCGAGAGATCAGCCAGTCGCCGTTGAGCCCCTGCACCCAGTTGTTGTAGCGCACGCGCATGAAGTCCGGGTGGAAGTCCAGCTCCTTGCCGCGTTCGATGAGTTCGGCGTTGAGCTTGGGGTCGGTGCCGCCGTTCTTGAGATACCACTGGCGCGAGGTGACGATTTCGAGCGGCTTGTCGCCCTTCTCATAGAAGTTCGTCATACGCTTCGTGGGGCGGGGTTCGCCATCCAGATCGCCGGACTGGCGCAGCGCATCCACGATGATCTGGCGCGCAGTGTACGTGGTCTTGCCTTCAAGCTGCTGGAACAGACCGATGCCTTCGGGATCCTCAAGCCAATCAGGCACGCTCATGATGATGCGGCCGTTGCGCTGGATGATGGATCGGGTGGGCAGATGCAGGTCGCGCCACCACTCCACGTCGGTCACGTCGCCGAACGTGCAGCACATGGCGATGCCGGCGCCCTTGTCCATTTCCGCGGCCTTGTGCGCGAGGATCGGCACCTTGACCTTGAACAGCGGGGAGTAGACGTAGCTGCCGAAGTACTTCTTGTAGCGTTCGTCATCGGGGTGGGCGATCAGTGCGCAGCATGCAGGGAGCAGCTCGGGTCGCGTCGTCTCGATGTAAATCGGCGTGCCGTCTTCGAAACGGAAAGCGACGCGGTGGTAGAAGCCGTCGTATTCACGGCTTTCCAGCTCTGCCTGAGCGACAGCGGTCTGGAACGTGACGTCCCACAGGCCGGGGGCTTCCTTCTGATAAGCCTCGCCGCGGGCGAGGTTGCGCAGGAACGCCTTCTGCGCCACACGGCGCGCATGGGTGCCGATCGTGTTGTAGGTCTGCGTCCAGTCAATCGACAGGCCGAGGGCGCGCCACAGCTTCTCGAACTGGGCTTCGTCCTGCGGGGTGAGCTTCTCGCACAGCTCGATGAAGTTCTGGCGAGAGCAGGGCACCTGATCCTTCGCCTGAATCTTCTTGCCTTCGGTTCCTTCGAACGGAGGCTTGAAGTTCGGATCGTACTTGAGCGACGTGTCGACGCGCACGCCGTAATAATTCTGCACACGGCGTTCGGTAGGCAGGCCGTTGTCATCCCAGCCCATCGGGTAGAGCACATCGAACCCGCGCATGCGCTTGTAGCGGGCGATCACGTCGGTGTGAGTGTATGAGAACACGTGGCCCACGTGCAGATGGCCGGACGCGGTGGGCGGCGGGGTGTCGATGGAGTAGACGGCCTTGCGGTCACGGGTGTTGTGGAAACGGTAAACCTGGGACTCTTCCCACTGGGCTCCCCACTTGGCTTCGAGGCCTTCGACCCCTGCGCGGTCGGGCAGCGGAGTGAGGTTCGCTGTGATGGATTCTTGTTTATCAGCCATAGCCGCTAGTTTAAGGATTCAGCGTGACATGTGGCGGAATTTCAACGATTCTTGAGGGCGTTGCCTCAACGGCCTCACATGGCGATGTTCCATGCGTCGCAGCGCCTGCGCAGCGTGTCATTCCACATGCAGGGAGCCCAAGTCCATTCGGCCGGCGGAATACAGCGTGGGCATGCCGCTGAGCGATGTGCGCGCCGCCGCAGATGGAGTGGAGACATACAGCCAGTCGTATGCACAGTCATTGTTGATCTGCCGTGCCAGCGCCGCAGCCGCATTGCTGTAATCCGTGTCGGTGGTGGCTGCCTGCACCTGTTTCCACAGGTCGTCGGTGGTGGCGTTCGTGTAGCCCACGAAATTCGTGGGGTCTTCGATGCTCGCCAGGTCGCGGCTGCCGTTGAAATGCACGATCGTCAGGTCATAATCCTGTTGGTTGATCACTCGTTCCTCATACGCTGCGTCGTCCAGTTCAACGCCGGTGACGCGCCAGCTGGCTGCGGTGAAGGCATTGATGATGGTGTTGGCGAGCGCCTCATCGGATTGCCGGTAGACGAGATTCAGTGCGTAGCGTCCCGTGAAACGGTAGTTCGTCATTGCAGCCTGCGGGTCATAGCCCCACGTGTCGTCCAGCTCTTCATAACCAGGGTCGAGTGGCGCAATGGGGCCGTTGAGCCGTGTGCCTTCCACTCCTGCCGCGGAGACGATGGCGTTTTCGTCGAGAGCGGTGCGGGCCGATGCTCTCACATCGGAATCAGCGAAGAACGTGGCGCCGCCTGAATGGAAGGCGATTGCTGTTTTTTGCGTGGATTGCATGGTGGTCGTGCGGATGCCGTCGATGCCTTCGACGCTTGAAGCACGGAACCCGGCGAGCGGCAGTATTGCGTCGATGGCGCCGCTCTGCAGGTCGGCGCAGGCTTGGGAAGCGTCGGTGTATGCGGCGAGTTTCACGGTTGCCGGGACTTCCGTGTGATGTGGCCTCCAATAAGCGTCGTTTCGTGTGAGCGTGAGCGCCGTTCCCGCATCCAGCGTTCCCAACGCGTAAGGTCCTGAGCCGACGCCAGGGGTCGTGGAGTCGCCGGGGTTTTCTTCATCCCACACGATGCCAGCCACTCCGGAAAGCTTCCATGGCAGCGTTTGGTCAGGGGTGGAAAGCGTCATGACCACGGTGCTCTCATCAGTGTTGGAGACGGATGCCAGTGTGCTCAGTTCGCTGGCGCCTGCGTAATTGTTCGACACGGTTTGCTGCAGCGACCACACCACGTCGGAGGCGTCGAGTGCATCTCCGTTAGCAAAATGCATACCGGTGTTGAGATGGAATGTGAATGTGAGGCCGTCATCGGATTCATCCCAGGAACGGGCGAGCCCGGCGGTGGCGTTATTGGACTCGTTGCGTCCTGTGATGGTTTCATAGACATTGCCCACAAGGTATTGCGCGGCGCTTGCGTTCGCGGCATCGTGCACGTCAAGGGAACTAGGCACCGTGCCTACGGCGATGGTGACGCTTGCGGTGCTTTTGCCTGTTGCTTGCCGCACCAGCGGATTGTCGTGCGTGACCACAGCGCCCCATGCGAGCCATGCGACGAAGCCGAACACCACGAGGCACGCTATGAATACGACCCAGCTGCGCGCTGCGGCGGCGCGGGCATTGCCGTGGCCTCCCGTGCCGTGGGAATCCTGCGCGGAGGAATCCTGCGCGATCGATTCTGGCGCGGGGGCTTGGTCTGCGGGGAATGTCGCGGATTCCTGTGTGACGGATTCGTCGGCGGGGTATTCCGCGGGTTTGGTTTCTCGCAATCCTTGTGCCGTGGATTCCTGAGAAGCGGGCTCCTGAACGTCGGTTCGTGCAAGTGACTGCTGTGGTGCGTGCCAGTCCTGAGGTTCATCGCCGTGCGTCGCATGTGGGGGAATGGTCATGTCTCTAACTGTACGAGCAGTGCGGGAGCGACCGTGGCCGTGCGGTGGGCCATGGAATGCTCGTGAGTGGCGTGGGGCGTTGCCGGCGGGATTGTCAGGCTCGATTGTCAGAAGATTCCAGCGCTGGGGCAGGTGCCGGCGAGCGGACAGCGCCCGCATTCCGGTCCGCGTGCATGGCAGGTGTCACGCCCATGGAAGATGAGCCGGTGCGACAGGTCCGTCCAATCCGCAGGATCGAACACGGCGCAGATTTCGCTTTCGATATGCACGGGGTCGGGGTGCGGCGTGCGCCAATCGGTGCGCCAGTGCAGGCGTCCGGTCACTCGAATCACATGCGTGTCCACGGGGAAGCCGGGGACCCCGAATGCGTTGCCCAACACCACATTTGCGGTTTTGCGCCCCACGCCGGGCAGGGCAGTGAGCTCATCCATGGTGCTCGGCACCTCGCCGTCATGCGTCTCCAACAGGGCGCGCGACAGATCGATGGCTCGTTGCGCTTTGGTGTGGAAGAAACCGAGGGAGTGGATGATGCGCTCCACATCCTGCACGTTCGCACCGGCGAGCGCTCGCGCATCGGGATAACGCGAAAACAGTTCTGGCGTGACCTTGTTGACCTGCTTGTCGGTGGTTTGCGCCGACAGCATGGTTGCCACCAGCAGTTCAAAAGGGTTGGTGAAATTCAGGGCGCATACGGGGTGCGGGTAGGTTTCGCACAGGATTGCATATTCTTCATGCATGCGCGCATGGCGTGCCTTTGCGTTTTCACGAGGCATGGGGATAGGGACCTTCGGTTTGAGTTATTGAGACGGCGGTTGTTGTTGAGATATCGGTTATGTGCTAGTTGTTAGACGTCGGTCTTTGGCTAGTGGTCGATGATGGCCAATCGCTGACTGCTGTTAATTCTCGTCGGTGTCAAGGTCGGAGTCCAAGCCGTTGTCAAGGTCGTCATCGGCGCCATCGGACTCCTGGGGCGGGTCGAAGCGGTAGCCCACATTGCGCACGGTGCCGATGAGGTGCTCGTATTCCCCGCCCAGCTTGGCGCGCAGGCGGCGGATGTGCACGTCCACGGTTCGAGTGCCGCCGTAATAATCGTATCCCCACACCTCTTGCAGAAGCTGGGCGCGAGTGAACACGCGCCCAGGATGCATGACGAGGTATTTGAGCAGTTCGAATTCCTTGTATGCCAGGTCGATGGGCTTGCCGCGAAGGCTTGCGGTGTAGCCGTTCGTGTCGACCACCAGGTCGCCGCAATGAATGACGCCTTCCTGAGTGTCGAACGAGGCGTTCGTTGCGCCGGGGGCAGCGGGGACTGATGCAGAGCGGCCGCGTTCTGCGATGAGCCGCAGACGGGCTTCGAGCTCTGCGGGGCTGGCGGAGGCAATCACCACGTCGGCGATGCCCCATTGCGCGTTGACGACGGTGAAACCGCCTTCGGTGAGCACGAGCACGATGGGAGTTGACAGACCGGATGCGTGAATGAGCCGACACAGGGTGCGGGCGCTGGCAAGATCATCCCGGGCGTCGATGAACAAAATCGTGGACTCCGGCATTCGCACAAGCGAAGCGGCATCAAGCGGCAGCACCCGAACACGATGGGAGAGCAGTGCAAGGGATGGCAAGACGGTAGCAGGGTCTTGGGTATTGGTCATCAAGGTTAAATCTGTCATAGCTATACCTCCTTGCGAGCCGATCGGGGTGTTAGCAGATGCAGTTCCCGGGAAAGTTGTTGTTAGCAGACGCAGTTTCCGGAAATATTGCGTATGTGAACCAGTTTAATCACGCCGAGGTTTCAAAAACCTGCATTGTTCGTTAACGTGGAATTTACGAAGCTTGATGCAATGGCTTGAATGCGGGCATCGAGCAGGGTGGCGGTGACGGCGGTATGTCTGGCTCGGTATGCTTGAGGGCATACGTGGCTTTGCGTGCATCGATCAAGGAGGAACGATATGGCCGACCATGATGCGGACTCTCTCCAAGCGGATTCCCGGAAGTCCGGGCAATCGCCCGCTTCCCTGGGCGTGGCGCCGCTTGTGCAGAACGGCGCCGGCATGGTGGTGCGCACGCTGCTCGTGGAACTCGTGGCGTATTTGTGCATGGCGGCGCTGTGGTTTGCGCCGGCCACATCCAACGACCCTCTCGCAACGTCCCCGTGGGCTGCATGCGAGGCTTTCGTGTGCGCGTTGATCGTGGCGGCGGTATATCCCTTCCGTTTGCGCACCCCGTCGCAGCTTGCGGCTCGCGTGGCTGCGATTGCGATGGGCGCTGGCGGATTGCTGGCTGGCTTCCTCGGGCCTGTGGGCGGACGCTGGATGGTGTGGATGGTCGCGCTCGCATCGCTGTTGGTCATCGGCGCGTTTTTGTATGAGCTGCTGCGCGCGTCGCGTACACGCATGATCTTTTCGTTGTCAACCACGATGTCGGCAGGGTTGATCGCTTTGTGTGGTATGGGCTGGTGCATGCTTCCCCAATTGCATCTGTGGGGCGAGGCACGGCGGCGCAACCCCGTGGGGGCGTGGTGCGTGCTCGCCGGCATGTTCCTGGCGCTCGCGCTGCTGGCGTTGGCGAGCTACCTGTGGTCACGGGGCTCCGGTTCTGTGGCGGATTTCGTGCGCGTGGATGTCGATCCTTCGATCGTGGCTCCTTCGCTGCGCAATCTGTGGCTGTGCTGGGGGCTGATTCCGGTGCTGTTGTATGGCGCTGTGATCGCCGTGGCTGCATTGCTTGTGGTGATGCTCCTGTGATGCGCGCGGTCGCTCCGGCGGGGCGGGCATGATAAACAGACATAAAAACGGCGGGGCTGCAACTTGCAGTCCCGCCGTTTGCATTGCCGTTTACAGTGCCGTTCACATGGCCGTTTACACTGACCGGCGATTGGATCGTCGCCTGGTCATTTCGCAATCAGGCAGTGGTCAGGCAGTTTTCACTTCTCGGAATCGGCCAGACGCTTGCGAGCGGCGACGATTTCGGCCTCGGCCTTGGCGGCGTTGGTCCAGAAGGATCCCGGCTTGACTTCCTTGCCCGGTTCCAGAGCCTTGTACTGCGAGAAGAAGTGATCGATTTCCTTCTTGTGGAATTCGGAGACGTCGTCGATGTCCTTGATGTTGTCGTAGCGCACATCGGCGGGCACGCACAGCACCTTATCGTCGCCGCCGGCCTCGTCAACCATGTGATACAGGCCCACTGCACGGCACTCGACCACGCAGCCGGGGAACACGGAGATGGGGAGCATGACCAGCGCGTCGAGCGGGTCGCCGTCCTCGCCCAGGGTTCCCTCGATGTAACCGTAATCATCGGGGTATTCCATGGAGGTGAACAGGGTGCGGTCCAGACGAATGCGACCGGTCTCATGGTCGACTTCGTACTTGTTGCGCGAACCGCGAGGGATTTCCACAACGACGTCAAAGGTTTCAGCCATTGGTTTCTCCTTTAATATGTATGAACTTGTGCGTGAACTTGTGCCGGTGCCTTGCTGGCGCTCGTGGGGTTCGCGGTATCGTCCTCGGCAATGGCTTGGGGCGGCCGCAACGACCGACGACGGCTGGCGCAGCATCGGGCCCGCACGCATGTCGGGCTGATTACAGGATACTTTGCGGTGGGGATACGGCGTTCGCACTGCGGTGCGCAGGCTTAACGGGCGGTATGTGATTGTGCGCACGCACGCACATCACATACCGCTCATAGAGACACGGGAACGCAAGACGGGGAGGGTTGCTATGATAAGCCGCGCTTATGTTTCGTACCGTTGTCTGGTGAACGTGCAGGAGGCTCCATGAGTGGCATGACAGATCCTTCGAGGAATGACGCTCCGAAAAAGGATGGGCGCGACGGGGATGTGCAGTCGGCTAGCCGGCGGACGAATGCCGGTAGCCGCCGCATGGTTGCGCTCGCCGTGTGCCTGATTGTGGTGGCGATACTGATTGTGTGCGTCGCAGTTGTGCAGGCCAAGGCGGCGGTTTCGCGCCATCGGGGCTATCGGGGAACGGAGCAGATCCAGCTCGTGCAGCCTCAATCCGCTCCTTCGAATTCCGCGTCGAGTCCAGCGCAGCCTGATTCCACGGCAAGCGGCGCATCTGACGAGTCGTCGTCCTCGGCGGCGATTGACTGGCAGGGCGCTTCCGGCGGTGCGTATCCGGATGTGAGCCAGGCCGAGGACCTGTCGATCAGCGTGTCCCTCGCTGACCAGCGCGTGTATATCAAAGACGGCGATACCACGATCTATACGATGATCTGCTCGTCCGGCATGGATGATTCCACGCCGCATGGCACGTTCACGGTGCAGTCACGCGGCGAGAATTTCTTCAATCCCAATGAGCAGATGGGCGCGAACTGGTGGGTGAGTTTCTATGGCGACTACCTCTTCCACACCGTGCCCACCGATTCCGACGGAAACTACATCGTGTCGGAGGCTGAGAAACTCGGCAGGCCTGCATCCCACGGGTGCCTTCGCCTCACTGTGTCCGACGCCAAATGGATTTATGACAACATCCCCGACGGCACCACCGTCGAAATTGCATGATTCGTGCACGATTTTTAGATTTCAAGCGCTCGGTCGTATGGCCGGGCGCTTTTCTTGTGCCTTGTCGCAAGGTGTTTTGATGCGTGTTTGTGCGCGAATGCTTGCTCAAGCGGTTGTGTGCCGCGGGTGGTCACTGTGTGTCGTTCCACAGGATTTGGTCGTTGCGCGAAACCGTTGACAGCAGCCTTTCGACAGCGATATGCGCCAGTTGTTGCGTAATGGGAGACATATCCCAGTCCTTGCGGGTCACCAAGGCGAATGTGTCGAACAGCGGATGGTCAAACGGCGTGGTGTGGATGTCGGAGGGGAAGCGCGGGGAATTAACCACGGCGCTGGGCAGCAGGGTGTCACCAAGCCCGGCAGCGACGAGCTGCACGGCGGATTCCACCGACTCCACCTCGATCTGCGGCTCCAGCGTGACGCCTTTGAGCTGCGCCCGTTGCGCCAGCTGGCGTCGCGACGGGTCGTTCCACCCATGGTGAGCGTCATACAGGATCACCGGCGCGTGGGGAATGTCTTCCACTCGCATCGGAGCCGCGCATCGTTCGGCGGAAGCGCTCGCCCACACAATCTCTTGCTGCATGATGAGCCGCGTCTGCAAATCATGCACGGGCACCGGCAGACACAGCAGTCCTGCCTCGAGTTCCCCGGAACGCACGGCATCGGCGACTTCGAAGGAATTCTGGCCTACCAAGCGAAGCTTCACATGCGGGTGCGCACGGCTGAAATCCGTCGCCAGATCGGAGAGACCGTAATAGCCTGCATTGCGCAGAATGCCGAACGATACCGTGCCGCTTTCGCCGGTGGTGAGCGCTCGCAATGCCGCGTCGCCGCCTATCTCGCCGTCAAGCATGCGTTTGGCCCATGGCAGCAGCGTGCGCCCTGCCGCCGTGAGCACAAGCTTGCGGCCGGAACGGACGAACAATGCGATGCGGTATTCGTCTTCAATGCGCCGCACCAGTTCCGAAACCGTGGGTTGCGTCATTCCCAGCTGCCGGGCTGCCGCTGTGAAAGATCCCTCGGTGGCCGCGAAATAAAAGGCCTGGATTTGGGTAAGCGTCATCATGAGGCGATTGTGGGGCGGCGCGGTTACGCGAAGGTAACAACGTCAACATGATGGACGGTTCATGTGACGGGTGCTCTGCGGGGGTGCTCTGCGGGGCGGATGCGTCGCAGGGGCACAACCAAAGGTAAAACCTATGGAAGTTCAAGGAAGTAGGGGTCTTGTGCGGTGTGTCGCAAGTTCGTACGCTCGGGGTTTGTGATCATTCGGAAATCACGGAAGCGCAATGCATCGAATGCGAATTCCATCGTCGCGATTCCGTGAATCCGCCAACCGACAGCCACAGCCAAGCAAAAGCCAACAAAGGAAGAGAACAGCCATGACCTACGAGATCGCCCCAAGCCACATTGCAGCCGACATTAGCACCAGCGTCGACGTCGCTGCCGAGATTCGCGAGGAATCCATGCTGGACGCGGCAGCACGCCGCGCCGCCGACAGCGAAACCGCTAGCGTCGCACAGAAGGCCTCCCATACGATGGAAGGCATGAAGGCAATGCGCAAGGAATGCGACTCGCTGGGTTCCAGGCTCGTGCCCGCCGCGGCATACTGGGGCATTCACACGCAGCGCGCTATCGAGAACTTCCCGGTCAGCGGCGTGGCGGTGAGCAGCCACCCTGAACTCATTCACGCTTACGCCCTCATCAAGCAGGCATGCGCCCGGGCGAATGCGGAACTGGGTGGCATCAGCGACGAGCAGCTCGCACTCATCGACCAAGCGTGCTCCGAAGTGTTCACAGGTGCGTTCGACGACCAGTTCCCCGTCGACGTGCTCCAGGGCGGTGCCGGCACCAGCACCAACATGAACGTGAACGAGGTCATCGCCAACCGTGCATTGGAAATCGGCGGATACAAGCGCGGCGCCTATGACGTGATCAACCCCAACGACACAGTCAACAAATCTCAGTCCACGAACGACACATATCCGGCGGCATGCCGTCTCGCGCTCGTGTTCGCGCTGCGCCCCGTCATTCGCTCCGCACGTGCGCTCGCAATGTCGTTCCGCACGCTGGCACGGCGCAGCAAAGACATGGTCAAGCTTGGCCGCACGCAGTTGCAGGATGCGGTGCCGATGACCTTCGGTCAGGAATTTGGAGCCTACGCCTCTGTATTGGAAGATGACGTCGCCAAGCTCACCGCACAAATCGATGCGCTGTGCGTCGTGAACCTCGGCGGCACGGCAATCGGCACGGGCATCTGCGCCGACGCCCGCTTCCGCAGCCTCGTCGCCCACAAGCTCAGCTATGTGTCTGGTCTGTCAATCCGATCCGCCGAAGACGCCATCGCCGCCACCAGCGACATGGCCGATTTCGTGGACGTCTCCTCCCAGCTCAAGCGCCTCGCCGTGCACTTGGGCAAGACATGCAACGACATTCGCCTGCTCGCATCTGGCCCGCAGTCTGGTCTGCAAGAGATTCACATCCCCGCACGCCAAGCTGGTTCGTCCATCATGCCGGGCAAGGTGAACCCGGTCATCGCCGAATGCGTGAACCAGGCCGTGTTCACGATCTTCGGCATGGACGCCACCGTCACCGCCGCTGCGGAAGCCGGCCAGCTGCAGCTCAACGCCTTCGAACCGGTCACCGTGCACGTGCTGCTCACCGGCATGGGCGTGCTCGCCAAGGCGATGGACACGCTGCGCGTGAACCTCGTCGACGGCATCGAACCCAACGAAGAGCTGGGTCGTTACCGCGCCGAACACAGCGCCTCCATCGCCACGTCGCTCAACGGATACCTGGGATACGCAGGTGCCTGCCATGTTGCCAAGCGCGCGCTGCGCGAAGGCCGCTCCGTCAAGGAAGTGGCGCTCGAAGAAGGCAATATCCGCGCTGAAGTGCTTGACGATGTGCTCGATCCCGCCAACCTCACCCACGCTGCGGAAGAGTAAGCGCTGGGCACTCGGCGCAGGGAACGTAGGGACTACTGCTGCACGGTGATTTCACCGGCTATCGAACGTCCCATCCAATCGGCGAAATCATCTCCCTTCACTCCTTGTGAAAGAAGGAAGATGATTTTTGCATAGGCGGCTTCAAGCGTCATGTCACCCGTGCCGATGGCGCCCGCCCGGGCAAGCGCATCGCCGGTCTCATAGCGGCCAAGCATCACATTCGCCTGCTGGCATTGGGAAGCCACGACGACCGGCACGCCATGCCCAAGGGTGCGGGCGATCACGTCAGCGAACCCGGGTTCGTCGCTGGGGATGTTGCCCACGCCATAAGCGCGCAGCAGCACGGCTTCGGGCAGCGGGTCGAGCATGGCGGCGAGACGCGCGGCACTCATGCCGGGCGCCACGTCAATCACCGCGACGTCATGGCGCGTGTAAGGCGCCGGGTCGCTCCAGCCTTCGCATGGATTGTCGAACGGCTCCCATTCCCATGGCGTGCCGGTGCAGGCGAGCGTGCCGGTGGATGGCGCATGGAATCCCTCGAATGCCCAGCTCGAAGCCTTCGTCACGCGATTGCCGGCGAACAGATGATGACCGAAGAACAGGCACACGCTTTCGTGGGCTTCATGGGTTTGGACTTCGTTGGCGCTGGTGGCGCTGTCCAAAATCGCTCGGCGGTTTCTGCCGACGCGACCGCTGAGCGCGGCATTGAGCGCCCCCGTCATGTTCGCTGCGGCATCGGATTCGATGCGGCCCAGTGGATGCTGGGAACCGGTGAAAATCACCGGCTTGCCGAAATCTGTGAGCGCATATGACAATGCCGCGGATGAATAGCTCATCGTATCGGTGCCGTGCAGCACCACGAACGCATCGGCGTCATCGTGGTGGGCGCGCAGGTCGTCGATCATCGTCTGCCAGTTCTCCGGAGTGGCGTTCGATGAATCGATTAATGGGTCGAGCTGTGTCAGGCTCACTTGGTCCGGGGTCAGTTCATCGCTGCCCGAGAGCAGCTGACGCAGCCATCCGGCCATGTCGGCGCCCGGCACCAGGCCGTGCTCGGATTCAACCATGCCGATTGTGCCGCCTGTGTAAGTGATGTGAATGCGCATGATATCTCCTGTCGCGATGCTGCAGTCAGTTGCCGTCTGTTCAGTTGCCGCTTGTCGGTTGCCGTGTGCAAAACGTAGGTCACGCAGCGGCAAAATCATCGGAAAGCTCCTCAAGGGAATCCTCATCCGAATCATTGTCAAGAATCTCGTCCATGAGGCTGCCGTTGATGCGGCCGCGTACGGCGAACCATCCGATGATCATCAGGATGACGACAACCGCGAACAGCGCAAGCGTCCACCTTCCGGAGGTGCTCGTCAGATTCGACACGACGACAAGCGTGAAGAACGCCAACGCTAGGTAATCCGTGAACGGTGCGCCGGGCATGTGGTAATCCGGTCGGGTCTCCTTGCCAGCCTTGACGCGGCGCATGAACGCCAGATGCGTCACGAGAATCGACGACCACGTGCCGGCGATGCCGATGCCAGCCAGATTCATGATGATGTCGAATGCGTCGGACGGAAGCACAGCGTTGAGCACTACGCCCAGCAATCCCAAGGCGGATGTGATGATGATGCCGCCGTAAGGGATGTGGTTGCGGTTCATGCGCGCTGCAAAGCGGGGACCGGAGCCGGCCATCGCCATCGAGCGCAGTGTGCGGCCGGTCGCATACAGCCCGGCGTTGAGCGACGAAAGCGCTGCGGTGAGCACGACGACCTGAATCACGTCGCCGGCATGAGGGATGCCCAGTCCGGCGAAGAACGTGACGAACGGCGACTGGCTGGACGAATACGCGGTGTAAGGCAGCACCAGCGCCATCAGAATCACTGAACCCACGTAAAAGCCGAAGATGCGCAGAATCATCGAGTTGATCGCCTTGGGCAGCACCTGACGCGCTTCCTTCGCCTCGCCGGCGGCCACGCCCACCATCTCGGTGCCGCCGAAAGCGAACACGACGCCCAGCGTCAAGGCAAACACCGGTGCGATGCCTTCAGGGAAGAACCCGCCGTAATCCGTGATGTTGTGCAGACCGGCATGATAATCGCCCACGGGTGCGCCGGTGACGATAGCCCAGATGGCGATGACCATGAACGCCAGGATCGTGAAGACCTTGATGGCGGCGAACCAGAACTCTGCCTCGCCGAAAGCCTTGACGCTCAGCATGTTGAGCGCGAACACCGCCGCCAGCGCGCACAGCGCGAGCAGCCATTGCGGCACCGGTTGGAACGCCTTCCAATAATGGAAGTACAGCGCCACGGCGGTGATATCGGCCATGACCGTGGTGGACCAATCGAGGAAGAACAGCCATCCGGTGATGTATGCGCCCTTCTCGCCGAGGAATTCACGAGCATATGACACGAAAGCGCCGGAGGAAGGGCGGCGGATGGCGAGTTCGCCGAGCGCGCGCACCATGAGGAACGCGAAGATGCCGCACACCGCGTATGCGATGGTGAGGCCTGCGCCGCCTTGCGCAAGACGTCCGCCGGCGCCGAGGAACAGGCCGGTGCCGATGGAGCCGCCGATGGCGATCATCTGGATATGCCGGGGTTTGAGGTCCTTGGCATAGCCGGAATCGGCCTTGTCGGCGTGGATTGCGGGCGTGGCGCTCGCTTCGGGTGCTGCGGATGTTTCGGGTGCTGCGGATGTTTCGGGTGCGGCGGAATCGTGGCCGGTGCTGTTATTGGATGAAGTGCTCATCGGTGCCTCTGAGAATTCACAACGAGTTCTGACATGACGAAGGCGGGAATCGTGCGATTCCCACCTTCCACGGGTACGGGCATGGTGCAGGGCAGCGCATGCCATGCGCATTTGAGATGCCGCCGTGTGATGTGAATGGGGCATGTGGCCACGAATATAAGGGAACGGGCCTGGGGTCAAACACGCAAGCGGTATCGTAACACCACGTATCGTTATTTCATCGGGCTGTGATCATATGTGACACGTGTGGCGCGTGTGACGCGAGGTACAGGCGTGCAGAGGGTGGGACGCATCTGTTGGTGGGTCAGTCATCCATGCAAGTTCCACAAGGGTGCAAGTTCCACAAAGGAGTGTGCCGGAAGGTGAGAGGGTGCAGAGGGGAAATGCAAAGGGAAAAGGCGGATGATATGGAAAAGGTCAGGAATCGTTTGATTCCTGACCTCATTGGTAGCGGGGCATGGATTTGAACCATGGACCTCTGGGTTATGAGCCCAGCGAGCTACCGAGCTGCTCCACCCCGCGATGGCTTGCCGTTTCAGGCAGCGTTACTTACTTTAACGATAATGTGCGTTTCGTCAAAGACGGCGTGTCGCGATCAAGGTGTGCCCGCGGTGTCGCTTGCACGTAGATGGGTCGTCATGCGATTTCTTCTCACGGCGTAGCAGTGTGCGCCCATTAGTATAGAGATATGCCTATCAAGATACCGATGGGATTGCCGGCACGAGGGGTGCTGGACGCCGAGCGGATCTTCGCTTTGGAGGATCCGGTTGCCGAGAGGCAGGAAATCCGCCCCCTGCGCTTTGTGATCCTCAACCTCATGCCCAAGAAGATCGAGACCGAAACGCAGCTGCTGCGGCTCATGTCAAAGTCGCCGTTGCAGCTTGACGTGGACTTCATGCGCACTGCCACCCACACGGGTTCGCATGTGAGCAAGGATCATCTCATCAAGTTCTATGAGACGCTTGATGCTTTCAAAGACAATTGCTACGACGGCCTTGTGGTGACCGGCGCGCCGGTCGAGCACATGGATTTCGAGGACGTCGACTACTGGGATGAGTTCACGCAGATCCTCGACTGGGCGTCCACGCATGTGTTCTCGACGATGTACCTGTGCTGGGGCGCCATGGCGGGCCTGTATTACCACTACGGCGTGCGCAAGCATCTGGAGCAGCAGAAGATCTTCGGTGTGTTTCCGCAGTATTTGCAGGATGAGTATTGCTTCCTGACGAACGGGTTCGACGAGATTGCGCTGCAGCCGCATTCCCGCCTTGCGTCGGTGGATGAAGGCGATATTCGCGCCAATCCGGATTTGCAGATCCTCACGTGGGGCCCTGATTCGGGTCCGGGCCTTGTGGCGACGCGTGATTTCTCTGAAGTGTTCGCAATTGGCCATTGGGAGTATTCGAAGCGCACTTTGGCTGAAGAATACGAGCGTGACATGAAGAAGGGTCTTACCAACGTGCCCTTCCCCAAGAACTACTTCCCGCATGACGATCCGACCCAGGAGCCTGTGTTTTCGTGGCGCGCGCATGGCAACCTGCTGTGGCGCAACTGGATTAACTGGATCTACGAGACGACCCCGTATGACCTGTCGCAGATTCCGCGACTGCGCCGTGAAAAGAAGCTTGGCACGGACCGGAGCCTGCGCCATGAGCCGGAGTCGCCAAGAAACGATGGTTTCGCGCCTTTCGCGCATGACGGATACGGGTTGGTGCCGAATTTCCGCTGAACGCAAAAAAGACGCGTTTGTCCATACTTCGGAATCCTACGGAGACGTAAGTTGATTGCAATCTGAAAACGTTGCAAATCCTACGTTCCGTAGGATTGTTTTATAATGGGAGCGTGTTCGCGTTTCTCAAAACCGCAAGCAAAATCGCTGTATGCGAGCCGTGTCGCGAAAAATTGCGAAAACTCGCGCAAAATTGCTGAAAACACTACGTTCCGCGTTGCGTTATAGACGCGACGTGACGAAGAAAGCGCACGAAAGTAACATTTTGATGACGCGGAGCGGGGCTATAGTGTCACGTGTCACAAGAGGTAGGAGGCGCATATGACAGGTTCTGTCGGACTGAGTGCCCTGGCAGCCGCGCACGGTTCAGCCGTGCTGGCGTCGGGACCCTCGGAGCTTCCTTCTATCGATGACTTCCTTCCCCCGGAGATTCTCTTCCAGGGGACGCCGTTTGCAATGAACCGCATCGTGCTGATCAGGGTCATTTCGACCGTGTTCCTGCTCGTGGTGTTCGGTCTCACTGCAAAGAGGGCGAAGCTCATCCCCGGTAGGTGGCAGGGCTTCGTCGAATGGATGATCGACTTCGTGAAGTACAACGTCGTGTACGCGACGATGGGCGAGTTGCGCGGCAAGCGCTACGTGCCCGTGTGCTGCACGATTTTCTTCGCCGCACTGTGCTTCAACCTGTGCGGTGTGATTCCCGGCATGAACATCGCGGCAACGGCGACCATCGCCATGCCTTTGATGTTCGCACTGTGGACCCTCACCCAGTACTGGCGCTCCGGCATCCGTTCCAACGGAGGTCTGTGGAAGTATCTGAAGAAGGAGATGTTCCCCGCGGGCGTTCCTTGGCCCGTGTACATCCTGCTGTCGCCGATCAAGTTCCTCGAGATCGCCATCATCCAGCCGGGCGCACTGACGCTTCGACTGTTCGCCAACATGGTGTCGGGCCATTTGACCCTCGCCACCGCGCTGGTCATGGCGGATTGGTACATCGTGCAAGCACATAACGCAGCCATGGTGCCCGTTGGCGCACTGTGGTTCGTGTTCGGCTTCCTGATGACCGCATTCGAGATCTTCATCGCGTGCCTGCAAGCATTCATCTTCGCCGTCCTGACAGCTGTCTACATCAACAGCAGCTATCCGGAAGACGAGTAAACCCAGCCTTTCTTCAAGGCGCGGAACCACTCATAACCTATATATTTCATGCTTAGAGCGAGGCGCCAGCCTCGCGTTAAGAAAGGAAACAACAATGGATCTCACTACCCTCGCAGAGGTTGCCGGCAATCTGTCCGTCCTCGGCTATGGCCTCGCTGCAATCGGCCCTGGCATCGGCCTGGGCATCATGTTCGGCAAGGCAATGGAGTCCACTGCCCGCCAGCCTGAAATGGCCAACAAGATCAACACGATCATGTACATCGGCCTGGCAATCATCGAGGTGCTCGCCCTCCTGGGCTTCGTCGCCTTCATCATGAAGAGCTAAAGAAATCCGCGGGAAACCGAAACTGAAGTGCTTGGGCATCCAAGCGTTACACAGTGAAAGGAGGGATGCATGACGACACTGGCGGAAGGAAATTCCGGAATCGATTTGTTCTTGCCGAAGACGTATGACATCTTTTGGTCGTTTATCATCCTTGTGATTCTCGCGGTCTTCTTCTATAAGTACTTCCTGCCGAAGTTCCAGAAGATTTTCGACGAGCGCGCCGAAAAGATTCAGGGCAACATCGATAAGGCTGCCAAGGCTCAGAAAGAGGCCGAGGAAGCCAAGAAGAAGTACGAAGACCAGCTCACCAAGGCCCGTGTCCAGGCTTCCAAGATTCGTGACGACGCGCGCGCCGAGGCATCGCATATCATCGCCGATGCCCGCACTCGCGCTGAGGAAGAGGCCGCACAGGTCTCTGCCAATGCACAGAAGTCCATCGAATCCCAGCAAAAGCAGGCTCTCGTCTCCCTTAAGGGCGAGGTCGGTTCGCTGTCGGTGGCTCTGGCTGGCAAGATCCTCGGCAAGCAGCTCGAATCCGATGCCGTTCAGTCCGACATGATCGACTCTGTGTTGGGCGATCTGGACAAGGACGACGTCAAGGCCTGAGAATGCGTGCAAACCACAAGGTGAACGACAAGGTGACAGGTAAGGAGGTGACGGAATGCGCGGAGAAACTTCACTGACCAGTGAGAAGGCCGTGCGCGACAAGTTTGCGCCGGTGCTCAAGCAGAAGGGCGAAGGCTGCGGGGAGGTCGCACAAGATCTCTTCGGCTTTACCCAGATTCTTGACTCCACCAAGAAGCTGGAGCGAGCACTGACCGATTCTTCGCGTCCTGCACAGGACAAGATCACGCTCGTGAGGAACATCGTCGGCAATGCCGTCGATCCACTGACCATCGAGATTCTCAGCGATGTTGTCTCCCGTCGTTGGAGCCGTGTGCCGCATATCGCCAACGCGACCGAAGACTTGGCAATCGACGCCCTGCTGTATCAGGCGGACGCCCGTGGTTGCACAGGCAAGGTCGCAGTCGAACTCGCGGAGATTCGCTCCGCTCTGCTCAACCTTTCCGTGCTGCGGTCGGAGCTTTCCGATCCGCAGATGGATCCTGAACGCCGCGTGCGGCTGCTGGACCAGCTGTTCGACAAGGACACGCTCGATCCCATCACGCTGTATCTGGCGGAGCAGGCAACGAGGAATCTGCGCAACAGGCGCTACCTGTACACGATTCAATGGCTCATCGACAAGATTTCTGAACATTGCGGCGAGACCGTCGTCACAGTCACCACGGCTGTGCCGATGAGCATCGAGCAAATCAAGCGAATCATCGAGATCTATTCGAAGAAGCTGAACCGTCCGGTTCATGTCAATGCCGTTGTGGACCCCTCCGTCATCGGAGGAATGCGTCTGCAGTATGGTGCCGAGGTGATCGACCATACGGTCGTCGCCAAGCTGCACAACCTGCAGCGCACAATGGCCTGAACCTTCGGCTGGCTTTGATACCAGCCGCATCGGCGGCGCCGGCATCGACCGGCGGTAGCTGTTCGAAACGTAAAAATAGAGGAAATTAAGGAGTGATCTATGGCTGAACTGTCCATTGATCCCGCCGCGATTCGTCGGGCGCTTGACGATTTCGTCGACTCCTACAAGCCCTCTCAGACACCGACTGAAGAAGTCGGCTATGTGAGGACTGCAGGCGACGGCATCGCGCACGTCGAAGGCCTCCCCGGTTGCATGGCCAACGAACTGCTCAAGTTCGCTGACGGCACGCTGGGCTTGGCTTTCAACCTCGACGCCCGAGAGATCGGCGTCGTGGTGCTCGGCGATTTCTCCGGCATCGAGGAAGGCCAGGAAGTGCGCCGTACCGGCGAAGTCCTGTCCGTTCCTGTCGGTGACGGATATCTGGGCCGCGTGGTGAACCCGCTGGGCGAGCCGATCGACGGCTTGGGCGACATCAAGTGCGAATCCCGCCGAATCCTGGAAGCGCAGGCTCCTGACGTGATGCATCGTCATCCCGTCGACCAGCCGCTTTCCACGGGTCTCAAGGCAATCGACGCGATGACGCCTATCGGCCGCGGTCAGCGCCAGCTGATCATCGGCGACCGCCAGACGGGCAAGACCGCAATCGCCATCGATACGATTATCAACCAGAAGAAGAACTGGGAGACCGGTGACCCGGCCAAGCAGGTGCGCTGCATCTACGTGGCAGTGGGCCAGAAGGGCTCCACGATCGCTTCCGTGCGTGGCGCCCTGGAAGACGCAGGCGCCATGGAATACACGACGATCGTGGCATCCCCGGCATCCGACTCCGCAGGCTTCAAGTACATTGCCCCCTACACCGGCTCGGCCATCGGCCAGCACTGGATGTACAACGGCAAGCACGTGCTCATCGTCTTCGATGACCTGAGCAAGCAGGCCGAGGCATACCGTTCGATCTCGCTGCTTCTGCGCCGCCCGCCGGGGCGCGAGGCTTACCCGGGCGACGTTTTCTACCTGCACTCCCGCCTGCTGGAACGTTGCGCCCGCCTGTCCGACGACCTTGGCGGTGGCTCCATGACCGGCCTGCCGATCGTGGAGACGAAGGCGAACGATGTGTCCGCCTACATTCCGACCAACGTGATTTCCATCACCGACGGTCAGATCTTCTTGCAGTCCGACCTGTTCAACGCCGGCCAGCGTCCTGCAGTGGACGTCGGCATCTCGGTCTCCCGAGTCGGTGGCGCTGCGCAGACGAAGGCCCTCAAGAAGGTCTCCGGCACGCTGAAGATTTCGCTGGCACAGTACAAGTCCCTGGAATCCTTCGCCATGTTCGCTTCCGATCTGGATGCGGCTTCGAAGGCCCAGCTGACCCGTGGCTCCCACTTGATGGAACTGCTCAAGCAGCCGCAGTACTCACCGTTCTCCCCGGAGCAGGAGGTTGTCTCCATCTGGGCCGGCACGCACGGCAAGCTTGACGATTTGCCGCTGGGCGACGTCCTTCCGTTCGAGAAGGGCATGCTGGACTATGTGGCGCACAACAGCGACGTCATCAAGACCATCGCTGCCACTGGTGACTTCACTGCCGATACCGAGAAGGCGCTGGAGAAGGCCGTGGATGATTACCGCGACACCTACGTCAAGCTCGACGGCACGCCGCTTATCAACAAGAAGGACGAGAAGCAGGCTCCGACGGCTGTGAAGCAGGAAACCATCGTGCACCACACCCGCAAGAGCACCAAGGCCAAGACGGCTGAGAAGGCCGGTGAGTAACCATGGCATCCCAGCTCGCATACAAGTCACGCATCGCCTCCACGAAGTCGTTGGCGAAGATTTTCAACGCCCAGGAGATGATCGCGTCTTCGCACATCGCCAAGGCGCGAGACGTCGCCATGGAAGCGAAGCCATACTCTGATGCGATTTCGGATGCATTGGCCGCTCTCGTAGCACATGCCAAGCTGGATCACCCGATCTTCAAGAAGCATGAGAACAAGCCGAATCACCATGTCGCGGTGCTGGCACTGACCAGTGACCGCGGCATGGCCGGCCCCTACACGTCATCCGTGCTACGTGAAACGGAGACGTTGCTCACGCGACTTGACAGCGAGGGCAAGATTCCGGAGCTGTATGTCTACGGGCGTCGCGGCATCACGTACTACAAGTACCGCAACCGCGATATCAAGGCCACATGGGAAGGCCATACCGACGAACCCGGCGTGGAAATCGCCGAGGAGATCTCCAAGACGCTCCTCGACGCTTACATGAAGCCGGGCGAGCAAGGCGGGGTCTCCGAGCTGTACATCGTCTACACGGAGTTCATCAACATGGTCTCGCAGAAAGTGCGCATCCTGCGCATGCTGCCGGTCCAGGTGGTGACGAAGGAGATTGATCCGAACGCCGAAGGCGCCCAGGAAGAGATCGAGAAGGCACGTGACCTCACGGCACCGCTGTACTCGTTCGAACCCAGCGCCGAGGAAGTGCTTGACAAGATCCTTCCCAAATATGTGCAGTCCCGAATTCACGAGTGCCTGCTGACGGCAGCCGCGTCTGAAACCGCAAGCCGGCAGAACGCGATGCATACGGCAACAGATAATGCCAACAGTCTGATCGATGACTTGACGCGCAAATACAACGCGACGCGTCAGGCCTCCATCACTCAGGAACTGACCGAAATCATCGCAAGTGCCGACGCACTGAATACCTCAGAAGAATAAGGAAAGCCATGGCTATGAATGAAAGTGTGGCCGAGCTGAAGGCGGAGGACAACGCCGCCGCAGCCAAAGGCCGAGTTGTTCGAGTCCAGGGCTCAGTCATTGATGTCGAATTCCCTGTCGGGCATCTGCCTGACATCTACGACGCGCTGACTGTGC
Source organism: Pseudoscardovia suis (assembly GCF_002797875.1). GTDB lineage: Bacteria > Actinomycetota > Actinomycetes > Actinomycetales > Bifidobacteriaceae > Pseudoscardovia > Pseudoscardovia suis. Next base: position 216,669 of record NZ_PGFC01000002.1, read on the forward strand.
GAATCAACAATGTGGGCGCCACCGAAGGCGAGACTCTCAGCGAAATCACGTTGGAAGTCGAGCAGCACCTTGGCGACAACATCGTGCGCACCGTTGCACTGAAGCCGACCGACGGCCTCGTGCGTGGCGCATCCGTGACCAACACCGGCGGCCCCATCGAGGTGCCTGTTGGCGATGTGACGAAGGGACACGTCTTCGACGTGGCCGGCCACATCCTCAACAAGAAGCCCGGCGAGAACATCACCGTGACCGAGCGCTGGCCCATCCACCGCAACCCTCCGGCATTCGACGAACTGACGTCGAAGACCGAAATGTTCGAAACGGGCATCAAGGTCATCGATCTGCTCACCCCGTATGTGCAGGGTGGCAAGATCGGTCTGTTCGGCGGCGCAGGCGTGGGCAAGACCGTGCTCATCCAGGAGATGATCCAGCGCGTGGCGCAGAACCACGGCGGTGTCTCCGTGTTCGCTGGCGTCGGCGAGCGTACCCGTGAGGGCAACGACCTCATCGGTGAAATGGACGAAGCTGGCGTGCTTGAGAAGACCGCTCTGGTCTTCGGCCAGATGGATGAACCGCCGGGGACCCGTCTGCGCGTGCCGCTCACCGCTCTGACGATGGCTGAGTACTTCCGCGACGTGCAGAACCAGGATGTGTTGCTGTTCATCGACAACATCTTCCGCTTCACGCAGGCTGGCTCTGAGGTGTCCACCTTGCTGGGCCGTATGCCTTCCGCCGTGGGTTACCAGCCGAATCTGGCCGATGAGATGGGCGCCCTCCAGGAGCGCATCACGTCGACCCGAGGCCACTCCATCACGTCTCTGCAGGCTATCTACGTGCCTGCTGACGATTACACGGACCCGGCCCCGGCAACGACGTTCGCCCACTTGGATGCAACGACCGAGCTGTCCCGCGACATCGCGGCAAAGGGCATTTACCCCGCCGTCGATCCGCTGGCATCCACGTCTCGAATCCTCGACCCGCGTTACGTCGGCCAGGCTCACTACGACTGCGCCAACCGCGTCAAGGCGATTCTGCAGCGTAACAAGGAGCTGCAGGACATCATCGCCCTGATTGGTATCGATGAGCTCGGTGAGGAAGACAAGACGACCGTTGCACGCGCACGTCGCATCGAGCAGTTCCTCGGCCAGAACTTCTACGTTGCCGAGAAGTTCACGGGTCGCCCGGGCTCCTACGTGCCTGCCGACGAGACCATCGAGGCCTTCACCCGCATCTGCGATGGCGTTTACGACGACGTCCCGGTGCAGGCGTTCTCTGGAATCGGTGGCATCGACGACCTTGAGCGTCGTTGGCACGACATGAAGAAGGAACTGGATGCGTAATGGCAAGCGATAAACCCACCATGAAAGTCACTATCGTGGCTGCCGACCGCCCCGTGTGGAACGGTACTGCGTATTCTGTGGTCATTCCGGCTTCGGCCGGGCAGATGGGTATTCTGCCTGACCACGAGCCGATCCTGACGGTGATCAATCACGGCACCGTGCGTGTGCACAGCACGAGCGGGCACGACCACTTGTTCACGGTCTCTGATGGGTTTGCTGCCTTTGACTCCAATTCCATGACCGTGGCGGTCTCTGATTCCAGTGATGACGAGATCAACAACGCAGGCGCAGCGGATGCCGCGGCTGCGGAGGATGCCGACTGACGGCTGGCGGCGACTGCTGGTTGCGGTTGGTGACGGCTGGTTGCTGAAAGCGGCTGAGGATTGCTGAAAGCGGCCGGTGATTGCCGGCGGCGGTTGGTGACGGCTGGTTGCTGCTATTGGTGGCGATTGGCGGTGGCTGACGGTTATTGCGACTAGCGGTCGGCTGACTTCGACCGGTGCGATTGCGCCGGCTGGCGTCGACTGCTGGCAGCCAGTGCTGGCGGCCGGTTGCTGACGGCAGTTGCAAGTTGTTGCTGTTGGCGGACGGTGCGATTGCGCCGGCTGCTGGCTTGCCTTCCGGGCAGGCATCCGCGAAGCGGTTGATTCCGCTGTTATCTCCTAGGCTCTGGGTGTGAGTTCATTCTCACGCCCAGAGCCATTTTTATTGAGAAGCGAGAGGATGCCATATCGGTTGTAATGCCCACCCTGTTTCGGCTGCAATGTGCGAGTGGTGGCTGGCACATAGCCGCGCCGACAGGGATGTGAGGCCGCTATGTGTGAGTGGTGGCTGGCGCATTGGGGGTTGTTCGGTGTGCTTGGTTGGTGGTGGGGTTCTGGGAGTGGCTGCTTTCTGCGGTTGTTGGTGTTTGGGATTGTCGGCGGGTTGGCTATGTGCGAGTGGTGGCTGGCACATTGGCGCGCCGACAGGGGGTGGGGCCGTTATGTGTGAGTGGTGGCTGTCACATTGGTGGGCGGATTGTCGGCGGGTTCGTTATGTGCGAGTGGTGGCTGGCGCATTGCGGTTGTGCGGTGTGCTTGGTTGGTGGTGGGGTTCTGGGAGTGGCTGTTTTCTGCGGTTGTTGGTGTTTGGGATTGTCGGCGGGTTGGCTATGTGCGAGTGGTGGCTGGCACATTGATGGGTCTGAGGGGTTGTTTGGTCCGGGGAGTGGCTTGTTTGCTGGGGTCCGGTTTTGTGATGTGTCCGCCGGGTTGTTATGTGCAAGTGGTGGCTGTCACATAGCCGCGCCGACAGGGATGTGAGGCCGTTATGTGTGAGTGGTGGCTGTCACATTGGTGGGCGGATTGTCGGCGGGTTCGTTATGTGCGAGTGGTGGCTGGCACATTGGGGGTTGTGCGGTGCGCTTGGTTGGTGGTGGGGTTCTGGGAGTGGCTGTTTTCTGCGGTTGTTGGTGTTTGGGGTTGTCGGCGGGTTGGCTATGTGCGAGTGGTGGCTGGCACATTGGGGCTGTTTGGGTGTTCGCTGGTGTGGGCGGTTGGAGGGAGTGGCTTGTTTGCTGGGTTTGGTTTTGTGGTGTGTCCGTCGGGTTGGTTATGTGTGAGCGGTGGCTGTCACATTGGTGGGCGGATTGTCGGCGGGTTCGTTATGTGTGAGTGGTGGCTGGCGCATTGGGGGTTGTGCGGTGTGCTTGGTTGGTGGTGGGGTTCTGGGAGTGGCTGTTTTCTGTGGTTGTTGGTGTTTGGGAGTGTCGGCGGGTTGGCTATGTGCGAGCGCCGGCTGACACATTGGGGTGCCGGCATCCGCTTCGGTTGACTATGTGCGAGTGGTGGCTGTCACATTGGCGCGCCGGTAGGCGCGTCGCCCTGTACGCTTGGGGTATGAGCGAGAAAGAACGCATGCTTGCTGGCGAGCTGTATTTTGCCGATGATCCGGAACTGAATGCGATGCGCATGAAAAAGCGCAAGTTGGAGCGTGAGTTCAACGACACGCCTTACGACGCTTTTGAACTTAGAGCCAGCATCATCCGTGAACTTTTTGGCTCGACGGGCAAGAATTGCTACGTGGAGCCGCCATTCCACTGTGATTATGGCTGCAACACGCAGGTCGGTGATAATTTCTACGCGAACTTCGACTGCATCTTCCTCGACGTGGCGCCCATCACCATTGGGAACAATGTGTTCTTCGGTCCGCGTGTCGGGCTGTACACCCCGTACCATCCCATCGATGCCGGCGTGCGTGGCGAGGGGTTGGAAGGCGGCCGACCTATCACGATCGGCGACGATGTGTGGTTCGGCGGCAATGTGGTTGTCTGCCCCGGCGTGACGATTGGTTCCGATGTGGTGATTGGCGCAGGCAGCGTTGTCGTGCATGACATTCCGTCGCATTCGGTGGCGGTGGGCAATCCTTGCCATGTGATTCGGCAGATCAGTGATGCAGATCGCGAATACTGGGAGGGAAAAGCACAGCAGTATCGTGCGCAGGTGAATGCCGAGCGCGCCGCCGCCGAAGCCAACAAAGCGTGAGCGCCGGCGACTGACAGTCGGGATTGCCTGAGGTGAGTCCATGGGTTGCGTGTGCCTGCGCAGGTCGACAGGGCGTGGGTGCTTGAGTGGGTTGTTGATAAAGCATGATCCAGAGCAGGGCGGGGAAGCGTGAGTGCCTGCACAAGCCCACGCATGAGTGCCCGGGGCGGCAGATAGTGTGAGTGCCGCGACAAGCTGAATGGCAATGCCCTTGTAGCCCATGCGGTATAAGTGCCTCAGAGATACGGCGGCCACACGCTTAACTGCTGTAATCGGCGATTTCTGAGCGATGCAATGGCTTGCAGCTTTCCGCTAGGTGCGCTGTGCGCTGTGCGTCGTATGCCGTGCGATGTATACAGTGCAATCCTGCGTTTTTCATCGTGGGTCCTGCATCGTGTGCTCTGCGTCGTGCAATCTGCACCATGCGCTGCGCAATGTACACAATGCGATGTACTGGGCCCATCTCGGCGCTGTGCGAGCGCCTTCCGTAGGCGTCTCCCGTATACTGCTTGTGTGCGAATCATTGTTGCCGATTGTTCCGCGGTGTATTCAGGCCGCCTCAACGCGATGCTGCCGCGCGCCACGCGTGTCATCTTGGTGAAAGCGGATTCCAGTGTGCTGATTTTTTCTGAACTGGGGTCTTACAAGCCGCTTAATTGGATGGCTGCGCCGTGCACAGTGCATGAATACAATCCCGACAGCGAAAGATGGGAATCGCTGCTGAGGGATGTCTATGTGGACGATGACGCGGACGACGCCGATTGTGATGCAGATGAATCTGCTCCCGATTCCTCAGACAACGAAGCAAACACTTCCACCGACAACCGTGCGAGCAGCTCCTCGATTGAGGATCCGCACGCGGAAGGCGCATCTTCGCAAGAAGCTCCGTCCGTGCCAATCGCTTTTCTGCGTGCTTGCGCCAACAAGGGGCCGGACATTCTCACGATTGCCATCTACGCGGTGCATTCTGACCAGACCTTCGATCTGGGGGTCGATCCCGGGCTTGTCAAGGACGGCGTGGAGGACCACCTGCAGCGTTTCCTCGCCGAACAGATTGAACGCATCGGCAAAGGTGCGCAACTCGTGCGTCGCGAATATCCCACGGCGGTCGGTCCGGTCGACATCATGGCGAAAGATGCCGATGGCACGCATGTGGCCATTGAGATCAAACGCCACGGCGGCATTGATGGAGTGGAGCAACTGACGCGGTATTGCAAGCTGCTCAACCGCGATCCCTTGCTCGCCCCGGTCCGGGGGATTTTTGCCGCCCAGACCATCACCCCGCAGGCGCGCGTGCTGGCAACCGAGCGTGGTTTTGAATGCCTGATTTTGGATTATGACGATATGAAGCAACAGGATTCCGGCGACATCACGCTTTTCTGATCGTTCCGTTGGAACCCATGGCTTGATGAAACAGCGCGATGAGACGGCGCGATGAGACAGCGCGATGAGACGGTGACAAAGCAACAATAAAAAGGCGGCGGTGCATCAGGGGTGAGAACCTGGTGCACCGCCGCCTTGTGATATCAGGCTTCGCTAGGCGCGACTGATTGCTTGTGCAGGTGGACGGCTGGCGCTTTCGGAGGAAAGTCGCGCGCCGTCAGTTGCCGCTAAATATCAGTCGCTGTGCCGTCACTTGCTACTGCTGGAATAGAGGATGTCAACCACGAAGATGAGCGTGGAATTGGCCGGAATCGATCCCTGCGCGCTGGAGCCATAGCCCAAGTCCGGCGGAATGATCAGCAACACCTGGGAGCCGACCTTCTGCCCGACAAGCCCCTGCATGAAGCCCTTGATGACCGAATCCTCGCTCATCGTCAGCTGCGTGGACGTGCCGTTCGACCAGTTGGAATCAAACTGCGTGCCGTCCGTCAGCCAGCCGCTGTACATGACGTCGAGGGTGTCGCCTTGCTGCACGGTGGCACCGGTGCCTTGGATGAGCGTCTGCGACACGAGGCTGGTCGTCGAACCGCTGTAGGTGCTTACATCGATGGACGGCTGGCCGGTGGAGGCGTCGCGCGTGACGGTGGGCAGTCCGCTGGGCAGATCCGTGACCTCGGTGCCTTGTGCGCGAGTGGCCGGTTGCGTGGCGCTCATGATCGTGAACACCCACAGGTAATGGCTGTTGACGTTTGTGGAGCTGGTCGAATCGGAGCTCGACGAGCTAGTTGAATCTGAGCTGGTGGAATCCGAGCTGGCGGAATCCGAGCTGGACGCGCTGGCGGAATCCGAGGCGCTGGACGACTGCGATTCGTCATCCACGACGGTTGCGGTGAAATCATTGAGCGCGGCGAGTGAGGACAAGCCGGTGCTGGATGCTGATGCACTTGCGAGGCGTTGCGCGGAATTTGTGGCGGTGGCTGCCGAATTGGCTGCCGAATCGGAGCTGGAGGAGCTGGTTTCGTCAAGGTTGTAGCCGATGGCGATGGTCGTGTGCACTTTCTGCCCCACGAGCAGCCCGTAATAATCGGAAGGCGTTTGCGACTGGGTGATCGTGGCGCAGTCCACGGGGTCGGATCCCCAGGAGGACGACAGCACAGAGCCATCGTCGGTGTTGACGAACATGTTTTGCAAGCAGATGCGCTGGCCGTCTTGCACGGTGTCGCCATCGCCGGTTTGCAAGATCGCGTATGAGTTGTTGTGCACGGTGTACGGCAGCGAATCAAAAGAAACAGTAGGCTGCTCGCCCAGGTTTCCGGTGGCGGTGATGCCGTCCATGTGGGTGAAGCTTGTGGAAGCGGTGGGGCTGGACGTGGTGGAGGCCTGCTTGGAACCGCATGCGCTGGCTCCAAGGCTCAATGCACAAGCGCAACCCAACGCGGCAAGGCGTTTCAGCAATGTTGTATTAAGTGCCATGTGCTAAATCGTAGTAGATGCCTTGCCCAGTCAATGTGGCTTTCTGTGAGCGCTGGGGCAGTTGGATTGGCGCAGGGGATTCTTTCGATTAGCTGTGCGAATTGCCGCGATTCGTTGGGGTGGGGGCGGGGTTGGGGGCGGTTGGTAAAATTTATCGACATGAACGATATGAACCCACAAGACGATGCCTATTCCCCTGATGGCAGCCGGTCGGACACCAATGAGCCGGTGTTCGACTTCCCAGCCGGCGGGGATACGCCGGCTGAGCACAACGAGCCGCATGATGATGGTCCATATCACGGGATTTCATTTGACGATTCCACACTGGGCACGATTTCCATGCATGATGAATTCTCTGGTCTGACGTCGGATGGCGCTGTGTCTGCCGCCGATGACAAGGATGATCAGGGTGACCAAGATAATCAGGATGGCGTTGGGGCTGACGCCAGCCAGCGTGATGAGATGCCTGCCACCGCGACAGCGCAGGACCCGGCGGCGCAGGACCCGGTGGCGTCCATGCCTCAGCCGGACGCATCCACGCAGCCGGATGAGACTGCATATTTCGCAGCAGCACAGCCCGATGGGGCAGCGCAAACTGATGGGGCAGCGCAAACCGACGAACCAGCGCAAACCGATGAGCTAGTGCATGCTGACGAGACGGCGGACAAGTCGTCTTTCGCCATGCCATCCACTCCGATGCATGTGGGCAATCCCTTCGGCAGCGCGTTTGATTTTGCCAAGCATGATGATTCCAGCAAGGGCGACAACAATAACGCGACGCAGAATTCCGCCTATGCCAAGGCGCGTGCGAAGCGCAAGGATTCGAAGTCGAATGCCTCTTCCAAACGCGTGGCGATCATGCGTGGTGTCATCACGCCGCTTTTCGGAGTCATCGCCGTCATCTCTTTGATTTTTGGAATACTTAATTCTACACTGTGGAAGCCGCAGCATGACATTTCGGCAAGCACAACGCAGGTGTCCACACAATACTTGGCGACGATTCCCGGCGTCCTGCAGCTGGTGGACGACAGTGTGACCGTGGACGTGAAGGCGGAGGACCCCAGCACCGAGCTGTGCATGGAGGTCTCGAATCAGAACGATGTTTCGTCATGGCTTGATGGAGCGGTCTATACGCAGGTTTCCGGAATGGAATCATGGAGCGCATTGCAGACGCAGCAGGCGAAGACCGGTGAGGCTGATACCGCTGAGGGCGCTGACAGCCTCTCGTTCAAGGACTCCGATCTATGGACCCAGGCGACATGCGACACTGGCGAAATCTCCGTTGATTCGCTTACTTACAATCCACAGGATGCTTTGATTGTTGTGTCTAATCCAGAGAATCCCGGAATGTCGGATTCCGCGGCGAAGCCATACACCCTTACGTTGAGATGGCATCGTGATTCCGCGCCGAATTACGCAATGCCGTTCTACGCCGTTGCGCTGTTGTTCGCGCTGCTTGCCGTGCTTGCCGCTACTGTGTTTTCACGTGAACATGCCGGCAGGCGCGTGGCAGGTGAAGACGAGGTGCCGCTGTGGGAGCAGACCGCCGTCATGATGCGTTTGCGCCACAAGTCCTTCACCTCGCATCGCGGCGATGCCCAGTCGGCTGCTTCCGTTGACGAGGGGAACCACACGGTGTCATCCGTCGACGTGAACGACGGTCAAGGTGTAGAGATCAAGGACGAGCTGGGCGAGATTACGGCGTCGTATTCCGTGCAGGACTTCCGCGATTACTTCAACCAGTTGCAGAACGAGAACCCTGATCTTTCGGCAAGTTCTGTGCTGGAGGATGTGGTGGCGACGACTGGCAGCATGCCGGCGATCACCAATGAAAAATTCCGTCCTGAACCGCGGCATGCCGATACGTCCGTTGACACAGAGACGCCCCACAGCAATATCGAGAATGACGGCACTGTGGATGATGAAACGGTGGATGACAATGCAGCAGGGGATGCCGGAACAGACGGCGATTCGGCGGCGGACAGCGCTGCTGAAGCCACGGCAGCCTCAATGAACAGCGATCAGACGGAGGACGTTTCGACAGGCGAACAGTCGACGGAGGAATCCACAGCGGAGGAATCCACAGCGGAGGAATCCCAGACGGAGGAATCCCCGACCACTGAGCAAACCGGCGACGAGGAAGGAGCCCAGCTGTGATGTCACGACATGCATTCACACGATGCTCGGCCAAGAAAACCGCGGCAGCAGTCCTGTCCATGTGCCTTCTCGGTTCGGTTGCTGCATGTTCCGAGCCGCTGCCGACCGTGCAGACGCGCATGGGGCAGCTCACATCCAATACCCAGAACGTCGAGACAGCTGTCACCGAGGACCAAGAGAAAACGATCCGCTCTCGCATCCTCGAAGTGGTGAACGAGGCAACCGCGGATCATGACGCCTCCAAGCTCGCGTCACGAGTGACGGGACCGGAACTCGACGTGCGCACCAGCGAGATAGCCGTCTACACCGCCACAGGCAATGCCTCGGACATCACCGAACTGCCTGCCGACGCCTCCCAAGTGAACCTGCCTATCACCACCACATGGCCTCGGTCCATTTTCACATTCACCACGACCACCAGTGACCAGCAGTCACAGCGTCTTCTGGTGATGACGCAGGATTCCCCGCATAGCAACTACAAGCTGTGGGGTGTGTGCCCGCTGTTCCAGAACGCTTCGATGCCGGCGTTCTCCGTGGACGGCAGCCAGCTGGGCGAGGCGGACGACAGCGGATTGGTCGCCACCCCCAAGGACGCGCTCGCCCAATACGCGGATGTATTGCAAAACCGCGATTCCAGCCAGTATGCCGCGCAGTTTGAAGACGACCAGTTGCGCGACAGCGTGAAGTCCGTGGCAGACAAGATCCAGGCGACGTTCAACTCCAGTGGTGTCACGTTCAGCCAGGAAGAAGTATTTTCGCCCGATGATGCGCAGATTGAGGTCATGCGTACCGCCGATGGCGGCGATCTCGTGGTCGGTCGCATCAATTCCGTGTGGACGAGGCGCTTGGATTCCAACCGACAGGCTCTGCCGGCGTCCGATGCTGAGCGTGCGCTGTTTGGCGGGGCGACTGCCACCAGCACGATCCAAGTGACGTATGTGAACACCGTGGCGCTGTATGTGCCGCCGGCGGATTCCGGCCAGCAGATACGCGCCGTGGGTGCGCAGCGCCAGCCCATTCAGGTGGCGGCTGTCTGACACGGACGATTGTCTGGCGCTCTCGTTGTTCTCTACAGTGGTTCTCTACGCGGGCGGTGAAAGTGGCTTGCGCATTGCACGCATATGCGAAAGGATGAAAGCATGGCAACTCCACAACCGAATCTTTCTGCAATGAATCTGGCGGGCGCTGTGGACCTTGAAGGCTTGAAGCACAAGGTCAGCGCCCAAGAAGGGGAGCAGGGTGGCGCCCCCGCGGCCGGCAAGTATGTGATTGATGTCACCACGGCGAGCTTCGAGGCGATGGTGCGCACATCCGCTACGTTCCCGATCCTGCTGCTCCTGTGGGTCAAGAATGATGACCGTTGCTTCCCCATGGCGCGAAAGCTTGCCGACATCGTCAACGGCAAGGATGGCCAGCTGCAGCTCGCCCGCATCGACGTGACGGAAAGCCCCGAGATCGCGCAGGCGTTGCGCATCAAGGGCGCTCCTGCGTTGTTCGCGCTCATCAACGGCCAGCCCATGCCGATTCTCGAAGGTGTGCCGCATGATCAAGAGATGCAGCAGATCGAGGATGCCGTGATTCCGCAGATCCTGCAGGTCGCAAAGCAGGCGGGCGTGGCTGGCACTGCTCCGATGAGCGGTGGCGGCGACCAGTCCGCCGATGAGGGTGCGTCCGCCGATGATGCCGCCGAACAGGAGCAGGTGCCCCAGGCGCATCAGCAAGCCGATGAGCTCGCCAAGTCCGGGGATTATTCCGGAGCCGCGGTGGAATACGCTCACCTGATGGAACTCGACCCCCATGATGTGCGTGCGGCGCGCGAGCATTCGAAGTGCCTGCTGCTCGCCCGCAACGGTGCTTCCGATGTGCGCGCAGTGCGTGAAGCGGCTGCCGCCAAGCCTGACGATGTGGAGGCGCAGCTTGATGTGGCTGATGTCGACATGATCGGCGGCCAGGTCAAGGACGCTTTCGACCGTCTGCTGGACTTCCTTGCCGCGCATCCGGCCGACAAGGAATCGGTGCGTGCGCGTTTGCTGGAATACTTCGCCATGTGCCCGGCATCCGACGCACGCGTGGCACAGGCACGTCGCCGTCTGGCGACACTGATGTACTGATTCGGTGCGCGGATTCCGTTTGGCGCATGGGTCCATTGGGCGATGAACCCATGCGCCACAGTCGCCACATTGGCGTTCTGCGCTGAATCGTGGTAGCGTGGCGAAAGCGCGTTGTGCCATTGCACCGTCTGTGGCGGTGTGCGTGGCATGCGATGCAACGGGCTTGTAGCTCAGTGGATAGAGCGTCTGTCTCCGGAACAGAAGGTCGTGGGTTCGAATCCCATCAAGCCCACAAGGCATACACACGTCATATGTGTGTATCTTTCTGTGTGTATCTTTTGGGGCTTTTTCTTTTCTCCTGCTTTTCCTTCCGTCTTCTTCCCCTCGTTCCCCTCGCTCTCATTTTCCTCGTTCTTTTTAATGTGGATTTCTGGCATGGGCTCATCGTGTAGTGCCTCTGTGGCTTGGAATCGGTGATGATTCATGCGGTTCGCGGTGATAATATCGGCGCAAACCGCATCGAACGCGGCGGAAAGGCTTTGACGCAATCTCACGATCAAGGCTTCTCAGGATTCTACGGAAGGCATATCATGGCAGATCTTGAAGCAATCGCTACCTCGAACGCACCTGCGGCACTGGGCGCTTACAGCCAGGCAGTGCGCGCCAACGGCTTCGTGTTCGTCTCTGGGCAGCTGGGCATCGACCCCGCCACGGGCAAGCTCGCCGGCAGCACCGCCGCCGAGCAGGCGGCGCAGTCGCTGAAGAACATCACGAATATTCTCGCCGAGGCGGGCTTGGGCACCGACCGCGTGGTGCGCGCCACGATTTACCTGCACGACGTGGCTGATTTCAAGGCCGTGGATGCCGAGTATGCCAAGGTGTTCGGCAATGGTGTGAAGCCGGCACGCGTGGCGTTCGGCGGCAACGATCTGCCCACCGGCGCGCTTGTGGAGATCGACGCCATCGCAGCCGAGTGAGGCTGAGCCGATTTTTCGTGCCCCGCGTCTACGGTTAGGTGCGTGGTCATGGCTTCGAACGTGCACAGATCCTTGCGGAATCATCGCACGTCCGAAGCCATGACAAAGGCAGAAAAGGACGGCACATGACCCAGAACGACAACACACAGGCCCATGGCTTGCACAACACCCAGCAGGGAAGCACCCAGAAGGGCAACACCCAGCAGGGCAGGCCTGCGCACGATCAGCTGACGCGCTCGATGGAATCGCGCCATCTGACGATGATTTCTCTGGGCGGTGTCATCGGCACCGGCCTGTTCGTCAGTTCCGGCCACACGATCCATGACGCAGGTCCGTTCGGCGCTGTGCTTGCCTACATCATCGGATCCGTGCTTGTCTATTGCGTCATGCTGTCGCTGGGCGAACTATCCGTCGCCATGCCTTATGCCGGCAGCTTCCACCTGTATGCCCGCCGTTTCATCGGCCCGGGCACCGGCTTCACCATCGCAATCCTTTATTGGCTCAACTGGGCTGTGGCGCTTGCCTCGGAATTCACGGCGGCGGGATTGCTCATGCAACGGTGGTTCCCCAATTCATCCGCATGGGTGTGGAGCGCGGCGTTCATCGTGCTTGTGTTTTTGCTCAACATCCTGTCGGTGCGTTTGTATGGCGAAGCGGAATTCTGGTTCGCCAGCATCAAGGTGCTCGCGATCGTGGCGTTCATTGTCATAGGTGTGCTTGCCATCGTGGGCGTGTTGCCCATTTCGGGGCGCAGCTCGGCGCCGGGATTGTCGAATTTCTGGAATGATGGCTGGTTCCCCAACGGTGTGGTTCCGGTGTTTTCAACCTTGCTCACCGTCGTGTTCGCGTTCTCCGGCACCGAGGTGATCGGCGTGGCGGCGGGAGAAACGAAGGATCCGGGGCGTGCCGTTCCCAAGGCTGTGCATACGACCGTGTTGCGTCTGGCGATTTTCTTCATCGGCTCCATCGCCGTCATGGCGGCGTTGATCCCATGGCAGCAGTCCGGCGTGGACACCAGCCCGTTCGTGCTCGTATTCCAAAGCATCGGCATGCCTTTCGCCGGCGACATCATGAATGCCGTGGTGCTCACCGCCGTGCTGTCCGCTGCGAATTCCGGCTTGTATGTGTGCTCGCGCATGGTGTGGTCCCTTGCCAAGGAAAACATGATTCCGCCAGTGCTGGCCAAGACGAACTTCCGTGGCGTGCCGGTGTTTGCCGTGCTTATCAGCCTGGCAGGCGGTCTGCTGGCGTTGTTGTCGAGCGTGTATGCCGCAGACACCGTCTACCTGGCGCTGGTGGCGGTGTCCGGACTCGCGACGCTGCTTGTGTGGATTTCCGTGGCTGTGTGCCATATACTGTTCCGCCGCCAGTTGGCTCGCGAAGGCAAATCCACGGATTCCTTGGGATACAAGGCTCCCGGGTATCCGATCGTGCCGATCGTGGCGATTGTGCTGTGTGTCTTCTCGTTGGTGCTTGTCGCGTGGGATCCCACGCAGCGCAGCACGCTGCTCATGATGCTTCCGTTTGTGGCGTTGTGCTACGGCTTCTTTTATGCTCGGCAGGCGTGGAGGCGCAAACACGGCTCTTGTGCAACGCCCTCGCTAGACTTTGAAGAATGAATCCTGAAGCACTCGCAAGCATTATCGAACGAACAGCCCATGACCTTGCAGCCTCTGGTGAGGCGGGCCAGTTGGCTGATGACATGATTCCCGCCAAGGTCACGGTGATGCGACCCAAGGATCGCTCTCACGGTGACTGGGCGACAAACATCGCCATGCAGCTTGGCAAGAAGGCTGCGATGAAGCCGCGCGACTTGGCGCAGCTGTTCGCGGATCGTCTCGCTGCCGCCGATGGCATCGCTTCCGTCGAAGTGGCAGGTCCCGGATTCATCAACATCACGCTGGATTCCGCTTCCGCGGCAGCCATCGTGGACCAAGTGCTGGCGGAAGGTGCGCAGTTCGGTCGCAACACCCATCTGGCAGGCCGCACGCTCAATCTGGAATTCGTCTCTGCCAACCCCACCGGCCCGATTCACATCGGTGGCACGCGCTGGGCGGCCGTGGGCGATTCCATGGCGCGAGTCCTTGAAGCCAACGGCGCCAAGGTCGTGCGCGAATACTACTTCAACGACCACGGCACGCAGATTGACCGTTTCGCCAAGTCCCTCGTCGCTGCCGCTCACAAAGAGCCGACCCCTGAAGATGGCTACAAGGGCGCCTACATCGACGAGATTGCACAGCGCGTCATCGACGAAGCGAAGGCTGAGGGAGTGGACGTGCTCGCGCTTCCCCGCGTCACCGGCGAGGACGGTGCGGAGGGCGATTCGCAGCAGCGTGAGGAATTCCGCCGTCGTGCAGTGCCGATGATGTTCGCCGAAATCCAGCAGTCGATGAAGGACTTCCGCGTCAACTTCGACGTGTGGTTCCATGAGAACAGCTTGTACAACAACGGTTCCGTGGACCGCGCCATCGAACTGCTGCGCGGCAAAGGCGACATTTACGAGAAGGACGGCGCCACCTGGTTCGCCTCCACGAAGTACGGTGATGACAAGGACCGTGTCATCATCAAATCCGATGGCAACTACGCGTATTTCGCTGCTGACATCGCCTACTACTACGACAAGCGTCACCGCGCCACCGACCCGGCGGACGTCGCGATTTACATGCTCGGAGCCGACCACCACGGTTACATCGGCCGCATGATGGCCATGTGCGCGGCATTCGGCGACAAGCCCGGCGTCAACATGCAGATTCTCATCGGTCAGCTCGTCAACGTCGTCAAGGACGGCAAGCCCGTGCGCATGTCTAAGCGCGCCGGCAACGTCGTCACCATCGATGACCTCGTGGAAGCCATCGGCGTGGACGCATCGCGTTACTCGCTGGCGCGCACGAGCTACGACCAGTCCGTCGACATCGACCTGGATCTGCTCGCCAGCCATTCCAACGACAACCCCGTCTACTACGTGCAATATGCGCACGCGCGTTCCAAGAACGTCGACCGCAATGCCGCTGCGGCGGGCATCACTCGCGATGGCGCCGACATGTCGCTGCTGAGCACCGAAGCGGATGGCGAAGTGCTGGCGCAGCTGGCGCTGTATCCGTCGATGCTGGAGCAGGCGGGCGACGAACGCACCCCGCACCGCGTGGCTCACTACCTGGAGGAGCTTGCCGGACGTTACCATAAGTGGTATGCGGCAGAGCGCGTGGTGCCGATGGAACTGACCGATGCCGAGGCGCGCGGCGATGCCAAGGACGTGGAAGCCCTACGCATCGCAAAAGACCCGGAGCCGGCCCGCGCCGCAGCGCGTCTGGCGCTCAACGACGCTGTGCAGCAGGTCATCGCCAATGGTCTGGATCTGCTGGGGGTGTCGGCGCCCGACGCCATGTGACTGACGGTCGGTGCCGCGCCGGATGGCATGGCACCGGTGGCAGTGCTTGGGGCGCCAGGCACTGCCTGATTCGAGAAGGAAGACGTGAATCATGAATGCAACGAATCCTCCCAGCGGGGCGGGCGTGGCAGGCGCCACGAAAATGAGCGCGGTATGGCCTGCCGCCACGCGACGCGATGCCCAAGGCAACATCTCGTTCCACGGTTATGACGCGCTCGATCTCGTGCAGCGCTACGGCAGCCCGCTGTATGTGATGGACACGGATGAGGTGCGCCGCCGCGCCAAGTATTTCGTGGAGGCGGCGCGCAATGCGTTCCCCAACACGACCACCCACGTGAGTTTCGCGGCAAAGGCCTTCATCAGCAAGGAAATCTGCCGCATTGTCGCCGAAGAAGGCATGACGATCGACACGTGCACCTTGGGCGAGATGCGCATTGCGCTCGCCGCCGGAGTGCCCGGACGTCGCCTTGTGCTGCACGGCAACAACAAGACGGATGAGGAAATTGCGCTCGCCATCGACAACGATTTCGCCAAGATCGTGCTGGATTCCCCGGACGAGGCGGCGCGTGTCGAACGCATCGCCCGTGCTCACGACAAGCGCGCCAAGGTGATGCTGCGCGTGACCGTGGGCGTGCATGCCGGCGGTCACGAATACATCTCTACTGCCCATGAGGACCAGAAGTTCGGCGTGCCGCTGCTGGCCCCCGGTGCTTCGGCATCCGTGCTCACCGGAGAATACGATCGCCCCGATGAGGTGGAGCACGCTTCGGAGGCGGAGCCTGACGATGCACCGCGCATCAACTCGTTGTATGCCATTCCGCCCAGCAAGAAGGACCGCAACCCCAAGCTCGAGGCGGCACTCAACGCATTGGCGGATGGCCCGGCGATCGCCGCTCTCAAGGACATCCGCAAGCGTGATGATTACCTGGAGCTCGTGGGCGTGCACTCGCACATCGGTTCGCAGATCCATGACGCGGATGCTTTCATCGAAGCGGTGGGACGCGTGCTGTTGCTGCGCAAGACTTTCTATGCGACGGACGGCTACGTGCTGCCTGAAATCGACCTTGGCGGCGGCTACTCCGTGCCGTATCTTGATTCCGATTCGTCGATGGATGTGGCGGCCACGCTCAGGCGCATCGCCAAGGCGTTCACCGCGGAGATCATGAAGGGGCTGCCTGCCCCTGTCGTGAGCTTCGAGCCGGGCCGTTTTATTGTGGGGCCTGCGGGCGTGACGCTGTATCGCGTGGGCACGGTCAAGCCGGTGGTGTTGTCCGACGGCACCACGCGCACTTATGTCTCGGTGGACGGCGGTATGTCCGATAACATTCGCCCGGCGCTGTATGGCGCCGATTATGAGGTGGAGCTTGCCAATCGTGTGGGTTCTGGCACCAAGATGCTGGCGCGCGTGGTCGGCAAGCACTGCGAATCCGGCGATATCGTGGTCAAGGATTGCCACCTGCCCGCCGACATCAAGCGTGGTGACATCCTCGCTGTGCCGGTGACCGGTGCGTATGGCCGCACGATGGCGAGCAACTACAACCAGGCGCTTCGCCCAGCCGTTGTAGCGGTGAGCCATGATGGCTCGCACGTGATGATTCGACGCGAGACGATTGACGACCTGCTGGGGCTTGATGTGTCGCAGTGAGTTGTGACGCGGTGGGTTGTGTCACGGTGGTTGTGACATAGTGCGTTGTGCCATAGTGGGGCATGACACGGTGGGTCGTGACTCCAGACTCTAGTGCAGGGCCGGCGTTGTGTGGTGGTTGCCGATAGTGGCAACCGGCGCGCAACGCCGCTTTTGTTTTGGGTGTTGGTGAAGTTGGCGTGTTGGTGAAGTTGGCGCGTTGGTGAGGTCTGGGTGGGCGTGGTCTGGGTGTGGGGTTTGCGGTACGCGGGATGGAGCCGGAGTGTGGGTGCGTGAAATGCGGGTGCGGGTGCGTGAAGTGTGGGGTGACGGGTCGCCGACCTCATGACCGACAGCCGATGCCGCGAGCGTGGGGTGTGGGTGCGTGAAGTGCGGGGTGGCGGTATGTGGAATGGAGCTGGTGTATGTGGTGTGGAGTATGGGCTGTGGCGGGGTCATGCCGACAGCGTAATTCTCTGATTTTCAAAAGTTGAGTCTTTACAACTCAAGTTTTGGTTGTATGATTGTTTCAGAACTTCTGAGGGACGGGTTCTGGACGAGCGGCGCTGGCTTGCTGCACAATCGCAACATTCTCAGGCGTGGCAATCGGAACACACATCCTCAGACCATGACAACAACCGAACACAGAACTTCGTAGGCCGTTGGCTTTCAGGCACGGCCTACTAGGTAAAGGAAAGAAGAGATATGAGCATCCAGTTCACTTCGATGGCGCAGGAGGCCATCAGCGACGCTGTGCAGAGCGCCGCGGCAGCGGGCAATCCGCAAATCGAAACACTGCACTTGGCCGACGCATTGCTTCGTCAGGAGAACGGTACGGGGCGTGCCCTCGTCAAAGACGCCGGCGGCGATCCTCAGGCGGTGGGAGCCGATGTGCGCCGTGCGCTCGTGGACCTGCCGTCTGCCACTGGCAGCACCACAACACAGCCTGAACCCAGCCGTCAATTGCAGGCGACACTCGTCAAGGCGCAGGAAGAAATGCAGCGTCTGGGCGACACGTATGTGTCCGGTGAAACGCTGATGATCGCCCTTGCGCAAGACGGCGGTCATATGCAAGACATCCTGACGCGTCACAACCTGACGGCGGATACGCTGCGCAAGGCCATTCCGAAGATGCGCGGTGGCGACAAGAAAGTCACGACCGACAGTGGCGACGGTAACTACAAGGCGCTTGAGAAATACTCCACTGACCTGACGCAGCGCGCGAAGGAAGGCAAGCTCGATCCGGTCATTGGCCGCGACAACGAGATTCGTCGTGTCATTCAGATCTTGTCTCGCCGCACGAAGAACAACCCTGTGCTGATCGGCGAGCCTGGCGTGGGCAAGACCGCAGTCGTCGAAGGCTTGGCGCAGCGTATCGTAGCCGGCGATGTGCCGTCCACATTGCGCGACAAGAAGCTCATTTCGCTTGACTTGGGCTCGATGGTCGCTGGATCCAAGTACCGCGGCGATTTCGAGGAACGCCTGAAGTCCGTGCTTGACGAAATCAAGAATTCGAACGGTCAGGTCATCACGTTCATCGATGAGATTCATACGATCGTGGGTGCTGGCTCCGCCGAAGGCTCGATGGATGCCGGCAACATGATCAAGCCGATGCTTGCGCGCGGCGAACTGCATCTGATCGGTGCCACCACGTTGGACGAATACCGCGAAAACATCGAAAAGGATCCCGCCCTTGAGCGTCGTTTCCAGCAGGTGTTCGTGGGCGAGCCGAGTGTGGAGGATACCGTTGCGATTCTGCGTGGCATCGCGCCCAAGTATGAGGCACACCATAAGGTCACGATTTCGGATGACGCGCTGGTGGCGGCCGCGAAGCTGTCAAACCGCTACATCACCGGACGTCAGCTGCCCGACAAGGCCATTGATTTGGTCGATGAAGCCGCTGCACGTCTGCGCATGGAGCTTGATTCCTCGCCTGAGGAAATCGATGAGCTCAGCCGTCGCGTCGACCGTCTGAAGATGGAGAAGGCATATCTTCTCGGCAATCCGAAGGATAACAAGGCAGCCGGCAAAGCGGAAGCGCAGCTGGATGACAAGTCCCGCGAACGTCTCGCCGACCTCAACAAGGACATCGCCGACCTGAGCGAAAAGCTCGCCGGACTCAACGCCCGTTGGAACAGTGAAAAGGCTGGCCGCAACAAGGTGGGCGACTTGCGCAAGAAGCTCGATGAGCTGATGACGCAAGCCGATCTCGCTGAACGCTCCGGTGACTACGCCAAGTCGTCGCAGATCCGCTACGGTGAGATTCCCAACGTGCAAAAGCAGATTGCCGCAGCGGAGAAGGCTGAGAAGGACTCGAAGGACGCTAGTGCAGCTGGTGCCGATGGTACCGCGGCAAGTGAGCCGATGGTTCCTGATCGCGTGGATGCCGACTCCGTGGCGCAGATTGTCTCGGAGTGGACGGGAATCCCCGTGGGCCGCTTGATGCAGGGCGAGAACGAGAAGCTGCTGCACATGGAGGACTATCTGGGCAAGCGTGTGATCGGGCAGAAGAAGGCGATCGCAGCGGTGTCGGATGCAGTGCGCCGTTCGCGTGCGGGCATCTCCGACCCGAACCGTCCGACAGGCTCGTTCATGTTCCTGGGACCCACCGGCGTGGGCAAGACCGAGCTGGCCAAGGCGCTCGCGGACTTCTTGTTTGATGATGAGAAGGCCATGGTGCGCATCGACATGAGCGAATACATGGAGAAGGAGAGCGTCTCGCGTCTTATCGGTGCAGCGCCCGGTTACATCGGTTACGAGGAGGGCGGCCAACTCACGGAGGCCGTTCGCCGTCGCCCGTACTCCGTCGTGCTGTTCGATGAGGTCGAGAAGGCGCATCCTGAGGTGTTTGACATCCTCTTGCAGGTGCTTGATGATGGACGCTTGACCGATGGCCAGGGTAGGACCGTGGACTTCAAGAACACGATTCTCATCATGACGTCGAACTTGGGTTCGCAGTTCCTGACCAACGAGTCGCTCAACGACGATGAGAAGCATACGGCTGTTATGGACGCGGTGCGCGCTCACTTCAAGCCTGAGTTCCTCAACCGTCTTGACGAGATCATCATGTTTGATCCGCTGACTCGTGACGAGCTCGGTGGCATTGTGGATCTGCAAATCGCACAGGTTGCGGACCGCTTGAAGGACCGCCGTGTGAAGCTCGATGTGACCGATGCCGCACGCGAATGGCTCGCCGACATGGGTTATGATCCCGCCTACGGTGCTCGTCCGCTCCGCCGCCTGGTGCAGACGGAGGTCGGCGATCAGCTTGCGCGCATGATCCTTTCTGGCAGTGTGCATGACGGCGATACCGTGGTGGTGGACCAAACCGGTGGCCAGCATCTGGAGCTCACTGACAAGACCAGCGAGCATCCTCAGACAGCCTGAGGTCTCCTGCCTGAGGATTGCTGAGATCTCAGCAGATCTCTAGGCGTGCGCTCGCTGGACGTTGTGGCATATGACATACGCGATATGGCATGTGTTGCACCGTCCAGCGAGCGTTTTGCGTTTGAGCGTCAGGGCGGATGGAGCGAGTGCGAACTTCGGGTGGATAGGTTCGGTCGTTAACTTTTGTTTACGGCCACTTTTGTTTATGGCAATTCTCAAGCGTCTGCTTGCAACGCTCGTTGTCTGTTTTCAAGATCAGTTTTTGATGTTCATCCTTAAACATCCGTGCCGAGGTCGATGCCGTGAAATCCTTCCCTCTCATCTTGTTCGCGCTCGCGTTCCATTGCGTCAATCTCGAGGCTGATCGCGAATAGGCGAGAAGGGTCTGTGTCCAGGGCGTCCGCAACATGCCAGATCTTGTCAATGCTGAGTGCCTGCTCCCCTCGCTCAATGCGACCCATGTAGGATCTATCCATTCCTGACTTGTGGGCGAGTTCCTCCTGCGATAACCCTCGTGCGAGACGAGTGCGGCGGATGGCGTCACCAAACAGCTTGCGATGTGTGGCGTCTTCCTTGGTTACGCGACCGGTGGAGTGATCGTCGGTATGGGCAGAGTGGTTGTCGACATGGGTGCCTTTTTGAGGGGTGGGGTGTTGTGTGCTGCCTGCTTTCGTCGTTGCCATGTCCACAGCGTGAGCGGAAACAGACAATAAAGCCACGGACTATAATCCGCATTTTTATAATCCGTGGCTTTATTGCGAAAATGTGCTCTGCGAAACTCATGGCAGCGCATCCTGAAATGGGTTGTCTGTCAGTAGCGCATCCATCGGCAGAGCGTCCTGTCACAGAGCGTCCTGTCACAGAGCGTACGCCGACAGCGCATCCGCCGTCGGACAGGTGCCGGTCAGGTATCGGAGCGTCAGGTGACAGCGAGTCAGCTGGCAGCGAGTCAGGCGGCGGTCAGGCGATTGAACGTCCTGCGGTGGTCAGGCGGGGTCGGGCGACAGAATGTCCTGCGGCGGTCAGGCGTTGAGGAACTTCGCTGGGTCCTTCTTGAAGGAGTCGAGGCAATGGGGGCTGCAGAAGTGATACGTCGTGCCCTTGTATTCCCAAGAGGAGGAATCGGCTCCGACGCTCATGCCGCATACCGGATCGGTGAATGTTGCTGTGGATTCTTCTTTCTTCTTGCCAAAATGGAACATGTCGTTACCTTTCTGCGATGTGTTGGTATGCGAGGGTGTGTTGGTGTGTGAGTCCACAATGACCGTGGGCTCGGAGTCCTGGGGCATCGTGGTGGTTGTGTCCGCCGCCACTTTTGCTGAGCGTAGCCTGTTGGCTTTGAGGACGAGGCATATGGAGGACATTGCCATCGCAGCCCCAGCAATCATCGGACTGAGTAGCCATCCGGTGAAGGGATACAGCACACCGGCAGCCAAAGGGATGCCGATGATGTTGTAAGCGAAGGCGAACACAAGGTTCTCTCGAATATTGTGCATTGCTGCCTTCGACAGATTCATCGCGGTAATGACGCCTGTGAGGCTGCCATCCATGATGGTGATGTCTGCGGATTGCATGGCGACGTCTGTGCCTGTGCCCATGGCGATGCCGATATCGGCGGTCGCCAGTGCCGGGGCGTCATTGATGCCGTCGCCCACCATTGCCACGAGTCCATGTTGCCCGGCGTTTTCGGCTTCGCTCTGGATGCGTTCAATCCACTGCGCCTTGCCATCAGGCAATACATTGCAGATCACAGTGTCGATGCCCACCTGGCTCGCTACCGCTTTGGCGGTGGATTCCGTGTCCCCACTGAGCATGATTGTGCGCACGCCACGTGCCTTGAGGGCTGCAATGGCTTTGGGAGAATCCGGTTTGATGGGGTCGTTTGCGTAGCTGATTGCCGGCATGCCTGCAGGTGTGGATGCTGCAGCCGCCTGCCCTTTGTCAGCAAGATGCGCGATGCCTTGGGTGATGGTGCCGGTTTTATCGAATACAACAATGGCAATGTCTTTTGCGCGTTGCAATGCGCTTGCGGATGTGACGAGTACGCCATTGCGAGCTCCCAGACCCAAACCAGCGGTCACTGATAGCGGCGTGGCAAGTCCGAGGGCGCAGGGGCACGCGATGATGAGCACGCACACTCCGGTTACGAGGGCATGGGCGAGGCGTGGCTGCGGTCCCACGGTGAGCCAGATGGCGAATGTCCACAGTGATATGAGAATCACCACGGGTACGAACACCGCAGCGATTTTATCGGCGAGCTGCTGCACCGGTGCCTTTGTCGCCTGCGCTTTCGCCACCATATCGACTATTCCGGCGAGAACGGTGTCGTCGCCGACTTTCGTCGCCTTGACCGCGAGAGGTGCGTCCATCGCCATGGTGGAACCAGTGACGGATTCACCGACCGTGCGCGAGACGGGTCGGGATTCGCCAGTGATCATCGATTCGTCGACGTGGGCGGTTCCTGCCATGATGACACCATCGGTGGGGATGCGATCACCTGCTTTTGCAAGGAAGAATTGGCCGGGTTCCAGCGAATCTATGGAGACGGTGTGGCCAACCCCAGGATTGCGCCAAGCGCCGGATTGCACATCGTTCGGATCCAACACCGTTGCGGTGTTGGGCCTCAGTCCAATAAGGGCGTTCACAGCATTGCCGGTACCTTCGCGCGCTTTGGCTTCCAGAAGCCTGCCTAGCAACACCAATGTGATGACGACGCCCACTGATTCGAAATATGGCTCTCGCGAGCCTTCTGGGAATGCATTCGGAATGATTATCACGGCGGTGCTGTAAAGGTAGGCGGCGAACGTACCCAGGGTGACGAGCGAATTCATCTCGGGGGAGCGATGTGCCATTGCGAGCCAGCCCACACGGTGAATCGGCCAGCCGCACACGAACATCACTGGTGTGATGAGAAGGAACTGCCACAGAGGGTTTGTTAGCCATGCCGGCCACGCGGACGTGTTGACGGACATCGTGACCATTGCGTAGGCAAAAACCGGAATGGTGAGCAACGCGCTTAGCGTGACTCGGCGCTTGAGATCGGCGCTTTCCGCTGATTTTTCACTGGTCGTCTCGGTGCTATCTGTGGCATGAGCGGCGCAAGCAGCGTGGTCTGTGTTGGCATTCGTCAGGGTTGTGCAGTTTTGTGGGGTTGTTTGGTCCGTTGGCGCGGTGTGGTTCATCGGCTCGGCTTCGTCCGTCGGCGCTGCGGGGCGTGTTGATGCTGCCTGGTCTGTTGAAGTTGCGGAATCTGTTGGAGTTGCAGGGGCTGTGTGAATTGCGCGGCTGGACGCGGTGGATTCTCGTGGCGCGACATGCAGCGAACCGTGGACCATGTTCATGCCGCAGGCGAATGGGTAATCCCCGGCTTTAAGGGCGGGAAGTTCCACCACTGTGCGTTGGTTGCCGGGCAGACGTGCGTCAATGCCCAGATCCGAGAAGACGACATGCGATGTGCATTCGCCTGTTTCCTTGCGGTCGAATGTGATGGATGTGGGGAGGCCTTCCTGCAATTCGATGACGGCAGGGGAGTAGCCGCCTTGCACGGTGACATCGATGCTTTGATGACCGTCCTGCACATGGGCGACGCTTCCAGATCGCTTCCCGAAGAAATACCAAATGACAACGATGCTGAGCATTATCGCTGCCGTGATGATGATGGCACCCATCTGGCCTCCGTTCCTGTTTCTCTCGTTCCTTGCAGATTGGGCAGTCCCGGTGTGTCCTGCTGCGGGATGTGTCGCGAAGGAAGAGAATGCGAAAGCCTCGATGTATGACAGACATGCGCTTGGGTCGCGCGCCTGCTTGAAACTTTCGTAATCAACCTACTTGCATATCCATGGGAATGGAACCGTCATGGCAGATGTTCGTTATGCGCGAAATCGCCATGGTGGTGCCGACCATGAGTGTGCTCGAATCGTGCCCGCTGCAGCAGTGGGACTGCTGTTGCTGTGGTTGCCTGCCGTAAGGTTTCAGGCGGGGACGCGCCGTGCGTATCGTCCGATGCGTTTAGTGTACAATCGAACATATGTTCGGTCAAGTCGGAGAGGTCGTCATCCTCATAATCATGACGCTTATCGGCGCGGCGCTGGGCTTCCTGCTCGGTCGTGCCACTGCTTCGCGGTCCTTGCCGTCCGAGGGGCAGTTCCCGGATGCTTCGGATCCGTCCGCTCAGGCGCAAATCGTCCGTCTGCAGGTGCAGCTGTCTGAAGCGCAGTCGCAGGCCGCTGCAGCCAATGGCAGTGCTGCGCAGATGCAGCAGCAGATTGCGTATTTGCAATCCCTTATTTCTCAGTTGCAGCAGCAGGAGGAGGCCAGGGCAAACGCCCAGAAGGATCGCGACGCTGCCCAGCAACGGGAGAAACTGAACGAGCAGGCCCAGCAGAAGGACGCGCAAGCCGTATTGCTGTCGGCTTTCGCTCCGGTGCAGAAGAATCTTGATGAACTTGGCCGTCGCGTGGCGATGATGGAGGAAGCGCGCAAGCAGTCGCAAGGTGCATTAGATGCCAATCTCAAGACCCTGAGCGAACGGCAATTGGAACTCAATCGCGCCACTGCGTCATTGTCGGCGACGTTGAGCAATAACAAGCTGCGTGGCGCTTTGGGCGAAGTGCAGCTGAAGAACATCGTGGAATCCGCCGGTTTGCTTGAGCACGTGGATTTCGAAACGCAGTTCGTGATTGATGGTGGTTCCAAGCGTCCCGATATGGTCATCAAATTGCCCGGTGGAAAGTCCATCCCGGTGGATGCCAAAACACCGTACAGCGATTACAACAAGGCGTGCCAGATTCCGGACTCCGCTACCGGAATCGAGCGCAAGGAAAAATCCGAGCTGCTTGCGAATCATGCAAAGGCCGTGCGTGCACATGTGGATGAACTGGCCAAGAGGGATTACCAAAATTCCCTGCCGGATGCGCCTGATTTCACAATCGCATTCATCCCCAGCGATGCCGTGCTCCAAGCGGCATTGGAAGCGGATCCAAGGCTGCTTGACTACGCCTTTTCGCATAATGTGGCGCTATGCTCTCCGGTCACACTGTGGGCTGTGCTCAAGTCCGTTGCCCACGCGTGGCAGCAGCAGGGGCTCACCAATGAGGCGAAGGAGCTGTTCGATGACGTCAAGGAGCTTTACAAGCGTCTTACGACAATGGGCAGCAACATTGAGAAACTCGGCAAGAGCGTGACGGGCGTAGTCCGGGATTACAACGCTTTCGTCGGTTCTCTCGAAGGGCGCGTATTGCCGCAGGTGCGCAGGATTCAACGAATCGACATCAGCAAGGTGGCGGATCCCGCGATTCAGCTTGATCCGGAGAAGACGAATGTGCGTGAACTGACCGCCGCGGAATTTTCCACGAAAGACGAACAGAACCAATAACCAATAAACCAATAGCCATCGAGTCGTCGTGCATGGCAGTGAGTAGGGTGAAAGCATGAGTTCCGAATTCAAACCGACTGGGGCGCCGGAAGTGCGTGACGCTGTGAGCTACGACATGCGTGAGCCGAAGGACCGCCTGCGCGATATGGTCGCCGCAGAGGTGCGAGATAAGCCGTTCAGTGAGTTGATGAACGTCAGTCTCGACCATGAAGGCGCCCAGCTGGCCGGTCATGTGCTGCTCGACACGCTGGAAGAGCAAGGCTATGGCTTGGATGACTTCGATGCAGTCGGTGCGTTGACAGCAGCCGCGGTGCCGCTTGCATGCGCGATGGTTCATGCCGCCGCATCGCGCGGGCAAGATCTTGATGCTTTCGTCATGGATTTCGTCTATCCATCCATCAAGGGGCCCTCGATCGAAGGCAAGCGTGTGATCCTGCTGGATTCGTGGCTTTCCGAGAAGTCCTATGTGCAAACGTCATCATTAGTGACGCTGCGCCATGGCAACGAACTTGGTCTTGATTTCTCCATCGTCACATCACGCGGCGCCCAAGTCGTGGCAATCGCTTCGCTCGTCGGCGGTGTGCATTCCCCGTCCGGCGAGCCCGTGGCATCCATTGATGTGGTCGACCCCGTCACTGATACGCACACTCAACTGCCTTTCGTCGGAGTGTTCGACGAATACGCTTTGCGTGGCGCAGCTGATGCCTCGGATTCCTCGACTGACGATTCCCGCACTGGTGATTCTTCCACCGCTGATTCCGCTCCGGCGGATTCCGGTCAGTGAGGTGGCGCCACAGTGCATGAACCTTCTGAATTTACCAAGCAGGTGGCGGCGTCTGGAGAACCACAATTGCGCGAAGTGGGAGTAGGTCCCTGGAGCTCAGAACATCCAGGTGAGCCCGTGCCTCGGGACCCGCGCTTCGATCCTGACCTGCTCCGTGAAGGCGACCGACGCAATGTGATGGACCGATATCGCTATTGGACGGTCGAAGCCATCAAGGCGGATCTGGACGCTCAAGGCCGCCATCCGTTCGAAGTGGCGATAGAGAACTGGACGCATGATTTCAATATCGGTTCCATCGTGCGCACAGCCAACGCATTCACCGCCAACCGCGTGCATATCGTCGGGCCGCACAAGTGGAATCGCAAAGGCGCTCTCATGACGGAGCTCTACCAACACGTAGAGCATCACCCCAGCATTGAAGCGCTCGTCGACGATGTGCGGCGTGAATCCGAGGATGCGGGACTTCCCATGCCTCGAATCATCGCTCTCGACATCGTGCCCGGCGCGGTGCCGATAGAAACATATGACTTCCCTGAGCGCTGTCTCATGCTTTTCGGGGCGGAAGGCCCTGGTCTGTCGCGCAAGGCGCTCGACCTCGCCGATGACGTGGTATATATCTCGCAATTCGGGTCTGTGCGCTCCCTCAATGCTGGCGCTGCGGCGGCAGTGGCCATGCATGCCTGGATCGCACAGCACGCATGCCCCGGAGCGTCCAACTGATTCCTCAAGGTGCTCAACAACTGATCCCCCAATGACCACTTGGACCACTTGCTGATTCGGCGTCTGATTCCGTGACCAGCCCTCCGACCGATCTTGCGGCCAATCTCCAGTTGATTCCCCAGCCGATTCCCCAACTGATCGTCCGGCCAATTCCCAACTGATTCCTTGGAATTGCAATTAGGCGTGTCACACTGAACTCATATAGTTGGGGCTATGCCAACATTCACACGCAAAGAGATGGAGCACCTGGCAGACCTGTCCAGGATCGCTCTGACTGATGAAGAAATCACCCGAATGCAGGGCGAGCTCAACGTCATCGCCGACGCCATTGATGAGGTCCAGAAGGTCGCGACCGACGACGTGCAGCCGACTGCGAACCCGATTCCGCTCGAGGCGTATCTGCGCCCGGATGTGCCGGAGAAGCCGCTGACGCAGGAAGAAGCCCTTGCAGGCGGCCCTGTGACCGATCAAGGCATGTTCGTCGCCCCGCAGATCTTGGGCGAGTGAGGTGAAAGACGCAACCATGAGCACTACGAACAACGAATTGGTGAAGCTTTCCGCCTCGCAGATGGCGGAGAAAATCCGCAACAAAGAAGTCTCCAGCCGCGAGCTGACACAGGCTGAGCTCGACGTCATCGACGCCGCGGAACCGCAGCTCCACGCATTCCTCCATGTTTCCGCTGACGAGGCTCTTGCTCAGGCGGACGCTTTTGACGAGAAGCTTGCCGCTGGCGAGACCGAAGGCCTTCCTGAACTGGCGGGCGTGCCGATTGCCATCAAGGACATGATTGTCACGAAGGGCATCCCCACCACCGCCGCTTCGAAGATTCTCGAAGGCTGGGTGCCGCCGTATGACGCCACGGTCATTGAGAAGATCAAGGCTGCTGGAATGCCGATCCTGGGCAAGACGAATCTTGATGAATTCGCCCAGGGTTCCTCCACCGAGCACTCCGCTTTCGGCAATACGTACAATCCGTGGGACAAGCAGCGCGTGCCTGGCGGTTCCGGCGGCGGTTCCGCAGCCGCGGTGAGCTCCTATGAGGCGCCTCTTGCGCTCGGCACCGATACCGGCGGCTCCATTCGCCAGCCCGCTTCCTTCACCGGCAGCGTTGGCGTCAAGCCCACGTATGGTGGCGTGAGCCGTTACGGCGCCATCGCCATGGCATCCTCGCTCGACCAGATTGGTCCCTGCGCTCGCACCGTGCTCGATGCGGCCCTGCTTCACGAAGTCATCGGTGGCAACGACCGTCGTGACTCCACGTCCATCCCCGAGCCCATGCCTCATGTCGTCGACGCTGCCCGTGAGGGCCTCAAGCGCGACCTCACGGGTGTGCGCGTCGGTCTCATCAAGGAGATCAGCGGCAATGGCGAAGGCTTCCAGCCCGGCGTCGCCAAGCGTTTCGACGAAGCCGTCAAGCTTCTCGAATCCATGGGCGCCACGGTGACCGAGGTGAGCCTGCCTCACCTGTCGTACTCCTTGGGCGCTTACTACATCATCATGCCGTCCGAGGTCAGCTCCAACCTGGCCCGTTACGATGGCATGCGTTACGGACTGCGTGTCATGCCTCCCACCGGTGTGCCGCAGACCGCCGCCAACATGATGGCTTACACTCGTGAAGCCGGATTCGGCGACGAAGTCAAGCGCCGTATCGTCCTGGGCACCTACGCGCTGTCCGCTGGCTATTACGACGCTTGGTACGGCTCCGCCCAGAAGGTGCGCACACTCGTCATCGAAGACTTCGCCAAGGCGTTCGAGCAGGTGGATGTGCTTGCGTCCCCCACCGCTCCGACGACTGCGTTCAAGTTCGGCGAGAAGACCGACGACCCGCTGGCCATGTATTTGGGCGATGTCACCACGATCCCGGCCAACCTCGCCGGTGTACCCGCCATCTCCGTGCCGTGCGGCGTGGACGATGAGACGAACATGCCCGTGGGCTTCCAGTTCTTCGCTCCCCAGAAGCGCGACGACGTCATGTACAAGCCGGCAGCGGCTCTCGAAGCCGCGCTGGAAGAGACGTGGGGCGGCAACATCCTCACCAAGATGGCCACACCGTGGCTTGCTGACTGACGGAGAGGCAAAGGTTTCAAAATGGCAGAAAAATTGATGAAGTTCTCCGAGGCCGTCAAGAAGTACGATCCGGTCATCGGTTTGGAAACGCACGTCGAGCTGTGCACGAACACGAAGCTGTTTTGCCCGGCGCATGTGGAATTCGGCGGCGAGCCGAACACCCAGCTGACGCCTGTCTCGCTCGGCTTGCCCGGCAGCCTGCCGGTTGTGAACGCCACAGCCGTTGACTTCGCGATTAAGCTCGGCCTCGCCCTGCATTGCAAGATCAACGAGTGGAGCCAGTTCGCCCGTAAGAACTACTTCTACCCGGATATGCCGCGCGATTACCAGATCTCGCAGTATGACAAGCCGACGAACGGCGAGGGTTACCTCGACGTCGAGCTTGACGACGGCAGCATCTTCCGCGTGCCGATCGAACGTGCACACATCGAAGATGACGCTGGTAAAAACACGCACGTTGGTGGCGCTGACGGCCGTATCGAAGGTGCCGACCACTCGTTGTGCGATTACAACCGCGCAGGCGTGCCGCTTATCGAGATCGTGACGAAGCCGATCACCGGCGTGGGTGCGCGTGCCTCCGAAATCGCAGGCGCTTACATGCGCACGCTGCGCGACATCGTCAAGGCTTTGGGAATTTCTCACGCGCGCATGGAGCAAGGCAATATGCGCGCCGACGTGAACGTGTCACTGCGTCCCACGCCTGACGACCCGCTGGGCACCCGTTCCGAGACAAAGAACGTCAACTCGTTCCGCGGCATTGAAAAGACCGTGACGTACGAGATTCGTCGCCAGGCGGCGATTCTTGACGACGGTGGCGAAATCCTGCAGGAGACTCGCCATTGGGATGAAGCCACGCAGTCCACTGCTGGTGGCCGCCTCAAGACCGATGCTGACGATTACCGTTACTTCCCCGATCCTGACCTCGTGATGCTGCACATCACGCCTGAGCACATCGAACGCATCAAGGCCCAGATGCCTGAGATGCCGCGCGAACGGCGCAACCGTCTGCAGTCCGAGTGGGGTCTGACCGATGACGCGATGCGTGACATCGTCAATGCCGGGGCTCTTGACCTCATCGAAGACACGGTGAAGGCCGGTGCTTCCGCACAGGGCGCTCGCAAATGGTGGCTGGGCGAGATTTCTCGTGCGGCGAACGAGCAGGAGAAGTCCCTCGACGACATGCCGATCACCCCTGCGGATGTGGCACAGGTCGAGAAGCTCATCGCAGACGGCAAGCTCAACGACAAGCTCGCCAAGAAGACGGTGCTTGGCGTGCTCGCCGGCGAAGGCACTCCGGCCGAGGTTGTCAAGAAGCATGGCTATGAGGTCGTGCAGGACACGGGTGCGCTTGAGGCTGAGGTTGACAAGGCTCTCGCCGCGAACCCCGACATTGTCGAGAAGCTCAAGTCCGGCAACATGAAGCCGATGGGCGCCATCATCGGTGCCGTGATGAAGGCGACGCGCGGCCAGGCAGACGCCAAGGCCGTCAGCGGCTTGGTCATGAAGAAGATCAAGGGCTGACCTCTCATCCGCTGAATCTGCACAATCTGCTGCATTTTCAGTATTCGCAGGGCATCGAACGGTTCGCTGTTCGATGCCCTGTTTGCATTCCTCCCCAATGTGCAAAAGACAGGCAGAAGAAGTACAAAAGAGGGGCGGAAGACGGTTGGGGGAAGGGCAATGCCCCGAGTTTGGCAGCCCTGCGAATGAAAAGAAAATGGAGAAGTGTTCGCGCCGGGCTAACACAAGACGGTCAACTGGGCTACGATAGTCGAGGCACAGAGTCCAAGCAGACACAGCATGCATTATGCAGAAAGGGAAACGTCAGCACATGTCCACCTCAGCCGATGAAGCCGATGAACGGGAACGCACGCTTCCAGAAGTCATCACCATCCCTGATATTCGAGGGGAGATGTGTCGGTTGCGTCCCGCGACATGGGCGGATTGCCAGCGCATGGATGACATTCATGCGTTCGACGATGCCGAAACGATCACCGGAAAGTCGTCGCGTGCGGAACGTGCCGTGGTGAGGGCGTGGGTGTCGCGTTCTGTGGCATGGTCCGGTGGCGTCGGTAACGCTGCCGATGCATCGTCCATGCCGGGGTGGTCCGATCCCGAATCCCGTGGTGTCATGGCGTGGTCGATGTACACCGATGCACAGCACACAGATTCCCATGATTCCCATGATTCCGCTGAACCGGGCGCTGAGCCCGATTCCACGCTCATTGGCATGATTTTCTTGGTCGACATCGACTGGTGGAACAAGTCCGCCCGTCTGCAGGTGGTGCTGGGCGTGGATTATCGCGGCCGTGGTTATTCGCGTGATGCGATGCCGCGAGTCATGACCTTCGCTTTCGCCCGCCGCCCTGTGGGCTTGGGGCTCGAACGCATCTGGCTGAGTCTGCCCGATGCTAATACCCGCAACTCCAGTGTGTATGAATCCTTGGGATTCGACCTCACCGGGCATTCGCGCAATGCCATGTGGGACAGCCGTGATGGCGAATACCACGATGTGCTGATCTACGACGAAATCGCGGAAGAATACGATCCGATTCGTTCTCTTGCAGCGTTCGGTCTTCACAACATCATCGACAATCCTGGTGTGAAGGAAGCTCTGGCGGCTCGTGCCGAGGCAAATGAAAGTGACGCTGCTGATTCCGAAGCCTCGGATGGTAGCGCCTCCTCCGAGACGGCAGCGCCAGCTTCCCATGCTGACAGCTCTGCACCGTCGGATTCCGTTGGCGTGGAGTCTGCGGTATTGCAAGGGGATGGGTCTGCGTCCGCCCATGCTGATAGTGCTGCGCATACCTCGACGGCCGATGAGGAATCACCGAAGAAGTCATCTGATGATGCGCTTGATGATGCTTTGAGTGAGCTGAGCGGCGAGTATGGTGGTTCGTCAAGCGTCCATACCGATTGGGCGTATGGTGACGATGCCATCAGGCAGCCTGGCAAGAAGCGCGCTTGGTGGCGCAACTTGGGGCGGAACCGCAACCGTAAAGGAGATGAGTCGTGAGCGCTGAAGACCTTGACAATTATGAAACCGATGCCGAGCTGGCGCTGTATCGCGAATACCGCGATGTCATCAAGCTGTTCACGTATGTGGTGGAGACGGAACGGCGCTTCTACTTGGCGAATCGTGTCGATTTCAATGTGCGCTCCGCCGGTCAGGACGTGTATTTCGACGTGCAGCTGACCGATGCGTGGGTGTGGGATGTCTACCGTCCCTCGCGTTTTGTCAAGAAGGTGCGGATTGTAACCTTCAAGGACGTCAACATCGAGGAAGTGCAGAAATCCGATATAGAGATACCGGATGATTTTGCCGGTTAGCGCACAGGCAATATTGTGACGTGGTGCCGCCGGCGTCGTTTTCAGCGTCACGTGGTATAATCCTGTGTGTTTGTGCCGGGTTATGCATCGCCGCGCAGATGCACAGCCTTGATAGGTCCAGCCGCACGAAACTGTGGCGGATTGGCACGCCCCCGATGGCAAACCGGAGGGGATGGAAACGGATGTGTCCGCGATTTCGCGGCGCATCCCCGACAACGCTGATGCGCGGCGGCGTCGGAGGAACATTATGAACGCCGTTGAGGCATTTGAAGCTAAGCAGCTCGAAAACGCACCCGAGGTCCCGGCTTTCCGCCCGGGCGACACCGTCAAGGTGAACGTGAAGATCCAGGAAGGCGCCAACACCCGTCTCCAGGCTTTCCAGGGTGTGGTCATCGCTCGTCAGGGATCTGGTCTGCGTGAGACCTTCGTGGTCCGCAAGATCAGCTTCGGCACTGGTGTGGAGCGTCGCTTCCCTGTGCATTCCCCGATCATCGATTCCATCGAACTCGTGCGCAAGGGCCGTGTGCGCCGCGCCAAGCTGTACTACCTGCGCAAGCTGCGCGGCAAGGCAGCTCGTATCGTCGAGCGCCGCGACAACGCTGTCTGAGTGCTTCCGCCGCTTCCTATGCGTTGCGGCGTGATGGCATGAAGGCCGTCGTTCGTATGCAAGGGTCCAAGGCTGCCAAGCCCTGGGCCCTTGTGCTTTTTTACAGGCGTTTTACTCATCTTATTATCAGAAGCATCGATTACATTGGAAACATCCTGTGCACGGTGGATTGACAGTATCGACAATGGGGATGGCAGCGGATATGGCATACACACACGATGGCAAGTATTCAGCCAACACCGGTAGCGACCGCGCCGGTGCGTATGCCTCGCGCTCAGCCAACGGCGGCGCTTCTGGTGGGAACTCTTCATCCAATCTGGGCATCACCCTGCGCGAGGTGCTCCATTGGCTTGTGGTGCCGGTGCTCATCGTCGTGGTGCTGCGATGCTTCTTCTTCGGCATGTATGTGATTCCCTCCGCGTCGATGGAAAACACGCTAGGCATCGGCGATCGTGTGGTGACGAGCCGCATCGCCGCCAGCCGCGGCGACATCAAGCGGGGGGACATCATCGTGTTCAAGGATCCCGCTGGCTGGCTCAGCGTCAGCACTACAGAGACAGGGTCGGACTATCTCATCAAACGCGTCATCGGCGTGGCGGGTGACCGCGTGGCATGCGAAGGCAATGGCGCACCGGTGACCGTCAACGGCGTGGAAATTGACGAAACATCATACCTGCGCCCCGGCGCTGATCCTTCCGAATTTGCCTTTTCTATCACAGTGACCGATGGCAACCTGTTCGTGCTGGGTGACAACCGCGCCAATTCCGCGGATTCGCGGTATCACACGGGGGACGGCAACAATGGGCTCGTGCCTGTCTCTGACGTGGTGGGCGTGGCTCTCGCCGTGTATTGGCCGATTTCTGACATGAAAGCGTTGAAAAACCACGAAGGTGTGTTCGCCAAGGTGCCCGATGCGAATGCCGCGTCTGGTTCCGGCGCACAGTGAAGATGGACGCAGTGAAGTTGAACGCAGTGAAGTTGAACGCAGCGAAGTTGGACGTGATCTCTCGTGGTTTCTAAGAAAGACAAGACAGGAAGTCGCTCTGCCATCCCTACGCTCGAATGGGAACGTGAGCTTGCTGCAGATGCCGACTATGTGCTGGGCATTGATGAAGTGGGTCGCGGTTGCCTGGCCGGCCCGGTTGCATTGGGCGTGTCGGCGGTGTCAGCGCAGCGCTTGACAGCGGGTGTTGATGCCGTTGAAGGAGTGCGGGATTCCAAGAAACTCACGCCGCATCGCCGTGAAGTGTTGCTGCCGCAATTGCAGCAATGGTGCGATGCATGGGCCGTGGGCTGGGCGAGCAGCGAAGAGATCGACCAATGGGGCATTTCGCACTGCTTGGGATTGGCGGCGTTGCGGGGAATTGCAGCGGTGCAGCATGCGTTGCAGGCTGGTGCCACGGTGCCGGTGCAGTGCGCGGTTTGTGGAACAGGTGCGTGCCGCGCCGCAGGCGATGCGATGGGTGCGGTGGATGCAGCAGGCGTGGAAGGTGCTGCAATTGGCGCGCCGGTCGCGCCGAATGAACGGTGTGCGCGTTTTCATGCGATTTTGGATGGACCGAACGATTACATCACTCCCGCGGCGCAAACTTTTGATGCGCCTGCATTGATTGCTCCATGCCGCGTGTCTACACGGGTCAAGGCTGACATGACCTGCGCCTTGGTTTCCACGGCATCGGTGATTGCAAAAGTGACGCGAGATCGCTACATGACGGAGCTTGCCGAGGAGAACCCCCAATGGGCTGCCTACGATTGGGCGGACAACAAGGGTTATGGCACTGCAGCGCATCGTGCCGCGATTGCGAACCTTGGCCCGACGCCATACCATCGTCGCACATGGCATTTGGTCTAGTCGTGGTCTAGTTGCGTTGAGGGAACGATTGCGCAGAAGAAACTGAAAACAGAGGAGACCCAAAACAGAGGAAGCCAAAAATCCAAGAAAACACGTGAAAAACAGGGAAGCACGTGCTTACAGCAGCGGTGCGATGGAGCGGGCGACGGGAATCGAACCCGCGTAATCAGTTTGGAAGACTGAGGCTCTACCATTGAGCTACGCCCGCGTGGAATCGGCGAATCAAGCTGAGACAACGTCTGTGAAGCTGATTGCTCGACAACCGAGGCACCATTATACATAACCCTTCGAAATCTTCAACTCATGGGGCGTCCGAGATTGAGGTGGACTCTCAAGCGGTGAACCGGGGCTGTGCCGCGCATATGCCATGAGGCGTTCCCGGCTGGTAGGGTGGTGGGGTAATGGTCCGCAAAGTGCCACGTCCACGGACGCGGCGTACTGAGGAATCGAGTAACGCTCATGGCAGATGGACAGCACATCCCGTCAGCTGAAAGCACGACCGGTGAGGCAAAGGCGGTGGGTGAGACCCAAATGTTAAGTCAAACCGCGATTCATCCGCACATCGAGCTCTCTTCTGATTCCCTTGCTTCTGATTCTGCCGATTCTCAGTCGGCCGGCGCCCCTGTTCAACCGCTCACGGACGAGCAGATCGAGGCGAAGCTCTCATATGCAGATATCCAGCGTCGCAAATCGCGTCCTCGTTTTTGGCTGCTGTTTCTCCTTAGCTTGCTTGTGGTGCTCATTGCACCGTATGGCGTAGGCCGCTGGCTTGCGTTCAACCGCACCGGTCGGTTGATCACCATGCTCTCGTCCATTGATCCGCGAGGCATAGCGCTGCTGTCGTGGAGCGTCACCGTGTTTTGCTTCGTGTCGCTGCTCATGGCATTCCTTGACAGCATGCGCGTTAAGTGGACTGCTGCATTTTTGATTTTTCTAGCCTGCGTGCAGTTCATTTCAGGATTTTGCTTGTTGAAAGCCCAGTTCTGGTTCTCCACCTACGTGGTGTATGGTTCCGCCGCAGGAGTCGCGAATGCTGCGAACGTGGGAATTCTCGCGGCGGCAGTTGGACTCGCGGTCTTTGCTGTGCTATATGTGGTGATTCTCGTGGTTGTCAAGAAGAGCTCGCCACTCAATGTGCTCACCGAGGATTGGGCCGCCCTCATCATGTTTTGGGCTGTTGAAATCATCGCTTTCGTTATCAGCGTCTTCAGCGTGCTTCGCATGTTCGTGTGAAGCACGGATGCATCGTCCCGGCTGATTTTCGGCAGGGGCATCGCGAGTGAGGCATCGCGCGTGGGGTATCGCACTTTTATGTGTTAAGAACGCCATCGCCATCGTGCATGGACGATGGCGAAATTTTGCAGCACCTTCACAATTTTCTTGATTATTCCCTGCGAAAAAACATTAAAATTGCATTACTTCTTCAGCGTGATTGCTGAGGGGTGGGGAGTTTTGATGTAAGGAAGTAACGATGAGTAGCGGTATGAATAACGATGAGAAAAACAGGGGATTGTTCGCGAATTCGCATCATCGTCAGGCGTGGCGTAAGGTCGCGGGATTGGCTGCGGTCGCGGCATTGACAATGGGCGGTGCCGCCGCATGCGGTACAACGAACACCGCTGGTGGTTCGCTGTCCGGCAGTGAATCCAGCTCCACTGGATCCATTTCGCGCGCCACATTGTATAGCAGCATTGCGGATCTGGCATCTGCCAGTGATGCGGTGGTGGTCGGCAGTGTCGCTTCCCAAAAGGTCGCTGCCGACGTTGATGGCACGACGGAATTCACTCTGTCTATCATTGATGTGTCATCCGTGCTCAAGGGAGACGTACAAGATCAATCACAAATCGTGGTGCGCCAGACGGGTTCCACAAATCAGCCTTCGGGCGAGACTTTCATGACGGAAGGCACGACGTACCTGCTGTATTTGGTCAAATCCGGCTTGGACGGCGATCTTGCGAAGCAGTATTACGTGACTGGTGCTACGGCGGGTCTGTATGCAGCGCAGCAATCCTCGGCGGCCAAATCCGCGACAGGTTCCAATGCGGGCTCGGAGCAGACCTTTAGCCGGGTGAACGTGGACTCGGGCGATACGTTGCCGGCGACGGTGACGGCGGCGGATGCATTGAAATAGACGGCTGCATATTCCCTCGTCCACCGTCTTGTATCGTTTTCGGTTGATTGCCGGTGCAATCGCAGCACGGTCGCAGCGTGCATGAACGGGGTGGATCGACGAGCGGAGGCCTCGTCAAGCACCCTCGTGTAGGCTGGGTGTCGAGGACGGTTTCTTGTGGACGCGACCGCGGCCTGCCTGCCTCCGTGCGGCGCTTTGCGCCGTCGATTGCCGATGTTTCGGTACTTATTAAGGAGCCATTATGCTCAAGGGATTCAGGGAATTCATTTCGCGCGGCAATGTCGTGGATATGGCCGTCGGCGTTGTGATGGGCGCTGCGGTCACGTCGATCGTCAACTCCATTGTCGACAACCTCATCAATCCGCTCATCGCCATGATCTTCGGGCACCCGGATATGTCAAGCATGCTGTGCATTCGCTTCAACGGGGCGGTCATCAGCTTCGGTGCCATCCTCAACTCCGTCATCAACTTCCTGCTCATTGCCATCGCGGTGTATTTCTTCATCGTCGTTCCCATGAACAAGTTCCGTGAGGCGGGTTCCAGCGCGTTGAAGAAGGTCATGCGCAAGGATACGGATGACGCGGCAGCCGATGCCGAGGAAGACACGCGCACGCCTGACGAGATGCAGCTCGAACTGCTGGGCGAAATTCGCGACCTGCTCAAGGAACAGAAGGACTCGCAACTCAAGTAGCGGCTTGACGCGGCGTGGCGCGACCATGCTTTGCTGTATAGTGAGCTTTTGGCGTGTTCCGCCCGCGGATACAGAGCGCTACGGCAGAGGGCCGTGGCACCGCGCAGCCAAAGTTTCTTAAGGAGGACTTGTGGCACTGAGCACTGACGAAAAGCAGGCTATCATCAACGAATATGCAACCCACCCGGGCGACACCGGTTCTCCTGAGGTTCAGGTTGCGCTGCTGAGCAAGCGCATCAACGATCTGACCGAGCACCTGAAGAGCCACAAGCACGATCATCATTCGCGCCGCGGTCTCCTGCTCATGGTTGGTCAGCGTCGTCGTCTGCTTGGCTACCTCGAGAAGGTGGACATCAACCGTTACCGCTCTCTGATTGAGCGCCTCGGTCTGCGCCACTAGGAGTCTTCCGCCCGAGTCGTTTACGGCTCGGGCGCTTTTGCATATCGGAGGAATTGCATTCGGAGGAACGACACGTGAGGAATTGGTCCCGCGCAGGTGCGCAGGACAGTGAAGCATGAGGAAAGCCCCCGGCGCGTAAGGTATCGCGCCCGGTATGCCGAGGATGAATGAAGTAAGTAATAACCACAACAGAAGGAGGAACCCTTGGAGGGTCCCGAAATCAAGGCAGTAGAAGCAGTCATTGATAATGGCGCGCGTGGAAAGCGCGTCCTGCGCTTCGAGACGGGTCGTCTTGCGCAGCAGGCGGATGGTGCCGTTGCAGCATATCTGGACGACGACACGATGGTGCTGTCCACCACCACGGCAGGCTCCAGCCCGAAGGAGAACTACGATTTCTTCCCGCTGACCGTCGATGTTGAAGAGAAGATGTACGCGGCCGGCAAGATTCCCGGCTCGTTCTTCCGTCGTGAAGGCCGCCCATCGTCTGAGGCGATTCTGGCGTGCCGTATCATCGATCGCCCGCTGCGCCCCTTGTTCCCGCACACGCTGCGCAACGAGGTGCAGGTCGTTGAGACGATCCTGTCCATCAACCCTGACGATGCATACGATGTCGTGGCTCTCAACGCCGCATCCGCATCCACGATGATCTCCGGCCTGCCGTTCGAAGGTCCGGTTTCCGGCGTGCGCCTGGCGCTCGTCGACGGCCAGTGGGTCGCGTTCCCGCGTTGGAGCGAACGCGAACGTGCAGTGTTCGAAATCGTCGTCGCCGGTCGCGTTGTCGAGAACGGTGATGTCGCAATCGCCATGATCGAGGCAGGCGCCGGCAAGAACGCCTGGAACCTCATCTACGACGAGGGCCAGACCAAGCCGGACGAGGAAGTCGTCGCCGGTGGCATCGAGGCAGCAAAGCCGTTCATCAAGGTCATTTGCGAAGCCCAGAACGAGCTCAAGCGCATCGCCGCCAAGGAAACCAAGGAATTCCAACTCTTCCCGGAGTACACGGACGACCTGTATCGTCGCATTGACGAGATCGCTCACGCCGACCTCGACGAGGCTCTCTCCATCGCGGAGAAGCTGCCCCGCCAGGAGCGCATTGCACAGATCAAGGAAGGTGTGCGTCAGCAGCTCGCCGGTGAGTTCACCGACATGGACGATGCCGAGAAAGAAAAGGAACTGGGTAACGCATTCAAGGAGCTGCAGCGCCAGATTGTGCGTCGCCGCATCCTGACCCAGGATTACCGCATCGACGGTCGTGGCCTGCGTGAGATCCGCACGCTGTCCGCCGAAGTCGACATTGTGCCGCGTGCCCATGGCTCCGCACTGTTCCAGCGCGGCGAAACCCAGATCCTGGGCGTCACCACGCTCAACACGCTCAAGATGGAACAGCAGATTGATGCGCTGAGCGGTCCGACCACGAAGCGCTACATGCACAATTACGAGATGCCGCCGTATTCGACCGGCGAAACCGGCCGCGTGGGCTCTCCCAAGCGTCGCGAAATCGGCCATGGTGCCCTCGCTGAGAAGGCTCTCGTGCCGGTGCTGCCCAGCCGTGAAGAGTTCCCCTACGCCATCCGTCAGGTCTCCGAAGCCATTGGTTCCAACGGCTCGACCTCCATGGGCTCCGTGTGCGCATCCACGCTGTCGCTGCTCAACGCTGGCGTGCCGCTGAAGGCCCCGGTCGCAGGCATCGCCATGGGCTTGGTCTCCGGCGAAGTCGATGGCCAGATGGTCTACAAGACCCTCACCGATATCCTGGGCGCCGAGGATGCTTTCGGCGACATGGACTTCAAGGTCGCCGGCACCTCCGACTTCATCACTGCACTGCAGCTTGACACCAAGCTTGACGGCATCCCGGCCGATATCCTCGCCGGCGCTCTGCAGCAGGCTCATGAAGCACGCCAGACGATTCTTGACGTCATCAACGAGTGCATCTCCGAGCCCGATGAGATGAGCCCGTACGCACCGCGCATCATCACGATGAGCGTGCCGGTCGAGAAGATCGGTGAGGTCATTGGCCCCAAGGGCAAGATGATCAACCAGATCCAGGAAGACACTGGCGCTGAGATCACGATCGAAGATGACGGCACCGTGTACATCTCCTCCGAAGGTGGCGAAGCAGCGCAGAAGGCTCGCGAAATCATCGACTCGATTGCGAACCCGCATGTGCCGCAGGTCGGCGAGCACTTCAACGGCAAGGTTGTGAAGACCACGAGCTTCGGCGCGTTCGTCAACCTCACGCCTGGCACCGATGGCCTGCTTCACATTTCGCAGATCCGCAACCTCACCGACGGACAGCGCATCGACGCAGTCGAGGACGTGCTCAAGGAAGGCGACGAGGTTGAGGTCGTCGTGCAGTCCGTGGATGACCGCGGCAAGATCTCCTTGGCAATCCCCGGTTTCGAAAACCAGGAGTCCAGCCGTCCTGAGCGTAGCGATCGTGACGACCGCGGCGATCGTGGCGGCCGCTTCGAGCGCTTCGGCCGCGGCCGTCGTTACGATGACCGTGATGAGCGTGACGACCGTCGTTCCGATCGTGATGACCGCCGTGGT
Organism: Pseudoscardovia suis; assembly: GCF_002797875.1. Classification (GTDB taxonomy): domain Bacteria; phylum Actinomycetota; class Actinomycetes; order Actinomycetales; family Bifidobacteriaceae; genus Pseudoscardovia; species Pseudoscardovia suis. Next base: position 257,481 of record NZ_PGFC01000002.1, read on the forward strand.
GGCCGTGGCCGCCGTTACGACGATCGTGACGATTTCGACCGTGATGACCGTGATGAGCGTGACGACCGTCGTGAGCGCCGTTCCAACCGTTACGACGATCGTGACGATTTCGATCGTGATGACCGCCGTGGTGGCCGTTCCGACCGCTATGCCGATCGTGATGATCGTGACGACCGCCGTTCCGATCGTGATGACCGCCGCGGTGGCCATGGCCGTCGCTCCGATCGTGATGACCGCCGTGGTGGCCGCCGCAACGATCGCAACCCGCGTTACGCCGTGGACGACCAGTACGACGAATACCGTGCCGAGCGTCAGGAGCGCACGGAGCGTCCGCGCCGTCGCGTGCGTCGCGACTTCGATCCGTTCGAGGACTGATCGCGCTATCGGCCGGTGACCGCTGATTGAACCTCGCGGTTCATTCCACTGCCGAGCCGTTTCAGCCGAGCCGTTTCAACAGAGCCGGGAACACGTCATGGTGGCGTTGTTCCCGGCTCTGTGCATTCTCCCCATTGGCAGGGGTGCCCTTTACCATGTCGGTGTGCAAGAATCTACCCTGATCAAAGGAATAGCAAACGCAATGTTCGCCGAATCGGACTCCAAGGGCACTGCAGCATGGATTCATCCCGATGGTCAAGTGCCAGTGATGGTGCTTGTCGTAGTGATTGTGCTCCTCGTACTGCTGGGGCAACTCTTTGGCTCGCGATCTTCCAAAGGCGCGAAACCCGAATACCGGTATCGTGCGCGCACATCCGTGATGTCGGCGAGAGAAGAGGAGTTTTATCATCGCCTCACCGCGATTTTGGGACCCCGGTATCTCGTGTTCCCGCAGATGCATCTGTCGGCATTGCTTGACTGGCACATCAAAGGGCAGAATTGGAATGCGGCGCGCTCCAGCATCAACGGCAAGTCAGTGGACTACGCAGTGGTGGAAGCCGATACGCTGCAGCTGCTGTGCGCTATCGAACTGGATGACCACACACACGACCGTCCTGACCGCGTTGAACGCGACCGGCTGGTTGAAAGAATCTTCAGTTCCGCGGGATTGCCCTTGGTGCGCTTCCGCGACGTCGAACGGATGTCGGATTCCCAAGTAAGAGACGCCGTTTTCTCGCACATGCGTAGAATGTAGCCATGAGTTCTTTGACGAATCCCTTCGGCCATCCCACGGATGATGACGTCCGCATTCTGGCATCGCGCATCGCGCTCATTGTCGTTTCGCCCAGCTGGGGCAGCGATGCCGTGCAGTCGCAAGGAAAGCCATCAACGCTGCCACAGGAATTCGCCGATGATGAGGCGCAGGCTTACGGGGACCTGGTGCAATCCATACGCACGCTGCCCATCCCTCCTGCACTCGTCATTGTGGTTGACGGTATGGGCAGCGACTGCATGCGCGCACTGGTAGAAGCGGATGATTCCCAGCGTCGCACGGCGCCAGAACGACCTGCAGCGCATGATGCACCGGCAGCCGACACCAGCGGCGACATGCAAGATCGTCCTCGGTTTGTTTATGTGAAGGGCGATGCGAAGCAAGGCCCCTCCCAATGGCTGAGCCTTGGCATGAAGGAAGCCTATGACCGTGGCGCCCAATGGTTTTGGTTGCTTGACACGGCCGTGACGGTGAACGCCGACGCATTGCATCGTTTCGCTGCATGGACGTCGTCGCATGCACTGATTCAAGGCGGTTTCGATGAGACTCATACCGGGGCATACGCTGCACACGGTTCATACACGCAGTTCCGCCCGGCGCTTGGTATCAGCGAATATGTGCGCGCCCCGCGTTTCGGCCGCGCCGGATACTTGGTGATTTCTTCAGCGTCGGCGCGTGGCATGCTTGTCTCGCGCGCGGTCGTGGATGCCATCGGATTGCCTGATCCTCGTTTTGCGTTGCATGGCGCAGATACGATGTACACGTACGCGGCGAGTGCCTACACGAATCCCATTGCGATTCCCGATGCGGTGGTCACATGGAATTCTTCCGCGCACAGCGTGCAGAAGGAAGCGGTGAATATCTGCTCAAGCCCCGCCCATGCCAATATCACAACCGCGGATTGCTACGTCACGATGCGCAACCGGGGATACGTGGCTCGATATCTCATGGAACGCGGTGACTTCCATCCGCTGGCCTTTGCCATCGGCACGGCAGTGACATGCGGCTCACAATTCAGCGCTTTGATACGTGCCCGGCATGATGCCGCGGTGCCAGGCATCGTGGAATTGTTCAAAGGGTGGGTCGCCGCGCGGCGCATCATGCATGATCCCGATTGGAGACCGGCCCAGTCGCCGTCCGCGCTCGCCGTTCATAGTAGTTAACCATCCACAGTATTAACCGCGCAGTTGCACAGCAGTTGCATAGCTTGAAGGAGCGAACATGGCAATTCCCATGAGAAAACTTGGACCTTTCATCACCACCGCCATCGGCCAGGGCGAAATGCCTCTGACCATCGAAAACAACCGTGGTCACGATGTCGGCATCCAGACCATCCATGCGGCTCTTGACGCTGGCTGCCGCCACCTTGACACCGCGTGGGCGTACTACACGCCAGGCGAAGAGGAGCAGACCGGCGAGAAGCTGGTGCGCGAAGCTCTTGACACGTGGGATGGTCCGCGCGATGAAGTGCTTGTTGCCACGAAGGTTGGTCTGCGCCGGGCATGGGACGGCGACAAGCCGATCTGGCCGCGTGACGGCAAGCCCGAGCACATCGTCGAATACGGCAAGCAGTCCGCGCGGGCGCTGGGTGTTGACACCATCGACCTGTTGTATTTGCACCGCCACGATCCGCAAGTGCCCTATGAGGAATCCTGCGCAGGCATCAAGCAGTTGCTTGATGAGGGTGTGGCCGCGTGGGCTGGCGTTTCCAACGTGACGATCGAACAGCTCGACATCGCCCGTCGAGTGCTGGGCGACAAGCTCGTGGCTGTGCAGAACCAATATTCCCCGGTGCATCTCGAGACGCAGGACACCATGGATTATTGCGCAAAGCTGGGGCTGGCGTTCGTGTGCTGGAGCCCGCTGGGAGGCTACCGCCATCCGTATGACGATTCGAAGTTCGACCCGTTCCGCAAGGTCGCCGCAGATCATGGAGTCAGCTACCAGCAGATTGTGCTGGCATGGGAGCTTGCCAAGGGCGATCATGTGTTCGTGATTCCTGGCGCCCATCGCCCCGAAACGATCGTGGATTCGCTTCATTCCGGTGACGTGACGCTGAGCGATGAGGAGCTGGCGTATCTTGGCTGAGCAGATGATGCCTGTCACGATTCCTCTTGTGCTCGCCCCCGGCGTGGAGGTGCGCTTCGCTACGCGTCTGGGCGGGGCGTCGCAAGGGGATTGGGCGTTTTGCAATCTCGGTTCCAAGGTCGGCGACGATCCGGCACATGTGGCTGCCAACATGGAGGGGCTCGCTCACGTGATGGGCGCGCCGCTGCGGCTTATCCACCAAGTGCATTCCGCGATTGCCGTCGATGCCGATGAATTGGCCGATAATGCGGTGGATTCCTACCACGTGGATGCCGACGCGCAGGTGAGCGCGCGCACAGGCATGCCGCTGGGCATCTTTGGTGCGGATTGCCTGCCGGTGCTCTATGCGGATCCCGACTCTGGCGTGATTGCTGCGTCGCATTGCGGCAGACGCGGCCTGCAGCGTGGCGTGGTGCATTCCTGCGTGGAGAAAATGATTGAGAAAGGCGCCGACCGCACGCGCATCAGCGCCATGCTCGGTCCGTGCATTTGCGGCACATGCTACGAGGTGGGAGACGAGATAGCGCAGGAATTCAACGCGCAATTCCCCGGAACCGCCACCGTGACACGCTTCGGGGGAGCGGGCATTGACATCGCCGCTGCTGCGCGCCAAGCGCTTGCAGCCGAGGGTATCGAAGGTGAGCGCATCGTAAGCGCCGTGCCGCGTGTGGCGGCTGCGACGTCGTATCTCAAGGACGACGCGGAGCTGCAGCAACTGTGCATGCAAGACAACGAGGGCGATCCGGTGCTCGCGGAGCGTCTTGGCGCGATGGACCGCTGCCTGTGCACGGTTGAGAATCCGTTGTGGTACTCCCACCGCAGGGCGTTTCTGTCCCACAAGGAGCATGAAGGGCGTTTCCTCGCGGTCATTGTGCGACGCTAGCATGGTCACCATGTCGGAAAGCACTACGTCATCATCGCCTACAGTCCCTGTCGTCGCTATAGTCCTTGCCGCTGGTTTCGGCACGCGCTTCGATCCGAAGAACCCCAAGCAGCTGGTTTCCGTGGACGACCGTCCGGTGATTGCATGGTCCCTTGAGGCATTTGAGGACGCCCCTGAGGTGACCGACATCGTTGTGGTCGTCAATCCCACGGTCTATGAGGCGGTGGAAGGCGTCATCGATGAACGTGGCTTCGCCAAGGTGCGAGCACTCGTGCCTGGCGGTGAGACGCGTGCCGACAGCACCGTTGCTGCACTCGATTTTTTGGCTCAATCCGGGATTCCCCACGATGCCAAGGTGCTCATCCACGACGGTGTGCGCCCCTTCGTCTCGCCCAAGATAATCGGGGAATGCGTGGCAGTGCTGGATTCGGTGAATGCGGCCACGGTCGCAGTTCCCAGCACCGACACCATTCTGCTGGCTACTCCCGATGAAGGCGATGACAAGACGCCGAAGGTGCGGGCGGTGCCTGATCGTGCGGCGACATTCCGGGCACAGACTCCCCAGTGCTTCCGTTTCGGTACGATTCGCGACGCATACAACCGCGCCGCTGACGACGAAGGCTTCCGTCCGACGGATGACACGCGCGTCATCATCGATTATCTTCCCGACGAGCCCGTAGCGATCGTGCAAGGTTCGGACGACAATATGAAGATTACCGTTCAAGGCGATATCGACGTCGCCGAAACCATTGCCCCCCGCGCTCGCCGTGTGCGCAATCTTGCGCGCAAGCGCATCGCGCAGCAGATGCTCGCCGACATGTGAGTTGACGACATGTGAGCCGACATGTGAGTAGACATGTGAGTGGCGCGTCGATTCGGTTCGGTTCTGTCTGGGCTACAGTGGGTGGTATGGAACGGTTCGATGTGGTGATTTCAGGATTCGACGCCTATAAGGGTGTCGATGTGAATCCGTCGCGTGAAGTGGCACAGGCTTTGGCTCGTGATGGCGTGCCAGATCCGCCCACCGGCGCATCGATCCATGTGACCAGCGTCTTGCTGCCCATGAGCTTTGCCAAGGCCTGGCCATTGTTGCTGGGCACCATTGACGAAGTTCGTCCCCGCATCGTCATCGCCACGGGTCTTAAACGCGCCAGCCGAAGCATTGCCTTGGAACGGTGCGCCACAAATATCATGGATGCCGACAAGCCTGACGCCGACAACGCGCAACCCCGCAGGGTTCCCATCGAGCCAGGAGCGCCAGCGGCGTATTGGACGCAGCTGCCGTTGCGTGGGATTCTCAATGTCTTCGCCGAGCAGGGGATTCCCGCTACGCTCAGTTCCGACGCAGGCACGTATGTGTGCAATTCGCTGTTTTACCGGTTGCTTAATTGGAGCGCCGGTCGTGGCGATGCTTTGGCGGGGTTCGTCAGTTTCCCCACGGTGAATGAAAGCGGCGACTACCGCATCGGCATTCCCCTGGGGCAGATGATCACCGCCACCCAGGATGTGGTGCGTTCAGCCGTTGAATATTGTCAGAAGGCTCCGAAGGACGCATTGGAAAGAGCCTGACGCATCACAGACGTCTGATGCATCAGGCTGAGGATTGCCGATGCGCAGCTCATTGCGGGCAGGACGCGCGCAAATCGCTGGCCGATTCGCCCAATGCGGTTTGCGTGCCGTCCTGACGCTATCTGATAGACTTCCCTTAGGGATTTGTGAATCGCAGTGACGCGATTTGCGCATGCAGGAGACATGTGCGAAATACGCGTTCGGAAGACGCGCGGAAGATCCCTCCAGATGAACAAAGCAAGGGGAGTGACCTCATGGGACCATCGCATCGAACGCAGGCTGTGGCAGCATCGTTTTCTTCGGGCTTCAGCAGACTAGTCATTGTATTGCTATGTGAGATTGTCGTTGTTGGGTTGACGGTCTCCTTGGGCATCTCGCCTGCCCTGGCAATGGATTCTCCGACCGGGGACGATCAAACAGAAACATCACAAACTTGTGATGGTGATCCGGATATCGGCGTTGTCCCTACGAACGAGTGCACCTCTGTTTGGTTTTATGATTCTTATGGATGGGATTCGCCACATGTGTATTGGTATTTCGATGACAATACCAATGGAGGCAATTGGCCGGGCACTCAAATGGTAAGCGATTCCGCGGGCTGGTGGCGTTTGATGGTGCCCGCAGGCTCTCATGTGCTGTTTTCAGACGGCAACGGGAACCAGATACCTGCTAAAGATCAGGCTGGGTTCGAGATTTCTGCAGAGTCGTGGTATGCCGAAGGCCATTGGTTCACGCAACGTCCTAATGGAATCACTGTTCATTTCTACGATTCATATGGATGGGCGAAGCACTATGTGTATTGGCATTCAAACAATTCGTCTGAAGGTGATTCATGGCCTGGAAGTCTCATGCATAGCGAGGGGTACGGTTGGTACTCCTACACGATTTTTGGTTCCGCAACCCCTCAGGTCCTTTTTTCGGATGGAGGAGCAAATCAGATTCCCCATCGTATGGAGCCTGGGCATCTGATTACCGCAGACGCGTGGTACCGTGACGGGGTATGGTCGGGAACCGAACCGGCCGGTGTGAAAATCGCTTTCAAAGTACCTGACGGATGGAGTGGTAAATCGCGTTTGTACTGGTATGTTGATACCGGCTCCGGAGCTCAGGCAGATAATCCTTGGCCTGGCATCACCATGGAAGATGCTGTCAATGGATGGACCTTCTGGTGGATTGGCGGACATGACCGCGCGCGAGTGTTGTTCTCCGATGAAGCGGGTCACCAGGACCCGGGAGCAAATGTGCCAGGATATGACGTTTCCGGAGAAGTCTGCATTGCTGATACTCGGGTATGGAATGCGTCGGATGATACCGATGAGGATGGGCTCCAAAATTGTGCTGAGCTGATGATAGGAGCTAACCCCGAACAAGCCGATTCCGATGGTGATGCCCTTCCTGATGGTTGGGAGAATGACCATGGTTACAACCCGACCAACAGGGATACGGATGCTGATGGGGTAGATGATCCAGATTCTGATGATGATGACGATGATCTGACTGCACTCCAGGAATACAATCACGGAACTGATCCCCAAGCTTCCGATACCGATAGTGACTTGCTGACTGATGGTGTTGAAGTGAATACGACGCATACGGATCCTCTCAAACCCGATACAGACGGTGACGGTGCACCAGATGGGTGGGAATATGACCATGGGTATGCTCCTTTGCAAAATAACGCGGAATTCGATGCGCAGGTAGCATCGCAGGAATCGCCCTATGGAGTCCAGTTGTCGGTTGACCTGCTTCACGAATCAGGGAATACTGTTTCGAATACCGTTGTGTCCCTTGCAGACACGGACAAGCATCCGCAATTGTCTGAGCAAACTCCTGGTTTCATGGAAGCTTGGGAGATTGAATCTTCGAATACTCCTCAACATGGAGCGACGTTGTCTATGACATGGGACGCCAGTAAGTGGGGTGAGGAATCCGATAGTTTTGCACCTCGAATCTACCGTTTGGATGATGAGACTGGTTGGCTTGAAAAACTACCTGATCAGATTGTGACAGGGCATACGGTTTCAGCGCATACAGATCACTTCAGCGTCTATGTGCTCCTGGATTCCAAGACCATCGATGCTGTTTGGGATGAGACCATTCATCCTATCGTTGGAAACGATAACAAAATTCCGCCTGCTTTTGCATTTGTTGTTGATTCCTCAGGAAGCATGTACGACAGCGACCGAGACAATATTCGGTCTGCCGCGATTTCGGGATTTTCCGAGCGCATTCAGGAAGTCGGCGGCGGTGCTGGAATAGTGGAATTCTCAACTGATGCATCTGTCCGAGTCCCCTACACAACCGATATGTCTCTTATTCGTGCTGCGACATTCCACTCATATGGTGGCACGAATATCGCATCCGGTATCAGCTCAGGCCTTGACATGGTGCAAAACGTTCCTGAAGGCACGCCCCGCTACCTCGTGGTTCTCACTGATGGCATCGATGTGCCGCCATTGGACTGGGACACTGCATATGCTCCGCTGGTGGACCGGGCGAATGTACTGAACGCGCGAATTTACACCATCGGCTTGGGCGAGTCGACAGATAAGGGTCTTCTGTCGAAGATTGCATCGTTGACGCATGGCTCGTATTTCCATGCAAGTAATCAAGGCGAGCTTCTTGATGCGTATTCGGATGTGGCAGATGATACCACAGATAAAACCACCGACTCCAATGGTGACGGCATCACGGATTATCAGACGAAGCTCATCAAGGAAGGTAGGTTGCGTCCCGCCAGTGGAATGGATTGGACTGGCCTTGATCTGACATGCACATACAAGAACAACATCGAGAGCCATGAGCATCCAGAAGTGTGCGCAGCCAATCCATCCGATGACTGGGATGGCGATGGAATCAAAAACGGCGACGAAATGCGTGTGGTCATGTCATCAACCGGCGTTGCATACATCGAACAAACCAGCTATTTCTTCGCGGCGGATAGTAATTTCGACGGTATCAACGACAAGGAAGCGATGGACAAGTTTGGCAATGTATGGGAGCGTCCTGTCGGGAGTACAAAAACTCTTAACAAGTTGATGCAGGATGCCTCCTGGTCATATATGGATGAGCAACACGAGAAGCAGTGGCGTTCTTCGGCTGTTTCGACACTCTATGGCACGAAGCCGTACGATACCTATTTCGCTACGCTGGTCGATTTCTTCACCGCATATTCATATGGTAGCGATTTCAGCTCCAACGGAACTTCTTCACAAGACGCGGATGCCAATGGCGAGATGGCGGAACTCGTAACGAAAGCGGTGGTGACTTTTGCGGATGCAGGAGGAGGAATGGCAGAGGTGTATTCCGATATCATTTCCGCTTTGGTGGCACCAACTGGTTACACAGCTTCCGAAAGAAGGACGCTCCTTATTGAAAAGCTCAATGCTCTGATATCCAAATACATCAGTGAGAAGAACGCGGAGAAGGTTCAGCAGTTTCTTCAAAGGGCATTGATGAGCAAAACCTACAAGAGCCCAGTTCTCAACAAGTCTCTTAATGTTGCATCATACTTTCAGCGAGTAGCGAGCGCCGTCGATGTGGTAAACGATGGGGCGGAGGCGTTTCGTTTGATATTCCAAGTCACTTCCGGTGCAATAGCTGTAGAAGACAATATGGATGTGCTTGATGAATTGATTAAGCAATCAGGTTCGGATAGCATGACCAGCGCTGCCCGCACCTTGCAACAGCAGATTTCTTCTGACCTTAATGAGAACCTATTGGGCTACAGTACTCAAATCCGAGAAAAAGTAAGCAATCACGCCATCAATGCCGCCATTGCCTTGGCAACGCGCATCCCGGTTGTCGCAATCGTGCAGGCGGTAGGGGACGTAGCCGACCTGACGGCTGGTTTGCGTGATACTGCGGTTGCAAGTCTCCGTGTGGGGGCCTTGCGCGACATCACCCAGGCGATTCATTCAGTGCAGAATCCGTATATGAAAGAAAACAACGGTTACTACACGACGTATCTATCAGGCTATCGCACTGTGATAAGGCTGACATACGATCTTTACTCCGCGCGACTGGCTGGTGACCATGCGCTCTTCACCTTCGAAACAAGAAAAGGAGTGATTGATAGAGCCATACATGGGTTCTGTGCCCCTGATGTGGATGAAGCCAATAGAAAACTTCAAGTCGACCGAAAATATCTTGCACCGGCGGCAGATGAAATGAATCGGTATGCAAACTATGTATACGATGAATTCTCGCCCGATCGCGATGCGGAGGCACTATATGTGGAAGTCGTGTGATTCTGTACTTCATATGATGACTCAGATGAGCATCGTGATGAGTCGATTTCATCACAGTCCTCACTGGTATCGCAATCACCATTCCGATGACGTATACTTCCCCATTCATGGAACGATGTGGTGTATTTTCTGCATCGTGTGGGCCTTTGCTCTGTTCGCACTCCTGAAAGGCATTTGGCGACTTGTATGCCTTACCATTGCTCGTCGGCGAGAAGCCGTTGAAGCAACGGTAGTGGAGTGCAATTCGAAGCGTGATCTTGGGTCGGAAGTTTACTTCTTCACCGTTGAGTTGAAGAGGCACGGAATCCCTTGGTCTCTGGACGACAAAGTGCGCCTGTGGGGGCGTTCACGACGTTTGAAAGTCGGCGATACCCTCCGGGTGTATGTCAATGATTTGTCGCCGTGGGGCATTCTTGGCACAGGACGGGATTTTTTCGAGATTCGCCAAGCAGGGTATATCGGATGGAGCGTTTTCCAGATTCTTTTGGGAATACTGCTCATTGCCTCGGTGCCGTTGGATAGTGCCTTTTGGGGACAGACTTCGTTGCCGGGCAAATTGATTCAGGGCTTTCCCACGTCTGGCAGCAATCCCCAGTATTGGAATTTGCTGATGGACGTATGGTGCGCCGATCCGTTATGGGAGTTGGATTTTGCTCCCTTCTTCCTCTCCTTGATTCCCTATGGGCTGAGAGGACGGTGGTAAAGGGTGATCAAACTGGGTGGTGCAGTTTCGGGTTTCAGAGGGCAGAGCAGCTTATGGCGCAATCAAGGCGCTGACGGGAGGCAGCGATGATCGGTGCGAATGATCAATCCTCGGACATGCCGTCACCGGATATCCAACCCGGGGACTACTTGCCGGGCGGCTACGTCTTTCAAGAGAACTATCTTTCGAAGATCGAAAGCGAAACCAAGGCATTTGCTTCCGAAAGTCCTGATTCGGGAGACCAGGTTGGCGGAATCGGCCCTTCTGTTGCTCTCGATGTGGGAGTGGATCCCATGAAGATGGCCGCGCGGATTGTTTCCGCGCCTGCTTTGAAAAAAAGTACGTTGGTGATTGTCCTCATCATTGGGACGATACTGGGGTGCGCGGGACGCTGCGTTATCGAGATTATGCTGGCCAATCAGCATTCTTCCTCTCTCACCTTCTGGCGGTTTGGATGGATTTGGGAGATTCTGTTCCCCGCGTTCATCGGATTGTTCCCTCTCGTTCGCGGCACACGGATGCTGGCATGCATGGCCTCCTCGTCGTCACATCCCGTGGAGGGGAAGCTGCGCAAGATGGCGGGTCCCGAGACTCTCTTCTTGCCGTGGTGCGAATACAGGCATCCGGGCGAGGCCGAGATACGCAGGATTCCTGTGCGCGCGCACGGCTTCGATGGCTGGCATCCGTGGATCTCGACCGAGGACTTCATGCCTCAGATGTCTGATGGCGATACCATGACGGTCTATGTGTGCCCGTGGGCGCATGGCATGGATTTCGTGGATTGGAACAAGAAAACCCAGAAGGGGCTTGCAATGCGCAACATCGTGGCGGGGCTGGCGGTGTGCTCGATTTCTGCGTGTGCGCTGGCAGGCATCATCTCTTCGGGGGCTTTGCAGCAATACGGTCCTTTCGCATGGTGGATTGACTTGTTTCCCTTCCTGTGGTTCTTGCCGTATTCCTTCATTGCAATGTGGCAATGCTCCCAATGGGATATAGGATGGGGCGCTGACTGGCCATGGGAGTATTGGAGGTGGTTCTTCCGCTGGAACCATGATGAAGTGTGGATGGAGGACGGCTCCTTGGATTCGCAGTCCGATTCCAGCAGGGGGGAAGCTGGTATCTCGGTGCCATGATGTGTTCGACACTCTCGACACGCCGATGCGCCGCGAAAGGTGTGGAAATCGTGTGAGAGCTTCGTAAAGTGATGACACACGGGGCAAGAAAAGGGTATCGTTAAGCATGGTGAGCGGCGCCATGCCGCAAATTGTATCCGGTCGTTTCCTAGGTTTGTCATTCCCTAGGTTCCAGGAAGAGGACGTTGTTCCAGGAAGAGGACATCCAAATGGCTGATGACATGTTTCCCACGGTTCTGCGCGGCTATGACAAGGAGAAGGTCGACGAGTACGTCGCCAGCAGCAGGGAGAGCGTGAACAGGCTGCGCGAGCAAATCCGCGTCTACGACAGCCGCATTCTTCAGCTGGAGGCGGACCTTCAGGAGGAGAAGGCGAAGAAGACCCCGCAGAAGAGCACCTACAGCAATCTGGGCGCCAACGCCCAGCAATTGCTCGCCTCTGCTGAGCAGACAAGCAAGCAGCTGCTTGCCCGTGCAAAGAAGGATGCCGAGAACATCCGCAAGAATGCACAGGACAACGCCACCACCACCATCAACAACGCCAAGTTGGATGCAGAGCGCATGCGTTCGCAAGCCAAGCAGAATTCCGACGTTACGATCAAGAACGCGCAGGAGAAGGCGCAGTCCATTCTGAGCAGCGCGCAAGCCTCCGCACAGCAGATCACGTCCACCGCCACCAAGGAGATGAACGATCAGCGCCAGTCGCTGCAGATTGAGCTGAAAAACAAGCGCGCCGAGCACGACAAGCAGCTCGAAGCTGAGAAATCCAAGGTGGAGACTCAGCTCGCTGACCAGAAGGCGCAGAGCACCCAGGCCATCGCAGCTCAGCGCAAGGCCGCTGATGATGAACTCGCGGCACGTCGTTCCGAAGCGAATGATCAGATTCAGAAGGCGATTGATGATGCAAACGAGCGAGTGAACGCCGCTCGTGATCAGGTTGCCAAGATGATGACCGAGGCTCAGCGCAAGGCAAACGAGATTACTGACCAGGCGAAGGCTTCCGCCCGCCAGATTAATGACGATGCCCAGGTGCAGCGCACCCAGACCTTGAAGAAGGTGTCGCAGGAGGCTGAGCAGTCTCGTCAGAAGATTTCCGACGAGCAAGCGGATGCTACGAAGAAGGTCGACGAGATGCTCGCTAACCTTGAGGCCAAGCGCAAGGAGACCGAGGCGAGCGCCAAGAAGACGCTCGACGAGGCGCAGGCCAAGCGCGACGAGGCCGACGAGTACGCGACAAACCGCCGCAAGGCAGCTGACGCCGAGCGCCAGGAAATTCTCGATAAGGCAAACAAGGAAGCTGCGGAAGCCATTGAAAAGCGCCGCGCCGCCGCGCAAGACGAGATCGATGGTCTTGACAAGCGCATCGAGGAGCTGCAGAACCGCGAGACGGCGATCACCCGTCGCGTGGACGAGCTCAAGTCCATTTTTAGCAACGCGTTCGGTTCCATGGGCAGTGTGTTGCAGGACATCCAGCAGGAGAAGGCGGCCGACGCCAAAGTCGCCGAACAGGCTCAGCAGGAAGCGCAAGGCGAGGATGACGCTGCAAAGGCCGACGGTCAGACCGCTGGTGATGGCGCCACCGAGAATAAGTGAGGCGTGCCGTCGTAATGGCTTCGACTTCCATGAACTCTGCTTTTGACCCTGCATCGCCCGCTGCGAGTTTGACCGAGGGCACGCTCGATGAGCTCACCGCTGCGTTCGATGCACGCGAAGCGAACCGCATCGCAATGAACGCTGTGGTGAACGCTGGCATCGATGATGTGGCGCGCAACTATGACCGCGCACGCCGTCTGCAGCGGCGGTTCTCCGTCACTGTCGATAACGGTGATGTGACGAACCAGCGCCGTTCCGGCCGCTGCTGGCTGTTCAGCTCACTTAACGTGGCGCGGTTCATTGCCAAGAAGAACCTTGGCATCAAGTCCTTCGAGTTTTCGCAGAACTATGCGATGTTCTTCGACAAGCTTGAGCGCGCCAATTACTTCCTGCAAGACATGCGCGCCCTCGCACTCGCCGGCGAACCCAATGATTCACGCCTCGTGCAAGCGTTGCTCCATGACGTGATGGGCGACGGCGGCCAATGGACAATGGCATTGAACATCTACAAGAAGTATGGTGCCGTGCCCAAGGATTTCTACCCGGAGACCGCGTCGTCGCAGAATACCTCGCAGATGAACACCATGCTGCGCTCCCTGTTGCGTCAGGCGGTGTGCCGCATGTTTGAGACAGTGGACGCCACTTCCGGGGCTGATGAAGCCGCTCAGCGCACGGCGGACATTGCCAAGGATGCTCTCGCTGCTGCGCACCGCGTGCTGACGATCCACTTGGGTGAGCCGCCGCGCAGCTTCGAGTGGGAGTGGACCGACGATGACGGGCAGTTCCATCGCGCTGGCACCATGACTCCGCAGCAGTTCTGGCACACCTATGTGGATGCTGGCCTTGAGGATTATGTGTGTCTCGTCGACGATCCTCGCGAGGAGCATCCCAAGGGCGTCAAGATCGGCATCGAACACTTGGGCAACGTGGTGGGCGGCGACCCCACCGAATACCTCAATGTGCCGGTGCAGTTCATGAAGGACTGCGTGCGTCGTATCCTTTCCGAGCAGGGGATTCCCGTGTGGTTCGGCGCGGACTGCCATCCGATGATGGACCGCAAGAACGGTGCGTGGGCGACCGACCTATTCGAGTATGGTCGCGTCTACGACACGACGTTCGACATGGACAAGCAGGAACGCGTGCGTTTCGCGGACTCTGCGATGAACCATGCGATGGCGTTCGTGGGAGTGGATGTGGCGGATGATGGCATGTCCACGAATAGGTGGCGTGTCGAGAATTCGTGGGGTGCCGATATCGCCGACAAGGGCTACTTCACGATGGACGATCCGTGGTTCGACCAATACGTGTATGAAGTGGCGGTGCCGCGCACCATGCTGCCAGCCGAATACCAGGCGGCTCTTGCCAAGCCGGCAATCATGCTGCCCGAATGGGATCCGATGGGGGCGCTTGCCTGATTCGGATGCCGGCAAACCGACCGATAGAACGCGGCCGTCTTCGATGACACTCATGCAGCGGGCTTTCAGCACGCCATGGATGGTCACCGAGGCGGCCGCGCGTCATATCGGTTGACGCGACATCGTATAGTAGTGGTCTTGGTGGCCGCGCCGCACCGCAAGTGCACAGCGAGGGCGGCGCGGCCAGCGTTTTGTCTGCCAGACGAATCGGCGTGGCAGGTGAGCTGGGCATCATGCCCGGCGAATAAGGCTTTGCAAGGCGCGATGCATCGCTGTGGCGATGGCTAGGCGCAGCGCGGATAGCGTGTCGCACACGTCACGCACTGAGGAAGGATGAGTGTCTCGATGGTGCAGTTCAAGGGTCCCGACAGCTCGGAGGATACGGCGCAGCTGGGCGCGAAGGCCGTGCTTCCTGAAACTGTGGACGTGAACATCCGCCAGCTCGACCCCATTCCGGCGCCACGCGCTTTTATCAACGAGCTGCCCCTATCGCGCGACATCATCAAGCTGGTGCGTGACTCTCGCCGCCAGATCAGTGACGTGCTCCATGGCCGGGATGATCGGTTGCTTGTCATCGTGGGGCCATGCTCCATTCACGATGCAAAAGCCGCCAAGGATTACGCGAACCGCTTGGGAGAGCTCAAATCCCAGCTGTCAGACGACCTGCTCATCGTCATGCGCGTGTATTTCGAGAAACCGCGCACCACGATCGGCTGGAAGGGCCTCATCAATGACCCTGATCTGGATGGCACTTTCAACATTCGCAAGGGTATGTGGCTTGCACGCCGCATACTGCTGGACGTGGCCCACCAAGGCCTGCCCGCGGCAACGGAATGGTTGGACCCCATCACGCCGCAATATCTGTGTGACTTGGTCAGCTGGGGAGCGATCGGCGCTCGCAACACCGAAAGCCAAGTGCATCGCGAACTTGCCTCCGGTATGTCGATGCCCATTGGATTCAAGAATTCAACGGATGGCAATGTGAAGGCTGCGGCAGACTCGTGTTTCGCCTCTGCCAACGAACACCATTTCCTTTCCATCAACCTCGACGGGCATGTGATTGCGGCGGAGACCAAGGGAAACCCCGACTGCCATATCATTCTGCGAGGTTCTACGCACGGGCCGAATTATTCCAAGAAGGACGTGGCTGAGGCACTTACCGCACTGCGGGCATCCCGTGTGGGCGAGGCCGCTTCGCATGGAGTTATCATCGATGCCGCTCACGGAAATTCCGGCAAGAACGAAGTGCGCGAAGCCGAGGTCGTGGAAGATTTGGCAGCCCGCATAGCTGATGGCGAGAATGGAATTTCCGGCGTCATGATGGAAAGCTTCATCGAAGGCGGGCATCAGGATCCCGGTCCGTTGAACACGCTTGTGTATGGCAAATCCGTGACGGATCGATGCATCGCATGGCCGCGCACTGAGGAACTGCTGCGCAAACTTGCCAGCGCTGTGCGGATGAGGCGTGCACGCGCGGCACAGGACAGCCAGAGCGGCGGGGAGGCGCAAACCCATGAGTGAAATAACGCAGGCTGGCAATACGCAGGATGGGAAAAACCAAGGTGAAGTGACCCAAGGTAAAGTGTCCCAGGATGAAATCGCGCAGCGCGAAATCACACAGCGCGAAATCACGCAGGGTGAAGTCTCACGCACTGAAGCCGCTCATAACGCCAACGGTAGCATCCAGCGCTCGCAGGATTCGGAACAGCGGATTTTCGAATCTCGCGATTCGGCATCGCAGACAGGCACCACGCGGACTGCGTCCGTGCTCGCGGACTCCGCCTACACCCATGAGGCCAAGCGCGTGCGCCGCATCATTGCACAAGGCGGCAACCCCAACGAATACCTCAAAGAGAACGCGTGGGAGCACAAAGTCGGGATCGACCCCATCATCAACCGTCGCGTGTTCGAGCTCGACCCATTGCCCAGCCCCGCACAGGTGCTGGGCGAACTGCCGCTCACGCCTGCTGACAGGGAACTCGTTATCGAATCGCGCGACGAGTTGCGCGACGTGCTCCACGGGCGTGATGACCGGCTGCTTGTCATAGTGGGTCCCTGCTCTGTGCATGATCCTGCCGCGGCGCTTGACTATGCGCAACGGCTGTCGAAAGTGCGCGCAGAACTTGAAGACGACCTGCTCATCATCATGCGCGTGTACTTCGAGAAACCGCGCACCACAATCGGTTGGAAGGGTCTCATCAACGACCCTGACCTTGACGGTACCAACAACGTGAAGAAAGGCCTGCTGCTGGCGCGCAAGACACTTCTTGATGTGCTTGGCACGGGCGTGGCGGCGGCGACGGAATTCCTGGAGCCCACAAGCCCCCAATACATTTCGGACGCCATCACCTGGGGAGCCATCGGTGCCCGCAACACCGAAAGCCAAGTGCACCGCCAGCTGGCATCCGGCATGTCGATGCCCATCGGTTTCAAGAACGCGACGGACGGCAGCGTCAAGGCTGCGCTCGACGGATGCATCACCGCAGCACAGCGGCACACGTTCTTCGGCATCAACCATGAGGGGCGTGCCGCCGCGGTGGAAACACTCGGCAACGAAAACTGCCATGTCGTGCTCCGCGGCTCGAGCCATGGCCCCAATTATTCCGCTCAGGACGTGGCGGCAGCCATGATGCAGATTCGCTCCGTCATGCCGCCTGACAGCGCATGCGCGCATGGGCTCATCATCGACTGCTCACATGGCAATTCCGGCAAGGATGAAATCCGCCAAGCGCAGGTCGTGCGCGATGTGGCGGCGCGCCTTGCGCAAGGCGAGAGCGGAATCACCGGCGTCATGATGGAAAGCTTCATCGAAGGCGGCAACCAAAAGCCCGCACCGCTGAACCAGTTGATCTACGGCAAGTCGGTCACGGACCGGTGCATTGCCTGGCCGGAGACGGACGTGCTGCTGCATGAGCTCGCCGCTGCTGTGCGGGCGAGGCGCGCTCGCGACCGACGTTAGTCGCGGCTGACCTCCGGCGCCTACAGCGCGTGGAGCGTGGCGTGTCCGTCGCTTCCTTGACTTCGTTCCCCGGCAGTTCCCCCGCAGTTCCCCGGCAGTTCCCCGAACCGTTCCCTGCATATCAGTAATCGACCACCATATCGACCAAAAATGAGGAGACCATCATGACCACGATCGCCATCATCGGAGCGATGGACGAAGAAGTCGCGCATATCGCTGAATCCCTGTCGTCCGTCACCACCGCGCACCACGCGGGGCTCAACCTGACGGAAGGAACCTTTGAAGGCGCCGCCGGCACCTTGCGCGTCGCCGCCACCGTGAGCGGCATGGGTACGGTAAACGCCGCCAGCGCCACGCAGTATCTCATCGACACGTATGCGCCGGACGCCATCATCTTCTCGGGTATCGCCGGCAATCTCAATCGTGAACTGCGCATCAACGATGTCGTGCTCGGCAAAACGCTGCGCTACCTTGATTCCGACATGCGCCTGATTGGGCAGTCAGCGCCGGGCACGGATGAATTCCATTCCGACCCGCATTTGCTGGATGTTGCGGATGCTGCGCTCGACTCCATGGGAATCCACCACATTCGCGGCGTGATCGCCACGGGCAATTATTTCGTGGCGGGCGATGAGCTCGTGGCGAAGGTCAAGGAGCAGACTGGCGCTGATGCCGTCGAGATGGAAGGAGCCGCAGTGGCGCACGTGGCGGCGCGCAATGACGTGCCTGCCTTGGTGATTCGTGCGTTGAGCGACGAGGCTGATGTGGAATATGAAGAGTTCCGCACCTTCGACATCACCGATTACGCGAACGTGGCTGCTAGGCTGGTGCTCAACATCTTGGGCAGGTTGTGAGCAGCATTCGGCGCCATTCTGAGTGCCAATGATGGCCAAGGAGGCCTAAGGGTGCCTTGGGCTGAGGCGCCCGAGGGATGTGGTGTCCGGGGCCGGGCAGGTTCGGATTGGCCTTCGCCCACCACCTGGGACTGGGTGCCCGGGGCTGATTTGGGTTGATGCCAGCGGTTTCCTATGCAACACGCCGTATTGCAAAAATCGGGATCCGCTGGTATCTTACCCTCTGTAAACCACAGACCGTTGGTTGGACGAGTCGTCCATGAAATTCCGCAAGGAAGCCACCGCAGGTTGAGAATCATGAAGTCGCAGCTTTGCTGTGCGTTGTTTGGTGCTCTGCCTGTGTGGCAGGGCTTTTTGTTGAATCTGGGCAATGCGTTCGGTCAATGGTTGATTTAGGAAGGAACGCCATGAAGAGGCCCGAAAAGGCAGAGGTGATTGCCCAGCTTACGGATCAGTTCCGTAATGCCGACGCGGTCTATCTCACCGAATATCGCGGCCTGAGCGTCCCGCAGATCTCTGACCTGCGCGAGAAGCTGGGCACCGATACAACCTACACTGTGGCGAAGAACACGCTGGCACGCATTGCCGCCAAGGAAGCGGGCGTGGAAGGTCTCGACGAGTATCTCGCCGGTCCGACCGCAATCACTTTCGTCAAGGGCGACTACGTCGAGGCCGCCAAGGTCCTGCGTGACTTCACCAAGGCAAACAAGCAGCTCGTCGTCAAGGGCGGTTTCGCAGATGGAACCGTGTACGACGCCGAGGGTGTGAAGAAGCTCGCCGATCTCGAATCCCGCGAGGTTCTCCTCTCCAAGATGGCTGGCGCTCTCAAGGGCACGATGGCCAAGGCTGCGTACGCGTTCACCGCTCTGCCGACCAAGCTGGTTCGCACCGTCGATGCGCTGCGCGAAAAGCAGGAGAAGGCTGCCTGATTCTTGCGGCGTAGCCGCGAATCATCCAGCACACATCACAACGGCGCCGCTCACGCGGAAGCCGCAAAAACAAACAAGAAACTTCGGCATCGGTAACCGATAGAAAACAGCCGATGCCAATGATTGAAAGGAAGCCATAATGGCTAAGCTTTCCACTGAAGAGCTCCTCGATGCTTTCAAGGAAATGACCCTCGTTGAGCTGTCCGATTTCGTCAAGGCTTTCGAAGACGAGTTCGACGTTGAGGCTGCTGCTCCGGTTGCTGCTGTCGCTGCTGCTCCGGCTGCTGGCGCTGCTCCGGCTGAGGACGAGAAGACTGAGTTCGACGTCGTGCTGACCGCTGTCGGCGACAAGAAGATCGCTGTCATCAAGGCTGTGCGTGCTCTCACCAACCTCGGCCTGGCCGACGCCAAGGGTCTCGTGGACTCCGCTCCGAAGGCTGTCCTCGAGAAGGCCTCCAAGGAAGACGCTGAGAAGGCCAAGGCTGATCTCGAAGCCGCTGGCGCCACCGTCGAACTCAAGTAGTTCCTTTTACATTCTGGTTTACAAGACCCCGAGCCGTGCATGCGGTTCGGGGTTTCTGCATTTGCGGCTGTCGGTGTGCGAATGCGGATGATCCCACACGCAAGGTCAAGGTCATTTGAAGGTCACTTGAGCGTCGCTTGAGCGTCACGTGAAGGTCACGTGGGGCGTCCTGTAGGACGCTCATAGGTCGATGGGAGGTTCCAGCGACTGCATTGCTGAATGGGATCGTGATTGTCGGTGTCGTTGTATGCCGCAGGCATTGATTCGCGGTACGCTGTTGGGTGAATGTCAGACGGCTTACAGTTCGAAGTGGAATCGTGATATGTTGAGATTCCTCGAGAATTTTCTGGATTTCGCGTTTTCTTCAAAGTCGGCATGACACAATAGCAAACAGTAGGTGCATGCCGCAATCAAGGAGGTAGTCGTGGACGAGGATGCGAGCGATGTGCTCTGGGCAATCGAAGTCGATGGCGTGGAGCTCACCCGTGTCAAGCCAGGTGAATCCGTCGTTGTGGGTCGCAAACCCATCCGGCCGATGGTCGAGGCGGATGCCGACCGGCGTGTTGATGTGGCCGATTCCGAAAAATCGATGAGCAAACGGCATGCCAAGCTCACCGTGGATGCCTATGGACGCGCGATGCTGGAGGATCTGGGTTCGACGAACGGCACCTTCGTGGTGCGTGATGATGGCGGGCTGATGAGGGTTCCGCTAGGCACTCAAATTACGTTCCAGCGTTCCCCCATGCATTTGCAATTCGGCGACAAGGCTGTTGATTTCCGCGAGGTTTCCTCGGATGATACCGGTGAGCATCCGGTGCAGAGTCTGTTCGAGAACCTCACTCCTGATCAGATCGCCAATGCGGCGAATGGTGCGATGAGCGTGGATCAGATTCTTGATGTGCGCGCCGGCGAGCCCACCACAGCTTTTGATGCGAACGCGGTGCGCGGAAGGGTGCATGAGCTCAATACCGCGCATTTGGTGCAATCATATGTGACGACAAGCCCTGCGCCAGAGGAGTGGGATGGCACGCACGGTCCCACGAATGGTGCCCAGAGCAACGCACAGGGGTCGGTCCTTGTGCACAACGGTGCGTACTCCCACGCTGATGGAATCGTCGCGGAGAGCGTTGTTGCCGAGAACGTCGTGGCGCAAGCCGCGGCACACGATGATTCGGATGAGGCGAACGCAGGAATCATGGGCGCTGATGGTCCATCGGCTGCTCAATCCGCGTCGGCAGCGCAGAGTGCGTCGGTAGCAAACGGTGAGTCAGAAGCAAACGGTGCGTCGGAAACAAACGGTGAGTCGCAAACTGGTGGCAATCCCGCCCCGGACGCATCGGCTGGTGTAACGACACCGGTTGTTGCAGAGGCGACGACTGTTGCTGCTGCGGAGTCTGTGACAGACACAGCATCCGTCGAGTCAGCATCCCAGCCGTTTGAGAACGAAACCGAAGTACCGGCTTCTGAAGTCCCTGATGCTGCGGATGCCGTCATGACTCCCGGTAACACTGTGGAGGGGGCGACACAATCGCAACAGAGTGAAGGCGTCGTCGCTGATGCTGCAGCTGTCGATACTGCTCAATCCGCTAATACCGCTGAATCCGCTGGTGCTGCTGAATCCCGTGATGTTGCAGATTCGCTCGTTACTGATGCATCCGTCGGTACCGTTGAATCTACCGGTACCGTTGCCTCCACCAATGTTTCTGAATCCGAGGGTAGCCAGACAGCTGGGAACGCCCCGACGACGGAAGAAGAGACACAATCCCAGAGTGATTCGCAATCGCCCGAGGCCTCTTCGCGCCAGTCGCAGATCCAGTCGCAGGCCCAGTCCCAGGTTCAGGAGCGCTACCAGGCACAGAATGAGACGCCCGACCATGAGGCGTCCTATCCTGTCACGGCATCGTTCCCCATCCGTAGGACCTACAGCCAGGCGACGAATTATTCCGGTGATTATCAGACCACTGATTCCTCCACATGGCCTGCGACAGGGCAACATCATGGTTTCGACTCCGAGGCCGCGAATCTTTCCGCAGCTTCCGCAGCGGCTCAAACGTATCCTGCAACAGCCCAAGGCACGGCTGCAGCTGCCTCGGATGCGCGGTTCCGCCCGCAGCGGGAGGAGGACGAGCGGTTTGCTGTGCATCAGCAATCCCAACAGGGGATGCATGAATCGCGGGGCGGATCTGACAACACGTCGGCGTTTGCGAAGGCATCGTTCTCCACCCCGGTGACGAATCCGCGATATGACGCAGGCTCAGTGCTCGATCGGCTGTCGAACGGACAGTTCCCCGCGCAGCAGGCCGACTCTGAAGATGATCGTCTGATCGATGGGTTCTCGATACGACAGGCACGCACCACGGCGGATTATCAGCAGCAGTTCCGGATGGCGCAGCATCCGCAGCTCCTTCCGTTCTTGGCGATGAACCCGTCGCTGTACGGTGATTTATACGCATGGCTCGCAGCGCAGGGCAATGCCGACGTTGAATCCGCATTGAACGGCAATGCCGGTTATCTGGCTTGGAAACAAGGGAAATGACATGGTGAATGATTCGATGCACAATGACGCTGCACAGTCCGACTACGGAGACGACGCTACACAGAGCGAAGCCGCTGCAAGCGCGCAGGAAACCCAGTCCACGTCGGATGAATCCGCGGCAGTGAATTCCGCCGCTGAAATGAACGGTTCCGCTGCCGAAACCATCGAGACCGGGGCGCAGCCGGCTCAAGAGCAGCGCGAGGAATCGTCGATGGACAGGGTGCGCCGTTGGTATTCCGAATATCGCCGCCAGCATGGCGCGACTCCTATGGATGATATGTCGCGGCTTGTGGAAAGCCTTGACATCACTCACGCACACCCCACGGGCATCGCGCAGCTTTTTGCGTCGGGACGCGTGCAACTGAGCACACTGTTCCGTGATATCGGTTTTCTGAAGACGGCTGAACGCAATCTGGGCAAAGTGCTGCGCGATTTCCATGCCAAGGAACGCACGGATGGCACCGCCAGCCTGTCGCTTGCCGTCGGCATCGCGCAATGGCCGGAGCACTCCATGCCCGTGTTGCTCTACCCGGTCACGGTCGACGGCGTGGATAGCGAAGATGCCCGTATGTCGCAGGCCGTTATCCGTTTCACCGCTCCTGCGGCAATCAACAGCGCATTCATCGACGAGATGCGACGCCAGGATGTGTTCCTCGACGCAGACGAATTGATGGATCCTGCATACTACGGTGGCAAGCCGCCGCAGACCGCCGACCTGTTCGCTCTTATCCGCACCAGGACGGGTGCGAAAGTGCCGGATTTCACCATCAAATCCGACTTGATTCTGGGCAGTTTCGTCGAATCCTCCACAGTGCTGTTGGCTGATGCCGCCCGAGTGATTTCCGCAATGGACCAAGGCAATGCGGCGAATCTTCCGCTCGCAGTGCTCGCTGGCGATAAACGTGCCATGAAGGCGATGTACAACCGCCGGCTGCCCCAGTATTCGCCACAGGACGCTGATCCCCATGACGAGATGGAAGCCGGGGATGTGAGCAATGCGACTCGATATGCTGCACGGTTGGCAGCCGAAGGCGACAACGTGTTTGTCAACGTGTCGTCGGTGGAAGACACCGCTGCTCAGGCGCTCGCTGTCGCATCGCGCGTGGCGCTTGCCGGCAAGACGGCGTTGTATGTGCCGGGCGTGCCGGAGCAGAAGTTCCGTTTCGCCCATGAGGCACGGATCAATGGCATGACCGACCTGCTGGGGGACCTGTCGGACCCCGATTTCAACGCGAAGCTCGATTCGCGCCTTGTTTCCGCCGTTGCTTTCTCTGGTGGCGAGGCGACAACGCATTTCGACCAGCTCGCTGATGAGCTTGTTGGCGTGCGCGCGCGTCTGGGACGCTATCTCGGCGATCTGCATGCGGTCAACAAGGAATGGAACGTTTCGGCGTATCAGGTTATTGAGAATCTGGCGCGAATTTCCAGCAACCCGACGCATCCCGCAACGCATGTGAGGTTCGAGGCGAAGACTGTGCATGCGGTTGCCGACCACCTTGATGAGTGGGGCGCAAAACTCACCCGCGCCGCGCAATTGGGCGAGTTTGAGGATGGTGTGGAGAAAACCGCATGGTATCAGGCTTCGGTCTTCAACGAGGACGAGGCGGTTGACGCGTATCAACGTGTTGTGAGGCTTTTGACCGAAACGCTTCCCGCGGTTCGTGAACAGATTGCCGAGACGTCGAAGACCTGTGGTTTCGCGATTCCGGCCAATGCTTCCGAATGGTCGCGTCAGGTCACGGTATTGCGCAACCTGCGGCGCGTGATGGATACGTTCCAGCCCGTCATCTTCCAGCGTGACATTCCTGCGATGGTCGAAGCCACGAAATCCAAGCAGGAACGAAAGGAGAAGGGTACCACGTTGGGCATGCGCGAACGCCATCGCCTTGCCAAAGAAGCCAAGAGCATGCTGCGCGCTGGCTCGCATGTGGAAGATCTGCACGCCGCGCTGCAAGTGGCGGTGAAGCAAAACGAGGAATGGCGACGCTTCGTGCCGCATGGCCAGTGGCCGGTGTTGCCCAACAAGCTGGACGACATCATCTCGATGGACGAATCCCTGAGCGCCGACCTCACGGCTATGAACTCCGTGCTTGCCACCACGCCGCAGGGTTCCGGATTGGAATCCGTGGGCTTCCAGCAGTTGGAAGACAGGCTTCGTGCATTGTATGACGATCATTCGGCGCTGGACACGCTCCCGGAGCGCAGCTGCCTGGAACGCGACATTGACAAGGTTGGCTTGGGCGATTTGTCCGCTGACCTGCGTGTGCGGCGTGTGCCGGTGGAGGCTGTCGCGGATGAGTTCTTGCTCGCCTGGTGGGCGACTGTATTCAACCTTATTGTGCAGCAGTCTCCGATCATTGCGAGCCAGGATAGTTCTGTGCTCTCGCAGGCGGCGGATCGATTCGCGCAGGTGGACGTGGACCATGTGCGCTCCATTGGCCCCATGGCTCAGCAAGAGATGATGAAGAGACTTTCCGAGACGCTGTATGCCCATTCTCAGGAAGCCAATCAGCTGCATACATTGCTCGCCACCCCAACGGTGCTGCCATTCACACGGTTGCGTCGCGATTTCGCGTCGATTCTGGCGGTGGCCAAGCCGATTCTCGTTGGCACGCCTGCTTCGCTTGCCGTGGCAAGTGGACCGGAACACATCGCCGATGTGGCGATTGTGGACGCGGCATCCCATATGACACCCATTGAGATTCTCACCGTGTTGTCGCGCGTGGACAGCGTGGTGTTCTTCGGCCATCAGCAGACCTTGTCGTCCGCGGCCATCACGCAGCTCCTGCCGTATTTGGCGCAGGTCAACACACTGTCCACGCCGTCGCATCGCGATCCGCGCCTGGCATTGTTCCTTGCCGATCACGGCTATGGGGATGTGCGTTTCTCGCTGTCGACCGGCAAGGTGCGCGGAGACGTGCAGTATTCCCGCGTCGACGGGGTGGGGATTCCTGAAGAGACCAGCGGTCTGGTGGAGTCCACGAAGCAAGAAGTCAAGGCTGTCGCCGACACGGTTGAGGCGAGGGCGGCTGAATACCAAGACCTTCCCAAGCGCTACCGCATGTCCATCGTGTGCCTGACCGACACAAACAGGATTCGCATCGGCGCTGAGCTCAAGTCTCGTGCACAACGCACTTCCGGTCTGCGTGACTTCCTGCGCCATGTGCGCATCATCACCATTTCCGAAGTCGCTGGTGCGGCGGCCGATGATGTCATCCTTGCTTGCAGCTTTGCCAAAGGCCAACCCAAGCATCTGACTCAGCAGTTCGGAATCATGGAGCAGCCCGGAAGCGACGGCATGCTGCTCGATGCGCTCGCCTTGGCCACGTCTCGCACGAATATCATCAGCGCATTCGGCTCCGCCGACATGGATGACGATCGCCTCCGCACGCCGGGCACGCAATTGCTCAAAGAGATGCTGGCATGGTGCGAGCACCTTTCCGACAGCATGCCCATGCCGCGCGGGCACGCCTCCGACGATGTGATCGTCAATGACCTCGCCAATCGCATCAAGTCCCGCGGACTCACAGTTGAGACGAACTACGGTTTCGACGGCGGCGTGCAGGTGCCGCTTGTTGTGGGATTCCCCGGCCGACAATTCCGCTTGGCGGTGAAGGTGGATGACGCACGGTTCATGTCCGTCCGCTCCGAACGCCAGCGGTATCGCTTCAGCATCGAGAACCTCCGTGAACTGGGTTGGGCAGTCACGTTCATCTGGAGCGTGGCGGCGTTCGTGGACCCGGACAAGGAAGTCGATCGCGTCGTAAGCCAGCTTTCCCAGCTGGAGGGCGACGAACTGTGACGCAGGAATCCTCGCAACAGCCTGCGCCACAGCGCCGGCGTGGACGTCATCATCGTGTCGTAAGGCAGGGAACCGAATGGTTCGAGGCCGACGGCACGGTAATCGATCCACAGGACCAGCAAACGGAGGCGGCACGCGAACGGGATGATGATGCGCGCATCCTGACCGAGCTCCCGCCTCATTGGGGCGTATATTCCGAGCGACGTCAGGACGGAGCCTGATACTCACGGTTCGCCGGTTGCCGTTCGACGGCACATTTTTCGACGGCACATCAGTGGGTTGCTGCATCATGGTTGCGCTCCACTGCGATGATTGGTTCGCTCCCGGCAACCGTGAGCACAGTGAGTGCGTCGGCGGGGGCAAGGGCGAGCGCCACGGATGGTGATTGCGTCTGAGAGAACGCAGACGAGGAAGGCTGCGTGACTTTCAGCACCGTGGCTCCGCGTGCGAGTATGCAGGAGTCAGGCGGTCTTGCGGCGAGGTCCGACGCTTCGCCAGCCGGTGGTGTATTCGTCATATCGGCTGTGTCCGCTGCATCAGCTGTATCTTCCGGTTTTTCTGTTTCTTGTGAGGTTTCCGTTCCTTGCGATGCCGTATCGGTGCCGGAAGAAAGGGAATCATCGGCATTCGAGCAGGCGCGTGACGCGACAAGGTCCACAACATCTCCGGGCACCAGTCGGTCAGTGGTGCTGGCGAGCTGCAAATCCACGGAAGTGAGCCCTTCGGTGGCGAATGCGTCTGATGACAGCATGCCTTTGAATATGGGTTCCCCGCGGGCGATCGCCACTTGGGCGAAACCGCTCACCTTGTCATCCGTCACCGATTGCGCAGAGATGGCATGACGAGCGGCACTATCCTGGGGAACCCATGCGGTTCGCAACATTGATGACGTCACATGCTCGCCCACGGTTATGTCGCGCGCCGCTACATAAATCGCACAGGTCGCTTGCGACATCCCGATGGCACTGACAATCGACCATGCAAGCAATCCCGCGCACAAGGCGCACACCAGGCGACGCGCAAGCAGCCGTCGGTGCCGTGAGGCGAGAGCGGATGCGCCATTGTGACGCGCGGAGCGTCTCCACGGCGTTGAAAAGGTGTTCGCGTGATCGAAAATACTCATGGCGCAAGCCTTGCACACCGCAGCCGGATATCAGGGGCAATTCGACCAATGTGGACCGTCTGCACATGTATGAATCACCCCTGTGGATAAGTTGCACGCCGTCATGCGTCCCTGTGGATAACTTGTCGCATTGGTGTGAGGTGTGGCGGTCGGGCAACGACGGTTCCAGCTGCAGCTTTTTCAACAATGGTTACAGCAGCAACGATCCCAACTGCGGTTCCAGTTGCATCGGTTCGTCAGCAGTTCCAGCGTCGGTTCCAGTGTCAGTTCCAGCAGCCTCTCCAGCAGAGGCTCGATGCCTGCCGTTTCAATAAGCACTAAAAAAGCCGTGGCATCCCCATCTGGGAATACCACGGCGGGAATGTCACGGCTGAGGGGCGTGCGGCAGATTTCACAATGCCTGCCGCCCGCGCCCAGCTTGTGCCGGTATTTTCTTGTTGCCGGTGCTTACTTCTTGTCTTTGTCGGTGTGGTAGAAGCCACTTCCCTTGAAATTGATGGGGACCGCGGAATACACCTGATGGATTTCCTCGGCCTTGCACTGAGGGCACTGCGTCAACGGATCAGCGGTGATGGAACGCTGAATGGTGAAGTCATAACCGCAATTCTTGCAACGATAATGGTAGGTGGGCACTGTACGTCCTTTGCTGATGAGCACAACGATGGGGAGTGCGCCATGCACGCGCCGTTCATGCGGTCCCCTGCATGAACGGCAAGGGGAGCGCTGACGGGTGCGGGCGCCCTGTTCTCCTCTTCATCCTAGCGGTCGGGCAGACAGCCGGCGGGCATTTCGCTCAAAGGGCAGCGAAGCGTCGCACCCCTTGTGACGTGAGCACCGCATCCATGCGCACGTCATAATGGTCGTATGGCAAGCTGTCCGTGATTTCCCACGGCCACACGACGGCGATGAGCATGGCGTCCGCCGCTCGATGTATCAAAGCTCGGTCATACCATCCGGCGCCATGGCCAAGCCTCACGCCATGCCGATCCACTGCCACGGCTGGCACGAATATCACATCGGCCGTGCTCAGTTCCCCTGCGCCCATCGACGGAACCCTCTCATCGGTGCCAGTGCCGGCTCCGGTGCCAGTGTCTGCGACAATCGCGCTGTTGCGCAGAGGCCCGCTGCCCACTGCAAGCTGCTGCCAGCCGATGGTCAGCAGCTTGCCATTGCGCGTCGGAGCGGTGTCGTCTGGGATGCTGCCATCTGGCAAGGGTTGTGCATAATGCATGGCGGGGGTGATGATCCTCCAGCCGTGTGATGCCAGCCACGAGAGCAATCCTGTGGTGTCGGGTTCGTCCGGGGCGGAGACAAAAGCGGCTGCCGTGCGTTGGGTTGCTCCCTGGGGTATTCCCGGGGCGGTTCCCTGGATCATTTCGCTGTGCTGGCGTTGGGCCTGTGCCAGGTCTTTTACAGCCAGGTCTTCTGCAATCGGTTGGCATATGGACGCCCCATCCGATATGTTCAGGAATCGCCCCAGGTCCTCCAGCGCGAGCGGAGCATGGCGCTGCCCGGCCAATTCGCTGCCCGGATTCGTGCTGTCGCGTCGCAGTTGTCTGAATTTTGCGCGCAGCTCTTTTTTCAGTTCTGTGGTTGACGGGGTGGTTGATGGGCGTTCGTCATCCATGTGATTGGCTTTCAGTGAGTGTGCTTTAGGTTTGGGGGTGTGCTTTCAGGGAGGTGCTTTCTGACATGTGGCTGTTGAGAAGCATGGTGAAAGCTGGGTGGTTGTGCCGCTACGTCTCACCTTAGCGGCAGCATGGCATGCGCGCGGCAGCATGGTCGAGCGCCAAGGTGCACTAGCATGGCGGTATGGTCTTGCGATCTTTTTTGCACCATGATGAGGAAGGTTCGACCGCACTGCATCCCAGGGTGGGTGACGGTTTTGTGGTGCCGCAGCGGCTCAAGGCGCCGTTGGGATACCCTGCGCTGAGCCTGAGGCCCCTCACCTATGACGACGAGATGGAATGGAGCGATGTGCGCATCGCGAACCGAGATTGGCTTTCCCCGTGGGATTCGGGCGACCCCATGCATCGCAACGGCATCAACTTCCGCACATGGATTGACCAGCAGCGTTTCAGTGAACAGTCAGGATCCGCTCTTGTGCTCGCCATGGAGGAACAAGGCGGCATCGTCGGTCAGATTTCTTTGGGTGGCATCGGCTATGGTGCGGTGCGCAGCGGAATCATCGGCTATTGGGTGGCAGAGCAATACGCCGGCCGCGGTTTTGCGCCCCTTTCTGTGGCATTGCTGACTGATTGGGCGTTTTTCGCGGATTCCGGCCCGCATCTGCATCGCGTCGAGATCGACATACTTCCTGAGAATCGCCGCTCCTTGCGCGTTGTGCAGAAGCTGGGTTTTCATGATGAAGGCGTGCGTCGCGGCTATATGTTCGTGCGTGGGCAGTGGCGTGACCATCGCAGCTTCTCCCTTCTTTCCACCGATGTGTCTGCAAGCCTCGTCGAGAGGCTGCCACGCCTGTAAACACCGTGGCAATCGCAAGACACGCCGGTCGGAATATGTTGAATTTTCAGACGGGTCCTTTATCGTTGGCGCTATGACCTTTGAATCGTTCAGCGGAATCCTCGTATGTGTGGTTCTGGTGGCGTTCGTCTTGTGGTGGTTTCCGACGCACGCCAGCCAGAGCATGAAGAACGCTACGAGGCACAGCGGCGATCGTTTTTCAGAATCGATGCGTATCATTGACGTTGACGCTCATCATGATGAGACAGACGACACGCCTCGTTCTGGCGGCCTCGTGGAAGGCATATCGCAAGTGGGGGATGCCGTGGATGGTTCCCACAACACAAGCGAGGCGACGGTGATCGAAGATTCTCCTGCAACTCGGCAATCCGAGCAGCTTCCCGCAACGAAGCCTTCGACGTCTCAGGGGAAGCCGGGTAAATCCAAGGGCCATGCCTCTGCCGAGGCTTTCGACAATGACGCCGTCCGCGCAATTCGCCAAGCCAGACGCAAAGCATTCAAACGCCGTCGCATCGTTGTGGGTGTTTTGTGCGCGGCGACTGTCGTGACGCTCGCTGTGATGCTTGCGTTGCATTATTCTCCGGCGTGGGCGCTCATTCCGGTCGCGATGCTTGCAGTGGTGCTTGGCTGCGGTATCCACGCATCTTCAAAGGCGCGCGCGTGGGAACGCCGCTTGGCGCTGTACAGGGAGCAGCGACGTGCTGTCGATGGCGGTCAGGGGGCATCCGCGAAATCCCGCGAATTTGCACACTCCGGCACGTCCGGGGAAGTTGGCGGCGCAACACGGCCGTCGCAACCGTCACGCGAAGATCGACGGGCAGATGCCTCTGTGCGATCTCGTCATGATGAAGACATGGATAATCCAAACCTCGCGGATTCGACCCCTACCGTGAAAATGGACACACGGCAGATCAGCCAGGCGATTCATTCGGAGGAACCGCCTGTTGATGTCTTGCACACATCGCTTTCGTTCACGCTGGGTGCTGTCGACTCTGAGCAGACCTCCGCCGTGCGCAGCGCGGAAATCAAGTCCTATAGGCAGGTCGCCAAGGCCGTGCCGCGTCGTGGCATGACCGAGCAAATTCGCAAAGCTGCGCAGCGTGAGGCGGCTGAGGCTTCCCAGGAAGCCAAGGGCGTGCTGGACGCATCGGAGGTGTCGCACACGCAAGGTGTGTCTCAGGAAGACCTGGACCGCGATTTGCAGCAGGCGTTGGAACGGCACCGCAATGCGTCTGTCATGTCTTCGGCGACGCGGCATTCCGCACGGTGATTTGAGCGGAACGTGCACGGCATATGCACGGTATTTCACCGAGAGAGAGAATTAGCACTCGAATTGGCAGAGTGCTAAATGTTGCGCTACTATTCGAGGTAGCGCATGAAAGACGCGAGGCGTTTCGTCAGCCGCCACACGCCGGCCATGCGGCAATAGTCACTCTCTGAATATGCAGAAACAGGAGGCCCACAGTGTCGATTTCACTCACACCGTTGGAAGACAAGATTGTCGTTAAGCAGGCTCCGGCCGAGACCCAGACGAAGTCCGGTCTGTTCATTCCGGAGAACGCCAAGGAGAAGCCGCAGCAGGGCGAAGTCCTGGCGGTTGGTCCTGGCCGTCGCGCAGACAACGGCGAGATCATCCCGATGGATGTCAAGGTCGGCGACAAGGTCCTGTATTCGAAGTATGGCGGCACTGAGGTGCATTTCGACGGTGAGGATCTGCTGATCCTGTCCGCTCGCGACGTGCTGGCCATCATTCGCTAATTTTCACTGGCCGACGCCTCATTTCAAAGCCCGCCCATGCGGCGGGCTTTTTGTATTGTGCTGCGGCATGATTCCATGCCTCGCAGCGTTGCGGCTGGGCGATCGCTAGGCGCGTGAAGAGGGTTGGGATGCTCTCGCGACACGCCGTTAGGCGTCGACTTGCGCTTCTTAAAATTTCATGGCATTATAGCCAAGTTGCCGCACGAGAGAGCAACGCAAGAAGTTCCCTCGAGTTGCAATGGCTGATTTCCCAAGCGGTCAAAGGGAGCAGACTGTAAATCTGCCGGCTCTGCCTTCAGTGGTTCGAATCCACTATCAGCCACGCCTCGGTAGCTCAGTGGTAGAGCACTTCCTTGGTAAGGAAGAGGTCGCGGGTCCAATTCCCGCCCGAGGCTCCATGGCGGGATAGCTCAGCTGGCTAGAGCGTACGACTCATAATCGTAAGGTCGAGTGTTCGAGTCACTCTCTCGCTACGAGAGCCGGCCGGGCGATACAGTCTGGCCGGCACAATTCGGTAAACAAACAGAGGTGGAAAATGGCTAGCAAGAGCGCCGATATTCGTCCGGGCATCACGCTCGCATGCACCGAGTGCAAGGAGCGCAATTACATCACGACGAAGAATCGTCGTAACACGCCCGACCGTCTCGAACTCAAGAAGTTCTGCCCGCGCTGCGGCAAGCACACGCTGCATCGTGAAACCCGCTAAAGCGTGGATTCGCTAAAGCTAGACTTTACAGCCCGGTTCGCCGGGCTTTTTTCATATCCAGCTACGGTTGTCCAGCCACATAATTGAGGTGCCATCGCCACATGGAAAAGGCCTGTCATCCGGCGGACGGCTTATCGCCAACGATCCATGTCGCCGTGGCAGTTACTGCGGTTGCCCTACACTTCTAGATAGCACCATTGCCCATGCCTATTTACGGATCATCCCGTATTCCACGTGATGCTCACGTCAGCCAAGGGAGGCATTCATGACCGACGCGCTTATCAATCAACCTGCTGCACAAGTGAATGCTGCACAAGCGGATGTTGCACAGACAGATGCTGCACAGACAGATACGCCCGCTTTCAGCGACATCACGACCATTCGCATCGGTGGCGCCATCCGCACATTCGTGCAGCCTGCCACGGAAGACGAATTTATCGATGCCGTGCGTTCCGCGGACTCGAAGTATGAAAGGCTGTGCGTGATCGGTGGCGGAAGCAACATGCTTGTCTCTGATGCGCCGTTCGATGGCACCGTGGTGCGTGACGCCCGTCACGGCGTGGATGTGCAGGATATGCCGGCGAAGGCCTCACAGCACAATGGCGAGGACGTCACGGTTACCGCGCAAGCCGGCGTGAACTGGGATGATTTCGTGGCTTTCACCGTTGCACACGGACTGGAAGGCGTCGAAGGGCTCAGCGGCATTCCCGGCACCGTGGGAGCATCTGTGGTGCAAAACATCGGCGCATACGGGCAGGAGGTCGCCTCCAGCATTCGAAAGGTGCGGGTATGGGACAGGCAGGAACAGGTCATTCGCACCCTGGATGCCGACGATCTGCGGTTCGGCTACCGCACATCCTCTCTCAAGACGACCATGTACACCGGCTCGCTGCAGGCACGGGAAACGACCCAGTGGTTCCCCACACCGCGGTTCATTGTGCTTGAGGTGACCTATGTGTTGCATTCCGACAATCGCGGCACCGTAGGCATGGGGCAGCTTGCCAAGGCTCTCGGAGTTGACGTGGGGGAGCGCATGGAGCTCGCTCGCATTCGCGATGCCGTGCTGAAGGTGCGCGCCGGCAAAGACATGCTGGAGGACCCGACTCGCTACGCCAACCGTTGGATGGCTGGCACCAAGGCGAGCCTCATGGCCGCAGGGACTTTCACTGGCAATGACGACGCTGTGGGCGATAGCGACACGGCAGGCCAGACGGTGCAGCCCAATCACAATCGTTGGAGCTGCGGAAGTTTCTTCATCAATCCCGTGGTCAAGACGGCCCACGCGCAGCGTTACCTCGACGGCGCGCCGCAGTATCCGGTTGCGCTTCCCGACGGCTCCATGGGCGTCAAGACGTCCGCTGCATGGCTTATCGACCATGCGGGATTCCATCGTGGCTTCACTCTTGCGTCGAGTCAGGACGATGATGTGCAGGAGTCGCACCCCGAACTGGGCCGCGCTGGTCTGAGCACCGTGCATACCCTTGCCCTGACGAACAGGGGACAGGCGCGCTTTGATGATGTGATGCGCCTTGCCGCAAGCATCCAGAAAGGTGTAGAAGACACTTTCGGAATCCATCTTGTGCCTGAACCGGTGATCGTGCGCTGAGCCATGCCACGTCTGGCATGCGTCGCCCGGAGCCGAACCGAGCCGTCGAATGCATCGCTGCGGCGGCGATGGCACGACACGCACAAGGGTCCAGGCGCGTTGGCGCAGCGTCGTCAAACGGTCGTAACCTTGTAGCAGAACTCGCGCCTCGGGTTGCGTCCGCTGCAGCCCAGCAATTCGGCGCGCATCATGTTGGCCGCATCGCGGCAGGAAGGAGCCATCATGGCCTACGTTATCGCTGAGCCTTGCGTGGATGTCAAGGACAAAGCCTGTGTGGACGAATGCCCCGTGGATTGCATCTACGAAGGTGACCGCACGCTGTACATCAACCCCAACGAATGCGTTGATTGCGGTGCTTGCGAGCCTGTGTGCCCCACCGAGGCGATCTTCTATGAAGACGACCTGCCTGATGACTGGGCGTGGTACAAGGATGCCGCGGTGAGCTTCTTCGCTGAAGTCGGTGACAAGGGCGGAGCTTCCGCAGTCGGCGCCTTTGGCCATGATGAGCCCCGTGTGGCTGCGCTTCCCGCCGGTATCAACGGCTGATTGGCGCATTCATGGGTTTTGAAGCGTATTCGACTCCTTACGATTGGTCCCGCGTCTCTGCATTTCGCACAGCGGCAGCGGCATATCCGGGCGGTTCCGTCGACCTTTCCATCGGTTCGCCGGTGGATCCGGTGTCCGATGGCGTGCGTAAGGCCTTGGCTGATTCCTCCAATGCGCGCAACGCCTACGGGTATCCCGCAACGGTGGGTACGCCGGAGCTGCGCGAGGCGATGTCTCAATGGTATGCGCGCAATCGTGGTGTCGATCTGGCCGCCCTCGGTGCAACCGTTGTGCCCTCCGTCGGTTCGAAGGAAGCCGTTGCCTTGATGGCGTCCATGCTGCATTTGCAGCCGGAGGACGTGGTCATCCAGCCGCGGATCGCATATCCCACGTATGCCATCGGCACGCAGCTGGCTGGCGCCACCGTCAAGCTGGTCGATGCAGTCGAAAACACCGCATCATGGGAGCACATCAAGGGAGTCAAGGCCATTTGGGTCAATTCACCCAACAACCCCAGCGGCAAGATGCTCAATGCATTCCAACTGCACGACATTGTGATGGCGGCGCGCCGTATCGGTGCCGTGGTGCTCAGCGATGAATGCTATGCATTGCTGGCATGGCGCGGATCCGATGATGCTGCTGATGCCACAGGCCTTGCTGCGCACGCGGCTCCGTCCATTCTTGACCCGGGCGTGTGCTCGGGCAGTGCCGAAGGAATACTTGCGTTGTATTCCTTGAGCAAACAGAGCAACATGGCGGGCTATCGCGTGGCGTTCATCGCCGGCGACAAGAATCTGGTCGATCCCATGGCGGCATTGCGTAAGCAAATCGGCTTGATCATACCAGGACCGGTGCAGGCGGCAATGACGTACGCATTGGGAGACGGCGACACCGTGGTGGCCCAAAGACGCAAGTATCTGTCCAGACTCATGTCGCTTGTCGACGGGCTCAAGGCGTTCGGCTACGGTGACGCTGCGATTCCTGATGGTGGTCTGTATGTGTGGGTGAAGGCACTGGGCAAGGATTGCTGGGATGACATGGATGTGCTTGCCGAACTTGGCATTGTGCCAGCTCCCGGTGAATTCTACGGCGACAGCGGGTACCTGCGGTTCTCGGTGACAGCCACCGATGAGGCGGTCAACCGTGCGGCGCACCGCCTGCGTGGTGCTTGATGCGCATCGCTGCCTGAATCATCTAAGGGTGATTGAGGAGGGTGACTGAGGTTAGCGTGATCCGGGCGCGGATGAGAAATCCGCGTCCGGATTTTTATATGATGCGCCGTGTGCATGCCCTCGGTTCACGGCTTGATTGTTATTGCCATGGCCGCTTGCATCCATGGTTTGGCGAGAGAACGAAAGACCTAAGAATGAAGGGCTCGGGAACGAAAGGCCTCAGGACGGAAGGCGTAGGGCGGAATGCGTAGGAACGAAAAAGGCCTTGGACACGAAGTTCCAAGGCCTTGCGGGCGGAGACGGAGGGATTCGGACCCTCGAACCACAAAAACGTGATTAACACCTTAGCAGGGTGCCCCTATCGACCACTCAGGCACGTCTCCAGGCTGTGTATGCAAATCGACTTGCATAGTGCTGACCTGCATATTGAATTATATGAAGCGCTGCATACGCTGCAGCAACGCAACAGTGCAAAACAATATCAGAAATTCACAAAAACACCAAAACGGCGTGGTTGGCGGTGCGCTCGGCGTTCGTAGTCCGACATGCATGCGGTCCGCATGACATGCGGAGCCTTAGGCGGTTTGTCGCGGCATAATGAGGTTATGAGCACGTCACCGAGGCCTGAGGCAGCCAAACGAGATTGGGGACACGACCCTACTGGGTGCACGATTCTGCATGTCGACATGGATGCTTTCTTTGCTTCATGCGAAATCGCACGCAACCCACAGCTGCGAGGGCTGCCCGTGATCATCGGCACCGGTGCCCGCGCCGTTGTCTCAGCGGCGAGCTACGAGGCACGCGCATTCGGGGTGAATTCCGCCATGCCACTGTCGGCTGCCCGCAGGAGGTGCCCGCAAGGCGTGTTCCTGCCAGTGGACATGGCATACTACCGGTCGGTTTCCGCCCAAGTGTTCGAGATATTCGAAGAGGTGACGCCCTTCATCGAGAAAGTCTCGGTCGATGAAGGCTATCTGGATGTCTCCGGTGCATTGTCTGCATGGTCGGGAGGGCCGGAGCAGATGGGTGCATGGATCCGCCAGCAGGTCCACGATCGCCTGGGCATCACATGTTCTGTGGGCATCGCATCCAACAAACTCATCGCCAAGCTTGCATCCACCACTGCCAAGCCGGACGGCATGCTCATCATTCCCAAGGCGCGCAACGCCGAATTCATCCAAGTTATGCCATTGAGATCGGTGCCCGGCATCGGCCCTGCGATGGAGAAATCACTTGCTGCATGGGGGTGCACCACCGTGGCGCAACTCGCACGGCTGAGCGAAGATGACCTGCTCCACGCCACTGGGTCGCGAGTGGAGGCTGAGCGCCTCTGGCGTGCCGCTCGCGGGCAGGACGACCGTCGCGTTGTGGTGTCGGCACCCGAAAAATCCGTGGGTTACGAGCGCACATTTGATGTTGATCACACCACGCTCGGCCCGGTGGACGCTTTGGTGCGCATGTGCTGCGAAGAGGTTGCGTCCCGGCTCCGCGCTCGCGAACTCGTGGGGCGCACGGTGAATGTGAAAATCCGCTACTCTGACCTTCGGTATGTCTCGCGCGCGCGTTCACTCGGCCGGCCCCTCGACACGGCGGCGGACATCTATCCGACTGCGCATGAACTGCTGTGCGACATCCTCGCGGTGGGAACCGACGCTCCGGGGCCCACAAGGCTGTTCCAACCCGTGCGCCTTGCCGGGGTGTCGGTCAGCTCTCTGGAAAGCGCTCATGGCGCGGCATACCAGCCGACGTTCGAAGACTTGTTGGAACAGGAGGACGCTGAGACGAATCCTTCGCACATAAGATCGCAGTCCGAAGTGCGCGCCAAGACCGGCGAGGCAGAGAAAGCCATCGATGATATTCGCAGGCGTTTTGGCAAAGGCTCCGTGGGCTTCGGTTTGCGCGGCGAGTGACTTTGTCTTGTCGGAATTGTCGCTTGCTGGGGGAATCGTGACTCTGGGCGGAGTCGTCACCTTATTGGGGATTATTGGGCAATCTCGGCATTGGCTGTGCGGTGAGTGGCTTCAGTCTCTGGGCACACTGATTAGAATCGGGGAGTGTGGCGAACATCATCGACTATGTGAAGACGGAGATGAGACGGCTTCCCTCGGGTGCAACGGTGCAGGGAAGCGCCGACGGCTCCCAGACAGACTCAGACGCAGGCTCAGCGCATGGTGCTGCCTTTGACGCTGCGGGCGCTGCCGGCAGTGCTCACGCCTCGCGCCCTTTCCATGATGTCGACAGCCTGGTGCTTTCGCAGCTCGCCTATGTGCACATGCCCGATAATGTGCCGCGATTGCCATCTACGGGCGCCGCGCTGCCCGCGAGCGCATACGTGTCGATTCGCGATTTGCTGCGCGCCGAATGCTATGACGCCATGTTCCCCACGAAAGGCGCCAACAGTTCGTTGTGCGCACTGGTCGAGGCGATGGCGGCAAGCCCTCGTTTCCGTGGTATGCGTGTGGGCAATTACATCTCGGTCGAGGATGATCAGCCGGGGCACGAAAAGCAGTTCGCTGCGGTGAGCGTCCTCATCGATGACCACACGGAGTTCGTGGCGTTCCGAGGGTCCGAGGATTCGATCGCCGCATGGAAAGAAAATTTCAACATGGCTTTCACCTGTCCGGTGCCTGCGCAAGCATCGGCTGCCAGATATCTGGAGCATGTGGCGGCCTCCAGCTCGCGGCGTCTCATCGTGGGAGGGCATTCAAAGGGCGGCAATCTGGCGGTTTACGCTGCCATGAAGGCACCTGAGAATGTGCGGCGGCGCATCGAGGCGATTTATTCCCATGACGGTCCCGGATTCGAGCAGCGGGTGCTGGAATCCCTCGATTTCGAACGCATCAAGCCTTTGGTTCACAAGACGGTTCCCGAAGATTCCATCATCGGAATGATTTTTCAGACCCAGGAGGATTTCACCGTCGTTGAAAGCACCAGCCATGGCATCGCTGAGCATTTCGCGATGACGTGGAAGGTCGAGAACGGCGATTTCGTGCGTGTGCCGCAACTGCCTCAGGGCACGCGATACGTCAATCGCACGTTGAATGAGTGGGTTGCTCGCATCACTCCGCGTGAACGTGAAAGAGTGCTGGGCGTTCTGTTCGATATCCTTCGGTCAACCGGTTGCGAATCATTCTCCGACATGGCTGTGCATTGGCGCGAATCGCTGCCAGCCATCGGCGAAGCGGTGAAAGACATGGCTCCGTCCGATCGCAGGCTTGTGGTGACCACTTTCAAAGTGCTGTTCTCCACGGCGTTGCGCACGGCGCGCACGCAGGCGGAGGAGGACGTCGCGGTGCCGGAGTTCATGCAACAGATGGGGCAGCCGCGCGCTCGCGTGTCAACTGCGGATCGTGGTGCGGGTCGTGATGTTGCGGATCGCTCGGGCACAGGTCCACTGGACGCCGAGGACGAAAAGCGACGGATTAAGCAAGAGCTGTCCGAACTGTCGAAGCAGTATCGCGATGCCAAACGCCTGAACAAGCACGAGGCGCAATTGCGCAAGCAACAGATCAAGTCGCGCAAGCGGCAGGGCCGATAACAAAAGCGCCGTGTTCGATTCAGCGCCGGAGCATGTGGTATGGCTGTTTGAACAAGCCATGGAAATTCGTGAACGACGAGCGCAGCCACAAAATAGAAGCAATCCGAAGTGGTGACAAGGGAGACAATGATAATTGTGGGCGAAAGTACTCCCTTGTCTCTCGCCACTACCTATGATAGCGTGCCGCATTCGCGAAATGCGCAGAAAATGTGAAGCTTTTGTGAAAATTGTTTGAGAAAGTAGGGTGTTCGATATTCCGGCTGACATCAGTGCGTTCGTGAGCCGTTGTGTTTCGACGTCGCCGTGCTTCATACCGTCACGTTGGTGTCTTAATGTTGGGGCATGACTCTCATCGAACGCAACATGGATCAGACATCCCTGCCTCTTGTAGTCGTTCCCAATTGTGTGCCGTCGCTGTCCGAGCCGCTCCTGCGCTGCATCGACAGATTCGACGGCAAAGCCCGCGTGCAGCTTTATGCCCAGCCCAAGGACGTGACGGACCCTGCGGAACTCGTTGCACGGTGCACAGGCGCAGATGCCGTCATCGTGCTGGGGTTCCACGTGACCGATGCCATGTTCGAGGCCTTGCAGCCATCCGTGCGGTGCTTTGCGTTCGGAGGCACCGGCATAGCAAATTACGTCAATGTACCACTGGCGAAGCAGCGTGGTGTGCGCATTTGCAATGTGCGGCATTATGGCGACCAATCGGTTGCCGAGCATGCCGTGGCGCTCATGTTCGAACTGGCGAAGCGCACAGGGCGCATGGATGCACAGATGCACAAGAGTGGCTGGCCAGGGTTCGATGCCATCCAGCTGGGTGGCAGGACCTTGGGCATTGCAGGATTCGGGGGCATCGGCAAGGCAACGGCGCGCATAGCGCGAGGCATCGGCATGAACGTCATGGAATGGTCCAGGTCATCGCATGCAGCCGAGGCCGAAGCGATGGGCGTCACAGAATCGCCGAGCTTGGCGCATCTCTTCGAAACCTGCGACATCGTGAGCCTCCATATGACGCTCTCCGCCCAGAGCGAGGGAATCATCGGGGCGGACCTCATCAACAAGCTCAGGCCGGGTGCAATGCTCATCAACACGGCGCGTTCGCAGCTTGTGGATTCCCCCGCGTTGCTGGCGCGTTTGCAGAAAGGCGACATCAGCGCTGGACTCGACGTGTTCGATGCAGAGCCCCTGCCGGACGATTCGCCTCTGCGCGGGCTTGCCAACGCCGTCATCACGCCGCACAATGCGTGGCGCACCGACGCCGCAAGCGAAGGAATTGTGCAACAATGCGTCGATAGCGTGCTCGCTTGGCTCGATGGCAAGGCAGTCAACGTTGTCGTCTGATGCCTTGCCTGTGGCAGAGTGGGCAATCCCGTGGCGCAGTGGACGATACGGTGCGCAGTGGACGACACGGTGCGCGCGGTGGCATGAATCAGGCAGGTTGATATGAAAAGCACACAGGCGTCGACGATTCTTGACGAGGCATCCTCGCCGGCAACGGCCACATATGAGGATCGCAAGTCGGAATTCATCGCAGAGGCATGCCACGTCGAGAGCGCCCAGGAAGCGCTTGCATTCGTCGAAGCCGTGCGTCAGCGCAACCCCAAGGCCCGTCACGTGGCTTACGCCACCATCTGGGGAGGCGGAGCGGGGGCTGGCGAGCGCATGAGCGATGACGGCGAGCCTTCGGGCACTGCCGGCAAGCCGATTTTCGATGTCTTGCGCGCAGGTGGGCTCACCGACTGCGTGGTGACGGTCACGCGCTACTTTGGTGGCATTTTGCTGGGCAGCGGCGGGCTGGTACGGGCGTATTCCTCGGCGGCGAGCTCTGCCATTGCGGCAGCGCATCATGCCGCCATCGTGGAGGCGGTGCGCTTGCGTTTGGTGGTGCCGTATGCGTTGCGTGAACGGATGGTGCGCATCCTTGCGGATTGCGGCGGGCGCGTGGCTGATGAACAGTTCACCGATGTGGTGACGCAGGACGTGGATGTGCCCTGCGATGCGGTGGAGCCATTCGAAGCCCAGGTGCGGGAAGTCACCGCGGCAGGCGTGACGCCCCAGCGGGTGGGCGAATCCCATCTTGTGCGCGGCATCGGCGGCGAGTGATCGAGCGCGGCGAATGGACGAGTGCGGTGGCCTAGTGCGGCGAGTGACTTTGCGCGGCGAGTGACTTTGCATGATGAATGATTTTGCGCGGCGAGCGGGCAGGTGATTGGTCGGACGGTGCCCTTGCGCATTTCCCTATGTCCTGTGAGGGCGTGCCGCCATGGTGATTCCAATGGACTGTTTTTGACCATGTATGACGCATATTTTCGACACGCTTTGAACCAACCTGTTGGTGCGGGAGTCCGCCGAAGTCATATGCATAATTTCGAACATCTGAACGATTGCTGCTAAAGTTTGGTAAAGAAAAACGAGGGGCGATTGCAGCGGCATATTGCAATGAACGCCCTTGCATCGCAGGTATGTGAATTATTCGAATACGTCAATGGGCAGTTGGCAAGGAGAGTCTTATGGCAGATATCCAGTCGCAGGATGAGCGGGAATTGCAGGATGGCCAGGGTTCGGCTGACGTGTCAGCCGATGCGTCGGTGCAGGACGGAACGTCGGCAGAAACGTCTGCGCAGACGCAGCAGGAGGCTGCGCAACCGGGCGATGCTGCGCAACCGGGCGATGCTGCACAGAGTGGCGAATTCGATGAAAATTCCGCTACGCTCAACGAGATGTACGACCATTTGAGGCATTCCGTGGACTCTACTGAGCTCGATGCTTTCGCATCCCGTCCCTTGCCCGATCCCAAGGACGCCGCGGCGTTCTCTCGAGCAACGGCATTGCTGGAAGCCGTGGCAGGCAATCTGCATACATCGGTTGCTACGCGTGTTGCCTTGGCCCGAGATATGAAGTTCCCGAATATTCTCGTCAAGTTGTCCGAAGATCCCGATCCTACGGTGCGCGCGGCTGTCGCGGCAAACGAGGAGGACAAGAACTGGCTCGTCGGCAGGCTTACGAAGGATCCAGAGGTTTTCGTGCGGGAAGCGGCTTTGCGAAACAAGCAAACCTCGTGGAAGATGCGCATGGAGGGGGCCGAAGATCCTCAGATTGGTGCACAGACGCTGGACTTCCTCGCGCGCATGGGCACGGAGGAGGGATTCTCTGGCCCTGCGGTGCTCGCTGCCATGGTCAGAAGAGCCGTGGCGCTCAATCCCAGTGCGAGCGAGGAGACCGTGCAACGACTTGCGCAGGATGGTGTTCCTGATGTGAGTCATGCGGCGCAGCAGCGTCTGGCTCAGTGACGCGTTGGCACAAACAAGCGTGAGTCTCCGCCTTGATGCATCACATTGATGGTCATCGAGTTGATGGTCATCGAGGCACCGGTTGGATGGTTCTGCGGAATAATGCAGACGTTTTTCCTGAAATTTTTCCGCAAGAAGCGTGGTTAACGGCGTGGATTGTTTTAGGCTAGTAGACATGAGCAAAAAACAAGAAATGGAAAGCGAAGAGCGTCTTGCCCGACCGCTCATTCGGCTTGCGAAGGCACATGGCGTTGCCACGTCCTACAACGGGCAGCAGGGTGAATTCATCGAGATCGACGACGATGTCCTGATCAAGGTGCTTGCGGCATTGGGAGTCGATGCCAGCAGCGAAGAGAAGGCGAAGAAGGCGCTGAGCGATCTCGAAGATGAGAAGCATGCACGCCTTGTGGAACCCACCGTGTTGCATGTGCAGGGATCCGACAGCACCGTGACCGTCAACCATGGTCCGCTTGATGTGCCGCAGGCATCCATCACGCTGGAGGATGGCACGGAGTATCAAGGCGTCATTTCCACGAAGCCGGGCGATGGGGCAACGGCGTATCCGCTCGATGGTGAGCTCATCGTCAATTCCCGTCTCGTCATTCCTGCGGATCTGCCTCTCGGATACCATACGCTTCATGTAAAGGCTGGCAAGCGCACTGCAGACGCCACGCTCATCAGCGCCCCCAAGCGCGTCAACCTCATCAAGGATTTGCAGAACGGCCAGCTGTGGGGCTGGATGGCTCAGCTGTATTCCATCCGTTCCAAGGACTCCTGGGGCGTTGGCGATTTCTATGATCTGGGCAATCTGCTTGCAGGTGCCAAGACGAAGACTGGTGCTGATTTCATCCTCATCAACCCCGTGCACGCTGCGGAACCTGTCGCGCCTCTGACGCCGTCGCCGTACCTACCCATCTCCCGTCGTTTCATCAACTTCTCCTACATCCGTCCGGAAGCGATTGAAGAGTATGACCGCCTCGACGATGAAGCGCAGGAGCAAATCGCCCAGCTGCATGATTCCGTGCGTGCCAACAACACGGACCCTGATTTTGTCGATAGGGATGCGATGTGGAAGGCGAAGGTGCCTGCCCTGTGGCTCATCTTCAAGGCCGGACGCAGCATCAAGCGCCAGAAGGCCTTCGACGCATATGTCAAGGAAGCTGGCGGCGACCTCGAGGCTTACGCAACATGGTGCCTGTGCTACGACAAGTGGGGCGCTCCCGAGGACGATCCTGAATCGTGGGAGAACCGTCTGACGAAGGACTCCAAGGAAGTCAAGGATCTGCGCAAGCAGTATCCCGACACGCTTGAGTTTTACAAGTGGCTCGAGTGGATCGCCGACGAACAGCTGACCGCAGCGCAGAAGAAGGCCCAGGATGCTGGCATGAAGATTGGCCTCATGGCTGACATGGCCGTGGGTGTACATCCTCAGGGGGCCGAGGTGTGGTGGAACCCCCAGCGCTTTGCCAAGGGCGCCACGGTGGGTGCTCCGCCGGACTTCTTCAACCAGCAGGGCCAGAACTGGAGTCAGCCGCCGCTCAACCCCATCGACCTGGCCAACACCGGTTACCAGACGTACCGTGACATGGTGCACGGCATGTTCCAGAAGGCAGGTGCCGTGCGCATCGATCATGTGCTCGGTCTGTTCCGTCTGTGGTGGATTCCGCAGGGCAATTCCGCCAAGGACGCCACCTATGTCTATTACGATTCCGCAGTGATGCTCGGCATCCTCGCCTTGGAGGCATACCGTGCAAATGGCGTCGTGGTGGGCGAAGACCTGGGCGTCGTGCCGGATTACGTTGCGGATTCCCTCAAGGAGCACGGCCTCATGGGCTGCGTCATTGAGTGGTATGCGCAGGATTCGAACGGTTTCGTGCCTCCGAAGAAGTGGCGTGAATACGCACTGGCTTCCGTCACGACGCACGACATGCCTCCGACGGCTGGATACCTCAACTACGAGCAGGTCAAGATTCGCGAAGAGCTGGGTCTGCTGACCACTTCCGTCGAGGAATTCCAGAAGTCCGCTGAGGAAGAGCACAACGGTTTGCTCAATATGCTCGAGACGAACGGCTACATGCCCGCCCAGTGGCGCGAGGACGAAGCCAGCCATGAACAGGACATCATCGAGGCAATGCATGTGGCATTGTGCGATGCGCCGAGCAAGTTGCTCGCGGCTGCCATCGTTGATGGCGTCGGTGAACGTCGTGCACAGAACCAGCCCGGTACGAACAACGAGTATCCGAACTGGCGCGTTCCCCTTGCCGACGGCAAGAAGAACCCGATCCTTCTGGACGACCTGTTCAACAATGAGCGTCTTCTGTCCCTGGCTGACACGATGAACAACGCGTTGGCCAAGAAGAACGCACGCTAGCAAAGCCGAGGTGGTGAG
Source organism: Pseudoscardovia suis (assembly GCF_002797875.1). GTDB lineage: Bacteria > Actinomycetota > Actinomycetes > Actinomycetales > Bifidobacteriaceae > Pseudoscardovia > Pseudoscardovia suis. Next base: position 302,476 of record NZ_PGFC01000002.1, read on the forward strand.
CACAGTCTCACACCGGTGATGTAGAGGTTGCCGGGCGCATGCACTCCATGCGCCCGGCAACATGCATTTTGCGCCATCTTGCGGTGCGGACATGTTCAGAAAACATTCCTGTTGTCTGACCGCGACACGCGGAGGGGAAAAGACGTCGCATGGTTTGTCAAACGAGGACCAAAGCTTTATAATTGGCGACTGTTGTGTCTTCCAAGGGTCCGGAAAGCGCTGTCCCACTCGCATCGGACTTTCAGGGAGCCCACGGAAATCAAGAGAGCCATTAACCACTGGCGCTCAAACACAATGAACAGAAAAGGTTGAACAGTGAAGACTTTCACTCCTAAGCCAGCTGACCTGAGCCACGAATGGTACGTCATCGACGCAACCGACGTGGTGCTCGGTCGTCTCGCCTCGCAGACTGCTAATCTGCTTCGCGGCAAGAACAAGCCGTCCTTCGCGCCTTATGCGGATCAGGGCAACCATGTCATCATCATCAATGCTGACAAGATCGCTCTCTCCGGCAACAAGCTCGGCAAGAACCTGTACCAGCACTCCGGCTTCCCGGGTGGCCTGCGCGCTGATAGCTACGCAGAGCTCCTCAAGAAGGATCCGGCTCGCATCATCCGCACGGCTGTCAAGGGCATGCTCCCGAAGAACCGCCTTGCCAAGGTGCAGCTCAACCGCCTTCACGTCTACACCGGATCCGAGCATCCGCATGTGGCGCAGCAGCCGACAGTGTTTGAGATCAAGCAGATCTCTCAGCAGGCTAAGTAACCAGGACCGAAAGGAGATCCACAATAATGGCTGACAACAACCAGAACTCCGCGGTCCAGGAGACCGAGGAAGAGCTCACTTCCTACACCACCGAGACCAACGCAGGCGCCGGCACTGGCACCTCCGCCATCGCCCCGGGTTATGGCACCGGCCGTCGCAAGGAAGCCGTCGCGCGTGTGCGCCTCGTTCCTGGCTCCGGCAAGTGGACGATCAACGGTCGTCCGCTTGAAGAGTACTTCCCGAGCCGCCTGCAGCAGCGTGAGGTCAATTCCCCAATCGTGCTGCTCAAGCTCGAGAACAAGTTCGACGTCATCGTGCTCGTTGACGGCGGCGGCGTGACTGGCCAGGCAGGTGCAATCCGCCTTGGCGTCGCACGTGCGCTCAATGCCATCGATCGCGATTCCAACCGTGCTGCACTCAAGAAGGCCGGCTTCCTCACCCGCGACGCTCGCGTCGTCGAGCGCAAGAAGGCTGGTCTGCACAAGGCTCGCAAGGCCCCGCAGTACTCCAAGCGTTAAAACGCTTCCGCACTATGTGCGCATCTACGCCCCAGTTCGCTGGGGCTTTTTTGTTTTTTCAACTCAGCTGTCGTCGCGCCTCGAATCCGGAATGTATTTGCACTACGACGCGACGATTTTCGCCACGCGCGAGTGTTTATGAAATATGGCGTTGATACGTTAAAGTGTGAGTTGGCTCACAGTAGTCACTGCGCTGTCGTAAGGTCGGCGAACGCGGTTTCGCCACCTGCCGAGGCAGCAGTGTGTTCAAGGAGGATCCGTGGCAAAAAACGCAACGGCAGATAGCAATACCAAGCCCCAAGTCGACGCTCAGGCAGAGGCTGACGCCAAGAAGGCGGCCGCCCAGGCTGAGGTTGATGAACTCGTCGCAAAGGCCCAGGTTGCGCTGAAGGAATACGAGAAGTTCGACCAGGAGACCATCGACCGCATCGTCGGCAAAGCATCTCTTGCAGCGCTGAACAAGCATCTTCAGCTCGCGAAGCTTGCCGTTGAGGAGACCCATCGTGGTTTGGTCGAAGACAAGGCCACGAAGAACATCTTCGCATGCGAGCATGTGACGCATTACATGGCAGGCCAGCGCACGGTCGGCATCATCAATGAGAACGATGTGGACGGCATCGTCGAGATCGCGGAGCCTGTCGGCGTTATCGCCGGCGTCACGCCCGTCACGAATCCTACGTCGACCGCCATCTTCAAGTCCCTGCTGGCATTGAAGACTCGCTGTCCAATCGTGTTTGGCTTCCATCCGTTTGCTCAGAAGTGCTCCGTCGCAGCTGCAAAAATCGTGCGCGACGCGGCAATCAAGGCCGGTGCCCCCGAAAACTGCATCCAGTGGATCGAACATCCCAGCATTGAGGCCACCCAGGCTCTCATGAGCCATCCTGGCGTCGCCACGATCCTCGCGACCGGCGGCCCGGGCATGGTGAAGGCGGCATACACCTCCGGCAAGCCTGCCCTTGGCGTCGGTCCGGGCAATGCGCCTGCATACGTCGATTCCGATGTCGACGTCGACCGCGCGGTCAACGACCTCGTGCTCTCGAAGCATTTCGATTACGGCCTGATTTGCGCCACCGAAAACGCCATCATCATCCACAAGGATGTCTATGATCGCGTGATCAACGAGCTTAAGCGTCGCAAGGCCTACTTCGTCAACGCGGAAGAGAAGACCAAGCTCGAGAAGTACATGTTCGGCGTGCAGGCGTACGCCCCGGAAGGCAGCCCGGCTCCGCGCCTCAACAGCGTGGTCCCCGGCAAGTCCCCGCAGTTCATCGCGAAGGAAGCAGGCTTCGAAGTGCCTGCCGATTGCACGATGATCGCCGCTGAATGCGCCGAAGTGGGCGAGCGCGAACCGCTGACGCTGGAAAAGCTGTGCCCCGTGCAGGCGATCCTCAAGGCGGAAGACAAGGAAGATGGCTTCACCAAGTGCGAGCAGATGCTCGTGCACGGCGCTGGCCATACCGCCGCCATCCATACCAACAACGAGGACCTGGTGCGTGAATTTGGCCTGCGCATGAAGGCATGCCGCATCCTGTGGAACTCCCCGTCGTCCCTTGGCGGCATCGGCGATATCTACAATGCAATCGCCCCGTCGCTCACGCTTGGCTGCGGCTCCTACGGCGGCAACTCGGTGTCCGGCAACGTTCAGGCCGTCAACCTCATCAACATCAAGCGTGTCGCTCGGAGGAACAACAACATGCAGTGGTTCAAGATCCCGCCCAAGACCTACTTCGAGCCGAACGCCATCCGTTATCTGCGCGACATGGTGGGTGTCAATCGCGTGGTCTTCGTGTGCGACAAGGTCATGATTCAGCTGGGCGTCGTTGAAAAGTGCATCGACCAGCTGCGCCGCCGCATGAACCATGTCGAATATCGCATCATCGACTACGTCGAGCCCGAGCCCAGCGTGGAAACCGTGCAGCGTGGCGCCGCGATGATGCGCGATGAGTTCGAGCCGGATACGATCATCGCAGTGGGCGGTGGCTCCGCCATGGATGCCGCCAAGATCATGTGGCTGCTCTACGAACACCCCGAGATCTCGTTCGACGACGTCAAGGAGAAGTTCTTCGACATCCGCAAGCGCGCGTTCCGTCTGCCGGAGCTCGGTCACAAGGCCAAGCTCGTGTGCATCCCGACGTCGTCCGGCACGGGCTCCGAAGTCACTCCTTACGCGGTCATCACCGACCACAAGACCGGCTTCAAATACCCGATCACCGATTATGCGCTCACGCCGTCCGTCGCTGTCATCGATCCGGTGCTCGCTCGCACCCAGCCGCGTCGCCTCGCGTGCGATTCCGGCATGGACGCACTGACCCACGCCATCGAGGCCTACACGTCCGTGTACGCCAACGACTTCACGGACGCCATGGCGCTCCACGCAATCGACCTCATCTGGCATAACCTCGATGCATCCGTCAACAAGAAGGACGTGGATGCTCAGGAGCGCATGCACAACGCAGCCACGATGGCAGGCATGGCGTTCGGTTCCGCGTTCCTCGGCATGTGCCATGCAATGGCCCATACCATCGGCGCTCTGTGCCATGTGGTGCACGGCCACACCAACGCAATCCTGCTGCCGTATGTGATTCGTTACAACGGCCAGGTGCCGGAGGAGCCCACGAGCTGGCCGAAGTACAGCAAGTACGTCGCCCCGCAGCGCTTCCAGAACATCTGCAAGCTGCTTGACATCAAGACCTCCTCGCCTGAGGATGCGGTCGAGAAGCTCGCCAGCGCCATCGAGGATTATCGCGACAACAAGCTGGGCATGGATGCTTCGTTCAAGGCTTGCGGCGTGGACGAGGAATACTTCTGGTCCATCCTCGACAAGATCGGCATGCGTGCATACGAGGATCAGTGCGCACCGGCAAATCCGCGCATCCCGCAGATCGAAGACATGAAGGACATCGCGATCGCTGCTTACTACGGTGTGTCGCAGGCCGAAGGTCACAAAATCCGTGAAGAGCGTGAAGGCGAAGCCGCGTTGCACGAGGCTTCGGAAGTCGTTCCGGAGGGCAAGTGACGCATCAGCGCTGAAGGGCCTCTGGTCTCAATAGCTGATGCCCATTGGCATCGGCTGAGCACTGGGACTGCCCGTCAGCGTGAGTTCGCAGGCATGATTGTGTGCCCGTCGGCATGAAAGTGCACCCATCAATATGTTTGGTGGGTGCACTTTTTCGATGTGGTGCCAGTCCATCGACACGCCCGAATTGCTGCGGTTTATGGGGTGTGCTTTAATAAACAAGTTGCCTGTTTTATGGCTCGCAAATTTCTCTTCTAAAAAGCGAGCGCGACGTGGCGAAAGCCAAGGGTCGCGCACTGATGTGGCTCTGCCAGGTCTGCCGTTTCAACGGTGGACGTAGCTGGTCTGCCTTGGTGATGTAATGCAGGTTGTAATTGTAACGAACCTTAAGAAAGGGCGGACGGCGAATGGCGGGACAGAAAATCCGCATCAGGCTTAAGTCCTATGACCATGAGGTCATCGACCAATCGGCGAAGACTATCGTCGAGACGGTCACCAACGCGGGCGCAACGGTTGTTGGCCCCGTTCCTCTTCCCACCGAGAAGAACGTGTTTGTTGTTATTCGTTCTCCTCATAAGTACAAGGATTCCCGCGAACACTTCGAGATGCGCACTCACAAGCGTCTCATCGACATCGTGGATCCTACCCCGAAGGCAGTCGACTCGCTGATGCACCTCGACCTGCCGTCGGAAGTGAACATCGAGATCAAGCTGTAGGGAGGAGGAAGCCATGGCTAACGAAAAGAATCGCGTTGCTCTCGTGGGCACGAAGCTCGGTATGTCCCAAGTGTGGGACGAGAACGGCTTCTTCGTCCCCGTCACCCTCGTGGATGTCTCCACGAACGTTGTGACCGCTGTCAAGACCGACGAAACCGATGGCTATCAGGCTATCCAGCTCGGCTACGGCGAAATCGATCCTGCGAAGGTTACCAAGCCTCTTGCAGGTCACTTCAAGAAGGCTGGCGTCACGCCGCGCCGTCACCTCGTCGAGGTGCGCACTGCTGATGCCGCTGATTACAAGACCGGTCAGGAGCTGACCGCTGAGGTGTTCGCTGAGGGCGCCACGGTTGACGTCACCGGCACCACGCGCGGCAAGGGCTTCGCTGGCACCATCAAGCGCTGGGGCTTCAAGTCCTATCGTCGTACCCACGGCTCGCACAAGAACGAACGCCGTCCCGGTTCTGTCGGCGCATGCGCTACTCCGTCCCGCATTCTCAAGGGCAAGCGCATGGCTGGCCGCATGGGCCACGCAACCAACACCGTGCTGAACCTCACTGTCGTCTCCTCTGACGCCGAGAAGGGCATCCTTGCTGTCAAGGGCGCCATCCCCGGTCCCAAGGGCGGCATCGTTGTGGTTCGCTCTGCAGTGAAGGGAGCCTGAATTTAAATGGCTAACGTTACTCTGAACGTCACCGACGCAACGGGCCAGGCTGCAGGCACCGTCGATGCACCGGCCGAGGTCTTCGGCATCGAGTTCGACGATGTGCGCAAGCACGTCCCGCTCGTGCACCAGGTCGTCATCGCACAGCTCGCTGCTGCACGTCGTGGCACGCACGCTGTCAAGAATCGCGCTCGCATCTCCGGCGGCGGCAAGAAGCCGTACAAGCAGAAGGGCACCGGTCGCGCTCGTCAGGGCTCCATCCGCGCTCCTCAGTTCGCCGGCGGCGCAGTCGTGCATGGCCCGGTGCCGCGCGACTACTCCCAGCGCACCCCCAAGAAGATGAAGGCTGCTGCTCTGCGCTATGTCCTGTCGGACCGCGCTAACGCTGGTCGTCTTCATGTTGTGGACTTCGCTCTGACCGAGCCGTCCACCAAGAAGGCGAAGGCCGCCCTGGTGCCTGTCGTCTCGGATCGTTTCACTACCGTCGTGCTTGGTCGTGAAGAGCTCAACACGTACCTGTCCGTGCGTAACCTGCGCACCGTGCACGTGCTGTTCGCCGATCAGCTCAACACGTACGATGTGGTCACCGCCGAGGACGTCGTCTTCTCCAAGGAAGGCTACGAAGCCTTCGTCAATGGCAAGAAGGAGGCCTGATTTCCATGGTGGCAGTTCACAAGCCCGCACACGACATCATCCTCAAGCCTGTTGTCTCCGAGAAGAGCTATGCGCTCTCCGATCGCGGCCAGTACACGTTCGTCGTGGCCAAGGACGCGAACAAGGTGCAGATTAAGCAGGCAATCGAAGAGATCTTCAAGGTCAAGGTCACCTCGGTCAACACCCTCAACCGTGCAGGCAAGCGTGTCCGCACCCGTTACGGTTACGGCCAGCGCGATTCCCAGAAGCGCGCAATCGTCACCGTTGCTGAGGGTCAGTCGATCGACATCTTTGGCAACTGAAGGCTAGCCGAGAAAGTTAGGAACTAAATTATGGCTATCCGCGTTTACAAGCCGACAAGCGCAGGACGTCGCAACGCTTCCGTTTCGGACTTCTCCGAAATCACGCGTTCGACCCCTGAGAAGTCGCTCGTTCGTCCTCTCAAGAAGACGGGCGGTCGCAATTCGTACGGTCGCATCACCTCCCGCCATCGCGGCGGCGGTCACAAGCGTCAGTACCGCATCATCGATTTCAAGCGTTGGGACAAGGACGGAGTGCCCGCCAAGGTCGCCGAAATCGAATACGATCCGAATCGTTCCGCTCGCATCGCCCTCCTGCACTTCGCAGATGGCGAGAAGCGTTACATCATCGCTCCCCAGGGCATCAAGCAGGGCGACATCATCGAGACCGGTGAGAACGCCGACATCAAGCCCGGCAACAACCTGCCGCTGCGCAACATCCCGACCGGTACGATCGTGCACGCAATCGAGCTCCGCCCGCTGGGTGGCGCGAAGATCGCACGTTCCGCTGGTGCCGCTGTGCAGCTCGTTGCAAAGGACGGCGCTTACGCTCAGCTGCGTATGCCGTCTGGCGAAATCCGCAACGTCGACGCTCGCTGCCGCGCAACGGTTGGTGAAGTTGGCAACGCTGACCACGCCAACGTGCAGCTCGGCAAGGCCGGTCGTGCCCGCTGGATGGGCAAGCGCCCGATCACCCGTGGTGAATCGATGAACGCTGTGGACCATCCGCATGGCGGTCGTACCCGCGGTGGCAAGCCGCCGGTTTCGCCGTGGGGCAAGGGCGAGGTTCGTACTCGTCGTCCGAAGAAGGCTTCGAACAAGATGATTGTTCGTCGTCGTCCGAATGGTAAGAACCGCAAGTAAGGGAGTGTCACACAGATGACTCGTAGCATCAAGAAGGGCCCCTTCGTCGACGCCCACTTGCAGAAGAAGGTCGACGAGCAGAACGAGAAGGGCACGCACAACGTCATCAAGACGTGGTCGCGCCGTTCGATGATCACCCCTGATTTCATCGGACACACCTTCGCTGTTCACGATGGTCGCAAGCACGTGCCCGTGTTCGTGACCGAAGCAATGGTTGGTCACAAGCTCGGTGAGTTCGCTCCTACGCGTACTTTCCGTGGCCATGTGAAGGATGACAAGAAGGCACGCCGCTAAAGGCGAGGAAGAGTAGAGACACATGGAAGCTAAAGCAGTTGCTCGTCACGTCCGCGTGACGCCGCGCAAGGCTCGCCGCATGGTCGACCTCATCCGAGGCAAGCAGGCGGAAGAAGCCATCAACATCCTCAAGTTCGCGCCCCAGGACGCTTCGGTGCCGGTGCTCAAGGTTCTTGAGTCCGCCATCGCAAACGCCCGCGTGAAGGCTGAGCGCGCCAACGAGCAGTTCCACGAGAACGAGCTCGTTGTGACCGAGACCTACGTGGACGAGGGCGTGACCCTCAAGCGTTTCCGCGCTCGTGCGCAGGGACGTGCAGCCCGTATCAACAAGCGCACCAGCCACATCACCGTGGTCGTCGCCGACAAGGAAGGAACCCGCTAAATGGGACAGAAGATTAACCCGTTCGGCTACCGTCTCGGCGTCACCGAATCTCACCGCAGCAAGTGGTTCTCCGATTCCGTCAAGCCGGGAGAGCGTTACAGCGATTTCGTGCTTGAGGATGACAAGATCCGCAAGGCCATGAACAAGGACCTGGAGCGTGCCGGTGTTTCCCGCATCGTCATCTCCCGCACTCGTGACCGTGTGCAGGTCGACATCCACACCGCTCGCCCGGGCATCGTCATCGGACGTCGTGGTGCAGAGGCCGATCGCGTGCGTGCCAAGCTTGAGAAGCTCACTGGCAAGCAGGTTCAGCTCAACATCTATGAGGTGAAGAACGCTGACCTGGACGCTCAGCTCGTTGCACAGTCCATCGCTGAGCAGCTGACCAACCGCGTGACCTTCCGTCGCGCGATGCGCAAGGCTCAGCAGGACGCAATGCGCGCAGGCGCCAAGGGCATCCGTATCAAGCTGTCCGGCCGCCTCGGTGGTGCTGAAATGAGCCGTTCCGAGTTCTATCGCGAGGGTCGCGTTCCGCTTCAGACGCTTCGCGCTCTCATTGACTATGGCTTCTTCGAGGCTCGCACCACGTACGGCCGCATCGGCGTGAAGGTGTGGATCTACAAGGGCGACATGACGGACGAGGAGTTCGAGGAGCAGCAGGCTCAGCAGAACAACCGTGGCCGTCGTGGTGACCGTCGTCCGCGCGGCAACCGCCGTGCTGCCAAGGAAGCAGCAACCGAGAACAAGCCGCAGGAAGCCCAGGCGGCTCCTGCAGCCGCTGCGGAGGCTCCCGCAGCCGCAACGGAAGCAAAGGAGTGACCTGATGCTGATTCCTAAGAGGGTCAAGTATCGCAAGCAGCAGCGTCCTACGCGTTCTGGCATGTCCAAGGGTGGCAATGAAATCGCTTTCGGCGATTACGGCATCCAGGCACTCGCCCCCGCGTACATCACGAATCGTCAGATTGAAGCTGCTCGTATCGCCATGACGCGTTACATCAAGCGCGGTGGTCGTGTGTGGATCACGATCTTCCCTGACCGCCCGCTGACCAAGCACGCTCTCGGTTCCCGAATGGGTTCCGGTAAGGGTGCTCCGGAATTCTGGATCGCCAACGTGCGTCCTGGCCGTGTCATGTTCGAAATCGGTGGCGTCCCCGAGGACGTCGCTCACGAGGCTCTTCGTCGTGCAATCGACAAGATGCCGATGAAGTGCAGGATCATTGCTCGTGAAGGCGGTGAAAACTGATGATCGGAACTGCTGAATACAGCATCGAGAATCTCAACGCTAAGACCAACGCTGAAATCGAGGGCGCTCTCAAGAAGTCCAAGGAGGAGCTTTTCAACCTCCGCTTCCAGTCCGCCACCGGTCAGCTGCAGAACACCGCCCGTCTCAAGGCGGTCAAGCGCGACATCGCCCGCATGTACACGGTGCTTCGCGAGCGTGAGCTCGGCATCACCACGGAACCCGCAGGTGAGTCCGACAACAAGGCTGAGGAGAAGTAATGGCTGAAGCTACTGAAACTCAGGAGCGGAATTTCCGCAAGACCCGCCGCGGCTACGTGGTGTCCGACGCTGCTGACAAGACCATTACGGTCGAGCTCGAGCAGCGTTCCACCCACCCGCTGTATGGCAAGGTCGTGCGTTCCACTCGTAAGGTCAAGGCCCATGATGAAAACAACGAGGCACATGTCGGTGACCTTGTTACAATTATGGAGACTCGTCCTTTGAGCAAGACGAAGCGCTGGCGTTTGGCAGCGATCGTCGAGCGCGCAAAGTAATAAGTTCGGCAAGGCTCGCCGTACACCACGATTAGGGCCGCATCGTCCGATGCGCTAGCATAGGATACTTGCGGCCCTTTTCGGGTGTACGGGGAGGACCAGCTCGGCTAAGGAGAAATATGATTCAGCAAGAATCAAGGCTTAAAGTCGCCGACAACACGGGCGCCAAGGAAATCCTGGCAATCCGCGTGCTCGGTGGTTCTAAGCGACGCTACGCCGGCATTGGCGACATCATCGTCGCCAGCGTCAAGGATGCAATTCCTGGCGGCTCGGTGAAGAAGGGCGACGTGGTCAAGGCCGTCGTCGTCCGCACTGTCAAGGAAAGCCGCCGCAAGGATGGCTCCTACATCAAGTTCGACGAGAACGCTGCCGTCATTCTCGGCAATGGCCGTGAACCGCGTGGCACTCGTATCTTCGGACCGGTCGGTCGTGAACTGCGCGACAAGCGCTTCATGAAGATCGTGTCCCTCGCTCCGGAGGTGATCTGACATGGTAGCCAAGATCAAGCAAGGCGATCAGGTCAAGGTCATCAAGGGCCGCGACCGCGGCGCAGAAGGCAAGGTCCTTCGCGTCCTCTCCAACGGTCGTATCATCGTTGAAGGCGTTCAGATCGTGAAGAAGCACGTGCGTGCCACGCGCGAAGGCCAGGAGTCTGGCATCATCTCGACTGAGGCCCCCATCGATCGCTCCAACGTAATGCTCATCGATCCCGAGTCGGGCAAGCCGACCCGCGTTGGCGTTCACGTGAAGGAAGAGGTCCGTGACGGCAAGGTGAAGCGCGTGCGCACTCGCTATGCCAAGAAGTCCGGAAAGGAGATCGCATGAGCGATATCGAAGCTCCCGCGACCCCGCGTCTGAAGCAAAAGTACAATGAGGAGATCGTTCCTGAGCTCGAGAAGGAGTTCAAGCACGCTAACCCCATGCAGATTCCTCGTCTCACCAAGGTCGTCGTCTCCATGGGCGTCGGTGCCGCAGCTCGCGACTCCAAGCTCATCGAAGGCGCAGTCAAGGACCTGACCCTGATCACCGGTCAGAAGCCGAAGATCACGAAGGCGAAGAAGTCCGTCGCACAGTTCCATCTGCGCGAAGGCCAGGAAATCGGTGCGTTCGTCACGCTTCGTGGCGACCGCATGTGGGAATTCCTGGATCGCCTGCTGACGCTCGCCCTGCCGCGTATCCGCGATTTCCGCGGCATCAACGGCAAGCAGTTCGACGGCAATGGCAACTACAACTTCGGTCTGACCGAGCAGTCCATGTTCCATGAGATCGATCCCGATAACATCGATCACGTGCGTGGTATGGACATCACCGTTGTGACCACCACCAAGGACGATAAGGAAGCTTACGCGCTGCTCAAGGCTCTCGGCTTCCCGTTCAAGGAGAACTGAAATGGCAAAAACCGCTCTGAAGAACAAGGCGGCCGCTAAGCCGAAGTTTAAGGTGCGCGCTTACACGCGTTGCCAGGTCTGCGGTCGTCCCCATTCCGTGTATCGCAAGTTCGGCCTGTGCCGCGTGTGCCTTCGTGAGAAGGCCCACCGCGGTGAGCTGCCCGGCGTGACGAAGTCCAGTTGGTGATATTTGACGCTGAAGGTCTGCGGCTGTGCCGGATGAGAATCCGAGCACAGCGGCGGAAACCACGGCGAGGAAGGGCATAAGCCCACATGACAATGACAGATCCGATCGCAGACATGCTTACGCGTCTGCGTAATGCGAGCGCGGCTAAGCACAAGACCGTTGACATGCCGTACTCCAAGTTCAAGGCGAACATCGCTGATATCCTCAAGCGCGAGGGTTATATCAAGGATTACACCGCCAAGGAAGCCAAGGTCGGCAAGACCCTTGAGATCACTCTCAAGTACGGTCAGTACGGCCAGCGTTCCATCCAGGGCATCAAGCGCGTGTCGAAGCCTGGTCTTCGTCGTTACGCGAAGTCCGATGAGCTCCCCATGCCGCTCGGCGGCCTGGGCATCGCCATCATTTCGACTTCCTCCGGCCTGATGACTCAGAAGGAATGCCTGGACAAGGGCATCGGCGGCGAAATCGTCGCTTTCGTTTGGTGAGAAAGGAGAGCTGAAACATGGCATCGCATATTGGTAAGCTCCCCATCGCCATTCCGTCCGGCGTTGAGGCATCCGTTAAGGATTCCACGGTCACCGTCAAGGGCCCGAAGGGCACCGACGAGTACACCTTCCCGGAGAATATCTCCGTGGAAGTGCAGGACAACGAGATCGTGGTGTCCGCTGCTGACAATGAGCGTGAGACCCGTGCAAAGCACGGTCTGGCTCGCGCAATCATCGCATCCAAGGTCAAGGGCGTGCATGAGGGTTACCGCAAGCACCTGCTCATCGTCGGCACCGGTTACCGCGTGCAGGCCAAGGGCAAGGGCCTCGAGTTCTCCCTCGGTTACTCGCACACCATTACCGTGAACGCTCCTGAAGGCATCACGTTCGAGGTGCCGAACCAGAACGAGCTTTTCGTGTCCGGCATGGACAAGCAGCTCGTCGGTCAGGTTGCCGCGAACATCCGCAAGCTGCGCGCCCCGGAACCCTACAAGGGCAAGGGCATCAAGTACGAGGATGAGCACATCCTGCGCAAGGCTGGAAAGGCTGGTAAGTAATGAGCGTCAAGATCCTGGGTAAGGGCAAGTTCGTTGCCCGCGCGCGTCGTCACGCTCGTATCCGCAAGAAGGTCGTCGGCACCCCGGAGCGTCCCCGCCTCGTGGTGACCCGTACCAACCGCAACATCATCGCCCAGATCGTCGATGACACCAAGGGCGTGACGCTCGTTTCCGAGTCCACGCTCCACAATGACTTCGACTTCAAGGGCACCAAGACCGAAGCCGCCAAGGAAGTTGGCCTGCGTATTGCAGCAAAGGCCAAGGAGGCTGGCATCACCGCCGTGTGCTTCGACCGCGGTGGCAACAAGTACCACGGCCGCGTCGCAGCGGTTGCTGATGGTGCTCGCGAAGGAGGCCTGGCGCTGTGAGCGATAACGAAGTTAAGGAAACTGCAGTGGCAGAACAGTCCGACAACAACGCGGCAGCGACGAAGTCCGACGAGCGCAAGGGCCGCCGCGGCGGCCGCAACGAGCGTCGCAACCGTCGTGATCACGAGGAGAACCGCGGCGACGAGATGCTCGATCGCGTCGTCACGATCAACCGTGTCGCTAAGGTTCACAAGGGCGGTCGCACGTTCAGCTTCGCGGCTCTGGTTGTCGTCGGTGACGGCAACGGTACCGTGGGCGTGGGCTACGGCAAGTCCCGCGAGGTCCCGGCTGCAATCGCCAAGGGCCAGCTCGATGCCAAGAAGCACATGTTCACCGTTCCGCGCGTTCGTGGCACCATCACCCATCCGGTGATCGGCCATGACGCCGCCGGCACTGTGCTGCTTCGTCCGGCTGCCCCGGGTACCGGCGTTATCGCCGGTGGCGCTGTGCGTGCAGTCATGGAGTGCGCAGGTATCTCTGATATCCTGACCAAGTCCATGGGCTCCGACAACGCTATCAACACCGTGAATGCGACCGTTGCAGCTCTCAAGCAGCTCGAAGAGCCTGAAGAGGTTGCTGCCCGTCGTGGCCTGTCGCTTCAGGAAGTTGCTCCTGACCGCCTCCTGCGTGAGCGCGCCAAGGGCATCGCTGAGGCTCGCGAGGCTCGCGAAAAGGCTGCGGCTGAGAAGGCCGCCGAGAAGAAGGATGGTGAGTGATGGCTGACAAGCAGATCAAGGTCACCCTGGTTCGTGGTCTTGTGAACCGCACCCCCAACCAGCGTGTGAACGTCAAGCAGCTCGGCCTGCACAAGATCGGCCAGTCCGTGATCGTCCCTGATGATCCGGTCCATCGTGGCATCATCCAGAAGGTGCGCCACATGGTCACCGTCGAGGAGGCTAACTGATTATGGCTAATAACAACGAAGAAGTCGACATCCTCCAGATGCACAACCTTCGTCCGGCTCCGGGCGCCAACAAGAAGCGCATCCGCGTCGGCCGTGGTGAAGGCTCCAAGGGCAAGACCTCGGGCCGTGGCACCAAGGGCACGGGCGCTCGTTATCAGGTTCGTCCTGGTTTCGAAGGCGGCCAGCTGCCTCTGTACATGCGTCTGCCGAAGCTGCGCGGCTTCAAGAGCCCCTTCAAGAAGGAGTTCCAGGTCGTCAACCTCAAGCGCATTGCCGAAGTCTTCCCCGATGGCGGCGACGTCACCGTCGAGGCTCTCGTCAAGGCAGGCCTTGTGCGCTCCGGTTATCCGGTCAAGGTTCTCGCTGACGGTGAGATCTCCAAGGCTTACAACTTCAAGGGCGTGAAGGCTTCTGCCTCCGCTTCCAAGAAGATCGAGGCCGCAGGTGGTTCCGTCTCCGAGGAGTAGCTCTTATGAGCGAAACACGCAAGAAGCGATGAGCCTCTTGTGTAAGTGAAGAAATTTCGCCCCTTTCCCGCTTTTCGGCGGGGGAGGGGCGAATTCTTTGCTATGATGTTGTTCAGTGTGTGCCCGAACGGGTAGCGGCGTAGGAGTCCGTTGATCCGACCGAGGAAGGAACATCTAGTGAAAACGCTGATCCAAGCGTTGCGCACAAAGGAGCTGCGCAACAAGATCCTGTTCGTCTTGTTGATGATTCTCATCTACCGCATCGGATCGTATATCCCCACTCCAGGCGTCGATTACAAGGCTGTCCATGAGTGCGTGACCACCATGTCCGGCTCCAGCCAAGAGAACTTCGTCGGGCTCGTCAACCTCTTCTCCGGCGGCTCGTTGCTCCAGCTGTCGATCTTCGCGCTCGGCGTCACGCCGTACATCACGGCGTCCATCGTGATCCAGCTGCTCCGCGTCGTCATTCCGCGATTCGAACAGCTGCATCGTGAAGGCCAGTCTGGTGAAGCAAAGCTCACCGAATACACGCGTTACCTGACCATCGGCCTCGCCGTGCTCCAATCCAGCACCATCATCGTCACCGCCCGAACCGGCGCCCTGTTCAACTACATGTGCTCCGACGTGATCCCCGACACGTCCTTCGCCAACATGCTCATCATGGTGATGGTCCTGACCGGCGCAACCGGTTTCATCATGTGGATGGCCGAGCTTGTGACCGACAAGGGCATCGGCAACGGCATGTCCGTGTTGATCTTCATCTCCATCTGCTCCGGCTTCCTCAATAACCTGTGGAACATCCACACCGAGGAGAACGGCTGGGTCAAGTTCGGTGTCGTCGTTGGCGTGTTCATCGTCATCCTTATCTTCGTGGACTATGTCGAGCTGTGCCAGCGTCGTATCCCGGTGCAGTACACCCGCCGCATGATCGGTCGCAAGATGTACGGCGGAAGCTCCACGTATCTGCCGCTCAAGATCAACATGTCCGGCGTTATTCCGCCCATCTTCGCATCGTCCATCCTGTCGGTGCCTACGTTGATTTCGCAGTTTGGCAATTCCGATCAGTCGTGGGTCCAGTGGATCAACACGAACCTTGGTTCCTCCACCACCGTGTGGTACATCGTGCTGTATTCGCTCATGATCGTGTTCTTCACCTTCTTCTACACGTCCGTCACTTTCAACCCCGAAGAGGTCGCGGACGACATGAAGGAGTATGGCGGCTTCATCCCTGGCGTTCGTGCCGGTCGAGCAACCGCTGAATACCTCAACTACGTCATGAACCGTCTCAACACGGTGGGTGCCATCTACATTCTGTTCGTCGCGCTCATCCCGACCGTGCTCATCAAGGCGCTTAACCTCAACACCTCTCTGCCTTTCGGCGGTACGACGATCCTCATCATTGCGGGTGTCGGTCTCGATACCCTGCGTCAGGCAAAAGCTCAGACCGAACAGTTCCAGTATGAGCACTTCCTTGTTGCGCAGGACCCTGAGAAAATCGAGGATTCCACGGATGATGAGACGGACGAATCCGTTGATTCGCAGACCGAGGCCTCTGCCGACGATCAGGCAACCGAGGAAGCGGAAACTGCAACTGCTGATACCGATTCCGATTCCACGGACAAGGCTTCAGCGGACGCGGAGTGATGCGACCAAAGGTTCATTAACTCAGGCAGCTTCCATCCACCAATCGAAGAAACACAATCCACGGCGTGGCACACCTACCAGTGCGCCGCGCCCATCCAATTCAAGGAGTAATCAATGCGACTTCTCATCATGGGCCCCCAGGGCGTTGGCAAGGGCACTCAGGCTGCTCTCCTGAGCAAGCATTACAACATCCCTGCCATCTCCACCGGTGACATCTTCCGCTTCAACATCAAGAACAAGACGCCGCTCGGCCTTGAAGCGCTTGAATACATCAACAAGGGCGAGCTCGTGCCCGATGAGCTGACCAACAAGATCGTCAAGGACCGCCTTGCTCAGGACGATGCCAAGAACGGTTGGATTCTCGATGGCTATCCGCGCAACGCTTCCCAGGTGGAGGCACTCGATGCAATGCTCGCGGATCTGGGCACTCCGCTCGACGCTGTCGTCGCCCTTACCGCTGACCATGACGTGCTCATGGACCGCATGATGAAGCGCGCACAGCTCGAAGGCCGTTCGGATGACAATCCTGAAGCCATTGCAAAGCGCCTCGACGTCTACGCAAAGGAGACCGCACCGCTCCTTGACACGTACAAGTCCCGCGGTTTGCTCCACGAGTTCAACGGCGTGGGTGAAATCGACGACATTCAGGCAACGATCATCAAGGGTCTCGGCGAGTAGTCACCTGCAAGCAATCCAAGGATGCGCTGGCATGACTTTCCCTGCCAGCGCATGAAGACACACGCAATTCAATTGACCGCCTCACGGCGGTCAATTTTTTATTGAGCGAAACAGAAACTTTTTATTGAGCGAAACAGAAACTTTTTATTGAGCGAAACAGAAACAGAAGACAGAAATAGAAGTATGCGCGATAGCCTCAGCGTAAGGGTTGCTTCTATGGTTGCGAAGGTCTGTAATGTGCGGGAAGCGATAATTGCAGGCTTTGGGACTGCACCACAAGGCAATGCACGATGGTCACGGCGCTTGGTGTGAAGCCAGGCAAATTGCCACATGACTGCAGCCACGACACAGCAGCCACGACACAGCAGCAACGACACGATGAGAAAAACCAGCTGAACCGCACAGGTCCCGTGTAGACTTAAAACATGGCAGTAATTGTTATCGTAATCATCGTCGTTCTGATGCTGGCACTGTGGCTGGCATCGACCTACAACAACTTGGTCAGCATGAGAAATCTCGTCAAGAACGGGTGGGCGCAGATTGATGTGCAGCTCAAGCAGCGCGCCGATCTCATCCCCAACCTTGTCGAGACCGTCAAGGGCTATGCCTCGCATGAAAGCAGCGTTTTGGAAGAAGTCACTCGCGCCCGGTCCCATGCACTAGCCGCGGCCCAGACGCAAGCGTCTCCTGAGCAGCGTGCTGCGGCTGAAAACGAGCTGAGCCGCGCGATTCTCAACCTGAATGCGGTTTCCGAGAATTATCCGCAGCTCCAGGCCAATCAGAACTTCCTTGATCTGCAGAACCAGCTCAAGCAAATCGAGCAGAAGATCGCCTACGCCCGTCAGATGTACAACGACGTCGTGCTCAAGTACAACAACAGCATCCAGATGTTCCCCTCGAACATTGTCGCCGGCATGTTCCACTTCATCGAGGCGCAGTTCTTCAGTGTCGCAGGTCAGGATCGTGAGGTCCCCAAGGTGAGTTTCGCCGCTCCTGGCGCCCCGGCATCCCAGTCCACCGAGGGACCGTTCACCAAGTTCATGCCTGATGGACAGTCGGGTCCCGAGCCGTTTAACGCTGGCGATAATCAGCGGTCTGTGCAATGAGTTCCGCGAACGGGGAACCTCAAGGACCGTTCGCTTCCATGGACCAAGCGGCGGGATTCTCTCCCGCCGCATCTGCAGGCAATGGAGCCTTCTCCAGTCCGTGGCAGACGGAGAGCATGAATTCCACCGCATACAATGGTTTCACTGGAGCCCAAGGTGCATCTGGCAGTGATGCCGGTTTCATGCCTAACCTTGGCAATGGGAAGGCTCCGTGGTTCAACTCAAAGCGTTTTCTTGGCGCCATGGCGTGTGCTGTGGTTATTGCCGTCATCCTTGCATTCATTGTTGTCGCGGCTGCTGACCATTCGGATTCCGTTGCTGCCTTGCAGGCGACAAGCGATGACATCGATGCCCAAATCGAGTCGAATGGCGATGTGACGGTCAACGAACTGGTGACCATCCAAATGCGCGAGCGTGATTCTGGACCATATCACCAGTTGTATCGCACGATCAAGCTCGACAGCGCGTTCGCAACCGATGTGAGCGACGTGTCGGTGACGCGCATCCTTGCGGACTCTTCAACCACCTATACGCGGCAGAATTTTGTGTCCCCGAGCTTGACTTCAGCCTCCTGGGACTCCCGATACGCAGGGCATTGGTATCTCTACGACGAGACGAACAACACTGATTACATCCCGGTGAGCGACGCTGTGCCTGTCACCGCGCCTAATGGATTCCCACAGCGCAAACAACTCGAATTCGGCTGGAACATCCCCGAAACAGAATCGGGAACGATGACGTTCCGTCTCACCTACACGTTGCGCAACCTCGCGACCGAGTATTCCGATGTCTCCGAGACGTTCTGGGAACTCATCGCCGCAGACGAGTCGATGCCGATCAAGAAGCTCACTGCAACGGTGAGGCTGCCGCAAGGGGCAAATACGTCGAATACGTGGGCTTGGCTCCACACGGAGGCGAAATCGAGCAATCATCGCGATAGCGACGGCACGTTGCATTTCGAGATCGACAATTTGCAAACCAGCGACTACGTGGATGTGGTGGCACTGACCGACGATTCAATGATGTCGGGAGTGGCACGCACCAGCACCGATGCTCGCAAGGATTACCGCATCTCCACGGAGACAGCGAAAGAGAAGGAATGGCACAGCCAGCAGGTTGCACAGGCCAACCGCAACGTCGTGTTCGTGCTGTTCTTCGCGCTTACGGGTCTTGCCCTCGTCGTGTGGTCCATCGTGGGGGCTTTCAAGAGCTATCGCAACAGCCAGCCATGGCTCGCCACCGGGTATTGGCGCGATCCGCCCGCAATGAGTCCTGGCGCTGCAGCCTATATGAACAACGTCATCGACTCGACGAAGGATCCGCAGCAGTGCGCTCTCTCCGGCACGCTTCTCTCGCTTGCCTCCAAGCATTGCCTGCTGCTCGTGCCTGGTCCCGCGCGTTGGTACGAAGGCATAGATGTGGCGCATACCGATCCTGCGCAATACCATTCGTACATCGAGGGCGTGGCGTCGGCCAACGGGAAACCGGGCTGGCAGCGCAAGTCGGTGACAACCACCGTGTGCCTGCTGGTGAACCCCGTCCATGGAGACGACATCTCCGCATACAACCTGTGCGACTCCGAGGCACAGCTGCTCCGAGTGTTCGCACTCGTCGCAGACAAACTCGGCACACCGGTGTTCGACATGAACCAGATGTGCGAACTGTGGGGTAGCTGGAGCGATGGCGTCGAAGAAATGGAATCCTTCAGGGCGAAGTGCGCAACTGAATTCAGCGAGCTGAATGCCACAAATTCCCAAGGTGCTTGGCATACCGCGCCGATGATTGTATCGATATTCTATTTGCTCATGCTCCACATAGCATGGCAGATTAGTGAGTTGATCACGCTGTGGCCTCTTGTCTGCTGCGCGTTCCTGCTCGTTGTCGTGAGCGGCTGTTTCTCATTTGTCTACGGCAAGTCACGCGGCATCACGCCGAATGGTCAGCGCTGGGCAGAACAAGTGCAGGGATTCAAGCAGTATCTTCTTGACTTCTCGAATTTCAAAGACCGTGGCGTCAGCGACCTCGTGCTATGGGATCGTTACCTTGTCTATGCTGCCTCGTTTGGCATCAGCAAGGAAGTGCTGCAGCAGCTGTACCTCGCAGAGCCCAATCTGCAGGATCCGTCGTGGGTTGACTCCCATCTGAGCAGTTCGCTGATGTATTGGGATGCAGCGACGCGCGCGCGGAATACAAGCTTGATTGCTGACCCGAGCGTGACATCTGTGATGAGCACCGGTGGCCTTGATGGATTCACCGACAGTTTGAATACCTCATTGAACGATGTGCAGAGTTCGTTTACCACTGCATTAGGCGCTCTGCAGTCCCATCAATCAGGTGGCCATTATTCAGGTAGCGGCGGAAGCTTCAGCGGTGGCGGCTTTGGCGGCGGCGGTGGCGGCGGCGGTGGCGGCGGCTTCGGCGGCCGCTGAGCGACCCCTATCCGTTTGCTGAATGCAGATAGAGAAGGGTGGTGTGTCCAGTCCGCTGGTGTTTTGAGTCAGCGGACTTCGGCACGGGGTAGCGACGCGCCGAATTGTATTCGATGCGCTTGTGTGCTAACTTGCATTATTGGTGTGCCTTCACAAGAGGACGCATCTGTAAACACAGCGAGAACGGAGTCTAATGGCTAAAGACGGTGTGATTGAGGTCGAGGGACGAGTCGTGGAGGCTTTGCCGAACGCGATGTTCAAGGTCGAGCTCGAGAACAAGCACATTGTCCTCGCCACGATTTCGGGAAAGATGCGGAAGAATTTCATCCGTATTCTTCCTCAGGATCGTGTGGTGCTCGAAATGAGCCCGTACGACCTGAATCGCGGTCGTATTACATACCGCTACAAGTAAAGGAAAACCATGAAGGTTAGCCCCAGCGTGAAGAGAATCTGCGAGCACTGCCGCGTGATTCGTCGCCACGGTCGCGTCATGGTGATCTGCACGAACCCGCGCCACAAGCAGCGTCAGGGCTGAGCGGACACCGCTAGCGACACAATTCAATAGGCGCTGAGCCACAGGAGCGAGAGCCCCTGAACCCCAGGACAGAGACCTGGGCCGGAGCAAGCAGGACTTGTGAAGGACGGCTTGGCGTACGATCTCTGACAACAAGAAGGAATCGCAATGGCACGTCTTGCCGGAGTCGACATCCCCAATGAGAAGCGTATCGAAATCGCCCTCACCTATATCTACGGTGTGGGTCGTACGCGCGCCAAGGAAACGCTCGCAGCCACGGGTATCAACCCGGACACTCGAGTGAAGGACCTCTCTGATGACCAGCTGATCCAGCTCCGTGATTATCTCGAGGGCAACTACAAGATCGAAGGCGATCTGCGTCGCGAAGTCGAAGCAGACATCCGTCGTAAGATCCAGATCAATTGCTACCAGGGCATTCGCCATCGCCGCCACCTGCCGGTTCGCGGCCAGCGTACGAAGACCAACGCTCGTACCCGCAAGGGACCGAAGCGTACGGTTGCCGGAAAGAAGAAGGCTGCCTGATTAAGGCAGCGACATCCCGGCCACGAGATTCCGCAGCCACTATGGTCATGGAACTCATCGTCAGGATGCCAATCAGCTGAAATACACCAGCATAGAGGAAATGAGGCAAAGTGGCAGCTGTTAAGCAGGCAGCCCGTAAGCCCCGCCGCAAGGACCGCAAGTCGGTTCCCGCCGGGCAGGCGCACATCAAGTCCACGTTCAATAACACTATTATCTCCATCACGGATCCGTCCGGCGCAGTTGTGTCCTGGGCATCCGGTGGCGACGTCGGTTTCAAGGGCTCCCGTAAGTCCACGCCGTACGCTGCAGGCATGGCTGCTGAAGCCGCCGCGCGCAAGGCAATGGAACACGGCGTCAAGAAGGTTGACGTTTTCGTGAAGGGTCCCGGCTCTGGTCGCGAAACCGCAATCCGCTCTCTCCAGTCTGCAGGTCTGGAAGTCGGCTCCATCACCGACGTCACCCCGCAGGCCCACAATGGCGTTCGTCCTCCGAAGCGCCGCCGCGTCTGAAGCACTGAGACACAGAGAACAAACATCCAACCCGCCGGCCGGCAAGTGCACAACCGGTCTGAGCTGAAAGGATACCAACGTGCTTATTGCACAGCGTCCGTCACTGTCTGAGGAAGTGGTTTCTCCTCAGCGTTCCCGCTTCACGATTGAGCCCCTTGAGCCTGGGTTCGGATACACGCTCGGCAACTCCCTGCGCCGCACCCTCCTGAGCTCGATCCCGGGAGCGGCTGTGACGTCGGTGCGTATCTCTGGCGCTCTGCACGAGTTCACCACTCTGCCGGGTGTCACCGAGGACGTCACCGAGATTCTCCTCAACATCAAGGGAATCGTTCTCACCAGTGAATATGATGAGCCCGTCGTGATGTATCTGCGCAAGAGCGGGGAAGGGGAGGTCACCGCAGGCGACATCACCCCTCCCGCGGGTGTGACGATCGCCAACCCCGATCACCACATTGCCACTCTTGCAGAGGATGGCGAGCTTGAGATTGAGTTCACCGTTGAGCGTGGTCGCGGCTATGTGCCGGCTTCGTTGAACAAGAGCGATAATGATGAGATTGGCCGTATCCCGGTTGATTCCATCTATTCTCCTGTTCTCAAGGTCAGCTACAAGGTCGAGGCAACGCGTGTTGAACAGCGCACCGATTTCGACCGACTGATTGTCGATGTCGAGACGAAGCCGTCCATCACCCCGCGTGATGCCGTGGCTTCCGCCGGTTCTACGCTCGTTGAACTCTTCGGACTGTTCCGTGAGCTCAATGCCAAGGCTGAAGGCATCGAAGTGGGTCCCGCGCCCGTGCAGGAAGACTCGAACGAAGAGATGTCAGCTCCCATCGAGGATCTCGACTTGACTCAGCGTTCCTACAACTGCCTCAAGCGTGAGGGAATCCACACCATCGGTGACCTCATCAACCACACCGAGCAGGATCTGCTCGATATCCGCAATTTCGGTATGAAGTCCATCGACGAAGTCAAGGAGAAGCTCGAGGCCCGTGGTCTCAGCCTCAAGGCATCCCCGATGGGTATCAATCCGATGAGCCTGGAAGGCGGCACGTTCTTCACTCCTGACGACGAGGAGTAACTGACACAAGCCCTGCCGCGCATGCTGCAGCGATTGCAGCGGCGGCTGGGCGCCTGTCGGTCCTCGTGTGCCTTCGGTAAGGTCGCTTACGCACTTATCGCTGCGATTGCGGCCGATGCGCATGGGCAGTGCTCATGCGGACGCAGGCGCACCAGTGAATGAACGATTAGTCTTCCACTGAACCGTTGCATGGATGCTCGGGCAAATGCCCACCTGTGCTACGGAAAACAAGGAGAAACAAATGCCTACACCTAAGAAGGGCCCGCGTCTTGCTTCGAGCCCGGCGCATGAGCGCCTCATGCTCGCCAACATGGCGACCAGCCTGTTCGAGCACGGCAGCATCCGCACCACGCTGCCCAAGGCAAAGCGCCTTCGCCCGCTTGCCGAGCGTCTTATCACGTTCGCAAAGCGCGGTGATCTGCACTCTCGCCGTCGCGTGATGCGCGTTATCCGCGACAAGTCCGTCGTGCACAAGCTGTTCACCGAGATCGCTGAGACGATGGAGCAGCGCGAAGGCGGTTACACTCGCATCGTGCGTCTTGCTCCGCGCCGTGGCGATGCTGCCCCGATGGCGATCATCTCGCTCGTCACCGAGCCGCTGAGCGCCAAGCAGGCCACCGTGAAGGAAGCCGAGGCTGTTGCCGACGCTGCCGATGCGGCTCGCGCTGATGGTGCTGCTGAGGATGCAGTGAATGCAGCCGTTGAGGCCAACGAGAACAACGACAAGGACGTGGCTGCTGCCGACGCCGCCGCTGTTGATCTCGAGAAGACCGCAAAGGAAGCCGACGAAGTGGCTGAAGAGGCTGCAAACGAAGCTGATGTGGCTGAAGAAGCTGCTGAAGCTGACAAGAAGTGAGCTTCTTGATGAATCGGTGATGAACCGATGATCAATGCCCTGTGCCTTATGGCGCAGGGCATTTTTGTATCGTGTGTGGTGTGCGGTGTGAGTGTACGTAGCGTGGGTGTGGCGTGTGGTGCGTGACAGGTCGTTCTCGAATGGCTCACGCTTTGTGGCATGATGGACGCCATGAGACTTCGCATCGACTTGGCTTATGACGGCACTGATTTCCATGGGTGGGCGAAGCAGCCGCACCTGCGCACAGTTCAGGGTGACGTTGAAGCGGCAATCGCTAAGGTTTTGCACATCCGCAAGCCGCAACTTAAGTCGACGCAATCGTTGGGGAATTCCAATCGCGACACTGCCGCTGGTTCGGATTCGGTGATTCACACCAGCGTGCAGGCCGATACTCAGGCAGATGAACAGCCGAGCGCGCCGTCATGGCCGCAGCTGGTGGTAGCCGGACGTACCGATACCGGCGTTCACGCATTGCATCAGGTCTGTCACCTTGATATCGACGCTGATGTGCTGGTGCGGGGAGTGGGGCACATGGATTGTGCGCCGACCGAGGCATTGCTTCGGCGTCTTTCTCACGTGTTGCCGGCGGATATCGCGATTCATGATGTGACACAGGCTCCGGATGGTTTTGATGCCCGTTTCTCCGCATTGGAACGCGTCTACGTGTATCGGATTTGCGACAATATGCGGTATGTTGACCCGCGCCTTCGCAATTTCGTTGTTGCTATAGACGACCGTCTCGATCTGGATGCGATGAACGCAGCTGCTGCCCATGCCGTGGGATTGCACGATTTCGGCAGTTTCGCGACCCCTAATCCGGGTGGTACCACCATTCGTGAGGTGAAGTCTGCCGTATGGTCGCGAGTGCCTTCGCAGGCGTGCGTTGCCCCTGATGGCGATCACGCTCATGACGTGCCTGCGGCGGAATCCGGGCTGGTTGCTTTTACGATTGTCGCGGATGCTTTTGCACACAATATGGTTCGATCGTTGGTGCAGGGATGTTTGCAGGTTGGACGCGGGCGCAAGAGCGTGGAATGGTTCGCCGACAAAATTGCGCATCCGATGCGTGAGGGGAGCACTGGTCCCGCTCCTGCGAAAGGTCTTACGTTGGAACGTGTGATTTATCCTGATGATTCATGCCTGGCTGAACGTGCCCAGGCGATTCGTGCCAAGCGCACGTTGGTGTAACAGTGGAAGTCGTGGAAGCTGTGGAACTGAGATGAAACGCACGGAGATATGGTGCGCTTGCGTGTCGTGATGAACTTGTGGCATAATACTCAAGTTGCATTCAGCAGCGAAGGATGATTGTCCGAGCGGTCGAAGGAGCACGACTCGAAATCGTGTGAGGCTATAAACCTCCGAGAGTTCGAATCTCTCATCATCCGCAAGAAGCCAGGAACTGCAGAATCCCAGTGGGGTTCACGGTTTCTGGCTCTTTTGTTTTCTGCCACTCCATTTTTGATACTGTGCCTTGATACTGTGTCCAGTGGTTCCTAAGGATTCTTCTTTATCCCGGTTCCCATGACATGTCATTCCGTTCTTGCGGTTGCGTAGAGAATCGTTGTTGCTGCTGAATGATGCAGTTTTGAGGGAATACGCACGCATCTTGTCGTGAATCGGTTCAATCGCAGAGGCGTGTTGCTTAGCTTGTGAGTTTGGGAACGCGCCGTTCTGGCCATTTGATCTGCGATTCCTGCATCGGGTCGCCGATGGTGGAGGTTTGGTGCCTGTGCATCCTCCTGTTATCCTCCACCATCGGCGAGCGGGTGGATGTGTCGCCGATGGTGGAGGATAAACGGGGTTGGAGTGGTCTGTTATCCTCCGTCTTCGGCGGTTCCTCTGTTGGTCGCCGATAGTGGAGGTTAGGCGGGTGTGGATCGGTCTGTTATCTTCCGTCTTCGGCGAGTGGTTAACGTGTCGCCGAATAGGGAGGTTAGGGTCCTTTTGAGGAGGTGTTTAACTTCCGTCTTCGGCGAGGTCCGTGAGGTGTCGCCGATGGTGGAGGTTATGTGGGATTAAAACGGCCTGTTAACTTCCGTTTTCGGCGAGCGGATTGATGAGGTGCCGAATACGGAGGTTTGGGACCTGCATTGGGGGATCTGTAACTTCCGTTTTCGGCGAGGTTCATGTGGGGTCGCCGAAGATGGAGGTTAGATGGGATTAAAACGGCCTGTTAACTTCCGTATTCGGCGAGTGGGTGAATGTGTCGCCGATGACGGGGGTTAAGGTCCCTGTTTCAGGGTCTGTATCCTCCGTCTTCGGCGAGGCTTGGATGGATGGGGTGGTGGCTCGGGTGGATGGACTGGTGACTTCTGATAGGTGGGGAGAATTCGTGCAGGTGAGGTGAATCCATGCACAGTGAGCCCATCCGGTGTGCATTATCTTCACGACACGCGCGCAATAGCTTTCTTGCGTTCATCAATTAACAAGGTTAATATTGGCATTACTCAGGGATACAGATCTGGCGGAGTGCCGATGAAGCGCTCAGCAAGGCGGTGTGCAACGAGGCATGGTGCGAGCCGTGCGTTGGAACACAATCCAGAGCAACCATGAACTTTGGTTCTGTGGTGGATTCGCAGCGGTGAGTTCACCACGGATCAGAGGACAGACCAAGGCAAAGCAGCGAACGAATCAGGGCAGAAAGAGTTCGCGCGGCGCCATCGGTTGTGCACATGGGAAGTCGACATGGCGTCCTCATCCCGGCGACACAGCACCCGCGAATTTGCGGCAACGCAAGGCAGCGGAAACACATAACAGACACCTCACAAACACGGATTGCACAACAGGCACAAGGAAGCGTCATGGCAGGCATTAAGGCATCTCAGTCACGGGTTTCGGAGCTCAACCGGTCCCATATGCTGCGTGTGCTTTATCGCGGCGGTATCAAATCGCGCGCGCAGATTGCGCAAGAGCTTGATCTCACGCCCGCGGCGGTGTCCAAAATCAGCGCGCGTCTTATCGATGCGCATGCGATCGAGGAGACCAGTGACATTCGCGGCAAGGGAAATCGCCGTTCCATTGGATTGCGCATTCCCGCTGAACGATTCCATGTGATTGGTGTGAAATTCGCCCGCACCATTGTGCAGATCGGTGTGTTCGATCTCAACGGCACCGCGCTCGCCATCGACGAGTTGCCGCCAGTGACCGATGATTGCATCGCTGACGTGGTGTCGGATGTGCGCTCGCGTCTTGCCCACATCATCGACGCCGATCCAGACGTCGTGGCAGTGGGTATGGCGGTCCCAGGGCCGTATCTGCGCACGGTGGGTCGCACGGCTCTGGTGTCGTCCATGCATGGATGGCGCAGGGTGAACTTCCTCCACGAATTCGGCACCGCGTTCCGCGTGCCAGTGTATGTGGAGCAGGATGCTCGCGCCGGCGTGCTCGCCCAAAGCCTATTTGGCAAGCAAAGCGATGGCGCACGTGTCCCGCAGCCCGATTCCGCAGCGCCCACCGCAGCGCCCACCGCTCAGTCCACCGCTGAAACCACCGAGGGGGCCAAGCCATCCACACTTGCCTACTACCTCTTGGGCGAAGGCATAGGCCTGGGCGTTATCGACCATGGCATGCTCATCAACGGCGAACTCGGCGCGGCAACCGAAATCGGGCACGTGAGCATCGATGTCAATGGTCGCACATGCGATTGCGGCAACGTGGGATGCCTTGAGCGGTACTGCTCCGCAACGGCCATTCGCCACGACTTGCTGGAGGATCCCGACGCGCCGCATATCGCAGGCGTGGAGGATATGACTCCGGCGCAGGCCGCAAACGCACTGTTCAAGGCCGCCGCCGATGGCGACCAGGCAGCAGTGCACATGGTCGCTCGCGTCGGTCGTTATGTGGGTTACGGCTGCGTGACCATCATCAACGCGTTCAACCCGGGACGCATCGTGCTGGGCGACATCGTGGCCGGCGGAGGCGAAACCCTGCTGGCGGCGGTGCAAAGCGTGGTGGACGAGAGGGTCATACCGCAGATCGCCGACGCAACCAGCATCGAGCTGTCGAGCCTGCCTACCGATTCCGCCATCAGCGGTGCCGCGGCAGTGGCTGTCAACCAGTTCCTCGACAACCCGTCATTGTTCCTCGACCTGAAGTGATGGCGATTGGAGGCACGCGCCCCGCAGGCGCAAGCCAACCTCCAGAAGCCATCACCCGCACACAAAACCAACCATCAAAACTTAACCATCCAGCAACACACAACAAACCGCGGCGGGGCAGCCCGCTGCAACAATAGAAAGGCACAATCATGGCAAAGCCTATGGTTCTCTCCCTCGGTGAACTCCTGTGGGACATGCTCCCCAGCGGAAAGCGCGCAGGCGGCGCACCGGTGAACTTCATCTACCATTCTGTGCATAACGGTGCTGACGGCTACGCCATCTCCGCCGTGGGCGAGGACGAACTCGGCGATGAGCTCGTTGCAGCCACGAAGAAGGCAGGCATCAATGCCATCATTCAGCGCAACGCATGGCCGACCGGCACCGTTGACGTGCAGCTGAAGAACGGCATTCCGGAATACACGATCGTGCGCGGCGTGGCATGGGACCACATCCTTTACACTCGCCAGCTCATCAATGAGGTCGAGAAGGCCGACGCCGTGTGCTTCGGCACGCTGGGCCTGCGCTCTCCCGAGTCCCATGACACGATCATCGAGCTGCTCAAGCACACGAAGCCGGGCGCGATGAAGTTCTTCGACATCAACATTCGTGGAGACCATTACTCCAAGGAACTCATCGACGAGTTGCTGCGCACCGCCACTGTGTTCAAGCTCAATGACGCCGAACTGCTGCTGCTGCGCGACATGTTCAACATCCGTGGCACTTCTGACGACGAGGCATGCCGCTGGTTCCTCAACGAATACGGCCTTGACTATGTGATCCTCACCGCTGGCTCCACGTTCAGCACGATCGTGTCCAAGACCGGTGAATCCTCCACTGTCGACACCCCGCACGTCGAGGTCGAGGACACCGTGGGCGCCGGTGATTCCTTCTCCGGCACGTTCACCGCGAAGATTCTCAACGGAGCGTCGCTCACCGAAGCGCATCGCGCTGCCGTGAACGTGGCTGCGTTCGTGTGCACGCAGAGCGGCGGCTGGCCGACCTATCCGGACGTTGTGCCGGATTACCTGGCCGAGGCAGAGAGCAACAAGTAAGTCCTGCTGCTTGTTGCGTCATTGGACGCACAGCGCTATTGCAACGTGCGTCGCACATGTCTGGTTGGTGCCTGGTCTTGCGGGGCTGGGCGTCAACCAGACTCTGACATTGGAAAACAGCCTTTGATCGAAAATCATCAGGGCACATATCGGAAGATATCGAGGGAAAAGAAATGAGCAACCGCGCATCTTCTCCAAAGACTCCCACCTCAGTGGAGCCGTCCCAGGGTTCGATGAGCCGCATGGCCATTGTGCCCGTTATGTTCGCGTTCTTCGTCATGGGCTTCGTCGACCTCGTGGGCACCGCCACGAACTACGTCAAGCCTGAATTCAACCTTGAGAACTCCCAGGCGAATCTGTTCACCACAATGGTGTTCTTCTGGTTCCTCATCTTCTCCGTGCCCGCTGGCGTGATGATGAACAAGATCGGCCGCCGCCGCATGGTGCTGCTGTCAATCCTGGTCACCATCGGCGCCATGCTGCTGCCGGTGATCGCCTACACGGTGCTCGCGGGAACCCCGCGGCTTGTGCTCATCATCATCTCGTTCGCATTGCTGGGCATCGGCAATACGTTCATGCAGGTGTCCCTCAACCCGCTGCTCACCGTGTTCGTCAAAGGCGATCAGCTCGCCTCCACGCTCACCATGGGCCAGTTCGTCAAGGCGTTTGCGTCGCTGTTCGCCCCGTACATCGCCGGCTGGGCGTTCAACCATTACGGCAAGTGGTGGCTGCTGTATGTCATCTACTTGGTCGTGGGCATCGTCGGATACGTTCTGCTCGCGCTTGACCGTATCGATGAGCCGGCGGCGGATGCCGGCACCACCACGATCGCGCGTTGCTTCAAGCTGCTGGGCGACCCTGTTGTGCTGCTGTGCTTCCTCGGCATTGTCGCCCATGTGGGCGTTGACGTGGGTGTGAATGCCCAGGCGCCGCGTATTCTCATGGAGCATACCGACACCGTGCTGAGCGTGGCGACCAACGCGACGATGGTGTATTTCATCGCCCGTATGATCGGCTGCTTCGTCGGCGGTATCGCTCTGCGGCATATCAATACGAAGGTTGGTCTGCGCATCTGCGGTGTGCTGATGACGCTGTCCGCTGTGAGCCTTGCGATTTTCGCATCGGTGCCTTCGAACCCGCCGGTGTGGCTGTTCTGGATGGCGGTCGCCCTTGTCGGTTTCGGCAATTCGAACGTATTCTCGCTGTGCCTCGGCCATGCGCTCACCGTTGAACCCACGCGTCAGAACGAGGTGTCCGGCCTCATGATGATGGGTCTGATCGGCGGCGCAGTCTTCCCGCCCATCATGGGCGCGGCGGCTGATGGCATGGGCCAGATTGGCGCCGTGCTCGTCATGGCTGTCGGATGTGTCTATGTGCTTGTGATTGGTTTCGTTTACAAAGTGTTTGAGCGCAAGTAGTCTTTGCGTGTGACGGATGCACCACAGGTGCGGATTCCGTTGCCGGCACACGTCGCGTTCTGACACAGACTCCCTCGGCGGATGTCTTGCAATGCAACAGGCAAGGCATCCGCCTTTCGCGTTCTTTATGTGTGTGCGTTCCTCCGGTATTCGCCGGGTTTTGCCACAGCTTCATGATTGCACTCGCCTATTATCATGGAAAGTTGGCCAGCGCTAGGTACATGCGTGAAAAGACCGAATAGGCGCGAAAACGAGATAAGAAAGAAGCAAGAGGGGAACAGCATGGCACGAAAGTCATCACGGTCATCGTCGCGGGGGACGTCGGATCCCACGCCATTCATGTCGCCGAACGGTGGGCGTCGTGGGGGATCCAACAGGGGCTCCCATGGCAAGCACGGCAAGGGCAAGCTCACCGGTAAACAGATTGTGTTGATTGTCGCCGCTGCATTTGTTGTGCTGTGCCTGATCGCGCAGTGCTCCGGTGGTTCGCAATCGCCTAGCTCACAGCCTGCCACGACGCAATCTGCCAGCGAGGCACCCACCGCCAGTGGTTCATCGAGCGCAGCGTCAGCAGCGCCTTCCGAAAGTGCATCGGACACGCAGGCCGCCCCCAGCCAGACGGACACCGCCCAGGCTGGTTCTACTGATGGCGGCAATCTGGCGCAGACGGTGCTTGATGAGCTCGCGGTGCAGGCCCCCGCGTCGAAAGCCGGGTATTCCCGTGACCAGTTCGGCGCGGCGTGGAGCGACGTCGACCATAACGGCTGCGATACCCGCAACGACATTCTCAAGCGCGACATGACGAACGTGACGTTCAAAGATAACACGCATGATTGCGTGGTGCTCACCGGCACGCTCAACGATCCCTACACCGGCAAGACAATAGCGTTTGAACGTGGCCAGGACACGTCGAAAGCCGTGCAGATCGACCACGTGGTGGCTTTATCGAACGCATGGCAGACCGGTGCGCAGAATCTGAGCGCCGACCAGCGTCTGCAGTTGGCCAACGATCCTTACAACCTGCTGGCGGTGGATGGGCCGGCGAACCAAGAGAAGTCCGATTCTGACGCGGCGTCGTGGCTTCCGTCGAACACCGCGTTCGATTGCGAATACGTGGCACGGCAGATTGGCGTGAAGCACAAGTATGCGCTGTGGGTGACGGCCGGCGAGAAATCCGCGATGCAGACGGTGCTTGCGACCTGCCCCTCGCAGAGCGTGCCCACGGACGGCGGTGTGTCGGACGGAGCGAAGGCGGCGACGCAACAGCTGGCGGCGCAGGATTCCGCCGCGCAGGATTCCGCTGCGCAAAGTCAGACAACGCAGGATTCGCAGGCGCAAGTCGCCGGATCTGGCAGTTCCGATGGTTCGGATGTGTATTATGCGCGATGCGCTGATGCGCGAGCCGCTGGCAAAGCGCCGTTGTACGCGGGGCAGCCCGGTTACCGCGAGGGCCTTGATGGGGACAACGACGGCGTGGCATGCGAAACGAGAAAATGAAAGGCAGTGGCATGATGCGCGATGGGGAGCAGGTTGCGCTGGGACACGATACGACGGGGCATGATACGGCGGGGCACGATGCGACCGCGCACGACAGCGCGGACCGCATCGGCCTTGTGCTCGAAGGCGGTGCGATGCGCGGCATGTTCACCGCCGGAGTGATGGACGTGCTGATGCGAGCGCGCGTGGAGTTCGATTCCATGATTGGCGTGTCGGCGGGGGCTGCGCTGGGGTGCAATTACAAGTCCCGTCAGATCGGCCGTGCGTTGCGATACAACAAGCAGTTCTGCGGCGACCCTCGGTATGTGGGCGTGCGGTCGTGGCTGCGCACCGGAGACCTGTACAACGAACGGTTCGCCTACGGCGTGGTGCCGTTTCTCATTGATCCGTTCGACGAGAAGGCGTTCGCTGCCAACCCCATGGGGTTCTGGTGCGTGGCAACGGATGCGGACACCGGCAAACCTGCGTATCATTCGATGCCCGTTCACATGGACATGCCTTTTCTCAGAGCGTCCGCGTCGATTCCCGTGGCGTCGAAGCCCGTGCAGATCGACGGACGGCGCTACGTGGATGGAGGCGTGAGCGACGCAGTGCCGCTCGGGTTCTTCGAGAGCCAAGGTTTTGGACGCAACGTGGTCGTGCTCACCCAGCCGGATTCGTATCGCAAGACGGCTTTGTCACATATGCATGCGATCCGTTTCGCGATGCGGCGCATGCCGCGCCTGCTGGAAGCCGTGGAACGACGCCCCGAGGTCTACAATGCCGAGATCGACTATGTGCGCAGCCGCGAGAAGGCGGGGGCGGCGCTGGTGATCCGGCCGGACGAGTCATTGAACATCGGGGCGATGTGCCGCGATCCGCAGGAATTGCAACGCGTGTATGACGAAGGCGTGAAAGCCGCCGAGCGGGCGTTGCCCCGGGTGATGGAATTCGTGGGGGAGCGGCATGTGGGGCAGTGCCCGGTGCCGTACACGACCGAGGTGATTGCACCACAGCGCACGACCATCTGAGATGGAGTGACACGCCGTTGTGTGAAAGGGCGGTTTGCGTTATAATTGCACCGTTTTGTGGCATTTGTCATATAGCGGGCACATGCCAAGGGATGTCCGCGTAACATATGGCGGTTGCATGGGCATCTGAGAAGCATTGAAAACCAGCGAAAGCAAGGAACCAAGCATTTTGGCTGCTCAGACAAACGAAAGTGTCACCGTCGTCCAGGCGCGCGCTGATGAGAAAGACATCAAGCTGCGCACGGCGACTGACCGCGTGAATTTCGGCTCCATCCGTGAGCCCATCGATGTCCCTTACCTCCTCGGCGTGCAGACCGACAGCTTCGATTGGCTGATCGGCAACGACCGCTGGAAGGCTCGCGTCGCCCAAGATGAGAAGGACGGCACGTTCACCGTTCTCCACACCTCCGGACTCGCGGAAGTGTTCGAAGAAATCTCCCCGATCGAGAACTTCTCGCAGACGATGTCCCTGTCGTTCTCCGACCCGTACTTCGAGGAGCCCCGCCATTCCGTGGCGCAGTGCAAGGAGAAGGACTACACCTACTCCGCGCCGCTGTATGTGAACGCCGAGTTCTACAACAACGAGACCGGCGAAATCAAGAGCCAGACCGTCTTCATGGGCGACTTCCCGCTGCAGACGGAGCACGGCACGTTCATCATCGGTGGCACCGAGCGAGTGATCGTCTCCCAGCTTGTGCGCTCCCCGGGCGTGTATTTCGACCGCACGCGCGATCGCAATTCCGACAAGGAAGTCTTCGGCGCCAAGATCATCCCCAGCCGTGGTTCCTGGCTTGAGTTCGAGATTGACAAGAAGGACGTGCTCGGCGTGCGCATCGACCGTCGCCGCAAGCAGTCCGCCATCGTCTTCCTCGAAGCCATCGGCATGGACCGTGAGCAGATCCGCAAGGAATTCGAAGGCTACCCGCTCGTGCTCGACGCCCTCGACAAAGAGACGATCGACAACCAGGACGCCGCCCTCGTGGACATGTACCGCAAGCTGCGCCCCGGCGATCAGGCAACGCCCGATGCTGGCCGCGGCCTGCTCGATTCGTTCTACTTCAACACCAAGCGCTACGACCTGGCGCGCGTCGGCCGTTACAAGGTCAACCGCAAGCTCGGCCTGGAGATCGATTACAACGATCGCAGCCTGCACCTCGAAGACATCATCGCGACGATCAAGTACCTTGAGACGCTCCACGATGATGGCGAGACCTTCCCGGGCAAGCGCGACGGCGAGGACGTGCAGCTGCGCGTCGACGTGGACGATATCGATCACTTCGGCAACCGCCGCATCCGTCAGGTCGGCGAGCTGATCCAGAACCAGATGCGCACCGGCCTGTCCCGTATGGAGCGCGTTGTGCGCGAACGCATGACGACGCAGGACCCGGGCTCCATCACCCCGCAGTCCCTGATCAACATCCGCCCGGTGGCGGCTGCGATCAAGGAGTTCTTCGGAACCTCCCAGCTGTCGCAGTTCATGGACCAGAACAACCCGCTTGCCGGCATCACGAACAAGCGCCGTCTGTCCGCTCTCGGCCCCGGCGGTCTGTCCCGCGACCGCGCCTCCATGGAGGTGCGCGACGTGCACCCGTCCCACTTCGGCCGTATGTGCCCGATCGAATCTCCGGAAGGCCCGAACATCGGCCTTATCGGCTCGCTGGCAACCTTCGGCCGTGTCAACCCGTTCGGTTTCATCGAGACGCCGTACCGCAAGGTCATCGACGGCCAGGTGACGAACGACGTCGTGTACATGACCGCAGACCAGGAAGCCGACCACGTCATCGCCCAGGCCAACCAGGAGCTGGACGAGAACGGCCGCTTCGTCAACGACACCGCCCTCGTGCGTGATTCCCACGCAGAAGCCGAGGATGTGCCGGTCAGCCAGGTCGATTACATGGATGTCTCGCCGCGCCAGATGGTGTCCGTGGGCGCCTCCCTCATCCCGTTCCTCGAGCATGATGAAGGCCACCGAGCACTGATGGGTGCGAACATGCAGCGTCAGGCCGTGCCGCTCATCGAATCCGAGCGTCCGCTGGTGGGCACCGGCGGCGAATGGCGTGCGGCAGTGGATTCCGGCGACGTCGTGCTTTCTGACAACGACGGCGTGGTGACCTACGTTTCCGCTGACCTCATCAAGGTCATGAACGACGACGGCACCGAATCCAAGTACCACTTGGCAAAGTTCCAGCGCTCCAACCAGACGACGTGCTACAACCAGGTGCCGGTCGTCAAGAAGGGCGATCGCGTCGCCAAGAAGTCCGTGCTCGCCGATGGCCCCGCCACCAACGAGGGCGAAATGGCACTGGGCAAGAACCTGCTCATCGCGTTCATGCCGTGGAACGGCTACAACTACGAGGACGCCGTCATCATCAACCAGCGCCTCGTGAAGGACGACACGCTGTCCTCCATCCACATCGAGGAATACGAAATCGATGCGCGTGACACGAAGCTCGGCCCCGAGGAAATCACCCGCGACTTGCCGAACGTCGGCGAAGACGCGGTTGCCAACCTCGACGAGCGCGGCATCATCCGCATCGGCGCCGAAGTCAAGGCCGGCGACATTCTCGTGGGCAAGGTCACCCCGAAGGGCGAGACCGAGCTCACGCCGGAAGAGCGCCTGCTGCGTGCAATCTTCGGCGAAAAGTCCAAGGAAGTGCGCGACTCCTCGCTGCGCGTGCCCCATGGCGAGACCGGCGTGGTCATCTCTGTCAAGGAGATCACGAAGGAAGCCGCCGAGGCCGATGGCGATGAACTGCCCAATGGCGTCAACGACCAGATCCGCGTCTACATCGCACAGCACCGCAAAATCACTCAGGGCGACAAGCTCTCCGGCCGTCACGGCAACAAGGGCGTCATCTCGCGCATCCTGCCCGAAGAGGACATGCCGTTCCTTGCAGACGGCACGCCGATCGACATCATGCTCAACCCGCTGGGCGTGCCGAGCCGAATGAACCTCGGCCAGGTGCTGGAACTGCACTTGGGCTGGATCGCTCACGCCGGCTGGGACATCTCCCTCGATCCCGATCTCGAGGCCGAGTGGAAGAAGCACGTGCCTCACGGCGCCGAGAAGGGCAAGCCCGGCACCCCGGTCGCCACCCCTGTGTTCGACGGCGTGCGCCCGGATGTGATCCGCGGCCTGCTGAGCACGACCCTGCCCGACCGCGACGGCAACAAGCTCGTCGGCCCCGACGGCAAGGCGCAGCTGTTCGACGGACGTACCGGCGAACCGTTCCCCAAGCCGATCTCGGTGGGCTACATGTACATGCTCAAGCTCCATCACCTCGTGGACGACAAGATCCACGCGCGTTCCACCGGCCCGTACTCGATGATCACCCAGCAGCCGCTGGGTGGCAAGGCTCAGTTCGGCGGCCAGCGCTTCGGCGAAATGGAGGTGTGGGCCCTCGAGGCCTACGGCGCGGCATACACGCTGCACGAGATGATGACCGTCAAGTCCGATGATGTCGACGGCCGCGTGCGCGTCTACGGCGCCATCGTCAAGGGCCAGAACCTGCCGCCTGCAGGCATCCCGGAGTCGTTCAAGGTGCTGCTCAAGGAAATGCAGTCCCTGGCGCTCAACGTGGAAGTGCTCAATGCCGATGGCGTGGCCATCGACATGAAGGACGAGGACGATGACCCGGTGTCTCAGTCCAACGACCTGGGCTTCAACATCTCCGCCCGTCCGAACACCGACAACGCTCCGGACACCGACCACACCGACGTCATCTGACACCGGCACCCGCGCGGCGGGCACAATCCCGCCGCGCATTGACCCCCAACGTTACGTTTGAAAGCAACAAAAGACAGGACATCAAGTGCTGGACGTTAATCAATTTGACAAGCTGAAGATCGGTCTGGCTACCGCCGACGACATCCGCAGCTGGAGCTACGGCGAAGTCAAGAAGCCTGAGACGATCAACTACCGCACGCTCAAGCCTGAGCGCGACGGCCTGTTCGGCGAACAGATCTTCGGACCGACCCGCGACTGGGAATGCGCCTGCGGCAAGTACAAGCGCGTGCGCTTCAAGGGCATCGTGTGCGAACGCTGCAACGTCGAAGTCACCCGCTCCCGCGTGCGCCGCGAGCGCATGGGCCACATCGAGCTCGCCGCTCCCGTGACCCACATCTGGTTCTTCAAGGGTGTGCCGAGCCGTCTGGGATACCTGCTCGACATCTCGCCGAAGGATCTCGAGAAGGTCATCTACTTCGCCGCTTACATGGTCACCTCCGTCAACGAGGCGCAGCGTCACGAGGACCTGCCCGACCTGCAGGACGAACACCAGGCCGAGATCACCGCCCTGAGCCGCAAGCGCGACCTTGAGATCGAGAACCGCGCCAAGAAGGTCGAGGCCGACCTCGCCCAGATCGAGCAACTCGAAGGCTCCGCGAAGTCGTCCGCAAAGGCGAAGCTTCGCAGCGGCGCCGAGCGCGACATGAAGGCCATCCGCCAGAAGTACGACGACCAGATTCAGCGCCTCAACGCCGTGTGGGATCGCTTCGCGAACCTCAAGCCCGGCGACATGGAAGGCGACGTGGACCTGTGGAACGAGATGAGGGATCGCTACGGCGATTACTTCGAAGGTTGCATGGGTGCCGAGGCCATCAAGAAGCGCCTGGAGGACTTCGATCTGGAAGCCGCCGCCGAGGAGCTGCGCGAAGTCATCAAGTCGGGCTCCAACCAGCGCACCGCACGTGCTCTGAAGCGCCTCAAGGTCATCAACGCCTTCATCAAGACCGGCACGAGCCCCACCGCAATGGTGCTCGACGTGATCCCCGTGATCCCGCCGGACCTGCGCCCGATGGTGCAGCTCGACGGTGGCCGTTTCGCGACCTCCGATCTCAACGATCTGTATCGCCGCGTCATCAACCGCAACAACCGCCTGAAGCGTCTGCTCGAGCTCAACGCTCCGGAGATCATGCTCAACAACGAGAAGCGCATGCTCCAGGAAGCCGTTGACTCGCTGTTCGACAACGGTCGTCGTGGCCGCGCCGTCACCGGTGCGTCCAACCGCCCGCTCAAGTCGCTCTCCGACATGCTCAAGGGCAAGCAGGGCCGCTTCCGTCAGAACCTGCTGGGTAAGCGCGTCGACTACTCCGGTCGTTCCGTGATCGTCGTCGGCCCGTCGCTGCGCATGCACCAGTGCGGTCTGCCCAAGCCCATGGCGCTCGAGCTGTTCAAGCCGTTCGTCATCAAGAGGCTCGTGGACCTCAACTACGCGCAGAACCCGCGCAGCGCCGGCCGTCTCGTCGACCGCGCCGATCCGGTTGTGTGGGGTGCTCTCGAAGACGTGATCTCCGAGCATCCCGTGCTGCTCAACCGTGCGCCTACGCTGCACCGTCTGGGCATCCAGGCGTTCGAACCGATCCTTGTCGAAGGCAAGGCCATCCACCTGCCGCCGCTGGCCTGCGCTGCATTCAACGCAGACTTCGATGGCGACCAGATGGCTGTGCACCTTCCGCTCGGTGCCGAAGCACAGGCAGAGGCCCGTTCGCTGATGATGGCATCCGACAACATCCTCAAGCCTGCAGACGGCCACACCGTGACCATGCCTTCGCAGGATATGATCCTGGGCCTGTACTTCCTCAGCACCGTCATCGATGGCGCCAAGGGCCAGGGCCGCATCTTCGATTCGCTCGCCGAGGCCCGCATGGCTCTCGACCGTCACGACATCGACATCCAGGCCAAGGTGCTGCTGCGCATGCCCGCTGATTTCGTGCTGCCCAAGGATTGGGAACCGAGCGAAATCAAGGTCGTCGACCCGCTTCCGGGCGAAGCCGACACCGTCAAGGAAGAGCGCCTGTCGGACGGCACAATTCTGTTCGCCACGTCCTATGGCCGCGTGCTGTTCAACCAGACGCTGCCGGTGGATTACCCGTTCATCAACGAACAGGTGCCCAAGGGCAAGCTCTCCGGCATCGTCGACGATATCGCCGCCCGCTACTCCACGCAGCAGGTCGCTGCCACGCTGGACGCCCTCAAGGACCTGGGCTTCACCCGCGCACAGTGGTCTGGCGTCACGATGGCGTTCTCCGACATCGTGGCTCCTCCGGAGCACAAGCAGATCGTCGATGGCTACGAGAAGCAGGCCGCCAAGGTCAACAACCAGTACGACATGGGTCTGTTGACCGAAGAGGAACGCCGTCAGGAGCTCATCAACCTGTGGACCGAATGCACCGACAAGGTGGCAGAGGCCATGCAGAAGCACTTCACGGCCGACAACAACGTGAACATCATGGTCACGTCGGGCGCTCGAGGCAACTGGATGCAGATCCGCCAGATCGCCGGCATGCGTGGCCTCGTGGCTAACCCGAAGGGCGAGATCATTCCTCGACCCGTCAAGTCCAACTACCGCGACGGCCTGTCAGTGCTCGAGTACTTCATCTCGCAGCACGGCGCTCGCAAGGGCCTGGCCGATACCGCTCTGCGTACCGCAGAATCTGGCTACCTGACCCGTCGACTCGTCGACGTGGCGCAGGACGTCATCGTGCGCGAAGAGGACTGCGGCACGAAGAAGGGCCTCAAGATGCGCGTCGCGGAGCGTGACGAGAACGGAAACCTCGTGCTCGTGCGCAACGCGGATGGCGGTCCGTACTCCCGCATCCTCGCCTCGGACGTGCTCGATCCCGCCACCGGCGAGGTCCTGTACAAGCGCGGCGATGCCCTGAGCATGGACGTGCTCAAGGACCTCGTGGCGCACGGCGTCGAATTCGTGACCGCCCGCTCCGTCATCACCTGCGAATCCAAGCGTGGTGTGTGCGCGATGTGCTACGGCTGGTCTCTGGCAACCAACCAGCTCGTCGACATCGGCGAGGCCGTTGGTATCGTCGCAGCCCAGTCCATCGGCGAGCCTGGTACCCAGCTGACGCTGCGTTCCTTCCACTCCGGTGGCGTTGCATCGGCATCCGATATCACCCAGGGTCTTCCCCGTGTCACCGAGCTTTTCGAAGCCCGCACGCCTAAGGGCGAGGCTCCAATCGCCGAATACCCCGGCACGGTCGAGATCGATGACGAGGAATCCGGCGCACGCAAGGTGATCCTGCATCTCGACGACAAGACCGCGAACGACGGCAAGCCGCTGGAATATCAGGTGACCCGTCGCGCTCCGCTGCTCGTCAAGGATGGCGACCACGTTGCCGAAGGCACGCAGCTCATCGAGGGTTCCGTCGATCCCAAGAAGATCCTGCGCATCCTCGGCCCGCGCGCAGCCACCGTCAACATCGTGGAGGAAGTGCACAACGTGTACCGCTCCCAGGGCGTTGACATTCACGACAAGCACATCGAAGTCATCGTGCACCAGATGATCCGCCGCGACATCGTCACCGACTCCGGTGACTCCGACATGCTGCTCGGTGAGCTCGTTGACCACGCGCACTTCCGCGAGATCAACCGTGGCCTTGTCATGAGCGGCAAGAAGCCTGCGCAGGCTCGTCCTGAGCTCCTGGGCATCACGAAGGCCTCTCTGGCAACCGAATCCTGGCTGTCGGCGGCCTCCTTCCAGGAGACGACGCGCGTGCTCACCGAAGCCGCCTTGGACCAGAAGGTCGACGACCTCAAGGGCCTCAAGGAGAACGTCATCATCGGCAAGCTCATCCCTGCCGGCACCGGCCTGGCGCGTTACCGCAACGCAAAGGTGGAGCCCGACAAGGCGATTCGCGACACCATCTTCCCCAACTTCGGCCTTGACGAAAGCCAGGACGATGATCTGGGCAAGATGAGTGACGAAGAGCTGGCCCAGATGGATATGTCGAACATCGATTTCGGCGATCTGACGATCGGCGATGACTTCGATCCGGACGACCACAGCTTCGATGGCGATGACTCGACCAGCGGCGTGCAGGCACTTGACCTGAGCGCAGGCGACGGCGATCAGGATGAAACCGAGCTCAACCTCGGCGACATCGCAGGCGGTGCCGATGGCACGGCCGATGCCGGCGACATCGACTCACAGGAAGCTGCTGATGCGCAGGACGATTCCAGCGCGGACGATGGCTTCCAGATCAACGACGGCGAAGACACCCCGCTGCCCGGCGATGATGAAGCCAATGGCGACGGCGCTGACGATGCCAATCAGGAGTAGTGATCGCTTGGGTCACTGATTACCCAAGACACTGATTGCCCACAGCTTCTTCTGGCTGTGGGCAATCGGCATTTTGGGCATTGATGGTTCCATGAGTTCCATGAGTTCCATGAGTTCATGGCTTCGCATACGCGTGGGGCGGCTTCCGGGGAAACCGGGGCCGCCCCCACGCGTATGTGCACGCGTATGTGCACGCGTATGTGCACGCGTACACGGTTGAGCGCACGTATGTTCGCGTATTTGCGCTTGGCTGTCTTGGCAGCAGGGATGTTGGCAACAGGAATGTTACGGGTCTCATTGTCACCATTGATGCCCGACCCTGCAGGCGTGATTTATAGGTCGGGGTTGGAATCCTGAATCATGCCGATCTTCAAGGCGGTGAGCAATACGTAGGCTTCGCGCGGATCGGTGGGATCCCAGCCAGTGAGGTCCACGGAGCGACGCAGGCGATAGCGCACCGTGTTGGGGTGCACGGAAAGCTCCTGCGCCGTTTTGTCAAGCGAACCGCCGTTGAAAAGGTACGCCTTCACGGTGGCGAGCACGGAGTTCTTCTCGTTATTTTGCTTGAGCATGGCATAGATGTCGTTGTACAGCTCGTTGCGGGCATCCGCGTCGCCGAACAGCGCCCGTTCCGGCAATACGTCGTTGCTGGCGAGCGGACGAGGGCAGTTCGCGATGGCGGAGGCGGCATGGTATCCGCCCAATGCGGCGCGCACGGTGTAAGAGGCTCCTTCGAATCCCTGTCGCACCGGCCCCATGCAGACGGGGTGCTGCGCATCGAAGAGCGGCATGACGAGACGCGAAAGGCTGTCGATGCTCAGACGCTCATCGGGGGAGGCGCCGGCATCGCCGAGCATGGCGTCCAGTGATGGCTGTGCCGCCACATGAGTCGCGTTGTGTTCGCCGCTGTATGACCCGGCAGCACTGTGTGCCCCGGTCGCGTCGCTGTCCGTGCTGGTGCCGCTGCCACTGCTGGTGGGGGTGATGCGACCTGCGCTGATTGTGGCGCCTGATGCAAGGGCATGCGCATAAGCGGCGGGATGCTCGGGATCGGTGTCGGGAAT
Source organism: Pseudoscardovia suis (assembly GCF_002797875.1). Classification (GTDB taxonomy): domain Bacteria; phylum Actinomycetota; class Actinomycetes; order Actinomycetales; family Bifidobacteriaceae; genus Pseudoscardovia; species Pseudoscardovia suis. The sequence goes on from NZ_PGFC01000002.1 coordinate 344,349, forward strand.
GCCTTGCTCCGGCGAACCGAAGAGCGCCACCAGCAGATCCTGATGCTGCGACATGCACACGAATCCGCCCATCGCGCTCACATGCCGGCGCAGCCGGTCCTGCTTCATTCCGGCACGCAGCTCACCCGATGTCGAATCCGGCTTGCCAACGAATGCGATGGATTGCGTCTGTGACGTCCAGCGGAACGATGTCATCCGGGCTTGCAAAGACGTGCCGGTTTCGCCGCCGATGAGGGATTCAATGACGAACGCTTCGTCGCGTGCATCCCACGTGCCGTGCACTTCAGCGGCATTCGCATAGACTTCCGCGGCCGAGAACGCCACGGAGCGTGAGTAAATGAGCGCGGCGTTGAGCAGGTCCTGTTGTGCCGCGCCGCTGGATGCGAGCATATCGAGGTTGTCCACGATGACTTCGACGATGATGCGCGTTGCGTCAAGGGTCTGCGACAGTTTGATGGATCGCATGAACTCCACGGGCGCCACAAGAAAGATATGACCGGTGGAGACCGGGGCGTAATCGCGCGGGGAGCGGTAGGATTGCGCCCACGTGATGAATCCCCTCACGGCGGTCTCGCACACCATGTGCAGCAGCGCCTTGTCGGACGGCACAAGCTCCGTGTACCAGTCGGTTTGCGCGCTGAGCCGGTTTTCTGAAATCTCGAGGTATCGTTTCGTCGCCGTGGCGATTCTATCCGGGTCATCCGTGAGCGGGGACGCGGAGCTCGGGGACTGGGACCCTGAGGACTGCAATCCTGAAGGCTGGGATTGCGCGAGCTCATGCGCTGCGGGCTGCGCGGGGATGGGGGCGCCATGTTGGGGGATGTTTTCTGCGACCATGCATTCCATTCTATGTATGAGGCCCGCCGTGCTACCAAGTGCGGCGGGCCTTGAGATGCGAAAATTTATGAGGCTATGCGTCAGTCATGCTATGCGTCAGTCATTGTGTGCGGCGCGGCGCGCGGAGAAAGCCCGGGCGGGGGTCACGGCGGCGGTGGCGACGATGGCCTTCATCGTGTCGCCGATGAAGAACACGGCGCTCGCGGCGGCGAGAGCGCGGATATCCGTGCCGGTCACGATGGATTGCACGGAAATGCCCACTGCGTACGGCACGAGGATGCAGCCGAGGGCACATGCGATGAAGTTGCGGGCCAGCGTCAATGCCGCCGACACGGAGCGGTGACCGTCAGCGTGCGCCTGCGCCGGAGCCTTGAGCAGGGCGGTGATGATGGCGGCGGGAACGAAGCCAAACAGGAATCCTGCGCTGGGGCCAACAAGCGCCGCGGTCGACGCACCGTTTGAGAACACTGGGGCTCCGGCGGCGCCAATCGCCAGATACAGCAGGGCGGCAGATCCCGCTTCCACAGGCGTGAGGGTGAGTGCGGCGATCATGAGCACGAAGGTCTGCAGCGTGATGCCGACCTCAGTGCCCGGCACCTGGATGCGCCCGACCATTGCCGCGACGCACAGAAGTCCTGCGAAAGCGGCGATTTTGAATGCACCGAGCGCGAAGTCGCGCGGGTTGATGGCAGCAGGGATGCCCAAAGTCTGTGCAAACGACCCTTGGGCCGCGGAACGGGACGGGTTTGCCAAACGGTGCGGATTGTGGTCATGGCGAGACATGGAAGCTCCTTCTTCTTTTGTGCCATTGTGAGGAATGAACGTGGAATTCCTATCGAAATTTGTAGAAACCTACAAAACCGATCGTGATGGTCGTTTGGAAATCACTACAAAAAAGGCGTAATCAAAGCGCTTTCTTCACATGGTAACGACACGTATCGGGTTCACTTTTGTAAAAACAAACAAAGTTTTTTGAAGATATTTGTTGACCCCGAGGTCGAATCCGAAGGGGATGGCGGGTAATTTCGCGTATGTGTTAATTACGGATTCACGTACTGAAGCAACAGCAAGTCGTGGTGTGCAGGAGGCGAGCGCAGCGCCGATGCGCGTGCCGGATGTCATTGCCGCCGACCGATGCGTTGTGCTTGACACCGTGGAGTCCACGAACACGCAGGCTCGCAAATTGCTGAGCGAAACGATCATGGCGGATGAGAACCGTTTCCCTCTGTATGTGCTGCTTGCGGATGAACAGACCGGCGGGCGCGGCAGGTTGGGGCGCACATGGATGAGCGGGCGCAATACGTCGTTCCTCAGCTCGTTCGTTGTGCGAATCCCCACGGCGCTTGCAACGGGCGCCACCAGCGGATGGCTGACCACGATCGCCGGCATCGACGCCGTTGAATCCCTGCGGTCGATCGCGCGCGAGCATGGCGTCGATCCTAGCCATATCGGGCTCAAATGGCCCAACGACATGTATTGGGATGATTGCAAGCTCGGAGGAATCCTCACGGAGCTTGCAGCAGTGCACACCGGTCTCACCGATGACGCCGTCGTGATTTTCGGTATCGGAATCAACCTGTTTCTTAGCGACCGGCCGACGCGCATCGCCACGTCATTGCACCGGCATGTGCCTGGGCTTCCCGCATACCCCGTGCTGCGCAACGAACTGGCGCAGCTCATCGCCCAACGTTTGCGGGTGGATGTGCAGCATTATTGCGAAGGCGCGCAGTCGAGCATTCCGCGGTTTGCAAAACGGGCGACCGCCCTCAGCTGCACGATAGGGCGGCGGGTGAGCGCCGAACTGCCTGGCGGAACGCGCATCACCGGCACGGCCATCGCCATACGCCCCAATGCTGCGTTGGAAATCCGCACGAATGACGGCGACATGGTGAGCGTGACGGCAGGCGACGTGGGACTGATACCCCAAGCGATGCCCGGACAGGAGCCATCTGCCAACGCCGCCGGAAGTGCAATGCCAGCGCATTCGCTGCGCTTGGGGTAACAGGAGCGAACGGTCGGCATCGCGGCATCGCGACATAGCTTGGTGCGCGCGCACTCGGCGAAATCGGATAGCAGTGCGAAAGGCCGTTCAGCACAGACTCACAGGCCTACAAGCTCCAGACCTACAAACGCAGACCATTCTTTCCAACCAACGGACCATTACCAGGGAGGACAATCCATGACCGATTCGCAGCTTACGCACATCAGCAAGCTGCTCGTCGCCAACCGCGGCGAGATTGCGTTGCGCGTCATCCGCACCGCACGCGAAATGGGCATCGCCACGGTGGCTGTCTACTCGGAATCCGACCGCGATGCGCCGTTCGCCTCCGCGGCAGACGAAGCGTATCGACTGCCAGGCGACACCTACGCCGAAACGTATCTCAATGAGTCGCTGATCATCGACGTGGCGCGTCGCAGCGGAGCGGACGCCATCCACCCTGGCTATGGATTCCTCTCGGAAGTGCCGTCCTTCGCCAAGGCTGTGCTGGATGCCGGGCTCATCTGGGTGGGTCCCAAGCCGGACGTGCTGGTGGACTTGGGCGACAAGATCACCGCGCGTCGCTTCGCCGAACGCGCCGACGTGTCACCGGTGCCCGGAATCTCCGAACCGGTGACGGACATCGCCACGTTGCTGCGCTTCTGCCATGACTACGGCTACCCAGTCATGCTCAAACGCACCGATGGCGGCGGCGGCCATGGCATCACCGTCGTGCGTGACGACGATGCGCTGCGCAGCTTCTTCATGAGCCATGACGCGCTCCAAGGCGGCGACCTGGGCAAGTACTTCATCGAGAAATTCGTGGCGAAGTCGCGGCATGTGGAGACGCAATGCGGCCGTGATTCACACGGCAACTTCACCGTGTATTCCACCCGCGACTGCTCCGTGCAGCGCCGCAACCAGAAGCTCATCGAGGAGGCTCCCGCGCCGTTCCTCACCGCCAAGGAGAACGCGCGGCTCGTCACGTATTCACGCAGGCTGTTCGAAGCCGCCAATTACGTGGGCTTGGGCACGTGCGAATTCATGCTCACCCCCACGCAGGATATCTACTTCCTCGAAGTGAACCCGCGCCTGCAGGTCGAGCATACGGTGAGCGAGGAAGTGTGCGGCATCGACCTGGTGCGTGAGCAACTCGTCATCGCCGATGGCGGCACCCTCACGCAGGCCGGGGAACCGCGCGGCCACAGCTTCGAGCTGCGCATCACCAGTGAAAACCCCGACACCAACCTTGCCCCGGGCTCGGGCACCATCGAGACCCTTGAATTCCCCTCCGGCCCTGGTGTGCGAGTGGACTTCGGCGTGAAGCAGGGCAGCGTCATCTCTCCCAAATTCGATTCGATGATGGGCAAGATCATCGTGACGGCGCAGAACCGCCAGGCCGCCATCGCCCGCGTGCTGCGCGCGTTGGGCGAATTCAAGCTCGAAGGCGTGTCAACGCCGTGTTCGCTGTTCGCCACGATCTTCCAAGACCCTGATTTCATTGGCGACGACCATGGATTCGCGGTGACGACGAAATGGCTGGAAGGCAAGTACCTGACGAAGAAGCCCGCCAGCGCCAAGGCCGGTCAGCCGGCATCCCTCACGGCGGGGCTTGACACGGCTCCCACGCAGGCCGAACAGCCGAGGGAATCGTTCGTGTTCGAAGTCAACGACAAGCGCGTGCAGGTCACGATTCCCGAGGAGTTCATCGGTGCTCTCGGCGCCCGCGGCGCCCATGCGGGGCGTCGTCGCGCGCAACCGTTGCGCGGCGCCGGCACCCAGGTGACCGGTGCGCCGCAGCAGCGCGGCGGATTGCACGACGGCAACATCTGCTCGCCCATGCAGGCGGTTGTCACGCGTGTCAATGCGGCGGCCGACGAGCATGTCAACAAGGGTGACCTGCTCATCGTGCTCGAATCCATGAAAATGGAGAACTACGTGTATGCTCCGGCGGCCGGAACCGTCAAGGAGATTCTCGTGGGGCCCTCCGATGGCGTGGATGCGGGCGAGCCGCTCGTGTCGTTCGACGTGGATTCGGCGAAGGGATCGGACAAGACAGCCACCAAAAACGCCAACAACACCGCAGCGAAGGAGGAGTAATGACAACGCTTGCCAATCCTGATGTGACGATCCGTGGCGCTGCATCTCCCGCAGAGCAAGGGGAGCGATCCCGGCGCACGGACATGCGAATCCCCACGCCGGCCGGCCCGAACGCATACGGCGGGCAGAGGCAGCCGATGCGCGAAGACCTTGCGCGTGCCGCGCAACTGGCGCAGGCCGCGGAGGACCATGCCCGCGAACGCCAGCATCCCAAGGGCAAACTCACTGCCCGTGAACGCCTCGATTTGCTGTTTGACTCCGGCACATTCCAAGAAATCGGACGTTTCGCCGGCGGCAACATCAACAAGGGCGTGCCCGGCGCCGCGGTCATCACCGGTTTCGGCGAGGTGTGGGGCCGCAAGGTCGCCGTTTACGCGCAGGACTTCTCCGTGCAGGGCGGTTCGATGGGCGTTGCGGAAGGCAACAAGATCTGCCATCTGATGGACATGGCACTCGAGATGAAGGTGCCGATCGTGGCAATCGTGGATTCCGGCGGCGCGCGCATCCAAGAAGGCGTGGCGGCGCTCACGCAATACGGCCGGATATTTCGCAAGACATGCCAGGCCTCCGGATTCGTGCCGCAGATTTCGCTGATCCTGGGGCCGTGCGCCGGTGGCGCCGTGTATTGCCCGGCATTGACGGATTTCATCATCATGACGAAAGAAAACTCGTACATGTTCGTCACCGGGCCGGACGTGGTCAAGGCGGCGACGGGCGAGAAAATCTCGATGGAGGATCTGGGCGGCGGCACCGTGCACAATTCCGTGAGCGGTGTGGCGCATTACTTGGGTGAGGATGAGCCGGACGCCATCGATTATGCGCGCACCGTGCTCGCCTACCTGCCCTCCAGCAGCGACGAACAACCGCCCGTGTATGCCTACAGTTCCGGCCATGCAGAAGATGTTGCCGCCCGTCGCATCGGCACGATCGTGCCGGTCAACGATCGCCAGCCCTATGACGTGGTGGACGTGATTCATTGCATCGCCGATTACGGGGAATTCGTGCAAGTGCAGGAACTCTACGCGCAGTCCGCCGTCGTGGGCTTCGCCTGCCTTGCCGGGCATCCGGTGGGCATCGTGGCGAACCAGCCGTGCGTGAACGCCGGCAGCCTTGACGTGAACTCCTCGGAGAAAGTCGCCCGTTTCGTGCGCATGTGCGATGCGTTCAACCTGCCGGTCGTCACATTGGTGGACGTGCCCGGTTACAAGCCCGGCAGTGACCAAGAGCATGCGGGAATCATCCGGCGCGGCGCCAAGGTCATCTACGCCTACGGCAACGCCCAAGTGCCGATGGTCACGGTGATTCTGCGCAAGGCCTTCGGCGGCGCTTACATCGTCATGGGTTCCAAAGCGATCGGCGCCGACCTCAACTATGCGTGGCCGCATTCGCAAATCGCGGTGCTTGGCGCGCAGGGCGCGGTCAACATCATCCACCGCAAGGAGCTGCGCCGTGCCCGCGAGGATGGCGAGGAGGCGGCTGAGAAGCTGCGAGCCAAGCTCGTTGCCGACTATGAGGCGACGACGGTGAACGCAAACCTGTCGCAGGAAATCGGCCAAATCGACGCGATGATCGACCCGGAGCAGACCCGCGACGTGCTCATCAACTCGCTGGCGACGCTGCGCACCAAGAAGCGGCAGCGCCTCACCGGCAAGAACCATGGCAACCAGCCGATGTGACGGCTACAGCTGCCTCCCAGGCACTTCTTCCTATGAATCCATCAATTCCATCACAAGACGAACAACATCAATCACAACACGAGACAAGAGGAACCATGACATCCTTCCTGACACGCCTGTGCGACGAACAAGTCATCCTGACCTTCGCAGGCCAGTCCACGCCGTGGACGGCAGCGCTCAAGCAGCTGGCCGATGACGCCGACCTTTCCGACCGCCTGCACGCCTTGGCGGCGGACTCCGAGCGCCTGCTCGAGCCCATCGCCGCCGACCTGCTTGCCACGACCGGCAAGCGCGTCGATCTGTTCGACTATGCCAGCGACTCCCCGGTATTGGGGGAGGCAGCCGACTCCACCGTGAGCGTGCCTGGCATCGCCCTCGCCCAGCTAGGCGCGCTGCTCTCCGCCGCAGACCTGGGCTTCAAGGCATCCGCCGTTTCCCCGGTCGCATCCCTGGGCCATTCGCAGGGCGTGCTCGCTGTGGACATGGTGCAGGCCGCCCATGAGGCGTCGGACGCGCAGTCCGAACGCGACGCCATCGTGCGCATCCTCGCCATCGCCAGGCTCATTGGCGCGGCTGGCGCCCGCCAAGCGCATCTGCTGGGACTCGACGGGGAGCGCGGCACATCCCCGATGATGTCGATCAAAGGCGCCACGCGCGCCCAAGTGGAGGAGCTCATCCGCCGTGTGAACAACCCGGCAGGCCCCATCAACATCGGCGTCATCAACTCCCGTACGCACATGGTCGTCTCCGGCCATCCCGCCGACCTCGCCAAGCTCGAGCAGCAGATCGGCCGCGAGCATGAGCGCCAGGCGAAGCTGCGCGCCCAGAAGGTGCGCGGCGGCAAGGTGTTCGACCCATCTGTGGAATATCTCGAAGTCACCGTGCCCTTCCACTCGGGGCTCATGGAGCCTGCGGTGCAGCAGGTGGCGGCATGGGCGAGCGAATGCGGTCTTGATGGCGCGCAGGCGCAGCGTCTCGCATCCCAAGTGCTCACCGATGATGTGGATTGGCAGCAGCAGGTGGATGATGCGCTCGCCAAGGCGGATGCCTCGAAGGTGTGGTTCGTGGACTTCGGCCCGGGCATCACGGCATCCAAGCTCACGACGGCGCTCGTGGACGGCACGGGCGCGGGCATCGTCTCGCTCGCCACGGCGAAGGACCGCATCGCCGCCATGGAACTCGACGGCGAACCGGAACGGCTCGCCGACTGGTCTGCATTCGCGCCGCGCGTCGTCGCGACAGCCAACGGCCGTGAAGTGAGCACCGCATTCACCCGCCTCACCGGCAAGAAGCCGGTGTTGCTCGCCGGCATGACGCCCACCACCGTGGATCCCGAAATCGTGGCGGCGGCCGCGAACGACGGTTATTGGGCAGAGCTCGCAGGCGGCGGCCAAGTGACGGAGGATGTGCTCGACACGCATGTGAATGAGCTTGAAAGCCAGCTGCGCGAAGGTGCATCCGTTGAATTCAACGCGATGTTCATGGACCGCTACCTGTGGAACCTCCAGTTCGGCGGCAAGCGACTCGTGCCGCGCAAACGCGCGTCGGGCGCCCCGATCGATGGCGTCGTCGTCTCCGCCGGCATCCCTGAGTTCGACGAAGCCGTGCAGCTGGTGCGCACGCTCAACAAGGACGGCTTCCCGTATGTGGCGTTCAAGCCCGGCACCGTCGACCAGATCCGTCAGGTGCTGCGCATCGCCGCGGCGCTCGAACCGACACAGGTCATCATGGAGGTCGAAGGCGGCTCCGCCGGCGGCCACCATTCATGGGAAAGCCTCGATGACCTGCTCATCAGCACCTACGCGCAGGTGCGCGACCACCGCAACGTCGTGCTCGTCGCCGGCGGCGGCATCGGCACGCCCGAACGCGCCGCGGACTACATCTGCGGCCAGTGGAGCCAGCGCTACGGCATGCCGCTCATGCCTGTGGACGGCGTGCTTGTGGGCACGGCGGTGATGACTGCGAAGGAAGCGCACACCAGCGACCAAGTCAAGGACCTCCTCGTGGCAACGCCCGGCATCAACCCGGACGCCAAGGACGGTGACGTGTTCGCCCCGCTGGGAGAAAGCTGGGTGCCTTCCGGCAAGGAACGCGGCGGCATGACCTCCGGTTTGTCGCATCTGCACGCAGACATCTACGAGATCGAGAATTCCTCCGCCAAGGCCGGGCGTTTGCTCGTCTACTTGGAGAAGCATCCCGACGAGTTGCCCGCCCGCCGTGACGAGGTGATCGCTGCGCTCGCCGCCACGAGCAAGCCGTATTTCGGCGACATCGAGACAATGACCTACCAGCAGTGGGCCCAGCGTTTCGCTGATCTGTGCTATCCGTGGGTGGACCGCACGTTCGCCGACCGCTTCCTTCACCTGCTGCACCGCATCGAAGCGCGCGTGGCACAGCAGGACAGCGGTGAATTCGAATCCGCCTTTGCTGACACCGACGCCGTGCTCGATGCACACGCGGCGCTCGCGAAGCTCGCAGAAACGTATCCGCAGGCGGCCAACCTGCATGTGACGCCGACCGATGCCGCATGGTTCCCGGCATTGTGCCGCGAATACCCCAAGCCCGTGCCGTTCGTGCCGGTCATCGACGGCGAACTGCTCGGCTGGTGGGGTCGCGACCAGCTGTGGCAGTCCGAGGACCCGCGGTATTCCGCGGATTCCGTGCGCATCATCCCCGGACCGATCGCCGTGGCGGGAGTCACCACGAAGAACGAGCCCGTCACACAGATCCTGGGACGCTTCACCGAGGCTTGCCTCGACCGTGCGCAATCCGAGCAGACGGCTAACGCTGCATCCGACAGCACGGTGTTCGCCGCCCTTGACGGTGCGGTGGACGCTGAGGCCGCCATCCGCCGCAACCCGCACATCAGCTGGATGGGCCACATGATGGACAATCCGGCCTTCGACACACCGCAGGGCGACGCAACATACGAAATCATGCCGGTCACAGGCGATGCCGAAGCCGCTGACACCGATGGGACCGTGTCGAAGTGGAACCTTGACGTGCACCTGGACACCCATTGGGATGGCGAAGCGGACGGCGGCACCGACAAGCACGCCGTGCGCGACATCGTGATCCCGCTGAACCTCGACGCCAGTGCGCCGTACCTGATGCCGGTCGTCGACAAGGCGCGCCTGCCCAAGCATGTGTATGCGATGCTTGCAGCCACCGCCGGAATCGGCAACACCGCCATCACCGGCGATGTGCTCGACGCAATGCCCCAGGTCGTTTCTGACGACACCGACCGGGAACAAGGCCATCCGTTCGGACATGTGGAGGCGCACTACACGCTGTCCGCCAACCTCGGCCCCGACCACGAGACGGTGACAGGCGCAGCCCTGCCAGCCAAGCTTGCCAAAGCGCGCATCGTGCCCGATGCGCTCGTGGGACCCGCATGGCCAGCGATCTACGCCGCACTGGGCTCCGTGCACGACGGCGACACGCCGATCATCGAAGGCCTGCTCAACGCAGTGCACCTCGACCACCTCATCAAGCTCACCGACGACCGTGATGCGCTCGCGGCTCACACCGGCCAGACCATCGACCTCACCGCATGGGCGGAGAACTATGCGGAATCCGCATCCGGGCGCGTCGTCACGATCCATGTGACGCACACGACCCAGGACGGCACCGTCATCGCCGAGCAGATCGAGCGTTTCGCCATCCGCGGTCGTGCCTACAGCGCCGAGCTGCCCGTCGACGCACCTGCATACGGCGGCATCGACGCGGATGTGCGCGACACCCCGCGCCGCCTGCTGCGCCGCGTCACGGTCACCGCCCCGACGGACATGACGGCGTTCGCCCGCACATCCGGCGACTTCAACCCCATCCACACGTCCCGCCGAGCCGCTGCAATCTCCGGGCTTGCAGCGCCCCTCGTGCACGGCATGTGGCTTTCCGCCACGGCGCAGCACGCCGTCGAAGCGCGCGATGTCAAGGGCAACGCCTGGCCGATCGAAGGCTGGACATACACGATGTATGGCATGGTGCAGCTGGGCGCCACGGTCACCATCGACGTGGAACGCACTGGCCGGGTCGCCGGCCGCGGCATCGTGCTCGAAGTGACATGCCACGCCGACGGTGAGCTCGTCTCGCGTGGCACGGCCATCACCCGCGCGCCCATCAGCGCATTCGTCTACCCTGGCCAGGGCATCCAGCACAAGGGCATGGTGCTCGACGAGCGCACCAAGAGCGCCGCCGCACGCGAAGTGTGGGAGCGCGCCGACGCCGTGACCCGCAGCAAGCTGGGATTCTCGATCCTCGCCATCGTGCGCGACAACCCCACCGACATCACCGCCAACGGCGTGCACTACCATCACCCGGACGGCCTGCTCAACCTCACGCAGTTCACGCAGGTGGCGCTCGCCACCGTCGCGTTCGCCCAGTCCGCGCGCTTGCGTGAAGCGGGGGCTCTCATCGAAGGCTCGTACTTCGCAGGTCATTCCTTGGGCGAATACGATGCGCTCAGCTCGTTCGCCGGCATCATTCCGCTCGAAACCGAGCTTGTGCTCGTGTTCCACCGCGGTTCCACGATGCACCATCTCATCGAACGCGACGAACAGGGACGCTCGAACTACCGCATGGGCGCCCTGCGACCCAACCAGTTCGGCGTGGGCGACGACGGCGTGAAGGAATATGTGGCGCAGGTTGCCAAGGAAAGCGGCGAATTCCTCGAAATCGTCAACTACAACCTCGAAGGCGCCCAGTATGCGGTGGCGGGCACGATTGCTGGCCTCAACGCTCTGCGCGCCGATGCGAACCGCCGTGCCAAGGAGGCTGGCGGCAAGCCAGCGTTCATGTTCGTGCCCGGCATCGACGTGCCGTTCCATTCGAGCAAGCTGCGCCGCGGCGTGCCCGAATTCCGTGACAAGCTCGATGCGCTGCTGCCGCAATACATCGACTACTCGCGTCTCGAAGGCCGCTACATCCCCAACCTCGTCGCCCGTCCGTTCGAGATGACGAAGGACTTCGCCCGTTCGATCCTCGAGGTCGTGCCCTCCGAGCGCATCAAGAAGGCGTTGGAGAAGGATTCCGTATGGGATTCGTATGCCAAGGATGACCAAAAGCTCGGCCGTCTGTTGCTTACCGAGCTGCTCAGCTGGCAGTTCGCATCCCCGGTGCGCTGGATCGAAACGCAGCGCCTGCTGTTCACGCCGCGCGAGGAAGGCGGCCTGGGCGTCACCAATTATGTGGAGGTCGGCCTGGGCAAGGCCCCGACGCTGGCGAACCTCGGCACGAAGACGCTGCGCCTGCCGCGCTTCGAAGGGCTTGACGTGAACGTGTGGAACGTAGGTCGTGATGAGGCGCGCGTGTATTGCACCGACACGGATTCGCTCGTGCCGCAGGAGGACCTTGACGCCACGTCGATCAGCATGGCGTCGGATTCGGCTGCGACCGCGGCACCTGTTGCGGCACCTGCTGCGACGCCCGCTGCACCGGTGGTAACGGCACCGACGGTAACGGCACCGGTGGCAGCGCCTGCCCCGGCTGCTGCAGCCGCCTCCGGTCCCGCCGCTGACATCCCGTTCACCGCTGCCGATGGCATCCGCACGCTGCTTGCCTACGAATCCAAGGTGCGCCCCGACCAGATCGGCGACCAAGACACCACCGACACGCTGACCAACGGCGTCTCGTCGCGCCGCAATCAGCTGCTCATGGACATCACCGGGGAACTGGGTGTGCCCAGCGTGGAAGGCGCCGCCGAGGCCACCGTGGCGAAACTGTGCGGCATTGTCACCTCCGTGGCACCCAAGTACCATGCCTTCGGCCAGGTGCTGAGCGACGCGGTGCGCGAACGCCTCCACGCGCTCTTCGGATCGGCGGGCATCAAGCCCACTCACATTGCGCAGCGTCTGCAAAGCGCCTGGGGCCTGGGCGAGGGGTGGACGGCGTTCGTGACCGCCGCCATCCTGCTGGGCACCCGTGACGGCGCCAGCTCGCGCGGCGGCGATCTTGCGACGCTTCCCGCGAACCCGGTGGCGAACGCCGCCGAGGCGGACGCCCTCATCGACGCAGCCGTGCAACAGGTGGCCACCGACCATGGTGTGGCGGTCGCACCGCTGTCGGCAGGCTCGGGCAGCGGCGGGGCAGTGGTGGATTCGGCAGCCCTCGATGCCTTCGCCGACACAGTGACCGGCAAGGATGGAGTGCTCGCCTCCACCGCACGCTTCGTGCTCGGGCAGCTGGGGGTCGACGCTCCCAAGTCCACCGGCGACGCTGACGAAGACGCCCGCCGCACCGTGCAGGCCGTCGAGGCCGAGCTCGGTTCTGGCTGGGTTGACCAAGTCGCGCCGCGGTTTGACGAACGCAAGGCGATTCTGTTTGACGACCGTTGGGCATCCGCTCGCGAAGACCTCGCGCACATCTACTACCAGCATGACGAGGAGCGTGCGGCGCTTGACTTCACCGGCGCCGGCGAAACCGTCGCCCAGCAGGCACGCTGGTATGAGCAGCAGGCGAAAGAGAGCGGCGACAAGAAGCTGCGCGACGTGTTCCGCACCATTGCGCAGCAGGCAGCGATGAGCGATGCTGACCTTGCCGCGGTCGATGAGGAAGCCGCCAAGAAGGCCGACAAGAAGCATGCAAGCGACGCCGACGTGCGTGCCGCGCGCCGCTTCGACGGCGACATCGCCGTGGTGACCGGCGTTTCCGCCAATTCAATCGCCGGGCAGGTCGTGGCGGGTCTGCTCGCCGGCGGTGCGACGGTCATCGCCACGAGCCACAGCTTCCGCCTCTCCATCGTGCAGTGGGCCAAGAAGACATACCGCACGCACGCCACGCGCGGCGCGGCCCTGTGGCTCGTGCCCGCGAACCTGTCGAGCTTCCGCGACGTGGATGCCCTCATCGAATGGATCGGCACGGAGCAGCGCGAGACGCACGGCGCCACGACCACCGTTGTCAAGCCCGCGATGGAGCCCACGGCATTGTTCCCGTTCGCCGCGCCGCCCGTGCATGGCACGATGGCGGATTCGGGCGCACTGTTCGAATCGCAGGCGCGCCTCATGCTGTGGAGCGTGGAGCGTCTGATTGCCGGACTTTCCGCCATCGGAGCGGATTCGGACGTCGACCACAAGCTGCACGTCGTGCTTCCCGGCTCGCCCAACAGGGGCGTGTTCGGCGGCGACGGCGCCTACGGCGAAGTCAAGAGCGCATTCGACGCCCTCGTCAACCGTGCCCGCCCCGAGCATGTGTGGTCCGATCGCGTGACATTCGCCCACCCCAAGATCGGTTGGGTGCGCGGCACCGGCCTCATGGGCGGCAACGACCCGCTCGTCAAGGTCGTGGAGAAGCATGGCCTCACCACCTACTCCACCGAGCAGATCGCCGACCGGTTGCTTGACTTGGCTACGGCGAAGTCTCGTGCCAAGGCCGCGGCGGATGGCCCCCTTGATGTCGATCTCACTGGCGGACTTGGCAGCGAACCGCTCGACATCCGCGCGCTGCGTGCAGAAGCCGAGGCGGACGCCGCCGCATCCGCACGCACGGAGATGGCTGATGAGGCTGCCGGGCAGGGCGCGGATGCTTCTGCGCAATCCCTGTCGCAGCCGACGCTCATCAAGGCGCTGCCGACGCCGCGCGTGCCCCAGCAGCCCAAGGCCGACCTTGCTGAATGGGGCGGCGTGACCGCACGTCCCGAGGACGAGGTCGTCATCGTGTCGATCGGCGAGCTTGGCCCGTGGGGCTTCGGCCGCACGCGTTTCGAAGCGGAGCTGGGCATTCATTCGGATGGCACAGTCAAACTGTCGGCAATGGGAGTGCTTGAGCTCGCATGGAACATGGGGCTCGTCTCATGGCAGGACAACCCCCAGCCTGGCTGGGTGGACGCCGAGGGCGAGACCATTGCCGAAGAGGACATCGCCGACCGTTACCGTGACGAGGTCATCGCCCGTTCCGGCATCAGGCCGTTCAACGAGGCGATGGGCGTGTCGTACAAGGATGGCGCCGACGAGGAATCCGCCGAGGTCTTCCTTGACCACGACGTGACGTTCACGGTGGCAAGCCAGCAGGAAGCCGACGAATACGTCGCCGCCGACCCCTCCCATACGCGCACCGGCAGGGACGATGAGACGGGCGAATGGACCGTCACATGCCTCAAGGGCGCCAGCGCCTTCGTGCCGCGTCGCGCCACGATGACGCGCACCGTGGGCGGTCAGTTCCCCGACGGTTTCGATCCCACCCGCTGGGGCATCCCCGCTTCGATGGTCGGTGACGTGGACCCGATCGCGTTGTGGAACATCGTCACCACCGTGGATGCGTTCCTCTCCGCGGGGTTCAGCCCCACGGAACTGCTGCAGGCCGTGCACCCCTCGCAGGTCGCCGACACGCAGGGCACCGGCTTCGGTGGCATGCATTCCATGCGCGAACTGTATGTCGACCGTTACCTCAACCGCGAGTATCCCAGCGACATCCTGCAGGAAGCGCTGCCGAACGTCGTGGCGGCGCACGTCATGCAGTCCTATGTGGGCGGATACGGCGCGATGATCCAGCCGGTCTCCGCATGCGCCACCGCAGCCGTCTCCATCGAGGAAGGCTTCGACAAGATCCGCCTCGGCAAGGCTGATTTCGTGGTCGCCGGCGCCATCGACGACATCGGCGTCGAATCCGTCAACGGCTTCGGATACATGAACGCCACCGCAAACTCCCAGGAGATGGCGGCAAAGGGCATCGCCCCGCGCTTCTTCTCCCGTGCGAACGACAGGCGCCGCGGCGGATTCATCGAATCGCAGGGCGGCGGCACCGTGCTGCTCACCCGCGGCGACATCGCCTTGCGCCTGGGGCTGCCGGTCGCCGGCGTCGTGGGCTACGTGCGTTCGTTCGCCGATGGCGCGCATACGTCGATCCCGGCTCCCGGCCTCGGCGCGCTCGCGGCTGCGCAGGGCGGCAAGGACTCCGTGCTGGTGCGCGACTTGGCGAAGCTCGGCGTGACGCCGGACGACATCGCCGTGGTCTCCAAGCACGACACGTCCACGAACGCCAACGATCCCAACGAATCCGAGCTGCACAACACGATTGAGCATGCCATCGGCCGCACGGCGGGCAATCCGCTGTACGTCGTGTCGCAGAAGAGCCTGACGGGTCACGCGAAGGGCGGTGCGTGCGTGTTCCAAGTGCATGGGCTCACGCAGATGTTCGAATCCGGCATCGTGCCGGCGAACGCGGCGCTCGATTGCGTGGACCCCAAGCTCAAGCGCGACGATTTCATGGTGTGGTTGCGCGAACCGCTCAATCTGCGCACCGCCGGCCGCACCGTGAAGGCGGGGCTCGCCACGTCGCTCGGCTTCGGGCATGTCTCCGGCTTAGTGGCGCTGGTGCATCCGGGTGCGTTCGAGGCATCCGTGGCGCATAGTGCCGGCGAGCAGGCTCTCGAGGCGTGGCGTGAGCGCGCCAACCAGCGCTTGGCTGCGGGCGCGGCGCATCTCGCGGCAGGCATGCTCGGCCATGCGCCGCTGTTCGAGCCGGTGGACGGCCGTCACCTGCGTGAGGACGGTCCCCATTACGACGGGCATGAGGTCGAGAAGGCCATGCTTCTCAACCCGGATGCTCGTTTGGGCGCCGACGGGTATTATGACTGATTGCAAGAATCGGGTGTTCGATGCCTTGTGGTCGGGCACCCCATGATCAGATACCCCTTGGATGAGGAGTGACGCATGACCGTACTGGGGCTTGGGCATGATGTGGTCGACGTGGAGTCGTTCCGCAGGCAATGCCTGAGCCCCGGTTCGTTATTTGTGGCACGTGCGTTCTGCCAGGCGGAGCGTCTGCAATGCCAGGCGCGGGCACAGGCGAGCGGCGATGACGAGCTGATGCATCTGGCGGCGCGGTGGGCTGGCAAGGAGGCTGTGCTCAAGGCGTGGTGCGAGGCGCTGGGCGAAGCGGAATATCCGTTGGGGCTCGATGGATTCGAGTGGAGCGGCATTCGCATCGTGGAGGACGCTCGGCGCCGGCCGCATGTGGAGTTCTCGGCTTCGCTGGGTCAGTCGGTGGCCGGCAGCCTGGGCAAGGTGCGCGGCAATGGCGCAGCGCGCGAGGGTGGCGATGGCCTGGCACACTGGGTCGGTGATGGTCTGGCTCGCGGGGTTGGTGAGAAATCCGGGAATGGCGATGGCATGGCGTTGCATTGGCATGTCTCGCTGAGCCATGATGGTCCGATTGCCTCGGCGATTGCGCTCGTTGAATGCAACTGAGACGTATCCATATGGTTGATGCTGGCGCGACGATGCGTCGGTTGGCATGTCGCGAAGAGAGATACGGTATGCTTGAAGACATTCGAACAAGTGTTCGAAGCAGACGATAGGGGGCATTGTGAAAACAGTATCCGTGGATGCGGCGCTTGACGACGTCGAATCATTGATGGGCGGCACGCTCATCAATGCGGACGGGGAGCCCACGCATGTGCTGCTCGTTGAGGGTGCGCCTCGCAGCGGCAAGACGACTTTCGCTTTGCAGACGCTGAAGAAGGCTTTGGAACGCTATGGCAACGATGGCGCGATGATGATCAGTTCCAACAGGCTCACCGCTCGCGACCTCAACGCCAAGGCGTTGCAAGACGTGGAATCAAGCACGAACCCGCGCATCGTGCGCACGCTGTCCGCTCTGGCCTTCTCTGTGCTCGCTGCCGTGCGCCGTGAGCTGGGGCTTGTGCCACCGCGGTTGCTCAATGGCGCCGAGCAGGATGCTGTGCTCACCGATGTGTTGAATGTGCACAAGGCCCATGCCGCTGCCGGAGAACTGTGCTCTACCTGCCGGTTGCTGCTTGACTACTTCGCTGCCGCTGATTCTGCAACGCCGCCCGGTGCTGCAGGCGCCGCGAATGCAACTGGCGTAACGGGTGCGGAAGGTGATGCGACGTCGGTTCGCACCACCACCGAAGAGACTTTCGCACAGTGCCTGTCGCAGGAGTTCGTCTCGCAGTTGCGCGACATGCTGGCGCGCATCAATGAGGTCGGTGCCGAGCACAGTGACTTGGGGCGCATTCTCCAGCGCCTCGATGAGCAGCAGATTCTCGTCGAGACCAAGATGCGCATGCGGGTGCAGTGGCAGCTTGCTTTCCGCTTGCGGGGAGAATACGCGCAAGCGGTGTCGCAGCGTTTCCCCGATGAGTTTCGTCTGGACTCGTCGTATCTGCTTCGTGAGGCGACGCAAGCATTGGCGCAGCGCAGCGCCGCTATGGCGGGTGACGGCTTGCCCCAGCTGTTGGTCGTCGATGATGTGCAGGACGTCACCCTTGCAGGCATGGCATTGCTGCAAGCCCTGAATCGCAGGGGAGTGCTGCTGGTGCTCGTCGGGTGCAATGACGAGGCGGTGCAGGTGTTCCGCGGCTCCTACCCGGAGTTCCTCATGCTGCGCGCACTGAAAAAGCCTGTGGCGCAAGGGCAGGTTTCGGATGTTTTTGCTGCGTCGGCGGTCGATGGTGAGAGAGGGCTTGCTGATTCGAATCTGGGCAGGTTCCATGCCGCTGCGGTGGAACTCGAACCGTGTATCAGCGAGGCGGATGTCACATACAAGGATGTGATTGCATCCCGTGTGTCGCTGGCGATTGGCGCTGATGAAGAAGGACTCGGCGCCGGCACGGCGCGCCCTGGCAAGCTGCCGGATGTCCGCGGTGCTTTGGCTTTGAAGCCATTGCCCCAAGACGACCCGTTGCTGGAACCTTCGCGAATCAACGTCGAGGGAAGTCTCTACCGGTCTGCATCGAATGAGGCTGATGCCACGATTCGTCAGATCAAGGACCTGCATGTGAGCCAGCCGAACGTGATGTGGAACGACATGGCGGTCATCGCGCATGACAACGCCACCGTGCATGCGCTGGGCATGCGTCTGAGGAACGCGGGAGTGCCGGTGCGGTATTCCTCCATCACCGCATCGTTCGCCAAGGATTCCACGGTGCAGGGGCTTTTCGCCCTCATCCGGCTGGGTATCCTGCGGTCGCGAGGCTACCGTGAGACCAAGGAGCTCGAAACGGAGCGCCTGCGCCGCAAACTCAGCCAGCAGCAGATGCGCAACGAAATCATCCAGTCCGCCATCAAGACATACCTTGCCAGCCCGCTGATCGATTCACTGGCCGGAACGAAGCCGACTGCCGCAGGCACTTCCGTGAAACCCACGGAAGACAGCCCACAGGGAAACACGCCGGGAAGCACACTGGAAAACACGCAGGGAAACACGCCGGCTGTTGGTGACCCCAGTGATGATGACGTTCACGTCGGCGTGACCCAGACCAATGACGCCATGAGAGCGTGGGAGAAGGCCCGCCCTGTGCGTATCGGCGCTGTACGCAACTCCATCCAGGCGTTACTGATGGTTCTTCTCACGATTCGCCAGAACCAGGCGGAAGCGCAGGAACAAGCGGACGGTGCGGTTTCACAGGAGGCGCGCCCTGTTCCGGGAATCTCCTTGGCGACGCCGTCGGAAAGCCTCGAGCCGCTGCTTGCTCTGTACGACGATGTGGCGACCGTTGATGTGGTGGATGAATACGACGAGCTGTGCGCCCAGCTGGTTGTCGGCGACACAACGGTGCGAGACAGCATCATCAAGGCATTGCGCAACATTGGCAAAGGTTCCGCTGATGTGCAGGCCTTCTGCACGCTGCCCGCACGTATTGACGCCGTGGCGCAGGCATACCAGGCGTCGCACGACCCGTATGAGATTCTGTGGGCAGCGTGGCAGGCAAGCGGCGTCGCCGACCGTTGGCAGCAGCAGGCGGTTGAGCTTGGCAGCTATGGCGACGCGGCGAACGACCGCCTCGACATGATGATGCGACTGTTCGACTACGCTCGCACGGGTGGGGAATTCGACTCCATCGAGGATTTCATGGACCAAGTGCGGCAGATGGATGTCATCGCCGATTCATTGTCGAAAACAGGACCGAATCCGGATGCCGTGACGCTTACCACGCCCGCTGGCGCCTGCGGCAGGTCATGGGATTACGTGTGGGTTCCCGCTGTGCAGCAGGACGTATGGCCGAACCTCACGGTGCGCAACACGATGTTCGCCACCGAGGATCTCACGGATATCATGCTGCGCGGCACGCTGGGAGTCTTGGGAACGCAGGGTGATTCCCACCGTGGACGTGTGGCGTCCGTGCTCCACAGCGAAGAGAAAGGTCTGCTCGTCGCCATCACCCGTGCCGCCAAGCGGCTTGCCGTCAGCGCCGTGTGGAGCGATGACACGACACCGTCCGACTTCCTCTTCACCTTCATGCCGGAATTGTTCCCGGTCTCCGATGACATCGCCAAGGTCAACTTCACCCAAGTGTCGGCGGATTCTGCGCCAGCGGCGAGTATCCCGATGCTTATCGAACGCGCTCGCAACGTGATTGCAAAAGAGGCGTATGAAGCGTTGGAAAGCCAGAAGAATGCGGCTGAAACGCTGGGCGTGGGTGAGCAATTCGACCCGATGAAGGTGCCGGGGCTTAGTTATGAGAAACTGAGCCCCGAAGCGCGTGATGCCGTGCGGACACTGAGATACCTTGCGTCACAAGGCTATGCGGATGCCATGCCCGACCAGTGGGCGTTCGTGTACGGTCGCACCGAGCGCGAGACATCTGCTGGCGCAACCGGTTCTGATGCCAGCTCCGTTGCGAATGACGGTTCCAACGCCGACAGATTTCAGGATGACAAATCCACAGGCGGCGAATCCTGGAGTGGCACATCCGCTGACAACAGTTCGGGGGTGCCAAGCATCTCGCAGGTGTCGCTCAGCCCATCGATGGTGGACACGTTGTGGGATTGTCCGGTATGCGCACTGCTTGACAGGGCTCTGGGAGGTCCCTCCGCCACGAAGATCAACCAATCCTTCGGCATCATCGTTCACAAGGTGGCGCAGATTGCCACCGAAAGGGGATGGGACAAGCCAGGATTCCCCAATGATGAACTGAGCCGTGACGAACGCATCGCGCAAATCACCAATCGGATGCAAAACGAGTACAACCGGCTGTCGGAAGCCATGCACGTGGACAACGACCCGCAGTCCCAATACTCCGCGCGCCGCAAGGAAATCACTGTGCACGACACGTTGCAGCACATCGCCTCGTACTTCGTCAACGTGAACAGCGAGGGTTACGCGGCGGATGCGAAATACGGTCCTCTCATTGGTAAATACGACCGTGTCGAGAGCGAATATCCTCTCCACGTGCAGTTCAGCATCCGCGAACTGCTTCCCTTCTTCCAAATGATGGATGTCGAGAATCTTGCGAGTGTGAGTGTGGAACGTTTCCAGCTCCTGCTGGATATTCTTGCCGGCGGTTTCGCACCAGGACTGACGCCAGATACGAAAGTCACGCTCAATGCGCGCATTGACCGTCTTGAGGTGCGCAATGACGTCGAGACGGGATTCCCTTTCTACCGCATCGTTGACTACAAGACGGGGCAACAAGGTCATACGGGTGCTGAAAACTACTCCGATTTGCAGCTGGTGTGCTACCAGCTCGCTTTGACGATGAGCCAAATACACGAGAATGGCGTGGACCTGCCGCTGATTCCCATCGCATCGGCAGGCTTGTTTGATATCGAGAAGAACGACGCACCATCGTCTTTCCACGCTGCAGAGAACTGCGCACAGCCTCCGCTGTTTGTCGACATGCCCTACCAAGACGGCGATGAATCCGGGCGGGTGCCCTGCTTGAACAACAGCAAGGATAGGCTGGATTCCCACTCCTTCGGATCCTCATTGCGCACATCGATCAACAACAGCGCTATCGACTCCATTGCTCGGGTCGTCGCTGTGGCGCAATACGAGTATGACAGCATCGGGGAGATTCCTGTTGAACTCGCATTTGTGCTCAGCAGCTTTGAGAATCACACGCTCGGCTGGTGGTCACTCACGATGCTGTCTCGTATTTTCTACGCTGCTTCTGTTGCCGGTACGCAAGGTACGGTGCCGGCTCATGAGGCTTCGAGGAAACATATGCGCTACTGCAGGCACAAGAGGGTGTGTCCTGCATGCGGAGGAGAGCTGACCACCGTCATGGGGAAGGAAGAACGATGAGCAATTCCATCGAGCAGCAGCGCGTCATTGATGTGCCGGAATCCAGTGATGTCCTCGTCATTGCAGGCGCTGGTTCCGGTAAGACCTACACCATGACGCAGCGCATCATCAAGCTCATCTGCGATGACCATGTGCCTGCCGAGAAGATCCTGGGCCTCACCTTCACCCGAAAGGCGGCAGGGGAGCTGCTCACGCGTGTGTCGAATGCCGTGTCGCAGGCCCGTCGCGATGCTCGGAAGGCAGCAGGCAATGCGGGGCCGGGCGATGCCGGGAACGTCGCTGGTGCCACTAACCCGGATTCGGCTTTCATGAAGCCACGGGTCTACACGTATGACGCATTCTTCCAATCCATCGTGCGCCAATACGGTTTGCTCATCGGCATGGACCCTGGCACGCAGCCGCTTAGCTCGGCGGGCGCTGTTCAGATGATTTCCGACATCATCGGCAAGAACATGGACTCCCTCTTCGCCGCCCACTACTTTACGGGTGATGATGGGAACGGCGATGCCGCCGGTTTGAGCCCCGATGCGGGTTCGGGCCAGTCGAATGCCAGCGGCATGTCTGACAGCGAGGATAAAGAATCCGACGCAGGCTCTTTCGAAGCCTTGGTCAGCGACATCCATTCGCTTGCCAACGAATGCGCGAGCTCCATGATCGGTGCAGATTGCCAGACCATTGCCGAGGCGCTCGACCGCATCCAGCGGTGGGACAATCAGTTCCTTGGCCAGCTTCGAGAAGCGCGAGCCCAGCTGCTTGGCATTGCACTCGAGGATGTCAAGGATCCAGTCGGTGCCGTGAAGAAACCGCAGCCGAATGCGATGCCCAAAACGGCACGAGAAGTTTTCTCAGGGGATTTTGAAGCATGGCTTCATGCTGTTTTCGATGAGAAAGCATGGACGGCTGCTGTGGATGAGGCAAAGAGCGCAGGACTGATTAAGAGACGCATTAATCTTCCGAAATGCAAAGACTCCGATTACGCCAACCCGATACAGAGGTACTACGATCAGGTCCTCCAATACCTGTTTTATGTGACGAAGCGGCGCAACATGCTCATCCCGCTGGCACGTCAGTTCGATGCGCGCAAACGCGAAGCAAAATTGGCGGAGTTCTCGGACTTCACCATTGCGGCGTTCCAGCTTTTGACACGCTTCCCATCCATCGGCGCTGACTATCGCCGGCGCTTCACCCATGTGTTCCTGGACGAATACCAAGACACCTCCACCACGCAGGCGACGCTGCTGGCACAGATCTTCCACCCTCAAGATGTGAATTCCACGGACTTAGTGAGTGGCGCGTCTCCGCGCAAGTCCGCGGTGACTGCGGTGGGCGATCCGTATCAGGCCATCTACGCATGGCGTGGAGCGAGCCCAGGTGCGTTCCGTCTGTTCCGTGAGAAGTTCGGCATCACCTCCGAGCCATATTCCCTCTCCGTCACGCGCCGCAATCCCAAGCTCGTTCTCGATGCCGCAAACCGGCTCACCGATGCATTCCGCAAACAGTGGACGCCTGATTCGAATGTGCCCCACAACAAGCGAGAAGTGGAGGTGCTTCCGCTCAAGCCTTTGGAAACGGAGGAAAGCGGTGGCGCTGCGATGGAAGCCTCCGTTGCAACAGACGCGAACGGAGCTGATCGCGCTGCAGATGCCGACGCTGACCCCGCGACGCATTCCCCGACGGGGGCGTCTTGCGGTGAGAAGGCGCCATTCCTTGGCCTCGCCGCTTTTGAAACGGGCGCTGAAGAGATTGCCGCAGTCGTGGAATTTGCAGCGCATGCGCAGATGTACAAGAAGGTGCCCAATCCTGCGAAACCAGGGGAGTTCGAGAAGCGGACGCCAGTCGCCATTCTGTTCCGTTCCACACGTCCCATGCAGGATGTGGCGGATGCCATCAGCCAGGCCGGCATGACGTACGAGATCATCGGCGCCAGCGGCTTGTTGCACCGAGCGGATGTCGCAGACCTCAAGGCGTTGCTGGAAGTCGTGGCAGACCACTCCAATACACCGGCGCTGCAGGAGCTTCTTGCGTCGCCTCGCTTCTCCATTCCTCACAGCGCTTTGAAGAAGCTCGCCACCATGGCGACGCAGAAGAACATCGACTTCCAGTACCGTACGTTGGAAGAGGCGGGCTATGTCACCTCTGACGAGAACACGACCGAATCCGACCGGAAGGATGCGGTGAACCGCCTGCGCGACGACGTGATGCTCCCCACTGGGGTTTTTCTCGCCGACCTGCTCATGGACGACGATTTCGATGAGCAACTGAGCTTGCTCGAAGTTCCCGATGACGTCGCCTTCAGGCTCCATGAGGCAAGCCTGATCCTGCGGCGCGCAGAGAAGGCATCGGAGCGTTCCCTGCGTGACGCGATGCATACGGCAAGTGCCGCATTGACGCTGCCGATGGATTCTTCGCTCGCTCGTATCGTGGCCGATGGCGAAGGGATGCCGAACTCCACGTATGGCGCGGCGTTCGATGCTGTGATGCAACAGGTGGATTCCTACGAGCAGGAGCTGCCTGACTCCATGCACCCTACGGTGCGTGGGTTCTTCGCATGGATGGCGGTGCAGGAACGCGAACCCGCTCCGCCTGCGGCGAACCTCGACCAGACCGCCGACGTGCAGCTCATGACCGTGCATCAGGCAAAGGGCTTGGAATGGCCGGCTGTCGCGGTCATGGACATGCGGAAAGATACGTTCCCCTCATCAACGGGAGACAATCTTCTGGTTGTCAAGCCTGGCAGCGCTTCATGGACTGAGAAAGACGGTCCGTCATACACCGCGACAAAGAGAAGCTGGCTGGAGAACCCAACCGCAATACCTGCTCCCGTGCGCGCGGATGCGGATCTTCTGCCCCGTTTCCCGCATGATGGCAGCTCCATCAGCGAGTGGAATGATGCCGCAGGGGAGTCCGACACGGATGATGGGCGTTCGACGTTCCCGACGATGGCCGTTCGTATTGAACGCGAGACATTGGACGCGCTGCGACTGAAAAACGGCTTCGGTCCGTGCGGAGCACAGGACTATCTCAGCCAGGCCGAGGAATATGGCCGGCGCGGGCATGATGAGGAACGTCGCTTGGCGTATGTGGCGCTCACCCGCGCTAAGAACGAGGCATTGCTCGTATGCTCGCGCAATGCGATGAGTGCGCCTGGCACATGGCGTTGGTCGGGATTGCCGAACACGCTTGACACCGATGCTGGGGCATCCAATTTTTGGAGCGAGCTCTACCATGCTTACGTGCCGCAGGGCCGCGAGGAGCATCCAGAAAATGACTATGCGGTCGCTCACATGTTGCAGGAAGGCGACGACGCGGACAACGATGCGCAACAAGACAAGCAGCTGATGCAGATCCTTGCGGCGCTGTTCGCCAATAGCTCCTCGCATTCTGCAAAAGGTTCGGAGGATGCGAAGGGTACTGCAAATGGCGACCCCCGTGCCTTCACCTTCGCTCGCAGTGAGGAGGAAGCCGAGCCATTGGTGCGTGACGAGCCTCATGAACCGCTGACCACGCTTGATGGCGTCCCGGTCGTCCAGCTTGCCGATGCTGTGAAGAACCGTCTTGACGATCCGTCAACAATCATCCCCGATGGATACAAAGTGCCCACGGGTGTCTTCATTGGCGAAGGTGCGGAGCAGTTGTCCCGTCTTGTTGTCAATGTGGCTTTTACATCCGCGGCGCAGCAGATGGCCGACAACGAGAACGAACATCTGCCGCAATGGCCATCCGATTTGCAACGCAGCACGCGTGCCGCGCTCGCAATGACCGCTGAGGTCATTGATCCGGCATCCGGTGGCGATCTGGCACAGGATGCCGCCGATGCCCGTGGCGTGATTCCCACTTCGGATATGCGCAAGCAGGCGGATGAGCATGCGAAGCAGATCATTGACGCAAGCGCGAAGTCCGCGAATGCAAACTCGCAAAGCGTTGCGTTGCTCAGCCGTGCGCGCCTGCTGGTCGCAGCCGATGCACAACGCCACGAGCAAGCACAGGATGTGATTGCCAGGGCGAACGCCGCGCGCAAAGGCACGAATGTTGGCACCACGAATCTGCGGTTCATCGCCTCGATCGCTGGGGACTCCGCCAAGACCATGCAGGTCGCGCGAAGCATACTGCGGCCAGTGCCGATGCCTCCGAACTCCGCGGCATCAGAAGGCACACGCTTTCACGAATGGGCGCAGCAGTTCATTGACGTGGCAACGGTTACAAAGGATGATTTGCTCTCTGGCGCGGAGTCGACCGATCACGGAGGCCTGGCAGATGTGGACTCCACGGATTCTATGGCGACTACCGTCAATGGCAAGCGCCAGGCGATGCTTGACGATGTTGACGCCGATGATTCCCTGACCAATGCAGAGAAGGAGTGGCGTCATCGACTCGCCACGTCGCCATGGGCGTCGCGCACACCATATGCCACGGAAGCGCCGTTGACGCTCGCCACTCCGGATGGTCCGGTGAACGGCACGCTCGATGCCGTGTTCTACGGCGGTTTGGATTCCCCTGATGCCGAGGGCAGGTTCACGATCGTCGATTGGAAGACCGGACGCATGCCATGCACCACAGCCGATCGCGACGTGTATCTCATCCAGCTCGACGTGTACCGTCTGCTGCTCGCCAGCCAATTGGGTGTGCCGCTCGACGCCATCGACGCCACGCTCTACTTCCTGTCGCAAGCTGATCCCGCGAAGCGAGTAATCCACGCTGACCTGAAAAGCGCGCAGGACATCGAGAAGGAGATTGCCCAAGGTCGATACCTTCGCATCGACACCGATGCTTGACAGCGCGGCCGCATGTCAACTTGGGTTGCGCTATTGGCGGAACCCAAGTTGACAGCTCCGGGTAGCGTGGAGTGCGTGAGGGGCGATCACCAGGCGTTTGCGCTTCAAGATACCCGTCGCTTGCTGATGCACGTCCGTCGAGATGTCGTCGACTGACATCAGCGAAGTGTCGGGAATCCGCCATGGTGCGACTCCTTGCTGTTATGAACGGAGGAGATATCTAATGACACTGGCGCACAGCAACGCGCGGCAGCGGGAGCATATCCATCATGCGTCATGCGCTCAGACGGTGCATGATGACGGTGGTGCATGCGAACATGTGGCGTTCAGGCCGGTCACGTCTGATGACGCGGATGAGCTGGCAGCCCTTAACATGCACACGTGGTTTCCCAAAGACCTGTATTCATACGCGCAGACAAGGCATTACGCGGCGCGTCTTGACGTGCTGCACTACCTGCGTTCCAGCACGTATGGAGAGGTGGCGACGCTGCGGGGCACAATCCTTGGCGTGGTGCTCGGGGCGGTCGAAGGCAAAAGACCAATCGTGCCTGCGGCAGCGGGATGGTATCGACAGGCGCATGTCAATGCGCCCATGGTTCCCGAAGGCATAACGGTGCGTCGCAATCTCGACAAGGAAATTCGCACCGACCTCGCATTGGAGCGTGACGTGCGCAAGGATGTTCCCGCTGAGCTCCAACTGTTCATCGTCTCCGCCGCCGCACGCGGCAAAGGCGTGGGCGGTCAGCTCTACAGCAGGTTCCTGGCGCATTTGCGCGAATGCGGCGAAAAACGCTACTTCCTCTACACCGACAGCGACTGCGACTACGGCTTTTATGAAGCCCATGGGCTCACGCGGGTCGCGCAAGGAACCGGAGACGATTACACCGGTTCAGGCAGGACGCTCGACAAATTCATTTATGTCGGCAAGCTCTCGTAGCGGTGTCTGCAGGTTGCGCAAGCCATATGACCGCGCAACCCATCCGCACGCTCGCTTGTCCCAACCGGCGACACCAGCCGTCAATCCGACGCGCAGACCAGTTGATCCACAAACTGCCTAACCGACCCGTCCGGTGCGTTTCAACCAACACGCCCGGTCTCCACCCCACCCTCAGTCCACTCCAGCCGGCATGCACACCATTGCCATGCCGCAGATCTGCATGAAAGGAATGACCATGGCCTCGCCATACGCGCGCATATTCTCCCTGCCGGGCGCTCCCGCCTTCGCGATTTCCGGCATGGTGGCGCGCCTGCCGATGTCCATGACAAGCTTGGGCATCGTGCTGGCCCTCAACAACTTGTATGGCAATTGGACGGTGGCCGGCACCATGAGCGCCGTATGCGTGC
Source organism: Pseudoscardovia suis (assembly GCF_002797875.1). Taxonomy (GTDB): domain Bacteria; phylum Actinomycetota; class Actinomycetes; order Actinomycetales; family Bifidobacteriaceae; genus Pseudoscardovia; species Pseudoscardovia suis. Next base: position 372,041 of record NZ_PGFC01000002.1, read on the forward strand.
TCGCCATGGGTGTCGCCACTCCGGTCTACGCGCGTCTGTTCGACCGCCATGGGCAGAGCCGTGTAGGATGGCCAGCGCTTGCAGCGCAAGTCTCCATGCTCGTGGCTTTCGCCCTGGCAGCCATGATGCGCGTGCCATTGCCTGTTCTGTTCGTGCTCGCCATAGGGATTGGCGCCACGCAATTCGCGTTCGGCGCCCTCGTGCGCACCCGCTGGTCGTGGGCATTGCGTGACGTGGGCGACCCGAATTTGCTCAACACAGCGTATGCATTCGAATCAGCCGTGGACGAAGTCGTGTTCATCCTCGGACCGATCATCACCGCGGGTCTGGCCACCATGATTCATCCGGTCGTGCCGTTCTTTGTGGCGGCCGCCGCGGTGGGCATCGGCGGCGCCACCTACTTTCTGCAAAAACGCACCGAACCGCCTGTCGCGATTCTCACACCGGTAAATATCAAGGCGGGGGGTGCTGCGACGTCTGACGCGGCACACGCTGCGGCGGCTGATGGCGTCGTGGTTGATGGATCCGCCGCAGATGGTGCGACGTCACGGATGCGTGCGGTCGCAGATCCGTCGAAACACACGGCACTGCAATTCCCGGGCATATTCATGCTCATGGTCATGTGGGTTGTGTTCAACATGTGCTTCTCGATGTTTGATGTATCCATGACCAGCCTGACCAAGGCGCTGGGGCGCGCGAGCATCGTGGGCGTGCAGCTGGCCATGTTCGCGGTGGGCTCATGCATCGGTGCGCTTGTATTCGGCAGCATCCGGTTGCGCGGATCCCATTGGACACACATGCTGGTGTTCATGACCTACCTCACGCTCGGTTTCGTAGGCATCTATCTGGCGGGGAGCAATCTGCTGCTCATTGGCGCCATCGAACTCATCGCCGGGCTGGGCGTCGCTCCGATTTACGCGACCGGCAACCTTATTGTCAAACAGACCGTGCCGGCGAACTTCCTGACGGAGGGACTGTCGTGGCTGAGCACATCCGTGAACATCGGGCAGTCCATTGGCTCCACCATCGTGGGCATCGTGCTTGATGCGCACGGCCCTGCCGCCGGCCTTGCCCTGCCGATGATGGCGTGCGCGGTATCGATTCCGCTGATCGCGCTTTCCGCTTTGTCGGCCCGCCGCGGTTTGCGACGAGCAGGCAAGAGCGAGTGAGAATGGCGGGTGTGAATGGACGTCGCGCTGATAGCCTGCCACATCCGTAGTGCCATCGCACAGGAGTCCACTTGCCATAGGCCGAGGCCTGACGGTGAAAGGATGGCGGGCAACCCAGTGATTCTGTAGCGCCCGTCGAGTAAAACAGGGTGAAGAAGCGGTTTCGGCGGTGGCCCCAACCGCAGTCATTGCCGGCGCTGCCGGCATCGCACAGGAACATCGATACAACGGAGGAATCATCATGACGATTCGAGTCTCAGTGGTGGGCGCCAAAGGGCGCATGGGAGCGACTGTCGTGGGCGCGGTCCAGTCGGCGCCGGACATGGAGCTCGCACTCGCCCTCGACGCGGGCGACGACCTTACGCAGATCACCCCAGCCAACACCGATGTCGTCGTGGAGTTCACGGTTCCCGCTGTGAGCCTCTCCAATGTGCTCACGCTCGTGGGGCAGGGTGTGAACGTCGTTGTCGGCACCACCGGCTGGACCGATGAGAAGCTCGCCCAAGTGGGCGAGGCGCTGGCGGCGCATCCCGACAATTCCGTGTTCATCGCCCCGAACTTCGCCATCTCCACGGTGCTCGCCGAGCATTTCGCCGCCCAGGCAGCCCGTTACTTCGAATCCGTCGAAATCGTGGAAATGCATCATCCCAACAAGGTGGACGCGCCTTCCGGCACCGCCATTCACACCGCTCACGTCATTGCCGCCGCCCGCAAGGAAGCGTCCATGCCGCCGATCCCTGACAACACGCAGACCGACGGCGGCTCCCGCGGCCAGGTCGTTGACGGCATCCACGTGCATGCGGTGCGTCTGCGCGGCCTCAACGCCCACGAGGAGGTGCTGTTCGGCAATGCTGGCGAGCAGCTCGTATTGCGTGCCGACAGCTTCGACCGCAGCTCGTTCATGCCCGGCGTGCTGCTCGCCGTTCGCCATGCCGGCGAGAACCCCGGCAAGGTGACTGTGGGCCTTGACGCGTACTTGGAACTGTAGACGCTGTAAAAATGGACGATGCGCGGGACCCGTCTCACCCAAGGTCTACCGTGGGAGCCATGACTGAAGCAACTTCTCATCTGCTTGATCCCGCGCCTTTCGGGCGCATCATTCCGGCCATGGTCACCCCTATGAAGGCTGACGGCGCCATTGATTATGATGCCGCACAGAACCTGGCCAAGCAGCTGGTGAAGGACGGAGCCGACGGCCTGCTCGTCAACGGCACGACCGGCGAATCGCCCTGCACCCACATGGATGAGAAAATCGACCTTGTGCGCGCTGTCAAGGAAGCCGTGGATGTGCCCGTGATTTCGGGCGCTGGCTCCAACGACACTGCGCACACTGTTCGCATGGTGGAAAACATCCAGGAGGCCGGTGCGGACGCGCTTCTCGTGGTCGCTCCGTATTATTCCCGCCCGTCTCAGCGTGGCATCCTCGAGCATTACAAGGCAGTGGATGCCGTGGCTGAAAAGCCCTTCATCGTCTACGATGTGCCTGGCCGAACCGGCGTGAAGATCGCCACCGAAACCTACGACGAGCTTGCGAAGCTTAAGCACGTGACGGCCGTCAAGGACGCCACCGGCAATCTTGGCAACGCCCTTGAACGCCACAGCCGCACGGGACTGACCTGGTATTCCGGCGACGACGGCATCTTCCTGCCGTTCCTGTCGGTGGGCGCCGTGGGCGTCATCTCCGTCATCGCGCATGTGGCCAGCAAGCCTATGCGTGAGCTCGCCGACGCGTTCGACCGCGGAGACATCCGCGAAGCGCAGCGCATCGCCGCCCAGCTCGTGCCGCTTGTGCACGCGCTCAACGGCGACGGTTTCCAGGCCGTCATGGCCAAGGCAGCCCTCAAGGTGAAGGGTTACATCCCGTGCGCTGCGATGCGTCTGCCGAATGTGGAAGCGAACGCAGAACAATACAAGAAGGTCGAAGACGGCATGCGTGCCGCCGGTCTGCTCTGACCCAGATCTGACCGTTTGCATAGCACTGCCGCATAGCTCAGCGAAGCTGGCCGATCTGCGCGATGCCATGATGCATCGCGCGCAGACCGGCCGCTTCTGTGATTGTGAGGTTCGCGCATAGGGCGCGGACGAAAAAGCCGCGATGCAGGCGCCTTCGGCGTTTGCAGCGGCGTAAGGAAAAAGAAAACAGCTATGGCAGAAACAACAGAAAAGCGAAATCCTGCGAAATCACGGCGTTCGTCCGGTTCTCGCAGGTCCCGTGGCGGCAGGGGAGGCCGTCGCTCCGCCGCACCGCGCTCCCATGAGGTGGGCGGCAACCAGACTCCGGAACTGGGCCTCGTCGCCCCTCCGAAGTATCGCAAGGGTTCGATGCGCATCGTGCCGCTCGGCGGCTTGGGCGAAATCGGCCGCAACATGAATGTGGTCGAATACAACGGGCACATCCTCATCATCGACTGCGGCGTGCTCTTCCCTGAGGAGGAACAGCCGGGCGTCGATTTGATCCTGCCTGATTTCTCATACATCAAGGACCGTCTCGACAAGGTCGACGGCATGGTGCTCACGCACGGCCATGAAGATCATATCGGCGGCGTGCCCTACCTGCTCAAGCTGCGCCCGGACATCCCGCTGTACGGTTCCGAGCTCACGCTGTCGTTCGTCAAGGCAAAGTGCGATGAGCACAACATCAACCCGATCCTGCACGTTGTGGAAGGCCGTGACAAGGCCAAGGTCGGCCCGTTCAACCTTGAGTTCATCACGGTCACGCATTCCATCCCGGATGCTCTCGCCGTGTTCGTGCGCACGCCTGCCGGCAGCCTCATCGATACCGGCGACATCAAGCTCGACCAGCTGCCCCTCGACCACAAGATCACCGATCTGGTGGAATTCGGCCGCTTGGGCGAGAACCCGGGCGTCGACCTGTTCATGTGCGATTCGACGAACGCCGAGGTCCCCGGCTTCGTCAAGCCCGAGACGTCCATCGGCCCGGCGCTTGACAAGGCGTTTTCCGAGGCCACGCGCAAGATCATCGTCGCGTCGTTCTCCAGCCACGTGCACCGTGTGCAGCAAGTGGTCGACACCGCTCACAAGTATGGCCGCAAGGTTGTGTTCGTGGGCCGTTCGATGGTGCGCAACATGGCCATCGCCGCCGACAAGGGCTACTTGCACATCCCCGAGGGCACTGTCGTGGACCTCAAGAAGTCCGCTGACATCCAGGACGACAAGATCGTCTACATGTGCACCGGATCCCAAGGCGAGCCTCTCGCAGCCCTCGGCCGCATTGCCGACGGCAACCATCCGGACATCCACATCGAGGAATTCGACACGGTGATTCTCGCCAGCTCGCTGATCCCGGGCAACGAGAACAGCGTCTACGGCGTCATCAACAAGCTCACGCGCCTGGGCGCCAAGGTCGTCAACCGCGACAACGCCGCGATCCACGTCTCCGGTCATGCCAATCAGGGCGAGCTGCTGTATCTGTACAACATCATCAAGCCCAAGTGCGCCATGCCGATTCACGGCGAAAACCGCCATCTGGTCGCCAATGGTCTCGTTGCCGTCAAGACTGGTGTGCCGCCGCAGAACGTTGTGCTTGCCGAGGACGGCGACGTGGTCGACCTGTATCACGGTCAGGCTGCGGTCGTCGGTTCCGTGCCGTGCGGCTACGTGTATGTGGATGGCGATTCCGTGGGCGAGCTCACCGAGGAAGACCTCGAGAAGCGTCGCATCCTGTCGGAGGAGGGCTTCGTCAGCGCATTCGTCGTCGTGGATTCCGAGAACCACGACGTCGTGACCGAGCCGAAGATCTTCCTCAACGCCGTTGCCGAAGACGAATCCAGCATCGAATCCGTCAAGGATCAGATTGTGCGCGACCTTGAGGATGCGCTCATCCATGGCAACACGAACACGCAGAAGCTGCAGCAGGTCATGCGCCGCACGCTTGGCGCGTGGATTTCGCGCAAGTGGCATCGCCGTCCGATGATCGTGCCTGTCGTGGCCGACATCGCCGACGAGGAAGAGGACGCTCATCCCGTCGCTGCGTGAGCAACGTGCGTGAATCGCTAGCTTGAATTAACGGTTGCATAAAGGCCCGGGCGCATTGCCCGGGCCTTTTGTATATGCTATGCGCGTGATGCGCACAGGGTGTCTGAAACCGACATCAGGCGAGAACATGCCTGAAGCGCGGATCAGATTTTCTCGCGCTCCTCGGCGGCGTGGATTTCGGCGGCGACCAAGTCGTCGTCCACCACGCGGTCCTTCGGATCGTCGAGATAATGGTCAAATTCATACAGCACCGTGTCATCAGGGGCAGGCGTGAGCAGCGACACGACGATGATGAACAGCAGCGACACGAGGAACGCCGGCAGCAGTTCGTAGATGGCGAACACGCCGCCGAGCGGCTTGATGAGATTGTGCCAGATGAGCACGGTTGCGGTGCCCGAAACCATGCCGGCGATGGCGCCGTATTTATTGGTGCGGCGCCAATACAGGGACGTGAGCATCAGCGGACCGAACGATGCGCCCAAGCCCGCCCACGCGTAGGAGACGACTTGGAAAATCGAGGAATTCTGGTCGAACGCCACGAAGATGCCGAAAAGGAACATCACAAGCAGCGTGGTGCGTGCCACCATCATGACCTGGCGGTCGCTGGCTTTGCGGTTGATGACACCGCGGTAGATGTTTTCGCCCACCGCGCTGGCGCCGATGATCATGTAGCTTGACGACGAGCTCATGGATGCGGCGAAGATGCCGGAGACCACGATGCCGCACAGGAAGCTGGGCAGCAGTGCCTGCGCGATGACGATGAAGATGTTTTCAGCGGATGCCTCGGTGCCGAATTGCGTGGGCATCATCGCGCGTCCCGCCAAGCCGATGCACACACCGCAGGTGAGGGAGATGACACACCAGACGGTGGCGATGATACGGGATTTGCGAATCTCTTCGGAGCTTCGGATGGAGAGGAACCTCACCAGCACCTGCGGCATGCCGAAGTATCCCAGGCCCCAGGCGAGCATGGAGATGATCGTGATGATGCCGTAGTTCGTCGGTGCGCCGAACACCGCCTGCCCGTCCTTCACAATCTGCTGGCCCATCGAATCAAGCACCGGCGTCGCCAGATGCGTGCCATCGAGGAAGCCGGGAATGCCGCGCAGGAATGCAATGGTGTTGTCAATGCCACCGGCGGAGGCGACGGAACCGATGAACACGACGGCGAGCGCGAAGAACATCAGCATGCCTTGGATGAAGTCGGTGACGACGACGGACAGGTAACCGCCGATGAGGGTGTAGGCGAACACCACGGCGGCGCCGATCACCATCGTCAGGTGGTAATCCCAGCCGAACAGCGTGGAGAACAGCTTGCCCACCGTCACGAAGCAGCTGCCCACATACACGCAGAAGAACACGAGGATGATGACCGCGGAAATCGTGGAGATGACGTTCTTGGAATCATGGAAGCGCTTGGAGAAGAAATCCGGGATCGTGATGGCGTCGCCGGCGACCACGGAGTAGCGGCGCAGACGGCGTGCCACGAGCTTCCAGTTGAGGTATGTGCCGATTGCCAGGCCGATGGCGGTCCACATTGCGTCGGCGGCGCCCGTGAAGTATGCCAGTCCCGGCAGGCCCATCAGCAGCCATCCGCTCATGTCGGACGCTTCGGCGCTCAGCGCCGTCAGCCACGGACCGACCCCGCGGTTGCCTGCGAAGTATTGTTTGGCGGATGAATTCGAACGCTTCGAATAGGCAAAGCCGATGGACAGCATGGCCACGAAGTAGATGACCATGGCAAGCATTACCCAGAAGTCTTTGGTGACCATGAGGTTCAATGATCCTTTTCTCGTTCTTGATCGTGCTCTTGACATGTAATTGCGCTTGTAATTGCGTGCAGTCGCGGTGCGATCGCCGGTCGTTCGCGGCGCCCAATCCAATTCAAGTCCAATTAACCATTGTCCAACTTACTCACGGGTTGCTACCGGGGGACTAGAGGTTGTGGATGGCGTGGTGATACGGCCGGTGTTTCGTTCGGTGCTGGTGCGCGTGCGTGCGTTATGAGGAACACGGACTGGTGTTCGATGTATGTCTGATCCGCGGTGTTTTGCCGGTTAATTGCCGACGATGGAGGCGAAGATTCCCTTTACCAGTGGTTGTGGCTTCCGTCTTCGGCGAGCTTTTGGTCCGGTCGCCGATTTTGGAGGTTTGGGGGTCTTTTGGGGGACTCCTAACCTCTTTCTTCGGCGTCTCGTGGAGGGGTCGCCGATGGCGGAGGTTTCGGTCTTGGGAGTTGGGCGTGTGACTTCCGTTTTCGGCGAGTGGTGGATTCGGTCGCCGATTTTGGAGGTTTGGGGGTCGGGGAGGGTGCTTGTGGCTTCCGTTTTCGGCGACATTTGAATTTGTCGCCGATTCTGGAGGTTACGGGTGAATTGTCTGGGGGGGGGTACGTTCAAAGCAATTCGTTTTGCACGTTGGTGCGTGATACCGCGGGGATACAGTGTTTCGGCTTGGTTTCTCTCGCCATCGTGACCGTGGCGGAACGGTAACGCTGTCCCGTGATGCTGCGGTATTCCGTTCCGACAATCCCCACCACAGAAACTTAAACATTAGGGAATGCTGGAACTGTATCGGCTCGAATGCATTTGCGGTGTTGCGTACACATCGCATGGTTTCTCAGAGGGCAGCGTTGCAAGTATCGGTTTGCTAAAAGACAGGTATTTGTGGACTGGTTGGGAGAATAGTCATGGGGACGGCTCGGCACAAGGAACATGGTGCGAGGAGGAACAAAATATTCCTCTTGCTGACGTTCGTGCTGTCTGTGGCGTTAATCGTCACGGCTTCCGTAGGGGTCTCGCGGTCTTGGGCGGCAATTCCGAAGAGCGATGACCTGTCGAAGTTCGTCACAGACGTGTCGATATCCGGGATTTCAGCGGACAGTCAAGGTGTGTACCAGTATCGCGATGGGGACGAGGCGACACTGCGATTCACCTTCGCCGAAAACGATAACATCCAATTCGGCGACTCACAGCTGACATATGTGCTCCCTGCAGGCTTCGATGCGGTGAATGCCTCAGGTACTTTTGACGTGCCTGTGCTTGAATCCGGTGTGATGCACACGGTGCGGGGAAACAAATGGGAGATTCGCAATGGCGCGTTGATCATCACCTGGAATACGGACGATTCCAATATCGAACACTTGCGAGATTCGGCGAATGCGCGAATCGTGCTTGGCATTAAATTCACCCTGCATGGGGTCAACGGTATGGTGAAATTCGGCGATGGTGTCGAACGAACCTTCGCGCTTGACACCAGCAACGACCTGTCGACGACGAAAAGCTCCGTCTATGACGAGGCGGCAGGGAAAATCCATTACACCGCCACTGTGAAGTCAACGGGAATCAGCACGGGCGTGACGACAACCGACACCATTGCGGGGAACGCCATCGCCTACGATCCCAGTTCACTGCGCATAGCGGGGAACTCAGGAACCTATTCGGTCCAGACCCAGGGCAACGGATTCGTATTGTCGGTCCCCACGATGGCCAATGGCGAGACAATCACCCTCACTTATGACGGCATCATCGACTATTCAGCGTTCCATGGCTCTGTGACCGCTGACAACGCCAGCAACACCCTCACCGCAACAAGCAACGGTGATTCGAATCCGTCGAACAACACCGTCACCACGGATGACTCCCACACCATTGCCTTGTCGGATGTGAGCAAGAGCGGAACCGCGGAATCATCTTCGCAATCCTCCGGTTCCAGCCGGACCGTCCACTGGACGATTGATTCCAACAGCAAACGCCACGTCTCGCTTGCGGGCGGCACCATCAAGGACAGCATCGCCCAATATTCGCAAAGCCGCATGTCATACGCCGGAGATGGAATCACCATCACTGTCACGGATGCCAGCGGCACCCAGATCGCCACAAGGAAGGTCAGCTGGGCCGATCTCGGCGTCACCGATCCTTCCTCAGACAAGGCATGGACGTATGCCGTCCCTTCCACGGACGGTGTGTATTCGTATCACATCGCATATGACACAACGGTTGACATGACGGGAGCGTTGTCGGATCTCACAGTAGCCAACTCTGCTACGTCCGCCTCGGTGCAATCAGGCACGCAGAGCACCAACGCATACGTGGGGATTGGCACGCAATTCAGCCTGGAGACTCACAAAACCGCGGTGGCGAACGAATCCGATTACCACCACACGGTGTGGAGCATAGACGCCTCGGTTCCCGCCACTGGCTACAACAGCCTTATGGTCACCGATAACCTTCCCTCCACATGGGGAACCGTTACTGATAGCTCCGGCGCCTCGGTTTCTCGGCAGTTGTATGACGCATACGTGGATGGCTCCCTGAGCGTCACGGGTCTGGAAGCGGGGGAGTCCTACACCGTGGATGCTTCCGACCCCTCGAAGGTGGTTATCACTTTTTACGCCGATACGGCTCACACCATTCCCGGGCTATCCGCCACGTCCACGGCTCGCACCATCGCCATCAAGCTCACCACGCAAAATAACGACGATTGGCTCGCCATCGGTAAAAACGGCGGATGGCAGGCGACTCACACCAACAACGAGACGGTTACGGCCAACGGACAGTCGAAAAGCGCGTCCGCCAGCGTGACCCCGATGCAGCAGTCCATCACCAAGCAATCCGAATACATGGGCACGCGAAACGTCAACGGCGTCGACCTGCCCGTTTACAAGTTCACACTCACCCTCGAGGGGGTCAACAGCGACGACTTCGACATCTCCGACGACTTCGACGCATCCTTGTTTTCATTCGCAACAACCGATCAGGTGGGCATGTGGGGACAGAACAAAGTGTTCGGAGGCGACCAGTATTACCAAGGGCAGGAAGGCAGCGCGCCAATCACCTGGAGCGAGACCTCGTCCGGGGCGATCATCCACGTGTCCTCTGGGGCGATTGCGAAAAACAACGGCGCATATTATTCGCGGTACAAAATCTGGTACTGCCTTATTGCCAAGGATGCCAACGCCGTGAGCACGCTCAACCAGCGTGCTACCGACAACAACGGCACCACGACGTTCACGAACACCGCTACATGGAATGGCAACAGCTCGGGGAGCATCGTCTCCACATACACGTATCGCATGGTGAACAAGGAGCAGACGTCGGTCGATCCACAGAAGAGGACCGCGACCTTCAGAATCACGTTGAACCCTGCGAGCACCGACATCAACCCCTATGGCGATACGCTCATCCTGACCGATACGATGTCGTCGAACATGGCACTTGACGTGAATTCCCTGCAAACGACACCGACCGATGGTGTCTCGTTCCAGCTTGACAGTCAGACGAATACTTTAAGCGTCACGTTCCCCGACAAGACGCCCGTGACCCTTACATACACCGTTTATCTCAAGGGAAGCGGCTACATCACTTATTCCAATAAAGCATCATTGCATGGGCAGACCAGTAGCATTGAAAGCTCGACGAATGTGTCCAGCGAATCCTCCAGCGGCGCTTCCGTCCCCAGCATCCGCCTGCTGAAAAACGATTCCGGAGACCTCACGAAGCCCCTGCCGGGTGCGCATTTCAAGCTGTACAAGGCGGATGATGACTCCTCCCCAGTCACGGAGAACGAGTTCGTGTCGGGCAGCGATGGAATCGTCACAGTCACCGGCCGGCAGGATCGCGATGGGTGGTCTCTGCACCCAGGCACGAAATACTATCTCAAGGAAACCGCCGCGCCCAGTGGATATTCCCTGCGGTCCGACCCCATCTACTTCACAATCTCCGACTCTCCCACAGGAGAAGACGAATACCCGGATTCCTACACCATTCCTTGGGTGAACACACCGGTGAGCAACAGCACGTCGTTCACTCTCCGAAAGGTGGATGAAATCAACAACAGCACGGTGCTTGCCGGGGCTCAGTTCACCCTCACCGGGACGAATGCGGACGGTGTGAGCACAACCTCATCGGTGGTGACCGCAGCGGACGGCATGGCCAGTTTCACTGGCGTCACGCCAGGGACCTACACCCTCAAGGAGACCCGGGCGCCGAATGGATATGAGGCGTCGGATGTCGAGCATTCCGTCGTCGTGTTGTCGACACTGGCCATCACCTATGACGGACAGGCTATTGCGCAGGAAACCGATGGAACGGCATCGATTACCGTGCAAAATCACAAGAAACAGTTTTTCCTTCCGAATACAGGGCGCTTCGGTGGCATGTGGGCTTTTGCAGGGGCGGGGGGAATCACCATGCTGCTGGGAAGCACCGTTGCGTTGGCCGAGACGGGGAAAGCACCGCGTCATGGCTCAAGACGGTCAGGTAAGCATCCTCGACGGGATTCCCGCAGGTGAGGGGTGGCGAAATGACACGATTGCTGCTGCCTCGCGGACAGCCTGTTGCCGAGCCCGGATGTGTCTGCGTCTGCCGAATCCATCATGTTTCGGTTGTGCCCGTTGGCTCATTCCGGCCACTCGTTCTATCTGTCTAATTCGATCCATCCATTTGTCCATCTATCCGTTGTTTTCACTAACAAACAACTCGCCCAGTAACCAAACTCACTCATTAATCGTTGTTTACCGCAACAATTCCTGTCCGCCGTGCAGACGCACAGTGCATTTGCGCAGCGGACAGGTCCAGAGAGAATTCCAAGAGAAAGGAAAAGACACAATGAGTGTCCTTGCGAAAAACAAGTCGTGCAGGGTGGCCGTCGCCATCCTGTCAATTCTGGGAATGCTTGCTGCCGTGGTCGCCTTGGCGCCGCAGCGCGCCATCGCGGATTCGTCCACCGGTGCAAGCATCACCCTCCAGTCCTCCGATAGTCTGGCCAACAGAACCTTCCAAGCGTGGGAGCCCATCAGAATCTCGAGTCAATCCTCGGATGGCAGCCTCACCGTAGACATCACCGACGAGTATCTGCCATACGTGCGCACAGCCGCTGCAAATCTGAACCTCCCCATTGACAAGGACACGACGAACGATAGGAATGTCACCGCCACGTCGTCGGAGGATGATGTCGTCGAAGCGGTGTCACATCTGGCACAACGTCAGCATGATGGCAGCAGCGACGAGGAGGCGCGCTCCTTCGCAAAAGAACTCCAAACGGTGCTTGTAGACAACAAAGTGGCGCCCACAAAGACGAATGACGATTTTGTGCCGCAGTCTTCCGGCGCGCGGAAGCTGTCCGGCCTCGATTACGGCTGGTATCTGATTCAGGAGACCACGGGGGACAATCCCGCCTTGCCGTCGGCACAGGCCGACAACTCTCCGGTGTCTCTGGTCATGACGACACCTGTGACCGGTGGTGACGTGCCCGTGACCGTGAAGTCCAAGACTCCCGAATCACACAAGAACATCGTGGAGGCAGATCATTCCCAGCAGCGCAAGGCTGCAGTGGTGAACCAGAACGAGCCGATCCATTACCAGCTGACGTTCTATGTGCCTGCCCAGTGGAGCAGCCAGTATGCCGACAAGGGCTTCTGGTTCACGATGAACGACACTCTGGATTCGTCGCTTGTTTTCGATCACGCGGATGCCATCCAGATCGGCGACGCCTTTGATTCCACCACTTCCGATGTGGACTTCTCTGCGGCGAACGGATTGTATGACACAAGCCTGGCGCCTACCACCACCACAGCGGATGGCAAGACCCTCACCTGGGCCTTCGGCGACGACACCGGCACCAACCTGACCGCCAACGTCGCCAACAAGGCGCTGGCGGGCAAGTGGGTGAAGCTGTATTACACCGCGCACCTGTCCCAGGACGCACCGATCAACACGGCCATCGGCAATGCCTACGATGTGACGTACCAGCACAGTCCGTATTCGACGACGGGCGGTGAGAAGACGCCAACCGAGCATCCGTATGTGTACACGATGAACTTGCAGGTCGATAAGATCGACGGGTCCAATTCCGCTGAGCTCTCTGGCGTTGAGTTCCAGGTGTATTCCGATGAAGAATGCACGAAGCTCGTCAAGTTCTCTTCTAACGGCTCCGCATATGAGTATGATCCCAATGGCGCCGTGACGACGCTTGTGACGGGTGAAGACGGCAAGATCAACGTGGAAGGCGTTGCCGGCAGCGCCGATGGCGTTACGTATTATCTGAAGGAAACCAAGGCCGCTGCCGGATACCGTGCATTGAATTCCGCCATCGCAGTGACGGTGTCGGTGCAAGGGTTCAGCGACCAGGCTGATCTTGTCCGCACGGACGGAACTACACAGACCCTGACCTACTCCCTCGCCAAGCAGGGCGGCAATACCTCTGTCAGCAACGGTGTGCTGGTGGTGAAGAACTACCGTGGCCTGCTGCCGTCCACCGGTGCTGCTGGCATCATCCTATTTGCTGTGGTCGGTGTTTTGCTGATTGGCGGTGGAGCACTGATGTTGCGCCGAACCAAGAAGCAGTGATGCAACCCTAGGCGCTGAGATGTTGAGGCGCTGAGTGGGGCATGAGCCGTGTGCCGCATGCTCGGCTCGCGTTTTGCAAGCCGCCTGTACCATGCCTGTCATGGTGCAGGCGGTCTTTTCATTGCCGGTCACCGCTGCGTTGCCGGTCACCGCTGGGGCGCATCCCCATCACGCATGCGGCTCGTGAAATGCGTGTGCTGGCTGAGCCTGTTATGGAAAGCCCGGGTCTTCGCCTGAAAGCGACAAATCCAATCCGGTCCAGTTCCCGGGAAGTCCCGAGGCGATTCTACTTATGGTATGGTTCGTGCGCGTTGATTTTGAACGCGCGGTAGATTTGCTCAAGCAAAATCACACGCATAAGCTGGTGCGGGAAGGTCATGGGGGAGAAGCTCAGCTTCCAGTCGGCGCGCGCCAGGATCTCTGGCGCCAGCCCAAGCGAGCCGCCGATGATGAACTGGATGTGGCTGGCGCCGTGCAGTGCGAGATCATCGAGTTTTGCAGCAAAACGCTCCGAGGCGAGCATCTGCCCGTCGATGGCCAGTGCGATTACGTATGCACCATCCTTGATATGCTTCGCGATGCGCTCGCCCTCCTTGCGTTTGATGAGCTCGTCGGTGCCGGGCGTCGCGTGCTCGGGCGTCTTTTCGTCGGCCACTTCAATGATGGTGAGTTTGCAAAATCGCGACAGCCGTTTCGAATACTCCTCGATTGCATCGCGCAGATAGCGCTCCTTGATGCGACCGGGGGCGATGATGTCGATGTTCATGTTTGCGTTCCTTCCGTCACTGCCATGGTAGCGGCGGGCTGCGGCGGATGACGATATGATGGAAACGGGATTAATCACGGATTGGATCAGTGGCAGACGGTGCGGGGTATGCTATGACACAGTATGGTAGGGGCATGATGGAAGAAGGGGCCATGACGGAAACCGCGAAAAAAGCTGAGGAACGAACCACGGGGAATGTCGCAGGCGGCGTTGATATGACCGGGCGGAAGGCGCGCTGCTTGGCGAAGGCCGTGGCGGGATTGGTGATTGCCTGCGCGGTATGCGTGGGCGGCGGCATCGCAGGTGGAGCCTCAGGTGGCGCCGCGGATGGCGTGTTCAGTGACATGATCGTTGCGTCCGCTTATGCCGACGACACGACCTCATGCACCACGGTCACCACGCCCGAACAGGCGCTCGCGTGCGCTCAACAGGCAGCGGATGCCGCCAACGCGGCAGTGCAATCCGCCCAGCAGCGACTCGACCAGGCGAAGACGGCGCTTGCCCAGGCCGCACAGGACGTGGCGAACGACCAGTCCGCGAATGAGCGCGCCCAGCAGGCGCTGAACGATTTGAAGGATGCCAAGGCGGCGCTTGACGCTGCCGCCAACTCCGATCAAGCGAAGCAGGCGATTGCCAAGGCCAAGTCCGACCTATCCGATGCCACGTCGGCCATCACAGGGCTGGACCCTGATTCATTCGATCCCGCCGTTGCCAAGGCGGCGGTGGACACCGCGCTCGCCCAGGCCCAGACCGTTGCGCAACAGGCGGCGCAGCGTCTGCAGGATGCCCAGTCCGCCCAGCAAATCGCACAGGATGCACTCAACCGTGCGCAGGCTGATGTTGATGCGGCGAAATCCCGCAAGGATGCCGCCGACAAGGCTCTCGATCAGGCCAAGGATGCATTGGCGCAAGCGGGGAAGGCGCTCAATTCGGCAGCTGCGCCATCCAGCTCTTCTTCTCGCGCGTCAGCCTCCTCGCCGACCTCCACGGGCAGCGCCTCCCCATTGCGTGCGTCTGCCGCGGCATCTCCGACATCGGGCGCCGCGACGAGCAGCGCGAATCCTTCCGGCCGGGCATCCGCCGACAATGAGTACCACGGCAACTCCGCCCCTTCGGGCGTGAATCTGGCGTCCACCGGCACCCGCGTGGCACTCGCCGTGGTGGGCGTGCTTGCCGTTGCTGGCATCGCGCTGTGCGCAATCGCCCGTGCGCGCAGAAGGAGAGCGGGGGCTGAAGCGCAGGCGGGTGAACCGTACGAAGTGTGAGCCTGCGTGCAGTGTGAGCCTGTGTGCGGTATGAATCTGCGTGAAATATGAATTGGACGTCGCCATTGTCGTTTGATTCGTCTGTCGCTTGATTCCTCTGCCGTTCGTTTTCCGGTCGTTCGATTCGTTTGCTCTGCCATCGCCAGTCTCGCTGTCCGTTTGCTTTGTCGTCCGTCAGCCCTGTCGTCCGTCAGCGTTGCTGTCTGTTTCTCTGTCATTCCTCAGATTGCCATCCATCAGCCTTGCCGTCCGTCCGCTGTGAGCGGACACCGAGAGGTCGGGTATGGTTGGTAGCTGATATAGGCCGCGCACGATGTGTGCCGGCGTGTGGCGCCAGGAAGCGCCGCGTGAAGAAAACACCAAGGAACAAGAAGAAGCACAGGTCAAGGAGTCCCAGCATGCCAGGAGCGAATCTCACACAACAGGAAGCCATCGAACGCCGCGGCGTCATCCACGGCGTTCCCCAATACAACGTCACGCTCGACCTGACGGGCGGCGACAAGGCCGACGGGTCGGAACGAACCGAGAACTTCGGCTCCATCACCACCATCGCCTTCGACGCCGAACCGGGCGCCTCCACCTTCCTGGACCTCATCGTCGACTCCGCTGACCGTGTACAGTCCGTGGAATTCAACGGACGCACGCTCGCCCCGGCCGCAGTCTACAAGGATTCACGCATCGAGCTCACCGACCTGGCCGAGCACAACACCGTCACTGTTGCCGCCACCTGCCAGTATTCGCACACCGGCGAAGGCCTGCACCGCAGCGTGGATCCTGCGGATGGCAACGTGTACTTGTATTCCCAGTTCGAAGTGCCGGACGCCCGCCGTGTATACGCCGTGTTCGACCAGCCTGACATCAAGGCGGTGTTCCACTTCACCGTGACCGCCCCGGCGGCATGGACCGTCGTGACGAACATGCCGGCCGCCCACGTCGATGATGCTGACGTCACGGGCGAGGAGTCCGCCAAGCGCTGGGTCTTCCAACCCACACCCACCATGAGCAGCTACCTCACCGCGTTCTGCGCCGGCCCCTACGCCAGCTGGCACACCGAATACAAGAACGAGGACGGCCGCACGGTGCCGATGGGCATCTATTGCCGTCAGGCGCTCAAGGACGCGATGGCCAAGGACGTGGATTACCTGTTCGATATCACGAAGCGTGGCTTCGCCTTCTACGCTGAGCAGTGGGGCATCCCATACCCTTATGCCAAGTATGACCAACTGTTCGTGCCGGAATACAACGCCGGCGCAATGGAAAACATCGGCACCGTCACGATCCGTGACTCCTATGTGTTCGAATCCAAGGTGACGGATGCGCTCGCCGAACGCCGCGTCGTCACAGTGCTTCACGAACTGGCGCACATGTGGTTCGGCGACCTGGTGACGATGAAGTGGTGGAACGACCTGTGGCTCAACGAGTCCTTCGCCGAATTCATGTCGACGCTGTGCACGGCGGAGGCAACCGAATGGAAGGACGCATGGGCGACATTCAGCTCCGGTGAGAAAAGCTGGGGAGAGGCGCAGGACCAAAAGCCCACGACGCATCCGATCGTGGCTCCGATCAAGGATCTCAACGACACCTACGTCAACTTCGACGGCATCACCTACGCCAAGGGCGCGTCCGTGCTGCGTCAGCTCGTGGCATACGTGGGGCGCAAGGCATTCTTCCGCGGAATCCACAGCTACCTGACCAAACACCAGTATTCCAACGCCACGCTCGCCGACCTGCTCGCCGAGCTCGAAGCCGCGAGCGGCCGCGACTTGAAGACATGGAGCGCGCAGTGGCTTGAACAGGCGGGCATCAACACCCTCGCCACGCAGGTGGAGACCGACGCGAACGGCATCATCTCCGATCTGCGCATCGAGCAGACCGCGCCCAGCGAGCATCCGGTGCTGCGTGCGCACCGCCTCGCCGTCGGTTTCTACAACCTCACCGCCAATGGCACCGTTGAGCGGACGGAGCGTTTCGAACTCGACGTCGACGGCGCCAGCACACAGGTGACGGACGCCATCGGCAAGCACAGGCCCGACTTCATCCTCGTCAATGACGATGACCTCACCTATGCCAAGCTGCGCTTCGACGCTGCCTCGCTCGACTTCGCGCTCGCCAACCTGAGCAAATTCACCGATGCTCTGGCGCGTTCCATCGTGTGGCTTGCGCTGTGGGACATGACGCGCGACGCCGAACTGCCCGCGACACGTTTCATCGATACGTCGCTCGCCGCGCTCGCCACCGAAACCGAATCCACCACCTTCCGCTACGCGCTCGCACAAGTGAACCTCGCCGCATGGCATTACACGGCTCCCTCCACGCGCCGCGCCACCGTGGAGCGCGTCGCCGCCGCACTGTGGCAGCTCGCCCACAGCGCCAATGCCGGCTCCGACGAGCAGTTCCAGCTCGTCAACGCATGGCTTGGCTATGGCATCGGCGATGACTTCGCGGCCACGGCCCGCGGCCTGCTGGACGGCTCGACCACGCTGCCCGGCCTCGCCATCGACAACAACATGCGCTGGTCCATCATCATTGCGCTCGCCGCCGCCGGTGACATCGACGCGGCAGGAATCGACAAGCAGCTCGCAGCGAACGAAACGACCGAGAACCGTCAGTTCGCCTACATGGCGAAGGGCGCCATCCCCACGGCGGAAGCGAAGGCGTGGGCATGGGACGAAGCGCTGCATGACGCGACGCTGACGAATTCCCAAATCGAGGATCTGGCGGGCGGCTTCTCGCTCACGCCCAGCGCCGAGTTGCAGCAACCGTACGTCGCTCGGTATTTCGAGGCAATCGACTGGGTGTGGCAGCACAAGACGTTCCACATGTCCGAGGCGCTGCTGCAAGGCACGTCGCGCGGATCGGGGCTGTATCCCTCGTACGCAGACCCTGCCACGCTCGTCGACGCAGGCGACGCCTGGCTTGCCGCTCATGAAGACGCCGATCGCGCCTTGCGCCGCATGATCAGCGAGAACGTGGACGGTTCCCGACGCATGCTGCGCGTCAGCCAGTGGAATTCGAAGCTCGAAGGCTGATGCGAATCCGCCCTGCCATATCGCGCCGTCACAGCGCGATATGGCAGGATGACGCGATAATTCGCTATATTTGATTGCGGATAGTGAATGCGCGCCGCCTTGGTCGTGGCGCGCATTGTGACGATGCACCTGGCAGGGTGCTTTTCAAGGAGCTGCAATGCCTCAAATGTTCGGCACCGATGGTGTGCGCGGATTGGCAAATCGTGATTTGGACGCTCAACTTGCGTTGAACCTGGGAGACGCCGCCGTGCGTGTGCTGGGCGACGACCAGGTCGAAGGACGCCACAGGGCTCTCATCGGCCGTGACACGCGAGTTTCCGGCGACTTCCTCGCCGCCGCCCTCGGCGCCGGCATGGCGGCCGGCGGGTTTGACGTGATTGACGTGGGCATCATCCCCACGCCGGGCATCGCATTCCTCACCTCGGTGCTCAACGTTGAGATGGGCGCCGTCATCTCCGCTTCTCACAACCCGATGCCTGACAACGGCATCAAGTTCTTCGCGCGCGGCGGTTTCAAACTGCCCGATGCCAAGGAAGACGAGATCGAGGCGATCCTGGGGCAGGATTGGGAACGCCCCACCGGCGCTGGCGTCGGCCGCATCTCCCATGACACGGTGACCGCCACGAACCTGTACATCGACCATCTGGTCTCCGCCGTCGCCCCGCAGCCCGAGGATTCCACCTCGCCCGCCCCGCAGCCCCTCAAGGGATTGCGCATCGTGGCGGACTGCGCGAACGGCGCCACGTCTGTCGTCGCTCCCGAAGCCTTGCGCCGCGCCGGTGCGGATGTCGTTGTCATCAACGCATCCCCGGACGGCTACAACATCAACGACCATGCCGGCTCCACCCACCCCGAACAGCTGCAGGCGATGGTCAAGGCGTCCGACGCCCAGATGGGCGTGGCCTTCGATGGCGACGCTGACCGCTGCCTTGCAGTGGACGAAGACGGCACGCTTGTCAACGGCGACCAGATCATGGGCATCCTCGCCCGCGCCTACAAGCGCGAAGGCAAGCTCGCGCACGACACGCTCGTCGTGACCGTTATGAGCAACCTAGGCCTCAAGCTCGCGTTGAAGGACATGGGCATCAAGACCGTGCAGACGAACGTGGGCGACCGCTATGTGCTCGAGGAGATGCTGCGCGGCGGTTACACGATTGGCGGCGAACAGTCCGGCCACGTCATCAACCGCGAATTTGCCACGACCGGCGATGGCACCCTCACCGCATTGCGCCTGAGCTACGAGGTCATGAAGTCCGGCAAGAGCCTTAAGGAACTCGCGGCGGACTTCCCGCAGCTGCCGCAGACCCTCATCAACGTGCCCAACGTCGACAAGAAGGCCGCCAAGACGAACGCAGCCGTGCAGGCAGCGGTCGCTCGTGAGGAGAAGCTGCTGGGAGACACCGGCCGCGTGCTGCTGCGCCCCTCCGGCACCGAGCCTCTTGTGCGCGTCATGGTGGAGGCCGCCACCCAGAAGCAGGCGGATGAAGTTTGCAAGCGCCTGGCGCAGGTCGTGGCGGACGAACTCAAGGCATAGCGTCGCGGGTGTCGTTGGCATGATGCCACGGCAGTCACGCCAACGACACCCATTCACGCGGCATTCGACGGCAGCACGATATTGGCACGACGCCATCGGCGTGACACACATCAATCAGGAGCATTCATGGCTTTCGACAAAGCGAACAAAGACAAGCATCTCGACAAGGCCGTGCGCGAAATGATCGCGCAGGCAGGCAAGGACGGCGTGCTGCCCATCACCCAGATGGGCGAGCCCGTGCTGCGTCGCGTGACCGACGAATACGTGGGCCAGCTGGACGGGCGCACCCTGAAAAACCTCATCAAGGCAATGCGTACGACGATGCTTGAAGCCCCTGGTGTGGGGCTTGCAGGGCCGCAGGTGGGTCTGAGCCTCGCCATCGCCGTCGTCGAGGACCATAAGCGCAAGGACGACGAGGACGATCCGCGCGACATCCAGAACTTCCCGTTCCACGCCATCATCAACCCCAAGTACGAGCCGGTCGGGGATGCAACCGCCAGCTATTACGAAGGATGCCTCTCGTTTGAAGGCTATCAGGCAGTGCGCAAGAGGTGGCTGGAGATCGACGCCACCTGGCAGGACGAGCAGGCGCAATGGCATACGGAGCGTTTGCACGGCTGGCCGGCGCGCATCTTCCAACATGAGACGGATCATCTCAGCGGCGAAGTGTACATCGACAAGGCGGAGATTCGCTCCCTCGCTAACGATGACAATCTGAGCTACTACTGGTGCGACGACCCCGTGCCCACGCACGCCGCGGAAGTGCTCGGCTTCGAGCTGTGACTGATGGCTGCATGCGGCTGAATCGCTGACAGCATGCAGCGCTGACAGCATGCAGCCGGTTAGGTCAGCTAGGTCGGTTAGGTCGGTGTCAGGCTGACGTTTGCGGCCTGCGATGCATCGTGCACACAGTGCATATGTGCACGATACATCGCAGGCCGTGTTTTATTTTTCGGGCTCGTCGAAGGAGACGACGCTGTAACGCTCCGCCACGATGTCATCGTCCCAGTAATCGGCGGGAAGCCCCATCTTCAGCAGCAACCGCGAGATGAAATCCCGTGGGTCGTTCAGCTGTTCCCATACGCGCGGCAGATAGGTGACGACGGATTTGCCTCGCCGCAGTATCACGCCGTCAGAATACGGGTGCAGGCGTTCGGCGAGCTCTTCGCGTGATTGTGCGTCGATGCGCTCGGGCTTGCTCAGCACCGATACCTCAATCCGCAGCAAGGGCAGTTCTTCCACGGCAACGGGTGCGAAACGTGGATCTTCGAACGCTGCGTTCAATGCGTGCGCCACCACGTCGTCGCGCAAGGGGCGCGTGGCCACGAGCGAGCCGACGCATCCGCGCAGTCGCTCGTTTTCGGTCAGTGTTACGAATGTGGCGGCCTTGCGATTGAGCCATTTGGTGTATTCCGTCGTGACGATCTGCTGCTCCGGACGTCCCAGTTCATGTGCGATTGAATTGCGGGCGATTGCCAGCAGCGCCTCGCCAGCATTGTAGGGAATCATGTTCGTCGTGTTCGTCGCAGGATCCGATGAGTAATTGTCGGGGTCTGCGCTGAACTTCTTGTAGCTTTCCGTGTGCTTGACGAGGTTCGACAGTCCGCGCTCCAAGCTTTCCTTGCGGCGCTCTTGGCGCACTTGGTGCACCACGGCGATTTTGTGCGCTTCGGTGTGCAGATGCGCGATGCGTTCGCCGACTTCATGCAGGTCTGTTGCGATGTCGCTGGGACTGGGGACGTGCGGCGCGTCCTGTGCCTGGCTTGCGGCTGTAGCGTGCGAAGCAGCGGCGGTGGTTTGCGAAGTGTGGGAAGTCTCGGCAGCACCGGCAGTCCTGACAGTCTGGGCAGCGCCGGAAGCCTGGGAAGGATTCGATGAATCGGAATGGGTTGCTGAATCATCCCATATGGCAAACGAAGCGTAGCCCACGACAGCTTCATTCGTGTCCGCAATGGGGATGCGTCCCTGCCCCGCGACCGACACTTGATCGCTGTCACCGGATGTGCTGCATCCCAGCAGAACCGGCTTGATGTCGCGCTCGATGCAGACATCAAGCAACCCATTGACGGCGTTGGCGCCGCAAGCCATCTGGGTGCGAATCGGAAGGAGGCGTTCGCAGATGCGGCCGATTGTCTGATCGTCGATTCTGCGGGCGGTGTCATGCGGGTAATAGTGCGACAGGTCGGTTGTGATGATGAACATCGTGCCTGGGTCATCCCAGAAGGCACGCATCACATCGCCCACCTCCTGCGGACTCGCATCCCCCACGTTGAGCGGCACAATCGGCACGGTTCCCAAGGTCTGTTGCAAGAAGGGGAGCTGGACCTCCAAGGAATGCTCCGCTTGGTGCGTCTGATCGTTCACCGTCATGCACGGCACATGGTCGAGCAAGTACTGCTCGGCTTCGCGGTCGACGGGGAAGTCCCCCAGCGGCGAGCCGAAAGCGGAGGCGTTGCAGCATGCCACCCCGCGTACTGCAACGGTGTGAGTAGGACCCATGATGACGACGCGGTTGATCTCGCCGCGCCCATCCTCCAACAGGGCGTACGCCAGCGCCGCCGTGCCACCGGAAAACGTGTAACCCGCGTGAGGCGTGATGATTGCCTTGGGCAGGTTCGCCTTGATGCGTCGCTCCGTGGCCAGTTCGACCACCGCGGATTCGGCATATCGCAGTTCGCGGTCGACGCGTTCGCGAAGGATGAACGTGTCGGCGGGATAGAACGTGCCGGCGACGGCTGGTGTGCGCACGTAGGCTTTACTTGGTTCGAGAGTCTTGTCGGGAGTGAGTATCGCCATTGAAACCACCTCTTCATCCATTATCGTACAGGAAATACCGTGCAAGGCGCGCTGATGGAGGCAGATTCTCCCTGTGTCTTCACCGTGCGTTCACGATGGGGCAGTCGTGGGGATGGGTGGGTTGGGTATCCTCCGTTTTCGGCGAGTGAATCAGTGGGTCGCCGAAGACGGAGGTTTGGACCTCTGTTTGGGGTTCTGTGACTGCCGTGTTCGGCGACGGTTTTGGGGTGTCGCCGATGGCGGAGGTTTGGTGGGGTTGAGGCGGCTTGTTATCTTCCGTCTTCGGCGAGTGAATCGGTGTGTCGCCGAAGGTGGAGGTTTGGACCTCTGTTTGGGGTTCTGTGACTGCCGTGTTCGGCGACTGTCGGGTTGTTCGCCGAATGTGGAAGTTTGGGACCTGTTGAGAGGTGTGTCATCTTCCGTCTTCGGCGACGGTTTTGGGTGTCGCCGATGGCGGAGGTTTGGACCTCTGTTTGGGGGTCTGTGACTGCTGTATTCGGCGACTCTCGGATTGTTCGCCGAACACGGATGTTCGGGACCTGTTGAGGGGTCTGTTATCTTCCGTCTTCGGCGACGGTTTTAGGTCTCGCCGATGGCGGAGGTTTGGTGGGGTTGAGACGGTTTGTTAACTTCCGTCTTCGGCGACGGTTTTGGGTGTCGCCGATGGCGGAGGTTAGGTGGGGTTGAGGCGGCTTGTTATCTTCCGTTTTCGGCGAGTGGGTTGGTGGGTCGCCGATGGCGGAGGTTTGGGCTCCTGTTTGGGGGTCTGTAACCTCCGTTTTCGGCGAGTGGGTTGGTGGGTCG
Source organism: Pseudoscardovia suis (assembly GCF_002797875.1). Lineage (GTDB taxonomy): Bacteria > Actinomycetota > Actinomycetes > Actinomycetales > Bifidobacteriaceae > Pseudoscardovia > Pseudoscardovia suis. Next base: position 395,748 of record NZ_PGFC01000002.1, read on the forward strand.
CCGATGGCGGAGGTTTGGGCTCCTGTTTGGGGGTCTGTAACCTCCGTTTTCGGCGAAGTGGTTCATGGGTCGCCGAAGACGGAGGCTTGGGATCCTTTTTAGGAATCTGTCACTTCCGTCTTCGGCGACCTATTGTTTTGTCGCCGATGGCGGAGGCTGGGCCAGAGGAGAAACGGGAGTGGAGGGAGGAGAAATTGTTGCGGATGGTGGGCGGAGAATAATGAAATCCCTCCCGCCGGAATATGGAAGGGACGAGGCGTTGGTTTTGAGAAATCGGGGTGAATTTGAGAAACCGAACTGACTCAAAGGGACCAAGCCGAATCAAAAGGAAGTGCGCCAACTCCAGGGGAATCGTGCTGACTCAAAGAAACCGAACTGACTCAAAGGAACCATGCCGAATCAAAAGAAAGCGCGCCGACTCCGGGGAATCAGGAATCCGATCCTAGGAGTCGGCGCGCCTTCAGGGGAGCGCAGGGCTTACAGGCTTACAGGAGTGTCATCACTCGGCGTCATCGTCACGGAAGGCGATGCCGTTGGAGCGCAGCTTGATGCCGGCCGCCGCGCAGACCACGGCGAGGATAGCGATGAGGGCGATTGCAACACCGGTCTTGGCCAGGGTTGCGGCTTCCTTCTGCTTTGCTGCCTGTGCCTCGGCCTGAGCGATGGCCTCGCCGTCGGTCGTCGGGACTGCGACGTCGCCGTTGTTGTCGGTCGTTGCGGAGGCGTTGTTCGCGACACCCTGGAATTCCTTGACGATCTTCTTGCCGGACTGCTTACCGGTCACGGTCAGCTCGTAGGTGCCGCCCTCGACAATTGCGTCAGCGGGGAAGGCGATCGGGGTGGTCTGGGTGGTGCGAACGCGCACGCCGCACACGCCTTGGTGGCCGTTGTCAACCGTGCAGCCGTCCTGCGAAGCGATCGTCTTGCCGGTTGCCTTGTCGGCGAGCGAGTAGGAGAGCGACGCGTCGCCGTTGAAACCAGTCACATTCGCGGTGTAGGAGCCATCGGCAGCCTTGGACACCGTGGCGTCGGCGCCGTCGGACTGTGCGGCGATTTCTTCAGTGCTGCTCGCCAGTCCCAGCGTCTTGGCAATCGTGAAGAAGTTATCTGTCTGGTCGGTCAGGCCATTCACACGGGAGGCGCCGGGGCCGGAGGCTGCGATGCGCAGCTGGGTGCCGGTGTGGCTCATGGAGCCACCCTGATCCATCGGGGAGGAAGACGTGGCGTAGGCGACGTAGAGGGCGGAGCCGTCCTTGGCGCGCAGTGGGGTGGTCAGACCGTAGTAGGTCGGCCACGACACGATCTGGCTCGTGTGGGCGTGGTCAGCGGTCACGATGATGAGCGTGTTGGACAGATCCACCTTGGCGAGGGCGGCGGCGATGGCCTTGTCGAGGTCGTCGGTTTCGCCGATCTGGCCGCAGGCGTTGGCGTTGTGGTCCTGCTTGTCGATCGAGGCGCCCTCGACCTGCAGGAAGTAGCCGTTGTCCTTGCCGTTCTGGTTGTTGGAGAGCAGGTCGATGGCCTTGGACGTCATGTCAGCCAGGGATGCGCCCTTGTTGCCGAGCCACTCGGAGTTGGTGGAGCAGCTCACGAGGCTCTGGTTGCCGTCCTGCTGGCCGGCAAGTGCCATCTGCTCAGCCGTGTCATGGTCGAGTGCCTTCGATTCGTTGTACTGCGTCGGCATGTTGCCGGAGGAGAACAGGCCGAGCACCGGGGAGTCCTGGTTCGCTTCGGTCAGCGAGGCGAGCTGGGAAGAATCCTCGAAGTACTGGTAGCCGCGTTCGGTGGCCTGTTCCTTGAGGGTCTTTCCGGCCCACTGGCCGGCCTGTGCGGTCTGGTTGAAGTACTTGTTGCCGCCGCCGAGCGTCACATCGGCGCGAGTGTCGAGCAGCTGTTCCGAGATGGAGCCGATGCCGCCGTTCTGCAGCAGCTGTTCGGCGTCGCAACGCTGCTCGGAATCATCGGAGGTGCCGTCGGTCTTGCCCTGCGGGCCGTAGCAGGAGCGCTGCGTCGAGTGGGATTCCATGACTGCCGGCGTGGCGTCCTGGACTTCGGCGGTGGTCACGTTGCCGGTCGCCAGGCCCTTTGCCTTGGCGAGCTCGAGGAGGTTCATCTGCGGGGTGAAGCTGTTGTCGACGGACACAGCGTTGTTGTAGGTCTTGGTGCCCGTTGCCCAGCCTGAGCCGGATGCGGCGGAATCGGTGACCGCCGTCACCTGGTTGGTGCGGCTCGATCCATCGCCGGTCGCGTAGGTGGTGTATTGGCCGACGCCGGTCTCGGTGGCAGAGGTGGCGCCCGCCTGGCCGATCTTGTCGATGCCGTTGAGCGTGCCGCCGGGGCCATAGAGGTAGTCGCGGGCGACGGTGATCTCGGAGTCACCCATGCCGTCGCCGATGAAGAGGATGACGTTCTTGGCCTTGCCGGTGGCCGGTGTGCTGGCGATGCGCTGTGCGCCGCCGTGCTGGCTCAGCGTCTGCACGTCGGCGGTTTCGGTGGCCGAAGCCATGGGCACGGCGCCCAGAAGGGTGGCACCGGCGAGAACAGCGGTGAATCCGGCCATGACCTTGCGCCGGATAGTGTTATTGGTATGCATTGATCCGTTGATCTTTCTTCTCTAATACCTATTCCAGAAGCACCGGCAAGTGGTGGCACGCCGGTGCGATGAAAGCCCGGAGGGAATGGGCCTTCTCCTTGCGCGGGACGGATGCCGTTGGAGAGCCGGCTCTGTTCCGCCGCCACGATTGACGTTAGATATGCGAAGTGAATTGACTCAGGACTATGAGTGAATTGCAGGTGCAATGATGGTGAATTTCTCGGGCAGTTTCTGGGAATCATCTTTGAGCGGAAGAATCGTCGGATGCCTCGCTCCACGGGCAGGAATGCGGCGGATAGCGGGTACTATAAGTCGAAGGGAAAGTGCCTGACTGGGCGATGCGACAAGCGACAACGCAACAGTGCAGACCATGGAAGATGCAGCCAAGGAAGGCACAGTCGCGAAAACACAAGCGCGAAAAACACCGCTGCGAACAGCAAGGAGGAAACGGTTATGCAGGAGGCAAATACCTTAGCCGGTGCCGGTGCGCCGCAGCCGCGTGACATCGATTATCAGATGTGGGGCAGGCAGCAGGTGCCGCGTTTTGCACGCGACACGACGGCTGAGGAGCCGTGGCCGGTGGGACTTACCAGCCACCAGTACGCCGGTGCCGTGAGCAGGTGGCCTGGCTGTTGGGTGACCGGGCAAATCATGCAGATTGACATGCGCCGTCGCGGTTCCGTATACATCACGTTGCGCGACAATGACGAGGATGTGTCGATGCGCGTCATCGCATTCGGCGAGCCTGCCAACCAAGCGTTTCAACTGGGTCTCAAGCAGGGCGACAAGATCGTGCTGTTTGGCAGGCCAGAGGTGTGGGAGAAACAAACATCGCTGTCGTTCAAAGCAACGCAGATCCGTCGGTGCGGAGAGGGCGACCTTGCCGAGCGCATCGATCAGCTGCGCCGCCGCTTGAAGGGAGAGGGGCTGTTCGACGAAGCCAATAAGGTGCCGCTGCCGGAATTTCCCCGCTGCATTGGTCTCATCTGCGCGCCCGGTGCCCGTGCCGAAGGCGATGTGAAAACGAACGCGAGCCTGCGCTGGCCCATCATCCGTTTCAAGACCGCCTACGTCAAAGTGCAGGGCCCCGATTGCCCACGTGAGGTCATACATGCAATCGAACAGCTTGACGCCGACCCGGAGGTGGATGTCATCATCGTCACCCGTGGCGGCGGCAGCTTCGAAGATCTCATCGGATTCTCGGACGAAGGCGTGGTGCGGGCCACCGCAGCCTGCCGCACGCCCATTGTCTCGGCCATTGGCCATGAGGATGACTGGACGCTTATCGAGCTTGCGGCGGATTACCGCGCTACCACGCCGACTGGCGCTGCGCAGGCCGTTGTGCCGGACGTCAACGAGCAATGGAACATCATCGCCAATAACCTCGCCGCCCTCGATACGCTCATGGATCGCACGGTGAAGGTAGAGGAGGGGCGTCTGGCCGGCTATCTGTCGAACCCGATGCTCACCAACCCCGCCTTGATGCTTGATCCGCTGGAAGAAAAGCTCAAGCACCAGCGCGAGACCCTGTTGAATTCCATGATTCGTCTTGTGGATTACGACACCTCGAGCATCGAATCCAGCGTTGCCACCCTCACTGCACTGAGCCCTCAGTCCACCCTCGATCGCGGTTACGCGATTGCGCAGACGGCGCAGGGGCATGTGATTACCGATCCCACGTCCGTGGCGGATGGCGAGGAAGTGACGGTCATTGTCAGTCGCGGCATCATGACAGCCACGAAGACGGCTGCAAGCGTAAGGCAATAACAGACGCGGCAAGACACGGATCAGCCCATGCTTCGGCGGAACGCCGTGCCCATGGCGAGATGCCCGTGCCCTTGGCGAAAGGAGAAATCCGCACAACACCATGACATCGATGCGGCAACACGGCCCCGCTTACACAGCAAATACAACACACGATCGCGTACACCACAACTGCACAGCAAAACAGCAAAACAACAAAGGAGACACCATGACAGACGAAAATACGCAGGCCGCGGCGACTGAAACCACAGACGCCACTGAGAACACAGACGCCACTGAAACCACGGGTGCCACGGCTGACGCCAGCACGGCGCAGACGGCGTCCGGCTCGGCGACGATGAAAGGAATGACCGACGAGGAACGCGCCCGTGTGGCGGCAATGAGCTACGAGGAGGCGCGTGACCAGCTCACCGCCATCGTCGCCAAGCTGCAGCACGGCGGCCTGTCTCTTGAGGATTCGCTGCGCTATTGGCAGATTGGCGAGGCACTGGCTGCACGCGCCCAGTCACTGCTCCAAGAGGTGCGCTCGCAGTTGGATGCCGCCCGTGAACGCCAGCAGTCAGGCGTGGAGCATGCAGGCACGCAGCTCAACTGAAGCAGGCCGCGGGTAAAACGCGCGAGGGGTGGGTGTGGTCCAAAAGGATCACGCCCACCCCTCATGCGTTGCGCGCATTCTGCCGTGCGCATATGCGAGAGAACCGATCGCTGCCGGTGCAGTTGCACCGATTCAGCTGCACCGGCAGCGATCGTTGACCGCGGCGGCTCATTTCACTTCGTCGTCTCGCTGCTCGGCTCGATCGTGGCGAGCACTGCCTTGTGGTCCGTTCCTGCGATCTTCATTGTCGTTGCGTCGCCCACATGCACGCCTTGGTTGACGAGGATATGGTCAAGGGAAGCCATGGATGGCATGATGGCTCCGTCCGACGGCCAGGTGAACTGCATTCCGGTGCGTGTGACCCGCGCGGCGTCGCGGAATCCCGCATCCAGCGTGCGCTGCAGATGTTTTTGGCTGGTGGTGGCGTTGAAATCGCCCATGAGCACATAGGCGGTGCTTGACACCGCGTTGTGCGAAGCCCAGCCGCTTATCTCATCGAGCGAAGCCGCCCACTGGCTCGCGCTCCCGCTGCTTGCCTTTGCCGTGTTGATATTGATGAAGCGAATCGTGTTGCCTTTGAAGGTGACACTGGCGGCGGGGTATTGCTGGCCGTTTGACGCCGTGATGGAAGAGGCGGAGGGGTCTCCCAGCGTCGCCATGGTGAAAATCACGTTGATGTCGCCCGTCGAGTCCGCCTCGGATTGGATGAGATTGGGCAAGTACTTGTCGAGTCCGGCGTTCTGAAGCTGCGTGATGAAGCTCTCAGTGGCGTCTTGCAAGGCGAGGACCTCCACCCGTCGATCCGCCACGGTGTCGACTATCTGGTTGGGGTCGGCCAGGCCGCCCTTGACGTTGAGCGTCATGATGCGGGCGCATTGGTCATCGGTGCTGGCCAGCTTGCTGGCTTTGATGCCGTCCTTGAGCTGGGGGTCGTTGGAATCGGCGGTTGCCATGTCCGCCATGATTTCACGGGTGCCGGGCGAAAGCTCGGTGTCGGCATGCCCCAGATACGGCATGATCGCCATTCCCTGGGCGATCATGCACAGGGCGAGGACCACGAGCGCCACGCCTCGGCGTGAGAAAATCGCAATCGCGGCGGTGATGACAATGAGCACGATGAACCATGGCGACAGTGCGCTGATGGTGGGCATGAGCGGCAGCGTCTCCCATGAATACGGAGTCCACCACGTGGCGGTGCCCAGTATGCAGATGGCGCATAGAAATCCCAAGAACAACCTGATTCCCAAATGCCTGGACTGCATGTTTTCTCTCTTTCTTCCAGTTCACAGCTCTTCACGTTCGATGTCGGGGAAGTCTGTCTGTGACAATCATCTTGGTGGCATTGTGGCGTCTTCCCGTCATCGGGATGTCGTCTCTGATGCCATTCGATGGTTCCATGATATTCCATCGAAGGGTTCCATTGGATGAATTGCCGGTTCGCCGTGCCGTGGCAGGTTCGCGCTGGGCGTAGCGCGGTTGGCGTCATGGAATACTCTTGAGACACAGGATCCATGTCGCAGCATCGTTGAGAAGAAGGAACCACATGCCACGTCTGCCCAAGCAGCACATTTTGCGCACATCAACAGCCCGGTTCGGGCGTTTCCTCGCCGCAATCCTCGCGGTGATCCTTGCTGTTGTGCCATTGACGGCGTGCTCGGCCAAGAAGTCGAACAGTTCCTCTGTCAGCTCCGATGCCATCATCACCGTCAATTCCGTTGAGCCCACGACCGAGCTGCTTCCTGGCAACATCGCCGACACCGCGGGATGGAAGATCATCACGCAGGTGTTCGATGGCCTCGTGACCTTCTCGGACACGGGCGGTCTCGAATATGACGACGCCGAGTCCATCACTCCCAATGACGACGCCACGCAATACACGATCAAGCTCAAAAGCGGCCGCGCGTTCTCGAACGGCGAGGCAGTGACCGCCGAAAGCTACGCACGCGCATGGTCCTATGCCGCCAATGCGGCGAACGGGCAGCTTGGCGCGGCCATCTTCGCCACGATCAAGGGCTATGACGATGTGCAGAACGCCAAGGGAGATCCCAACGCCCAGCTGTCGGGCCTCAAGGTCATCGATGACACGACGCTGCAGGTGACTCTCAAGCAACCGGATTCCTCGTTCCCCTACAAGGTCGGCGACGTGGCGTTCCTGCCGTTGCCGTCCGTGGCGTATTCCGACATGGATGCCTTCGGCAAGGCGCCGATTGGCAACGGCCCGTATGTGCTGCAGTCCTGGACCCCTGACCAGAGCATTGAATTGCGCCGCAACGACTCGTATACCGGTCCCCGCAACGCACAGAACGGTGGCATCAGCTTCCGCGTGTATTCCGATCTCAACACCGCCTACGCTGATCTGCAATCAGGCAACCTTGACGTGCTCGACCAGATTCCCACGTCCGCGCTGAGCACGTATCAGACCGATTCAACCATCAACGCGTTCACGCAGAAGGGACCGGCGTTCAAGTCGATCACTATCCCGCAGAACCTGGAGCATTTCAGCGGGCAGGAGGGCGCGCTGCGCCGTGAGGCCATCAGCATGGCGATCGACCGCTCGTCCATCACGTCCAAGGTGCTGTATGGAAGCGCCACCCCCGCCACCGACTTCCTGGCGCCTACGATCGCCGGGTACTCCGACAAGATCGACACGAACGGCGTGCTCAGCTACAACCCTGACAAAGCCAAGGAACTGTGGGCGAAGGCGAATGCAATCTCGCCATGGAGCGGCACATTCCGCATCGCCTACAATGCGGACGGCGACAACAAGCAATGGGTGGATGCCGTTGCCAATTCCATCAAGAACGCGCTGGGCATCGATGCACAGGGCGACAGCATCGCCACGAGCAAGGACTTCAGCACGCAGGTCAACCAGCGCACGATCGACGCGGCGTTCCGCTCGGGCATCCAATCCGATTACCCGCATCCCGAAGGCTACTTGGTGCAAGGCTATGATTCCGCGTACGCTGACGGCAAGGGACTGAACAACGGCGATTACAAGAGCGAGAAGTTCGACGACTACATGAACCAGGCCGCCAAGCAGACCGATCTTGACGAGGCGACGAAGACATACCAGCAGGCCGAGAAGCTGCTGCTCACCGACCTTCCGGTGATTCCATTGTGGTATGCGAACGTCAACGCTGGGGCAAGCCTGCAGATGCAGGACGTCGTGTTCAACTACATGGGACTGCTGTCGTACTACCAGCTGACGAAGCACTGATTGAAAGCAGCGCTGCTTTACGCCTTTGCTGTGCGCTGCTGCTATGCCTTTTGCTGTGCGCCCCTTGCCGCCTGTGCGCTGCAGGGGGCGCACAGCGTGCATGGCATGAATAGTGAACAGGGTGGAAGCATTGCAATCCGCGACAATTACGTTGTCAGGTGAATCGCGGCACTGCACGCCGCCATCTGCTCTCGCGTGGGCAGGGCGATGGGTAGACTGCACTACAGACTGCACGCATTGCGTATATCGAACTGCGCATCAAGACGCATAGGGCAATGCTTCACCATCGTTTGGATATCGCTTGAACAGCGCTTGATTCGGTTTGTGATGCTCCAGGAGGAGGAACCTGTGACGGATTCGTTTGCGACGAATGAGATGGAAACGAAGGAAGGCACGGCGCACCCGCGCATCCGCATCGGCTTCGATGTGGGCTCCACCACGGTCAAGGCCGTGGTGCTCGACATGGACGCTCCCAAGCCCCAGGCTCCTGCCGAGCCCCTCACCGCGGATGACGCCCGTGTGCTGTTCAGCGACTACCGCCGCCATCATGCGAATGTGCGCGCCACCGCGGAAGGCTTGCTCACCGACATCAAGAAAGTGCTCGAAGACCGTGGCTTCGCCAACGTGCCGGTGCGCCTCACCATCACCGGTTCCGGCGGCCTTGGCCTGGCGGATGGCTTGGGCGTTCCCTTCGTGCAGGAGGTCATCGCCGAGACGGACGCCATTAACGACGCGTACCCTCAGGCGGACGTCATCATCGAGCTGGGCGGCGAGGATGCGAAGATCACGTATCTCAAGCCCACCCCCGAGCAGCGCATGAACGGTTCGTGCGCAGGCGGCACCGGCGCGTTCATCGACCAGATGGCCACGCTGCTGGGCACGGACGCCCAAGGTCTCAACGACATGGCGAAGCAGCACACGACCCTGTATCCGATCGCCTCCCGTTGCGGTGTGTTCGCCAAGTCCGACCTCCAGCCGCTCATCAACGATGGCGCGGCCAAGCCGGACCTCGCCGCATCCATCTTCCAAGCCGTCTCCACCCAGACCATCGCCGGATTGGCGTGCGGCAGGCCGGTCAAAGGCACCGTCGTGTTTCTCGGCGGCCCGCTGTTTTTCATGAGCGAGCTGCGCGAAGCCTTCCACCGCACGCTGGAAGACAAGGTGGACACGTACATCACCCCGGAGAACGCACACCTGTATGTCGCGTATGGAGCGGCGATCGTAAGCGACGACGAGCTCGAGCTTGACGCGCATGACGAAGCGCTCCCCGATGAATCACGCGGCGTGGAGCATGACGGGACGGGCGAACCCGCTGCCAGCGATGCCAGCGCCACCTCCGCCTCCGCGCAAGAGGGGAGCGGCGACGCCCCCGACCGCATGATTGCATCCACCATCGAACAGCTGCTGGCGCGGCTTGACACGCTCAAGTCCCAGCCCTCGGCGAACAAGACGATGCGCCCGCTGTTCAAGGATGACGCCGAACGCCGTGAATTCAACGACCGCCATCACCGCGAGCTCATCGCTCAGCGCACGATGGAGGATGCCCATGGACCGCTGTTCCTGGGCATTGACGCAGGTTCGACAACCATCAAGGCCACGCTCGTCAACGACGATCGTGACATCGTGTGGTCCAGCTATGGCACGAACCAAGGCAGCCCTTTGCTCGCCGCCGCACAGATCGTCAAGAAGATCGAAGCCCAGCTGCCCGACGACGCCTACATCGCGCGTTCCTGCGCCACCGGTTACGGCGAGGGGCTCATCACCGCAGGCCTGCACGTGGACGAAGGCGTGGTTGAGACGATGGCGCATTACCGTGGCGCCGAGCTCGTCAGCCCCGGCGTCACCTCCGTCATCGACATCGGCGGACAGGACATGAAATACCTCGCCATCAACGACGGCGTCATCGAATCCATCTCCGTCAACGAAGCGTGCTCCTCCGGCTGCGGCTCGTTCCTGCAGACCTTCGCCACGAGCATGGACCTGACCATCGAGGACTTCACCAAGGCGGCGCTCGCCTCCACGCACCCGGTGGATCTGGGTTCGCGTTGCACCGTGTTCATGAACTCCTCTGTCAAACAAGCGCAGAAGGAAGGCGCGTCCATCGAAGACATCGCCGCCGGTCTGTGCTACTCCGTGGTGCGCAACGCGTTGTACAAGGTCATCAAGCTGCGCGACGCCGGCGATCTGGGCAGCACCATCGTGGTGCAGGGCGGCACATTCCTCAACGATGCCGTGCTGCGCGCATTCGAACTGCTCACGGACCGCAAGGTCACCCGCCCCAACATCGCAGGCCTCATGGGCGCCTACGGTGCGGCGCTGACCGCCCGCATGCATTACGAAGACGGCAACACGAGCGCGCTGCTGCACGGCGATGCGCTCGATCACCTGAGCATGACGACGTCCCGCGACCAGTGCAAGCTGTGCCAGAACCATTGCAAGCTCACGATCACGACCTTCCAGGACGGCTCGCGTTACGTGACCGGCAACCGTTGCGAACGCGGCGGCGACCGCACGAAGAAGAAGTCGCCGCTGCCCAACCTGTACGACTACAAGTACCGTCGCGCGTTCGCATACCGCCGCCTGACCGAGAAAGCCGCCACGCGCGGTGAGATCGGCATTCCGCGCGTGCTCAACATGTACGAGAACTATCCGTTCTGGTTCACGCTGCTCACGACGCTGGGATTCCGCGTGGGGCTGTCTGGCAGGTCGAACCACGAGCTGTTCGAAGAGGGCATCGATTCCATCGCCTCCGAAAACATCTGCTATCCGGCGAAACTCGCCCACGGCCATATCCAGGATCTGCTCGACAAGGGTTACACGACGATCTTCTATCCGTGCGTGCACTTCGAGGACCTTGACGTGCAGGGCATGGACAACCGCTTCAACTGCCCGATCGTTGCCAACTACCCGGGCGTGATCGGCGCGAACATGGCGCAGCTGCATCAGCCGGGCATCCGCTACATGCACCCGTACTTCAATCTCGCCAACCACAAGCTCATAGTCGACCGCATCGTCGAGGAATTCGCATGGGCGAACGTGACCCGCGAGGAAGCGCAGCAGGCCGTTGACGCCGCCTACAAAGAAGACAAGATCTTCAAGCATGACGTGCAGCAGGAAGGCTTGCGCGCCCTGGCATACATGAAGGAGCACAACCTGCGCGGCATCGTGCTGGCCGGACGCCCCTACCATGTCGATCCTGAAATCAACCACGGCATTCCCGAAGCCATCACGTCGCTGGGCATGGTCGTGCTTTCGGAGGACGCCGTCTCGTGGCTGGAGCCCGGGCGCAAGCTCAACCTCACGCCGTTCATCGGCAAGGACGAGGTGCGCCCCGGATCCAAGGATGCCGACGGCTTCCGCAAGGTGGACGACGAATTCAACCCCTATGTGAGCGGGGCGATGTCGCCGGTGAGGCGCGTCGTGGATGCCACGGGCAAGAGCCATGCCAGCAGCCAAGAGGTGTATTTCGACGGCAGGGGAGACGTGGAGGAACCCCTGCGTGTGCGCAATCAGTGGGCGTATCATGCGCGCCTGTATGCCGCGGCGCGCTTCGTTTCCGAATACCCGGGTCTTGAACTCGTGCAGCTCAATTCCTTCGGATGCGGTCTCGACGCCATCACCACCGATCAGGTGCAGGAGGTGCTCGCCGAGAAGGACGACGTGTACACCGTGCTCAAGATCGATGAAGTGAGCAATCTGGGCGCTGCGAAGATCCGTCTGCGCTCGCTCAAGGCCGCCATCGAGGAACGCGAGGCCGAGTCTCGGCGCGAGGCCGCAGCAGCAGGGTCTGCGCAGGCATCCGCACAGTCTCCTGCACAAGGTGCGACGCAGGCATCCGCTCAGGCTTCACAGGATGCTGCACAGACATCCGCAAGGAACGCCTCGGTGTTCCGTCGCACCGGCACGGTGCGCATCGGCGACAGAATCGTGTCGCGCGCGCAGGCGGACCAGGCCGCTCGCGAAGCCGCGCAGGCCGCGCCGAACGCAGTGTCCCGCGCCGCCATCGAGGCGAACATGGGCATCGAATCGGATTCCTCGAATTCGCGCATGTCGTCGCGACTGTCGAAATACGCACACAAGGTCGCCTTCACCAAGCAGATGAAGAAGGATTACACGATCGTGGGTCCGCAGATGAGCCCGTTCCACTTCGAACTGCTCGAAGCTGTCTTCCGCTCCGGCGGTTACAAGACGGACATTCTGCGCCACGCATCGCACGCCGACATCGAATGCGGCCTGAAATACGTCAACAACGACGCGTGCTACCCGTCAATCATCGTCATAGGCCAGCTGGTCAACGCAATCGTGCAAGGCAAATATGACCCTGACCACACGGCGCTTGTCATTACCCAGACCGGTGGCATGTGCCGCGCCACGAACTACTTTGGACTCATCCGCAAGGCGCTCGTGGATGCCGGCTACCCGCAGGTGCCGGTCATCGCACTGTCGACGCAGGGCATCGAATCCAACCCCGGATTCCAAATCACGCTGCCGCTCGTGCACCGCGCCGCCAAGGCCCTGATCCTGGGCGACGTGCTGCTCAAATGCGTCAACCGCGTGCGCCCCTACGAACAGACCCGCGGTTCGGCAAACGAGCTGCATCGCAAGTGGAACATCGTGATCCGCGAAACCATCGAGCACCATGGTCACACCGAGCATGGCAAGGAATGGTTCGGCCATGGCACCTACCACTACGACCGCCTCGTGCATGACATTGTGCGCAGCTTCGACACGCTTCCCTTGCGTGACATTCCGCGCAAGCCGCGCGTGGGCGTCGTCGGCGAGATCCTCGTCAAATATCATCCGGATGCCAACAACCACGTGGTGGATGTCATTGAATCCCAAGGATGCGAGGCAGTCGTGCCCGGCATGATGGAATTCATGACGCAGAACTTCTACACCACCGATTGGAACAAACACACCTTGGGCACCGGTGGCAACCGCTTCGGCAAAGGCGTGCTGCGTTGGTGCGTGGAGAAATACGAGAAGCCGATGAACGACGCTTTCGCCGCATCGGAACGCTTCGAGCCCGACATGCCGCTGCCTGAGCTCATCAAACGCGCCCAGCAGGTCACGTCGCTCGGCGTGCAGGCGGGCGAGGGATGGCTGCTCACCGGTGAGATCATCGAACTCATCGAATCCGGCGCGCCCAACATCGTGTGCGCGCAGCCGTTCGCATGCCTGCCCAACCATGTGACGGGACGCGGCATGTTCCACGAGATTCGGCGCCAGCACCCCAATGCCAACATTGTTTCGATCGATTACGACCCGGGTTCGTCCGAAGCGAACCAGCTCAACCGCATCAAGCTCATGATCGCGGCGGCCAAGAAGATGCATGCCGCCGGGCTCGATACCCGTGAGGCCTCTGCGCGCGCTGCCGAAGCGGTGGAGGACGGCAAGAGCGCTGGCGAAGCTCTGCGCGAGGCCGTGCGCCCCGTCGCCTAGGCGCGATGCGCGTGGTCTGGGCGCGATGCGCGTATAGGCAAAACGCGCATAGGTCAAACGCCGATAAACACCCTATAAACTCCCGATAAACACAGCGGGCTGGTGAATGCACACCAGCCCGCTTTGGTTAATGCCTGTGGTCGCCGCGGCTCACTTGCACGGGCGGGTGAGAGGCTGCCAAGGGGCGATGTGCACCGGCTCGGTCTCAAGCGCCGCACGGGTGGCGTCGTCAAGGTATTCCTTGCGCACCACGAGCTCCGTCACATAGCGGTCGAACCACTGCGCCGACGCGACAAAATAGCCGTCCTTGCCGCTATCCTTGCCCCAGCTGTTTTCGATCTTCCAGCGATTCGGCACACCATGGGCATCCAGGTTCACGCCGGTGAGGGTCATCGCATGGTTCGATTCAGCGTCACGGTACTCGATCGCCTGCGCCTTGTCATAATGCATCGTGACGCCGAACAGCTCATCCACGCGCACCGTCGCCGGATCGAACACGCCGGCGCTACGCAGCGCATATTGCATGCAGTCGCAGGCGAACCACAGCGGATGCCCGGCCTGCAGCTGACGCACGGCGGCGTCGCGCAGCGTGTCCATCGGCACGTTCACGAACGTCATCTGGTCGCTGCCCGCCACGTTGGTGGTCCAGTCAATCGCATAGCGCTTCCAATACGGCGTGCGTTCCATCGGTGCATTGCACAGCGTCACGAAGTCGTCGAGCTCCACCGGCACGTACTTGTGCATGAATTCCAGCGGCGTGATGGATTCCTCGTGAATCTGCCGGCGCGAATTCGTGCCGTTGTAGTTGTCGGTGCCGTCCTTGGGGCTTGCGGCCTTGCAATCCTTATCGTCGCGTTCCTTGCCATCGCGTTCCTTGTCGTCGCTGTCCTTCGAATCATGATTCTTCGAATCGTCGTCGGCGTCATCCTTGGTGCGCGCCAGGAACTCGAAGCTGCGGGGAGGCTCGCCCAGGCTGATGGCCGTCACGCGATACACGGTCTTCATGCAATCATCCTTGTAGGCGCGCAGCTCGTCCAGGCTTGCGCCGGCGGCATGGCGTGCGCGCATCGTCGCCGCGAAGTCGCGCAGCATCGTGTTGAGGTATTGCACGAAGGCATCGGAATCCCTCGTATTGGCGTTCTCCGGGTAGGCGCTCGCCGGAACAAGGCCGTATTTGCCGGCGAGGTTGGTGAACATCTGCCACCAGCCGCCATCATCGACGGGACCCTCGTTGATGGCTTGGAACGTGCGGCTGTCGGTTGGCTCGTCGAGCGTGGCCAGCACATTGGCCAGATAGACGTTCGCCTTCTCGATTTTGTCCCAGAAAAACAGATAGGCTTCCGAGAACTCGAAGTCGTCGAGGTTCCATCGGTGCATGAGTTCGTAGCGCAGCGTGTTGAGCGAGGCGAACATCCAGCAGCGGCCGGAGCGGCGCTGGTTCGTGATGCTTCCCTGCGACAGTTCGATGGAGAAGTCACGGGGGAGGGCGCGTGCCCCGGCATAGCTGGTGGCGGCGGCGAGCACACCTGCGCTGGTGGCGGCGTTCGCTGCCACGCGGTTGGCTCGGTCGGCGCGAAAATCCTGGGAGAATGCCGCGATGGCCGATGCCGTGATGGCCATGTCGTTGGTGTGGCTGGTGCCGGTGTGATTGGTGTCACTGGGGTTGGCGAAGGTGCCGCTTGTCGTTGATTTCTGTGTCATTGATTCCTCTTTCGTAGGTGTATGCGGTGGGTACATGCGATGAGTGCATGTGGTGCTGTTTCCTATCCTACGTATCCTCAGTGTTTGCCCTTGGATGGAACCGCGGGCGCCGTTATGGGGTGGGCGGTGGTAGTATGGCGGCAGCAAGACAGCGATCCGCCATCAACGGGGAGTCTCCGGAAGAACGGGCAGCGCATCACGCGCGACGGAAGCCGCGCCGCGCACGCCTCATTAGAACCGGCGGGAGGGGCCCGCACAGCCCTGTTCAAGAGGCTATGACGTGAATGCCACCGAAAGGCGGGCGCAGGGCATGGCAAGCGAGGTGGTACCGCGGTGCCGTCAGGCATCGTCCTCGTAGCGCCTCAGGCGGCATCGCCTGGGGTAAACCGGCTATGAGGAGAAATATGAGCGACACTTCGCGCGTGTATCCCAAGGCGGTCGTGGACGGTTCCGAAGAGACCGTCACGCCCAATCCCAACTTCCCCGACATGGAAGAGAAGGTCCTTAATTACTGGGACAAGGACGACACCTTCCAAAAGTCCATCGACGAGCGCCCCTCCGGCGATCACTCGGGCAATGAATTCGTCTTCTTCGACGGCCCGCCTTTCGCCAACGGCCTGCCGCACTACGGCCACCTGCTCACCGGTTACGCCAAGGACGTGATCCCGCGTTACCAGACGATGAAGGGCCACCGCGTCAACCGCGTGTTTGGCTGGGACACCCATGGTCTGCCCGCTGAGCTCGAAGCGCAGAAGGAACTGGGCATCGAGTCCGTTGATCAGATCGAGCAGATGGGCATCGCCAAGTTCAACGACGCATGCCGTGCATCCGTGCTCAAGTACACGAACGAATGGCGTGCCTACGTGCACCGCCAGGCGCGCTGGGTGGATTTCGACCACGGTTACAAGACGCTCAACATCCCGTACATGGAGTCCGTGATGTGGGCGTTCAAGACGCTGTACAACAAGGGCCTCGCATACCAAGGCTACCGTGTGCTGCCGTATTGCCCCAAGGACCGCACGCCGCTGTCGGCGCACGAGCTGCGCATGGACGCCGACGTTTATCAAGACCGTCAGGACATGTCGCTCGCCGTCGCAGTGAAGCTGTGCAACGAGGACGCTTACGTCGTGTTCTGGACGACCACGCCGTGGACCGTCCCGTCCAACCTCGCAATGGTTGTCGGCGCGGACATCGACTATGTGGAGGTGCAGCCGACCGAAGGCGCGTTCGCCGGCAAGAAGCTGTATCTGGCCAAGGATCTGCTTGGCTCGTTCGCCAAGGAATTGGGCGAAGGCTACGAGACCGTTCGCGAGCTCAAGGGCGCGCAGATGGCCGGCTGGCGTTACTGGCCGGTGTTCCCGTATTTCGCGGATGAGAACGGCAACCCGAAGGACGGCACTCCAGGCCCCGAGGCGTTCCAAATCTTCACCGCCGACTATGTCGACACCGTCGAGGGCACGGGCATTGTCCATCAGGCTCCCTACGGCGAGGACGATATGAACACCCTGCAGTCCAAGGGCATCAAGAGCACCGACGTGCTCGACGAAGGCTGCGTGTTCACCTCCCTCGTGCCTGATTACGAAGGGCTGTATGTTTTCGACGCCAACAAGCCGATCCTGCGCGACCTGCGCAACAGCACCGGCCCGCTCGCCGCGGTCCCTGAGGAGCGCCGCGCGCTGCTGTTCCAAGAGAAGAGCTATGTGCACTCCTACCCGCACTGCTGGCGCTGCGGCACCCCGCTCATCTACAAGCCAGTGAGCTCGTGGTTCGTCTCCGTCACCAAGATCAAGCCGCGCCTGCTCGAGCTCAATCAGCAGATCAACTGGATCCCCGAGAACGTCAAGGACGGTCAGTTCGGCAAGTGGCTCGCCAACGCACGCGACTGGTCGATCTCCCGCAACCGCTTCTGGGGCAGCCCGATCCCGGTGTGGGTGAGCGACGACCCGAAGTATCCGCGCGTGGACGTGTACGGATCGCTGGAGGAGCTCAAGGCTGACTTCGGCGACTACCCGCGTGACGACAAGGGCGAGATCAACATGCACCGCCCGTGGATCGACAACCTCGTGCGCGTCAATCCGGACGACCCGACCGGCAAGAGCCACATGCACCGCATCAGCGATGTGCTCGACTGCTGGTTCGAATCCGGCTCCATGCCCTTCGCACAGTGCCATTATCCCTTCGAAAACAAGGAATGGTTCGAGACTCACTTCCCGTGCGACTACATCGTGGAATACATCGGCCAGACCCGCGGCTGGTTCTACCTGCTGCACGTGATGGCAACCGCGCTGTTCGACAAGCCCGCCTTCAAGAACGTCATCTGCCATGGCATCGTGCTGGGCTCCGACGGGCAGAAGATGAGCAAGCACTTGCGCAACTACCCGGATGTCAACGGTGTGTTCAACAAATTCGGTTCCGACGCCATGCGCTGGTTCCTCATGAGCTCGCCGATCCTGCGTGGCGGCAACCTCATCGTCACGTCCGAAGGAATCCGCGACACCGTGCGCCAGGTCATGCTGCCGCTGTGGAGTTCGTACTACTTCTTCACGCTGTATGCGAACGCCGCCGGATACGACGCGCGCCACGTCAAGCCCGAAGAGGTCGCCGGCCTGCCGCGCATGGACCGCTATCTGCTCGCCCGCACGCGCAAGCTTGTGCTCGGCGTCGAGAAGGACCTTGACGAATTCGCCATCTCCGATGCCTGCGGTGAGGTCAGCGACTTCATCGACACGCTGACGAATTGGTACATTCGCAACAACCGCGACCGTTTCGCCGCCAAGGACGAGAACGCGCTCAACACGCTGTACACCGCGCTGGAAGTGCTCGGCCGCGTCATTGCGCCGCTCGCCCCGATGGAAGCCGAATCCATGTGGAGGGGCTTGACAGGCGGGGAGTCCGTGCATCTGGCGGATTGGCCGTTCCTCACCGAGGACGGCGGCGACCCGGATGCCGCTGCGACCGAACTGGGCGAGACGCTCGTCGCCGACGATGCGCTCGTGGCAGCGATGGAGAAGGTGCGCGAGATCGTCTCCGCCACGCTCAGCCTGCGCAAGGCCGAGAAGATCCGCGTGCGCCAGCCCCTGCGTCTGCTCACCGTGGTCGCCGAGGACATCGACGCCGTGGAGCCGTATGAAGAGACGCTCAAGGCCGAACTCAACGTGAAGAACGTGGAGTTCACCACGCTGGAGGACGCCGACGAGCATGGCCTGCGCGTTGTGCACGAGCTGCGCGTCAACGCACGCGCCGCTGGTCCGCGCCTGGGCAAGCAGGTGCAGTTCGCCATCAAGGCGTCCAAGTCCGGCGCATGGCATCAGGAGGCGGATGGTGCTGTCGTGTGCGAAGGCCCCAACGGTGACATCCCGCTGCAGGATGGTGAATACGAGCTCATCAACCGTGTGGAGGAAAAGAACGCCTCCAGCACTGATGATGTGGTATCCGCATCCCTGCCCACCGGTGGCTTCGTGCTTCTTGACAAGGCTCTGGACGCTGATCTCGAGGCCGAGGGCTATGCCCGTGACGTGATCCGTGCCACGCAGGACGCCCGCAAGGACGCCGGTCTGCAGATCACCGATCGCATTGCGCTCACCGTGCATGTGCCTTCAGCTGCCGACGCCGCCAAGGTCGAGCAGTTCAAGGACCTTGTGGCGGGCGACACCCTTGCCGACTCCGTCACGGTTGTTGCTGACGGCGCCGATGAGATTGCGGTCGACGTTGCCAAAGCCTGACTGATGCGGCGCTGAACCGCTGAGTGTACTCATTGCAGCCTCATCCCTTGACCGGGGTGGGGCTGCATTTTTATGGTTGGTTATGGCTGGCTGTGGGTGCGGTTGCGATTGGCTGTGAATGCGGTTGCGGCCGGGCGTGAACTTGTTATGAATTGATTGAAAACTGGCTGCAAACTGCCTGTGACGGACACCAAAGCGGACATGTGAACTTGCTCACATGGTTGTGGGGACTATGGCGTGGCGACACATGATGTTGATATCATCGAGCCGGTTTTATTCCGAGATTTTTCTTGATCAGACCTTCTATCGTGCGTCTCATGGCGTCAAATATCAGGGGATAGAGGTCCGGCGGCAGGTTAGCCGATTTGTGCACTGCCATGTGCCGGGTGCAGCAATCAGCAAAATATATCAGCAAATATGAGGAGTCCAAGTGCACAGGCCAATGATTCGTCGTGGGTTTATCGTTTTTATTGCGGTGCTGTGCGCCGCTGCGATGATCATTCCGATGTCGTTGTTGAAGATCGGCGCAGCTTCTGCAGCCAACCCGACAACGAACTCGACCGCGGATTCCCTCACCCGTAAGCTGACCATCCATGCATGGGGCAACGATGCGGCCGGCAACCCGCAGTACGACACATCCGTGTCCACGTCGACCGGCGAAAGCGTGCGCAAGGAGATCGCCGGCGCGCAGCTGACCCTGAGCACGGCGGACGGGTATATCAAGAAAGACGATTCCTCCGCCGTGGACGTCACGATATCCTCCGACGGGCGCTCCGCCACGTGGACGAGCACGACCACGGCGCTGGTGCTGCAGGTGGCGGCGGGCTCCTACAAGCTGCACGAAGACAAGGCATCGGACGGCTATTACTCCGCCGCCGACGTGACCTTCACCGTTCCCGAGGACACCACGACGGTAGACACGTCGAAGGACTGGCAGGCCATCAGCGAATTCCCCGTCAACGCCGACACCACGAACCCGTGGGAATACAAGGACGTCACGTGGACGAGCCGCCAGGCGATCGCCACCACCGGCGACGGCAAGAGGGTCGACCCGCTTCCCTCGATTTCTGTCGCCGACGGCAGCGGAACATCGTCCGTCGTCTACTGCTACAACTATCTGAGCACGGCGCCGCGAGGCCCCCAGGCCTCCAGCGGCATGCAGTACACCCGGTACAACGAGGCCGAGGGCTCCATCGCCATGCTCTGGACCAGCGCCGCGTACAGGCTCCAGTCCGATGCCTACGGCACCATCTCCGACTCCACGGAATTCGCGCGCCGCATCATGTCGGTCGTCACGCGCGGCTACCCGAACAACGCCACCATCACGGCCAACAACCCCACCGACCTTCTGGCAGGCCTCGACGCAAACCAGCAGCGCATGGTCACCCAGCTCGCTGTGTGGCATTACACCGACGGCGGCTATGTCAACAAGTTCGCTCCAAGCTACTCCTTCGCGAACCTCGTCGACCCCACGACAGGCAACTACTACGGTTTCAACCAGGCCATGATCGACGCCTACAAGAAGCTCATCGACCCGACCGGCTACACGCTCCAGGCCAGCGAGGCGCTCCAGTTGTACCAGCCGGGCTCCGAGGTGAAGAACTACCAGAACCTCCTGGGCACCTCCACCATCACACCGAAAGCCATGGAGGCGAGCATCGTCGACGATTCCATCGACTACTCCAAGAACCCCGCCACCGCCACCATCTCCGGCACGAAAACCATCAACGGCAAGACGCTGTCGCAGTACGGCACCACGGGTGATGACGCGACCGTCCGCAACCTGTTCGGCACCTTCGCTTTCCGCATCGCGTCCGACACGAACGCCCCGCTGCCCGACAGCGACACGGCCACGGTCGGCGCCGACGGAACGTTCACCTTCGGGCAGATCACCTATACCCAGCCGGGCACCTACGTGTACTCGGTGGCCGAGATACCCAGAACCGACCCCGACGTCGGCTATGACAGCACGGCGCATACGGTGACCGTGCAAGTGACGAAGGGGACGGGCGCCGACGTCGGTAAACTCGTCTCCACGGTGACCTACGCCGACACCGGCGGCATCACCGTGAACAACGTGTACACCAAGGACGCCACGGCGCAGCTCGAGGTCACGAAAACCATCGACGGCAAGACGCCCGCGCGCAATGCCTACGATTTCACCGTCACCGCGAACGACGGCGCACCCATGCCGGAGGGAACTCCCGCCGGTGGCTCGGCCATCATCACCAACGATTCGCTGGGCAAGGCGATCCTGAGCCCCATCGTGTTCTCGAAGGCCGGCACCTACACGTATGCCATCACCGAGAACAAGCCCGCCGACGCCGACGCGGGCATCAGCTACGACACGGGCAAGGTGACCGCCACCGTCACCGTGACGCGCAACGACGCCGCGAACGAGCTCGAGGCCTCCGTCTCCTACAGCAAGGACGCCGCGGACGGCACCGTCACCACGGGCCAGGGCGGCAACGCCTTCCAGAACACCACAATCGCCCCGAACCCGGTCGACGTCTCGATCGGCGCGAACAAGACGCTCGACGGCAAAACCGGCTTCGCACCCGATACCTTCTTCTTCACACTGCAGGCCAACGCGCCCGACACGCCCATGCCGGCCGACCCGGCCGACAATGGCTCCGAACTCACCGTGTCCGCCCACAGTGACGGCACCATCTCCTTCGGCACCATCCGCTACACCGCCGAAGGCACCTACACGTACACGATGACGGAAAGCAAGGGCGACGACGCGGGCATCGCCTACGATTCCTCCGTCGTGCTCGTGACCGTGACCGTGACACGAGACACCACCAGCAACGACCTCCAGGCGAGCGTGGCGTATTCGGCGAACGGATCGACGTCCTCCGACAAGCCGACGTTCAGGAATACCACGATTGCGCCGGGCGCCGTGAAGGACCACATCTACTCCTCCAAGACGCTCGCCGGCAAGCCCGCCGCCAGCGGCCAGTTCTCCTTCCGGCTCAACGCCGCCGACGGCACGCCGATGCCCGAATCGTGCACGCCGCAGACCGACCAGACCACGGGAACCATCTACTGCGACACGAACAACGGCGAGAACGGCGTCATCGACTTCGGCCCCATCGTGTATTCGGCCGAGGGAACGTACACGTATGCGATCACCGAGAATGCGACGGGCGACCCGTCCATCGCGAAGGACACCGCGTCCCACGTCGTCACCGTCACCGTGACGCGCGACCCGGCCACGAACACACTGAGCGACACAGTGACGTATGACGCGGGCGAGGCGCCCGCCGGCTTCTCGAACAGCTACGTCAAGGCCGTTCCCACCACGGCGCAGCTGCGTCTGACGAAGATGCTCGACGGAATCCCGGCCAACACGGCCGGCCAGTTCTCCTTCGAGCTGCGCCCCGTCTCCACCGACGCCACCGACACCGAGGGCAACGCGGTGAGCGTGCCGATGCCTGCGGACGCCACGACCGGCTCCGACGGCACGCCGACCGCCACCACCACGAACCAAGGCGCCGGACATGCCTCCTGGGCAGACATCACCTTCGAATACCCCGGCGTCTACACCTACGCCATCCACGAGGTGGCGGGAAGCGACGCGAATATCGTGTATGACACGAACGTCTACACGGCGAAGGTGACGGTGACGCGCAACGACGACAACACGCTGTCCGCCTCCGTCAGCTACGCGGGAACCGACGCGCTGCTGGTGGTGCAGAACACCACGACCACCGGCTGGGTGGAGATCCGCGCCACGAAGCTGCTTGACGGCAAGCCTGCCAAGGCCGGTCAGTTCACCTTCTCCATCACGCCGTCCGGCAACGCGCCGAGGCTGCTCAACACCACCATCTCCAACGGCGACAACGGTCTCATCGACTTCACCGTGCCCATCACCCTGAAGGACCTCGGAGACGCCGATTCGGCCACCTTCACCTACACCTTCCGCGAGGTGCAGGGCGACGACCCGACCATCGAATACGACACGAAGGACCGCACGGCCACCGTGTACGTGAAGAAGGTGGTGAAGGACGGCGTGACCGGCCTGCGCGCCATGGTGGTGATCGACAAGGAGCAGGCCACCGCCGACGACAAGAACAAGGATTACATCGCCTACGGCTGGGATGGCGTGGCCGACGGCACGATCTACCACGCCAAGGCCGGCGCCACCATCACGGTGGATGATTTCGACGATGCTTCGGATTTCGATCTGGCCGCCACGCCCGACCAGGGTGACGCCTACACCAAGCATTACCCGAAGATCTATAACACCACGAAGCCGCTCGAGCAGGCCACGGTGGACCTTACGGCCACCAAGACGCTCGACGGCACGGCGCCGGCGGACGGCGCGTTCACGTTCACGCTGACCGCGGCCGACGGCACGCCGATGCCCAAGGGCGCCACGCAGTCCACGGCGGCCGACGGCACGGCGCAGCTCGTCTCCACGGCGAGCAACAGGGCCGATGGCACGGTGGACTTCGGCACGATCACGTACACGGCGGAGGGCGTCTACCGGTATTCGATCGCCGAATCCGTGCCGTCGGACGCGGACGTGCAGTCCGGCACAACCGTCTACGACACCTCCACGCATGCGGTGACGGTGACGGTGGCGCGGTCCACGGCCGATCCGAACAAGCTCGTGGCGAGCATGATCTATGACACGTCCACCGCGCCGGCGTTCGCGAACACCACGGTGCCCACCACGGCGGTGAAAGTGAGCAAAACCGTTGAAGGCGGGTGGCCTGCGGGCGCCCAATACACGTTCACGATGACCGCGTTGAGCGCGACCGACGACGGTGGGTCAGCAGATGGCGCCGGACCGCTGCCGAGCGACGCGACGCTGACACTGTCGAAGGGGGCGAATGGGTCTACGAGTTCCGCTTCGTTCGGCGCCTTCCCGTTCACAGTGGCAGATGCAGGCAAGACCTATGTGTACGAGATCCGTGAAAACGGTGCGAACGGCGGTGCCGCTGGCGCGGGCGGCACCGACGGTGCGACCGGCGTCACATACTCGAAGGCTGTCTATCGGGTGAGCGTCACCGTCAGCGATGTCACGCAACGCCAGCTTGGCAATAAGGCGGGCGTCAAGGTCACGCAGGTGGTTGACGATGACGGCAATACGCTGAGCACGGCGAAAGTCATCTACGATTCCAGCGCCAGCGACGATACCGGCAAGTCCAGTGCCAATCAGCTGAGCTTCACCAACGAGCGGGTGGTCACCGCGCTGCCATTCACCGGCGGTTCTTCGACCGCGCGCTCGCTGATATGCGGAGGCCTGATCGCCATCATCGCTGCGCTGTTGTGCGCCGAAATCGCCCGTCGCTTGCGTCGAGCCGGACGGCGAGTCTGAGCAGTGCAGCGAGCTTGGTTCGTGAAGCGCCATGAATGACACGTGGGGGCTTGCAACTGGTGTTGCAAGCCCCCACTGATTCTGCCGTGCGGCGCTGTGCTGCGATCAGGCGAGCACGGCAGCGGCCTGGGCACCGGTCATGCCCTCGGTCACACCCGCCTTCTTGGCGGCTTCGGTGCAGCCCTTGATCGGGTTGGCGAGCACCGCGGCGAAATCAGCGCCGCCCACGAGCACCGCTGCATCGCCGAACTTCTCGGCGGCTGCGAGATTGAGATAGCCGCACATGAGATAGCCCTTGCTGCCCTGCACGATGATCATGTTCGGATGGCCGTCGCCGCCGGGAGCGACAATCATCGTGCCCTGCACGGCCTTGCCTTCTGCTTCAAGTTGCTCGATCTGGATCATGAATCCTCCCTGATTCTGTGTATGTCTGCGTAGTGATAGGGTGCGCCGTGTAGCGTCATGACGCGGTTTCAAGGCGCCCTTCTATTGTGATACCACAATGCAGGCCAAGCGGTGCGTTTCGCTTCCACACTCCGGCGCTCCGCGGGCTGACTCGGGCGTTGCGTGACTGATGGATGCAGACACGGCAGATGTGTGTCACATACAACAGTTGTATATGAGTCATATTATGGTGGGCTGCGGATAGAAGTCGAAGATCCGGGAATGAACGGAGCTGCTCGTGCCTGCCGGGTATCGGTGGGGCAGTGGCGGGCGGCAGCGGATGTGGCAGACAGCGATAGACGGTGGCGGACGAACGGAAAGAAGCGGCGGCGTGAAGATGCAGAGCCCGGTATTGCAAATGCAGGCGCTTAACAGACGCATCACGAGATACCTGCATCAGACGTTGCCTGACTGTGTGCGCGGCGCCACCGGCGGCAACGTGCGGGTGCTGATATTCCTTGCACATCACAGCGATCGCGACATCTACCAGCGTGATATCGAGAAGGCTTTCGGCATCACCCGTTCCACCGCCTCGCGCGAGTTGACGCTGCTGGAAAGCAATGGAATGATTGCTAGGCTTCCCGTGGAGCATGATGCGCGGCTCAAACGACTGGTGCTGACAGCGCGCGGCCGTGATGCGGTGAGCTATCTCGAGGCTCACGGCGAGGAGATGGAATCGCATCTGTTCGAGGGATTCACTCCAGAGCAGATCGAGCAATTCACACAGTTCATCCACCGCATGCGCGCGAACATCGAGCGCGCGATGCCTGCGGATGCAGCCTCCGTCGATCCGGCTGGCGGCTCCGGTGAAGGCGTTGGTGGAGGCGTTGCGCACCAAGCAGGTGCAGACGCCGGCACAGACGGTGGCAATGCAGACGACAATCACAACAAAGACGACAGATTGATGGAAGGAGCACGAGAGTGAGCGCACGAAACGACGCGGCACGCACGATTGACAACACGCCAACCGCACCGAACACCGCATCCGGCGAATCCGCGGCGCGAGCCGCGATGGCGCTTGTCGCGGCCGATCAAGAAAAACGCGACAGCGAGCTTGCCAAGCCCACCCATGTCATACGAACGCTGGGCCATAGCCTGCGCGAATACAAGAAAGAAAGCCTGCTCACGCCGGCGACAGTGGCAGTCGAAGCCATCCTTGAAATGATCATCCCCACGGTCATGGCGCTGCTCATCGACCGTGGCATCACTGGCGGATCCATGCCGAAGGTGTGGCAGTACGGTGCGATTCTGCTCGTGTGCGCCATCGTCTCCGCCGTCGCCGGCACCCTCGCCGGTCGTTATTCGGCAGTGGCGGCCGCAGGCTTCGCCAAGAATCTGCGCCACGACGTGTTCAAGAAGGTGCAGGGCTTCAGCTTCACGAACATCGACCGATTCTCCACCGGTTCCATCATCACGCGCTGCACCACGGATATCACGAACCTGCAGAACTCTTACCAGATGCTCATTCGCGTGGGCGTGCGCGCCCCGATGCTGATCATCGTCGCATGGATCCTGAGCTTCCGCATCAGCCCATCCATCTCCATGATCTTCCTTGTGGCGATTCCGATTCTGGGCGGCGGCCTCATCGCTATCGCCGCTTACGTGCATCCGATCTTCGAACGCACGTTCCACCTGTATGATGCGCTGAACAACGACGTGGACGAAAACCTCCAGGGAATCCGCGTGGTGAAGTCCTACAACCGTGAGAATCATGAGATCGGCAAGTTCAGCCGCATCTCGCAGCTCATCTACAAGAACTTCGTGAAAGCGGAGCACACGCTGAGCTTCAACGCCCCGCTCATGGACGGCTGCATCTACACCACGCTGCTGCTCATCTCATGGCTGGGCGCCAAGCAGATCGTGGCATCCGGCAACAATGCGGCGCTGGGCATGACAACCGGCGACCTGACAGCGCTCATCGCCTACGCGCTGCAAATCATGATGTCGCTGATGATGGTGTCGATGATTTTCGTCCTCATCATCATCTCGCAGGCCTCGGCGGAACGCGTCTGCCAGGTGCTGCAAGAGGCCAGCACCGTCACGAACCCCGACAAGCCGCTCACCGATGTGCCGGATGGCTCCATTGAATTCGACCATGTGACGTTCCGCTATGCCAAGACCGCTGAAAAACCGGTGTTGGATGACATCGACATCAAGATCCCCTCCGGGGCGGTCGTCGGCATCATCGGCGGCACCGGCTCGTCCAAGTCCAGTCTCGTGCAGCTCATCCCACGCCTGTATGACGTGACCGAAGGGTCGCTCAAGGTCGGCGGGCATGATGTGCGCGACTACGACCTGACGCTGTTGCGCGACCAAGTGGCGGTGGTGTTGCAGAAGAACGTGCTGTTCAGCGGCACGATCGCCGACAACCTGCGCTGGGGCAATCCGAACGCCACCGACGACGAGGTGCGTCGCGCCGCGCAGATCGCCCAGGCGGATGGATTCGTCCAGGAATTCCCCGACAAATACGACACGTGGATCGAACAGGGCGGCACCAACGTGTCCGGTGGCCAACGCCAGCGCCTGTGCATCGCACGCGCATTGCTCAAGAAACCGAAGATCCTCATCCTCGATGATTCCACGAGCGCCGTTGACACGAAAACCGATTATCTGATTCGCCAAGGCCTGCGTCAAGACATCCCACAGACGACGAAGATCATCATCGCCCAGCGTTTGAGCTCCGTGCAGGACGCCGATATGATCCTCATCATGAAGAACGGCGCGATTGCCGCCAAGGGCACTCATGACGAGCTGCTTCAGACCAGTGACGAATACCGCGCGATCTACGAGCTGCAGACGAAGAACCATGCAGCCGGCATTGATGAACACGCACAGGAAACTCAGGAAGGAGATGCACGATGAGCCAGACGCCAGCAAAGAAACCGGCGAACAATCGTCCGGCGCCCGGCACAGTGAAAAGGCTCATGGGCTACATCCTGCGTTACCGCTGGCAGGTCGTGGTAATCCTGCTCGCAATCATCGTCATGGCTGTCTCCCAAGCCTTTTCAATTGCATTCCTCCAGCAGCTCATCGACAAATACATCCTGCCGCTCGTGGGGCAGACCAATCCGGATTGGCAGCCGCTGGCGCGAGCAATCGCGCTGCTTGCCGTGCTGTATGTGGTGGGAACGTTCAGCATCTGGCTGTGGAACTGGATGGTCGTCAAAGTGGAGCAAGGCACGCTCAAGACGATTCGCGACGAGATGTTCGCCCATCAGCAGCGTCTGCCGATTCGTTACTTCGACACGCATGAGCATGGCGATGTGATGAGCCGTTACACGAACGACACCGATACATTGCGCCAAGCCATCTCGCAGTCGATTCCGCAGATGATCTCGTCTCTGATCAGCGCTTTCGCCTCCCTTGTGGCGATGCTTGCGCTTTCCGTGCCGTTCGGGCTGTTTTCGCTTGTGTTCGCCATCGTGCTGTTCATGATGGTCAACAAGCTTGTCAAGCGCAGCGGCGCGCACTTCATACGCCAGCAGAAGTCATTGGGCGATGTCAACGGATTCGTCGAAGAGGCCGTCAACGGGCAGAAGGTCATCAAGGTCTTCAACCATGAGGATGCGACACAACGCGAATTCGACCGGAAGAACGAAGAGCTTTTCGACGCTTCCGCCCGCGCCAACACTTATGGCAACATCATCATGCCGATCGTGAACAACATGGGCTACCTGTTGTATGTGATCATCGCCATCGCGGGGGCCGCCGTGGGCATCGCCGGCCTGCCGAACCTCAGCTTCGGCGGCGTTGGCGTGATGACGCTGGGCACGATTGTGTCACTGCTGACACTGGTCAAGGGATTCCTCAACCCCTTGGGCCAGGTTTCCATGCAGTTCAACATGGTGCTCATGGCGCTCGCAGGCGCGTCTCGCATCTTCGCCCTGATGGACGAGCCGGTGGAAACCGATGAGGGGACCGTGACGCTCGTCAACGTGGAATTGGGTGCCGACGGCCGCACGATGACCGAGACAAAGCGCGAGACCGGCCACTGGGCATGGAAGCGCGCCGCGGACGACGATGGCACGAGGTCTCTCGCGGCGGCGTCCAAGCTCAAGGGGTCGGCGCGCGAAGTGGCGCTCAAGGCCAAGGAACAGGCCGTCACGTCGCCGGACGGACGCTACACCCTGCTGCGCGGTGATGTGCGCTTCACCGACGTGACATTCAGCTACGTGCCGGGAAAGCCTGTGCTGCATGACATCACGTGGTTCGCTAAGCCGGGCCAGAAGATGGCCTTGGTGGGCGCCACTGGTGCGGGCAAGACGACGGTGACGAACCTCATCAACCGTTTCTATGACGTGCAGGAAGGCCAGATTCTGTATGACGGCATCGATGTGAAGAACATCCGCAAGCCTGATTTGCGCCGTTCGCTGGGCATCGTGCTGCAGGACGTGAACCTGTTCACCGGCACTGTGATGGACAACATCCGCTATGGCAGGCTTGACGCGACGGACGAGGAATGCATCGAGGCGGCGAAGCTCACGAACGCCGACGGCTTCATCCGCATGCTGCCCAACGGCTACCAGACCGTGCTTTCCGGCGACGGCTCGGGATTGTCGCAAGGCCAGCGCCAGCTGATTTCCATCGCCCGCGCCGCCGTCGCCAATCCGCCGTGCATGATTCTCGACGAAGCGACGAGCTCCATCGACACCCGAACCGAGGAAGTCGTGCAAGCCGGCATGGATAACCTGATGAAGGGGCGCACGGTGTTCGTCATCGCCCATCGCCTCTCCACGGTGCGCAACTCCGACGTGATCATGGTGCTCGACCACGGCCGCATCATCGAGCGCGGCAACCACGACGAGCTCATTGCCCAGAAGGGCGAATACTACCAGCTCTACACTGGCGCACTCGAACTCGAGTAAGGGGCGGGCACAACGATAAGGGCCCATCGCAGCAATCGCGCTGCGATGGGCCCTTTGTTTATGTGTTTATGCCGCGTTGTGTCAGTGCGTCACGCCATGTCAATGCGACGCGTTGCGGCAGTCGGCGTGCGCCATGGATTGTCAGTTGGCGTGCGCCATGGATTGTCGGTTGGCGTGCGCCATGGATTGCGCGCGAACCGTGAACCGTGCGCATGTGAGGTCCGGCCGCCGGCTGGAATGGCCGATGAGCAGCTCGAACTCGCCGGGCTCGACAACGCGGTGCGCCTGCGCATCGACGATGCTGCAATCCCGCACCGGTATGTCGAACGACACGGTCGTCGATTCACCGGGTTGCAGTTCCACGCGTTGGAACGCCTTGAGCTCGCGATCCGCCCACGTGCAGGAGGTCACCAGATCCGTGACGTATGCCTGCACCACCTCGGAACCCGGCCGGCTCCCGGTGTTCGTCAGCGCAATCGAGGCGTGGATGGTGTCGCAAGTGCCGAATGCGCCGTCTTGCGGGACATTCTCGATCACCGGCTCCCCATACTCGAACGTGGTGTACGACAGTCCCTCGCCGAATGCGAACGCCGGGTCCTGCGTCAGATCGGCATACCGGTTGCCATGCTGACCGCGTATCTGGTTGTAATACACGGGAAGCTGGCCTGCATGACGGGGGAACGTGATGGGAAGCCGTCCGCTCGGATTCGTCAGCCCCAGTATGACCTCAGCAATAGCCTGTCCGCCTTTCATGCCCGGGCACGGCGCCCATAGCAGTGCCGACGTGCCGGCGGCGGCTGATTCATCCACAATCACCCCGTTGGTGCCGATCACACAGGCGGGAAGCACCATTGGCTTGGAACTCATGAGCACAACCACCAACGGTTTGCCGGTTTCACGTGAAACACCGCACAGGGCTTCCAGCAGCGCGTTCTGTCCGCCTTGCAATTCCAGCGTTGCGGTCGATCGGGTTTCACCGATCATCTGGATGGTGTCTCCCACAACCGCCACCACAAGGTCGGAGCGCCGGGCGTTTTCCACGGCATCGTCAATCAGCGCTTGGTCAATCGCGGCGGACACGCCAATCTTCGGTCGCGGCTGGCCATCCGGGAAGAATTCACCCTCGGGGTCAGGTCGCAAATCGACGATGTTCGCGCCACGCGAATACACGACCTCGCACTCAGGCGGTGCGAGTTGGGTGAATCCGTCAAGCACCGTGGTGATCATGTTGCGCGGCTGGCCTTGCGGCATCCAATCGACCTGGCCGGAATTGCCCGCCCAGTCACCCAGCTGCGCCTGGGCGTCATCCGCGAGCGGGCCGATGACGGCGATGCGTTTGGCACTGTGAGCGTCAAACGGCAGCGCGCCGTTGTTTTTCAACAGCACTATCGCCTCGCGCGTCGCCGCGAGGTTAAGCTGCTCGTGCTCGGCTGAACCGATGGAGGCGTTGATGCGCTCGCGGTCGGGCAGACGCGGGTTTTCGAACAGTCCGAGGCGGAATTTCAAAGCGAGTATGCGCTTGACCGCGTCATCGATGAGCGCTTCGTCAAGCAATCCGGTTCGCACCGCCTCGAGGGCGCCTTCGTAAAACTGCGGTGTGGTCATGATCAGGTCGTTGCCGGCCTTGACCGCATCAGCTGCGGCGTGCGCATAGTCCGGCTTGACATGCTGCTCCCACACGGAACGGCCGACATTGTCCCAATCGGTCACCAGCGTTCCGTGGTAATCCCACTCGCCCCGCAGCTTGTCGTTGAGCAGCCAGTTGTTGAAGGTGACAGGCACTCCCTCGATGGCTTCATAGCCAAGCATGAACGTGGCGCAGCCTTCCTTGGCGACTCGTTCGAAGGGTGGCAGGAACCATGACTCGAGTTTGCGGCGACTCAGGTCGGCCTCGGATGCGTCGCGCCCGCCTTCGGTTTGCGAATATCCGGCGAAATGCTTGGCACACGCCAAGATCGCGTCCTTTGCCAAAGGTTCGTCCGCCGTGGTTCCGCCTTGGTATCCCTTGATGATGCTCGATGCCAGCTCGCCAATGAGATAGGGGTCTTCGCCAAAGGTTTCTCCCACGCGTCCCCAACGGGTGTCGCGGGCAATGCACAGCACTGGTGAAAACGTCCAATGCACTCCGGTAGCCGACACCTCTTCGGCGGTGGCGCGTCCAATAGCGCGGAGCATATCCGAGTCCCATGTTGCGGCCATTCCCAGCTGCTCCGGGAAGATGGTGGCGCCCGGCCAGAAGGAATAGCCGTGGATGCAATCGTCGCCGATGAGCAGCGGGATTCCCAGACGGGTCTTGGATTGAACGATTTCGCAGGCCTTGAACAGGTCGTTGGGCGATGTGTGCAGGATGGAACCAACGTGCCGGCCGGCTATGAGGTCTTCAAGATCGGCGCCGCGGGCATCGAGCTGCATCATCTGCCCGACCTTCTCTTCGAGCGTCATGCGCGACAGCAAGTCGTTGATTCTCTCTTCGGTGGGCAGATTGGGATTTTTGTAAGCTGGCGCTTCGTTGTGTGAGGGTGTGTTGTGCGAGGGTGTGTTGTGTGAGGGTGTGGTTGCTTCGGTCATGGCATTGGCTCGTTTCTTGCGAATATGGTGTCGGACGGCATTGTCATTTCATTGCAATCATAGGTTTTCTGCGCTGTCGACATACCCTGTGCCGGTGAATGTTTTGTGTTGGTGAGTGCCCTGTGCCGGCGAATGCCTTGTGATTGGCGAATGCCCTGTGATTGGCAAGGGCAGTGGTCTGTGACAGATTCGGAGATGCCTCAAAATCGGTGGGTGCGGCAATCATGGGGGCATGACTGATTCCGCCACTTCTTCTTTCGCCGCGTCCTCCGGGTCTTCCGCCTCCGCCAGCCATGCCACTTCGCGGCGGCGTGTGGTCGCAGGCATCGTGGCACACGTGGATGCCGGCAAGACCACATTGTCGGAGGCCTTGCTGTATGTGGCGGGACAGGTGCGCGAAATCGGGCGTGTCGATCATGGCGATGCATTCCTCGATCCCGAGGCGATGGAAAAGAAGCGCGGCATCACCATCCACGCGCATCAGGCGCGCATCCGCCATGGCGGTCTGGACCTGACGATGCTTGATACGCCGGGGCATGTGGATTTCGCGGCGGACACTGAACGAGTGCTGCGAGTGCTTGACTACGCGATTTTGGTGATTTCCGGCACCGATGGTGTGCAAGGGCACACCAAGACGCTATGGCGGTTGCTGGCGCGTTACAACGTGCCGGTGTTCGTGTTCGTCAACAAGATGGACGCGCCTGGTGCCAGTCGCGACACCGTGCTTGCCCAGTTGCGCTCGCGGCTGTCGGATGCCATGGTGCCGTTGGGCGATGGGCTTGAGGCGTGTGCCGAGGACATGGCGATGCAAAACGAACAGGCGATGGACGAGTTTCTTGAAACCGGCACGCTGGGGGAGGGCACTGTGCGTGCCCTTATCGCACGGCGTGCGGTGTTTCCGGTGTTTTTCGGTTCGGCGCTGCGCATGGAGGGGGTGAAGGCGTTCCTTGATGGGTTGGATTCGTGGATGCTTGAGGCGCCGCGCCCGGATGCGTTTGGTGCGAGGGTGTATCGAGTGTCGCATGATGAGCGCGGCAACAGGCTCACGTGGATGCGTGTGACGGGTGGTGAGCTGCGCGCCAAGCAGATGCTGCACGAGGTGCCGGGCGGCGGTGCCGGAGTGGCTGGCGGTGCTGATGGGGCTGATGACGCTGGCGGCGCGAGCGAGGCTGGCGATGCCGGCAGCGAGGTTGGCTCGGCTGGTGACGAGGTCGGCACGTGGGAGAAAATCGACCAGATCCGCATCTACAACGGTGCCAAATACGAGGTGGTCACGCTGGTGCCATCTGGGTCGGTGTGCGCGGTGGCCGGTCCTGAGCGCACATTCCCTGGCGAGGGTCTGGGTTTCGAACCGGATGCGGGCGCGCCCATGCTGCAGCCTGTGCTGACGTACGCTGTGCTGCCAGCGGGGGCGAACCAGCCAAGCGCTAGCGATGTTTCTTCCGGGGCGTCGCACGGCAATCAGGATTCACCGCGCGCAGATTCCGCTGACGGCGCCAAGAATCAGGGAAACAATAATTCTTCCAATTCCCCAGCAACCACTTCTTCCAACGTCGCACACGCCCAAGCCGGCACAACGGACGGCATCGCGGCGAGGGCAGGCGGCCTGCAGTTCGATGAAAACACCTTGCACAAGCTCATTGCGGCGTTGCGCGAACTGGAGGACGAGGAACCATTGCTGCGCGTCGCGTGGGTGGAGCGTCTACAGGAACTGCACGTGCAGCTGATGGGCGAGGTGCAGCTTGACGTGATCCGCCAGGCGTTGCATGAGCGCTCCGGCATCGATGTGGATTTTGGCACCGGCGGGATTCTCTACAAAGAGACCGTGACCGCGACAATGGAAGGCGTGGGGCATTTCGAGCCGCTGCGCCATTACGCCGAGGCTCACATTCTCATTGAGCCGGGGGAGCCTGGCAGCGGCGTGCATGTGGGTGCGCATGTCAGTGAGGATGTGCTCGCGCGCAACTGGCAGCGTTTGGTGGTGACGCATCTTGCCGAGAAAACGCATCTGGGCGTGCTTGTTGGTGCTCCGCTCACCGATGTGCGGCTTACGCTCGTGGCGGGACGCGCGCATCTCAAGCACACCGAGGGTGGTGATTTTCGTCAGGCGACGTACCGCGCGGTGCGGCAAGGTCTCATGGAACTTCGCCAGCGCGGCGAATGTCGTTTGCTGGAACCGTGGTATGCGTTCCGGCTTGAAGTGCCGCAGGAGTGCGTGGGGCGTGCGATGTCAGATGTGCAGCGCATGGGCGGTGAGTTTGAGTTGGAGGCTGCCGGTGGCATGGATGGCGGTGCCGCGGGCACGGATGCCGGTGGCGTGGGCAGCGCGGTGCTAGTCGGGAAGGCGCCGGTGAGCCAGATGCGTGATTATGCGATGGATGTCAATTCGTTCACTCACGGCATGGGACGGCTGTCGTGCACTTTTGCCGGATACAGGCCGTGCCATGAGGAGGACTCGGTGGTGGCGGCAGCGGGTTATGATCCGGTCGCTGACCTCGACAACACGCCGGATTCGGTGTTTTGTGCGCATGGCGCCGGGTATCCGGTGGCGTGGCAGGACGTGCCAGACCATATGCATGTGCCGTATGCATGGCCAGGCATGCGTGATGTCGCGGCGGTGTGAATTCCGCGGGCGGTGTGAGCGCTTATTGCGTTGACACTGTTGGGCTCGTCGCCCGATGATGGTGTGAATTCCGCAGGCGACATAACCACGGCGTGTGACGGTGTACCATATATATTCGTTGCCCCGGTAGCTCAGGGGATAGAGCACCGCTCTCCTAAAGCGGGTGTCGTGCGTTCGAATCGCATCCGGGGCACTCTTCGCCGGCGTTGTCGCCGGCGTTTTTCTTTTCCGCGGGACTAGCCGTGGTCTGGGGTGCCGTGGTCATTGCCGCGGCCTGGGCACGGACTGGAGCGGTCACACCCATCGCGTTCATGATTGAATCGTCCATCAGCGTCTCCGGCGTCGTGCCCCTATCCCTCATGATGGTCTGACGATGTGGAACGCCTTACGTTCTTGCCGAGGGACATATAGGAACCAAGTTGGCATATAGGAACCAAAGTTATTGCTTTAGACTTCTCGTTCAGGTGTTGAAGACGGGCATGTGCAGGTCGGTCCATTCGATTGAGGTGCCGGGTT